>NZ_JBNDKS010000002.1:0-1493724 GCF_050435665.1 Paraburkholderia sp. GAS333
GATCGATCCGCTCACAAAACCGCGCCCACTTCAACCACCCGGCACCGCTTCGTTCTGCGTCGCTGCGTCTGCAGCAGAGAAACGAGATTATGAAGGCTCTTTTTCGTTTCGTCAACAGTATTTTTTGCTTTCGCTTAAAAATCTGTTCACGTCACGGCCGCTGGTTTCTACTGCGGCCCTCGTTCGCAAACGAGGAGGCGAATCTTAGGTGAACCTGCGCCTCGTGACAAGGGTTTAGCCGAATCTTTTTTGACGACTCACTTTCGGGGCAAACTCGTCAACGCATCTACCGGTACCGCTTCGCCCATGGCCGTGTAGCCGGCATCGCTCGGGTGAATGTGGTCGCCACTGTCAAAAACCCGTTGCAAACGGTCGGGCTGCGCCCGGTCACGTAGCGCGGCGTCGAAATCGACCACGCCGTCAAATGCATGGCTGGTACGAATCCACTGGTTGACGGCAACGCGAATGCTTTCCCGCTCCGCCGGCAGCGACGCTGGCGTCAACGTTGCGCCGAAGACCTTGACGCCGCCATGCCGCGCGGCCGCAATGATCCGCTGATAGCCGGTGATCAGATCCGCCGCCGTCACCGAGGTATGCGGAGAGTCGCAATCGAGTCCGCTGCGGGGCGGCATCGCCGCGAAATTGATGTCGTTGATACCGATCAGCAGAATCGCCGTCTTGACGCCAGGCCGATGCAAGACGTCGCGGTCAAAACGCCGCGCAAGCGCGTCGCCATAACAGGCGGAGTCGCTCAACAGCCGGTTTCCGCTGATGCCGAGATTGACCACCGCAGTCGAGTGGTCGCCCGTTTCGGCTAGCCGGCGAGCCAACGCGTCAGGCCAGCGGCGATTCTGGTTCAGGCTGGAGCGCATGCCGTCGGTGATCGAGTCGCCGATTGCGGCGACCGCGGACGTCGACGGCGTCGCATCGACCGACAGCCCCGTCACCCACACATACTGAGTAAAGCGTCCGCGAAATGCGTCGGCCGATGCGTCCGCCGCGTGGTTACCCGGTGCGGAGATGTAATTGACCTGGCTCGACACGCGATGCCACGCGGCAATCCGCTGTTCCGGCCCCATGAACGCGCTAATCGCGTAGGGCTCGCCTTCCTTGATCTCGAAAACAACGGGATCGCTGTCCAGCTCCCCTCCGGCCGGAATGCTCACCCCGCCCTTGCCGCCAAAAGTCACGCTCGCCGAATCTTTTCCGGCACCCGCCGCGCCGCCCGCCGACCGCGCGATGCGCAGGTCGTCGATCACGAGCGGCTTCGTGCCGTATTCGTTACTCAAGTGGATTCTTGCGGAGTTGCCGGACAGCGTCGGGTAAATGATCTGGCGAACGGTGCGTCCGGCCACTTCAGGTGCGCGGTACAACGCCGGAAGCTCAGCCCGCTGCGGAATGGGTTGCAGCGCCGTCGCCCAGGCGGCGACCCAATGCGCGGGGGCATCGGCGGCGAAAACGGTGGGGGAAACGGCAAATTGCGCTAGCAGCGCCGCGCCGCATGCGGCAGCCAAGGTGCGAATGGTCATTCGGATCGTCGGTGGAGGGTTCAGGCCAAGCGTGCATTGTGCCCGATCACACCAACGATCGCGGGCGGCCGCTCACGCACGCCGCCCCGTCCAGCTTAAGCCGACTGCGCCCCCGTCATGTTCAACGCGAGCGCTTCGGCAACCTCGATCCCGTCGATGGCAGCCGAATAAATCCCGCCCGCATACCCGGCACCTTCGCCCGCCGGATAAAGGCCCTCGACATTCATGCTCTGATAGTCGTCCCGGCGACGCACACGAATCGGCGACGACGTTCTCGTCTCCACGCCTGTCAACACCGCGTCGTGCATGGCGAAACCGGCGATCTTCTTGTCCATCTGCGGCAGCGCCTCGCGAATCGCCTCGATCACGTAATCGGGCAGCGCAGTGCTGAGGTCAGTGGGATGCACGCCTGGTTTGTACGACGGCACGACAGACCCGAGCGACGTAGACGGCCGACCCGCAATGAAATCGCCAACCAGCTGGCCCGGCGCCATATAGTTGCCGCCGCCCAACTCGAACGCGCGCTCTTCCCACTTACGCTGGAACGCGATACCGGCGAGCGGGCCGCCCGGGTAATCGTCCGGCGTGATGCCGACGACGATACCGGCGTTCGCATTGCGCTCGGCCCGCGAATACTGGCTCATGCCGTTGGTGACCACCCGGCCCTGTTCGGACGTGGCCGCGACCACCGTGCCGCCCGGGCACATGCAGAAGCTATACACCGCGCGCCCATTACTGCAGTGATGCACCACCTTATAGTCGGCGGCGCCAAGCTGTTTGTGACCGGCGAATTTTCCGAATCGGCTGCGATCGATCAAACCCTGCGGATGCTCGATCCGGAAACCGAGCGAAAACGGCTTCGCTTCGATATAGACGCCCCGGTCGCTCAGCACCTGAAAGGTGTCGCGTGCGCTGTGACCGACCGCCAGCACGACGTGATCGCAGCGAAGCGTCTCGCCCGTCGACAGTTTCAGGCCGCGCACCTTGCCGTCATCGATCTCAATATCGTCGACGCGGGTTTCAAAGCGCACTTCGCCGCCCAGTTCGTGAATGGTCGCGCGCATCTTTTCGACCATGCTGACCAGGCGGAACGTGCCAATGTGCGGCCGGCTCAGGAACAGAATATCTTCCGGCGCGCCGGCCCGGACGAACTCCTCGAGCACTTTACGGCCGTAGTGCTTTGGGTCCTTGATCTGGCTATAAAGCTTGCCGTCCGAGAACGTACCCGCGCCGCCTTCGCCGAACTGCACGTTCGACTCGGGATTGAGCACCGACTTGCGCCACAACCCAAACGTGTCCTTGGTCCGCTCGCGCACGGCCTTGCCGCGCTCGAGAATGATCGGCCGGAAGCCCATCTGCGCGAGGATCAACCCGGCGAACAGCCCGCACGGTCCCATGCCGATCACCACCGGGCGCAGCGTGGTCAACTGCGCCGGCGCCTTCGCGACAAACTTGTACGCCATATCCGGCGTCACGCCGCAGTGCGGCACGTCGGCGAGCCGCTTCAGCGCGGCCGCTTCATCCATTACCTCGACATCGACGATGTACGTGAGCTTGATGTCGGCGCGTTTGCGGGCGTCGTGCGCACGGCGAAACACGGTGTAGCGGATGAGCCCTTCTTCACCGACGCCGAGTTCCGCGAGACGGGCGCGGACGGCCGCCTCCAGAGCGCTTTCGGGATGATCGAGGGGAAGTTTGATTTCGCTTAGACGTAACATGAGATACCGGGGATGCAGGTGGGCCGCAAATCGCGGCCAATTCGCAATTTTATAGGTTAAGTGTGGGCGCGGGGCGGCGACGCTGACGAAACGCCTCCACAACGAAACTGGGCGCACCTCTATCGACCTCCTGCACTGACCATAAAAAATTTATTAACCGACCGGTCGGTTGGCTTATACTGTGCCGACACAGACAACTTCCGCAGAGAGCGTCCCCATGTACACGCAATCCCTGGATATTCCCGGCAACGTCGCATCGCTCGAAGCCGGTGCGAGTTCGCCCGAGCAGGTTCAATTCGACGCGGTCATGGCCGCCGACGGCAAGATCGAAGCGCAGGACTGGATGCCCGACGCGTACCGCAAGACGCTGGTGCGGCAAATTTCGCAACACGCGCATTCCGAGATTGTCGGCATGCTGCCGGAAGGCAACTGGATCAGCCGCGCGCCAAGCCTGAAGCGCAAGGCGATCCTGCTCGCCAAAGTGCAGGACGAAGCCGGTCACGGCCTCTATCTATATAGCGCGGCCGAAACGCTCGGCGTATCGCGCGATCAGCTGATCGCCGCGCTGCATTCGGGCAAGGCCAAATATTCGAGCATCTTCAATTACCCGACGCCCACGTGGGCCGATGTCGGCGTGATTGGCTGGCTGGTCGACGGCGCGGCGATCATGAACCAGATTCCGCTGTGCCGTTGCACGTACGGCCCGTACGCGCGCGCCATGATCCGCATCTGTAAGGAAGAGTCGTTCCATCAACGCCAGGGTTTCGACGCGCTGATGTCGATGATGTCCGGCACCGAAGCCCAGCGCGAACTGGTGCAGCAGGCGGTGAACCGCTGGTGGTGGCCGGTGCTGATGATGTTCGGCCCGAGCGATAAAGATTCGATCCACAGCAATCAGTCGTCGAAATGGGGCATTAAACGCATTTCGAACGACGATCTGCGCCAGAAATTCGTCGACGCCACCGTCGATCAGGCCAAGGTGCTCGGCGTCACGCTGCCCGACCCAGACCTGAAATGGAACGAAGCGCGCGGCCATCACGATTACGGCGACATCGACTGGGAAGAATTCTGGCGCGTCGTCAACGGCGACGGCCCGTGCAACCGCGAGCGCCTCGCCACCCGAGTCAAAGCCCATAACGAAGGCGCGTGGGTCCGCGAAGCCGCCCTCGCCCACGCCGAAAAACAGCGCCAGCGCGCACAACAGCACGCCGCTTAACTCAAGCGTCACGCCGGACAAAGAATCAGGAGATGAGCATGAACAAGGAATGGCCGATCTGGGAAGTCTTCGTGCGCAGCAAGCAGGGACTCGACCATAAACATTGCGGTAGTTTGCACGCCGCCGACGCGCCGATGGCGCTGCGTATGGCCCGCGACGTCTACACGCGCCGCCAGGAAGGCGTGAGCATCTGGGTGGTGCCGTCATCGGCGATCACGGCATCGGCGCCGGAAGACAAGGCGGAGCTGTTCGAACCGGCCGGCGACAAGATCTACCGCCATCCGACGTTCTACACGCTCCCCGACGAAGTCAACCACATGTAAGCGCGGCCATGAACACGACGCCCCAACATCTCCAATACGTACTGCGCCTCGCGGATACCGCGCTGATCCTCGGTCAGCGCAATACCGAGTGGTGCGGCCACGGCCCGATCCTCGAAGAAGATATCGCGCTGTCGAATATGAGCCTGGATCTGATCGGCCAGGCGCGTCTGCTGTACACGCACGCCGCCACGCTCGAACAGCAGCTCACCGGCAACACGCGTACGGAAGACGATTACGCGTACTTCCGCGCCGAGCGCGAATTCGCCAACTACACGCTCGCCGAGTTGCCGCATTTCGGCCCGCTCTCCGGCACGGCGCAGGCCGAGAAGGATTACGCGGTCACGATCGTGCGCAATTTTCTGTATTCGACGCTGATGGCGCATGTGTGGACCGCGTTGACCACTTCCGCTGACGAGCAACTCGCGGCTATCGCGTCGAAGTCGATCAAGGAAACCAGCTACCACGTGCATCACGCGAGCGAGTGGCTGATCCGTTTCGGCGACGGCACCGACGAATCGCACCGCCGCGCCCAGGCCGCGCTGGATTATCTGCTGCCGTACACGCGCGAGTTTTTCAGCGCCGACGCGGTGGAAGATACGGTCGCGGCGGCAGGTATCGGCCCGAAAACGTCGGACCTCGAAGCAGCCTGGCTCGACGACATCCGCGCCACGCTCGACGAAGCCACGTTGACGCTGCCCGAAGCGGTCAAGCACATCACGACCGGCAAGCACGGCGAGCATTCCGAGCATATGGGCTTCGTACTCGCTGAAATGCAGAGCCTCGCGCGCCAGCATCCCGGCGCGACCTGGTAATCAACGGCGACCCGAACATGACGACGACTTCGACAGCCCCCCAGACAGCCGACGCCACGCTCCAACGTGCGTGGGCCGTACTCGAAGCGGTGCCGGACCCGGAAATCCCGGTGGTGTCGATTCGCGAACTCGGCATTCTGCGGGACGTGCGCCGTGACGCCGACGGCACACTCGAAGTCGTCATCACACCGACCTATTCCGGCTGCCCGGCGATGTCGCAAATTGCCGAGGACGTCGGCCATGCGCTCGACGCCGCGGAACTCACGCCCTACCGGATCGCCACGGTGCTCGCGCCCGCCTGGACCACCGACTGGATGACCGCCGACGCCCGCGAAAAACTGCGCAACTACGGCATCGCGCCGCCCACGGGCAACTGCGGTTCGGCCGCGCCGTCGCAGGAAAAAGTGGTGCGCTTCGTGCCGCGCTCGTTGCCCGCGCCTTCGTGTCCGCGTTGCGGCTCGGCGCACACCGAGCGTCTCGCGCAATTCGGCTCGACTGCCTGCAAAGCCTTGTACCGCTGCGTCGACTGCCGCGAACCCTTCGACTACTTCAAACCATACTGATATGGCCACTCCGCAATTTCATCCGCTGCGCATTCGTGAAGTTCGGCCCGAAACCGTCGACGCCGTTTCGGTTGCCTTCGAAGTCCCCGTCGAACTGCGCGATCACTATCGCTTCACGCAGGGCCAGTTCGTCACACTGAAAACCCATATCGACGGTGAGGAAACGCGGCGCTCGTATTCGATCTGCGTCGGCGTGACCGATTACGATCGCGACGGCGAGTTGCGCATCGGTATCAAACGCGTGCGCGGCGGGCGTTTCTCGAATTTCGCGTTCGACACGCTGCAACCGGGCCACACCATCGACGTGATGACGCCGGACGGCCGTTTCTTCACGCACCTGAACGCGGACCAGGGCCAGCAATACCTCGCGTTTTCGGGCGGCTCGGGCATCACGCCGGTACTGGCGATCATCAAGACCACGCTCGAAGTCGAGCCGCGCAGCACCTTCACGCTGGTGTACGGCAACCGCAGCGTCGACCAGATCATGTTCGCGGAAGAACTCGAAGATCTGAAGAACCGCTTCATGAACCGGTTCGTGCTGTACCACGTGCTGTCCGACGATCTGCAGGACGTCGAGTTGTTCAACGGCGTGCTCGATCAGGAAAAGTGCGCAGCCTTCATCGAAAACCTGCTGCCGGCCGATGCGATCGACGAAGCGTTCATCTGCGGCCCCGGTCCGATGATGGACGCCGCCGAAGCCGCACTGAAAGCGGCTGGCGTGCCGACCGAAAAGGTCCACGTGGAGCGCTTCGGTTCGCCGCTTCCGCAAGCAGGCGTGCCGCCGGTCGAGATCACCGAAAACACGCCCGCCGCCGATCTCGAAATCGTGCTCGACGGTAAACGCCGCAAGCTGCGCCTGCCGTATCAGGGCGTGAGCGTGCTCGATGTGGGTCT
This sequence comes from Paraburkholderia sp. GAS333, assembly GCF_050435665.1. NCBI lineage: Bacteria > Pseudomonadati > Pseudomonadota > Betaproteobacteria > Burkholderiales > Burkholderiaceae > Paraburkholderia > Paraburkholderia sp. GAS333. The sequence continues at coordinate 7,056 of NZ_JBNDKS010000002.1, forward strand.
GCGCGCAGGTCTTGCGCTGCCCTATGCGTGCAAGGGCGGCGTTTGCTGCACGTGCCGCGCGAAAGTGCTCGAAGGCGAAGTGAAGATGGAAAAGAACTACACGCTGGAGGAACACGAAATTCGCGACGGTTTCGTGCTGACCTGCCAGTGCCATCCGATCAGCGACCGCGTGGTGGTGAGCTACGACGAACGTTGAAGCGCGCGTCGTGAGCGCGCGTGGTGCGACATCCACGGCGCTTTCAGCCGTTCGGCGATCCGCTTACACTAGGGGCCGCCCGCGTCCGGACACCCGTTCCGGCCGACGGGCGGCCCCTTTTGTTACTGCCACGCCCAGCCACTGCCAATGAGCACGATCCACCTCACCAATGGCGATGTCGCCGCCGAGTCACTGCGCGCCGCGCTCCACGAAGCGGGCCGCGACGACCGCGTGCACGCGCTGCGCGACGATCTGGCAGTCGGACCGCTACGCGGCATCGACGACATGGCGGAACTGCGCGCGAACTTCTGGGATCGCGTCAGCGCGGACAACCGGCGCGATTTCCTGCGCGAGTGCCGCGAACAGACCACGGGGCTGGAGAACATCGCCAGAGGCGAAGCCAATCTGGTGGTCTGGCACGGCGAAAGCGCGTCGGATCAGTTGATGCTGCGTCGTGTCTGCTACCACCTTCGCAATAGTCCACAGCGGCTGAACGAAGTGCGTCTGTCGATTCGCGATCTCACCGATCCGGGCGCGTGGGCGCATAGCCGCAAAGACCGCGCGACTTCCGTCGGCATGTTCGCGCCGGACGTGTTGCTGGGCCGCCTGCCGGAAGCCGCCCCGATTTCGGTGCTGCGTATCAGCCGGCTCGCGCTGGAGTGGCAGGAAGTCAAACACGCGAACGGCGAGACGCGACGCTGGCGCGACAACACGTTCAAAAGCGGCACCTTCGCCGAACTGGACACGCTGATTCTCGACCGTATCACCGAAGACTGGCAGCCCGCGTCGCGCGTCGCCGCCGACGTGATGAGCGCCGAACTGTGCTTCCTGGTCAGCGACAACATCGTGCTCTGGCGTTTGCGCGAACTGGCCGCGATCCGCCGCATCAGGCTGCGCGGCGACGCGAGCGCCTGGCGCACACTGGAACTGAGCGCAGCGCTCACCCCCTGTCCACACTATTAAAACAGACGACTATGGCCCGTACCCGAGCCCCCGACCACGAAACCCAACGCGAGCAGATTCTCGAACTGGCTGCGGCAAAATTCGCGCAAACCAGTTACCCCAGCACGTCGATGGCCGACCTCGCGGCCGCTAGCGGTACGTCGAAAGCCCGTCTGTATCACTATTACGCGAGCAAGGAAGCGATCCTGTTCGACCTGCTGGATAGGTACACAAAGCGGTTGATGCTCATCATCGCCGAAGTGGAAGGCGCGAGCCAAAGGCGCGGTCTCACTGAACGCGAGACGTTCGCCGAGTTGATCCGCGCGTTTCTTTCAGAGTATGAAACGTCGCACAGCCGGCACGTCGCGCTGTTGAACGACGTGAAATACCTGGTCGATGCCCAGCGCGAAGTGGTCCTTAACCGTCAGCGCGACGTGGTCGCGGCTTTTGCGCGGCAGCTGTCACGTGCTTATCCCGACCGGGCCACACGCGAAAACCAGACCGCGCTCACGATGATGGTGTTCGGCATGATCAACTGGACTTTCACCTGGCTTAAGCCAGACGGCCGCATGGGTTACAGCGAATTCGCCGAACAGGTGGTCAGTATGGTCGACCATGGTTTGGGCTCGGCCGAGCATTCTTGACGCAAAGCAACAATCTACTGAGCAATGCGCGACGCATGTGTCCGTCGCGCGACACCGCGTCACGAACGCTCGTTCATTTTATTTTTCATTAAAAATCAATGCTCTAAAAATAGGGCGCAAGCTTTTTAGTCACCTTCTTCAGAATTGAATACGGGTTTTCCCTAGTGATCGACGGCGGTTTCCGCTAAAATCGTTTTTGCGGTGCACCACGCCGCTCGATCAAAAGGAGAACCCGACCATGAACATTCTGACTAACCGCACCGCCGAGCAGATCGTCGCGCACGATCGCCTTCCGCGGACAGCCGGTCGTGCGCCTGTTCTGGTTCGTGAGCTCAACGCGATCGACCGTGACCGGCTGCTGGCTCACTTCCTCGCACTCGACGAAGACGACCGCCTGCTGCGCTTCGGCCAGGTCGTGCCGAATCACGTGATCGAAAACTACGTCCGCGCTATCGATTTCTCGCGCGACACCGTTTTTGGCGTTTTCAACAGCAAGCTGGAACTCAGCGGCGTCGGGCACCTTGCCTATCTGCCGGCCGAGGGCGACAAACGCACGGCTGAATTCGGCGTGTCGGTGCTGGAAAGCGCGCGCGGTCAGGGCATCGGCTCGAAGCTGTTCGAGCGCGCCGCCATCCGCAGCCGCAATACTCACGTCACCACGCTGTACATCCACTGCCTGTCGCGCAATTCGACGATGATGCACATCGCGAAGAAAGCCGGCATGAAGATCGAATACGCGTACGGCGAAGCTGATGCTTATCTGACGCTGTCGCCGGCAGATCAAACGAGCATCATCGCCGAGATGCTGCAGGAACAGGCCGCGGTGTTCGACTACGCGCTCAAGCGCCAGGCGCGTCACGCGTCCAAACTGTTCGAGTCGTTCATGCCCACAGCGGCTGCGGCCTGAAAAGCTTGGGTTGAGGCGACTTCGGACGCTTCGACGGAATAACAAAAGGGCAGCCTTCCGGCTGCCCTTTTTGCATGCTACGCGCCATTCACCGCTCGCGACGCTCTGCCGCCAACCTGTTGCTTACAAAATAGGCAGCGCCGTCGTCTCCTTGAATTTCTCCAACGAAAAACTCGATTTCACGTCGATCACCGACGGATGGTGCAGCAGTTGATCCTGCACAAAGCGCGAAAAATGCGCCATGTCCTCGACCTGCACACGCAGCAAATAATCCATATCGCCGGTCATTGCGTGACACGCAACCACCTCGGGCCACGTCTGAACCGCCGCGCGAAACAAGTCGGCGTGCGTGACGTCGCCACGCGGACTCAGCGCCGATCCGCCGCGCTTTTCCAGCCGGACATTCACGTAAGCGAGCAGATCGAGTCCCAGCTTCTGCGGATCGAGCAACGCGACGTAGCCACGAATCACCCCGCTCTCCTCCAGCCGCCGAATCCTTCGCAGACACGGACTCGGCGAAAGATTGACGCGCTCAGCAATCTCCTGATTGGACAGCCGCCCATTCTCCTGAAGGATGGCCAGAATGCGCCGGTCAATTGCGTCTATCTCAACGTGAGCCATTTTCTGCCGTCCAGGAAAAGATTTGAGCTAAAAAATAGCTCAAGCGTATCGACCGACGATTAAGTTCGCAAGTTTTCGTCGCCATGACAAATCTACACTTGCTCCATTCAGTTCACGTCAGTCGCGGCTCAGGTCGCAATCAAGCAAACATTCCCCCCGCGCACATCAGCCGGCGCTATCAGGAGACAGACAATGAAGGTCACAACTTGGGACAACCCGGTCGGTACTGACGGTTTCGAATTCATCGAATACACCGCGCCGGACCCGAAAGCGCTCGGCAAACTTTTCGAACAGATGGGCTTCACCGCCGTCGCGAAGCACCGCCATAAAGATGTGACGCTGTATCGCCAGGGTGAGATCAACTTCATCGTCAACGGGGAAAAGGATTCGTTCGCGCAGCGCTTCACGCGTCTGCATGGGCCGTCGATCTGCGCCATCGCTTTTCGCGTCCAGGATGCCGCAAAAGCCTACGAACAGGCGCTGGAAAAAGGCGCGTGGGGCTTCGACAACAAAACCGGCCCGATGGAACTGAACATTCCGGCCATCAAAGGTATCGGCGACTCGCTGATTTACTTCGTCGACCGCTGGCGCGGCAAGAACGGCGCGGAGCCGAACAGCATCGGCAACATCGATATTTACGACGTCGACTTCGAACCGATTCCGGGCGCGAATCCGAATCCGGTCGGCCACGGCCTGACGTATATCGATCACCTGACGCACAACGTGCATCGCGGCCGCATGCAGGAATGGGCGGAGTTCTACGAGCGCCTGTTCAATTTCCGCGAAGTGCGTTACTTCGACATCGAGGGCAAGGTGACGGGCGTGAAGTCGAAGGCGATGACTTCGCCGTGCGGCAAGATCCGCATTCCGATCAACGAAGAAGGTTCGGACACGGCCGGCCAGATTCAGGAGTATCTGGACGCGTATCACGGCGAGGGCATTCAGCATATCGCGCTCGGCAGCAACGACATTTACCGTACCGTCGACGGTTTGCGCGCGTCGGACATTTCGCTGCTCGACACGATCGACACCTACTACGAGCTGGTCAATCGCCGTGTGCCGGATCATGGCGAACCGCTCGACGAACTGCGCAAGCGCAAGATTCTGATCGACGGTGCGCCGGACGATCTGCTGCTGCAAATCTTCACCGAGAATCAGATTGGGCCGATCTTCTTTGAGATCATCCAGCGCAAGGGCAATCAGGGTTTCGGCGAGGGCAATTTCAAGGCGCTGTTCGAATCGATCGAACTCGATCAGATTCGCCGCGGTGTAGTGCAGGATAAAGCCTGACAAGTGAAAATTGACAGTTGGCAAGTCCAGATTGCCGACCAGAAATGAAAAGGGCGGAGATCGCGAGATCTCCGCCCTTTTCATTTGCGCTGTCGCTCAGGTTAAGCGAACAGCCGGTTATCAACCAATGCGCCGCCTGTGCGGTGCATCACGAATTCTGATCTTCCTCGTCCGATCTCGTGGAGCGCGACACACGCGCCGTTGCCACGCTGACGGGAGAAACTTGCGCCGTACGGCTAATCGCGTTCGACAGCGCCCCTGCGCTGCCCGAGTTGGAGCGCACCGGCGCGCTCATCGCGAAGAATGCTGCTGAGACCATCAGGAAGGTCTGAATATTTCTAGTGTTCATGCGTACTCCTTTTCTAACTGCCCTGTTGTCCTGAAGCTTCGCCGAATGCGAAGCGTTGCGTAGACATTGCTCACAGGTGCCGGTTAGACACCAATTTGCACGACGGTTCCGCGATTTCTTCGCTTTTACAGCTTGTTACAGCCACGCTTAATTAATCAGCAGCGAATCGATACATGTGCCCGTTTTCGCCGCAAATCACGCTGCATTGCGGCAATTTTGACCCAAGGCGGCGGGTTTCTCCGAGTGCTACCATCACTTAAAACACGTCAATATGACGGTCCCGGCCCCACGCATTCACAAGATGCTGCCGGCCCAAAAAAGTTTTGGTGATCCCAAGCTGAGTGGAGGAGTACACATAATGAATGCCCCGCTAGACGCCGGTCAGCGAGCCACGCTCGAAGCCGCGCTGACGTCCGTCACGCTCGACGATAAATACACACTTGAACGCGGCCGCGCGTACATGAGCGGCATCCAGGCGCTGGTCCGTCTGCCGATGCTGCAACAGGAACGCGATCGGGCCGCTGGCCTCAACACTGCCGGCTTTATCTCCGGCTACCGTGGATCGCCGCTCGGCGGACTCGACCAGTCACTGTGGAAGGCGAAAAAGCATCTCGCCGCGCACCAGGTCGTATTCCAGCCCGGCGTCAACGAAGACCTCGCGGCGACCGCCGTCTGGGGTTCGCAGCAAGTCAACCTGTACCCCAGCGCCAAATACGACGGCGTGTTCTCGATGTGGTACGGCAAGGGCCCAGGCGTCGACCGTTCCGGCGACGTTTTCAAGCACGGCAATTCAGCAGGTTCCGCGCGAAACGGCGGCGTTCTCGTGCTAGCCGGCGATGACCACGCGGCCAAGTCCTCCACCCTCGCGCATCAGTCCGAGCACATTTTCAAGGCGTGCGGTCTGCCGGTGCTGTTTCCGTCGAACGTGCAGGAATATCTGGACTTCGGTCTGCACGGCTGGGCGATGAGCCGCTACTCCGGCCTGTGGGTCGCGATGAAGTGCGTGACCGACGTGGTGGAATCGTCGGCTTCGGTGGATATCGACCCGCATCGCACCAAAATCATCCTGCCGGAAGATTTTGCGATGCCCGATGGCGGTCTGAATATTCGCTGGCCCGATCCGCCGCTCGTGCAGGAAGCGCGTCTGCTCGACTACAAGTGGTACGCCGCGCTCGCCTACGTGCGCGCGAACAAGCTGGATCGCATCGAGATCGATTCGCCGCATGCGCGCTTCGGCATCATGACCGGCGGCAAGGCGTATCTCGACGTGCGCCAGGCGCTCACCGACCTCGGTCTCGACGATGAAACCTGTTCGCGCATCGGCATCCGGCTCTATAAGGTCGGCTGCGTGTGGCCGCTCGAAGCGCAAGGCGCGCACAGTTTCGCGAAGGGGCTCGACGAAATTCTGGTGGTCGAGGAAAAGCGCCAGATTCTCGAATACGCGATCAAGGAAGAACTGTACAACTGGCCCGACGCGCAACGTCCGCGCGTGTTCGGCAAGTTCGACGAGAAAGACGGCGCAGGCGGCGAATGGTCGGTGCCGATGGGCAACTGGCTGCTGCCGGCGCATTACGAACTCTCGCCCGCGATCATCGCGAAGGCCATTGCGACGCGGCTCGACAAATTCGATCTGCCGTCCGACGTGCGCGCGCGCATCGCCACGCGCATCGCGGTGATCGAGGCGAAGGAAAAGGCGCTCGCCCGGCCGCGCGTCGAAGCCGAGCGCAAACCGTGGTTCTGTTCGGGCTGTCCGCACAACACGTCGACCAATGTGCCGGAAGGCTCTCGTGCGATGGCCGGCATCGGCTGCCATTACATGACGGTCTGGATGGACCGCAGCACCAGCACGTTCAGCCAGATGGGCGGCGAAGGCGTCGCGTGGATCGGCCAGGCGCCGTTCACCAACGACAAACACGTGTTCGCCAATCTCGGCGACGGCACTTACTTCCACTCCGGGCTGCTGGCGATTCGCGCAGCAATCGCGTCGAAAGCGAATATCACGTACAAGCTGCTCTATAACGACGCGGTGGCAATGACGGGCGGCCAGCCGGTCGACGGCGTGTTGACCGTGCCGCAAATCACCCATCAACTCGCCGCCGAAGGCGCGTCGAAGATCGTGATCGTCACCGATCAGCCGGAGAAGTATTCGGCGAATGTCGGGCTCGCGCCGGGCATCGACATCCATCATCGCGACAAGCTCGACGACGTGCAGCGCGAACTGCGCGAAATATCGGGCACCACGATCCTGATCTACGACCAGACCTGCGCGACCGAAAAACGGCGTCGCCGGAAACGCGGCACTTATCCCGATCCGGCGCGGCGCGTCGTGATCAACGAGGCGGTGTGCGAAGGGTGCGGCGACTGCTCGGTGAAGTCGAACTGTCTGTCGGTCGAACCGTTGGATACCGAATACGGCACCAAGCGCCAGATCAATCAGTCGACCTGCAACAAGGATTTTTCGTGCGTGAACGGCTTCTGCCCGAGCTTCGTGTCGGTTGAAGGCGGCCAGTTGCGCAAGCCGAAAGCGTCGTCCGGCATAGCGAGCGACGGCAATGCGATGCCGCCGGTACCGGAGCCAGAGCTGCCGTCGATCGAGCGTCCTTACGGCGTGCTGGTCACGGGCGTCGGCGGCACCGGCGTCGTGACGATCGGCGCGCTGCTCGGCATGGCTGCGCATCTGGAGAACAAGGGCGTCACCGTGCTCGACGTCACCGGCCTCGCGCAAAAAGGCGGGGCCGTGATGAGTCACGTGCAGATCGCGAACAATCCGGCCGATATCCACGCCACCCGCATCGCGATGGGCGAAGCGAGTCTCGTGATCGGTTGCGACGCGATCGTCACGGCCAGCGACGAATGCGTGTCGCGGATGCAGGCCGGCCACACGCGCGTGGTGCTGAACAGCGCGCACACGCCGACCGCGGAACTCATCAAGAATCCGAACTGGCGCTTTCCGGGCAGCAGCACGGAAGCCGACGTGCGTGCCGGCGCGGGCGACGAAGCTGTCGATACGGTCGATGCAAATCACTTCGCCGTTGCGCTGCTCGGCGACGCGATCTACACGAATCCGTTCGTGCTCGGCTATGCGTGGCAGAAGGGCTGGGTGCCGCTCACTTACCAGTCGCTGATGCGCGCAATCGAGTTGAACAACGTGCAGATCGAGAAGAACCGTGCGGCGTTCGAATGGGGCCGGCGTGCCGCGCACGATCTGGCCGCGGTACGCAAGCTCGCGCAATCGCAAGGTCGCGGGGCGGCGGAAGAAACGGTGAGCAGCAAAATCATCGCGCTGCACACGCCGAAGGCGCTCGACACGCTGATCGACAAGCGCGCACAGTATCTCGCCGCATGGCAGAACCAGGCGTACGCGGATCGTTACCGCGCGCTGGTGTCACAAGTGCGTGCAGCGGAATCGGCGCTCGATTCGATCGACGGCCAATTGCCGCTGACCGAAGCCGTCGCGAAAAACCTGCACAAGCTGATGGCGTACAAGGACGAGTACGAAGTCGCGCGCCTCTACAGCGACCCTGCGTTTATCGAAAAGTTGAAGGCGAGTTTCGAGGGCGACTGGAAGCTGCACATCCACCTCGCACCGCCGACGTTCTCGAAGAAAGACGCTCATGGTCATCTGGTGAAGAAAAAGTACGGCCCCTGGGTTTTCAGCGCAATGCATGTGCTGGCCAAACTCAAGTTCCTGCGCGGCACGGCGCTCGATGTTTTCGGCAAGACGGAAGAGCGTCGGACCGAGCGGGCGTTGATTGTCGAATACGAAGCGCTGGTACGCGAACTGATCGGCGGGCTGACTGCGCAGAAACGCGACCTGGCGCTTGAACTCGCGAATCTGCCAGACGGCATTCGCGGCTACGGCCACGTGAAGGAGAATAATCTGAAGGGGGTGCGGATCAAGTGGAACGAGTTGCTGACGCGCTGGCGCTCGCCGGAAACCGGGAAGACGCAGCACGCGGCTTGATCTCGATTTTTTGACCTGGCGAGTCCAGGTGGAATGAAAAAAGCGGTTGTCCTTTCGGACAACCGCTTTTTTTTGCATGCCTTGAAACGCGCTACGGAGTCGTTCCCGCAGCGCGCCCAATCACACGTTACTTGTTGTTCACCGGCTTGCGCGCGTTAGCCGAGGCCACCGCCGTCATGTTGATGATCCGGCGCACGGTCGCAGCCGGCGTCAGGATATGCACCGGCTTTTCAGCGCCCAACAGGAACGGACCGACGGTCACGCCTTCGCCACCGATCATCTTCAGCATGTTGTACGTGATGTTCGCGGCTTCGACGTTCGGCATGATCAGCAGGTTCGCTTCGCCGCTCAGCGTCGTGCCCGGGAACGCAGCCTTGCGGATCGCTTCAGACAACGCCGCGTCGCCATGCATTTCACCGTCGATTTCGAGCGTCGGCGCGCGTTCGGCAATCAGCTTGCGAGCCGCCGCCATCCGTTGCGACGACGACGACGGCGCGCTGCCGAAGTTCGAGTTCGACAGCAACGCGATCTTCGGCGTGATGCCGAACTTCTCGATTTCGCCCGCAGCGAGGATCGTCATGTCGGCGAGTTGCTCGGCGGTCGGCGTTTCGTTCACGTACGTGTCGCAGATGAACAGATTGCGGCCCGGCAGCATCAGCAGATTCATCGCGGCGAAATTCTGCACGTTCTCCGCCTTGCCCAGCACCTGCTCGATGAACTTCAGATGCGTGTGGTACTGGCTGATCATCCCGCAGATCATGCCGTCGGCTTCGCCCAGACGCACGAGAATCGCGCCGATCAGCGTGTTGAACTTGCGCATCGCGGCCTTCGCGACGTCCGGCGTCACGCCTTCGCGCGCGCCGAGTTCGTGATACGCCTGCCAGCATTGCTGGTAGCGCGGATCGTCTTCCGGGTCGACGATCTCGAAGTCTTCACCGCACTTCAGCTTAGAGCCCATCTTCTTCAGACGCATCTCGATCACCGACGGACGGCCGACCAGAATCGGCTTGGCGATCTTTTCGAGCAGCACGAATTGCGCGGCACGCAGCACGCGCTCGTCTTCACCTTCGGCGAACACGATGCGCGCCGGTTGCGACTTCGCAGCCGCGAACACCGGGCGCATGACCATGCCCGTGCGATACACCGTCGTGCCGAGTTCTTCGCGATACGCGTCCATGTCCTTGATCGGACGGGTCGCGACGCCCGAATCCATCGCAGCCTGAGCGACAGCCGGCGCGATCTTGATGATCAGGCGCGGGTCGAACGGCTTCGGAATCAGGTATTCCGGGCCGAATTCGAGCGAGTGGCCTTCGTACGCCTTCGCGACCTCGTCGCCCTGATCGGTTTCTTCGGCCAGTTCAGCGATCGCGCGCACGCACGCCAGCTTCATTTCTTCGGTGATCGTGGTTGCGCCGACATCCAGCGCGCCACGGAAGATGAACGGGAAGCACAGCACGTTGTTAACCTGGTTCGGATAGTCCGAACGGCCGGTCGCGACGATGCAGTCGGGGCGAACCTTCTTCGCTTCTTCCGGGCGGATTTCCGGTTCCGGATTGGCCAGCGCCAGAATCAGCGGCTGGGTGCCCATGTCGACGACCATTTCCGGCTTCAGCACGCCTGCGCTCGAGCAGCCGAGGAACACGTCGGCGCCGCGAATCGCGTCAGCCAGCGTGCGCGCTTCGGTGTTCGCCGCGTAGCGTTCCTTCGACGGATCGAGATTGCCGCGACCTTCGTAGATCACGCCCTTCGAATCGGTGACGAGAACGTTCTTCTTCGACAGACCGAGGTTCACCAGCAAGTCCAGACACGCGATGGCCGCAGCGCCCGCGCCCGAACACACCAGCTTCACTTCGTCGAGCTTCTTGCCGACCACTTTCAGGCCGTTCAGAATCGCCGCCGACGCGATGATCGCCGTGCCGTGCTGATCGTCATGGAAAACGGGGATCTTCATGCGCTCGCGCAGCTTCTTCTCGATGTAGAAGCACTCGGGCGCCTTGATGTCTTCGAGGTTGATGCCGCCCAGCGTGGGTTCGAGCATCGCGATGGCGTCGACCAGCTTGTCCGGGTCGGTCTCGGCGAGTTCGATATCGAACACGTCGATGCCGGCAAACTTCTTGAACAGACAGCCCTTGCCTTCCATCACCGGCTTCGCGGCGAGCGGGCCGATATTGCCGAGACCGAGCACGGCCGTGCCGTTCGTGATCACGCCGACCAGGTTGCCGCGCGACGTGTATTTCTGGGCGTCGAGCGGTTCGTCGTAGATCGCCATACAGGCCGCGGCGACGCCCGGCGAGTAAGCGAGCGACAGATCGAGCTGGTTCGACAGCGGCTTGGTGGGCGTAACCGAAATCTTGCCGGGTTTCGGATTCTGGTGATATGCGAGAGCGCTTTGCTTGAGTTGTTCGTCCATTTTTTTAGCCTGCGAGACGTAAGAAATTGGCCGGGCACCCTGCACCGTTGACGTCGTATTCATCTATCGAATAGACAATTGACCGAGGCGGATTATTGCGTGCGCCGAGTAGGCGACGCGCCGAGCCGCGACGGGGGACGAGACAGTGCGGAGTGCTTCGCGGGCCGATCAGTGTACACCCCGAAAGCGTCGCTGAACTGCGTGGTTAACACTGCTCACCATACGCGAAACACCCGCTGGCTATGGTGCGCCGCCGCATGACGTGAACTGGTTGTCGCAGGGTTCGGTGCGGATACTGGCGCGCGTTTCAACGCTCATCTGCACAAATCGCAGGCAGTTCGCGGAGCGCTTTTTCAGCAAACAAACTGCGTGCGAGCTTATTCGAGCTCCGCGCCGCGTCGTTCGGGAATCAGAAAGAGCGTGGCGAAGATGTCGAGCAGGTAGATCGACGCCAGAAAGGCCAGCGCGGCGCCGAATGAATAACGTGCGGCGAGCGCGCCGACCACGACCGGACCGAAGCCGCCCACCGCGCGGCCCACGTTGAACAGCACGTTCTGAGCGGTGGCCCGCGCATCGGTCGGATAAAGCTCGGAAATCAGCGCGCCGTAACCGCCGATCATCCCGTTGACGAACACGCCCATCGCCGCGCCGCCGATCAGCAAGGCCATGGGCGTGCTCAGGTGCGCGTAGACGAACACCATCACAACTGCGCCCACCTGATAGAACAGGAAGGTCGGCTTGCGGCCGAAGCGGTCGGCGGCCAGGCCGAACAGCCAGATGCCGGCCGCCATGCCGAGCACCGTGACCGCCGTCCACACGCCGGATCTGGTCAGCGAATAGCCGAATGTTTTCGACAGATAGCTCGGAAGCCAGATCATCAGCCCGTAATAGCCGAAGTTCTGAACCGAGCACAAGATAGCGACGCCGATGCTTGCCCGCGTGGTGCGGCCATCGGCGACCAGCAGCCTGAACGGCTGCTTGCGCATGCCGCGCGCGACGCGCTCGGTGAACAACGCGGGTTCCTCGACGCGGCGTCGCACGAAAAACGACACGATGGCGGGCAGCAGGCCCAGCGCAAACATGCCGCGCCAGCCGATCAGCGGCAACAGGAGCGGCGTCAGCAGCGCAGCCGCCAGCACGCCGAGCTGCCAGCCAAGCCCGACATACGACGACGCCCGCGCCCGCTGCGACGCCGGCCACGCTTCAGCGACCAGCGTCATGCCGATGCCGAACTCGCCACCCAGCCCGATTCCGGCGATGGTCCGGTAGATCAGCAGGTCGGTATAGCCCTGCGCCAGCGCACATAGCCCGGTGAAGACCGCGAAAATCAGGATCGTCCACGTCAACATTTTCACGCGGCCGAAATAGTCGCTCAGCGCCCCGAAAATCACCCCGCCCGCAACCGCGCCGATCAACGTCCACGTGACCAGCGAGCCCGCCTGCGTCGAACTCAGGTGCAGATCGACGGCGATCACGGGCAGCATGAAGCCGAGAATCAGCAGATCGAAGCCGTCCATCGCGTAGCCGAGCACCGACGCGATCAGCGCCCGTCCCGCGTAGCCCTTCTGGGTGGAGGCGCGAGTGTCGGTGGCGGAGGAGGCGGCATTCATTGGAAGCATTCCGTAGGTCAGAGGGGCACGCGGGGCGTCGGCAAGATCGCGGCGCCCGAGAAATTCGCGTGAGTGTAAAGCCGCTCCAGACTGCTCACAAGCAGGCAAAAAAGGGCGGAGAGCCGTTACGAGCGCAGTGCCGCCATGGTCCGCAAAGCCCGAGCCGCGCGGCCGTTATGACCGCCATTCGCGCCGGCCGCGCACGACGGCCTCCTCGGGAGCACCCATTTCGGGTAAAATATCGGCCTACGCGCGTAGCAAAAACCGGCCTGCACTCCAGACCGGCAGCGTATTCCGCCCAGCATGGCGCGGCATACCTCGCTTGCTGCGCCACCGGGCCCCGCGCCCGCTTCTCCCGCTCATACCCAAGGATCCCGCCCATGACAGGCTTCGATCGCCAGACGATCTCCGACACGACCGCAAAAATGCTGCTGGAAGTTCAGGCAGTGCACTTCAACGCGGAGAAACCGTACATTTTCACGTCCGGCTGGGCGAGCCCGGTTTATATCGACTGCCGCAAGCTGATTTCGTATCCGCGCGTACGCCGCGGCCTGATGGAAATGGCCGAAGCCACCATCCTGCGCGATGTCGGCTATGAGCAGATCGACGCGGTCGCCGGTGGCGAAACCGCGGGCATCCCGTTCGCGGCATGGCTCTCCGACCGCCTGATGGTGCCGATGCAATACGTGCGCAAGAAGCCGAAGGGTTTCGGGCGTAACGCGCAGATCGAAGGCCTGCTGACCGAAGGTCAGCGCGTGCTGCTGGTCGAAGACCTGACCACCGACAGCCGCAGCAAGATCAACTTCATCAACGCGCTGCGCACCGCCGGCGCGACGGTGAACCACTGCTTCGTGCTGTTCCACTACAACATCTTCAAGGAAAGCGTGTCGGTGCTGAAAGACATCGACGTCGATCTGCACGCGCTCGCCACGTGGTGGGACGTGTTGCGCGTCGCGAAGGAAAACAAATACTTCGACACGAAGACGCTCGACGAAGTGGAAAAATTCCTGCACGCACCGGCTGAATGGTCGGCCGCGCACGGCGGCGCAAACGCGACGCCGCAGTAAGCTTCGCCGCGTCTGGCAGATTAAGCAGACCCGTTGAGTTGAAAAAAGGCCGCCTGTCTTACGACAGGCGGCCTTTTTGTTTCCCACGCTTCGGGGCGAAAAAAGAATTCACTGAGGAATTTCGCCCTTATCGCCCGCCGAATGCGATGACAGGTTCAGCAAGCCATTGCTCTGCGCGTACTGAAACAGTTCGGAATCGCGATCAATGCCGAGTTTGCGCATGGCCGTATTCTTTTGCGTGCTGATCGTCTTGATGCTGCGGTTCAGTTGCTCGGCAATCTCCTTGATCGTCATGCCGGATACGAACAGGCGCACCACTTCCAGTTCGCGCCTGGACAGCATTACTTCGTCGCTCTTACCACCGGAATTTATGCGAAGTGCGTCAAGCGCGGCTTTAACTGACGGGCTCATATATTCCAGATTGCGGCTGACGTGTTGCACCGCTAATCCAATATGACTCAAATCGTCCGATTTGTTGACGACCGATATCACGCCGAGCTCGCGCAACCGTTGAAGCAACGCGGCATTTTCCAGCATGGTGAGGACGACGATAGGTAGATTGGGAAAATTCCGACGCAGGTATCCAATTAGTGGCAAGCCGTCGCCGTACTGGCCGCCAGGCATGGCCAGGTCTGTAACGAGCACATCGCAGGCGTCGTTCTGCAGCATCTTGATAAGTTCTGTCGACTGCCGCGCACGCCCGACAATTTGCATTCCTGGAAACTTTAGCAGCGCATGTTCCGCGCCGAACAGGATCACCGGGTGGTCGTCGGCCACGATCACTCTGAGTGGATTTGGCATTGCCCTCCTCTTGATACAGAAAAACCACTCTCCACAACGTCAAACATTTCTTTTTTGAATTCTAAATAAGCAGGGAATAAGTAACCCGCTAAAAAGGCGCGCGGAGAATACTTTGACTATATCCGATTTCCTCTCTTTTCAGCGTCGGATGATGCATCGGAGAGCTAATGTTAGACTTGATTCGACCCTCGGGCAAAAATTAGGGACAATAATCATCGTGAGGAATCGCCTCGCGCCCTGACAGGAGAAGCGGCACATGCGCTCGCGTTGGCTGGTTGTTTCGCTTGCTTCGCCGTTCTACCGTACGCCGCCCTTTGCCTGCGCAATCCTGGGTGTCGCGCTCTATGCAGTGTCATGCCCGCGCGCGTTTGCCGAAGGTACCTTCGCGATCAGCAGCGCCAGCTTCAAATCGGGCGGCAACGTAGACGCCGCGCAGATTTTCAATCAGGACGACTGTAAAGGCGGCAATCGCTCGCCGCAATTGACGTGGCACGATGCGCCACCCGGTACCCGCAGTTTCGCCGTCACCATGTTCGATCAGGATGCGCCTGGCCGGGGCTGGTGGCACTGGGCGGTCGCGGGCATTCCGGCAACGGTCAGCAGCTTGCCTGAGAACGCGAGTTCGTCGGGTTTCCTTACCAAGCTCGGCGCGGTCGAAGCGCGTAATGACTTCGACACCGATGGCTACGGCGGCCCTTGCCCGCCGCCAGGCAAACCGCATCGGTATATCGTCACCGTTTATGCATTGAGCACCGCCGATTTGCGCCTCGCGCAAGGTCGGCCCGCGCTGATGTTCGATCACGAAATCGGCACGGCGGCGCTGGGTAGTGCGCGGATGGTGGTGAATTACGGACGTTGACGCAACTAGATGTCTGCGCGTGTGGCGATGGGCTGTAGCAGTCGAAGCGTCAGAGGATTCGTGAGCTTTGCAGCGAGCCTCGGGGAAACAGCGACCTTCTCGCGCCTAAGGAGACGTTGGTATTTATCGCGCGCGGCGGCCGAACGCTCCGAACGCTACCGGTATTGCAGGAGCATTCGCGTCGATTTCCACAGCATTGCTGACGAAAACCAACTGGCTTGCCAATTGCATCGCATCGGATTGCCGCCCGCGTGGAACGAATGTCATCCGCGTGGGTTAATGTCAGGCGGAGCGGCATGCGTCATGCTGATCGAGACGGCGCGGCCGCATCGTCGCACCATGGTCGTACCTCACCCCATCCCGTGTCATCTTGCCGGAGCGTTGCATGTCAAAAATTGTCATCGTTTATCACAGCGGCTACGGCCATACGAAGAAAGTCGCCGAGGCCGTGCTGACGGGCATGCTCGAAGCAGGCGCGCAGGCGAAGCTGATGCCGGTCGGCGACATCGACGATGCGGGCTGGGCCGAGCTGGCCGAAGCCGACGCGATCGTGTTCGGCGCGCCCACGTACATGGGCGGTCCATCGGCCGATTTCAAAAAATTCGCGGACGCGAGTTCGAAACCGTGGTTCGGTCAGACATGGAAAGACAAGATCGCGGCCGGCTTCACCAACTCGGCAACCATGAACGGCGACAAGTTCTCGACGATCCAGTACTTCGTCACGCTCGCGATGCAGCACGGCATGATCTGGGCGGGCACCGGCATGATGCCGTCGAATACCAAGGCAGCCACCCGCAACGATCTCAACTACGTGGGCGGTTCCACGGGGTTGCTCACGCAGTCGCCTGCGGATGCGTCGCCTGAAGAAGCACCTCCTTCCGGAGATCTGGAGACGGCGAGGATGTTCGGCGCGCGCGTCGCCGGCGTCACGGCGCGCTGGATTGCGAACGCGGGCTAGGTTGTTGGGGGGATGCGGGGCGCGTTTGGTGCCGGGTGGCTTGTGAAAAGTGACGACGCTTGCCGGGTGGGTTCGACGGCTTCGACATCCTGGCCCGTCAGCCCAATGTCCCGCCTCCCCTCAAACCACCACCAGTCCCATAAACCCGCTTCAAACGCGCACAGCAAGGACACGCCAATCCACCACCCCCAATCCCCACCCTGTTCTCCCGCCAACTCGATGCCATCAGCCTGCATCTGCCGCACAACAGGTCACGTCAGTGTCACTTTCAGCGCGCATCGTCGTTTTTTCACCCTTTTTTGCCCCGTTACGCACGTCCGCCGCCGTGTGGTCTTAAAATAACGTTCCGGCGCGGCGTCGCGCCCCGTTTCCAGCAAGCGAGTGAGATCGAGATGAGCACGAAAGTTTTTGTCGACGGACAGGAAGGCACCACCGGCCTGAAGATTTTTGAATATCTGTCGTCGCGCGCCGACGTAGAGATCCTGCGTATCGAAGAAGCGAAACGCAAAGATATCGAAGAGCGCCGCCGTCTCATCAATGCGTCGGACGTCACGTTTCTGTGCCTGCCCGATGTCGCGTCGCGCGAATCCGCTTCGCTGGTCGACAACGACCGTACCGTGCTGATCGACGCGAGCACCGCGTTCCGCACCTCTGCCGACTGGGCGTACGGCCTGCCCGAACTGGCCCGCTCGCAGCGCGAACGCCTGCGCACCGCGAAACGCATCGCCGTGCCGGGCTGCCACGCGTCGGCCTTCGTGCTGGCCATGCGTCCGCTGGTCAAAGCAGGTGTCGTCGCGCCGGAGTTCGCCGCGCACGCCTACTCGATCACCGGCTACAGCGGCGGCGGCAAGAAAATGATTGCCGACTACGAAGCCGGCGGCAACGACAAGCTCAAGAGCCCGCGTCCCTATGCACTCGGTCTCACGCACAAGCATCTGCCGGAAATGGCGGCGCACACGGGCCTGAAGTCGGCACCGGTCTTCACGCCGATCGTCGGCGATTTCTACAAGGGCCTGGCCGTCACCACCTTCTTCTCGCCGAACCAGCTCGCCAAGAAGACGACGCCGCAAGACGTGCAGGCGCTGTTCGCCGAGTACTACGCAGGCGAGCAGTTCGTGCACGTCGCGCCGTTCGACGCCGAAGCGAATCTCGACAGCGGCTTCTTCGACGTGCAGGCGAACAACGACACGAACCGCGTCGACCTGTTCGTGTTCGGCAATGAAGAGCGCTTCGTGACCGTCGCGCGCCTGGACAATCTGGGCAAGGGCGCATCGGGCGCGGCGATCCAGTGTATGAACCTGGCCATCGGTGCCGCCGAAGACGCAGGCTTGAAACGCTAAATCCATTCAGACGCAGACGGTAATCAACCGTCGCTCTGCCGAAAAGCCGGTCTTTCAGACCGGCTTTTCTGTTTTAAAAATCCATCGATTTAAATTCCCGCAAAAACTTTATCGGTATTAGTCCGCATTACTTGAAAAATAAAATGCGGAATGCGTTCCAAAGCGCCGGTAATTCATTCCTGAAGCTGACCGCACAGCATAGTTTTCCGCCTAGGGAAAGTCCGCATTCTTACGCGAACGGTCGTTCGAAGATGATAGAGCCATTTTGCTGTAACGCCTGTCGGTAAAGGGCGTGCGCCTAAGCAACGGACCGGCTTCCAAGGCGAAATTTCATTTTTTGTTTAAAAGGGCCGCTGACGTCCACGCTGTCTACGCATGCTGAAATTCTCGCTGTTTGAATCGGTCTTTTTAGACACCTCATTCAATTGACAGGCATTAACCGCGCAGCGAAATTAGTCCGCACAATTACATGACAGGGAGATAGCCGCATGTCGAATGCCATGATTCGAGGCGTTGCAATGGCAATTGCCACCACGCCATTGCTGATTGCATGCGGAGGCGGCAAAGCCGACAATCCGGCCGCGATTAATTCACCTCAGTGCTCGGGTTCGAGTTGCGGCACACAGGGCGCGCCCGCCAGCAGCGACAGTTCGGCGGCACTCTGCCCGGCCACCGCCGACATCGTCAAAAGCACGTATCTGGGTGGAGCGGGTAGCGGCGAAGTCGTGCAGTTGAACATCGACGCCACCGCGATGACCTACACGCTGAAGTGGCTCGAATCGCCGATTCCGTTGCGCACCGGCCAAGTCACGCCGACCCGCGCGGGCACCACGATCACCGGCGCAGTGATCCACCCGCCTACCGGTGCGCTGCCAACCGCCGAGCAAACGCGTTGCGCATTCATTCTCGGCGCGGGCAGCGGCACGGCAGCGGGCGACGGTCAGCCTTATACGACGCCGGACTACGTCAACAACCCGAACCCGCCGATGGTCCTCGTCGGCCTGGGTGTGGCCGGCGGCGGCATTCCCGGTGCGACGGTCGAGTTCGACGGATTGACGATCCCGATCGTCGGCTCCGGCATTGGCGCGGTTCCGAACCGTCATTTCGACTTCTATCCGTTTCTGGGTTTCGCGAGCACGACGACCGACATCAGCAAATTGCCCGGCACGTATAACGGTCTGCTGTATCACCTCGCACCGTCCGGCAACTATGCGACGGTCGCCACCAACACGGTCGAGACCTTCGACGCCAGCGGAAATTGCACCAGCAGCAACACGGCCAACGCCAGCTACTCGGCCAACGCGGGCGGCTGTCTGACCACTGGCAATGCGTTGACGCTGAACAGCAACGGCTACTTCGACAGCCAGGCGGCGCCGCAAATCGTGCCGCAACTCCAGCTTCCGCTGATTGGCGCGACCGGCAAATCCGCGACGGCACACATGATCCTTGGTCAGATCAACGGCGCAACCGTGCCCCTCGTGGTCCGGACGGGTTTCGTCGATCTTGGCACTGCGCCGCTCCATCTCGATGCGAAAGTCGACGACGAATCCGGCATCGCGATGCTCGCCGCCGCCACGCCGCTGGCGTCCGGCGGTTTCGACGGCGGCTATGTCGGCGCGGATTCGAACTTCAAGTCGACCGCGACCCTGATCCAGGGCGGCGTCGGCTCGTTCATCAACCCGTCGACCTCCGCCGCCGAAGACGGCTTCGGCCTGACCTACGGTCTGCAAAGCCCCGGCCTGGTCGGCGTTGCGCAGGCGAACGGCCAGACCGGCTACGCAATCGCGTCGGGCGGCCTCTACGCAATCGAAATCCAGGGCACGGTCAACGGCGGCATCACGTCGACCTCGGCCAATTCAGATACGCCGAATGCGCCGTACTTCGGCATCGGCGCGCAAATCAGCAAATGAAGTAACGCAAACGCATTGAAGCAGAGGAATCAGTAAAGGCATCACGTCGCAGTTCGTACTACGGGACCGACATAAGCAAAAGGTGGCCGGACTGGGAGCCGGCCACATACAACGAAAATATTCTGGAGGCGGTATGAAATGGAGAATCCTTTCGGTGCTCGCTCTTGCTGCACCGTTGCTGGGGGCGTGCGGCGGTGGCGGCGGCGGAGATGGACCGGTGACGGAAGTGCGTCTGTGTCCTGCGTCGCTCGACTACGGCACGGTGTTCACGGGCGGCGGCGGTGACGGCGAACTGGTCAAGCTGCAACTCGACACGACCAAGATGACCTGGCAGATCAATTACATCGAGTCGCCGATTCCGGCGACCACCGCCACCGTCGTCCCGACGCGCGCCGGTCAGACTGCCAGCGGCACCCTCACCCAGGAAACTCTGCTGCCGACCAACAAGCTCAACCAGTGCGCGTTCCGGCTGAACGGCGCAAGTCTCGACCCGACCCGTCCGGCGCGTATTTTCGTCGGCGAAGGTGTGGCGGGCGGCACGATTCCGGGCGCGGAAATTTCGTTCGGCGGGATTCTCGGCGTGGGCGCGGTGCCGGACACCACGTTCCCGTACTACCCGTTCATCGGTTTTTCGTCGATTGAAACGAATCTTGCGAACGTCGCCGGGACTTATAACCAGCTCGGTTATCACCAGGTGCCGTCGCAAAGCTTCGCGCCGGTCGCGGTCGATTCGAAGATCACGATCAACGCCGACGGCACATGGACGGAGTGCGACAACTCCGGCGTCAACGCGGGCAAATGCCAGCAGCCGGGCAGCAACTTCGCCGCGGCGACCGACGGCAGCGGCGCGTTCCAGACCAACAACTTCCAGGGCCAGGCCAAGCCGACACTCGCGACCACGCCGCAAGCGCGCGGCTACATGATCGTCGGCAAGCTGAAAAACCAGCTGGTGCCGATTCTGGTGCGCACGGGCGCGGCCAACTCGTCGGTGACCACGCCGGTCAATGGCTCGCTCGGGCCGTTCGCCGACGACGAGTCGGGCATCTCGATCCTGTCGCCGCAAACGTCGGTCGCGGTGAACTCGCAGAACGGCGAGTACATCGGCGTGGATAGCCAGTTCGACTATCGCACGACCGCGCTCGAAGGCACCGAGGCCACGCTGCTGGATCCGTTCAACGCGTCGCAGGCATCGCTCGCGACCGCGCTGAATCTGGACTTCACGCAAGCCACGCCAGGCGTGGTGACGACCACACAGGTGGGCGCATCGACCGGCACCACGCCGACCGGAAAGATGATTTTCACCGGTGGCGTATTCGGCTACCTCGATCTGACCAACGCGACCTCGCCGTACTTCACGATCGGCGCCTTCGTCCAGTAAGTCAGGTAACGGGCGCCGCACGCGCCGTCTCGCAGCAGCGAGGCGGCCGCGTCCCGGCTGCTGCGCGAAACCACGATGCAGCGCAGCGGCCGGCGTCCCAACGAATATCCAGCGCACTGGCCGGGTCGATGACCCGCCGCCGTCCATCGCATGCGATGAGCGACACGAGCGCCTGAGGAGAAAGAAGATGAAAAAAGTCTGTCTCGCGATACTGTTCGCTGTCCTGTCGGCCAGTGCGTACGCGCAGCACGCGGGCGACAACGTCGCCGTGCTGGGCTGGTTCCACGTGATGCCGCAGGATTCGAGCACGCCGCTCACCACCAACGTCGCGCCGACGCCGATCAATACGCCGCTGCGTCTGCCGAGTTCGTTCACGTCGCCGGGCACGGGGTTGTCGACCAATAGCGCCAATACGGTCGGTCTCGTTTTCAGCCATTACCTCACCGATCACATCGCGGTGACGACGGTGGCGGGCGTGCCCCCGGTCTTCAAGATTTACGGTCACGGCACGATTCAGCCGCCGGGGCCGGCGGGCGCGCTCGGTCAGCAGGATCTGGGCGATCCGCAAGCTAATCCGATCGTGAAGAGCGTGCGCCAGTGGAGCCCGGCGCTGCTGTTCCAGTATTACTTCAACGAGCCGACCGCGAAATTGCGTCCGTTCGTGGGCGTGGGTGTGTCGTACAACTGGTTCTCCGATGTCCAGTTGAGTCCGAACTTCGTGGCATCGACGCAGAACAATCTCGGCGCGGTGCTGGCCGCCGGTGCGGGCAAGCCGGGGACGACGCAGGTGTCGGCGAAGGCGTCGTCATCGTGGGCGCCGGTGTTCAACGCAGGTCTCGCGTACAACATCACCGATCACTGGGGGCTGGTGGCCTCCGTCACGTACATCCCGCTGAAGACGACCTCGTCGGTCATCATCAAGGCGGCGGACGGCACGGAGCTGGGGGTGTCGAAAGCGGAGCTGAAGGCGGACCCGATCATTTCCTTCCTGGCCGTTTCGTACAAGTTCTGAGTTCGGGCGTTCTGCCTGGGACGTTCAGGACGCTCACACGACAAAGCCGGCGACCTCACGCGAGAGGTCAGCCGGCTTTGCTTTTTCTGGTATCGATCGGGTCGGGCGAAGCGCGAATAAGATTCGCCGGGAAATTCTGGGCAAAAAAAAGCCCACCTATGTGGGTGGGCTGAATCCATATCAGAGGAGACATGGAGGAGACAAGGCAAATCTTAGCAAAAGGTTTGATGCGGCGCAACATGCAAATTAGGGTAGACCCTCAATGTCACAAAAATACAACGCAGCGCTTTTTAGCCTTGTGTCCCCTTTTGGTCACTCTGTGTTCTGGCCTTTCGCTTAGTGGCGTACCAGCGCCATCATCGCGCCAAAGCCGACAAAGACCCCGCCAGTCAGACGATTGAACACGCGGGCGACGCTCCGGCTCTTCAATTTCGCCCCAATGCGCGTGCCGAAACCCGCATACACGAGATACCAGCTCACTTCGATCGCGGCGAAAGTGGCGAGCAGCACCGCGAATTGCGGCAGCTTGGGCTGTGCGGCATCGATGAATTGCGGCAGCAGCGCGGCCGCGAACAGAATCGCTTTCGGATTGCTGCCCGCCACGAGGAACCCGTTGCGATACAGAGCGAAGCGCGAGCGCGCGGGTTTGGCGGCCAGCTCGTCGGCGTGTTCGGCGGCGGCTTCGTCGACTGGAGCGCGCCATGCCTTGATGCCCAGGTAGACGAGATACACCGCGCCGATCATCCGCAGCGCGTTGAACATGGTCGGCCACGCGGCGAGAAACACGCCGAGCCCCGCCGCCGATACCGCCAGCATCAGCACCAGCGCCGACAGACACCCCGCCATGGTCGCGCTCGAACGACGCAAGCCGTGCTGCGCGCCGTGCGTCATCACGAGCAGCATGTTCGGACCGGGAATCGCGGAAACGACGAAGACGGTGGCAACGAACAGCCACCAGGTATGCAAAGTCATTGGAATCAACGCGGATAAAAGAATCGGGCAGCTATTATGCCTGCCCGGTCAGAACCCAAGCGACAGCGGCGGTCGAACCACGACCCGCCACCCACGCCACGCCGCAAAGAAAAAGCGCGGCGAGACGCCGCGCACATGGGCCTTTCACACGCCGCTGTTCGCTCAGAAACGGCCAATCGGCCGCTTAGCGCCCTGCGCGCCGCGCAGCGACTTCACCCAACACGGCGAAATCCTTCTCGCCATCACCGTGAGCGACCGCTTCGATCAGGCTGTCGCGCACGACGCTCGCAATCGGCATCGGCGTCGTCACTGCGTCGGCGGCGGCCAGCGCGAGGCGGATGTCTTTCAGACCGAGACGCGCCTTGAACAGCGCCGGCTCATAGCTCCGCTCCGCGATCAGCTTGCCGTAGCCCGAATAAACCGGCCCCGGAAACAGACCGCTCGTGATGACATCGAGGAAATCCTGCATCGCGAGACCGTGACCGGTCACCAGCGTCGCGGCTTCACCGAGTGTCTCGACCGCCGCGCCC
This sequence comes from Paraburkholderia sp. GAS333, assembly GCF_050435665.1. Lineage (NCBI taxonomy): Bacteria > Pseudomonadati > Pseudomonadota > Betaproteobacteria > Burkholderiales > Burkholderiaceae > Paraburkholderia > Paraburkholderia sp. GAS333. The sequence continues at coordinate 30,816 of NZ_JBNDKS010000002.1, forward strand.
AGCATGAAATTCGCGGCCAGCTTCATCACGTTCGCCTGTTGCGGCAGCGAGCCGATGCGCCACGTTTTCTGGCCGATCGCGTCGAAAACGGGCTGAACCCGGTCGATCGATTCCGCCGGACCACCCGCGACAATCGTCAGCTTGCCCGCTGCAGCCACATCGGGCCGGCCCAGCACGGGCGCAGCGACGTAGTGAACGCCGCGCGACGCATGCGCCGTCGCCAGTTCTTCGGCCAGCGCCACGGAAATGGTCGCCATGTTCACGTGGATCAACCCACGCGGAGCATGTTCGAGCAACGACGCAGTGATCACTTCGCGCAACGCGTTGTCATCGGCCAGCATCGAGAACACGGCTTCGCCCGCAAACGCTTCGGCCGGCGTGGCGACGAGTCGCGCTCCTGCGTCGACGAGCGCTTGCGCCCGTTCCGGCGAGCGGTTCCATACGCGCACCTGATGCCCGGCTTTCAACATGTTTGCAACCATCGCGGCGCCCATCTCGCCGAGACCGATAAAACCGATGTCCATCTGTCACTCCGTCTTCTAAAGAACCTGAAGTAAAGCACACCCATGCGACAAGCGCAGGACAACGTGCAATGAAACATGCAATCGGACACAGTGCGATACTGCGTAAATGGTCACCGCGACATTCCGCTTCTATGAGGAGTTGAACGATTTTCTCGCCCGGCCGCTGCGCCGGCGCGAGTTCAGTTGCGCATGCGCGCGCGGCGCGACCGCGAAGCACATGATCGAAGTGCTCGGGGTGCCGCATACCGAGGTCGAACTGATTCTGGTGAATGGCGAGTCGGTGGGTTTCAATCATCCGTTATCGGACGGCGACCGCATCGCCGTTTATCCGAAGTTTGAAGCGCTCGACATCCAGCCTCTGCTGCGCGTACGCGAGCGGCCATTACGCGTGGTGCGTTTTATCGCCGATGCGCATCTCGGCGGCCTTGCACCGCTGCTGCGGCTCGCCGGCTTCGACACGCTGTACGACAACCACTATCCCGATGCCGATATCGAAGCGCTCGCCGCCGCTCAGCAGCGCATTGTTCTGACGCGCGACCGCGAGTTGTTGAAACGCCGCAGCATCACGCATGGCTGCTATGTCCGCACGCTCAGGCCGCGCGAGCAATTGCGCGAAGTGTTCGAACGGCTCGATCTCGCGCACAGCGCGCAGCCGTTCCGCCTATGCCTGATGTGCAACGCGCCGCTACGGCGAATCGCCAAAGATGAGGTCGGCACGCGCGCGCCGGATGGCGTCCTCGAGCGGCATAACCAGTTCGTCACCTGCGACGTTTGTCAGCGGGTGTTCTGGGAAGGCACCCATTGGCAGAGAATGCGCGCGCTGATGGACAGTGTCGCCGCGCTGGGCCGGCTGCCACACGCCACCACGCAAACGCCTGGCGCGTGACTCACCGCGCGTACAATACGGGGTTACTTATCTGGCAGAGGCCTTCCGTATGGCGATGAAAAAAACCGACCTTGAAAAGAACAAGGCGCTCAAGCTGAACAACGCGATGAAGCTGTCGACCGCCGACCGCTTCGGCAAAGCCTCGGCAGCCGAGCCGAAACTCGACCGCCGCGAACAGCGCAAGCTCGATCAGGCGCAAGGCCTGGTGCCGTTTGCCTGCAAGCTGAACAGCGAGCTGGTCGAAGACCTGAAAGCGCGCGCGGCGAACCACCCCGAGGGTCTGAGCGGTCTGTTGACCGAAGTGATCAAGCGCGGTCTGGCTGACTGAAGCCGGATCGATCGCGTATCGCAAGAACGGCGAAAAACGCGAAAAGAATGCAAAAAGGCCAGAGCACACGCTCTGGCCTTTTTGCTGGTCACGCCCTTTTCCACTTTGCGCTGCATGAGCCGACTCGCGACAAAATGCGGCCAAGCGGAACAGCTCGCCCGATTGAACGGGCCTGAGCTTAGTTTTGCGTACCCTTGTCGTTCGTGCCCGCTGCCGAAGCTGCTGCGGAAACGCCAGCGCGCTTGCCGTGCGTCTTCAGCTTCTTGCTGTGATGCTTAGCCGGAGCTGCTGCAGCGGCCGGTGCTGCGTCCGATGCCTGTGCGAAAGCTTGAACGGAAACCAGCGCGATCGATGCGGCTGCGAGCGAGATAATGACTTTTTTCATGTGTTGTTCCCCAAACCTGACGACTGATTCAATGTGAATGAAGTAGCTGCACGGTAAAGCAGACAGGGCTTGAGGCGCCTCCCGCTCCCCGCGGGAGAGTATTACCCAGGTGTAGGCCATTTGTCATGCCCAAAACTTGATATGTATTTTCCGGGAGACAGCGTGCTTTCACGGTGCTTTCAGACATTCAGCATTCCGTATCAGGGATATCACTTAGGCGGTTTTGGGCCGCTAATTCAAGCATCTGATTCGAGCCGCGATTCAGACCAGATTACGCAGCAGACTCGCGGTCTCCAGCAACGTCGGCAGTACACGATGCAGCGCGGCATTGGCCGACTCCTGGCCGATCGGCATGCTGACGCTGATCGCCGCCACCACCGACCCATGCCGGTCACGCAACGGCACTGCGACACCGCGCACACCCAGTTCGAGTTGCTGATCGGTGACCACGTAGCCGGTGCGGCGAATCTCGGCGAGCACCTCGCGCAATCGCTCGATGGTGGAATACGTGTGCGGCGTGAACACCTTGATTGGATAAGACGCGAGCCACTGCTCGATGCTTTCGGGCGCCTGGAACGCCAGCAACACCAATCCCGCCGACGATAACGGCGCCGGCGCGCGCGAGCCGAGCACGAAGCCGACCGCCATCGCCCGATTCACTCCGTTGCGCGCGACGTACACCACGTCGTGTTCATCGAGGATCGCGACCAGCGCGGTTTCCTGCACCGTTGCGGTAATGCGTTGGAGAAACGGCTGCACGGTGCGCGGCAAGCGCGCGGAATCCAGATACGACTGCCCCAAGCGCAATACGCGCGGCGCGAGCCAGAAAAGCTTGCCGTCGGTGTCCACGTAGCCGAGTTCGCGCAGTGTCAGCAGATAACGGCGTGCCGCCGTGCGTGACAACGCAGCCCGCACCGCGACCATGGTCGGTGTCATGCGGGCGTGTTCTTCGTCGAATGCTTCGATGATCGCCAGCGCCTTCGCGGCGCCCGCGATCCAGTCTTTTTCATCCATGGAATTTGCCTGAATTTGCGTGGGAATGTGGAGGACGATTCCGGTCGTAGGCCGCGTGGAGTTTGCGCGATTATCGCGCGAGTCGGTGCATGCGCGGTGGCGGGCGTCGAGTGCCAGGCGAATCGGGCTTGATCCGCGACGTTCTTCCGCGCAGCGCTTACACCCTTGCCGATCCCGAATGCTCGTCGTAAGGTGCACTGCGCTGTCGTCACACGGTAGGTGCCGAGCGCCGCACAACAACCACAACTTCCGACAAACCTCCTTTGAATTCCGATACCCACCAACACCTGCGCGCCAATCTGCTGATGCTGATCGCCGCCATCATCTGGGGCTCTGCTTTCGTCGCGCAACGCCTGAGCTTCGACGCGATCGGCCCGTTTCTGTTTACCGGATTGCGCTTCCTGCTCGGCGCCCTCGTCGTCCTGACGATGATCGTCTGCGTCAGACGCTCCGCACTCGCGGAACTGACCAAGCGCGGACCAAACGGCGCACGCGAACTGCTCGGCGCAGGCGGCTCGCTTGGCGTGGTTCTCGCCGTATCGATCTCGCTGCAACAGATCGGCCTGCAATACACGAAGATCGCCAATGCCGGTTTTATCAGCTCGCTTTATGTCGTGATCGTGCCTCTGCTGGGCGTGTTGTTCAGGCATCGCACGGGATTCGGCACGTGGCTCGGCGCAACGCTGGCGGCGATCGGCATGTACTTCCTGAGCGTCGACGAACATTTTTCGATGCTGTACGGCGACTGGTATCAACTCGCCGGCGCACTCGTCATTTCCGTTCAGATGATGCTGGTCGGCCGCTTCGCGCAACGACACGACACACTGATGCTGGCGCTCGTGCAGTTTGTCGTGTGCGGGCTCGCGTGCCTGGTTGTCGGGCTGGTCATCGAGCCGGTCAGCCTCACGGTGATAAAGCGCGCCGCGCCGACCATTGCGTACGGCGGAGCGTTGTCGGTCGGCGTCGCGTATACGATTCAGGTGGTCGCTCAACGCTACGCGGCACCCTCGCACGCGGCGGTGATTTTCAGTATGGAAGGCGTGTTTGCAGCGCTGGCCGGTTGGTTCGTGCTCGGTGAGACGCTGTCGGAGCGCGCGCTGATTGGATGTGCGCTGATGCTGGCGGGTTTGATCGTCTGTCAGGTCATGCCGAACTGGCGGCGGGACCGCGTTCCTCGGGCGTCTTCGTCTTAAGCGCGACGGGAATCGCGCTTTGTGGGCCGACGATCTAAATGATCTGCTGTATTCAACCGTCGGAACCTTGATGCGCCAACGGTTCTCGCCCAGCCCTAAGCCGCTCGCGGATGAGCGAAGAAAGTGGGTGTATCCGCGGTGGGTGGGAATACGCACCAGCAGCCATCGTCATGTCGAAAGAAAAACAGGCTTCGCGAACCCGCTTCAACCGATGTCTCGACACGCACATAACGCCGCCCGCCCACGCGGGTCCGGCTGAATTCAGTGACATGGACGGGCGCCGAAGGTAACGGCGCGAGCCATTTCTCAACCAGAAAACGCAATGACTGTTCGCTTGCGGCTCTCATGATCCGCTCCGCACGGGCTTGGTTTGATGCGCTTCGCGGATGGCGTCGGCGTTGTTGTCGGTGTCGTCGGCATCGGCGTCTTCTTCAGCGGATGCAAGGGCGATTGCCCGGTTGGTCGCTGCTGCCCGCAACGTACTGCAATGGGCCGCATGCCGGATATCCGAGAGAAGCCGGACTAGCTGTCGTGCTGATCTGCGTTTCATACACCCCCCGCACTGCACCAAGAACCTCAGAAAACACTTTAACTCTATGCCTGGATCAAGCGTTGCCGAAATGGTTTTGACGAAATAGCAACACTCGCGCTTGCAAAAAGAGAGACGCAATCTTCGTACCGCGCATCTTGAATGTGCGCGTGACGTGGGAGGTGGTCTGTACGCTGGCGAGCGGTTTACGTCGCAGGAAATGCCGATGAATTGGCCGCAGGAAATATTGCTAAAAAATTGGGCACTGGGAGGAGGGAAAAATACTCGCCGAAGGGAAAGTTATCCACAATTGCCTATGAATAACTTCGGTATAGCCCCCTGAACAGCCTGTGCGCGGAATCTTGATAAGAGCAGCTTGTCACTCAGCGCCATCAAAGTTATCCCGGTTATGTAGTTTTTCTACAGACGTATTCCGCAGAGTTATTGTTTCTGCACGGCGTTGATGTCACGGAACATTTGGGAGTTATCCACAGAAGGGGTTAACCCTTGTTAACTATTACTACATATGTATACAAACAAAGTAAAAGACATAGGATAAGTACCGCTTCGGCGCTGAGTTTCGAGGCTGTGCAAGTTAACCGCCCTTCTCCTCGAAGCCCGCGTTCGATCAAGGCGTGACGAAGTTAACTCCACTTGCCGGCAAAGTCGCCGCAGCAGCGGCCTGGCCGATTGCATCCGGCAGAGCAGGAGCAGGTGCCGAAGTTGTCGTTTCAACCTGAATCTGGACCGGCACCGGCAGCAGTCGTGTTTCGACCGAACTGCTCGTCACCGGCTGCGTGCGCACCACCGTCTGAAGATAGTGATCGACGAGTCCGAAGAAACGGTCGTAGAACTTGCCCGAAGGAATCGTCTCGCTCGACACCTTGACCATCGCGTCGTTGTTCGAGCGAATAGGCAATGACAGCGAACCCAGCACGCTGAGCCCGACACTGGCCGAGGTATCGCTTTTCTTCAGTGCAAAACCGTTCTGCACCGCGTTGACGTAAACGATGCTCGTATCGGCCGCCTCTTCTCCCGGCGTGCAGACCACATGAAATTCGACGACCACATGGGTATCGCCGGTCGGCTGAAAATTCTTGGTGCCGTCGACGGTATCGGTGCGCGGCATCGTCGTCAGATAGCCTTGGCTCAACAGTGCGCGGCGAGCGGCTTCGCAGCTGTCCGTCGTGCTCGAATTGAAATTGCGCGCATAAGGGCTCGCGCCCGTTTCGAACAATTCCTGCTGGAATTTGGGCTGTGGCGTGCTGCTGCAAGCCGCGAGCGTGAACAGGCCACATAGGCCGAAGGCGCCGAACAGAGCGGAAACTGTGCTTTTAGGGGACGAGGGCAACATGGTCGATCGCAAGAAACGCTGCGTGAGCGCGGATGGGAAAGCATTGTAGAGCGGTTATCCGGCGTGCGTAAAAGCTCGCCAGGCAGCCCGTAGAGCGGTACGGCGCGGTCGTTTACATGCAGGGAAAGAGATGACCGCAGCCAGGGTGCCACGGCGGTAAAAAGCCACGCAGAAAACGCGGTTTTATTTCGAGGCGGCAGTCGATCCGACGGCAACCGGCTTCGACGCCGCACCACTGCTCTCGCCGATGGCATTGAGCATCGGTACGGTAAACGCGTCGGTCCAATGATCCAGCGGCAACGGTGCGCAGCGGTCTGCTTCGCATACGTCCGTTTTTACGTCGGACGACGACGCGGCGTCTTCCGGTGCGGCGACCGCGGCGAAATCTTCGACGCGCAAGCTCACTTTCTGCGCGTACGCCTGCGACCCGCCGTAGCTCTTGAGCGCGGCATTCATGTCGCCGTTGGCGTTACGCATGTAGCCGTAAAGAATGGCCGACCCGACTTCGATGTTGGCGGTCGGTTCGGTGAGGTCCTTGACGTTCCTCAGCAGCCCGCGATGGGCGCCCGGCACGACCTGCATCAGCCCGGTTGCGCCGTTGGCGCCTCTGGCCTTTTCCTTGAAGCGGGATTCGATCGAGATGATGGCCAGCAGAAGCGCCGGCGGGAGGGAATATTTCGACGCGGCGGATTGCACGGCGTCGGAAATCTTTTGAGCTTTTTCCTTTGCCAGACCGAATTTCTGCGTCAGATACGCGGACATGCGGTCAGTATTTTCGTCGGCCGAAGCGGTTTGCATCAGGCCGAGCGAAAGCACGATCAGGCAAAGTAACCGGCTCATAGCGGTGGACGGGAAAGGAAGGGATTCGGGCATTATAGCGCTGCCCCAAAAAGAGGCACGGATCGGCGAAATTTTCCCTTTTGAATCAAGGCCGATCGGCAATCCTTTTCGTCTTACTTAAGCGGTTTCGACTTGAGATCGTAGTCGTCGTTGAGGGTAGTCAGGAAGGCCGCGACATCGTCGATATCGCGTTCGGACCACACCGGGCGTTCACCGGCTTTGCGGGTCAACGGTTCGTCTGTCGTATCGACATTGCCGCGCAACGCGACCGGCAAATCGTTGAACTTGTCCACCTTGCCGTGCGCGTCTTTCGGATACCACTTCGCCGGATTCGTATCGCGCTGCACGTAAAAACGCAACGCATCCTTCAGCGTGTGGAAGCGGCCATTGTGGAAAAACACATGACGTGTTGCCGTATTGCGCAACGAAACCGATCTGAACAGTCCGCAATTGATCTTCTCTTTCGACTGATCGGTGCGCAGCGGTCCGCACAAACCCATGTCGAAATACTTGGGATCGGCGTTCGCTTTCAACTCAGGATTGCGCGGCACGCCGAGCGCCTGGAAGTTGAAATCGGTGAAGAGCGGATGGGACCCGTCGACACCCTTCTGGTCGATATGGCAGGACGCGCAATTGCCGCCCGCTGGATTGTCGAACAGTTTCTGACCTCGTAATTCTTGTGCCGTTAGTTGCACTTTTCCGTCGAGGTAGTAGTCGTACTTGCTGGTATACGGGTGGAAGCTCGGGTCTTCGAGTTCGAAGCGCTCGATCGCGTACATCGCCTGAGCGAACGCCTTGGTGCGATCCACGAAGATGTTCTGGCCGAACACCTCCTTGAACCGTCCCGCATATGGCGCCTGCTCCAGCTTCGCCAGCACGGCGGCCGGGTCCTTGTTCGCCATCTCGCCCGGATTGAACAGCGGGAAGGTCGCCTGATCGTGCAAGCTGTTAAAGCGTCCATCCCACGCGAAGCCGCCGACTGGCGCGTTGTCCGTTTCGCTTAACCGCTCGGAGAGACTGGCCGCCTGTGCATGGCTCCAGATCGGCGTGCGGTTGAGGATGTAGCGCAGGCTCGGCACGGCCCGCGTGCCCTGCTGATGCATATCCGCCCCTCCCAACTGCGCGGCCAGCCCGTCAGGCGGCCCGTACGCGTGCGAGGGGCTATGGCAGCTCGCGCACGACATCTTCCCCGACGCGGACAGCGACGCGTCGAAGAAAATCAATTTGCCGAGCGCCGCGGCATCGCTATAAACGGGTTTGGGGCCGGCCGACGAGGCGGGCTTTGTATCAACCGGGGTCACCAAAGCAGAAGCCGCGGCATGGGCCGCGGCTGGCAGCAAAGCGGCGGCGCTGAGCAGAGCAGCAAGCGCTGCCCAGCGCGCGCCGCCGCGCGCTGTGAGTCGTGTTGCGGAAAACAGCATCGAATCGCTTACAGGTTCGTGAAAATGTCGCTGCCGAAACCAACCAGACCCGCCTGACCTGCATAGCCGAGGTGATCCAGCTGGAAGATGTCCTCAATACTCTTGAGCATCGAGTAATGGTTGTACGGCACCGTCGACACCGTGCCCGGCTTGATGAACTTCGAGATCATGACCGCGCCGGTCTGGTCGCCGCCGTAGCTTTGCTTGGTCAGGTTGATCGTGATGCCCTGGTAGGTCAGCGACGAAGTCTGCGGATACGGCGCGAGATTCGGACCCGGCTGTTCGCTACAGCAGGTCGCGCCGGTGAACACCAGATCCTCGCCTGTCGCCGAAGTCGTCACGGTCGCGTAACTGCTTTCGTCGAAATTGATGATCAGCAGGCCGTCCTTCTGGAATGCCGGCGACGCCGTGATGATCGGCACCCACTTCTGCAGGAACGTGTTCGCGCTCGTCAGGCCGCCAGGCTGGCCGTTCACGCAAGGCGAGTCGTGACCGTCATCGCACAGGCTCGGCGTAATCAGGTTGAAGTTGGCGGTGGTCGAGATCGACTGAAGATCGCTGGTGAGGTTGTTCAGATTGACGACGTGCTCCCCGCAATCCGACGAATCGATGATCGAGTGGAAGTACATGAACGGGTTGTGACGCGTCGCGTACTGGTCGCCCAGCGGCACGGCGGCGCTCGGCGCTTCTGCAGATTGCGTCAGGTCGGTCGTGTTCAGCGTCGGGTGACCGCAAGTGGCGGCTTCGCGTGTCGGGTCGTTGCCCATGTCGCCTTCATAGCCCTTCCACGTGTAACCGGCCGCCTTCAACTGGTCCGGCAGCGTCTTGATGCTCGCGGGATACACGCAACCCGAGCCGATCGCCTGACCATCCGACGTCGTGCCCGTGAGCTTGTAGTCCTCATAGGTGATGCAGTCGTTGTCGGTTTCGGTCGTCGGCGCCTGGCCGCTGATCATCGAGATGTAGTTGTCGAGACTCACGTGGCCCGTGCCGTAGTACTGCTGCACCATCGCGCCTTGCGCCGCGAGTGTCTGCGCGAGATACGGCGCCTTGGTACTCGCGCCGAACGTGGTCGCGTAGTTTTCGTTTTCGAGCGTGATGACGAAGACGTGGCGGATCTGCTGCTGGCCCGTCGGTCCGATCGACGACGAGCCGCAAGCCGCGACGATCACGCTGACTAAGGCCGCGAAAACGACCAGAAATAAAGCACGCAAGCCATTGCGTTTTGACATGTCTTTTTGCCCCTGGGGGATTAGAGTTTTAATAAGCGGGGCAGACTTTATGCAGCGTCTGTGACATGCGCGTGAATTGCGCGACGTAGTGTCACAGGTGGAATATATACAGCGACGAATGATTGTTTTCGCGGAAGAAACTTGCATAGCCCGCAAACAGGCCGGCTTTGGCGGGATTTGAGACAATAGGCGACGCCGGTGAATATGTCGTCTCTGTCGTCAGTACGGCCGGTTGCACCAGCGTTGGCCTTTCGTGCCGCATTTCAGCACCGGATTTGCGTGCCGGTTTCCGCGCCGACAGCGGTCCATCGAACAACAGAAGTTTCCAGATTTCAGGTATGAGCAAGACTGCATTTATCCCCAGCGTCCCTGCCAGTTCGGAGGACGATTTCGACATCACGGCCATGTCCAAGATGGCGGGCTACCGCCGTTTCTACGGCGTGTTGAAAGTGGTTCGAACCACCGACGGCCGCGTTCTGTTTCCGTTCGACGGCGCGCCCGAACTCGGCCCGTACGCCACCAAACTCGAAGCCATCGCGGCCGCGCAGGTGTACGGCGAACACATCGTGACGAGCGACCTCGCGCGTCCGGAAATGTAGGCGTGCGTCGTCGTTGCACGAGGCGGCCTGCGTGAAGACTTTGGGAGCTACGCATGACCTCCTGGCTGCGCAACATGAACTCATCGGCTGCTGTCACGCGGAGCGCGGCCGCGCTGCTAAGCGCCCTGTCGGCCGCCTTCAGCCCTGCGGGATTCGCACAGGACGCCACCAGTTTCGACGCCGCGCAAACCGCGCTTGGCAACGCCGAAATCGTCCACGCGCAGGTTCGGGTCGCCGCGATCTATGCCCCCACCAACAGCGTCACGATCCGGGGGGCGCACGGCAATCTCGCGGATGTCGACGTCAATCCCGCCGTGGCCGATGTCAGCCGCCTGCAAGTCGGCGACCGGCTTAACGTCGCGTACCAGCAGGCCATCCTGATTCACGTCGACAAACTGGCGACCCGAGGCGTGCGCGAGCGCGTCGAAACCACCGTGGCAATTCCGGCGTCGGCGGGATTCGTGTCGTCGGCGCACCGGGTGCGAGTGGTCGCGACGGTGGTCGCTATCGATCGAAAAAACCGCATGATGACGCTGCGTGGGCCGAAGCACCGGCAGGTGCTGCGGGCATCCAGTGCGATCCCGCTCGACGAGCTCAAAGTCGGCGACAGCGTGCGGGCGGAGTTCGTGTCGGCGGTCGCCGTGGAACTCGTGAGGGACTGACGTGCACGCGTTTCGCTGCGCAAGCGGCCCGAATCCGCGCATTTAACGGTGCGGCGGCAATGACTTGCCTGCATCACAGGCGCTATACTCGCCGGATGGACACGAAACCGACCCCGCCGAATCAGCATCGTTGGTGGCACGCCTAACCTGGGCGGCCCGTTTCTACTCGTACATCGAAAACGTGATGCCGCCAGTTCTGGCGGCATTGTCGTATTTGCGCGCCAGGTACCGGTGGGGTCGATAACCACGGAACACCAGACTATGTCGCAAGCAGAACAATCGTCGAAACAAGCCGTCATTCTCACCGGCGACCGCACGACCGGCCCGCTGCATCTGGGTCACTACATCGGTTCGTTGCGCTCGCGCGTGCAGCTTCAGCACGAAGCACAGCAATTCCTGCTGCTGGCCGACGCACAGGCCATGACCGACAACGTCGGCAAGCATCAGAAAGTGACCGAGAACGTGATCGAAGTCGCGCTGGACTATCTGGCGGTCGGCATCGACCCGGCGAAGTCGACGATTTTCATTCAATCGCAAGTCGCCGAACTGGCCGAACTGACGCAATATCTGCTCAACCTCGTCACGGTCGCGCGTCTCGAACGCAATCCGACCATCAAGTCGGAAATCGTGTTGCGCGGATTCGAGCGTGATATTCCTGCCGGCTTCCTCACCTATCCGGTCAGCCAGGCCGCCGACATCACCGCATTCAAGGCAACGCGCGTGCCGGTCGGCGACGACCAGTTGCCGATGATCGAGCAAACCAACGAACTCGTGCGCCGCTTCAACTTCACCGTCGAGAAGGAAGTGCTGGTCGAATGCCAGGCGGTGCTGTCGCACGTCGCGCGTCTGCCGGGTATCGACGGCAAGGCGAAGATGAGCAAGTCGCTCGGCAATTCGATCCCGCTCGGCGCGACGCCGGATGAAATCTCGCAAGCCGTGAAGAACATGTACACGGACCCGAACCACCTGCGCGTCGCCGATCCGGGTCAGGTCGAGGGCAATGTCGTGTTCTCGTTCCTCGACGCATTCGAGCCCGACACGGCGAAGGTCGACGAGATGAAGGAGCACTATCGTCGCGGCGGCCTGGGCGACAGCGTAGTCAAGCGCGCGCTCAACGAACGCCTGCAGGAAATGCTGACGCCGATTCGCGAGCGTCGCCGTGAATTCGAGGCGGATCGTGGCGCGGTGCTGGAAATTCTGCGTCAGGGCACCCTGCGCGCACGCGAGGTGGCGGCTGCGACTGTGTCGGAAGTGAAGGCAGCGCTGGGGTTGAACTACTTCCAGAGCTAAGCGCGTGATTTTGCGCTGAAGGGAGTTTGTTTTGCGCGCGATTCAAAACATTTGAATCGCGCGTTCTCTGCTTTTCCAGGCTGGTGCCAGGACGACCGGCCCGTCGTCCGAATGAACGGAACGGCAGGCCGCGAAACCGCTTATTCCACCGTGACCGATTTCGCCAGATTCCGCGGCTTATCCACATCGGTTCCGCGCGCACACGCCGTGTGATACGCCAGCAACTGCAGCGGCACGACGTGCAGGATCGGCGACAGCAAGCCATAGTGTTCCGGCATCCGGATCACATGCAGACCTTCGTCGTTGACGATCTTCGTATCCGCGTCGGCGAAAACATAAAGCTGACCGCCGCGTGCACGCACTTCCTGAATATTCGACTTCAGCTTTTCGAGCAGCGCGTCATTCGGCGCGACCGTCACCACCGGCATCGCTTCGGTCACGAGCGCGAGCGGCCCGTGCTTCAACTCGCCAGCCGGATAAGCCTCGGCGTGGATATACGAAATTTCCTTGAGCTTCAGCGCGCCTTCGAGCGCGATTGGGTAATGCAACCCGCGGCCCAGGAACAGCGCGTGTTCCTTGCGCGAAAACTCTTCCGACCACGCGATGATCTGCGGCTCCAGCGCCAGCACGCTGTTCAGTGCAGCCGGCAAATGGCGCAACTGCTTCAGATAACTGGCTTCCTGTTCGTCGTTCAGATGACCGCGCAGTTTCGCCAAAGTGGCGGCCAGTACGAACAGCGCGACCAGTTGCGTAGTGAACGCCTTGGTCGACGCCACGCCGATCTCGCGGCCCGCGTGCGTGAGGAACGACAGTTCCGTCTGACGCACCATCGCGCTCGTGCCGACGTTGCAGACGGCCAGCGTGTGCTTGTGTCCGAGCGACTGCGCATGCTTGAGCGCGGCGAGCGTGTCGGCCGTTTCGCCGGACTGCGAGATCACCACCACCAGCGACTTCGGATTCGGCACCGATTCGCGATAGCGATACTCGCTCGCGATTTCCACCTGGGTCGGGATCTTCGCGATCGATTCGAGCCAGTACTTCGCGGTCAGCCCCGAGTAATAGCTCGTGCCGCACGCGAGAATCAGCAGGCTGTCGATCTCGCCGAACACCTTCCCCGCGCTCTCGCCGAAGATCGACGGATCGAATGAATCGGCTTGCGGGATCGTGTCGGTGATCGCGCGCGGCTGCTCGAAAATTTCCTTCTGCATGAAGTGGCGATACGGGCCGAGTTCGACCGCGCCGCCGTATGCCGCAACCTGACGCACTTCACGCTGCGCGTCACTGCCGTCGCGATCGGCGATACGCACGCCGTCGAGCGACAGTTCACAGACATCGCCTTCTTCGAGGAAGATGAAGCGCTCGGTGCTGCCAGCCAGCGCCAGCGCGTCGGATGCGAGGAAGTTCTCGCCGTTGCCGAGCCCGACCACCAGCGGCGAACCTTGCCGCGCGCCGACTACCGTGTGCGGCTGATTCTTATGCAGCACCGCAATCGCGTACGCGCCGTGCAATTGCGCGATGGCTTCGCGCACAGCGGCGAACAGATCGCCCTTGTACACGCTGTGCACCAGGTGAGCGATAACCTCCGTGTCGGTCTGCGAGACGAAGGTATAGCCCTTGCCGCGCAGCATTTCGCGCAACGACTCGTAGTTCTCGATGATGCCGTTGTGTACCAACGCAAGCTCATCTTTCGAGAAGATCGGGTGGGCGTTGTCGGTGACCGGCGCGCCGTGCGTGGCCCAGCGCGTATGCGCAATACCCGTGATGCCTTCGAGATGGCTCTCGCGCACCTGTTCTTCGAGATCGGCCACGCGCGCGACGCTGCGCGCCCGGCGCGGACCATTTTCGCCGAGCACGGCGACGCCGCACGAATCGTAGCCGCGATATTCGAGGCGTCGCAGTCCTTCGATCAGGACGGGAACGATATTACGTTGCGCAACCGCGCCGACAATGCCACACATGTCTTCTTCCTTTATTCAGTGCTGGATTTCAAGGAGCACGCCTTGCGGCGCGCGTCGCTGCCGTCAGCTCTTCTTCTTGACCGGGCGCACATAGCCCGTTTTACTGGTTTGCGTCTTGTCGTTCAGAACCAGCGTGCCGGCTTCGACGTCCTTCCAGACCGTCGTGCCCGCCGCGATCGACGCGCCGCGTTTCACGCGCACCGGCGCGACCAGCTGGGTGTCCGAGCCGACGAACACGTCGTCTTCGATCACCGTGCGGAATTTGTTCGCGCCGTCGTAGTTACAGGTGATGGTACCCGCGCCGATATTCACGCGCGCACCGATGTCCGCGTCGCCGATATAGGTGAGGTGGTTCGCTTTCGAGCCGTGGCCGAGCACCGCATTTTTCACTTCGACGAAGTTGCCGACGTGCGACTCGTCCTGCAGCGACGCGCCCGGACGCAAGCGCGCGTACGGCCCGAGCACCACGTTCGCGCCGACTTCGGCGCCTTCGATATGCGTGAACGCATCGACCCGTGTGCCGGCGCCGATGCTCGCATTGCGGATTACGCAGTTCGGTCCGATGGTCACGTTGTCGGCCAGCGTCACGCGGCCTTCGAACACGCAGTTCACGTCGATGGAAACGTCGCGGCCGCACTCGAGCGAGCCGCGTACGTCCAGACGCGCCGGGTCGGCCAACGTCACGCCCGCGATCAGCAAGGCGTCGGCGACGTTGTGCTGGTGAATGCGCTCCAGTTCGGCAAGCTGCTGCTTGCTGTTCACGCCGAGCGTTTCCCACTCTTCATCGGGCTGCGTGGTGACGATCTCAAGACCCGCTTCGATCGCCATCTCGACTGCGTCGGTCAGATAGAACTCGCCTTGCGCGTTGTCGTTTTTCAGCGACGCGAGCCAGCCCGCGAGCCGTTCGGTCGGCGCCACGATAATGCCGGTGTTGATCTCGGCGATCTGCAGCTGTTCCGCGCTCGCGTCTTTCTGTTCGACGATGCGCTGCACCTTGCCCTGCTGATCGCGCACGATGCGGCCGTAGCCGCTCGGGTCGTCCAGCGTGACGGTGAGTACGCCGTAGCCGCCCTGCCCCGCGCGGTCGGTCAGCGCCTGCAGCGTGCTGGCGCGCGTGAGCGGCACGTCGCCGTAAAGCACCAGCGTGGGTTCGGACGGATCGAGCAGCGGCAATGCCTGCTGGACTGCGTGCCCCGTGCCGAGTTGCTGTTCCTGCACGGCAAACTGGACGTCGGGCGCCGCGACGGCCTTGCGCACGGCTTCAGCGCCATGTCCGATCACGACGACAAGACGCGCGGGTTTGAGCGCGCGAGCCGTGTCGATAACGTGAGCGAGAAGCGGCTGGCCAGCCAGAGGATGGAGCACCTTGGGAAGCGCGGACCGCATACGCTTGCCGGTGCCTGCCGCCAAAATAACGATGTTCATGGCGTTGGCAATGGGACGAGTTTTGAGCCGTGGATTCTATCACGCAGCCTATAACGACAAAGGCCGCTAGTGCGGCCCCAAGTCATGCTGAAATGTGCGGAAACGCCCATTTTTCAGGGCGTTTTCCGCTTTCGTCAAAGATCGTCAAACTGCACAATCGAGATCGTTTTCGACGCGGTGAGCGGCGCACCTTCACCGCTGTCCGGCGAACACGGATCTTCGTCGAATGCAATGTCGCCTTGCGGATCGGCTTCGCCGGTCGCGCGCAGATTGGCGAACGGATACAGCTTGTGATCCATCAAATGCGACGGCACGACGTTCGACAATGCATTGAACATATTCTCGATGCGGCCCGGGAAACGCTTTTCCCAGTCGCGCACCAGCGCCTTCATTTCCGCGCGTTTCAGGTTCGGTTGGCTACCGCACAGATTGCACGGAATAATCGGGAATTCGCGCAGTTCCGCGTACTTTTCCAGATCGGTTTCCTTCACGTAGGCGAGCGGACGGATCACGATGTTCTTGCCGTCGTCCGATTGCAGCTTGGGCGGCATTCCCTTCAGCTTGCCGCCGTAGAACATGTTCAGCAGCAGCGTTTGCAGAATGTCGTCGCGATGATGGCCGAGCGCGATCTTGGTCGCGCCGAGTTCGCCCGCCACGCGGTACAGAATGCCGCGACGCAGCCGCGAGCACAGCGAACAGGTGGTTTTGCCCTCAGGCACCAGCCGCTTGACGATGCTGTACGTGTCCTGATTCTCGATGTGAAACGGAATGTCGAGTTGCTTCAGGTATTCGGGCAGCACGTGTTCGGGGAAGCCGGGCTGCTTCTGGTCGAGATTCACCGCGACGATGTCGAAGTTGATCGGCGCGCGCTCGCGCAACCGCATCAGGATTTCGAGCATCGCGTAGCTGTCTTTGCCGCCCGACAGGCAGACCATCACCTTGTCGCCGTCCTCGATCATGTTGAAATCGACGATCGCCTCGCCGACCTGGCGCGCGAGTCGCTTGAACAGCTTGTTGTTCTCGTACGCTTCTTTCTGCTCGCGACGCGTGAGCGGTGCCTTGACCCTGGCTGCGGGCGCGGCGGCAGTTGCGCCGTCGTTCAGGATGTCTGGAGCGTTCATGGCTCAGTCCTCTTTGATACGGAAGACTTCGACGCCCACAGCGTCGCAGTCCGGGTACACGTCCGGCTTCTCAGTCGACACGCGCGCCGCCCGCACTTGCGGATGTTCGAGCATGGTCTTCACGAGGTCGTCGCACAGCGTTTCCTGCAGGTGAATATGACCCTGCTCGACGCGGCGCGAAATGGTGGAGCGCATGAAGTCGTAATCGACGACTTCGTTGAGCTTGTCCTGAACCGGCGTGGACAGCGCGAGCGGCACGAACAGTTCGACGTTGATCACGACGCGCTGTTCGCCGCGCTTTTCGAAATCGTGCACGCCGATGTTGATATGCACTTCGTAATTGCGCAGAAAAAGGCGGCGGCAATCGGCGAGCCGGGGATGCGAAAGAGCGGCAAACATGTTCGTTCCAGTCAAAAAAGCGTGCGGGGCACGCAGGGGGCGCTTGGGTGGCGCGGCATTTTTCTGTCTGCCAGTAGACAGCAGAACCGCCGCGCGCGTCAGGCGCCCGTCAAAAACATAACGTCGCGCGGCATGGGCAGCAGATGCTGCCCGCCGTCGACCACCAGCGTCGTACCGGTGACGCCCGCTGCATCGGCGAGATACAGCGCGGCGGCGACAATATCTTCGGGTCGCGACGCGCGGCCCAAAGGCGTAATACGGTGAGCGGCTTCAAAACCGTCTTGCGTCTGGTCGCCGGATTGCAGCGTCAGACCGGGCGCGAGCCCGACCACGCGCACTTTCGGCGCCAACGCCTGGGCCAGCGCGACCGTGGCTGTCTGTAACGCCGCCTTCGACAGCGTGTACGACAGATAGTCCGGATTCATGTTGTACAGCTTCTGATCCAGCACGTTGATCACGACGCCGCGCAGGCTTTCGTCCGTGCGCGCGGCCTCGGGCGTCGCCTCGAACAGCATGCGCGCCAGCACCAGCGGCGCGCCGAGATTCATCGCGGTCAGCTTCAGCAGCAGCTCGTAACCGACGTTCTGCGCCGTGTCCTCTTCGAAGCGCGACGCATTGTTGACGATACACGCCGGCCGGCCGAGCGCCGCGATGCAGTCCGGCAAAAGCCGTTCAACCTGCGATTCGTCGCCTAATTCGGCCTGCAGAGCCACCGCGCGGCGGCCCAGAGCGGTGATTTGCGCGACCGTTTCGTCGGCTTCCTCGCGGGACGCACCGTAGTGAACCGCCACGTCCCAGCCGCGAGCGGCAAATCCGAGCGCGAGCGCACGCCCGATGCGGCGGGCGGCGCCGGTTATCAGCACGATACGCGGCGTTTCGCGAGTTTCCGGCGAGCGGGCGGCGGCGGTGTCCACGGGGGTATCCGAAGAGGCGGTCATTTACAATACGGGGATGAATCCGAAAGCTCACCAACCCGATAGTTTACCTGCTCCCGGCCCGAGCGCGCTCGCGCAGTCCGAAGCGCTGGTCTCGCAGATCCGCTCGGAGCTCGAAAATGCGGGCGGCTGGCTGCCGTTCGACCGCTATATGGAACGCGCGCTTTACGCGCCGGGACTCGGCTATTACAGCGGTGGTTCGCGCAAATTTGGTCTGCGTGGCGACGACGGCAGCGACTTCGTGACCGCGCCGGAATTGTCGCCGCTATTCGCCGCGACGCTCGCGCGCCCGCTGGCCGAGGCTTTGCAGGCAAGCGGCACGCGCGACGTGATGGAATTCGGCGCGGGCACAGGCAAACTGGCCGCTGGCCTGCTGAACGCGCTCGACGGGTTGGGCGCGGAGTTCGACAGCTATTCGATCGTGGATCTGTCCGGCGAACTGCGCGAGCGTCAGCGCGAGACGATCGCGGCGGTCGCGCCTGCTTTGCTGGCGAAAGTCCGCTGGCTGGACGCGTTGCCTGAGCAGTTCGAGGGCGTGGTGATCGGCAACGAGGTGCTGGACGCGATGCCGGTGCGGCTTTTCGCGTTCACCGGCGGCATCTGGCACGAGCGCGGCGTGGTATGGCGCGACGACGCGTTCGCGTTCGACGACCGTCCGGTTTCCGGCACGTCTACCGACCTCGCGTTGCTGTCGGAAATCGACACGAGCGCGGGCGATGACTACGTCGCCGAAACGCACGAAGCGGCGAGCGCGTTCACGCGCACCGTCTGCACGATGCTCACGCGCGGCGCGGTGTTTCTGATCGACTACGGTTTTCCGCGACACGAGTATTACCACGCGCAACGCGCGCAGGGCACGCTGATGTGCCACTACCGGCATCGCGCGCACGGCGATCCGTTCCTTTATCCGGGCTTGCAGGACATCACCGCGCACGTCGAATTCACCGGAATCGCCGAAGCGGGCGTCGAAACGGGCGCGGATTTGCTGGGTTTCACGTCGCAAGCGCGGTTTTTGCTGAACGCGGGAATTACTGAAGCGCTGTCGGAAATCGATCCCGCCGATACCGCGCGGTTTCTGCCGGCGGCGAATGCGGTGCAGAAGTTGTTGTCGGAAGCGGAGATGGGTGAACTGTTCAAGGTGATCGCCTTCTCACGCGGACTTGACGACACGCTGCAAGCCTTTTCCAGCGGCGACCGTTCGCATACGCTGTGATTTCCGGCCTACTTCGTCTCAGGAACGCACGATGATCCGCTGGCTATTGACTACGTTTATTGCGGTGGCGGTGCTGTCGTCCTGCTGGCCGTGGCTGCGGAAAATCGGCATTGGCCGGATGCCCGGCGACGTGACCTTGCGCATGTTCGGCCGCGAGTATCCGTTTCCTTTTATGTCGACGCTGGTGTTGTCGATGCTGTTGTCGCTCGTGGCGCGGATGTTGTAGGTTTTCGCCTGCCTCGGCGATTGCCCTCTGCGTTCGATCACAGCCGGCCGCAACCGCAGCGGTCCGTTGTGATCGAAGCGCAAAAGACAAAGCGCACTATCCCAGCGCAGCCTCCACTGCGCGAACCCGCTCCTGATGCACCGCGTCCTTGATCCCGGCAGGCGCATCGGCGAGACGTTTGGCCACTGCACCGGCATCCACACCCCGCGCAGCGACCAGCGCCACGCGTAAGCGCTCGGCCTGTGGATAATCCCGCGTCTCAAAACCGAGCCGCCCGCGCGCATCCGCCTCGCAAGCCTGCAACGCCTCGGCGAAGCGCGCCGGTTTGCGGATTGCGTCGCCGCGTTCCAGCAGCCTGACCAGTGCAGCCGCCCCCATTTCCATCACGCGATGAATGTTGCCGTGCTCGCGCGCCACCAGCAGCGCCAGATCGCGGCAGTCGTTCGGCACGCGCAGGCGCTCGCAAAGCGGTTTCAGCAGATCGACGCTGCGCCCTTCGTGGCCGATATGTCTGGGCAGCACGTCGTCGGGCGTGGTCGCCTTGCCGAGGTCGTGCGTCAGCGCCGCGAACCGCACCGGCAGCGCGTAGCCCTGCTGCGCGGCATGATCGACCACCATCATCACGTGGACGCCCGTATCCACCTCCGGGTGATAGTCGGCCCGCTGCGGCACGCCATAGAGCGCGTCGATTTCCGGCAGAATCCGCGCCAACGCGCCGCATTCACGCAGTACCTCGAACATTCGCGAAGGCTTTTTCTCCATCAGGCCGCGCGACACTTCCTGCCACACGCGCTCGGCCACCAGCGCGTCCACCTCGCCGTCGGCGACCATCTTGCGCATCAGCGCCAGCGTTTCCGGCGCGACGTTGAAGTCGACAAAGCGGGCCGCAAAGCGCGCAATCCGCAGAATCCGCACGGGATCTTCGAGAAACGCATCGCTGACATGGCGGAAGAGCCGTGCCTGCAAGTCGCCTTGTCCATTGAACGGGTCGATCACCGGACCGGTCAGTTCACCGTCCGGGCGAACTTCGCGAGCCATCGCGTTGACCGTCAGGTCGCGGCGCGCGAGGTCCTCTTCGAGTGTGACGTCCGGGGCATAGAAAAACTGGAAGCCGTGATAACCCGCCGCCGTCTTGCGCTCTGTGCGAGCGAGCGCGTATTCCTCATGCGTCTGCGGATGCAGAAACACGGGGAAATCCTTGCCCACCGGCCGATAGCCCTGCGCCACCATCTGCTCGGGCGTCGCGCCGACCACCACGTAATCGCGATCCAGCGCCGGCACGCCCAGCAATTCGTCGCGGATCGCACCGCCTACCGCGTAGATTTTCATGGGCATACGTCTTGGTACGGAATCGCGTGGGTTTCGCGACGCGACGCGTCGATCCATTCGCGGACAGCGGGCACCGCGTTGATCCGCTCGACATAAGCCGAGGCGGTGTCGGACAAGGCCGGCTGCCAGGTGTTGAAGCGCATCACGACCGGCGCGTACATCGCGTCGGCAATACCGAACTCGCCGAACAGGAACGGCCCGCCATACGTATCGAGGCAGTCGCGCCAGATCGCCTCGATTCGCGCGATATCGGCGAGCGCCTCGGGCGTCGCGTTCCTGCCTGGAAACGATGCGCGGATATTCATCCACATATTCGAGCGCAATGCGCCGAAGCCCGAGTGCATTTCGGCGCTGACGCTGCGGGCGCGCGCACGCGCCAACGGGTCGCGCGGCCACAGCGCGTGCTGCGGAAAGCGCTCGGCCAGCGTCTCCGCAATCGCGAGCGAATCCCACACGGCGGCGCCGGTTTCGTCGATCAGACACGGCACCTTGCCCGGACCTTGAGGCGCGTGCGCGAGCACCGCCGTAGTCGTGTCGGCCTGGTACAGATGGATCAGCACTTCTTCGAACGAAATATCGAAATGCTTCAGCAGCAGCCATGGGCGCATCGACCATGACGAATAATTCTTGTCACCAATAATCAGCTTCATGCTTCGTCTACTTGGTTTAACCGCAGATTCAAGCGGGTTTGAACAGAAAAAAGAAGTTGCTTCAACGGCCCGCGGTGGCGCGGAACGCATCGAAGCGCGAACGCGTAGACGCGCCCGTCAGATACACCGGCGCGATGGTTTCGATGCTGGTCGGCTCGATGCCGAGTTCAGGCGCGACCGGTGCGCTCAACACGTTGTCGACTTTCATCGAATCGAGATTGTCGCGCGAGATGACCGGCTTACCGGGCGCCATTTCGAACGTGAGCGCCTGCAAACGCGCGAACGCTTCCGGCAGACGGATGATCCGCGCGTGTTTGCCGATCACGTCGCCGCAATAGCTGACGAGATCTTCGAGCGTGTAGACGGTCGGGCCGCCCAGTTCGTAGGTATGGCCGCTGGCGGCGTCGAGGTCGATCACGTTGGTGATGGCCTTCGCCACGTCGCCGACATACACCGGCTGAAACTTTGCGTCCGGCATCGCGAGCGGGATGACCGGAAACATCCGCTGCAAGAACGCGAACTTGTTGAGGAACTCGTCTTCGGGACCAAACACCACGGACGGACGAAACACCGTCCACGCCAGATTGGCCGCGTGCACCGCTTTCTCGCCGTCGCCCTTCGAGCGCGCGTACATGCTCGGCCCGTTCGAATCTGCGCCGAGCGCGCTGACGTGAATCATCCGATGCACGCCCTTGCCCTCGCACGCGGCGACGATGCGGGTCGGCAACTCGACATGCATCAGCGCGAATTCCGAACCGTACGGTTTGCCGCGATTGCCGTTCAACGTCGCCACGAGATTGATCACGCAATCGGCGCCCTCGACAAAGCGCGCGAGCTGAACCGGATCGAACACATCGGTTTCGATCACGTCGATTGGCAACAAGGTGAGATGGCGGGCGTTATAGCGCCGCCGGGTGGCGATGCGAACGTCTTTGCCCAGTTCGACGAGCGAGTTGACGAGGTGGCTACCGATAAACCCGGAACCGCCGATGATCGCAATGGCTTGATGTCGCATTTTCGACTCCCTGGTGGAAGCCGCGGCAACGGCTGGCGTGGCGCGCTGCAGCCTCGGGCGAGGCTGCAGCGGCACGGCGCTTACGGTGCGATGTAACCCAGACGCGCCTTCAGCGATTGCGGACGGCCTTCGAACAATGCCGCGTAGTAGACCGTGTTGGACAACACGTTCTTCACGTAGTCACGCGTTTCCTGGAACGGAATCGCTTCGGCGAAGATCGCGCCTTCAACCGGATGCTGCAACGAAGCCCGCCAGTTGCGCGGACGGCCAGGACCCGCGTTATAGCCTGCGGTGGCCAGCACGGCGGACCCGTCGAACTGATTGTAGATCATGGACAGGTAGTTGGTCCCGAGCAGGATATTGGTGTTGATGTCGTTCATCTGTTCGCGCGAAATCGGGCCGAGGCCGATCTTTTTCGCGACCAGTTGCGCGGTGCCCGGCATCAATTGCATCAAGCCGCTCGCGCCGACTTCGGAGCGCGCGTTCATGATGAAGCGCGATTCCTGACGGATCAGACCATACGCCCACTCGACGTCGAGCCCGTTCGACTGCGCGTCGCGGTCGACGATATCGCGGAACGGCGACAGATACCGCAGCGAGAAATCGTGTTCGCTCTTCGTGCGGTCGGCCGTGTTGACGGTGCGGTCATAAAGCTGGATACGGCGCGCGTATTCGGCGGCCGCGAGCAGTTGCCGGTCGCTCATGGTGCGCAGCGGCCAGTTCCATTCGCGATTGCCTTCAAGCCGCAGATTCATCGCGTAGAACCGCTGCGCGAGATCGAAACCAGGCGTGTTTGCAGCCTGCTGGACTTCGGCATCGCTGACAGTGGTTTTCGGCGGAACGGTGATTTTCTGGCCGAGTTCTTCAGCGGCCAGTTGACCGTAGAAGTTGAAGCCCGGCGAGATCGATGCGAATTCCTGGTTGGCGGTGGCCGTGTCGCCGGCCTGCTTGAGTGCGCGCGCATGCCAGTACACCCACGACGGCTGATTGCGCAATGCCTCGGGCATCTGTTCGATCGACCAGCGCACCATATTCCAGTCGCCGGCCAGCAGCGCGGTGCGGGTGCGCCATTCATACGCGGGATTCGACAGCGGCGCATTCGCCGACAGGCGGTACCAGTCGACTGCGCTCGGCATCTGCTTGGCGGCGGCCTGATAGGCAATCGTGCCCCAGCCGATGGCGCGCTCCGGCGAACTCAGCGACGGCGCCACCGACGCAAACGTAGCCGCGGCCATGGCCGGGTCGTTGCGCGCCATGCGCGTGATCGCGAGCAACGCCAGCTGATGCGATTGCGAATCCGGACCGACACCACGCGCCAGCAACAACGGCGGCGCATTGGTAGCCTGCGCGAACAGCGTGGGATCGGGCGGATTGTTGCTCAGCGCGTCGACGAGCTTGCTGCCGGTGTTGGTGTTGTTCTGCTCGTAAGCGAGACGGATCTGTTGCCAGATGTCGTCGGTGCTGAACTGGCGGCTCACGCCCAGCGTCGTGATCAGGTCGACACAGCCGTCGCCGTACCACTTCGGATCGACCAGCAGCGCACGCGCCGCGTCGGCCACGTTTTCACCCCGCGACGCCCGCGATTCGAGCGCGTAGCACTTCACCTGCGTGTCGTCGTTCAACACGAAGCGGGCGTACTGCTGATCGAAATTGCGCCAGTCGTGACGCGTGCCGAGCACCGTGAGGTAGTCGTTGCGCATGCGGTCGGCGATAGCCTGGCCGTCGTACTTCTGCAGAAACGCCAGCACCGGCGCGTCCGGCGCGTCGACGCGTGCATGGCCGGACGAATCGAACAGTTGCGGCTTGATCTGGAAGTACTCCAGATAAGCAGGCGCCGGATAGTTCGGGATCATGCTCGCCAGTTGGGCTGCACGCGCCGCGTCGTTATTGCGGGACGCTTCGCGCAACTGGACGAAGGTCTGGTCGTCGTTGGTGAGCTGCGAAAGGGGGATGGGCTTGACGGCTACGGCCGTGCTGCACGCGACGAGTGCCGCAGCGGCAAGCGCCAGACCGGCCGCGCGATATACTCGGTAAAGGCGTTTTGACATCGTTGTTTCTGGAGCGCGAATTGAACCCAAGCATAGCATGCAACCCTGTCCCGGAATCGAAAAAGGCGTTGCGTCGAATGCTATTGGAAGCAAGGCTACAAGCGGCTTCCGACCCGGCATACAACGCTGCGCTCGGCCGTCGTGTGCTGGACGCGCTGAAGCACTTCGGAGCAGCCAGCGTGGGCTTCTACTGGCCGCTCGCGGGTGAGTTCGACGCACGTCCCGCGGTCTCGGTCTGGTTGACGGCCAATGCGCAGCGCGAAGCCAGTCTGCCGATTGTCAAGGAGCGTGGCGCGCCGCTCGAATTCCATGCATGGACCCCCGCGACGCCGATGAAAATCGGTCATCACAAGATTGCTGAGCCGACCTCGGGACAGGTAGTCGTTCCCGAACTGCTGTTCATACCGTGTGTGGGATTCGATGCCGATGGCTACCGGCTAGGCTACGGCGGCGGATACTACGATCGCACGCTGGCCGCGTGGCCGGGATCGAAGCAACCGGTCACGGTGGGCATCGCTTATGAAGCGTGCCGCACGCAAGATCTTCAACGTGAAGCGCACGACATTGCGCTCGATCTGATCGTCACCGAGGCTGGGGTTTATCCGCCCCGTTGAATTGAACGCCGGGCGAGCGCCACCCGGCTACAAAGACGCCGCCGCCCGCGCCGCCGTGTCGTACAAGCCGGACGCGTTGCGCATCAACTGCGCCGCGTCGCCGATCTGCTCGTTGGTCAGGCCGCTTTCCTTCAGCGTCGAAATCAGGCAACTCTCGCGCACTTCCCGATATTTCAGACACAACTCGCGACCCGCTTCGGTCGCGGAGAAGAACACTTCCTTGCCGGTCTTTTCGCTTTTTACATACCCTCTAGCTACGAGTTTCTTCAGCGCGTAGGTGGCGACGTGGGTGTCTTCTATGTTCAGCACGAAGCAGATGTCCGCCAGTTTCTTGCGACGTTCGCGATGGCTGACGTGATGAAGCAGCGATACTTCGATGGCGGTCATGTCCTTGTCGCCGGCCGCCGACATGCAGCGCACCATCCACCGGTTGAATGCATTGCCGGCCATGATCAGCGCGTACTCGAGTTCGGACAGCTCGGCGCTGGTCTCGGACACGAGATGTTCCGATGAAACGATCTTGGTGGGATGGCGCGACATGGCGAAAATTCTCGGGGAAACAGGGTGGGAAGGTGTCGGGAGTGTACGACGAGCCGTGAATCCCGGGGAGCCTGGCAAAAACGCTTATTGAGAAATTGTTGATATTTTATTGATAATGTACGCTTCATTCATCGTGCATCGACGAGTGTGCAGTGTGCTCACTTCCTTCGACCCGACCTGGGCTGTCAAGTCATGAGCCAACCAAGAATTTTTCCGCTCGGCGATGCCGCGCTTGTCTGCGAATCGCCGCCGCCCGCGACGCTTGCGTGCCAGCGCCGCGTGTGGGCCGCAGCTGAGCTCGCGCGCGACTGGCCGCATGTGCTGGAAGTCGTGCCGGGTATGAACAATCTGACGCTCGTCTTCGATCCGCTCGAGGCCGACCGCGAAGCGCTCGCCAGCGAGTTGCTGAAAGCGTGGAACGCGGCGGGCGCGACACCGGAGCCGGGTCGCGAAGTGGAGATCCCCGTGCAGTACGGCGGCGAATTCGGCCCGGATCTGCAAGCGGTCGCCGATCACACGGGCCTGAGCGTCAACGAAATCGTGCAGCGCCATTCGGGCGGCGAATACGTCGTGTTCTTCCTCGGCTTCCAGCCGGGCTTCGCCTACATGGGCGGACTCGACGCCGCGTTGCACGCGCCGCGCCGCGCGTCGCCGAGGTTGGAGGTGCCAGCGGGCTCGGTCGGCATCGGCGGAGAGCAGACGGGCATTTATCCGGCCACGTCGCCCGGCGGCTGGCAGTTGATCGGACGCACCGAGCTACCGCTTTTCGACGCCACGCGCCGCCCGCCCACGCTGCTGCAGCCGGGCGACCGGGTTCGCTTCACCATCGCGGGGATACACGCATGATCGATGTGATTCGCGCGGGTCTGCTGACTACGATTCAGGATCTCGGCCGTCATGGCTATCGTCATCTCGGCGTGGCGATGGGGGGCGCGCTCGACCGCCTGTCGCTGGAAGTCGGCAACCGGCTGGTGGGCAATCGCCCCGACGCAGCCGGTCTGGAAATCACCTTCGGCCCGACCGTGCTGCGCTTTCTGCGCGCCACGCGGGTGGCGATCACGGGCACCGAATTCGGCGCGACGCTCGACGGCAAGCCGGTCTATTCATGGTGGAGCCTGCCGGTGCAGGCCGGTCAGGAACTCGTGCTGAACGGCGCGAAACGCGGCATGCGCGGCTACGTGTGCGTGGCGGGCGGCATCGACGTATTGCCGATGCTCGGCTCGCGCAGCACCGACCTCGCCGGCCAGTTCGGCGGACTCGGCGGTCGCGCGCTGCGTGACGGCGACCGTCTGCCGGTCGGCGCGCCGCCGCCGCGCGACCATGTCGGCTTCACGCCGGAGGCGCCCGAATTCGGCGTAAAAGCGCCCTACTGGTGCAAATTCGTGCTGGTTCACGAACCGTTGAGGCGCGGCCGTCATCCGTCGGGCGTGCCTTGGGCGATTCCGATTCGCGTGCTGCGCGGCCCCGAATACGACAGCTTCACCGAAGCCGCGCACGAATCGTTCTGGTCCGACGAGTGGCTCGTCACGCCGAACAGCAACCGGATGGGCTATCGCCTCGCCGGTGCCGAACTGAAACGGACGCAGAAAACCGATCTGCTGTCGCACGCGGTGTTGCCCGGGACCATCCAGGTGCCACCGAACGGCCAGCCGATCGTCTTGATGAGCGACGCGCAGACCACCGGCGGTTATCCGAAAATCGGCGCGGTGATCCAGGCGGATTTGTGGAAGCTCGCGCAGGTCCGGCTGAACGCGTCCGTACGCTTTATCCCGACGACGCCTTACGAAGCGCGTCAGGCTTTGCTGGAAGAACGCACGTATTTGCGGCAGATCGACGCCGCGATCGCGATGCATGAAGAACGCTGCGCGCGCCAGTTGGCGGTCGCGGCGGGGTAACCGGAATACGCGGGACCACCCCGGTTTTTGCTCGAACGGGCTCTCCCCTTCGGGAGTCCGGTGCAAAAGACGCCGGGTTGGAAAGCACCTGCAATCAGTAGAGGAACACCATGGAAATCGATTTGAACGCCGACCTCGGCGAAGGCTGCGGCTCCGACGAGGCGCTGCTCGCGCTCGTCAGTTCGGCGAACATCGCGTGCGGCTGGCACGCGGGCGGCGCCAACACGATGCGCGACTGCGTGCGCTGGGCGGTGCAGAAAGGCGTGTCGATCGGCGCGCATCCGAGCTTCAACGATCCGGAAAATTTCGGCCGCAAGGAAATGGATCTGCCGGCCGGCGAAATTTACGCGGGCGTGCTGTATCAACTCGGCGCGCTGTCGGCGATTGCTCAGGCTGAAGGCGGCCGCATCGCGCACGTCAAGCCGCACGGCGCGCTGTACAACCAGGCCGCGCGCGACGCGAAAATCGCCGACGCGATTGTGTCGGCGGTGCACGATTTCGATCCGTCGGTGGCGGTGTTCGCGCTCGCCAACAGCGGTCTCGTGACGGCGGCACGCAACGCAGGTCTGACCGCGATCGAAGAAGTGTTCGCCGACCGGGGTTATCGCGCGGACGGCTCGCTCGTGCCGCGCAACCAGCCCGGCGCGTTGCTCGACGACGAAGAGGAAGTACTGGAGCGCACGCTCGCGATGATCCGCGACCAGCGTGTGCGAGCCGTGGACGGTCAATGGGTGCCGCTGAACGCGCAAACCATCTGTCTGCATGGCGACGGCCCGCATGCGCTCGCGTTTGCGAAGCGTATTCGCGGCGCGCTGGAAGCGGCCGGCATCGAAGTGCATGCGGCGGGCGCCGCGCGCGTCTGAGCGACAGCGCTGATTTAAACGCCGACGTCACCGCAACAAGCAGCGCAATTCAACCCTTGTGACACCTCCGACGCCCCGCTCTCACGCGGGGCGTTTGCCAGGTGCCGAACGTATTCGCGGTATTTGCATCGGCTAGCCGATGCGGGTGCCGGCAGTGGAAGTTCGAAGTCACACGGCCATCAAGAGCCGTGACAACAAGAAGGCATAGGGACGGGCCGCCCTGCGCCATAACCATGTTCGCCGTCACGAGCGGCGAGGTTGAACCCTGTTTGGAGATCCAGATGCAGACAACTGTCAGTCTATGGCCGCTGATTGGCGTGGCCGTTATCATCGTCGGCTTTTTATTGCGCTTCAATCCGATGCTGATCGTGGCCGTCGCCGCGATCGTCACCGGCCTCGCCGCGAATTTTCCACCCGAAAAAATTCTCGCGCTGATCGGCACCGGCTTCATCAAGACGCGCAATATCCCGCTGATCATTCTTCTGCCGCTCGCGGTGATCGGCCTGCTCGAACGGCATGGCCTGCGCGAACGCGCACAAGCGTGGATCAGCAGCATCAAGGCGGCGACCGCCGGGCGTCTGCTGATCGTTTATCTGCTGGTGCGCGAACTCACGGCTGCGGTCGGTCTGACCGGACTCGGCGGACATCCGCAAATGGTGCGTCCGCTAATCGCGCCGATGGCCGAAGGCGCAGCCGAGACGCGCTTCGGCAAACTCAGCGACGCGGTGCGATTCCGCCTGCGCGCATTCTCCGCTGCCACCGACAACGTCGGCCTGTTCTTCGGCGAAGATGTTTTCGTCGCCTTCGGCGCCATCGTGCTGATGACCACCTTCCTGAAAGAGGCAGGCATTGTCGTCGAACCGATTCACGTGGCCGTGTGGGGCATTCCGACTGCGATCTGCGCGTTCATCGTGCACGGCTTCCGGCTGTATCTGCTCGACCGGCGGCTCGAACGCGAGCTGCGCGGCAACGCGCCGTCTTCGTCGACGCAACCCGCTGCGGGAGACAAGGCATGACCTTCACCATCAACTATCTGTTCTGGCTGCTGGGCCTCGTGCTGCTGGTGATCGGCGGCATGATCGTCACGGATAAGGACCACCCGCGCCGTTTCACCGCCGGCGGCTTCTGGATTCTCTACGCGCTGATCTTCCTGATCGGCGACCGGTTGCCGCCCGCCGTCGTCGGTGTCGCGGTGATCGTGATGGCGCTGATTGCCGGCTTCGGCGGCGTCACGGCGGCAAAGCCCAAAACCTTGTCGCTCGAAGCGCGCAAGGCGAGCGCCGCGCGCCTCGGCAACAAGCTGTTCGTGCCTGCGCTGACGATTCCGGTCGTGACAGTGATCGTCACGCTGTCGGCGAGTCATCTGATCTTCGGCGGCGTTCCGCTGATCGAAAAAGCCAACGTCACGCTGATCGGCTTCGGCATCGGCTGTGTGATCGCACTCGCGATTGCCTGCGTGATGACGCGCGACACCGTCGGTCAGTCGATGAAGGAAGCGCGCCGGCTGGTCGACGCGTTGTCATGGGCCGCCGTGCTGCCGCAAATGCTCGGCATGCTCGGCCTCGTGTTCTCCGACGCGGGCGTCGGCAAGGCGGTCGCGCACGTCACCACGTCGTACATCAGCCTCGATTACCGCTTCGTCGCGGTGGCTGTGTACTGCATCGGCATGGCGCTGTTCACGATGGTGATGGGCAACGGCTTCGCCGCGTTTCCGGTGATGACGGGCGGTGTGGGCGTGCCGATTCTGGTCGGCGTGTTCCACGGCAACCCGGCGGTGATGGCGGCAATCGGCATGTTTTCCGGCTACTGCGGCACGCTGATGACGCCGATGGCCGCGAACTTCAACATGGTGCCGGTCGCGTTGCTGGAGTTGCCGGACAAGAACGCGGTGATCAAGGTGCAGATACCGACGGCGCTGACCATGCTGGTCATCAACATCTTTCTGCTGAATTTCCTGATGTTTTTATAGCGAGCGCGTCAGCCCGGTTCGACCACGAAGCCGCGCTGCCGCAACAGCTGCAGCACGCCCTTCGGGCCGCCCAGATGCAACGCGCCGATGGCCACGAACACCGGCTTGTTCGGCGCGGCGATCTGCAGCATCCGCGAGACGAAACGGCGGTTGCGTTCGTAGACGATCTTGTTGTCGATCGAATCGGAAACGCGCTTGTCGCGCGCCAGATTTTCGGATTTGGCGGCCTGCCACGCGGCGATCGCATCCGCATCGCCGACCTGCCATAGCCGGTGCAACGCTCGCACATCCGCGACGTTTTGCGCGGGCGTTTGCACGAGATCCTGCGCGAGCATTTCGCGCTGCTGCGCGAGCGACAGATTCGTGAACGCACGCATTTGCTGCGGCAAGGTTTCGAGGCCGACGATCTTGCCGCGCGTCTTCAGATACACGTTCTGCAATTGCGCTTCCGAGCCGTACTCAGTCTGCAAGCCGGCGCTCAGCGAATCGTAGGTTTCGACGACCAGCGACGCGAGCCACGGCCGCATCTTCTTGATTGCATCGAGCGCGGCGGGATTGCCGCGCAATCTCATCGCCAGCTTGTGCCACAGCGGCTCGGGCAACAAGCCCGGCAGACAGTCGTGCCGGCAGACGCCGTACTTCGACACATCGTCTTGCGACACCAGCAGTTCGTCGGGCGACAGTTCGAGCGCGAGCGTCGGCGACGCGGCCAGCGCGGCGAGAATCTGCGGACGGAACGGCTGCGTCGCCGGATAGTCGTTCGGATCGCCGACATGCAGCGTGCCCAGCAGATAGATCGTGGTCGTGCCGCGCGTGGCGACATAGAACGGCATGCGCGCCGGCTGCGCGCGCACCGGACCACTGGCGGTCGTGCCCGGCGTAGCGGGCGGCAACGAAGGCGCGCTGTGAAAGCCCGGCAGACTCGCGGGCGGCGATGGCGGCACACCCGGCACCTGAACCGCCGGACGTCCCGCCTGCGCGGGCGTATTGGCGGCCGCTCCCGCGGCGTAGGCGAGACCGGACGGCGCAAGACGCATCGCGGGAAAAGTACAGACGCCAAGGAGCACGGCACCGGTCAGTGCGCGCGCTCCCCAGCGGCGCGCGAAAGCGGCACGGCGGCCACCGTCACGCGAGCGGCGCGCAATACGACGCGCCGCCACTGCATCAGGCATCCACGTCCCCCACCTCCTCGGCGCGATGACACGAGACCTGACGGCCATCCACTTCACGCAGCTTCGGCTCTTCGCTGCGGCAACGGTCGATCACATACGGGCAGCGCTGATGGAACGTGCAGCCCGACGGCGGATTCAGCGGCGACGGCATCTCGCCCTGCAGCTTGATCTTGATGCTGCGATCCGCTTCGAAGATGGACGGCGTGGCCGACATCAGCGCGCGCGTGTACGGATGCCTCGGCTTCGCGAAAATCTTCTTCTTGTCGCCGAGTTCGGCGACGCCGCCGAAGTACATCACCATCACGTCGTCGGCGATATGTTCCACCACCGACAGATTGTGCGAGATGAACACGTAGCTGGTCTTGAACTGTTCCTGCAAGTCCATGAACAGGTTCAGGATCTGCGCCTGGATCGACACGTCGAGCGCGGACACGGGTTCGTCGGCGACCACGATCTGCGGATCGAGGATCATCGCGCGCGCAATCGCCACCCGCTGACGCTGACCGCCGGAGAACATATGCGGATAGCGCTTCGCATGTTCCGGGCGCAGGCCGACGGTGCGCATCATCTGCGCGATCCGTTCGGCGCGTTCGGTGGCGCTCAGTTGCGTGTTGATCGCGAGCGGTTCGCCGAGTGTCTGCTCGACGGTCTTACGCGGATTCAGCGACGCAAACGGGTTCTGGAACACCATCTGCACGCGCCGCCGCAACGCGGCGATTTTCGCGTGATCCGCACCGGCCACATCTTCACCGTCGATCAGCAGACGACCCGCGCTAGGCGTTTCGATCATCGTGAGCTGGCGCGCGAGCGTGGATTTGCCGCAGCCGGATTCGCCGACCACGGCCAGCGTCTTGCCGCGCTCCAGCGCGAACGACACCCCGTTCAGCGCCTTCACCGTGCCCGACGCGAACATGCCGCGCTTGACCGTGTAGTAACGCGCGAGCTGGTCGGCGACCAGCACGTGATCGCCCGCATGGTTCGACTGGCGCCGCGTTTCGGGTACTGCGTTCATCGTGCGCCTCCATGGGTGTGAACGTTCGCGTCGCCGCTCAGGTTCAGGGGTTTGATGCAGCGCACGCGCGCCACTTCGGCGTGACCTTGCATCGGTGCGAGCGCGGGCCGCGCCTTCACGCAATCGTCGACCACGTATTTGCAGCGCGGCGCGAACAGGCATCCTTTCGGACGGTCGTCGCGTCCCGGCACCATGCCCGGCAGCGCCGCGAGCCGCACCGCGCCGACGTTGTGCTCGGGAATCGCCGCCAGCAGCGCTTCCGTGTACGGATGATGCGGCGCGGCGAAGATATCCGGCACCTTGTTGGTTTCGATCACTTCGCCAGCGTACATGACCGCGACGCGCTGCGCGACCTCGGACACCACCGCCAGGTCGTGCGAAATCAGCACGAGCGCCATGCCGCGTTCCTTCTGCAGCTTGATCAGCAACTCCATGATCTGCGCCTGGATCGTCACGTCGAGCGCGGTGGTCGGCTCGTCGGCGATCAGCAGTTTCGGGTTGCACGCAATCGCCATAGCGATCATCACGCGCTGGTTCATGCCGCCCGACATCTGATGCGGGAACGAATTGATGCGTCCCTTCGGATCGGGAATGCCGACCTGATCGAGCAGTTCCAGCGCGCGTTTGTCGAGCGCGCTGCCGCGCAGGCCTTCGTGCAGCTTCAGCACTTCCTTGATCTGATAGCCGACCGTGTAGCTCGGATTCAGGCTGGTGAGCGCGTCCTGGAACACCATCGCGATATCTTTGCCGATGATCTTGCGGCGTTCCTTCGCCGATGCCTTCAGCAGATTCGTGCCGTTGAACGTGACTTCGTCGGCGGTGACTTTGCCGGGCGCGTCGATCAGGCCCATCAGCGCCATCATCGTGACGCTCTTGCCCGAACCCGATTCGCCGACCACGCCGACGACTTCGCCAGGCGCGACGTCGAGGCTGATGCGGTCGACGGCGGGAAGGCCGTTGAAATTCACCGCCAGGTTGCGGATGGTCAATAAGCTAGTCATTTAGGCCATCCGTTTCAGTTTGGGATCGAGTGCGTCGCGCAGCCCGTCGCCGAGCAGATTGATCGCGAGCACCGAGATCAGAATGGACAGACCCGGCATCGTGACGATCCACCATGCGCTGTCGATGTAATCGCGCGCCGAGGCCAGCATTGCGCCCCACTCCGCCGACGGCGGCTGCACGCCGAGCCCGAGAAAACCGAGCGCGGCCGCATCGAGAATCGCCGACGAAAAACCGAGCGTAGCCTGCACGATCAGCGGTGCGGTGCAGTTCGGCAACACTTGCGAGAACATCAAACGCATCGTGCTGGCACCTGCGACACGCGACGCGGTCACGTATTCCTTCTGCAACTCGCCCTGCGCCGATGCGCGCGTCAAACGCACGTAGCCAGGCAGCGCGACGATCGCAATCGCGAGCATCGTGTTGACCAGACCCGGGCCGATGATCGCGACCACGGCCACCGCGAGCAGCAGCGACGGCAACGCGAGCAGCACGTCCATGATCCGCATGATCGGCGTGTCGGCCCACTTCTCGAAGAACGCGGCGATCAGCCCGAGCACGATGCCCGGGATCAATGCGAGCACCACGGAA
Organism: Paraburkholderia sp. GAS333; assembly: GCF_050435665.1. Classification (NCBI taxonomy): domain Bacteria; kingdom Pseudomonadati; phylum Pseudomonadota; class Betaproteobacteria; order Burkholderiales; family Burkholderiaceae; genus Paraburkholderia; species Paraburkholderia sp. GAS333. The sequence continues at coordinate 65,047 of NZ_JBNDKS010000002.1, forward strand.
ACGAAGCCGATCCAGAACGACAGCCGCGCGCCGTACATCAAACGCGAGAGGATGTCGCGGCCCGCTTCGTCGGTGCCGAGAATGAACTTCCAGTTGCCGCCGTCGAGCCACGCGGGCGGGATTTTCACGTTGTCGCGGTACTGTTCGATCGGGCTATGCGGCGCGATCAACGGCGCGAAAATCGCGACGAAAACCAGCAGCAGCACGATCACGCCAGCGGCGACAGCGCCACGGTTACGCGAGAAATTCGCCCAGAATTCACGGGCGGCGATTGCACGGCCACTGGGAGGTGTGACCGCCTGGGGGACTGTGTTTTGTATGTCTGCCATGTTCGTATTACCTCGTATGGCGGATGCGTGGGTTCAGCACGCCGTACAACAGATCGACGACGAGGTTCACGACGATCACCAACGTGGCGATCATCAGGATACCGCCCTGCACGACCGGGTAATCGCGGCGGCTGATCGCGTCGATCAGCCATTTGCCGATGCCCGGCCACGAGAACAACGTCTCGGTCAGCACCGCGCCCGCGAGCAGCGTGCCGACCTGCAAGCCGATCACCGTCACCACCGGAATCAGCGCGTTACGCAGCGCATGCACGACGATCACGCGTGCCGGCGACAAACCCTTCGCGCGCGCCGTGCGGATGTAATCTTCGCGCAGCACTTCGAGCATCGACGAACGCGTCATGCGCGCGATCACAGCCAGCGGAATCGTGCCGAGCACGATCGCGGGCAGGATCAGATGGCTCAGCGCGGATTTGAACGCGCCTTCGTCGGTGCCCGGCATCAGCGCGTCGATCAGCATGAAACCGGTCACGCGCGGAATGTCGTATTCGACCGCGATGCGGCCCGACACCGGCGTCCAGCCCAGATCGACCGAGAAGAACATGATGAGGATCAAGCCCCACCAGAAGATCGGCATCGAGTAGCCGGTGAGCGCCGTGCCCATCACGCCGTGATCGACCACCGTGCCGCGTCGCAAAGCCGCGAACACGCCCGCCGGCAAGCCGACGACCAGCGCGAAAAACATCGCGCAGATCGACAGTTCGACGGTGGCGGGAAAGCGCGCGAGGAATTCGCCCATCACGCTCGTGTTGGTGATGATCGAGGTGCCGAGGTCGCCGTGCAGCGCGCGGCCCAGGTAGTGGACGTACTGCATCGGCAGAGGTTCGTCGAGTCCGAGACGATGCAGCGCGGCGGCATGCATCGCGGGATCGACGCCGCGCTCGCCCATCATCACTTCGATGGGGTCGCCCGGAATCAGGTGAATCAGCGCGAACGCAAGGATCGTGATGCCGATAAACGTCGGTATCACCATGCCGATGCGGCGCAAAACAAAGCGGAACATGGTTCGTCCCTATGGTCTTGGTGAAGAAAAAACGCAACCGGCGACGAGGGCTTGTGACCCCGGTCGCCGGACCATTTCGACCAGTTTTCTAACCGTGCGAAAAGCGTACTGCGCAAATTTTATGACGTGCCAAACCGCTTACTTGACGCTCACGCCGTCAAAGCGTGCATAGCCAAGCGGCTCGATGCGCATGTCGACCACCTTCTTGCTCACCGGCTGATACACCGTCGAGTGAGCAATCGGTGAGAACGGCAGTTGCTGCGCGAAAATCTGCTGCGCTTCGATGTAAGCCTTCGTGCGTGCAGCCACGTCGGACGTCACACGGCCCTTCTGGATCAGGTCGTCGAACGGCTTGTAGCACCACTTCGAGAAGTTGTTGCCATTCACCGCTTCGCAGCCGAGCAGCGTGCCGAGCCAGTTGTCCGGATCGCCGTTGTCGCCGGTCCAGCCGATCAGCATCGTGTCGTCTTCACCGGCGTGCGCGCGCTTGATGTACTCACCCCATTCGTACGTGACGATCTTCGCCTTCACGCCGATCTTGGCCCAGTCGGCCTGGATCATCTCGGCCATCAGACGGGCATTCGGGTTGTACGCGCGTTGCACCGGCATCGCCCACAGCGTGATGTCGAAGCCGTTCGGATAACCGGCCTTCGCCAGCAGGTCCTTGGCCTTGGCCGAATCGTACGGGGCAGCCTTCAGGTCTTTGTAGAACGACCATTGGGTCGGCGGCATCGGGTTGGTCGCGAGCTGGCCCGCACCCTGGTACACCGACTCGATGATCGCCTTCTTGTTGATCGCCATGTCGAGCGCCTGACGCACTTCGACCTTGTCCACCGGCTTGTGCGTCACGTTGTACGCGAGATAGCCGAGGTTGAAGCCCGGCTGCGACGGCATGTCGATGTTGGCTTCGGCCTTCAGCGGCGCGATGTCGGCGGGACGCGGATAGCTCATCACCTGGCATTCGTCGCGCTTGATCTTCTGCACGCGCACACCGGCGTCCGGCGTGATCGAGAAGATCAGCTTCGAGATCTTCACCGCGTTCGGCTTCCAGTACGTCGGATTGCCGTCGAAGCGGATCGTCGCGTCTTTCGTGTAGCTGCGGAAAATGAAGGGGCCCGTGCCGACCGGGAACTGGTTGATGTCCGACGCCTTGCCGGCCTTCAGCAGTTGATCCGCATATTCGGCCGACAGGATCGACGCGTATTCCATCGCCAGATTCTGGATGAACGGCGCGTTGACTTCCTTCAGCGTGAACTTGACCGTGTAAGGATCGACCTTTTCGACGCTGGTGATCAGCTTGTCGAGGCCCATGTCGGTGAAGTACGGGAACTGCACCGGGTAGGCCTTACGGAACGGCTGGTTCGGGTCCAGCATGCGCTGGAACGAGAACACGACGTCGTCCGCGTTGAAATCGCGGGTCGGCTTGAAGAACGACGTGGTCTGGAACTTCACGCCATGACGCAGATGGAACGTGTAGGTCTTGCCATCCGCCGACACATCCCACTTCTCTGCAAGACCGGGTTCGACTTTCGTACCGCCGCGTTCGAATTCGACGAGACGGTTATAAACGGTGAACGTGTTGGCCGTGAAGTCGACACCCGTCGTGTATTGGGCAGGATCGAAACCCGCAGGGCTGCCTTCTGAGCAGTAGACGAGAGTCTTGTTCGGAATCTCGGCGCGCGCGTTGTTCGCGCCCACCAGCGATGCCGCTGCAGCGGCGACGAGCGTCGTAACACGCACGGCGCGCAACAGATTGTTTTGCTTCATGTTTCCTCCAGGTTCGGGGCCGGCTACCGCCAGCGTAGCGCGATATTACTTGAGCATGGCTCGCAGCAACAAGCGGAGGAAATTACCCGTGTTGACGATAGGAAACACTTAGGGCATAAGGGCGGCCGCAAGCGCCGGCGCGGGCCGGAGCTTGCGGTTCAAGCGGAGAGTGGAAGCAAAAATGCGTCCTGATGCGGCTATTTCAGCCCGACATTCATGAATTGAGTCGGACCGAACGGGTCGACCTTGAAACCCACCACGTTCTTGCTGATCGGCTGATACACCGTGGAGTGGGCGATTGGCGTGAATGGCACCTGGTCTTTGAAAATTTCCTGCGCTTCCGTATAAGCCTTGGTGCGCTCGGCCATATCGGTCGTGCCACGGCCTTTTCGAATCAGATCGTCGTAAGGCTTGTAGCACCATTTGGAAAAGTTACTGCCATTTACCGCGTCGCAGCCGAGCAATACGCCGAGCCAGTTATCCGGGTCGCCATAATCGCCGGTCCAGCCGATCAGCATCGCCTGATGCTCGCCTGCATGGGCACGGCGAATGTATTCACCCCATTCATACGTCGCGATATTGACCTTTACGCCGATTTTTGCCCAATCGGCCTGGAGCATTTCGGCCATCAGACGCGCATTCGGGTTATATGGCCGTTGAACCGGCATCGCCCATAAAGTGAGTTCGAAACCGTCGGGATAACCCGCCTGTTTCAGCAGCGCTTTCGCCTTGTCGGTGTCGTACGGTGCGTCCTTCAGATTCTTGTCGTAGCCCCACTGGGTCGGCGGCATCGGGTTGGTCGCCGCCTGGCCCGCGCCCTGATAGACCGAATCGATAATCGCCTTCTTGTTGACCGACATATCGAGCGCGCGGCGCACCAGCACGTTATCGAGCGGCTTTTTCGTCGTGTTGTACGCGATATAGCCGAGATTGAAGCCCACCTGACTCGGCATCGCGAGCGATGAATCCGCTTTCACCGCCGGAATATCGGCGGGACGCGGATACGCCATCACCTGACATTCACCACGCTTTAATTTCTGCAAACGCACGGCGGGATCGACGGTAATCGCGAAAATCAGTTTGCTGACTTTGACCACGCCTGGCTTCCAGTAATCGGGATTACCGTCGAAGCGAATCGAATCGTCCTTCGTATAACTGCGGAATATGAATGGGCCGGTGCCGACCGGATATTGGTTGATATCGGACGCCTTACCCGCTTTCAGTAACTGGTCGGCATATTCGGCCGACAGAATCGACGCGAACGGCATCGCTATCTGTTGTAAAAACGGCGCATCGACTTCTTTCAGCGTAAAGCGAACTGTCGACGGATCGACTTTCTCGATCTTCGAGATGTTTTTCGCCAGCCCCAGATCGTTGAAATACGGAAACGGCACCGCGTACGCCTTGCGGAACGGCTGATCCGGATCAAGCATCCGCTGGAATGTGAAGACGACGTCGTCGGCATTCATGTCGCGCGTCGGCTTGAAAAACGACGTGGTCTGGAATTTGACGCCGGGGCGCAAATGGAACGTGTAGGTCAGGCCGTCGGGCGAAACGTCCCATTTTTCGGCGAGGCCCGGTTCGATATCAGTGCTGCCGTGCGCAAACTCGATCAGCCGGTTGTAGACCGTGTAGGAACCCGCGCTGAATTCGACGCTCGTGGTGTATTGCGCGGTATCGAAGCCCGCCGGACTGCCCTCGGAGCAGAACACGAGAGTCTTGTCGGGCAGCGTGGCGGCCTGGGCTGGGGCGTAAATCATGGCGCTCGCGGCGACCGCGAACGCGGTAACGGCGGGCAGGCAGAACTGGTGAACCGCAAACAGCTTTCGTGACACTGTCATATCGTCCTCCGCACAGCAGCCGGATCGACTGCGCTTCGATCATAGACAGCACAAAAATGAGCTTCAACAAGGGCTTACCATTTGCTTCCAGTCCGATGCGCTGTGCTGGCGGCCGTCTTTTTTGGAATAGCCACCGCCCCATAATGGCCGGTTTCGACCACCGCCCGGCCCGCATCATGACTTCGTATCAATTCACCAATAACTGGTTCGAGACAGTTGCCAGAGGCGTCTGGGATCAGTTGATGCCGCAGCTTGCCCCCGCCAGGATTCTCGAAATCGGCTCGTACGAAGGCGCGAGCGCCTGTTATCTGATCGACGCGCTGGCTCCGCGCCATCCGCTCGAACTGCATTGCATCGACACCTGGGAAGGCGGCGTCGAGCATCAGCCGGGCGGCGACGCGCCCGCCGACATGAATTCGGTCGAGCGGCGCTTTCATCACAATGTCGCGCTGGCGGCGGCCAGATATCCGGGCCGCGCGACGATCGAAGTGCACAAAGGTTTTTCCGACGACTGCCTCGCCGGTCTGATCGCCGCGGGCAAAAAAGGCTATTTCGACTTTGTCTACGTTGACGGCTCGCATCAGGCGGCAGACGTGCTGGTGGATGCCGTGCTCGGCTTCAGGCTGCTGAGAATCGGCGGAGTGATCGCGTTCGACGACTATTTGTGGTCGGAGGCGTTGCCGTCAGGCAAAGATCCGTTGCGATGTCCAAAGCCCGCGATCGACGCGTTCGTCAATCTGAACTTTCGCAAGGTGGAGGTGTTGTCCGCGCCGCTGTACCAGCTTTACGTGCGGAAGCTGTCGGACTAGAAGCCAGCCAGAAGGCAGGCCGCGCGGCCATTGCAGCCGCGCGGATAAATCACCCGGCAGAGCGTTTAAGCGCCCAGCCGTTCACAAATCGCCTTCGTCGCCACAGCGCTGTTCAGCGTGTAGAAATGCAGGCCCGGCACCTTGGCGTCGATCAGACGCTGGCACAGGTCCGCGACCACATCCAGTCCGAACGCGCGAATCGACTCGCGATCGTCGCCAAAACTTTCCAGCCGGCGCGCGACCCAGCGCGGCACTTCGGCACCGCACATTTCGGAGAAGCGCATCAGTTGCGAAAAGTTCGTGATCGGCATGATGCCCGGCACGATCGGCACGTCTACGCCGAGCTTGTGCGCGTCGTCGACGAAACGGAAATACGCGTCCGCATTGAAGAAATACTGCGTGATCGCGGAATTCGCGCCGGCCTTCACCTTGCGGGCGAAGTTTTCCAGATCGTGACGCGGCGAGCGCGACTGCGGGTGGTATTCCGGGTAACCGGCCACCTCGATCCAGAACCAGTCGCCGAACTCGGCGCGGATAAAGCTCACCAGTTCCGACGCATAACGCAGTTCGCCGACTTCGCCCATGCCGGACGGCAGATCGCCGCGCAGCGCGACGATATGGCGAATGCCGTGCGCACGGTACTCGTTGAGAATCGCGCGCAGGCTTTCTTTCGACGAACCGATGCACGACAGATGCGGCGCTGCTTCGACGCCGCTCTTCGCAAGGTCGACGACGGTATCGAGCGTGCCTTGCTGCGTCGAGCCGCCGGCGCCGAACGTGACGGACACGAACTTGGGCTTGAACGTCGCGAGTTCCGCGCGCGTGGCGCGCAGTTTTTCGACGCCTTCCTGCGTTTTAGGCGGGAAAAATTCGAATGAAAGTTCGATCGGGTTCATGATTCAGTAGGTCAACCTAAACTGCGGTTGCCGAAAATAAGCGCGGACAGCAGCCACGAAACGATGCTGTACAGAATCGAGCCAAAGAACGCCGACCAGAAACCCGACACTTCAAAGCCCTTCAGCAGCGACGCGCACAGCCAGAAGCACAGCGCATTGACCACGAGAATGAAGAGTCCGAGCGTGATGATCGTGACGGGCAGCGTCAACAGGATCAGCACCGGGCGCAGCACCGTATTGATCAATCCGAGCACCACCGCGACGATCAGGGCGGTGCCGAAACTGCGGATGTGGATCGACGGAACGAGGTAGGTGATGATCAGCAGCGCGAGCGCGTTGATCAGCCAGGTCAGCAGCACGGTCATGTAGAGCTCCTTACAGGCAGGATGTCCGTTGAATGGGAAAGGCGGTCAAAGCACGGGCATGGCGAACAAAGCGGCGCATTGCGCGCCGCCGTGTTCTCAGACTTTCATGCTTTTACGACCGCCGGTGTATCCGGCGCAATGCGATGCACGCGCCGGGTACACGCGCTTAGTAGCGATAGTGGTTCGGCTTGAACGGACCGTTCTTGTCGACGCCGATGTAGCCGGCCTGCTCGTCCGACAGCACGGTCAGGTTCGCGCCGATGCGCGCCAGATGCAGGCGTGCAACCTTCTCGTCCAGATGCTTCGGCAGCACGTACACCTTGTTCTCGTACTTGTCGCCTTGCGTGAACAGTTCGATCTGCGCGAGCGTCTGGTTCGTGAACGAGTTCGACATCACGAACGACGGGTGGCCCGTTGCACAACCCAGGTTCACCAGACGGCCTTCGGCCAGCAGGATCACGCGCTTGCCGTCCGGGAAAATGATGTGGTCGACTTGCGGCTTGATGTTGTCCCACTGGTACTTGCGGGTCGACGCAATGTCGATTTCCGAATCGAAGTGACCGATGTTGCAGACAATCGCGTTGTGGCGCATTGCTGCCATGTGGTCGTGGCCGATCACGTGGAAGTTGCCGGTTGCCGTCACGAAGATGTCGGCCTTGTCGGCGGCGTATTCCATCGTCACGACGCGGTAGCCTTCCATCGCGGCCTGCAGTGCGCAGATCGGATCGATTTCGGTGACCCACACGGTGGCGCCCAGACCGCGCAGCGATTGCGCGCAGCCCTTGCCCACGTCGCCGTAACCTGCGACCACCGCGATCTTGCCCGCGATCATCACGTCGGTGGCGCGCTTGATACCGTCGACCAGCGACTCACGGCAACCGTACAGGTTGTCGAACTTCGACTTGGTGACCGAGTCGTTGACGTTGATCGCCGGGAACGGCAGGCGGCCTTCCTTTTCCATCTGATACAGACGGTGCACGCCGGTCGTAGTTTCTTCGGTCACGCCCTGAATGTGCGACAGACGCGTCGAGTACCAAGTCGGATCGGCGTCGAGGTGCGAGGCGATCGACTTGTACAGCGCGACTTCTTCTTCGTTGGTCGGCTTCGAGATGACCGAGCGGTCTTTCTCAGCCTTCGCGCCGAGGATCAGCAGCAACGTGGCGTCGCCGCCGTCGTCGAGGATCATGTTGGCGAATTCGCCGTTCGGCCATTCGAAAATGCGGTGCGAGAATTCCCAGTATTCGTCGAGCGATTCGCCCTTGAACGCAAACACCGGCACGCCAGCCTGGGCGATGGCCGCTGCAGCGTGGTCCTGCGTCGAGAAAATGTTGCACGATGCCCAGCGGACGTCGGCGCCGAGCGCGGTCAGCGTCTCGATCAGCACGCCGGTCTGGATCGTCATGTGCAGCGAACCTGCAATGCGCGCGCCCTTCAGCGGCTGCTGCGCCTTGTACTCTTCGCGCGTTTGCACGAGGCCGGGCATTTCCGTCTCGGCAATGTTGAGTTCCTTGCGGCCCCAGTCGGCAAGCGACATGTCGGCAACGAGGTAATCCTGGGAATTTTTGGAATCGATAACTGCGGCGTTCATCACGCCCTCCTTTCTAAATAGTGACTAGAAATTTGACGTGAGCGCGGTTCGATGCGGTGGATAAGAAAGCGCAATGCGCATTCATGGCCCTCCGATTGAAGCCTTCGAGCCTGGCGGGCGGCCGGCGAATGTTGATTCGCGGTACCCGTCGCAACGCTCCTCGAAGACGAACGGCGATTGTAGCAAATCGAGATAACTTCAGGGCGTCAGGATTGGATTTTGGGGACGGTTCCGCGTCCCCGTTGCGCGCGTCTAACTGACATGCGCCGCGCGTAATTGCATGAAGCCTGCGCGCGCGGTGTCGAGGAATTGCTGCGAGAGCCGGAACGCTTCTTCGACGTCGGCGGGATCGGGCGTTTGCAGGCCGAGCGCAATGCGAAAGTAACGTTCGGCGTGGATGCCCGCGTGGTAATGCATGCGCACGCGTTTCGCATCGTCGAGACGCGGATTGCCGAAAAGCTCGCGCAAGGTCCACGAAAACGCGCCGTCTTCTCCGCCGATCCGGCGAAAACCTTTGTCCATCGGAAAGCCGCCGAGCGCCGCAAAAGCCGCCCGCCGGATGATCAGGCTGCTCGGCACCGTATTGCTAAGCGTGGCCGCGTGCGCCGCGAAGTCGGGATGCGCGGTGAGATCGGCGGGAAAATCCGTGTAATCGACATCGAGCCGCACGGACACCGCGCCGGGGTTACCGGTGAGGAACATGCTTGCGGCGGCGAGTGCACCGGGCAGATATTCGTCGTCGGCGTCGAGGAAGGCTAGCACTCCATGCGACGCATTTAGCGCACCCCAGTTGCGCGCCCGCGCCGGGCCGCCGTTCTGCGGCATACGCAGCAGGTTCACGCGCGGATCGCGGCGGCTGAACTGGATGGCGATGTCACTGGAGCGATCGGTCGAGCCGTCGTCCACGACCAGAATCTGCGCGGCTTCCGGTTGGATCAGGCAACTTTCGAGCGCGCGCCCAAGGGTCGCCGCGCCGTTGTAACAGGGGATGAGGATCGTGATCGGCGTCATGGATCGAACCGTGCCGCGCGGCAGGCCGTTGTTGGTGGAAGGCTGGCGATGGTATCCGGCTTCCGGCCTGGCTCATCCCGAAATCCAATACGCTGAGCGGCGCAGTTGCTGACAAGGCAGCTTCAGATCGGCAGCAACCCCAGCATCGGCGCGAGCAATACCATCACGACGCCGGCGATCATCATCGTCAGGCTGGCGACCACACCCTCTTCGCTACCCAATTCCCGCGCCTTCGCGGTGCCCACACCATGCGCAGCCGCGCCGAACAACGCGCCGCGAGCGAGCCGCGTGCGCAACGGCACGAGGCCCAGCACGAGTTCGCCGAACAGCATCCCGCAGACGCCGGTCGCGATCACGAACAACGCGGTGAGGTCCTTCGGCGCATGAATCTTGTCGGAGACGGCAAGCGCAAACGGTGTCGATACGGAACGAGTCATCAGACTGCGTTGCAATTCCGGCGACAAATGCAGAAGCTTCGCCAGCATCAACGAGCCACCGACACCGACCAGTATCCCGACCGTCACCCCGACGGTCAGCGAAATCCAATGCCGTTTCAGCAACTCGCGATATTCATAAATCGGCACGGCGAACGCGACGGTGGCGGGTCCGAGCAGCCACATCAGCCAGCGGGTGTCCTCGAAATAGACGGGATACGGAATGTGCGCGACCAGCACGATGGCCGCGAGCACCGCAGGCACGGCCACGAGCGGCGTGAGCCAGAGCGTCTTGAAGCGCGCGTACAGCGCCTTCGACGCGAAGTACAGCACGACGGTCAGCACCAGGCAGCCGGCCGCGATCAGACGCGAGGCGTCGTCGGCAAAGAGGGATGAAATTGACGCGTAGAGCGGGCTCATGGACAGGCTTCCGGCAAAAATGATGCGTGCGGAAATTCAGATCCGCGAAGCCTGCCGCGCGATCAGCGCGCGGCGCAGCGCAAGACGACGCTCCAGCCGCGCGGCCTGTTCGACCGCGAAAGCCACCGCGACCATCACCATCAGCGTCCCCGCGACGACCACCAGCGCCAGCCGCCAGCCGTCCTCGCGGAACAGGCCGCCGTATTGCACCGCCGCAACCGCCGCCGGAATGAAGAACAGCAGCATGTCGGACAGCAGCCAGTCGGCGCCCGCCTTGATCCAGCGCGGCGCGATGCCGCCGCAAAATAGCAACGCGAGCAGCACGAGCAGTCCGACCACGCCGCCGGGAACCGGCAGATGCAAAGTGCGGACGACGAAATCGGCAGCGAGCCAGAGGCCGGCTATCGCGGCGCTCTGCACTGCAATCCGGGCGATCCGGCCAACCCGCGCGACGCCACCGGCCGGGCCGGGTCGGGCATCAGCGGCAGACGGAGCGAGAACGGGCGAGGCCATGGCAATCCCTGGATGGACTTCGGAAAAAAGTCAGTATAGGTTGCACTGCATCATAAATATAATGACTTACAATCATCAAAATTATTCCAAATTGGAATTTCGGAGCCCGAGATCGTGGAACTACGTGCGTTGCGATACTTCGTCGAAGTGGTTCGTCAGCAGAGCTTCACCGTCGCCGCCGAGCAGATGTTCGTCACGCAGCCGACCATCAGCAAGATGGTGAAGTCGCTGGAAGACGAAATCGGCTCGCCGCTGCTGCTGCGCGACGGGCGTCAGATGGTGCTGACCGATGCCGGCCGCATCGTTTATCAGCGCGGACAGGACGTGCTCGCGGCGCATGCGCGATTGCAGGCCGAACTGAACGATCTCGGCACGCTCGAGGGCGGCGAACTCACCATCGGAATCCCGCCGATGGGCGGGGCGCTGTTCACGCCGGCCATCGCGGCGTTCCGTCAGCGGTATCCAAAAATCGAACTGAAGCTGTTTGAGCAGGGTTCGCGCGCGATCGAAACAGCGTTGATCAACGGGGAACTGGAACTCGGCGGAGTGCTGCAACCGGTCGACCCGGAAAACATCGAAGTGCTGCCGATGACGCGTCAACTCCTCTGGCTCGTCTCACGCACGGGTTCGCGGTGGGACGCGCTGCACGAGGTGCCGCTCGCGCAACTGGCGAACGAGCCGTTCGTGTTCTACGGCGAGAGTCTCGCGTTGAACGACGTGGTGCTGAATGCGTGCCGCGCGGCGGGCTTTGCACCGACGATCGTCGGGCGCAGCGGACATTGGGATTTCATGGCGGCGCTGGTGCTGGCCGGAGTCGGCATTGCATTGCTGCCCGCGCCTTATTGCCGGCGGCTCGATCCCGCGCAATTCACGTGCTTGCCGGTCGTCGAACCGGAGATTCCGTGGGAAATGGCGATTGGCTGGCGCCGCAACGGTTATCTGTCGCATGCGGCGCGCGCGTGGCTTGAGGTGGCCCGCGAAACGCTGCCCGGCCAGGCGGGCGATGAATTCATGCTCGGCCCGGGAATCGGGATGACGAGTATCGCAGCGGCACCGCCGACGCCGTCAGCCGAATGACGAAACGCCGGTTCGCATCTGACGATGACTTGAGCCGGCTGAATGACGGTCGCGCATCGAATTAGATACTGCGCCACCGTCAGTCAATTCAAGCCGCCGACGCAGCCTTTACCTGCACGTCGTTCGAGACCGTTCCCAACGGTCCCTGCGCATCCCGCCGACTCGCTGCGATCAACTCGGCAGCACGTTCGCCGATCATCACCGTCGGCGCATTCGTGTTCCCGCCGATCAACGTCGGCATCACCGATGCATCGACGATCCGCAACCCGGTCACGCCCCTCACCCGCAATTGCGGATCGACGACCGAACGTACATCGCCGCCCATCCGGCAGGTCGCGACCGGGTGATAGATCGTATCGGCGTGTTCGGCGATGGTGCGGCGCAATTCCGCCTCCGATTGCCCCGAATGCGTGTACAACTCGCGCCCGCCGTGTACCGCGAGCGACGGCGAATCGAGAATGCGCCGCGCCATCTTCGCGCCGTCCACCAGCAGATCGAGATCGCGCGAATCGCTGAGAAAGCGTGGATCGATCAACGGCGCGGTGCGTGCATCGGGGCTGGCGAGCATGACGCTGCCACGACTGTGCGGCCGCAGCACGCAAACATGCAGCGAATAGCCGTGTCCCCAGTGCATATGACGGTTGTGATCGTCGACGATGGCGGCGCAGAAATGCAGTTGCAGATCGGGCCGGTCGAGCGTCGGACTGCTCTTCAGAAAACCGCCCGCCTCGGCGACATTGCTCGACAGCATGCCGCGCCCCTCACGCATGAACGTGACGAACTGCGGCAGCATCCGCGCGATGCCGCGCAGCGAAAAGCCCGTCGGCTCGATCGATGAAACGCGCTTGTTGATCGTGAAATCGACGTGATCGATGAGGTTCTGGCCGACCTCGGGCGCGTCGTGCAACACATTGATGCCGTGCGATTGGAGATGTGCGGCAGGCCCGATGCCCGAGCACATCAGCAGTTGTGGCGAGTTGAACGCGCCCGCCGCGAGCACCACCTCGGCGCGCGCTTCGAGCGTTTCGGTTTTGCCGCCCCGCACGATCTCGACGCCACTCGCGCGCTTGCCCTCGAAAGTCACGCGTAGCACCGTGGCGTCCGCGATCGTATGCAGGTTGGGGCGTGCGCGGTCGTAGATATAGGCGCGCGCGACGCTGCAACGGCGTCCGTCGCGCTGCGTCACCTGATAAAAGCCGACGCCTTCCTGATCCGCGCCGTTGAAATCGCCATTCGGCTTGTAACCGGCTTCGAGCGCCGCCTTCACGAAGCGCTTCGAAAACGGGTTCTGATAGCGCAGATCCGAAACGGTCAGCGGCCCGGCATCGCCGTGCCACGCGTCGGCGCCGCGCTCGTTACCTTCGGCGCGCCGGAAGTACGGCAGCACGTCCGACCACGACCACCCTTCGCAGCCCAGTCGTGCCCATTCGTCGTAATCGAGTGGATGGCCGCGCGTGTAGATCATCGCGTTGATCGCGCTCGATCCGCCGAAGCCGCGTCCACGCGGCTGATAGCCTTGCCGTCCGTCGAGCCCCGGTTGCGGAGTCGTCAGATAACCGTAATTGGTTTTGAGCTTTTGCGGCACGACGACCGCGACGCCCACCGGCATGTTGACGAACAGATTGCGGTCCGTATGCGGACCGGCTTCGATCAGCGCGATCGTCGCGTCGGGGCAGCTATCCGCGAGACGGCTCGCCAGCGAGCAACCGCCCGAGCCTGCACCGACGATGATGTAGTCGTATTGCATCCGCTCCTCCTTGTGGGCCGCGTTGCTCGCGAGCCCTGTCTCGTGCACACTTGTCTACGTGTGTTTCAACGGCATTGTAGGGAGCGTTCAGGGGCTGAGGCGGGTTCGTGCCAGAGCGATTCCTCTAAACGCAAGCGCCCCCGCGACCCTATGATGAAAGACGCGCTCGCGGCGGCCAGGCGGCCTTTCGCGGCATTCAAACAGCGCACGGCACGCGTCGTCCTCATAGCGTGCGACGTGACGCGCGGTAATGAAACAGCGCATATCTGGCGCATCAAAACACATCGTCGCGCGGCCCGGCAGCGGCGACCTCGCGGTGAACGGAGACAGCAGATGGAACGGCACAGCATCGGCCAGACGCACGAGGTGACAAACCAGGCTCCGCCGCTCGCGGACTACAACCTGTTTTCCTGCGACACCGCCCTGTCCGACGCACTCGAACGCGACGGCGCCGGCTGGCATCGCAAGACGCTGCTGCGGCACGGCGCTTCGCTCAGCACGCCTGACACGCTCGCACTCGCCGAACTCGCCAATCGTCATTCGCCCGAACTGATCACGCATAGCCCGCGGGGCGAACGGATCGACGCGCTGGAGTTTCATCCCGCGTGGCATGAACTGCTTTCGCTGCAGCGCCGCGAAGGCTTGCAGGCGCTGCCTTTTTCCGATCCGCAAGCGGGTGCAATGGTCGCGCGTTGCGCCAGTTACTTTCTGCATGCGCAACTCGAATCCGGTTCGCTGTGTCCGCTGACCATGACGTTTGCGAGCATCCCCGTGCTGCAACGCGAACCCGCGCTGTTCGAGATGCTGCGCGACAAGCTTTATGCGCGCGAGCACGATCCGCGTGATATTCCGCTCGCGCAGAAGCGATCCGCGATGATCGGCATGGGTATGACGGAGAAACAGGGCGGCTCCGATGTGCGCAGCAATCAGACTCGCGCATACCGAATCGCAGGCGGCGGACGCGGCGGCGAATACCGGCTCGTCGGTCACAAGTGGTTTTTCTCCGCGCCGCAATGTGACGCGCATCTCGTGCTCGCACGCACCGACGACCACGAAGGCGTCTCATGCTTCTTCGTGCCGCGTTTCGCGCCGGACGGCAGCAAGAACGCGGTCCAGGTTCAGCGTCTGAAAGACAAGCTCGGCAATCGCTCAAACGCGAGCGGCGAAGTCGAATTTCTCGACGCGTTCGGCGTGATGATCGGCGACGAAGGGCGCGGCGTGCCGACCATCATCGAAATGGCGAATTACACGCGGCTCGATTGCGTGATCGGCAGCGCGGCGCTGATGCGCGCGGCGCTGGTGCAGGCAATCCACCACGCGCGGCATCGCAGCGCGTTCGGCCGCCGTCTCGTCGATCAACCGTTGATGCGCAATGTCCTCGCCGATCTGGCGCTCGAATCGGAAGCGGCGACGGTGCTGTTCATGCGCCTCGCGCGCGCGTTCGAAGCGTCCGCTGCTGACGCGTCTTCGTCGAATGCCTCTCCGGTCGAGCGCGCCTGGCGGCGCATCGTTACGCCCGCATCGAAATATTGGGTCTGCAAGCGCGCGCTGGAGTTCACCGGCGAGGCGATGGAAGTCTGGGGCGGCAACGGTTATGTCGAAACCGGCCCGATGGCGCGCTTCTATCGTGAGGCGCCGGTCAATTCGATCTGGGAAGGCTCGGGCAACGTAATGTGCCTCGACGTGCTGCGCGCGATGGAGCGCGAGCCCGAAGCCGCGCAGGCGCTGTTCGCGGCATGGCACGCGGACGCGCAGGCGCATCCTGCGTTGAGCGCCGCGCTCGGCAGGCTGGTCGCCACGCTCAACGGTCCCGCCGACGCCCGCGAAAGTTCTGCGCGGCGCATCGCCCAGCAGATCGTGCTGATCGCGCAGGGCACGCTGCTCGCGAAGCACGCGCCGACCGGAGTCGCCGACGCGTTTATCGCAACGCGTCTAGCTGATCATTGCGGCGAAAGCGGTCGCGTGTACGGCACGTTACCGGCGACATTCGATCACGCGGCGATCGTCGAGCGGGCTTTTCCCGCGTGAGCTTTTTCCAGGGCTCGCGCTAACGCCAATGCGTTTCGCCACACAACAATCACTAATCAGATAAGCGCGCCCGAACGCGCAACCTCATCCATCAGGGAGTGGACAGCCATGAAGAACGATCTGCCCGAAGTCGCCGCGCTCGAAGCGCTGCTGCGCGACCAGCGTCATGCGTATTTGCGCGCGCCGTATCCGTCGTGGGAAACCCGCGCGGCGTACCTGAAAGCGCTGCGCAAGGTCATGCTCGACAATCGCGACGCGCTCGCCGACACCATGCACGCCGACTTCGGCAATCGCGCGAAACAGGAAGTGCTGCTCGCCGAGTTTCTGCTGGTGAAGGAAGAGATCGACGCCGCGCTCAGGCACGGCAAACGCTGGATGAAAGCGCAGCGCCGCAGCACCAACAAATGGCTGCTGCCCGCGCGCGCGAAGGTCGTGCCGCAGCCGCTCGGCGTGGTCGGGATCATCGTGCCGTGGAATTATCCGGTGCTGCTCGCGGTGGGTCCGCTGATCAGCGCGTTGACCGCCGGCAATCGCGCGATCATCAAGATGTCCGAGCTGACGCCGCGCACCTCCGCGCTATTCGAGCAACTGATCGGCCAGACCTTTTCGCGCGATCACGTCGCGGTCGTCAACGGCGACGCGACGCTGGCCGCCGCGTTCAGCGCGCAACCGTTCGATCACCTGCTGTTCACCGGTTCGACCAAGGTCGGTCATGAAGTGATGCGCGCCGCCGCCGAACATCTGACGCCGGTCACGCTCGAACTGGGCGGCAAGTCGCCGGCCATCATCGGTGCGCACGCGCGCTTCGATAATGCGGTGGATAACCTCGTCGCCGGCAAGACGCTGAACGCGGGCCAGACCTGCATCGCGCCGGATTACGTGCTGGTGCCGCGCGGCAAGGAGCAGGCGTTCATCGAGCGGGCGCGCGCGCGAATGGCGAAGATGTATCCCGGCTTCGAACAGAATCCCGACTACACGTCGATCATTTCGGCGCGGCACTTCGAGCGCCTGGAGCGTCTCGCCGACGAAGCACTCGCCGCAGGCGCGCAACTGCACGCGCTGACCGGCACCGCGCCCGATCCGACGAGCCGCCGCTTTCCGTTGATCGTCGTCACGAACGCGCCGGACGAATGCGCGTTGATGCAGGAGGAAATTTTCGGGCCGCTACTTCCGATCGTCCCGTACGACACGCTCGACGACGCCATCGCGTGGATCAACGCCCGGCCCCGCCCGCTCGCGCTGTATCTATATGCGGACGACAGCGGCACGATCGACCGCGTGACCCACGAAACGATTGCCGGCGGTATGGCGATCAACGAAACGCTGATGCATCTGGCGTGCGAAAGCCTGCCGTTCGGCGGTGTCGGCGCAAGCGGAATGGGGGCGTATCACGGCTACGAAGGCTTCGCCACGTTCTCGAAGATGAAGCCGGTGCTGACCCAGGCGCGGCTGAATGCACGTGGGCTGATCTCGCCGCCGTACGGCAAGCGGGTCAACGCGTTGCTGAAGTTGATGATGCGGTTTTGACGCCGATGCAGGTCGACGCGAGCGCGCAACCCCGGCGCTCGCCTGTTCAACGCGTGGGCGTTTCGCCTGCGACGTCCGTCGCTACCACGTCGGTCACGTCCTGTTCGTCGTCGCTCGCGTTGTGGGCGGACTCGACATCCGCGCCGCTCTCCAGCCGATGCAACCACGCCAGCAATTCCGCCACCGCCTGATAAAGCTGCGGCGGAATGCGTGAGTCGAGGTCCACCTGCATCAGCAGGGACACCATCTCGGGCGCTTCGTGAACATACAGACCCGCTTCCTTGGCGCGCTGCACGATCATGTCGGCGACCAGGCCGTAGCCTTTGGCGACCACGCGCGGCGTGGCATCGCCACCCTGGGAGTCGTACACGAGCGCGGCCGCACTGCGGCGATTCTTGCGGCTCATCAGATATCCCAGTCGAAATCGGAACGCGGCGCGGCATCCGCGGGATGGCCGGACGCGCTCGCCGCCGCAGCAGAAGCGGTCGATGCAGCCGCCGCCGAAGCCGACCGCGCATAAGCCGAAGCCGCCGCCTGAGCGCCCGCCGAACTCGTCGCGCTGGCCCCGCTGCCGGGCACACCTCCGCCGATCTCGCGGATCAGCAAGCCGTTCAGCTCGATCCCCGCCGCCGCCAGCCGCTCACGAAAACTCTCGCCCTGCGTCACGAGCCGCGCCGCGCCACCGGGACTCGCCTGCACGCGCGCGACCAGCCGCGTGCCGGTCAGCGTCAATTCGGCGTCGACGGTGCCGAGCGTCGGCAGCGACAGCGTCAGACGCGTGCGCCACGGCTGATCGTCCTCGCTCGCCGCCCCGCCGCCGCTGCGGTCCCACTCGTCGCCGTCCTGTTCGATGGTCCAGTCGAGCCGCGCGCCCGGCCACGCTTCGCCGGTCCAGCGAAACTGCCCGGTGGCGAGCAGATCCAGTTGCTGACGCACCAGCGGCACCGTCGCGGGATGCACGGCCGCCTGCTGCGAGGTCTGCGACGAACCGGATTCAAGGCTCGGTGCAGTCGCGTTATGCAGACTTGCGTGAGTGGATTGGGGCTGATTGTTCAGATCGGACAGCGAATTGGCCAGCACCTCGCCCGCGGCGAAACGCGCGGCTTGCGCCGTCAGGATCGATTGATTGGGGCGGGAAGCGGCGTTGGCGTTGGCATTCGCGTCCGGCGCGCCGTTGCCCGCGCCATTGGCCGCCGCCCCCGTGCCCTGCCGGTTGGCGGGATTCGGCGCGGACGCGTCGGCATCGTCGCCGGTCCAGTCGAGCGGCAATTGCGCGGCCTCGGCGACCAGCTTGTTCTGCGCTTCGTCGCCGAGACTGTCGGGCGAGCGCTGGCCCGCGAGCCACTGCGCAAGATGCGATTCGTAAAAGAGACCGCTGCCGCTGACGGTTTGTTCGAGCGCCGCCGCAAGCGCCGCGACTGGCAGCTGGGCCGCCGCGACACTGGCTGTTGCCGTTGCACCCGAAGCCGCAGCCGGCGCGGTGGTCGAGGTCGAGGCTGAAGCAGACGCCGCCGGCGTATCGAACAGCGGCATCCCTTCGACTTCCACGTCGAGCGCGGGCGCAGCCGCCCAGATCGGCGTCTGGCCGAGCACGGCCAGCGTCGCCTCGCCGCCCGAGCGCGCAATCGCGTCGAGCGTCAGCGCGACAGCCGACAGCGCGGTTTGCGCGGACGGCGGCGGCGGTGCAGCAGCCGTGGGAGGCGCGGTAGTCGGCGCGTTACCGACACCCGTCGCCCCGGTCTGCGAGGTGGCCGCGCTGCCCGGCTGGATGCCGAGCAGACTGTCGACCCGGCTCGTCAGTGCCGAAGCGATAGCCGTGTCGATTCCGTTCATGCCGATTCCTTGGTCACATTGGCGGCTGCCCGCTCAACAAAAACGCGTCGGGGCGCAGTGCGCCGGACGCGTCGTCGTACGCGGATGCAGCCGGGGTGCCCTAGCGCAACCCGTAGAGTTCCTTCAGCACGCGGGTCGGCCGGCCGGCGAACAGCGCCGACAGATTGGCCATGCGCGGATTCGCCAGATCGCGGATCGCGGCGTCGTCGGCGAGGATCTGCCGGATCAGCGCGTATTTGCGCAGACGCTCGGCTTCGTCGAGTTTGACCTCGGAATCAGCCTCCTTCAACGCCTCCACCAGATGCCGGTACTCCTCCTGCAAGTGGACCAGGTCGCTCCACAGTGCTCGCCGGGCTGCCGTCAACATGCGGCAGGAAATCGCTGCGACCGCCTCGTAGCGGGCGAAATATTCTGCGTTCGATGTCATCTCATGCTTTCCGCGGCCGGCTGGGCTGCCATCCGCGCGATCTCCGGGGCAATCCCGATCCATGCCTCTTCGAGCGTCGCCAGCAGGCCGTCGACTTCGACCAGCATTGCCTCGCTCTGTTTTATATTGGCTTCGAGCAGCCGCCGCGCCATGTAGCTATACAGCGCGTTCAACCGCCCCGCAATTTCACCGCCCACCTCAAGGTTGAGCGACGACTGCAGCCCGCTTTCTATGATCCGAATCGCCTTGCTGATCGCCTTGCCGCGATCAGGCACCTGGCCTTGCTGAAGATGCATGCGGGCCTGCGCGATAGCCTGCCTTGCGCCCTGATACAGCAACACGATCAGACGATGAGGACTTGCGCCCATCACACCCGTCTCGACGCCCACGCGTGCATACGCGTTGGCTCCAGCGTGTCCTTGGGAAAACATCAGCGCTCCTCCTCTCATACAGACTGCGGTTTGATCGTGGCGAACCGTTGCAGGGCGTCGACGACGTTTCGCAACTGGCTTATATCCGGGTTATCGGATTCGCGACGACAAAGCTTTAGCCCGATGTAAGGAGGATTAAGGGGCGTATCGCGCACGAGCAGGCTGCGCCGGACAGGCTCGTCGAACTCCTCACCTCGAGCCAAACCGGAAGCGCCCCGCCAGCAAGGGCGAAGGCAGCCTGAGCGGAACCGTCCTCGCGGGCGATCCGCCGACACTCATGCAACATGCATCAAAAATGCGCGCAGGAAGGCTTGGCGGACGGCCTCTCGCACCGTCCGAAGCCCGCTTAGACCGACATCTGCGCGATTTCGTTATAAGCGGAGACCAGTTTGTTACGCACCTGCAAGCCAAACTGGAAGCCGACGTTGGCTTTCTGCATGTCGACCATCACGTCGTTCAGCGACACGTTGGACGAGCCCAGTTCGAACGCCTGCGATTCACCGATCGCCGTTTTCTGGTCGTCGCTGATCTTGTCGAGCGACGCCTTCATCGCCGAGGCAAAGCTGCCGGCCGTGGCTGCGCCGTTTCCCTGGGTCGCTGTTGGGTCGGTCGTGCCGCCGGCCGCCTGGGTCGCCATCGCTTGCATTTGTTGCAGCGCTGACGACAGCGCGTTCACGGGCATGGTCATGTTCTCTCCATTAAATGAACGACCGGCGCATTCAGCCGTACCGATCTGAACCGAAGCATAGCAAGGGCCTCCCGGTAGAAAGGCCCGAAACTAGGGGGGAAACCCGGCTCTATTCAACCAATCGGGTTGGGCCGCGCTGCGGATAATTTCAAGGGTGAAAGTCTCTGTCCGTACGCCCGCCGACCTCGGTGCGGCGGCAAGCGGCAGAACGCAAAGGCATCCCGGAGATACCCGACGCATGGATTCGTCAGCCAACTCATTGATCAACCCCGACGCCCGCATGGGGCTGGCCGGCGCGCAGCCTGGCGCCGGCGTGGCCGGTAGCGGCCAGCCAGGCGGCACCGATGGCCTCGGGGGACTCGGCGGCATGGGCGGCAACTTCACCCAGCGGCTGTCCGGCCTCGCGCAGATGCGCGGCAACCCGCGCGCGCCGCTGATTTTCGCCGTCGCGCTGCTGGTGGCCATCGTGGCCGGCCTGTTCCTGTGGTCGCGCGCGCCGGACTACAAGGTGCTGTACAGCAACCTGTCCGACCGCGACGGCGGCTCGATCATCGCCGCGCTGCAAACAGCCAACATCCCGTACAAGTTCTCGGACAACGGTGGCGCGATCCTCGTGCCGGCCGATCAGGTGCACGAGATGCGCCTGCGCCTTGCATCGCAGGGTCTGCCCAAGAGCGGCTCGGTCGGCTTCGAACTGATGGACAACCAGAAGTTCGGTATCAGCCAGTTCGACGAGCAGATCAACTATCAACGGTCGCTGGAAGGCGAACTCGAACGCACGATCGAATCGATTTCGACGGTGAAATCGGCGCGCGTGCATCTGGCGATTCCGAAGCCTTCGGTGTTCGTGCGCGACAAGGAAGCGCCGTCGGCGGCCGTGCTGGTGAATCTGTACCCGGGCCGCGTGCTCGACGAAGGCCAGGTGGTCGCGATCACGCATATGGTGTCGTCGGCGGTGCCGGAAATGCCGGTGCATGGCGTGACGATTCTCGACCAGGACGGCAATCTGCTGACCCAGCCGACCACCGGCAACGGTCTGGACGCGTCGCAGCTGAAGTATCGCCAGCAGATCGAGCGCAATACGCAGCAGCGTATCGACGCGATCCTGTCGCCGCTGTTCGGCTCGGGCAACGCGCACTCGCAGGTCAGCGCCGACATCGACTTCTCGCATAGCGAACAGACTTCGGAAAACTACGGCCCGAACGGCAATCCGCAGCAGGCGGCGATCCGCAGCCAGCAAAGCAGCAGCGCGACCGAAATGACGCAAAGCGGCGCGTCGGGCGTGCCGGGCGCACTGTCGAACTCGCCGCCGCAACCGGCGTCCGCGCCGATCACCGCCGGCAACGGCGCGAGCGGCGTGGTCACCACGCCGGTCAGCGATCACAAGGATTCGACCACCAATTACGAACTCAACAAGACCGTGAGCCACGTCGATCAGCCGATGGGCGGCATCAAGCGCCTGTCCGTCGCGGTGGTCGTGAACTACATGCAGGTCACCGACGCGAAGGGTCACACGAGCATGCAGCCGGTCACCGCCGACAAGCTCGCGCAGGTCACGCAACTGGTGAAGGACGCGATGGGCTTCGACGCGCAGCGCGGCGACTCGGTCAACGTGGTCAACAGCGCGTTCACCGCCGAAGTCGACCCGGACGCGAACCTGCCGTGGTGGCGCACTCGCGACATGATCGCGCTGTACAAGCAGATCGCGACCTACCTCGGCATCGGCGCAGTGGCCCTGTTCCTGTACTTCGTGATGGTCAAGCCGGCGCTGCGTCGCGCGTTCCCGCCGCCGGAGCCGGTCGTCCCGGCGCTGGCGTCGCCGGACGAGCCGATCCTGCTGGACGGCATCCCGGCCGCCGAGCGCGAAGGCGCGGTGGTCGAGATCGAGACCGACAGCGAAACGCTCGCGCTCGAAAACGCGAAACACAAATATGAGCGGAACCTGGAATTCGCACGCGGTATCGCGCGCCAGGATCCGAAGATCGTTGCAACTGTCGTGAAAAATTGGGTGTCCGATGAGCGCTGAAGGCGTAATGAAAAGCGCGCTGCTGCTGATGTCGATCGGCGAGGAAGAAGCTGCGCAGGTGTTCAAGTTCCTCGGTCCGCGCGAGGTCCAGAAGATCGGCGTCGCGATGGCCGCGCTGAAGAACGTGACCCGCGAACAGGTCGACGAAGTGCTGCAGGAGTTCGTCAAGGAAGCCGAACAGCACACCGGCATGTCGCTGGATTCGAACGAGTACATCCGTTCGGTGCTGACCAAGGCGCTCGGAGACGACAAGGCCGGCGCGATCATCGACCGGATTCTGCAGGGCAGCGATACCAGCGGTATCGAGGGCCTGAAGTGGATGGATTCGGCCGCGGTCGCGGAACTCATCAAGAACGAGCATCCGCAGATCATCGCGACAATTCTCGTTCACCTGGACCGCGATCAGGCGTCGGAAATCGTCGCGTGCTTCACCGAGCGGCTGCGTAACGACGTGCTGTTGCGGATCGCGACGCTCGACGGCATCCAGCCGGCCGCGCTGCGCGAACTCGACGACGTGCTGACCGGCCTGCTGTCGGGCAGCGACAACCTCAAGCGCAGCCCGATGGGCGGTATCCGCACGGCGGCCGAAATTCTTAACTTCATGTCGAGTAACCATGAAGAAGGCGTTATTGAGAATGTTCGCCAGTACGACGCGGAACTCGCGCAGAAGATCATCGATCAGATGTTTGTGTTCGAGAACCTGCTCGATCTGGAAGACCGCGCGATCCAGCTGCTGCTGAAGGAAGTCGAGTCCGAAGCGTTGATCATCTCGCTGAAGGGCGCGGCCCCCGCGCTGCGCCAGAAGTTCCTGTCGAACATGTCGCAGCGTGCTGCCGAACTGCTCGCCGAAGATCTCGACGCGCGCGGTCCGGTCCGCGTCTCCGAAGTCGAGACGCAGCAGCGCCGCATTCTGCAAATCGTGCGCAACCTGGCCGAAGGCGGCCAGATTGTTCTAGGCGGCAAGGCGGAAGATGCGTATGTCTGATTCCAACTCCCCGGCGAAGGACAGCCTGTCGGCGTACCAACGCTGGGAGATGGCCTCGTTCGATCCGGTGCCGCCCGCGCCGGAGCCCACCGAACCCGAGTTCGACCACGGCGCGTTCGAGGCGGAACTGAACCGCCGCCGCGACGCCGCGCATGCACAGGGCATCGCGTCGGGTCATGTGGCGGGTCAGGCGCTCGGCTATCAGGCCGGTTACGACCAGGGTCATGCGCAGGGTTTCGCACAGGGTCAGACCGAAGCGCGTGAAGAAGCGGCGCGGCTTGCTGCTTTGGCCGCGACTTTCAAGGCGGCGCTCGAAGGCGCGCAGGGCGCGATCTCCGAAACGCTGGTCTCGCTCGCGCTGGACATCGCGCAGCAGGTGGTGCGCCAGCACGTGCAGCACGATCCGACGGCGCTGATCGCCGCCGCGCGCGAAGTGCTCGCCACCGAACCCGTGCTGGTCGGCGCGCCCGCGTTGATCGTGAGTCCTGCCGATCTGCCGGTGGTCGAAGCCTATCTGATGGAAGAATTGCAGACGCGCGGCTGGACCGTGCGCACCGACGCATCGGTGGAACGCGGCGGCTGCCGCGCGCAAGCCGCCACCGGCGAGGTGGATGCCGGCATCGACACGCGCTGGGAGCGCGTCGCTGCCGCGCTCGGCAAGGTGAGCACATGGTAAAGCCGACGCTCGAAGAGATCCGCGCCAGCGATCTGACACCGCTCGAACGTGAGCTGGCGTTGGCGTCGTTCGGCGCAGAGGCGCTCGCGGATCAATCGGTGAAAGGCGCGCAAAGTGCGTCGCCGGCTGCGTCGCGCGGTTCGGCACGCGGGCATGCGGCCGCCGGTTCCGCTCCCGCTCCCCTTCCCGCTTCGAGCCGCAACGCCGGCAAAGCGAATGACAAACCCGTAGTAGCAGCTGCTGCGGATGCGGACTCCGCCCCCGTTTCAGACTCCGCTCTGGAGCTGGAAGCCGACCTCCCTTCGAGCCCGGCTTCACTCCCTTCTCTGCCCCAATACGATCCCGCTCTCGACAGCAATCCGCACGTTCTGGCCTGGCGCGGCCGGCTCGACGCGTTGCGCGAGCGCAACGCCATCGCGCGGCCCATGCGCGCTTGCGGACGGCTGACGCGCGCCGCCGGTCTGGTGCTCGAAGCCGTGGGATTGCGCCTGTCGGTGGGCGCCGAAGTGATGATCGAACTGCCGCAAGGCAGCTCGCTGCCGATGGCCGAAGCCGAAGTCGTCGGCTTTTCCGGCGACAAACTGTTTCTGATGCCGACCACCGAAGTGATCGGCCTGCTGCCCGGCGCGCGCGTCTTTCCGCTCGAAAGCGCGCCGATCGCCGATCCGAACGCGGGCGCGAAACGTCTGCCGGTCGGCTGGGAATTGCTGGGCCGCGTGCTGGATGCGTCCGGCCGTCCGCTTGACGGGCTCGGCCCGCTCGGCACGCACTCCGATGCGCCGCTGTCCGCGCCGGTCATCAATCCGCTGAATCGCGAGCCGATTCACAAGGTGCTCGACGTCGGCGTGCGCGCAATCAACGCGCTGCTGACCGTGGGACGCGGCCAGCGGATGGGGCTGTTCGCCGGTTCGGGCGTCGGCAAATCGGTGCTGCTCGGCACGATGGCGCGCTACACCAGCGCCGAAGTGATCGTGATCGGCCTGATCGGCGAACGCGGCCGCGAAGTGAAGGAATTCATCGAGCAGATTCTCGGCGAGGAAGGTCTCGCGCGATCCGTGGTGATCGCCGCGCCCGCCGACGTGTCGCCGCTGCTGCGGATGCAGGCCGCTTCGTACTCCACGTCGCTCGCCGAATATTTCCGCGATCAGGGCAAGCACGTTCTGCTGCTGATGGATTCGCTGACCCGCTACGCAATGGCGCAGCGCGAAATCGCGCTGGCCGTGGGCGAGCCGCCCGCCACCAAAGGTTATCCGCCGTCGGTGTTCGCGAAGCTGCCGGCGCTGGTCGAACGCACCGGCAACGGGCCGGAGGGCGGCGGCTCGATCACCGCGTTCTACACCGTGCTGACCGAAGGCGACGATCAGCAGGACCCGATCGCCGACTCCGCGCGGGCGATTCTCGACGGTCACATCGTGCTGTCGCGCTCGCTGGCCGAGGCCGGCCACTATCCTGCGATCGATATCGAAGCGTCGATTAGCCGGGCAATGACCGCGCTCATCGACGATAACCACCTTAACAAGACGCGTATGTTCAAGCAGATGCTGTCGCGCTATCAGCGCAACCGCGATCTGATCAACGTGGGCGCGTATTCCAGCGGACGCGACGCCGTGCTCGACCGGGCGATCGCGCTGTATCCGCGGATGGAAGCATTTTTGCAGCAAGGGTTTCGCGAGTGCGCGAACTTTGAACCGAGTGTCGGCATGCTCGACGCGCTGTTTGCCTAAGGAGCCTGACGATGGCGAAGCACTTTCCGATCAAGACGCTTATCGGCCTTGCGCAGGACGACGTGGACGCTGCCGCACAACGACTGGGCCGCGCGCAGCGCGAGCGCAACGATGTCGAAGCCCAGCTCAACGCGCTGATCCAGTACCGCGACGAATACCACTCGCGGTTTAACGCGACCGCGCAGACCGGCATGCCGGCGGGCAATATGCGCAATTTTCAGGCATTCATCGACACGCTCGACGCCGCCATCGAACAGCAGCGCAGGCTGCTGACGACGGCCACAGCGCGGGTCGAAGCGGCCAAGCCCGACTGGCAGCGTCAGAAGCAGAAGCTCGGCTCGTATGAAGTGTTGCAGGCGCGCGGCGAAGCTGCCGAAGCGAAAACCGTCGCGCGGCGCGATCAACGCGACGCCGACGAACATGCCGCGCGGATTCTGCGCATGCGCACGGAAGGCGTCTGACCAGCAGTGCGTGTTGTGGCCGTACGCGTTTTAAATCTCTTGAAATGTCTTGAAGCGAGCGGCCTCCGCTTGCCCGACTAAACACTCCGTTTTGACGGTTTGACAGGATTTCCAATGTCGCTTTTTTCACAGATCGGCTCGTTACTCGGCTCGACCACCAACCAGTCGGCGAGCGCCGCCGCAACCGCCGCCGCGAACGCGATTCCGTTCTCGCAGACCTTGCAGCAGAGCATCGTCCAGCAGAACAGCGCGGCGCAGAGCCAGCAGCAGGCTTCGGCGTCGACGGCTTCTTCGGCCTCTTCTTCCACGTCGTCTTCGTCGCAGGCGGCCGCCTCGCAGGCGTCTTCGTCGAGCGTGCATGACGCACCGCCGCCGGCCGATTCGTCGACCCAAAGCGCGAGCGACGCGAGCAGCAGCGATCAGCAGAGTAGTGGCACGACATCGGCGTCGTCCGCTGCGTCGTCGGGCGCTGCGGACAACACGCAGGCCTCGAACGGCAAAACCGGCGCGACGCATCCGGCGAAAAACGGCAATACCGCGAGCGCGACCGATGCAGCGACCGCAGCGGCGTCCGCTGCCGCGCAGGCGCAGGCCCAGGCGCAAGCCCAGGCTGACGCCGCGAACGCCACCGCACAGAACGCGGACGACTCCGACACGACGCTGGCCGACGCCGCAGCAGCGCTGGCCGGCGCAGGCACGACCACGACGGCAACGGCGACGACCGGCGCAACCACCGGCAAGAAAGCCGCGACCGATCCCAAATCTGTTCAGGACGCTTTGCAGGCCGCGCTTTCCGCGCTGACCAGCGGCCAGGGCGCGGTATCGGCGCAGGCGCTGGCGGCCGGCGCGGCGGCGAACGCCAAGCCCGAGGGAACGACGACGACCGGCGGCCTGAGCGGATCGGCTGATGGCAAGACGCTGATGTCCGGCTTGTTCGGCGAGGGCAAGGGATCGAGCGCGAAGTCCGCGCTGACGGCCGCGACGACGGCACTGGCAGACCCGACCGCCGGCAAATCATCGCTGGACGCGTTGGCGGCGGCCGCCGCCAACGGCTCGCAGGCAGACAACCTCGCGACCTTCAAGAGCGCCGCCGACGCCGCGACCGCCGCGCAGGCGGCAGCACAAGCCGCTGCGAGCGCGGCGGGCACGACAACGGCAGTCCAGAGCACCGGCAACGCCAGCGCGGCCGATGCCGCCAACGCATTGACTCCGCAGGTCGGCACGAATGATTGGGAAGACGCGTTGAGCCAGAAGGTGGTGTTTCTGTCGAACGCGCACTCGCAGAGTGCCGAACTGACATTGAACCCGAAGGATCTCGGACCGTTGCAGGTTGTGTTGCAGGTCGCCGACAACCATGCCCATGCGTTGTTCGTGTCGCAGCACCAGTCCGTGCGCGAAGCCGTCGAGGCCGCGCTGCCGAAGTTACGCGAAGCGATGGAATCGAACGGAATTGGCTTGGGAAGCGCGAGCGTGAGCGACGGTTTTGCCCGCCAGAGCAGCGGCCAGCAGAACGCCGATTCCGGCCAGTCGAGCGGCAAATCCAGCGGTAATCGCGGATCGATAGCCGGCGTCGACGCAGCCGACACCGAAACCGTGGCGAATGTCCCGGTCCGCAAAACCGTGGGCCTGGTCGACACGTTTGCATGACAGGTGGAAGGCGCTTTGATCGAAGCCTCAGGGCGCCGAACAGACGCCGGACGCGCCCGGCTGAATTTGCGCTGGCGCAATAGCTAAAGCCGGGCCGCGTGCACTGAAGCTCGCGTCCATTCAGTCGCCGCGCCCACAAGCGCGAACGCCGCCGGAATACATGACGTGTTGTAAGAGCCGAGCACGCAGTTTCGCCAGTTCAGCCTGGACTTAACCAGCCAGCGCAGGCTCCATCGCGAGACCGACAAGGGGCGGCTGAGGGAACGACCGCGACGGCGCGCGCAGCGTCGCCGGAAGAATGACTGCCTTGTCACGAACGCGGAGTGTGCGGGAGCACAGATTCCAGATGCACCACTGCCCCCTCCAAGCCAGGGGACCCGCTTAATGGTTAGCGGGGTAAAGCCCGCTTTCTTTGCTTACTTTCTTTGCGGCGGCAAAGAAAGTGAGTGCCGCCCCGCACAGGGGCAACGCTGATAGACCACCGTGACTTCAAGGAAAGGCCAACACCCCGAAGCACACCGCCAAAGGGCGCAGCCCAAAAAAACTCCCCCCGGCACAGGCGCAACGCCAATAGACCACCGTGATCGCAAGGAAAGGCCAACACCCGAGGCCCGCAACCAGCCCCCCGCCCCAAGTTAAAAACCAGAGATAGCCTGCAATAACCCTTCTTTTCGACCCATCGCGCCGCAGGCAAATCAACAACAATCACACCACCAGCACTAACGGCAAGCAAAAGCAAACCACATGGCAACCACCACCGCACCTCAGCAGACCGCGTCCGCCTCGCCGGGCCCGATGAAGCGCATCATCCTGATCGTTCTCATTGCGATCATCGCCGCTGGAGCCGCTGGCGCTGGCGTGTGGTTCTTCATGGCCAAACGCGCGCCGGCAGCCACGGCGGCCGAAGCACCGCCGCCGCCCGCGCCGCTGTTCTTCCCGCTCGAATCGATGACGGTGAACCTGCAATCGGACGACGGCCAGCAGCATTTCCTGCGCATCGGCCTGACGCTCAAGCTGACGGACCCGAAAGTCCAGCAGGAACTGACCGATCACATGCCGGAACTGCGCAGCCGCATCCTGCTCGCGCTGTCGAACCATCACCCGGACGATCTCGCGCCGCTCGACGGCAAGCGCGCGCTCGCCACCGAGCTGCAAACATTGATCGAACAGCCGACCGACAAGGGCGCACCGCCGGTCCACGTCAACGACGTGCTGTTCACCGAATTTGTCGTGCAGTGACGTTCCGTGAAGCGATCTAGCACTGCCATCATCAACCGCCACGGGACGCACGAGGAATAAGCAATGGGCCACGAAGAGTTCATGTCCCAGGAGGAGGTCGATGCCCTCCTCAAGGGCGTCACTGGCGAGTCCGACTCGGTTGCCGAGCAGAACGACGGCCAGGGCGTACGCCCCTACAACATCGCGACGCAGGAACGGATCGTTCGCGGCCGGATGCCCGGCCTCGAAATCATCAACGACCGCTTCGCGCGTCTGTTGCGCGTCGGCATCTTCAACTTCATGCGTCGTTCGGCGGAAATCTCCGTCGGCCCGGTGAAGGTGCAGAAGTACAGCGAATTTACCCGCAACCTGCCGATCCCGACCAACCTGAACCTGGTCCACGTGAAGCCGCTGCGCGGCACGTCGCTGTTCGTGTTCGACCCGAACCTGGTGTTCTTCGTGGTCGACAACCTGTTCGGCGGCGACGGGCGTTTCCATACGCGGGTCGAAGGGCGCGATTTCACGGCGACCGAGCAGCGCATCATCATGAAGCTGCTCAATCTGACGTTCGAGCACTACACGGCGTCGTGGAAAAGCGTGAAGCCGTTGCAGTTCGAATACATGCGTTCGGAAATGCACACGCAGTTCGCGAACGTCGCGACGCCGAACGAAATCGTCATCGTCACGCAGTTCTCGATCGAGTTCGGCACGACCGGCGGCACGCTGCACATCTGCATGCCGTACTCGATGATCGAGCCGATCCGCGCCGAGTTGTCGTCGCCGATCCAGGGCGAGGCGATGGACGTGGACCGCCGCTGGGTGCGGGTGCTGTCGCAGCAGGTGCAGGCAGCCGAAGTGGAACTGACCGCCGATCTGGCGCAAGTGCCGGTCACGTTCGAGCAGATCCTGAACATGCGCAAAGGCGATGTTCTGCCGATCAACATCCCCGAGCACATCACCGCGAAAGTCGACGGTGTGCCGGTGATGGAGTGCGGCTACGGAATTTTCAATGGTCAGTACGCGTTGCGGGTCCAGAAAATGATCAGCGCAGCCGACACGATGAAGGAAGGTGGATATGAGTGACCTGAACGCAAAACCCGAAGCCGAAGCGGCCGCAGGTGAGCCGCAACTGGCCGCCGGTGCGGTCAGTACCGAAGACGACGACGCAATGGCCGACTGGGCCAGCGCACTCGCCGAACAGAACGACAACCCGGAAGTCAGCGCCTCGACGGCGGGTGTGTTCCAGCCGCTGTCGAAGGTCGAGCCGACCTCGACGCGCAACGACATCGACATGATCCTGGACATTCCCGTCCAGATGACCGTCGAACTCGGCCGCACGAAGATCGCGATCCGCAACCTGCTGCAACTCGCGCAGGGTTCGGTGGTGGAACTGGACGGCATGGCCGGTGAACCGATGGACGTGCTGGTGAACGGCTGCCTGATCGCCCAGGGCGAAGTGGTGGTGGTGAACGACAAGTTCGGTATCCGTCTGACCGACATCATCACGCCGTCTGAACGTATCCGGAAGTTGAATCGATGAAACGCGTTGCCGGTCGCGCCATGCCGAACGTTTCGCGCGATATCTCCACTGTGCTGCTGCGCGTCGCTTTCACGGCGATCTCACCGGCAGCGCTTTTCGCACCGCTAGCCGCGCGGGCCGCCGACCTCAACGCAGTCAACAACGCCGCGAAAATCGCGTCGGGTGTCGGCGCGGGCACGGCTGTCCCGGCGCTCGGCGTCGGCGCGGTGCTGCAGACGGTGGTCGGTCTGCTGATCGTGATCGCGGTGGTGTTCGGCTGCGCGTGGCTCGCACGACGCTTCGGCTTGCAGCCGGGTAGTCGCGGCGGTCTGGTGAAGACCATCGGCGGTGCATCGCTTGGTGGCAAGGAGCGTGTCGCGGTCGTCGAGATCGGCGATACGTGGCTCGTGCTCGGCGCGGCGCCCGGCAATGTGCGGCTGCTGCACACGATGCCGGCAGGCTCCGCTTCGGCGGATGCGGTTTCGATCGGCGGACAGTCACCGCAGGGCGCAGCGTTGCCCGGCACCTTCGGACAACGCTTTCGCGACGCGCTGAAAGGCGAAGTTGGCAAACGTTTCAACGCGCAAGGCGGCGGGGACCGGTAATGCTGCAGTTCAGTTTTCAATCCGCGCGTGCCATGCGCAACCATGGCGCCACCGGCGGCTCGCAGGCAGCGTCGACAGTCATGGCCGTGTTGCGCCGCGTCGCCCCGCTTCTGCTGATCGTGATGCCGGCGCTGCTGCTGGTGTTGCCGTCGCTGTCGTTCGCACAAACCGCCGGTTTGCCGGCGTTCAACACGAGTCCCGGCCCGAACGGCGGCACGACCTATTCGCTGAGCGTGCAGACGATGCTGCTGCTCACGATGCTGTCGTTCCTGCCCGCGATGGTGCTGATGATGACGAGTTTCACGCGCATCATCATCGTGTTGTCGCTGCTGCGCCAGGCGCTCGGCACGACCACCACGCCGCCTAACCAGGTGCTGGTCGGTCTTGCGCTGTTCCTCACGCTGTTCGTGATGTCGCCGGTGCTCGACAAGGCCTACAACGACGGCTACAAGCCGTTCTCGGACGGCACGATTTCGATGGATCAGGCGGTCTCGCGTGGCGTTGCGCCGTTCAAGACCTTCATGCTGCGTCAGACCCGCGAAAGCGATCTCGCGCTGTTTGCCCGCATCTCGCACGCCGCGCCGATGCAGGGCCCGGAAGACGTGCCGCTGTCGCTGCTGGTGCCATCGTTCGTGACCAGCGAGCTGAAAACCGGCTTCACGATCGGCTTCACGATCTTCATCCCGTTTCTCATCATCGACATGGTGGTGGCGAGCGTGCTGATGTCGATGGGGATGATGATGGTGTCGCCCTCCACCATCTCGCTGCCGTTCAAACTGATGCTGTTCGTGCTGGTCGACGGCTGGCAGTTGCTGCTCGGCTCGCTCGCGCAGAGCTTCGTTTAATCCCTTCGTTTAACCCTTCAACCTTCCCGGCGAAATTCACCATGACACCCGAATCAGTCATGACGCTGGCCCACCAGGCGATGTACGTCGGCCTGGTGCTGGCAGCTCCGCTCCTGCTGGTCGCGCTGGTGGTCGGCCTCGTGGTGAGCCTGTTCCAGGCCGCCACGCAGATCAACGAATCCACGCTGTCGTTCATTCCGAAGCTGCTGGCAATTGCTGTCACGATGGTGATCGCCGGTCCGTGGATGTTGACGACCATGCTCGACTACCTGCGTCACACGCTCACCAGCATTCCGACGCTCGTCAACTGAGCGGCTTGCCGCCGCCCCCGCCCGCCCTCTCATGTTCACGGTCACCTACGCTCAACTGAACGCCTGGCTGACCGCCTTCCTGTGGCCGTTCGCGCGCATTGCGGCGCTGATCGGCACCGCGCCGATCCTCAGCAACGTCTCGATGCCGATGCGCGTGAAGGTCGGCCTCGCCGCCTTCACCACGCTGATCGTCGCGCCGACCATCGGCGCATTGCCGCAGGTGACGGTGTTTTCCGCGGACGGCGTGTGGATTCTCGTCAACCAGTTCCTGATCGGCATTGCACTCGGCGTGACGATGCAGATAACGTTTCAGGCGATCGACGCGAGCGGCTACTTCATCGGCCTCGGCATGGGGCTGGGTTTTGCGACCTTCTTCGATCAGCAGTCGACCGGTTCGGGCGTGGTGATCTCGCGCTACATGACGACAATCGCGATGCTGGTGTTTCTCGCCGTCGACGGTCATTTGCAGATGCTGGCCGCGCTGGTCGCCACGTTCCAGTCGGTGCCGGTGTCGGCCAATCTGCTTGCGCCGCACGGCTGGCAGACGCTCGCCAACTGGGGCGGCTCGATCTTCTCGTCGGGCTTGCTGCTGGCGCTGCCGGTGGTCGTCGCGCTGCTGATCGCCAACCTCGCGCTCGGCATCCTGAACCGCGCCGCGCCGCAGATCGGCGTATTCCAGATCGGCTTTCCGCTGACCATGCTGGTCGGTCTGCTGCTCGTGCAACTGATGCTGCCGAACATGATCCCGTACTTCGTCCATCTGTTCGACATGGGTATCGACGAGATGGGCCGGGTCGCGGCGGGGTTGAAATAGACTGACGGGCTTTCGCGGATTCGCATGCGCCGTTGCTCCCGCTGCATGCAATAAAAAAGCCGGCTCGCGCCGGCTTTTTTGACATCTGCGCGGACGATGTCCGCGCAATCCATCAGCTGTTGATGTACTGGAACAGCGACATGTTCTGGATCTGCACGAACGCCTGCTGCGAAGCCTGCAACGCGGCCTGCTGCAACGTGTACTTGCTGATCGTCGAGACCATGTCGACCGAGGTCAGATCCGCGAGATTGCTTTGCGTTTGCAGCGAGTTGGTCTGCGTGACGGTTTGCAGCGCCGTCACTTCCTGCGCGCGACCACCCACCGACGCCTGCACCGCCGTCACATTGCTCAGTGTGTTCGCCAGTTGCGACAGACCCGTGTTCATCGCGTTTTGCAGGGTTGCCTGCGCAGCCGGGTTGCCCGTCGTCGGATTCTGCAACGCGGCGATCATCGCGTTCAGATTCGCGAATACATCGGTGCCTGCCGAATTGGCCGGCTGCACCGTGAACTGGTCGCCCGCCGCCGGCGTGCCGGTGATCGCCACCGTCTGGCCGCCCATCGTAATGTCGGAGCCTTCCGTGTAAGGCGTCGCCGTGCCTGCCACGCCGGTCGTCGTATCGGTGATCGTGTACGACAGCGTCGAGCCGCTGCCGCTGAACGCGATCTGATACGAGTCCGCATTCGCCGCGTTGGTCGGATCGTTCACCGTCACCGAACCGATCACGCCCGTACCGGTGTTGGCCGAATTGCCCGCCGCGATCGGCTCGGCATTGGTCGCGCTGACGCTCATGAACACCGCCGCGCCGTTGTCGCTCGTCGCGACCGCATTGCTGCCCGTGACCTGCACCGCACGCGTGCCGGTGTCGCCCGAATAGACGACAGCGCCGCTCGCATTGGTGGTGAACGCCGTGGTGGTGTTCTGGAAGCCGGAGAACAGCGAATTACCCGCGCTGTCGGTGGCGTTCGCGTAGGTCAGCAACTGGTCGCGCAGGCTCGTCAACTGCGATGCGATGGCCGTGCGGTTGGTGTCGTTCAGGATACCGCTGCCGACGCTCAGTGCAGCCGTGTTGGCGCTTTGCAGCGTGGTCAGCACGTTGCTGAGCGTCGAGCTTTCGGCCTGCAACGACGACAACGCCGTGTTCTGGTTGGTCGTGTATTGCGACAGCGCCGTCGCCGTCGAACTAAGCTGCACGGCCTGAGCCGCGCCGAGCGGATTGTCGGCGGGCGTGCTCAGCGAGACGCCGCTCGAGATTTCCTGATAGATCTGCGACAACTGGGCCTGCTGGTCACTCATTGTCGAGACGTTCATGCTGAAGTACTGCTGGCTTGAGATACGCATGGTTTAACGCCTTACGAGAAGATGCCGAGCAACGTCGAGAACAGGGTCTGAGCAGTCTGGATCACCTTGCTGTTCGCCTGATAGAGCTGCTGATATTGAAGCAGGTTGGCTGCTTCCTCATTGATGTTGACGCCCGACACCGACTGCTGCGCGGTCGTGATCTGCGTGACGAGCGCGGTTTGCGCGGTGCTCGAACTCTGGATCTGCGTCGTCTGGTTACCGATCGTGTTGACGTAGTTCGCGTACGCCTGCGTCAGCGTGGACGTGCCGCCGCCGAGCGACTGCGCCGACGTCAGGTTCGACAGCAGCTGTGCGTTGCGGCCGTCGCTGGCCGCGCCAGTGTTCGGTCCGATCGTGAACGAGTCGCCGTCGGCCGGCGTACCGCTGATCGTGACCGTCACATTGTTCATGCTGGCGGCGCTGGTCGAATTGGTCGGATTCGTGATCGTCAGCGTCGCGCCCGAGCCGGCCGTGTACGGCACCGCCGTCGTCGACGACGTGATGTTGTACGACTGGGACGGCGGTCCTGCCACCGTCACTGTGGAGTCCAGCGGGAAACCGGTGAGGCCCGTGCCGGCGGTGTACGTGATCGTCGACGCGGTGGTCGGCGCGGTGTAGCCCGCCGTCACCGTGCCCTGGGTGATCTTTGCGCTGCCCGTATTCGCTGCCGACGCCGAAGCCAGCACCGGCGCCGCAGCGGCGATTGCCGACGGCGACGTGGTCGCCAGCGCAAAGCCGTTCAGCGCGCCGCGTGTGGGCAGGACTTCGAACGAGTCGCCCGGTTGCATCGTGCCGGTGCTCGAGAATTGCAGGCCGTCGATCGGTTTGGTGAGATCCAGTGCGGAGCCCACCACGGAGCCGGTCGAATTGTCCGTCAGCGTGTAGGTAGTGCCGTTATAGGCAAGCGTGTAGTCGCCGGTCGTCGGCTGGGTCGCGTCCGCGAAAGTCGCGCTCACCGTTGCATTGCCGGTGTTCTGCGTGCTCGCGTTGACCTGCGGTGTGCCGACCGTGAACAGCGCGCCACCGGCCGAGCCGTTCAGCGTGATGCCCAGTTCGTTCTGCGCGTTCACCTGCGCGGCAAAGCTGGTGGCGATAGCGCCAAGTTGCGCTTCGGCCGGATCGAGCGTTTGCGAACGGAATTCCGCGAGACCGCCCAGCGTGCCGCCAGACAACTGGCTGTCGGACAGCGTCTGTGGCGTCGGTGTCGGCTTCGCGCCGACCTGGCCGAGATAGGTCACCGACACTTCGGTCGGATCGGTCGTCGACGTCGCCGTGCCCAGCGCAAAGCTGTTGTCCGCGGACACCAGCGGCTGGCCATTCGACATGTACACGCTATAGCTGCCGTTGCTGGCCTGCACTGTCTGCACGCCGATCAGCTGCGACAGGTTCGACACGGCTTCGTCGCGCTGGTCCATCAACTGGTTCGGCGTCTGGCCCTGGTTGCTGGCCGAGAGAATCTGGCTGTTCAGCGAAGCGATCTGCGCGGTGTACGTGTTGATCTGCGTGACCGCGTTGCTCATCTGCGTGTTGACGCTCGAGCGCAGGCTGTCGTATTGCGCGCCGGCCGCATTGATCTGGTCGGCGAGGGTCTGCGCATCGCTGACGGCGGTCTGCCGCGTGGCGGTGTCCGACGCGTCGTTGGCGACGTTCTGCAAACCGGTGAAATAGCTGTTGATGGCGCTCGCAATCCCCGTGGTCGGGCTGCCGACCAGGTTATTGAGCTGCGTGATCATCGTGTTGTACGCGGTCAGCGAGCCACTGGTCGATTGCGCGTTGTTGAGCTGGGTCGCCAGATACTGGCTGTACGAGCGCTGCACGGTGGTCGTGGAGACGCCCATCGGCAGATAGCCCGAACCGGTGTAGGTGCCGGCCGTTTCCGAATAGACCGGCGTTTCCACTGAGTAGCCGGCGGTCGACGCGTTGCTGATGTTCTCACCAGTCGTCGTCAAACCCCACTGGGCTGCATTAAGTCCGCTGAGGCCGATAGATATGAGATTGCCCGACATGCGTCATCCTGAAGGGCGACATCACACACATGCCGCCGAGTTACTGAATAAATTGTTTAACGGCCCCCCGCACAGAAAATTGAGGGCCATTCCGATGTATTCGATGCCTCAGCGCACCTGTTTTGCGCGCCGGTTCAGCGCACCAGCGAACGGCGCTTCATTTCGAGTTGCGTGATCAGGCGCTGCAACGTGTTTTCGGCGCTGCCCGGCAGCGTCAGAAAACGGAAACCGAGTTGATAGCGCTGCGTGCCGTTCGGCAGCGCCGTCGCGCGGTGCGACACGAGTTGCAGATCGAGCGACAACCGCCCGAGCGCGCCCAGCACCAGCTCGCAATCTTCGAAACGCATGCCCATCGGCAATTCGGCGACGCGCACGTCGGCCGTGCGCATGCCGACGCCGCCCAGCGACAGATCGTGCACTTCGAAGCGGAACGACGCGCCATCGGGGAACCGGCCCGTACACACGTACGGATCGAGAACCGGCGCATCGACGCGGAAATACTCGCGACGCTGCACGTAGAACAGCACATCGGGGAAATCGGCTTCGAACGCGGGCATGCCCTCGAACTTCGTCTCGCGCGGCGTGCCGACCGAGAACTCGACGCGCACGCCGTCGGGCGCCGCGTGGAATTTACAGCGGGGCGCGGCCAGCAGGCCGGAGTTCTGATTGGAGACGCCGCCCCAATCGAAGGTGAAAGTGCGGCCGCGCACGTCGACGTCGAGCAGGCGCGTGACTAGCTGCCCGCCCGGATATTCGACGGTGAGGAAATCGCCCCGATTGACGAGATTGCGCAACTGAACGCCGATTTCCAGCGGATTTCGACGGCCGAAATCATTGGCCCCTTCGTCTTGTGATACGTGCACGTGGGCCTGCATGTCGCGTTGGCCGTTCGACTGGTTCATATCCATGGGCTTGCCGGTATGCATGTTCTTGCGGGCGCGTGCCGAGGGCTCCTGCCGGGGCCTTCGAACGGTCTGTTTCAAGGCCGCGGCACACGCATTCAACCGGACGTTACAGCGCTTTTCCGGTATCAGATCTAACTGATTAGCGGCAGCGCCCAGCCAAAATTTAGGGGCGTGTAATGAAATATTTGCCGCAAACGTTAAACCGTGCTCCGCCTTCACGCGGCTGGGCCGGTCGCCGCTGGGCGACCGGCCTCGTCCGTCTTGTTATGCACCTGGCCCCGTCGCGTGCATGGATTCAGCCTGGAATTTGGACAACTTCGGGCGCGTGCCGCGCTTCGCCTCGTAGCGAACCGGCCTGAGCGGCGCGTCCCGTTCGGATGGCCGTTCAGGCCATCTTCTGCATGATCGACAGCAATTTTTTCGCGTAATGCGGGTCGGTTGCATAGCCCGCACGCTGCATGCCGTTCGCGAAACCCGCCACGTCGCGCGACGAATTCAGCACCTGCGCGTAACGCGGGTTGCTCTTGAGCACGCTCGCGTAGTCGGTCATCGCTTCCTGATACGAGTCGTACGCGCGGAATTTCTCGACCGTGCGCTGCGGCTTGCCGTTCACGTATTCGGTCGTGACCGTGGACACCGTCTTGCCGGTCCAGTCCTTGGTCGCCTTGATGCCGAACACGTTGTGGCTGGTCGAGCCGTCCGCCTTCTTGATCTCGCTCTTGCCCCAGCCCGATTCGAGCGCGGCCTGACCGATGATGAAGCGCGCCGGAATACCCGTCGCGGCGCTGGCGGCCTGAGCGGGCGCGGCCAGCTTGTCGACGAACGCGTCGACTTTCGACGAGCTGCCGTCGCCGCGCAACGGCGGCGTCAGCGAGCTGTTGCCCGTGTAGGGCTTGCCCATCGCCAGCTGACCGTTGGCCTGGGCGTTGCCGTAGGCTTTCGCGAGTGCGTTCAGCGCGGCGGTCTGGCCTTCGTCGCCACCGCCGGCGCTACTGCCGCCGCCGAGCGCGTTGGCCATGCTGGCCAGGCTGTTCGCCCCGCCGGCACCGCTTGCGCCGCCAACCTGCATGCCCTGATTGCGCATCAACTGTTTCAGCATGGCATCGGCCACGCCGATGCCCTTCTTCGACAGCTCCTGCGACATCTGCTGATCCATCATCGACGTGAAGGTCGCGCTGTCGTGGGAGTCGAACGGGCCGTCCTGCGGCGTCGCATCGCGCATGCTTTTCAGCATCATCTGCGTGAACACGGCGTCGAATTGCTGGGCGGCCATCTTCATGCCGGCTTGCGGCGACGCCTTGGCCTGCGCGCTCAGCGCGCCAAAACCCTGCACGTCGAGTGCAAACCGGTTGGTCAGGTCGTTCGCGGTATTGGTCGTATCCGAATTCATCTGGCGTCTTCCTTAGATGATTTCCAGGTCGGCGCGCAACGCGCCCGCCGCCTTCATGGCCTGCAGGATCGACATCAGATCCGCAGGCGTCGCACCGAGTGCATTGAGAGCCTTTACTACATCGGCCAGGTTCGCGCCGGCCGTCACCATTTTCAGTGCGCCGTTGTCCTGCTTCATCTGAATCTGAGACTGACGCGCGGCCACGGTCTGGCCGTTCGAGAACGCGCCCGGCTGGCTGACCACCGGTTGCGTGTTGATGACCACCGACAGATTGCCGTGCGCCACCGCGCAGGTCTGCAACGTGACCATCTGGTTCATCACGATCGAGCCGGTGCGCGCGTTCAGGATCACCTTCGCGGCGGCCTGCGCCGGCTTGACGTCGAGATTCTGCAATTGCGCCATGAACATCACCTGCTGCTGCGGATCGGTCGGCGCGCGCAACTGGATCGTGCGGCCGTCGAGTGCCATCGCCGTGCCGCTGCCGAACGCGTTGTTCACCGCCGAGACGACGCGCTGCGTGGTGTCGTAATCCATGTCATTGAGGTCGAGCTGCATCGTGCCAGCCTGCGACACCGACGTCGGCACCGCGCGTTCGACGATCGCGCCGCCCGCAATCCGGCCCGCTGCCAGCGTATTGACCTGCACCTTGCTGCCGTTGGCGCTCGCACCGGCGCCGCCCACAGCCATATTGCCCTGCCCGAGCGCGTACACCTGGCCGTCCGCGCCCTTGAGCGGCGTAAGCAGCAGCGTACCGCCGCGCAGGCTCTTCGCGTTGCCGAGCGAAGAAACGGTAATGTCGATCTGCTCGCCCGGACGCGCGAACGGCGGCAGCACCGCCGTCACCATCACCGCGGCGACGTTCTTCAACTGGATGTTCGACAGCGACGATGTCGAACTGCTCGAACCCGCCGCCTGGTTGTTGATCGAGATGCCGAGGTTCGCCAGCATGTTGGCGAGCGTCTGCGTGGTGAACGGTGTCTGGGTGGTCTGGTCGCCCGTGCCGTCGAGGCCGACCACGAGGCCGTAGCCGATCAGCGGGTTGTCACGCACGCCCTGGATCTGCACGAGGTCTTTCAGCCGTTCGGCATGCGCGGGCGTGACGGTCACGGCGGGCAGCGCGGCACAGGCCAGCGCGACGAACGCGAGCAAGCGTGCGGTTCGGGAAGCCGCGCGACGGACAGCGAAGCCCGCAGTCGAAACAGCGTGACCAGCGCGGCGAAGAGAGACGATACGCATGATCACCACGGCGACACGTTAAGGAAGAAGCGTTGCAGCCAGCCCATGTTCTCGGCTTCGTCGAGATAACCCTTGGCCGAGTACTCGATTTTCGCGTCGGCCACCTGGGTGGAATACACCGCGTTCAGGCTGGAAATCGTGTTCGGATTGACCACGCCGGAGAAGCGCACGAATTCGTTACCCTGATTGATCAGCATCTGTTTTTCGCCGCTGACCGTCAGGTTGCCGTTCGGCTGCACGCCCGTCACCGTCACGGTGATCGTGCCGTTGAACGTGTTCGACGCATTCGCGCCGCCGGTGCCCGCGAACACATTGCTGCCGTTCGCGCTCAGATTGGCCTTGCTGAACAGGCCGCTGAGAAAGCCCGCGGTCGGCACGGCCATGGCGGTGCTGCCCGAGCGGTTGGCATTCGCGCCTGACGACTTGGTCGCGTTGATGTTTTCGGCAATCACGATCGTGATGATGTCGCCCACATTGCGCGGCCGCTGGTCTTCGAACAGCGGTCGGCCCGCGTAGCCCGGATTGAAGATCGAACCGGGTGCCTGCATTTGCGGCGGCATCGGCGGGACGGCCGTCATCGGTTGTTGCGTGATCGGCTGCTTCGGCACGAGGCCGCAGCCGCCCAGCGCGGCGAGCAGCGTGAGCTGCACCAGCGCCTGAGCGGTGCGCGAATGAACCGGGATGCGAGAGATGTGCGACATCATGATTACCGCCTTTAATTCCCTGCCGCTCAAACCGACATCTGGCTGAGGGTCTGCAGCATCTGGTCGGACGTGGTCACGGCCTTGCTGTTGATTTCGTAGGCGCGCTGGGTCTGGATCATGTTCACCAGTTCCTGCACCACGTTGACGTTCGAGGCTTCCACGTAACCCTGATTCAGCGTGCCCGCGCCGTTCAGGCCCGGTTGCGCGATGTTCGGCGCGCCCGACGAAGCCGTTTCCGAGAACAGGTTCTCGCCCTTCGCATCCAGACCGGCCGGGTTGATGAAGGTGGCGAGCTGCATCGTGCCGAGCTGCTGCGTGTTGGTCGAACCGGCCACGGTGATCGATACCGAGCCGTCGCTGCCGACCGTCAGCGAGGTCGCGTTGGTCGGGATCGTGATGGCCGGCAGCACCTGATACCCGCTCGACGTGACCAGCTGGCCCTGCGCGTTGGTCTGGAACGAGCCGTCGCGCGTGTAGGCGGTGGTGCCGTCGGGCATCTGCACCTGGAAGAAGCCCTGGCCGTTGATCGCGAGGTCCTTCGAGTTGCCGGTTTGCTGCAGGTTGCCCTGGGTGTACAGACGCTCGGTGGCGACCTGTTGCACACCCGTGCCGAGCTGGATACCCGACGGCAATTCGGTTTGCTGCGTCGAATTCGCGCCCGGCTGACGGATGGTCTGATACAGCAGATCCTCGAACACCGCGCGCGAGCCCTTGAAGCCGTTGGTGCTGACGTTCGCGAGGTTGTTCGAGATGACGTCCATCTGCGACTGTTGCGCGTTCATGCCGGTAGCGGCGATGTAGAGCGAGCGATTCACTATGTTTCTCCTTTGTGGGTGGCGTTTAGCGCTTTAGCGCCTGGTGCCACCCCATGCAAAGCTGTCGACGTGAGCGGGCGCTTCAGCGCTTACCCCCGTCCCATGCAAAAACTGCTATCCCAACGCGGCCCGTCAGCTGAAGCTGAGCAGCTCGTTCGCGGACTGGTCGTTCTTATCCGCGTTCTCCAGCAGCTTGGTCTGCATCTGGAACTGCCGCGCGTTGGTGATCATCGAGACCATCGCGCTGACCGGATTCACGTTGCTGCCTTCCAGCGACGCCGGCGCGACCGTCACGGCCGGATCGGCGTCGGCGGGATTGCCGTCGGCGGTACGAAACAGGCCGTCGTCACCGCGCGTCATGGTTTGCGGATCGGGATTCACCAGCTTCAGCTGATCGATCGTCACCACGGCCGTCGGCGGATCGCCCGGCGTCAGCGCGGACACCGTGCCGTCCTTGCCGATGGTGATTTCCGCGCCCGGCGGCACCGACACCGGGCCGCCGTTGCCGAGCACCACCTGATTGGTGGCGTTCACCAGTTGCCCGTTTTCGTCGATGTGCAGATTGCCGGCGCGCGTATAAGCCTCGCCGCCGTCGGTGGTTTGCACCGCGAGCCATCCCGGCCCCTGGATTGCCACGTCGAGCGGATTGCCCGTCTGCTGGATCGGCCCCGGTGTGTAGTCCGCGCCCGGCGTCGACGACAGCACGAACGTGCGGGTGGTGTTGTCGTTGATCGAGCTGCCGTCGCCGAACGACATCGGCACGGCGCGGAACGTTTCGAGCTGCGCGCGAAAGCCCGTGGTCGAGGCGTTCGCGAGGTTGTTCGCAACGATGGCTTGTTGTTCGAGCGCCTGGGCGCTGCCCGACATCGCGGTGTAAATCAGCCGATCCATGATGGCTCCCGTTCGGTTACAGGTTGATCAGGGTCTGGTCGACGGTCTGCTGGGTCTTGATCGTCTGCGCGTTCGCCTGATAGTTGCGTTGCGCCGTGATCAGGTCGACCAGCGCCCCGGTCAGATCGACGTTCGAATCTTCGGTTTCACCCGGCACCAGGCTGCCGAGCTGGTTGGTGCCCGGCGTGCCGATCTGCGCCTGGCCTGACGCCAGCGTCTGACCGTATTCGTTGTTGCCGAGGTCGACGAGACCGTTCGGGTTCGTGAAGTTGGCCAGTGCGATCTGCCCGAGCAGGGCCGTCGCGCCGTTCGAGTACGTGCCCGTCACGTTGCCGGACGCGTCGATCGAGAAGTTGGTCAGGCTGCCCGCCTTGTTGCCGTTGGCCTGCATCGCGGCGACGTTGTCGCTGCCGCCGTACTGCGTCATGCCGGTCACGTTCAGCGTCAACGCTTGCGGCGTGCTCGAGCCGTCGGTGTTCGGAACCGTGAAGTTGAAGGCGAGCGGCGTTGCAGTCGGATTACCCGATGCGTCCGTCGTGCCGGTCAGCACGCCCGACGAATTGAAGGTCGCGCCGCCGATCAGCGAAGCCGTGCCGGTCGAGGTGCCTGCGTAGACGTTCCACGTGCCGGAGCCGGTCTTCGCGAAGTACAGGTTGACCTGCTGCGAGCCGCCGAGCGAGTCGTACGCGGTGACGCTGGTCGCGGCGTTGTAGGTCGCGCTGGAGTTCTGGTTGAACGCGATCGGCTGCGCGGTGATCGCATAGCTGTCGCCGGTAGCCGGCGTGCCGCTGAACGCGATGGTCTCGCCGTTGCCGAGGGTGATCGCCGTGCCGGCGGTGTACGTGCCGCCGGTGACGGTGACCGCGCCGGTCGTCGTGTCGGTGACGTTGTAGGTCGTGGGGCTCGTGAAATCGACCGAGTAGCTGTCGGTGTTGGTGCCCGCCGCCGCGTTGGTGACGACCGCGCCGGTGGTGGTCAGCGAGCCGCTGTTGGTGGTGCCGGCGGCCACGGTCGGCGTACCGTACATCAGGTCGTCCTGGGCGCCCAGGTTCAGGCCCGAGCCGGTGATCGTGGTCGTCACGACCGGTGCGATGTCGCCGGTCGGAATCTGCAGCGGCACGGTTTGCGCGGTGTTGATGATGCCTGCCGAATTCGCCGCATAGCCCATCAGCTCCAGGCCCTGCGTGTTGGTGATGTAGCCGTCCTTGTTCATCTGGAACACACCGTTACGCGAATACGTCAGCGTGCCGTTGTTGTTCATCTGGAAGAAGCCGTTGCCGTTGATCGCGGCATTCAGCGCGGCGCCGGTGCTGGTGAACGAGCCTTGTGCGAACTGCTGCTGCACACCGCTCAATTGCGTGCCGATACCGACCTGGTTGTTCACCGCGGTAGCGACGGAGCTGGCGTACACGTCGGCGAATTCAG
The DNA here is from genome assembly GCF_050435665.1 of Paraburkholderia sp. GAS333. Classification (NCBI taxonomy): domain Bacteria; kingdom Pseudomonadati; phylum Pseudomonadota; class Betaproteobacteria; order Burkholderiales; family Burkholderiaceae; genus Paraburkholderia; species Paraburkholderia sp. GAS333. The sequence continues at coordinate 109,341 of NZ_JBNDKS010000002.1, forward strand.
CGGTGCCGCTCTTGAAGCCGACCGTATTGGCGTTGGCAATGTTGTTGCCGATCACGTCGAGATCGCTCGACGCCGCGGACAAACCGCTCAGACCTGTGTTGTAACTCATGATGACTCCGTATCTGGAAAGTCGTAACTAACTGGTGACTCGGAATTAGAGAATCGCGTTGATGCCGGTCAGCGGCACCGTCGAGCCGTTCGACAGCACGAGACCGCTGGTGCCGTCGGACTGCTGCACGACGCTTTCCACGGTCGCCGCGCTGAGCGCCGTCGCGGTGGCAGGCTGGCCGCCCGCCGTCGCGCTGACGGTAAAGGTGTAGGTGCCGTCGGCCAGCGTGTTGCCCGACGAATCGACCGCCGTCACGCCAACCGGTGTGACGCCCGCTGCCTGCTTGCCGAGGTCGATCGTGTTGACCACCGTGCCGGACGAGTTCTTGATCGTGAGCGTGACGTCGTCCGCTGCGGCCGGAAGCTGGACACCGATGGTGCTGGCCTTGCCGCTGGAAACCGTCATGGTGCTGCCCGACGCGAGCACGCTGCTGCCGATCAGCAATGCGGCCTGCGACGACTGGCCGGCCGCGAGTTGCGTCGACAGCGAAGTCAGCGACGTATTCAGCTGGCTGATGCCCTGCACCGTGCTGATCTCGGCCAGCTGCGAAGTCATCTGCGAGCTGTCCATCGGGCTGGTCGGGTCCTGGTTCTTCAACTGCGCGACGAGCAGTTGAAGAAAGGTGTTCTGCAGGTCGGCGGCCGACGTGCCGGACGAGCTGCTGCTCGATCCGGTGGCACTCGTCGCGCTGTTCGTGCCGTTCATCGTGTCGAGCAGGGTCTGCGAAACGGTGGCGCCGCTGCTGCCAATAGTGGTGGTCAAGGTAAGTCTCCTCAGGTTCCGATCGTGAGCGTTTTCAGCATCAGTGTTTTGGCCGTGTTTAGCGTCTCGACGTTGGCCTGATAGGAACGCGAAGCCGAAATCATGTTGACCATTTCCTGCACCGGGTCGACGTTGGGCAGCGTGACGTAACCGTCCGCGTTGGCCGCCGGGTTGCCGGGTTCATAAGCCGTTTTCATCGGCGACGGATCGTCGACCACGCCAGTGACCTGCACCCCGCCGACCTGCTGGCCGGACGCGCTGCGCGCGCCGCCGAGCGGGCTGACCGCGAACACGACCTGCTTGGCCTTGTACGGCTGGCCGTCCGGGCCGGTGGTACTGTCCGCGTTGGCGAGATTCGACGCCGTCACGTTGAGCCGTTGCGACTGCGCTGACATCGCGGAGCCGGCAACACCAAAAATATTCATCAGGGATGGCATGGTTTCCTGACCTCTCCTGCCGGTTCGACCCGGCCTCAAGTTAAGTCCCGTAGCGATTTGTGCTTGCTTGCTGCTGTATCTGTTACTGCATGCTCTGCATGTCTTTTACGAGCCTGACGTGATCGCCGAGAGCATCGTTTTGATCTGGTTCGATACCACTGTCATGCCGGACTCGTAGTGCAGCGTGTTGTCGGCGAACTGAACGCGCTCGGTGTCGATATCGACCGTGTTGCCGTCGAGCGCGGGTTGGGTCGGAATGCGGTATTGCAGGCTGCCGTAGTCGTCGGGCGAGCCGCCGGTTGCCGTCAGCGTGGCCTTGCCGGCCATGTGGCCCGGTTCCGTCGACACCATCGTCATGCCGCTCGTCACGCCCGCCGGTTGTGTCATCACCAGCGTCGAATTGTTCGACGCGCCCTGGCCGGCGGTGCTGCCGCCGGTCTTTTTCAGCGCGCCGGCCAGCGACGAAGCGAAGTCGACGTCGCGCGCCTTGTACCCGGGGGTATCGGCGTTGGCGATATTCGACGACAGCAGCTCCTGGCGGTAGGCGCGCACATCCATCGCCTGGCGGCCAAAGGCGAATTCGGCATCGAGTTTGTCCAGCATAGAAATCTCCCGAGAAGGTTCCCGAGGCGTCCCCGCCCGCGCCTCACTCGAGGATCGCATTGACCGGGAAGGCCTTTTTGCATGAGGTGCATCTTATGGGCCGAACGCAAGCGGCAATCGGACGAATAACCGGGAAAGGGGGCTTCTATTCAACGTTTGCGGCTGGGGCGCGCTCTCTAGAATGCAAGGCGTACCGATGCATTCGATGGAGAACCGTATGGACCAGCCCACTTCCGATCTGCCGCAGCGTGCGAGCCACGCGACGGCGTATCGCGCGAGTGCCGGTTTGCGTGCTTCGCGCGGCTCGCTGCCGGCACGCACCATGCGGGTCGCGCCGCGTCTGGCGCTGCGCGCCACGTCGCGCCTCCTGACGCGGATGGTGGTAAGCGTCGCGCTGTGGGTAGCGGGCGGCATCGTGCTGCTGCCGGGTAATACGCAAGCGCAGGAAGCGAGCGGGCCGATCGTGATCGCCGGTCCGGCTGAGAACAATCCGGCGGCGCTGAACGAAATCGCGCAAAAGATGGCAGCGGCGACGCCCGCGCAGCGCGCGGCGGTCGCCACCGCATTGGCCGCAGCCGCTGCACAGACGGCCGGACGCGAGCCGCAGAACCGCGACGCCGATCCGTTTTCGCGCGCGGCCGGTTCGAACGGCGCGATCGTGATTCCGGGCGCGGGAGAACCCGCTGCCGCGCCGGCCATGATCCGCACTAATTTCAAGCCCGATGCCAACGGCGTCGTGACGATTCCGCCGCAGGGTTCGTCGATGAACGTGGCGCGCGTCAATGCCGCGCAAAGCCCGCGTACGGCGACGACGGTCGTCCCGGTCGTGGTCGCTCCGGCGCAGCCCGGCGTGACCAACGCGCAGCCGGTTGCCGCGAGCGCGCCCCAAGGCGGCTTCGACAGCCTGGCTTCGCGCGGCCTGCCGCCCGAATTCAGCGCGAACGGCAAGCCCATCGCATCGCCGATGCCGAGCCGTCCCGCAATCGCCAAATCACAGGCACCGGCCGCAGTACGCCCAGTGGCAGCGGCCGTTGCGCCAGCAAATGCGCAGCAGCCCGCCGCAGCCGCTCAACCGGCGCCGCTGCCCGGCCAGCAGGACCCGGAAGCCATTCACACGGCCGCTCTCGCTTTCCTGCAACAGCAGGCAGTCGGTTTGCCCGGCAAGGTCGATATCACCGTCGCACCGGCTTTCCCGCGCGGCATCGCCGCCTGCACGGCTCTCGAACCGTTCATGCCGACGGGCGCGCGCATGTGGGGCCGCACGACCGTGGGCGTGCGCTGCGCAGGCGGCCACCCGTGGACCATCTACCTGCAGGCACGCGTGTCCCTGCACGCCACCTACTACCTCGCCGCGCGCGCCATGAATGCGGGCGAAGTGCTCACCGCCGCCGACCTCGTCGCGCGCGACGGCGACCTGACCGGCTTGCCGCAGGCCATCGTTACCGATCCGTCGCAGGCCGTCGGCTCGGTTTCGCTGACGCGGATCGCGGGCGGCATGCCGCTGCGTCGCGACATGCTCAGGAGCGCGTCGGCGGTGTCGATCGGCCAGACCGTGCGCGTCGTGGCAGCCGGCGAAGGCTTCTCGATTTCGGCGGAAGGCAGCGCGATGAACAACGCATCGCCGGGTCAGCAGATCCGGGTGAAAACCGCGAACGGCCAGATCATCTCGGGCATCGTCCGCGATGGCGCGACGGTGGAGATTCAGCTGTGAACTGTCTGGCCGCCCCGAATCGCACGCTGGCTGAGGCCGTGGCGGCGGAACGGGCTTTCCCGCAGGCGGCCGAGCCGCCGAAAGGGCCAGATTGCGTTGAGAAGCAAGGAAATGCGTGGAGCGATTGCGCTAAAGTTTTGATCAGCGGTTGCCGTTATCAGGATCAAATCGTTCAGGAAGCCAATCGTGAAAGTCGATTCCACAACCAATTCGAATCTGCCGGCGTTGAAAGACGCCGTGTCCCGCTCCCAGCAGAGCGACGCCAGCGCAGCGAGCGCCGACACCACGCAGAGTGCTGCGACGTCGGCGACGCAAACCGCGGGCAGCACGTCGGGCGACGCGAGCGTCAGCCTGTCGGGTTTGTCGCAGCATCTGCTGAGTCAGGCGGGGTCCGGCTCCGGCGACATCGACACCGCGCATGTCGCGTCGATCAAGCAGGCCATCGCGAATGGCACGCTGCAGATCGATTCGAGCAAGATCGCCGACGGCGTGTTGCAGACGGCGCGCGACCTGTTGCAGAACAAGACCTCGTCGACCGGCAACTAATCGACACAGTGCAGTGTGGTGAAGTGGCCGGCGACGTTCGACAAACTCGGCTCGCGAATCGTGCGCGAGCCGGCGTGTTTAGCGAGTTGTTGAGATGAAAGACGCCCTGCTTGCCACCCTCATCGAAGAATATTCGACTGTCGAGGCGTTCGCCTCGATTCTGACGCTCGAAACCAAAGCGTTGACCGCCGTCTCGCCGGTCGAACAATTACCGCCGATCATCGAGAAGAAAACGGAGCTGATCGGCGTGCTCGCGAGGCTCGAAGCCGCGCGCGACGCGCAACTGGCCGAGCTGGGTTTTCCGGCCGGCTGGTCCGGCATGGAGCTGGCGGCCAGCACCGACACACGAGTCGCCGAGCAATGGGCGCTGCTGCAAAAAGCGGCCGACCGCGCGCGACGCGTGAACACCAGCAACGGCGAGCTGATCCGCGTTCGGATGGACTACAACCAGCGGGCATTGGCCGCGTTGCAGGTAAACGTGCCGCGCAAAGCCAATTTCTACGGCCCGGACGGACGGATTCCGTCGCAAGTCGAGGTGTGATGATTGTCTGAGGCGGGTCCGGGCGGCGCCTGCGCGCCGCTTTACAGGCCAGTTGATCTGCTTCGTTTGAACGACAAAAAAAGGCTCGTCTTTGACGAGCCTTTTTGCTTTTCCGGCCACCTGTTTTTCAATTCCCCTCCCCCACGACTCCCGGCATTAGCCATCCGGCTAGCTGGCGCACAGACGCGCGACGCGTTGAAATGACAGACCTGTCGAGCTCCACGCCGTCAGCCGGTTCTTGTGTCTGAACCTCATGACGGCGGCTCCCCAACCACTAGCAGGAGTGTGTAATCGTGTGTATAGTAAGAGGAGTACCGCATGAACAGCGCCGAGGTCGTCAAACTGATTCAAACCGATGGCTGGCGTCTGATCCGCATATCGGGCAGTCACCATCACTTCCGGCACGCGGTAAAGCCCGGTCTCGTGACCATCCCGCATCCGAAAAGGGATCTGCCGCCCGGCACCCTGAACAGCATCCTGAAACAGGCAGGCCTGAAATGAAGAACTTGATTTTCCCGATCGCGATCGAGCCTGGCGACTCAGGCCACGCATTCGGTGTAGTGGTGCCCGACATTCCGGGTTGCCACTCGGCGGGCGACACGCTTGAAGAAGCCTACGCCAACGCCAAAGAGGCCATCGAGGCGCATCTCGACACCTTGCTCGACGAAGGCATGCCCATTCCCGAACGGCGCACGCTCGACGAACATCGGCGTAATCCTGAGTTCGCGGCGTTCACATGGGGCTTTGTCACCACGCGCAATATTCCTGCGCTGAAGAAAGCAGTCCGCATCAATATCTCGCTGCCCGAGGTGCTGGTCCACGAGATCGACACTTATGCGCAGGCGCGCGGCATGTCGCGCTCCGCATTTCTCGCGCTCGCCGCGGAACACGAGATGGCTGACGCATGAACAACACAGTGGGTTGAGCGCATCGCGCCAGAACACCAACTGTCCAGTCGTCAGTTTGCCTCGGCGTTTGCCCAGGCCATTTCACGCAACCGAGTGCGCAAACGCGCTACTGCCTGGCTGTGCAACTGGCACACCCGCGATTCGCTCACTTCCATCACCGCGCCAATTTCGCGCAAGTTCATGCCGCGTTCGTAGTACAGCGACATCAGCAGCTTCTCGCGATCCGGCAGGCGGTCGATCGCTTCCACCAGCGCCGAGCGCAGGCTGTCGTCGAGCAGCGCGGAGAGCGGATCGGAATGATCCACGCAATAGCGGTCGAGAAACGGCTCGTCGTCGGCGGAACGGTCGAAGTCTTCGTAATAGATCAACTGGCTGCCATGCAGGTCCTGCAGCATCGACTGATATTCGTCGAGCGGCATTTGCAGTTGCCCGGCAATCTCGGCTTCGCTCGCCGAACGGCCCAGGTTCTGCTCCACCTTGTGCACCGCCGTTTCGACTTCACGCGACGTGCGCCGCAAGCTGCGCGGCAACCAGTCGTTACTGCGCAATTCGTCGAGCATCGCACCGCGAATCCGCTGGCTCGCGTAGGTCTCGAACTGCGCGCCCTGATCTTCCTTGTAGCGCCCTGCCGCATCCAGCAATCCGATCATGCCGGCCTGGATAAGATCGTCGAGATCGACGCTCGCCGGCATCTTGGCGACGATCTGCAAGCCGAGACGACGCACCAGCGGTGCGTACTTCGTCAGAACTTCGGCTTGGGAAATCTTTCCCTGAGCGTTATACATCGTGCTCCCCTTGTCCTCGTGCCGCCTCTCAGGCGTGCTGCGGTGACGGTTGATCGGCGTGTTGCGCCGCTGTAACGGTCGCAGGCGCCCGCCAGGGCGTTTGCGACGACATCGCTGGCCGCATCGGCCAGTACTGCAATTCGGCGGCGAGGTGCCGGAAGTCGCGCGCGGCAGGTGTCGACGGGAATGCATCGACGACACAACGCGACAACTCCTGGGCTCGCGCCATCCGCGCATCGGCGGCAATGCAACCGGCGTCTTCCAGCGCCACCGTCAGGTAGCGCCCGGCCACGCCGGCGAGATTCATGAAAATGGTGTGCGCGTCGTTCACGCTCTGCACGTAATTGACCAGCACCCGGAACTGCGCGATGGCGTGCGCGAAGTGCAACCGTTTCATGCACGCGTACGCATCGGTGATCGCCTGGGCCGACATCCGCGCGACCACCATCACGTCGTGCGCCTGCCGCGCGAATGGCGACAGCTGGCCCTGTTCATCGAGTTGCGCGTCGATCAGCACGATGTCGGCGGTGCCGCCCAGCAACACGTTGAATTGCTGCGTCGTGTGTCCTTCGCGATTGGCGCGCGAGGCGGCCAGCACCGAAAAACCGAGCGGATGACGGGCGGCGGCATCGTCGAGCGTCATCTCGCCGCGCATCACGGCAGCGAAATTGCCCGCGCCGCGCAAGCCGCCGAGCAGCGCACTGACCGAGCGCTCGCCCACACATTCGTCGATCACGAGCACGTCCTTGCCCTGCTGCGCAAGCGCTGCCGCGAGGTTCACGACCACCGTCGTGCAACCGACGCCCACCGGTCCGCCCGTCACCGCGATCACGCGTGCGCCGGTGCGGGTCAACAGTCGCCGCAGTCCTTCTGCCTGATCCGAGATGAGCTTATCCAAAGCGGACCTCGTGCTGTTCGGCGGTCGAGCGTGCGGACAGCGCGGAGAGCAGCGCGGGAATATCGTCGGCGTGCGGCACGAATGGCGAGTTGTCTCGCGGTATGCAGAACGCGCTCTTGATCAAAAATTTCTTCGTGGCGACGTACAGGTTTTCCGGCACCTTCTGACCAGTCGACACGTAATGCACCGGCAGCTTGTAGCGGATCACCGTATCGAGCACGCCGCCCAGGTTGGTAGCTTCGTCGATCTTGGTCAGGATGCAGCCGGCGAGCGGCTGTTGATCCGGCGCGCGCTGATAGGCCTGTACGACTTCGTTGAGCGTGTCGCCGTGGCTCGTTGCGTTGAGCAGCAACAGGCGTTGCACCGGCTGACCGGCGCGGCACAGCATCGCGATCTGGTCGGAGACCAGACGGTCGCGCTGGCTCATGCCGATCGTGTCGATCAGCACGATGTGCTTGTTGCGCAATTCGGAGAGCGCGAGTTGCAGATCGGCGCCGTCCTTCACCGCGTGAACCGACACGCCGAGAATCTTGCCGAAGATGCGCAGTTGTTCGTGGCCGCCGATCCGGTAGCTGTCGGTGGTCAGCAGCGCGACCTTGCTGGCGCCGAAGCGCATCACGCAGCGCGCGGCGAGCTTCGCCGTGGTCGTGGTCTTGCCGACGCCCGTCGGGCCCATCAGCGCGAACACGCCGCCGCGCTCCATCAGCGCGTCTTCGTCTTCCATCACCGGCAGGTTCGATTCGAGCACGGTGCGAACCCACTCCATGCCGGCGTCCATGTTGTCGACTTCGGCAGGCAGGTTGTCGACCATCATCTGCACGAGTTGCGCGGAAAAACCGGCGGCGAACAGGTGCTTGGTGAGCGCGGCGCGCGCCGGGCTGCGGCGCTGGCGATCGCCCCACAGCAGGCCGGCAAAGTGTTCTTCCATCATGCCGCGCATCGACGACAGTTCGTTCATCACGGTGTCGTTGACGACCTGCTCCATGCGCGCCTTGATCGCTTCGGCGACGGCTGCGGGCGTGCGGGCTTCGTCGACAGTCGGCATCGGCGCGATCTTCTGCGCGTTGCGGCGGGCGGCGACCTGCGCCGCTTCGCGGGCCCATTCGGGCGTGTCGGCGGCTTGCGGGCCGGTGACCGGCGGCGTGGCGACCGCGCTGACTTCGACTGCTGCGCCGAGGCCCTTCGCGGTGGCGACCGACGGCGTCATCGGCGACGGACGCGAGCTATGCGCGCCGTCTTCCTGTTGCTGGTCTGCGGCGATGCGACGTGCGTGGTCGATCAGCCAGGGGTTCGATTCGGCCATCGTGCGCGGCGCGTTGGTATCGGCGGTCGCGGTGACCGGCGAAGGCGCTACACCCGCCGCCTTCAGCAGATCGGCGCGCATGTCTTCCGACAGACGCGTGGCCGCTGCGCGGGCGCTCGGAACTGGTTGAACCGGGACTGGAGTAGCGCTGGCGGTCGTGGCGGGCAGCGAGTTGCCCGGTGCGGCGGCGGCAATCGCTGCGGAGATGGCGGAAGGGATCGTCGAAGGAATCGCTGCGGGAGCGCCCAGCGGCGCATCGTTCGCCAGCAGATTCGCGGACAGACCGGCCGGCAAGCTCGGCGGCATCGCGTCGGCGCCTGCTTCGGGGCTCGCGCCGAACACCGACGAGAACACGTCGGGCATGCCGCTCGCATACGGATTCGCCTGCATTGGCGGCAGCGCACGCGGTGCGCCGAATGAGGGCAGTCCAGCGCCCGTATTCATCGGTGCGCCCTGGCCATTCGCGCCCTGGCGAGCCTTGGGCGTGATGGACGCGAGATCGCTGTCGGCCAGCGCGACGATTTCGACGCTGCCGTCGTCCATCGTACGGTTGGACAACACGACTGCGTCTGCGCCGAGGGCTTCACGGACGAGACGCAGAGCATCGCGACTAGTCGCACCGATAAATTTACGAATGTTCAAGCTGGACCCCCGATGAGGTAAACGGACTAACGGACCGGCAACATACCGCTTCCCATTGAGATCAATTATTGCGAAAGCCGTCGAGCGACGATCGATGGATAAAGACCGTTAAAGGTAGGCAATTCGCACGATGGGGAGATGGCGGATGTCACGCGCACGGGCGCATGAAGCGCGTTTGCGCGGGCACCGCGCGTGGCTGCGCAAGCGGCGCGGCAAGGGTCGGTAAGGCAATCCCTGGCTGCCGTCGCGTGCACGCGACGATCCGCCGGATGCGCGCAGGAAAAAGCATCGCCCAAATGAAAACCGGCGCTCTATCGAGCGCCGGTCGAACCGCCTGGGCTGAGTATGCGCAACGCGTCAGGCGTGCGCGCCGATCTGATTCACGACCCGCACGTTGCGCGTGTCGGGCACCTCGGCGTACGAGAGCACCTTCAGCTGCGGCAGACTGCGGCGCAGGAAGCGCGCGATCATCGGCCGCAATGCGTGTTGAACCAGCAGCACGGGCGCGAGACCCGCGTTCTGCTGACGCGTCATCGCCTTCTGTGTTTCGTTCAGCAGCGTGTTCGCCAGCCCCGGTTCGAGGCCGGGATTCGCGCCGGTCGACAGCGCCTGCGACAACACCCGTTCCAGATTCGAGTCGAGGCCCATCACCTGCATGTCGCCGGTTCCGGGGAACCACTGCTGCGTAATCGCGCGACCCAGCGCGAGCCGCACGGCGGCGGTGAGATCGTGCGCGTCGGTGATCTTCGGCGTGTGTTCGGACAGCGCTTCGAGAATCGTGCGCATGTCGCGGATCGGCACGCCTTCTTCCAGCAGGTTCTGCAGCACCTTTTGCAGCGTGGTGAGCGGCAGCACCTTCGGCACCAGATCGTCGACGAGCGACGGCGTGTCCTTCTGCATCCGCTCGAGCAACGACTGCACTTCGCGGCGGCCGAGCAGTTCCGATGCATGCGTGACGACCAGGTGATTCAGGTGCGTCGCGACCACCGTGCTCGAATCGACCACCGTGTAGCCGTACACCTGAGCCTGTTCGCGCAGATTCGTGTCGATCCAGATGGCCGGCAAACCGAAAGCGGGGTCTTGCGTCGGCGTGCCCGGCAACGCGGCGGACACCTGACCCGGGTTGATAGCCAGCCACTGCCCCGGATACGCCTCGCCGACGCCCACTTCGACGCCCTTGAGCGCGATCCGGTAACCGTTCGGCCGCAGTTCGAGGTTGTCGCGAATATGAATGACCGGCGGCAAAAAGCCGATTTCCTGCGCGAACTTCTTGCGGATGCTCTTGATACGCTTCAGCAGTTCGCCGTCCGAGTTCTTGTCGACGAGCGGAATCAGCCGGTAGCCGACTTCTAGGCCGAGCGTGTCGATCATCGTCACGTCGTCCCAGCTTGCTTCGGTGTTCTCGACCGGCGCGGTCACGGCCGGCGTGATGTCGACCAGCGACGGGCCGTTCTTGCGCTCGTCGGCACGCTTTTTCATGGTCCGGCCAAGCTGGATCAGACCGCCGCCCAGCAGCAGAAACGCGAAGTGCGGCATGCCCGGGATCAGGCCCATTAGCACCAGAATGCAGCCCGTGATCATCAGCACGCGCGGATTCGTGAAGAGCTGGCCGGTCAGTTGCGTGCCGATGTCCTCGTTGGTCGCGACGCGCGACACGATCACACCGGCGGCCGTCGAAATCACCAGCGACGGAATCTGCGCGACGAGGCCGTCACCGATGGTCAGCAGCGTGTAGTTCTTGCCTGCCGCGGCAAAGCTCATGTCGTGCTGGACCATCCCGACGATCAGGCCGCCGATGATGTTGATCACCATGATCAGCAAACCGGCGATCGCATCGCCGCGCACGAACTTGCTCGCGCCGTCCATCGAACCGTAGAACTCGGCTTCCTGCGAGACTTCCGAGCGACGCTTGCGGGCCGCATCTTCGTTGATGAGACCCGCGTTCAGGTCGGCGTCGATCGCCATCTGCTTGCCGGGCATCGCGTCGAGCGTGAAGCGCGCGGACACTTCCGCGATCCGCCCCGCGCCCTTGGTGATCACCATGAAGTTGATGACCATCAAAATGATAAAGACGACGATACCGACCGCGAAATTGCCGCCTACGAGGAAGTGGCCGAACGACTCGATCACCTGACCGGCCGCATCGGGGCCGGTGTGGCCTTCGAGCAGCACGATCCGCGTGGACGCGACGTTCAGCGACAGGCGCAGCAGCGTCGAGAACAGCAGCACGCTCGGGAACGCGGCGAAGTCGAGCGGCTTCATCGTGTACATGCTGACGAGCAGCACCATCACGGAAAGCGCGATGTTGAACGTGAACAGCAGGTCCAGCAAAAACGGCGGCAACGGCAAAATCATCATGCCGAGGATCATGCAGATCAGCACCGGCCCGGCGAGGGCTCTCAAATTGGCGGTACTGAAGGCATCCGGCCGTCGGGACAGGAATCCGGCGCGAGCGTTCATGCGGAGGCTCCTGAAGCGTCGTCGTTAGCGGGGTTGAGGGTGTCGGCGGCTTCCTGGTCGGCTTCGTCTGCCGGGACACCACCCTTATCGAGTTCCTCCGGCACGTCGAGCCCGGTCGGTGCGACCGGCTTGACGCCGCCTTCGGTGTTGAAGCGTCGCAACTGGAACACCCAGGCGAGCACTTCGGCGACCGCGCCGTACAGCGGGCCGGGAATTTCCTGATTCAGTTCGACGTTGTGATACAGCGCCCGCGCGAGCGGCGGCGCTTCAAGCAGCGGCACGTTGTTTTCAGCGGCAAGTTCGCGGATCCGCGCGGCCACCAGGTTCACGCCCTTGGCGACCACCTTCGGCGCGCGCATCTCGCCGTCGGTGTATTGCAGCGCGACCGCGAAGTGCGTCGGGTTGGTCACCACGACGTCGGCCTTCGGCACGTTCGTCATCATCCGGCGACGCGCGGCAGCACGCTGCTGCTGGCGAATCTTGCCCTTGATGTGCGGATCGCCTTCGCTTTCCTTGTGCTCGCGCTTCACTTCTTCCTTGGTCATGCGCAGTTTCTTGTGAAACTGCCAGAGTTGGTACGGCACGTCGAGCCCCGCCACGACGAGCATGCCCGCCACCGTCATCCCGCAGCAGACGCCGATCAGATGCACGGAATTGGCGAGCGCGAGGTTCAGCGGCTGGGTCGCGAGCGCGAGGATTTCCTCGCGGCGATTCCAGATCGCGGTCCCGCCGATAATGCCCACCACCAGCGTCTTCGCGAGCGACATGCCGAGCTGGATCGGGCCGTTGATCGAGAACATCTTGCCGAGGCCCGCAATCGGATCGAGCCGGCTGAATTTCGGCTCAAGCCCGGCTGCCGACAATTGCCAGCCGCCCAGTGCCATCGGCGCGAGCAGCGCGGCGAGGCCGGTGAAAGCAAGAATCGGCATCAGCGCGTAAAAGCCTTCGCGGACCGCCGCGCCCGCGCCGATCAGCATCCGGCTGGTCTCGAATGCGCTGGCGTGATCGAACGTGAGCGACGCACGCAACATGCCCTGAAAGTGTTCGCCGATGCTGCCGGACATACCCCATACACCGAAGAATCCTGCTGACAGCAGTGCAAACGTCGACAGCTCCCGCGAACGCGCAACCTGCCCTTCCTCGCGCGCCTTCTGCAGGCGCCGGGGAGTGGCTGCTTCGGTCTTTTCGAGGTCGCTATCCTCTGCCACTAAAACTCTCCAGTCGGCTGAGGCACGGCGCCTCTTTCCAGTGAGAGCGATTATTCCCGCTCGACGCAAGCACCGATCGGCGGATAAGGGCGGAGAAAGGGGGGTATTTCGAGGGATGGAACAGCGCGGCGCCGGGGGTCGTCAGACAGACCCGGAGAATGCGTGGGGAGGTGCCCGGCGGTGGACCCGCATGGCTGAATGCAGCGAAAAAATGCGCCGGGCGAGGGAAGAACGGGCGGTCAATCCAATGCGACTCGCATATTGCGATGGCCGCGCACCGTGCTGAATGTTGTCGAGGCGTCCGCGTTTTCAGGCGCGGACGCGTCAATCAGCAGCCTTCCCAGGCCGCGACGCTTGATGCGTTAGAACGCCACGTACGGCGCGGCGCCGCCACTCGCGGTCTTGTCGATACCGTAAAACACGTGACGGCCGTAGAAGAACGGCAGCCCCAGGTCGAAGTCGGTATTGCCGCCGATCTGCCCGGCCAGGTTATTGAACGCGTAGTTGCTGCCATTGCTGAACAGCGTGGCCGCACTCAGGATGCCAATGTTGGCGCTGGAACTCACGTTGTTCAGACCGACTAGCGTGATCGACCGCGTTTGCGCCGACGACGGGCAGTAAAAACCCGAGTAGGTGCTGCTGCACAGCGCGAGCGTGCTATCGCCGAAGAAATAGCCGTTCGAGCCCGAATCGAGGAACGCCGTCACGGTCGTGCCGTTGAATACGCTGTTCGCCAGATTGCCGTAGGTGTCGGTCGTGAAACTTTGCGTGGCGGTTAGCGCGTTATTCGACTGCGTGCCGACGCCGAACACCAGCGTGCCCGTCGCCGACGCCGCGCCGGTATTACCGATCGGCGGCATCTGCACGATCACGCCATTGTTGTCGACCGGGAATTTCGCCACCGGATTGGCCACCTGCTGCGCTTCGGTCACCGGTGTGCGGGAACACGTCGACCCGCTCGGACACGCGAAGTAGTTGCTATTGTTCACGTTCAGGCAGTTCACGCCGCAATCGTTCGGCGCGGTGCCGATGCCCAGAATGCCGTTCGCGCCGAGATCCGACACCGTGTTTTCCGGCGCACCGGTGCCGCAGCTTCCCGAAGGCAAAGTCGTCGTGCCGATATCGCCGATGGTTTGCAGCGGAATGGCCGCCGACGTCGTTTCGCCGCCGATGCCCACTGTCCCGGTGCGAACCGAGCCCCACGTGTAGCCGTCGGCAAACGTTGCGCATTCGGCCAGCAGCGAGCTGGAGCCGGCCAGCGTGCTCTTCGGCAACGCGTTGAGCAGCGTCGAGTTCAGCACCGAACTCACCACCCGCAAGCCGAATGAACCCGTGTCGACCTGGATGTTGTTGACGGTCTGGCAATTGGTGGTCGAGTTGGGTGCGCAGATCGTCACGCTAACCGTCGGAATATTGATCACGCCGCTCACACCCTGGCCGACCGTGATCGGCACCGTGTTCGACGCGGTCGCGGCGATCGGCTGCATCGACGGGCTGACGGGCAGCGTTCCGCCGTTCAGCGCGTCTGAACTGTTGGAACTGGAGTTGTCGCTGCCGCCACCGCCGCACGCGGCGAGCGTCGCCAACAGGGTCACGGCCGCGACGGCCTGCATCCAGCCTTTGAGCTTCGTTGCAATCTGCATGGTTCGCATCGTCGTCCTCGCTATCACTGGATGTCGGAACCGCTGACGCCGGCGGGCAGCGCGGAAGGCAGCCACGCCTGACCGCTGAAGCCGCCCATATGGCCGCCGGAGCGCACGACGAGACCGCTCTGTTCGACCGCGACCGGTCCGCGCGCATGGCCGCGCGCGGCACGCACGGCCTTGACGCCGTCGACATATTGCGAGAAGTAGGTGCCGAGCAGATCGCTCAGATCCGGCATTTGCGGGCCGTTCCATGCGATACCGAAGACGCTGCCATCTGTCGCCAGATATTCGCGAACCACCGTGCCGCTACCGTACGTGGTTTCACGCACGGTATAGGACGACGAAGCGGAGGAAGCCGAGGATGTGGAAGAAGCTGCGCTCGACGCGGAGCGCATGACGCTCTGTGAAGAGCTGGCGCTGCCGGCCGGCTGAACGATGCGGGAGGAAACCGACGACCCCGCGGGCGGCGTCATCGGAGCGCTACCGAGGCCCGCATAGGCTGATTGCACGGATAACAGGGAACCGGGCAGGACAAGCGCCGTGACGATTCCGGCGCGGCGTAAACAACTCAGCATGACGAGGCTCCTCCCGAGCTGCCGCCGGGTTCGCACCTGGTACGAACCGGCCGCATATAGGCAGATAAAACGGCCGCGCTCCGGTCGCGATCAGGAGGAATCCCTCGCCGTGCCACCCGCCGGAGCGAGGTGTGACCGGAATGCGATGCCGCTGATGAAGCCCCTAGTATGCCTGCGCTTTCTTTCAGTCGTCAGCATTGGCATGCGCCGCGCGGCTTGCTGCATCTACCGATTGCATCCTGCGCGCGATTGACTGCCGGTTGCGTGGCTGCCACGCAACCGGGTGCATCAGAAGCCCAGGCTCGCCAGCAAGTCGTCGACCTGCGCCTGATCCTGCACCACGTCCGTCTTGCCTTCCGGGTTGATCTGCGGACCGTTCAGCAGATGCTCCGGACTGCCGGTCGACGACACCGTTTCAGCCGCCAGCGCCGCCGCGTTCGCCGCGAACTGCTCGCGGCGTTCGAGCGCGATGTTTTCGACCAGTACGCCCAGCAACTGCTGCTCGATCAGATACACGACGTCGGTGATCTTCTTGATCACCTGGCCGGTCAGATCCTGGAAATCCTGCGCGAGCATGATTTCCATCAGCTGCGAGTTGGTCGCGGTGGTCGCTTCCGGCACGCCGCGCAAATACGTGCGCGTGTCGTTCATCAGCGCGCGCACTTCCTCGCGATCGATCGGCGCCGCGTACCACTGCTCCCAGCGCGCGTCGAGTTCGGCCGCGCCGGTCTGCAACTGTTCCTGGATCGGCTTGGCGACATCGATGGCCGACAGCACGCGCTCGGCAGCCTTCTCACTCAGATCCGCGATGTACTTCAGACGGTCGCGTGCGTCGGGCACGGCTTCCGCCGCGCGCTCGACATGCTTGTCGAGCCCGAGTTCCCGCATCGAGTCGCGCAGCGTGCGCGTCAGTTGTCCAATGCGGGCGAGAATGCGGTCGGACGCGAAGTCGCCGCTCTCACTGGCCGCATCGGCGCCAGGCGCTTGGGTCGGCGTAGTCACATCAGCTCCCGGCTTTCGCCATCTTCTCGAGAATCTTGTTGAGCTTCTCGTCGAGCGTCGCTGCCGTGAACGGCTTGACGACATAACCGCTCGCGCCGGCCTGGGCCGCCGCGATGATGTTTTCCTTCTTCGATTCGGCCGTCACCATCAGCACCGGCAGATGCGTGAGCTTGGCGTCGGCGCGGATTTCCTTGAGCATCGCCAGACCGTCGAGGTTCGGCATGTTCCAGTCGGAAATCACGAACTCGTAGGTGCCTCCGCGCAGACGCGCGAGACCTGCCGCACCGTCTTCCGCTTCGTCGACGTTCGAGTAGCCGAGTTCCTTGAGGAGGTTGCGGACAATCCGGCGCATCGTCGGAAAGTCGTCAACCACCAGAATCTTCATTCCCTTATCCATTTCATTCCCTTTGCTTGATCCATGGCGCGGTGTCCGATTGCGTCGATAGCGCTTCGAACAACCGCCTCAATCCATCCGGCTCGCATCATACCCGCTGAACGCGATCGCCCATCGATGACAAACGCGCCATGACGCGTCGGCTCATTTCCGGCAGCGATGCGATCTCGTCTGCCGCGCCGAGCGCAATCGCTTCTCGCGGCATGCCGAATACGATACAGCTCGCTTCGTCCTGTGCAAGGGTGTACGCCCCTGCTTTTTTCATGTCCAGCAGCCCGGCGGCGCCGTCGCGCCCCATGCCCGTCAGAATCACGCCGACCGCGTTCTTCCCCGCGTGCTGCGCGGCCGAACGGAACAGCACGTCCACCGAAGGACGATGCCGGTTGACCGGCGGTTCGTCCGACAGGTGGGCAATATAATTCGCGCCGCTGCGGGCAAGCAACAGGTGAGCGTGACCAGGCGCGATATACGCATGTCCCGGCAGCACGCGTTCGCCATGCTCTGCCTCTTTAACGGTAATCCGGCACAAACCATTGAGGCGTTGTGCGAAAGATTTGGTAAACCCAGGCGGCATGTGTTGCGCGATCAACACAGCGGGCGCATCCGGCGGCAGCGGCACCAGCACTTCGCGGATCGCTTCGGTGCCGCCCGTCGACGCGCCGACAATAATCAGCTTCTCGGTACTGAGCAGCGGATTGTTGAAAAGCGGCGCGGCGCCGACCGGCGCGTGTGCGGCATGAGCCGCCGCGTGATGCACGGGCGCGGCCTGGCGCACGCGCGCACGGGCTGCGGCGCGGACCTTGTCGGCAAGCTTTTCCGAATAGTCGAGCATGCCGTCGCGAATCCCGACCTTCGGCTTGGTGACGAAATCGACCGCGCCGAGTTCGAGCGCGCGCAGCGTGATTTCGTTACCGCGCTCGGTCAGCGACGACACCATCACGACCGGCATCGGCCGCAGACGCATCAGCTTCTCGAGAAAATCGAGGCCGTCCATGCGCGGCATTTCGACGTCGAGCGTCAACACGTCCGGGTTGTGCTGCTTGATGAGGTCGCGCGCCACCAGCGGGTCGGGCGCGGTCGCCACCACGGTCATATCCGGCTGGCTGTTGATGATTTCGGTCATCAGGCTGCGAATCAGCGCCGAATCGTCGACGCACAGTACTTTGATCTTTTGCACGGCGCTCACGCCTCCTCTGTCGTTCTGGCGTTGTTTGAATTAATCGGGCGCGGACTCGAACCGAACAGTTCGATACGCGGCTTCGCGGCGCCGCCGGTCGAGCCGAACAGCTCGATCTTCGGCCGGGCAGCGCCGGCAGCGGGCGACGAAAACAGCTCGACCCGTTTGCGCGCGGCTGCGAGCCGCTCGGCGCGCGCTTCGGCGCTTTGCCGCACGAGCGCCTGTTCGCGCTCGGCCACGCCCGCTTCCTGCTGAAGACGCAATTTCTTCACCATCACCTGACCGGTGCGCGGCATGAACGCGACCTTGCGCGGATGCGAGCCCTGCAAATCCTCGGCGACGATACGGATTTTTTCGGTCGCCAGATAGCGGCGCACGAATTCCGAGTTGCGGTCGCCGATGTTCATCGTCGTCATGCCGGCCAGCACCGCGCCGCCGCCGAATACCTTGGCTTCGAAACGCTCGCGGCGGCCACCGGCCTTGATCAGTTCGTTGATCAGCACTTCCATCGCGTACGCGCCGTAGCGCATCGAATCGGATGCGGCGTGCGCGACGTCCGCGCCGTCGTCGGGCAGCATGAAGTGGTTCATGCCGCCGATCCCGGCGGTGCGGTCCTGAATGCAGGCCGCGACGCACGAACCCAGCACGGTGACGAGCACCATGTCGTCGTGGGTCGTGTAGAACTCGTTGGGCAACAACTTCACGCCGGGGCGCTGGAAGTGGTTGTCGTAGTAGAGATTGGTGGCGATCGGCAAGGCGCTGCTCATGCGATCACCCCGCTAGCCGAATGATGCTGCGACGTCGCACCCGACGCGCGCTGCGGCGTACGCACGCCGGTTGCGTCACGGGTGAGTTCGTAGACGGTCTGGCCGCGCAACTTGAATGCCTGTGTCACGTAGGTGAAGTTTTCCGAGTGACCGGCGAACAGCAGGCCGCCCGACTTCATCAGCGGCTCGAAGCGCGTGAGGACTTGCGCCTGCGTCGGTTTATCGAAATAGATCATCACATTGCGGCAGAAAATCGCGTCGAATTGCGAGCGCAACTGGTAATCGCGGTCGGTCAGGTTCAACTGCTCGAAGCGCACCAGCGAGCGCACTTCGGGACGCACCTTGACCATGCCCGCATGCGCGCCCGTGCCTCTGAGAAAGAAGCGCTTGAGCCGTTCGGGCGACAGATGCTTCACCTGGTCGAACTGATACACACCGGCTGCGGCCTTCGCGAGCACTTGCGTATCGATGTCGGTGGCGAGCACCGACGCCTGACGCGCGCCGCTATCGCCGAGCGCTTCGATCAGCGTCATCGCGATCGAATAAGGCTCCTCACCCGTCGATGCCGCCGAGCACCACACCGACACCGGCTGCGCGCGGCGCGGCACGAAGTCGGCGAGGATCGGAAAGTGATGCGCCTCGCGGAAAAACGCGGTCAGATTGGTGGTCAGCGCGTTGGTGAACGCCTCCCACTCGGCGGGATCGTTCTCCGCTTCCAGCAGATCGAGATACTGCCTGAACGTGTCGAGACCCCGCGCGCGCAGGCGGCGTGCGAGCCGGCTGTACGCCATGTCGCGCTTGTGATCCGATAACGAGATGCCCGCGCTGCGGTGAATCAGCTCGCGAATGCGAGCGAAGTCCGCCGTGGTGAACTCAAAGTCCCGGTTCGACTCGCCGGATCTGGCCGGCTCCTGCCGGTCCGGCCGTGGTTGTGCGCGCGTTGCCATCATGAATGTTCCTGCCTGCGATACGAGCCATCCCGCTTTCCGCCCGAAGGGTGCCCTTGGGAAGAAGGGATTGGTTTCGCGGGGTTGCACGCGCCCGCCGGTTCTGCCTGCACGCAGTCGCCCCGCGACACGCTTTGCGGGCGTGTTTCGATGAATCGCTCATCAACGAGCGGGAGACGGGATGACTGCATGACTTTGTGCCACTTCCTAGAACGTTTCCCAGTCCGAGTCGGAGCCCGCCGTGGCCGCGCTTGCTGCGGCCGGACGTGCTACGGATTCGGATACCGCGCGCGCTGCCTTCGGCTTGAGCGCGGGTTCGACGCGCGAAGCTGCGTCGCGGGTAGATGATGCTGGGGTCGTGCTAATTGCCTCGCTGCCTGATCCATTTACTGTGCCTGCGGCGCCATTGCCTGCCGGGGCCGGCGTCTGCGCCGCGGTTTTGACCGGCGACGCTTTGTACGTCGGGACATTCGCCCGAGTCGCCGTCTGCGGACGCACGGCCGCCACAGCGCCGCGTGTCTGTCCGCCAATGACCTTCCAGCCGCCGATCACCGTCTGCAACTGACGCGTCTGCTCTTCTAGCGACGCCGCTGCAGCCGCCGCTTCTTCGACCAGCGCCGCGTTCTGCTGCGTGACTTCGTCCATCTGCACGACGGCGCGATTCACCTGCTCGATCCCGCCCGACTGTTCTTCCGACGCCGCGCTGATTTCGCCCATGATGTCGGTCACGCGCCGCACTGCCTGCACGATCTCGTCCATCGTCGAGCCTGCACGGCCGACCAGCGCCGAGCCGCTCTGCACCTTGTCGACCGAATCGCCGATCAGTTCCTTGATTTCCTTCGCCGCGCTCGCGCTGCGCTGCGCGAGGCTGCGCACTTCGCCTGCCACGACCGCGAAACCGCGGCCCTGCTCGCCCGCGCGCGCGGCTTCGACCGCCGCGTTCAGCGCGAGAATATTGGTCTGGAACGCAATCCCCTCGATCACGCCGATGATGTCGACGACCTTGTTCGAGCTGGTCGCGATGTCCTGCATCGTCGTGACGACTTCGCTCACCACTTCGCCGCCGCGCGTCGCGATGTCGGACGCGTTGACGGCCAGCTGGCTCGCCTGACGCGCGTTCTCGGCGTTCTGGCGCACGGTGCCGGTGAGTTGATCCATGCTCGATGCGGTCTGCTGCAACGAAGCGGCCTGTTGTTCGGTGCGCTGCGACAGATCGGTGTTGCCCATCGCGATTTCGCGCGCGCCGGTGTCGATCGATTCGGTGCTGCCGTGAACGGCCTTCACCATCGCCGAGAGGCTGTCCTGCATCCGCTTGATACCGGCGAACAGACGGCCGATTTCATTGTGGCTAAACACCTCGATCGGTTCGGACAGATCGCCCGCCGCCATCCGCTCGAAGCAGGCGGTGGCGTCTTTCAGCGGTTGCACGATCAGGCCGCGCAGCGCGAAACGAATGCCGACCACCAGCAGCAACGCGAGAACCGTGACGCCGATGATCAACGTCATCATCAGCGACGCGTTGTCCTGTGCGTTCGCTTGCTGCTCGCTCACGCTCTGTTGCAACGCCTTGACCACCGCCGACGCCGCCGCGTCGTACGCGATGAACATCGGGCTGATCTTCGTATCGGCGATCGCGTGATACGCGGCCATGTCGTTGGCGTTCAACGCGGCGAATTCCGGCTCGACGCCGTCGTGCATCACCGTGTTGTGTTTGGCCGCGACGTCGTCGAGCAAGGCCTGATCGATGCCGGGCTTGGGTGCGTCGAGATACGTCTGCCAGTTCTGGTTGCTTTTCGCGAGCAACTCCTGCGCGCGCGACAGCGCCTGCTTCGCTTCGTCCGCGTTACCCGCGCTTTGCAGCGCGTTGAAGCGGTCCACCGCGACCCGCGAGCGCAACAGATACGACGCCGCGTCGTCGAGAGCGTGAATCGCCACGAGATCGCCGCGCGCAATCCGGTCGAGCGAGGTGCTCGCCCGATTCAGCGCGGTTAGACCCAGCGCGCCGACCACGACGGTCAGCGTAACCAGAAGGACCCCCACCAATGTCAACGACGTGCGGATCGACCACCTGTTCAGCATCTTGACGCTCCCTCTCCAGTTTCCCGTTCGCGGTGTTCCGTTAAACGCCCAGCGTTTCGATCAGCGCCATTTCGCGGCTGGTCATCAGCTTTTCGATGTCCATCAAAATCAGCATGCGGCCGTCGACGGTGCCGAGGCCCGTCAGGTACTCGGTCGTCAGCGTCGCGCCGAATTCGGGCGCGGGCATGATCTGGTCGGTGGCGAGCGTCAGCACGTCCGACACGCCGTCGACCACCATCCCGACCACGCGATGCGCGACGTTCAGGATGATCACCACCGTCTGATGGTCGTACTCGACACGGCCCAGATGGAACTTGATGCGCATATCGACGATCGGCACGATGATGCCGCGCAGGTTGATCACGCCCTTGATGAACTCGGGCGCATTCGCGATGCGGGTCACGTTGTCGTAACCGCGGATTTCCTGCACCTTGAGAATGTCGATGCCGTACTCTTCGGCGCCGAGCGTGAAGACCAGGAATTCCTGACCGCCGGCGTCGGCCTGCTGCGCGTCGCGGCGGCCATTCGTACCGCTCGCGTTCGCCACGCTCGAATTGATGGATTGGACTTCTGCCACGTTAGCCCCCAAACGGTTGGGATGAAATGAATTGAGTGAGTGTTGCGCGTCGTGCTCGTACGAGGGTCGTCATGCGAGGCTCATCGCGCCATGCGCATGGCGGGTTTCGCGGTTCAGCGCCGCCACGTCCACGATCAGCGCGACGCTGCCGTCGCCGAGAATCGTCGCGGCGGAAATGCCGTGCACCTTGCGGTAATTCGTTTCGAGGTTCTTCACGACCACCTGCTGCTGTCCCACCAGCTCGTCGATCAGCATCGCAAAGCGGCGCCCCTCGGTTTGCATGATGGTGACGATGCCCTGGGTCGGTTCCTGCTTCGCGTCTTCGACGTTGAACACTTCGTGCAACGCGACGAGCGGCAGATATTCGCCGCGCACGCGCACCACGCGTTCGCCGTTGGCGACCGTATAAATGTCTTCGGCTTGCGGTTGCAGCGACTCCATCACGAAGTTCAGCGGCAGAATGAAAATCTCGCTGCCGACCTTCACCGACATGCCGTCGAGAATCGCCAGCGTCAGCGGCAACACGATTCGCGTGGTGCTGCCCTTGCCGGCGTGCGACGTGATTTCGACGTGACCACCCATCGACTGGATGTTCCGCTTCACCACGTCCATGCCGACGCCGCGGCCCGACACGTCGGTGACCTGTTCCGCCGTCGAGAAGCCCGGCAGGAAGATCAGGTTCCAGACTTCTTCGTCGGTCATCGTGTCGCTGACGGTCATGCCCTGCTTGGCCGCCTTCGCGAGAATCTTGTCGCGGCGCAGGCCCGCGCCGTCGTCGCTCACTTCGATGACGATGTTGCCGCCATGATGTGCCGCCGACAGCACCAGCTGCCCGGTCGAATCCTTGCCCGCCGCGCGCCGCGCTTCCACGGTTTCGATGCCGTGGTCGAGACTGTTGCGCACGAGGTGGGTCAACGGGTCGATGATCCGCTCGATCAGGCTCTTGTCGAGTTCGGTCGCCTGACCGAAGGTGACGAGTTCCACTTCCTTGCCGAGCTTCGCCGCCAGATCGCGCACCAGACGCGGGAAGCGGCTGAACACGTAATCCATCGGCATCATGCGGATCGACATGACCGCTTCCTGCAGATCGCGCGCATTGCGCTCGAGCTGCGCCATACCGTTGAACAGGCGATCGTGCAGCGCCGGGTCGAACGTGCTGGTGGTTTCCGCGAGCATCGCCTGCGTGATCACCAGTTCGCCGACCAGGTTGATCAGCTGATCGACCTTTTCGACGCCCACGCGAATGGAGCTGCCTTCGGCGGCTGCCGCCGCCGCAGCCGGACGCGCCTTGCGATCGGTTTCGGCCGGTGCCGCAGCGCTGGCTGCGGGTGCCGGTTGACTCGCCGCTGCCGGTTGCGCAGCGGCGGCAGCCGGTGCAGCAGGCGCAGCCGATGCGTCGAACAAACCGTGTGTTGCCTTGCCGGCGGGCGCAGCGGAGTTGGCCGCCGGGGCCGACGATGCTGCGGGTTCCGCCTGACTGGTATGCGTTACATGTGCTGCCTGCGCCGGCGACGAATCGGCTTCGGGCG
Organism: Paraburkholderia sp. GAS333; assembly: GCF_050435665.1. Classification (NCBI taxonomy): domain Bacteria; kingdom Pseudomonadati; phylum Pseudomonadota; class Betaproteobacteria; order Burkholderiales; family Burkholderiaceae; genus Paraburkholderia; species Paraburkholderia sp. GAS333. Next base: position 132,947 of record NZ_JBNDKS010000002.1, read on the forward strand.
TTCCAGGTTCGCCTTGTTCCGTTTCGTCCGCCGGTGCGGTGCCGCGGCCGATCGAGATCTGACTTTCGTCGATCACGAAACAGCACACGGCGATGATGTCGTCGGAGGTCACATCGGTCGCGAGCCACAGCGTGAAATCGCCGCCGCTCTTGACCTGCCCAACGATGTTCCCCAGGTTGCCCAGCTCTTCGGCCAGCAGTTCCTGGTCCTTCTCACCCACGCCCCGTAGCGTAATTTTCAGATGGGGACCGGTGTTGTCGTCGACACTGCCCGTCCCCGCGGCTTGCCCGGTCTGTGCCGGTTCGCCGTCATCCCATCCACCCGCCACCTGCACCGCCTGTTCGACGACGTGCTCGGGCGGGGTGCCTTCTTTTACTGCAACTGTTTCAACCGATGCCGCTGCCGGAGCAGCCGCCACCACCGGCGCGCCGCCGCCGAGGCTCTCCGCGTGAAGCTGTTCGAGCTTCGCGCAGATCGCCTTCGCGACTGCTGCGTCCGGTTCGGCGCTCGCGCGATAGTCGGCGAGCTGACCGGACAACACGTCCTTGGTTTCGAGGAACGTGTCGATCATGTCCTTGCGCAGCACGATTTCGTTATTGCGCGCGCGATCGAGCAGCGATTCGAGAATGTGGGTCGTTTCCGTCAACGCGGTAAAGCCGAATGTCGCCGCGCCACCCTTGATCGAATGCGCCGCGCGGAAAATCGCCGCGAGGTCTTCGGGGTCAGGGTTGGCGATATCCAGATTGAGCAGCAACTGCTCCATCTGCGCGAGCAGTTCGTCCGCTTCGTCGAAGAACGTCTGATAGAACTGAGTGATGTCGAGTGTCATGCCTGGGTCACCGCGAGAGTTCCTGTCCGGGCTTGGGGCTTGGGGCCGCCGCGCCGGGTGCTTCGATAGTTTCTTTAACGTGTCCGGGAGTGGCTTAGGCGAGGTCCGGCTCAGCCAGCGCCGCCACGAGTTCGGTCAGCATGTCGGGGTCGAGCGGCTTTTCGATCCAGCCGGTCGCGCCCGCCGCACGTGCCGCTTCCTTGAACGGCTCGCCCGATTCCGTCGTGAGGACGAGGATGGGCGTCGCCTGATAAGCCGGATTGCCGCGCAACGCAGCGATCAGATCGAGACCGGTCTTGCCCGGCATGTGCTGGTCCGTCAACACGAGGTCGAACGACATGGCGAGCGCGTTTTCGAGCCCTTCGTTGCCGTCCGCCGCGAGCGTCACTTCGTAGCCGGCCGTCGTCAGCGTTGCGGCAAGGATCTGCCGCATCGATGCCGAATCGTCGATTGCCAGAATGTGCCTGATCATGAAAACCTCTCGCTGCACTTACGCTATGAATCGCCGGACTGTCCGCGCCAGCGGGCGCGCGACTCGCCTGGCGATCGCTGTCTGTTACTGGGCCGCTGCCGCGGGTGCTGCTGGTGCCGCAGGTGCTTTTGCTGGCCCCAGAAGCGGCGGCATCGGTGCCGCCGTTACCGGCGGCGCAATTTTTTGCAGCAACGGCTTGGAGCCGGCTGCGTCGTCGGACAAGGTGGTCGTGGTGGAGTCGTCGTGATTCAACGAGTCCTCCGACCTCTTGTTCAACACGATGATGCTGATGCGGCGGTTCTCCGGGTCCATCGGGTCCGCCTTGTTCAGGTTCTGCGTCGACGCGAGACCGAGCACGCGCATCACCTTCGCTTCGTCCATGCCGCCTGCGATCAGCTCGCGACGCGACGCATTCGCGCGGTCAGCGGACAGTTCCCAGTTGCTGTAGCCCTTCTCGCCGCCCGCGTACTGCGCGGCGTCGGTGTGTCCCTGCACGATGATGCGGTTCGGCACATCGTTCAGCGTGTGGCCGATTTCGCGCAGGATGTCGCGCATATACGGTTCCACTTCGTCTTTCGCGGTCGCGAACATCGGCCGCTTCTGCGAATCGACGATCTCGATGCGCAGCCCCGTCAGCGTCGAATCGATGCGGATCTGCTGCTTGAACTGGCGCAGCACCGGGTTCGCTTCGATCGCGGCCATCAGCTTGACCTGCAGGTCGTGCAGACGAACCTGTTCGCGACGCTCCAGCTCGCCCTGCAACTGCTTCTGCGCTTCTTCGTTGTTATGCGATACGGTTTGCTCGGCGCGGCTGCTGCTGCCGTCGGTGGAGCGCGTCACGCCTTGCGCGTCGGTCGAAATATCGCGGCCGCCGCCTTTCAGGATGCTCGAATCTTCGGCGCTGCGATCGCCGCCCCAGAGCGTGATCTTCAACGGCTGGTTGAAGTAATCGGCGATGCCCTTCAACTGCACCGTGGATGCCGAACTCAGCAGCCACATCAGCAGGAAGAACGCCATCATCGCGGTCATGAAGTCCGCGTATGCGAGCTTCCACGCGCCGCCGTGATGCCCGGCTTTCTTGGGCGCGGCGCGCTTGACGACAATGGCGCGGTCTTTGTCCTTGCTCATCGATTCGGTTCCCGGCGCCCTTTACTTGGCCTTCACGCGGCGCACGTGCTCTTCCAGCTCGGCGAACGACGGACGCTCGGTCGAGAACAGCACCTTGCGGCCGAATTCGACGGCGATTGCCGGTGCGTAGCCGTTCAGGCTCGCGAGAATCGTCACCTTGATGCACTGGAACATCTTGGTCGACTCGGTCACGCGCTGTTCGGCGACGCTCGCGAGCGGCCCGATCAGCCCGTACGAAAGCAGAATGCCGAGGAAGGTGCCGACCAGCGCCTGCGCGATCATTTCGCCGAGCACGGCGGGCGGTTTGTCGGCGGAGGCCATGGTGTGCACCACGCCCATCACCGCAGCCACGATGCCGAACGCGGGCATCGCGTCGCCGACCTTGTTCAGCGCATGCGCCGGAGCTTCGCCTTCTGTGTGATGCGTTTCGATTTCCTCGTCCATCAGGCTTTCGATTTCGAACGCATTCATGTTGCCGCCCACCATCAGCCGCAGGTAGTCGGTCAGGAATTCGATGATGTGATGGTCGGCGAGAATCTTCGGGTACTGGGTGAAGATCGGACTCTTCGACGGATCGTCGATGTCCGCTTCCAGCGTCAGCGTGCCTTCCTTGCGCGCCTTGGCCAGCAGGACGTAGAGGAGCGCCATCAGCTCCATGTAGACGTCCTTGTTGTACTTCGCGCCCTTGAAGAGGGTCGGAATGACGCGCAGCGTCGCCTTGATCGTCTTCATTCCGTTACCGAGAATGAACGCGCCAACGCCAGCGCCGGCGATCATCAGCACTTCAACGGGCTGCATCAGCGCGCCAAGATGGCCGCCTTCCAGCGCGTAACCGCCGAAAACGGACAAAAGCGTCACGAGTGTTCCCACGAAAACTAGCACTGCCGAGCCCTCACAAAGAAGCGACGGTCACCGTCGTTAATTGGTTTACGGCAACGGAACAGAAAACTTTGACGGAAAAGCGGCTGAGCGCTGCGGTGTAAACCAGAGGGGGCGTCACACGCCGCCCGACACGGACGGCGTGGCTGCCGGTGGCGCCCCGTGCCGCGCCTTGGCTGGCGGGCCGGGCGGACCGCGCTGGCAGAGCGGCCGGTTCGCCGCCGGATGCGTACAGCTCAGACGGCGAGCGCGGCAAGGCTTTCGCGGGCGCGGGCGTCGGCGAATTTCTTTGTCTTACCTGCGCGCGAAGGCGGCTGGCACAGCCCGCAGACGAAGTTGTGCTGCGGATCGTGAGCGTGCGCGACAAAATGCCCACGACAACGGCAGCAGGAGGTCATCTGCAACATCCCGGAATCGAAGAAGCGCACCAGCGTCCACGCGCGCGTGAGGCTGAGCACGGGCTCGTCGTCGTGCAGGCTGACATGCTCCAGATAGAGCCGGTAGCTTTTGACGATCGACTGGATGGTCTTGCAGCCGCCGTGGTCCGCCATGAAACGGTAGATGTTGTAGAACAGCGATGAGTGAAAGTTCGGCTGCCAGGTCATGAACCAGTCAGTCGAAAACGGCAGCATGCCCTTGGGCGGCGACACCCCTTTCAGTTCCTTGTACAGCTTGATGAGCCGGTCGCGGGACAGACTGGTTTCCGCTTCCAGCAATTGCAGACGCGCGCCAAGCTCGATCAGCTCAATGGCTAGCGTGATTTCCTTGACTTCGAGAACAACACTTTTGTAGGCCATCAGCCGAGTTGCTCGACGGGTTGACCGGCCATCAGGATCGCGGAATGCGCCTGAGCCACGGCCGCCGATTTGCCTTTGTCGGCCAGCGCGGACAGCACCGCGTGGTCGTCGAAACGGAAACGGCACAGCACCTGATTGGACGCCGCCAGCTTCACGGTCTGCGCCAACGACAGATTGGCGAGCACATCGGCTAGCTGGTCCGAAATCCCCATGCGAAACATGCCCATAGGCTTGTCTTCGCGCAGCAGACGCTGCGCAAGCAGGAGATAAGACAGGTTGACTTCTCTGATCTCACTGAGCATATCGCTATTCGCGCTCATGATTCCCCCGGGGTGTGTCTGGCTGGTTAATGCCGTGTAAGGAAACGTTTGCCTGAGCGCGCGCACTTCATCCGCACGAATCGGCTCGTTTCTGTGTTGCCAACATTGTGTCTAAATGTAACTGCGACGAAAATCGGACAGACACCCAGCCTGTTTGACGGATAAATCCGTCATTCGTGTAGGAATTTTTCCTACAAAGACGAGCCTGAGGGGATGCAAATTCGGAAGAGGTAGCGCGCAGCGGGTGATTCACGATGCGCTTTGAGTGCCTGGTTCGGCTAAAAGTGAACCAGTTGGTGAGTTTCGATAACTCACGACCCGCACCTTGCAGAGGTGAAAAAGAATTATAAAAGCTTTTCACTCTGCTGTAATGAAGCCCCTTTAGGCGTCATGCTCGGTCTACCAGGCCCAGCGATTGCTGGGGCTCTGCACGGTTATCAGCGTTTGTTTATCTGCGAAATGATCGCTCCCGATTATCGGGACGGCCTCCCAGATGAGCTGTAACCGACCATGTTTCGCGCTGTAACAACGTTAAGCGTTTGAAAAATAACTCGAATTGGCGCGGCCGATCCCGATAATGAAGCTAAGGGATTACCCGATGCAGGATTCGGAGCACCCCCGGGCGGCGGCTTACCGCGCCCAACCGTCCGTTAGGCATTCGCTCCTCCGCTCTAGTCGAGCGCGTCCCGCGATGCCGTTTGAATTGGAGAAAACGCATGCGAATCGCACAAATTGCGCCCCTGTATGAAGCCGTCCCGCCGAAACTCTATGGTGGCACCGAACGCGTCGTGTCGTATCTGACTGAAGCGCTGGTCGATCTCGGCCATGATGTCACGCTGTTTGCCAGCGGCGACTCGGTTACGTCCGCGAATCTCGACGCCTGCTGGCCGCGTGCGCTACGTCTCGATCCGACGATCCGCGACGCATTGGCGCCGCACGTCCTGATGATGGAAAAGGTGCGCAAGGTCGCGCATGAATTCGACGTGCTGCATTTTCACCTCGACTACATGCCGTTCCCGCTCTTCACGACGATGGACACGCCGTTCGTGACGACGCTGCACGGCCGTCTCGATCTGCCGGAATTGCAGCCGGTGTTCGATGCGTTTTCAAACGTTCCGGTGGTGTCGATTTCGGATTCGCAACGTTTGCCGTTGCCGCAGGCGAACTGGCTCAACACGATCTATCACGGTCTTCCTGAGCAGTTGCTGACGCCGCAAACGCACAAGAAGCCGGAATATCTGGCTTTCCTCGGCCGCATTTGCCCCGAAAAGCGCGTCGATACAGCTATCAAAATCGCTGCACAAAGCGGTTTGCCGCTGAAGATCGCCGCCAAGGTGGACAAGGTCGACCAGGAGTATTTCAAACGCGAAATCGAACCGCTGCTGTCGATGGCGCACGTGGAGTTCGTCGGCGAGATCAACGAAGCGCAGAAGCCCGAGTTCCTGTCGGGTGCGAAGGCGCTGCTGTTCCCGATCGACTGGTCGGAGCCGTTTGGCCTCGTGATGATCGAGTCGATGGCTTGCGGCACGCCGGTTATCGCGTTCAACCGCGGTTCGGTGCCGGAAGTGATCGACCACGGCGTGACGGGCTACATCGTCGAAGATGTGCAAGGTGCGGTCGCCGCGCTGCAACGTCTGGATGAACTGTCGCGCACCGAAATTCGCGCGCAATTCGAACGCCGTTTCAGCTCGAAGACGATGGCGCAAAACTATGTCGATGGTTATTCGGCGTTGATTGAAGCAACGCGCCGCCCGGTATTGCGCCAGGTTGCCGTCGGCTAACAAGACGGAATAAAGCGGTTGACGCCTTTTTGCGATCAACCGCTTTAAGCAGTTAGCTGCCGCATACACCGCGTATTCCGATTTTGCGATGAATGAGATGTTAGCTGACAAGTGAATCGTTTGCGCAAGCAGGAAATCAGACTTGTCTGCCGGTTTCTGTAGAAAAAGCCGCCTCATAGGGCGGCTTTTTTATTGATGGGATGGATGCACTGCGATCACCGATTAGCGCATCGCGAATAAGACAAACCTTCAATTCGCTTTCGCGAAAGCTGATAGCCGAATCAAGCTGCGCCAATCAGAAAGCGTTCGCGATTCTTACCGGCAATCCACTTGGGTGGCTTACCGCGCCCGCTCCACGTATTTCCCGATTTGGGATCCTGGTATTTTGCCGGCAGCGGAGCCTTCTTGGGCGGGCGTCCGCGCTTGGCCGCGACTGCAAAACCGAGGTCTTGTGCAGTTAGACCGTATTCAGCGATCTTTTGGCGGATGTCGGCGACTACATTGTCAATTTCAGTACGCCGTGCATCTTCTGCTTGTGCCTGCAATTTGGCGATCTGCGCCTTGAGGTCTGCATATTGAGACATTCGGTTCTCCCCTTTTTAGAACTGATTCGATCGCAGACTAACTGCAATTATAAAAATTCGCAATGGACAATAATACCGATTTAGCGAGATATCCTCTGATAATTATTAAGCCGCGCTGAATCGTAAAGCAGCGTTTTATCTCGAAATAATCGGTAAAGCGCACTCCGCATTGACAATTCTTGACACTGGATTTCCCGGACTTTCCCTAGAATGCGCGCTCAAGACATGCACCACTGTTGCGCTGTGCGTGTTTCCAGAAGCAACACTTTTTAGGAATACCAATCATGCCGTTGTCAAAACGCCTGGTCGCTGAACTATTCGGTACTTTCTGGCTGGTGCTCGGAGGCTGCGGTAGCGCCGTGCTCGCCGCCAATTTCGCGGGTCCGGTTCACGGTCTCGGCATCGGCTTCGTGGGCGTGTCGCTCGCGTTCGGCCTGACCGTGCTGACCATGGCTTTCGCGATCGGCCACATTTCGGGCTGTCACCTGAATCCGGCGGTGAGCGTCGGCCTGACCGTCGCTGGCCGCTTCCCGGCTCGGGACCTGCCGCCGTACATCGTGGCGCAGTTAGTCGGCGCCGTGCTGGGCGCGTTCGTGCTGTCGGTCATCGCGTCGGGCCAGCCGGGCTTCGATCTCGTGACGAGCGGCTTTGCCAGCAACGGATACGGCGATCGCTCGCCGGGCCACTACTCGCTCGCCGCCGCGTTCGTTTGCGAAGTGGTGATGACCGGCTTCTTCCTGTTCGTCATTCTCGGCGCGACCGACAAGCGCGCGCCGGCCGGTTTCGCGCCGATCGCCATCGGGCTGTGCCTGACCTTGATCCACCTGATTTCGATTCCGGTCACCAACACGTCGGTCAATCCGGCGCGCTCGACCGGCCCCGCGCTCTTCGTCGGCGGCGCAGCGGTGGAACAGCTGTGGTTGTTCTGGGTCGCGCCGATCATTGGTGCCGTGATCGCGGGCGTGCTGTATCCGCTAATTGCGGAGAGCCGCAGCGGTAATTCGCAAAAGCTCGCTCTCGATTGATTCGCAATTGCGCATTCAAAGGCAATGCGAAGTTAATTCAGCGGTAATTTAAAGCGGGCGCTACGGCGCCCGCTTTGTTTTGGTGCAAAACTGCGCGCGATGCCGGTCAATCCGGCAATGCGTATATGGCCCCGCTGCTAGAATCGGGCGACTTTCCAAGCTCGCATAGGTGCTACCGATGAACCGTTTCCGCGGATTGCTGCATGGCCTCCTACTCTCCGTCGGCGGCTTGTGTGCGGGCTCGCTTGCCCTCTCCGCCGCTCCCGCGAACGCTGCGGATAGCAATACCGAAACGATCGTCTTCGTGCGACACGGCGAAAAACCTGCGCAAGGTTACGGCCAGCTCAACTGCCAGGGGCTCAACCGGGCGCTGGCTTTGCCTGCGGTGATTGCAGCCAAATTCGGCAAACCCGATCTGATTTACGCGCCCGATCCGGGTCAGCAAAAGGACGATAGCGGCCATCCTTATTACTACATTCGTCCGCTGGCGACAATCGAGCCGACCGCCATTCAATTCCAGATGCCCGTGCAAACGCCCTACGGTTTTGCGCAGATCGACCAGTTAGGGACGGCGCTCGTTAATCCGGCGAACCGCAACAAGCTGATCGTCGTGGCCTGGGAGCACAAGCTGATCGTGAAACTATTGCGGCAGGTGCTGGCCGCTCATGGCGGCAACCCCGCCGACGTGCCGAAATGGCAGAGCGACGACTTCGACAGTATCTATATCGTCAAGCTCGACTGGCAAAACGGCACTGCGCGGGCGAGCTTCAAACATGACCAGCAGGGATTGAACGGTCGCGCGACGGATTGCCCATGCGCTGCTCTGCCGGGCGCATCGGCGGTGGGATCGGCTGGATCAGCGGCTTCTGCGAGTGCGGCGCATTAATTGGGTAATACAGATGTAAGCCGCAATTACGCGCACTGCAGCGTAAATCGCGCCAAATTCGGCTCCGCCCGTTATTGGCATTGAATTAATAAGCCGCAAACGCTTATTAGACGCGGCTTGTAGCCGACCACATGCGATTTCCGGCCCGTTCCGGCCGCGCTTCATCTGCCTTTCAAATCCTGCGACGATGCTTGCAGTCCGTAACATCTCGTCGCAGTCCCCATCCGGCTGAGTGCGTACATTGGTCCTGTGCGACAAACATACGTCGCCTCACAGGAGAACAACATGAAACGCATCGTCACTCATTTGCTGGTTGCTGCCGGACTCGCTGCGGGCGCATGCGGTGTCGCGCAAGCCCACACGGATCTGAATATCGGACTGTCGCTCGGCGCACCGGTTTATGCACAGCCGGCGCGCGTCTACGCGGCGCCGGAGCCCGTGTACTACGGGGGTTGGGATCATCGTTACGACCATCGCGACTATTATCGCGGCGACCATCGGTATGACCGTGGCTGGAACCACGACGACCATCGCGGCGGACGCGATGATCACGGCGATCGCCGTGGAGGGTGGCACGGTTAATCGCGCTTCTGAATCCAACATGTGATTCAACTTGCGCAGCCGCACCGGCCCGCTTCCACTACCGTGGAAACGGGCCGGTTCCGTTCTGGATCAGGACGTCAGTTCGTCGTCGAGCGAAAACAGCTTGCGCAGATGATGCGCGACGCCCGCTTCGAAGTTATTGCCGATACGCGGCACGTTCGGCAGACGCTTGATGAGGTCGGGATTGGCGTTGTTCATCATGAACGGATGCCCCGCCGTTTCCAGTAGATCGATGTCGTTCATGTTGTCGCCGAAAGCCACGCATTGCGACGCGTCGAAGCCCAGGCGCTCGAGCACGATCTGCAACGCGCGGCCTTTCGAGACGTTCGCCGTCATCACCTCGAGGCAGTCCGGCAGCGAGTAGGTCACGTACAACGCGTCGCCGAATTCGCGTTCGAGATTCTCGGCGACTTGCGCGAGATCGGCCGGGTCGCCGATGTACAGCACCTTCGCGATGTCGACGCCGTCGTGTTTCGGCAAATCGGCGACTTCGTATGTAAAGCCCGAATCCTGGTGAAATTTCAGCAATTCAGGCGCATGGCGGTCGATCAGCCACGCCTGATCGGCGAACAGATTGACGATCACGCGGCCATGCGTGCCGACGATTTCCGGTTGCACCAGTTTCTTGACGATGGCCGGCGGCAGATCGTCGGCGTGAATCACGGTGTTGTCCGGCGCGTGAATACGCGCGCCGTTGGACGTAATCAGATACGGACTGATGCCCAGAACGTCGCGAATACCGGCGACATCACAATAGTGACGCCCGGTTGCGATCACGAACCGCAGGCCGTCGCTTTCCAGTTTGCGCACGGTGGCGACTGTGAACGGATCCACCTGGTGATCCGCGTTGAGCAGCGTGCCGTCGAGATCCGTGGCGATGACTTTGTACATGGTATGAGCAACCCGGCAGCGTCAAATTGCGTATTTTACCGTTGCCGGTCGTGTCTGCTGGATTGCGATTGGGGCCGCCGCACGCAGTCGCGATCGCAGTCAGCCGCCCTCAGCTCGCGAGGCGTGCTGCTTCGCGTTGGGCCAACCGCAATCCACCGTGCGCCGAATCGGCAAGAGGTTCACGCAACCGCGCCTGATAGATTTGTGGCACGTATTCGCGCAACGGCGCGCCGAGGCCGCCGCACAACGCGACCGGCAGCGTTCCCGACGGATCGAGCGCGGCGATCATCTTGCCGATTTCGGCCCCCGCCTCGCCCAGCAACCGCGCGGCAAACGGATGCGCGCGGTGCTCCACGGCAATGCGCGCAAGGCTTGCATAAGCGGTCTGATTGGCCGCGCAAAGCCAGACGACGAGGCTATCGAGATCATGTGCGCCGATGTGTGCGAGGAGCGCCTGAGCAAGCTCGTCGTTGGGACCGCGTCCGTCGAGCGCGTGCTGCGCATACACGATAACCCGCAGCCCGAGCCATGCGCCGCTCGCTTCGTCGCCCGATGGGAACCCGTAGCCGCTAACCGTGCGGCACTCGCCATTTGCGTCGAGTACGGCCGCCACGCTGCCCGTACCCAGCGCGACGATCACACCCGGTTCGCCGCCGTGCGCACCCAGCAACGTGGTGAAGGAGTCCTGCTCCACGGCGAGTCCTGCCAACTTGGGCGCGCTCGCGTGAAATCCGGCGAGCCAGTCCCGATTGTTGGCGCCCGCCAGTCCGCAACCAAGCACGCAACGCGACCAGTCGAGCGCCAGGCCGGCCCGTGCGAACGCATCGACACAGCCGGCCTCGATGGATTGCCACGCCCGCTCGATACCGAGGCCCAGCCCCGACGGCCCGCTAGCGGCCTGCGAGAGTTCACGGCCGTGCGCGTCGCCGAGGACCACGCGGGTGCCGGTGCCACCGCCATCAATGCCGATCAGAAAGAAGTCGTTGTTCATCGAATCGAGTGAGTTTTGTGAGTGAATACCGCATAGCGTGGCAGGTCATTTTCAATCCTGCAATTGGCCGAATGGCTGACTTGCGGCGCACGCGGCTTCAGCTATGCTGGCGAGCGACATGACTACGCGGGAGCGCGACAGTGACACAGCAGCGATGCAACTGGGTATCGAGCGAAGCGCTCGCACAGTATCACGACGAAGAATGGGGCGTCCCCTCGCGCGACGATCAGCACCTGTTCGAAATGCTCGTGCTGGAGGGCGCGCAGGCTGGCCTGTCATGGTCGACGATTCTCAACAAGCGGGCCGGCTATCGCCGCGCTTTTGCCGATTTCGACATCGCCAAGGTCGCGCGTTTTACGCCGAAACACGTCGATGCGCTGGTCGTGGACGAGAGCATCGTGCGTCACCGGGGCAAGATCGAAGCGGCCATCAACAACGCTCGCGCCGTGCAGCAAATTCAGGCCGAACACGGCTCGCTGGCCAATTTCATATGGTCTTTCGTCGACCAGACGCCGATTCAGAACGAATGGGCGTCATACAAGCACGCGCCGGCATCGACGGAAATTTCTGACGCGTTGAGCAAAGCGCTTAAGCGCTACGGCTGCAAGTTCGTGGGATCGACCATCTGCTATGCGTTCATGCAGGCGGTCGGCATGGTGAACGATCACGAAACGACTTGCATATGTCGCGCGCGATGCGTGGCACTGGGCAAGAAGGGACGCAATCGCAAGGCGGGTTGAATGGGCGTTGGGGCCGCGCCGCTTAGTGCCGCGTCTCTAACAAAAGCACGCTGCCCAGGGAAAATCCTGAATGCTGCGTTACTTAAATGACGGCTGCCCGATTCACAAGGCCAGGCGGTTGAATGCGAGTGTCGCTCCAGCACGGAACGCGGCTCGAAAATGCCGCGCGCCAAAGTCCTGCTGAGCTTCTCGTGCATTCAGGTCGTTATACATTTATGAGCGCATCAGATGCGACGCCCGCTGTCCCGCCAATGACGCAACGCTAAAACGCGCCAAACCCGGGAATTGAAGGCGTTTCACGGCGTTAGTCCGGGCATGACAAAACGACCCACGCCCGATACTGCTACTCATGCGCTCAAACAACGAATAACCGCTGCGGCAAGCACGGGAGACCAACCATGACAACACTCAACTTCCTGACGCATCAGGACATTTTCGATCAGGCCGTGAATCACCTGTTCGACCAGAAACGCGCCGCTCTGCTACCACGTGGCGGCGGAGCTTACCGCGGTTATTGCGGCGGCTGTCCGGTCGGCAATTTCATCAAGCCACGGGATTACATGACCGCGATGGAAGGCATCCCCGTGCGGTTTATCGGCAAAACGCCCATCGAAGTGCCCGCATATATGGATGTCGGCGTATCTGCGCTGAAAAAGGCGCTTTTGCGCGCGCGAATCAATGTGTACGACCCGACTACCGTGAACCTGCTCAGTTGCCTGCAAAACGTGCACGACGTATTCGGCACGTGGGAATGGCGCGAGCGTCTAGGCTCGATTGCGCGTCAATTTGGGTTGTCGGCTGAACGGTTGAAGAGCGCCGCTTGACGATTCGCGATGTGTGGTGACGTTAGACGTCGTCACACATCACTGCATTTATTGCCTATCGCCCGATAATTAGCGGCGAATGGCACCCAATTCCCCCATCTCTCCGACGCCCCTTACGCTCGGCACTCAAAAACGACCGCCCAAAAGCAAAACGGCGATGTGGCTTCTTTCGAAGCTCACACCGCCGTTCGGCGTACGGAAAAGCGTGCTTAGTGCAGCTTTTTCGGCAGCATCTGGCTGCGCAGGCGCTTGTGCAGACGCTTCACAGCAGCTGCCTTCTTACGCTTACGAGCCGTAGTCGGCTTTTCGTACGATTGACGCTCACGCAGTTCAGCGATCAGGCCATTCTTTTCGATTGCGCGACGAAAGCGGCGAATCGCCACTTCGAACGGCTCGTTTTCCTTCAGAAGAATCGTCGTCATGTAATTCCTAACTCAATCACTTGATACGGGTTAATTTGCGTGGCGGGAGTCCGCTCACGCGCCGGCCCTCCGGTCGTCTCAGTTCATGGCCAGTAACAGGCAAACGCGGGGAAACCCCGGCCAAACCACGAATGAAACGAGAGGCAAAGCGGCCACGGAGGCCGGAAAAGAGAGGTGGGGAGCTCACCGCGGAACGCGGACAGACGTACTTCAAAGCCGCGCCTGCTGCCGTTTCGCCAACCTTTCATCAATGCTTTTTCAACATGAAGACACACTGACGAAACAGGCAAAGATCTCAATTCACTCCCGATGATATCAGGAAACTCTCCATCGTACCAGGGGTTTACGGATTGCGCCAGGCCTCTCGCGCGATCAATTACTTGCTTCGTCCAGCTCGCGAATATCGTCGCCGGTCAGCATCAGATGGACGGCGGCCGCGAGGCTTTTGAGCTGATCCACCGAGGTTGCGCTGGCAATCGGCGCCGTCACGCTGGGACGAGCGATCAGCCACGCAAGCGCGATCGTGGCCGGCGTGCTGCCGTGCCGTTCGGCGACACGATCGAGCGCGGCCAGAATGCGCAAACCGCGTTCGTTTAGATATTTCTCGACCCGGCTGCCGCGCGCCTTATTCGCCAAATCGGCCTGTGAACGGTATTTGCCCGAGAAAAAACCGCTCGCGAGACTGTAATACACCACCGCGCCGAGCTGATTGGCGAGCACCACCGGTTCGATGTCGCGCTCGTATTCCGCGCGGTCGTACAGGTTGTACTCGGGTTGCACCAGCTGATATTCGGGCAGTCCGTGCTCGCGCGACACTGCCAGCGCCTCCTCGATGCGCGCGCCGCTATAGTTCGACGCGCCGATCACTCGCACTTTGCCCGCATCGACCAGCTTCTGGTAAGCACCCAACGTCTCGGCCAGCGGCGTTTCAGTGTCGTCGTCGTGGGAAAAATAGACGTCGATGTAATCGGTTTGCAGGCGACGCAGCGAATCTTCAACGGCTGCCTGAATATTCGCCGCCGACAAACCCTTGCGCTGCGGCAACTTCGACACCTTGGTCGCCAGCACGATCCTGTCGCGCTTGCCGCTCTGCCGGAACCACTTGCCGATGATGGTCTCCGACTCGCCGCCCTGGTTGCCCGGCACCCAGGCCGAATAGACGTCGGCGGTATCGATGAAATCGAGTCCGGCATCGACGAACGCATCGAGAATCGAAAACGACGTGGCTTCGTCGGCAGTCCAGCCGAATACATTACCGCCGAACATCAACGGCGCGACCTGCAATTCAGAACGTCCAATCCTGCGTTTTTGCATGACTTCTCCGGGATCAATTACGAGAAAGACAAGAGAGCGAATGAGAATACGCCGTCTTTGAATTAGCTGCAGTGCGTCCGGCAATCAACTGTAATCCCGGGCTGTAACCCAGGCTACGCGCGGCTTTCAACCTCATTCGCGGCACCTTTCCCGCAAAACAATTGGGTCTCAATTGCATAAAGTCTCTCAAGTTTTTTTTAGGCGGGCCGACATCCTTCACTGAGGCGGCCAGCAATGAACATGTGCTTCCGCCGATGCCAACACTGGCAGGTTTAGGGCTAATGCCTCTACAGGAGAATTTTCATGCTTAGCATTAACAGTAATATCAGCTCGCTGACCGCTCAGGAAAACCTGAACAGCTCGGGCAGCGCACTCTCGCAAGCAATTACCCGCCTGTCGTCGGGCAAGCGCATCAACAGCGCGGCGGACGACGCAGCAGGCCTGGCCATCTCCACGACTCTGCAAACCGCGATCAACGGCCTGAACCAGGGCGTTTCGAACGCGAACGACGGCACGTCGATGGTGCAGACGGCCAGCACGGGTCTGAGCCAGATCACTGCCAGCCTGCAAACCATCCGTTCACTGGCCAACCAGGCAGCCGGTGGTTCGCTGTCGGCAAGCAACCAGGCAGCACTGCAACAGGAAGTTGCACAGCAAGTCGCTGAAGTGAACCGCCTTGCATCGCAAACGACGTACAACGGTATCAACCTGCTGAACGGTTCGGCAGGCGTGGTCAACGTTCAGGTCGGCGCAAACGTCGGTCAAACCATCAGCCTCGACCTGAGCCAGGGCGTGTCGGCAGCGTCGCTGGGTTCGGGCGTTCCGCAAGCAGGCAACACGCTGGGCACGATCACCGGTCTGGATCTGAACTCGGACGGCACGGCGAACTCGTCGGGCGGCACGGGCGCGATCACCCAGATCAACGTGCTGTCGGACGGTACGGGCGGCTTCACGTACACCGACCAGAACAACCAGGCTCTGTCGAGCGCCGCTACGACCGCACTGTTCTCGACGACGTCGTCGGGTGGCGTTCAGTCGCTGTCGCTCAACGGCAGCACCAACGGCCTCAGCGTGACGGCTCAAGTCAGCGCGATCAACGCTGATTTCACGACCGGCGGCGGCTCGGCTGCTACTGCAGGCACGGTGCTGGGCAAGATCTCGGACCTGAACATCGACCCGACGACCGGCTCGACGGCATCGGCAGGCACGCCGAACGCGATCACGTCGATCACGGTTGAAGCGGACGGCAACGGTGGCGTTCAGTACGTCGACCAGAACGGCAACTCGCTGTCGAGCGCTGCTTCGACGGCACTGTTCACGTCGTCGTCGTCGGGTATCGCCATGACTTCCGGCGCAAGCTCCGGTGGTCTGGCTTCGACGGTCGGCACGACGCTGTCGAGCATCAACACGAACAACGCACCGACCTCGGTCGCTGACGTGAACGTGAGCACGACTGCAGGCGCAAACCTGGCGATGGAAACCATCGACAACGCGCTGGCAACCATCAGCAACATCCAGGCAACGCTGGGCGCTGCGCAAAACCGTCTGACGGGTATCTCGACGTCGCAGCAAGCTGAGTCGACCGACTTGTCGAGCGCGCAATCGCAGATCACCGACGCTGACTTCGCACAGGAAACCGCGAATCTGTCGAAGGCTCAAGTGCTGCAACAAGCTGGTATCTCGGTGTTGTCGCAAGCCAACTCGATGCCGCAACAAGTGCTGAAGCTCCTCCAGTAAGGTAGTCTTCGCCAGTCGGCGCGGATGACCCGTCACGCTTCACCGACGGTTCATCCGCGTACGCGTTTCACCGGGAGGCTCGGCCTCCCGCCACGCATACGGGCCCGGCGCGCTTTGACGCCAGCAGTCGCGCTGCCCAGACTTTGTACGGAGCCATTCCATGTCGACCATTTCGACGTCCGCAAGCACCAGCAGTGCCGCAGCCGCCGCTGCGCAAGCCGCCGCCGCCGCCGCGTTGCAACAGGCGAGCCAGTCCATCATCAGCGGTTCGACGGGCTCGTCTCTGGATGTGTCGTCACTGGTCACGGCTCTGGTCAATTCGAAAATCGCCGGTCAGACAGCCACGCTGACGGCCAAAGCGACGACCGACAACACGCAGCTTTCCGCGATCGGCCAACTGTCGGCCTCGCTGTCCTCGCTGCAGGTCGGACTCGCACCGCTTTTCAACGGCTCGCTGCAAACCGCCTTCACCGCGACGGCGAGCGGTACCGGCCTCACGGCAACCGCAGCTTCGGGCGCGGTAGCAGGCACCTACTCCGTCAAGACGACGCAGATCGCGCAGGGGCAAAGCATCACGTCGGGCGCGTTCACGTCGGCTCAGACCGCCAGCATGGGTACCGGCACGCTGAACATCATGGTCGGCAGCAGCTCGATGACCCTCGCGGTCAACTCGACGAACAACACGCTGAGCGGCATCGCCGCGGCGATCAACAATTCCAGCAGCAACCCGGGCGTTGCAGCCACGGTCGTGAACGGCGCGGACGGCGCCCACCTCGTGCTCAGCTCGACGACGACCGGCGCGGCCAATACGATCAACGTCAACGTGACCGGTGCGTCCACGGGCGCGGCGCTGTCGAGCCTCTCGGTGCAGTCCGTCACGGGTAACGATTCGGACACGTCCACGTTCGCGTCCGCGGCCGACGGCACGACCACCTCGATCGGCGCATCGACGCTCGCCACCGGCAGCACGTGGACCCAAAGTTCGGCCGCGCAGGACGCGGTGTTCTCGCTGAACGGCACCATCGCCACCAGCTCGACGAACGCAGTGACGAGCGCGCTGGACGGCGTCACGATGAATCTGGCGTCGGCCTCGGCAGGCACGACGCAAACGCTGACTGTCGCTGCCGATACGGCGACCCAGGTCACCGACATCGAGAATTTCGTCAGCCAGTACAACGCGGTAGTGAGCACGATGACCTCGCTGACCTCGTTCGATTCGAGCGCGGCTGCCGGTTCGCAAGGCGGCCCGCTGCTCGGCGACTCGATGCTCGACGCGATCCAGAACGGGCTGGGCAACATTGTCAGCAGCGGTATCAAGGGCGCGGCGGCCGGCACGACGCTCGCCTCGCTCGGCATTACGCTCAACAGCGACGGCACGATGTCGGTCGACACCACCGCACTGACCGCCGCCGTGCAGTACAACCCGAACCAGGTCGCAGCCGTGTTCAACACGAGCACCGGGATCGCGGCGCAGTTGAACACCACCATCAGCGCGTACACGACCACGGGCGGCATCATCGATGTGCGCACCGACGCGATCACGACCGACCTGGACAGCATCAAGGACCAGTCGAACACGTTGACGGCGTACCAGGCGCAGCTCACGTCGCAGTACAACAACGAGTTCACTGCGCTGAACACGCTGATGGCGACCACCACCAGCAACTCGAACTATCTGACGCAGTTGTTCGGCGGCACGAACAGCTCGGGTTCGATGTCCGACAACAAGGCGTAGTAAAGCAGCAGAGGAGTCCGGAAAATGACTGAAGCACGCCCCGAAACGAATCAAACCCGACTTGTCGAGCAGGTGCTCGCGTTGACCGAGGAAATCGACCATGCTGCGCGCATCGCCGACTGGCAGCGGGCGGCCCTTCTTTCGGAACAGCGTTCGCCATTGCTGATGTCGTTTGCACCGGAGCAGTCGCCCGAAGCACTGGCGCTGATCCGCCGGATTCAGGCTCTGGACGACGTCACGCTGCGGGAAGCGCGAACCGCACAGTCGGAACTCGCCAACGAATACCGCACCGCGATGGATCGCACCCGCGCCGCGAACAGTTACAACAGCGTCGCGTTGATGCGCTGAGCACACGCGCGCCGCTGCATGCCCGAGCACTCATAAGAAGAACAGGCCGGCCAGTCCGGCAACATGCTTCACCAGGCCCGCCTCGCGCGGGCTTTTTTTCACCTCGCCGATTTTCGCGTCGCCTGTCCCGTCGAAGCCACCCTCTGAAATACGGGGCAATCCGGCCTCTACTCCGCCAATCGTCCGCGACGCGCGACCGTAGACTAATCACAGCGCATTGCGCCTGCGTCCCGCCCACTTTGGACTGTCTGGACGGTTTGCCTCGTCCGGCATCCGGCGGACTTCCTGCTGGCAGCGACTCACGCAGACGCGAATGCAAATACTCACGCACCACCCGGCGCCATAGCGAAAGCAACGGCACGCCGCTCCTGGCTTCGACCTCCACGCACGCTCAGGCCGACGCGGCAGGAACAAGCCCGGCAGACGCGCCGTTAAGCAACATCCCAAGGACCGAAGCGAATTCATGACTACCGATGCCGATCTGCAACAGGCTTTGACTCACCATCGCGCCAGGCGTCTGCCGGAAGCCGAGCGACTGTACCGGGCGATCCTGCAGGCTCGCCCCGACCATCCTGAAGCGAATCACAACCTCGGCGTGATGGCCGTCCAGACCGGCCAGCCCGGCGCCGGCCTGCCGTTTTTTAAGGCAGCCGTCGAAGCCGCGCCGCAGCGTCCCGAATTCTGGTCGCTCTATCTCGACGCGCTGATCATGACCGGCCGCGACGACGAGGCTCAGCAGGTAGCCGCACAGGGACGGCAGCGCGGATTGGCGTTGTATGCGGTTCAGGTCGAACCGGTCGATGCGCCAGCGCCGCTTCGCAGCGAACTCGATGCGCTCGCAGACGAATTCATCCAGACGCTGGAAACGCTCGATAAACAGGGCTTGCACGCCGACGCGGAAAATCTCGCGCGTCAGATGACCGGCCTTCTGCCGGAACACGGCTATGGATGGAAAGCGCTGGCGTACGCGCATCTGCGGCGCGGCGATCTGGCCGGTGCATTGCAGCCGCTCACGGAGGCGGCAACACGCGCGCCCGCAGATGCCGAGCTTGCCCGTCACCAGCGCGCGGCAAAGGCCATGCACGATGCGCTCGCGCTGGAGCAGCGCAACGAACTGCATCAGGCAGGCAAGCTTTTCCTGGAAGTCCATGCGCTTTATCCCGACCATCCCATGGTCAACCATCGGCTCGGCGTGATTTCGATCAGGCTGAACCAGTCGAAAGCCGCAGTGGACTACATGGAGCGGGCGCTCGGCGGCGATCCGAACAATTGCCAATACTGGGCCAACTACATCGACGCGCTGCTGCAGGCTGGCGAGTTGAAGGCCGCGTGGATGGCGCTGGAAATGGGCCAGCAGCGCGGTTTGAGCGGACCGAATATCGACAAGCTGATCGGCGTCATGACGATGATGTCGACGCAAACCACCTTCATGGTGCCGAGATCGCTGAAAAGTCCGGGGGAGCCACTTGCGGCTGCACAACCGAACTTGTCAATCAGCGCAGTACTCGCCGCGGCCACTCCGCCGAAAGCCACAGCACCTCTTCGCCAGGCAGGAAAAGCCGCACCGGCCAGCGGCGAAATCGCTGCGCTCGTCGAGCTATACAACCGTGGACGCATCGACGAAAGCATCGCCGCCGCGCGCAAGCTGATCGACACTTACCCGTCGCACGGCTTTGGCTGGAAGTTGATGACCGTCTCGCTGCATAACCTCGGCCGCTATGACGAGGCGATGGAATACTGCGCGAGGGCTCGCGAACTTTTCCCGAACGACGTCGAATTGCTGCAAGTGTCCGCCAGCATTCTTGAAGCAGGTGGTCATCACGAGAAAGCCGAAACTGATTGCCGCCGGATGCTCGAACTCAGCCCGGATCATCCGGAAGGCTTGCGGATTCTCAGTATCGTGCTGATCTCGATGGGAAAGCTGGAAGAGGCCGAACGCGTTTCCCTGCGCGCGATCGAGGTCGCCCCGAACGCGGCGCTACCGTACAGCGCGCTTGGTGTGACCTACATGAAGCAGGGCAATCTCGACAAAGCGGCCGCTACCTTCCGGCGCGCGATCGAACTCAACCCCAACGGCGACCTCGCATACAACAACCTCGCGTTCTGCATGACCCACAGCGAGAATGCCGACCCGGCGGAATTGTTCGCGACCCATCGCCTGTTCGGCGATCAATTCGAAGCGCCTCTCAAGCCGAATTGGGCGCCGCATGACAATGTGAAAGATCCGGAGCGCCGTTTGCGCGTCGGCTTTATTTCCGGCGATTTCTGCCGTCACGCGGTGTCGAATTTCTTCGAACCGGTGCTGGAACATCTCGTTCGCGATCCCCGGATTTCGCTGCACGCCTTCTCGAATACGTCGACCGTCGACCAGGTCACGCAAAAAATGCGCGCGACCTTCGAACACTGGCATCCCGTATTCGGCATGAAAGAAGATGCGATCGCCCAACTGGTCTGCGACAACGAAATCGACATCCTGATCGATCTCGCGGGTCACACCGCGAATAACGGACTGCTCGCCATGGCGCGCAAGCCTGCGCCCATCCAGGCATCATGGATCGGCTACCCCGGCACGACGGGCCTGACCGCCGTCGACTATTTCCTCGCCGACCGCTACTGGGTGCCGTCCGAACAGTTTCGCGACCAGTTCACCGAGCAGATCGTCTATCTGCCCGCGCTCGCGCCGTTCAGCGCCGATCCGCTGTGTCCGCCGGTCAATCTGCTGCCCGCACAGAGCAAGGGTTACGTGACCTTCGGCAGCTTCAACCGGATGGACAAACTGCGTCGCGAAGTCATCGCGCTGTGGGCGCGTTTGCTGCGCGAGGTACCGAACTCCCGCATGCTGATAGGCGGCCTGCCCGCCGACGGCAGCCTCGGTGACCTCCCGGCCTGGTTCGCAGAAGAAGGCATCGCGCGCGAACGCCTCGACTTCCGTCCCCGCTCGAGTGTGCCGGTCTATCTGCAGCAGCATCACCACGTCGACATCTGCCTCGACACGTTCCCGTTCTCCGGCCTAACCACCGCGCTGCATTCGCTGTGGATGGGTGTCCCGACACTGACGTTGCCGGGCAAAACCGTACCAGGGCGCAGCGGCCTGACAGCCATGTCGCACGCCGGACTCGAGATGTTCATCGCGCAGGACAAGGACGATTTCGTGCGCCGCGGAGTCGAACTGACGTCCGATATCGCTGCACTGGCCGCGCTGCGCGCAGGCATGCGCGAACGTTGCGAGAACTCGCCGATGTTCCGCCCCGCGGAGATCGCGGATGGCGTTTCCACAGCGTTGCGCGTGATGTGGCGTCGCTGGTGCGCTGGCTTGCCGGCGGAGTCGTTCGAGGTGAAGGAAACGGCTGCGCAGCAGGTGGCCTGAAGCAGGTGGGTCGACGCGCTGCCGCGCGGCCCACACCACTAATCGACTGAAATCAATGAAACCGATCCGACTCGTATGCGGCACCCGCCGCAGCCGTGAGCAGTTTTCCAACGAAACGGCGCTCGGCCGTTCGCTGAAGCTCTACAAGCATCTGACGGAACCGCAACTGCATCTGTTCGACAGCAACACGCTGGGGTTGTCGACGATCTATAACAACGCGATCCTGTACGCGCAGCAACACCCGGCGATTCTCGTGTTCATTCACGACGACGTCTGGCTAAACGATTTCTTCTGGACCGAGCGGATCGCCGAGGCCGTCGCGAAGTTCGACGTGATCGGGCTCGCGGGCAATAAACGGCGCGTCGCCGGACAACCTTCGTGGGCATTCGTCACGCCCGACTGCAAGTGGGACGAACGGCAATACCTGAGCGGTACGGTCGGACACGGCAAGGGTTTTCCGTGCGAGATCGTGTCGTCGTTCGGGCCGGCCGGCGTCGAAGTGAAGCTGCTGGACGGCCTGCTGCTCGCCGCCGACAGCACGACGCTGGTCAACAGCGGCCTGCGCTTCGACGAGCAGTTCGCGTTCCACTTCTACGATATGGATTTCTGCCGGCAGGCCGAATTGAAAGGCTTGCGGATGGGCACCTGGCCCCTCAGCGTCGTGCATGAAAGCGGCGGCGCGTTCGGCAGTCAGGGATGGCGCGACGGTTACGCGCGGTATTTGCAGAAGTATGGAAGCTGAGGTTTCGCAGACGTCAGCACGATGTTGCCGCAAAGGAAATTCGCGGCAACGTCGTGCGTTGCATCACGCTCCGATCAACGCGAGAGCGTGACCGCCAGATACGCCGCGTAGAGCACGCCGCACACCAGCAACGCCCACACCGGCAGTCCGCGTTCGCGCACATTGATACGCAGCCACGCGGCGGCGACCAGCGTGATCACGATGCCCGTCACCACTTCGATGCGCGGCGTCCACGGCGTCAGCAGAATGCCGATCGCGGGCAGCAACGTCCCCTGAAAAACCATCGCACCGGTGATATTGCCGAATGCGAGCGTGTCCTTGCCGCGCCGGATCCACAGAATGCTGTTGACCTTCTCGGGCAACTCCGTGGCGATCGGAATGATCAGCAGCGACAACAGCAGCGCCGAGATGCCGAGCATCTGCGACACACCGCGCACGCCGTGGATGAACCCTTCCGCGCCCCATACCAGCAAGCCGACCGCGATCAGCAGTTGCAGCGCGATGGTCAGGAGATTGGTCGGCACGCCCAGGCGCGAAAGCAGCATCGTGCCCGGCGCTTCGGTGCCGTGCCCTGCGTCGACGAGATCGCCCGACGCGCGGAACGTCATCACCACGTAGGTCACGTAAACGCCAACCAGCGCGACGCTGAATAGCGCGCGGACAATCATCTGCGAATGCGGCACGTACATCGCGGCGGCGGCCAGCACGAATGCGCACAGGAAGTAGTTGAGATCGCGCGTGAAACCGGTGCGCTCAGGCACGACGTGGCCCGTTACACCGCGCGACCGAAGAATCGCCAGCGTCATCAGGAAAGTGGACAGCGTGGAGAGCATCAGCGGCGCGCCGAGAATCGCGCCCACGCCGATTTCCTGATTAACGGTTTGATCGCTGGTGCCGCTCGCGATGGCGAGCAGCGGCACCAGCGTTTCGGGCAGCGCCGTGCCGACCGCTGCGAAAAGCGAGCCGGTCACGCCTTCCGAGATTTTCAGACGTTCGCCCAGATGTTCGAGTGCATTGGTGAAGAGTTCGGCCGCCACCAGGATGACGACCAGCATGACCGCGAGTTCGAAGAAGAGGCTGGTCATGCGCGGCATCCGGTGCACGAGGTGAAGACATGGCCATGCGCTTGGCGACGGATTGCCGGAACGGCATGCGGGAAGAATGGCGAGGCGCTACGGTAATTCACGGGACAACTCCGCGGTCGGACGACTATGACAAACCAATGACGCACCGCCACCCGTCCGACCAGAACGAGGCAATACGCCAATGGTCTCGCCAAACCGACCCGGTCGAACGCGCCATGACCCGCAGGCCAAGTATGTTGACGCGCTCTCCTTCAACGAATGAAGGAAGGCTACTCCCCAGTGACGAGGGGATTTTACGGGGATGCAGGGCTTTCAACAAGGTTCGACCATAGCGCTAGCAGAATCGCTGATCGATGACGCTTGCGTCTCGCACTCCCCGGTACAGGTCAGCGCCTTTTACAGACGATTGAGAAAACGTGCGCTTGCCGCCCACCCGCGGCTATCTGCATCTGCGCAATTTCAACGGCCTTGAGGCCGCTTGCGTTAAGTAACGGCTCAATCGATGCTTCACTGAAGAAGTTAATGTGTTCGTGCCAGTGTCTGCGCTGACGGAAAATCTCAACTGAGCCAGGATTGGCGCGCATTAAGTCCTCATAGGGTACTTCTATGTAGAGGAGCGTTTCTTGTGCCATCGCGGCCGCAATTTCCCGAAGCGTATCGGCAGGATAGGGCACATGTTCGAGCACGTTCGAGGACACAATCAAATCGTATTGCGTCTCGTCGATCACTTTCTTGTCGACGCGGGTTGCTCCGTCCACCACCGGCTTGCCGGAAATGTCATAAACATGGTGCAACGCACATCGGTTACGTAATGGCGTGTTAAATCCCGTGTCGCCGCCCCAGTCGAGCACCTTCGGAATATCGCGCACGTGGCGCTCGAGAAAAGCCTCGATCTGCGGAATGTAGGGCGATCCATCGACGTAAATCTGGTTGCGAGCTCTGTAGCCCGGCTCGAAGCGCTCCCTCAGCGCGGTGTAGGCCTCACCACGATAGTCTGCGTAAAGCGCCGCCATCTCTGCATCGTCAAAGCGGATGTCGAGAAACATTGCGCCGCAGTCGGCACACTGAACGCTATTGCATAGCGGATAGGCATGGCCCAACTGAATATCACGAAGCCCCCATTCTGGCGTCACTTCAACGGGTTCCCAGCCAAAGGCGCGGTTTGCGACGAATGGCATCAGGATTGAGGGGCTGCGGTTGAGTCGAGTGCCCTGACAGCAGACACAACGGTCTGCAATGCGACTTCGGTGGCGAAAGGGCGAATAAGCGTCCGTCATGCTGAATCCAGTTTATTGTTCGGCGGCGCACATTCCGGCTATTCGCGTCTGCGCCGTCCCGAGGTACATACAACATCAGGAATGTCATCGCGCTGCATTGCATCTATCCGAGAGAACTACCGCAACTACGCAGCGTTCAATTTCACTGCAGACGCGCGTGCCTTCATGGCCTCTCGTGCATAAGCGAGATTCGCCTTGAATTTTTCCGATGTGGGCAACTGTCCGGGCAACATGTCCGTCAGTTCAGTCAGACCCGCAATGAATCGCTGAAGCTCCGGAAAGTGCAACGAGAAACGTACATACACCTCCACAAGACGCTGCTTCGCTGCGAGGATCTCTTTTATAGTCAGGTTGCCGTCAGCGGCTTCACCTCGCAGAAATACCTCCCACTCAATGAGCCCCATCGCGAAAATCGGACTACCGTTTGCCGATTCCTGCGCACCATGCCTCCGGAATGCACCGTGATAGCCGCCTACCACTGCAATCGGCCCCAGCCTGGCCACCGCGAGGTAAGCGCAGACATCGCCAAGAAAGTCAGGTACATGATCTTTGTATTTACTCAAGTCCGCGATCTCGATGCGGCTTTTGTCCAGCATCACGAAACTCGGCTCGCCGATGAAGTTATCCAGTTGCGGCAGCATGTTCCGGACAATGTGGCTTCGATCGATCAATGCTATTTCACCGTTGCCCAGAAGGCGTGGCGGCGTGTGGACAATTGCGCTTTTCGCATCGATCATCACGCGCCCGTGAAACGCCATCGCGGCCTGTGGGAACTTCCGCAATGCATCAACCAGCAATGCCACCGACTCTGGCATCAATATGTCGTCGTAAAAGAGCCACTTGATGTACCTTCCGCGAGCCTTCTCCCATAACGCGCGCGCATTTTCGCCGCCGTTGTCGAAGCCGTGGTGAAAGTACTTGAGCTTCGGATTACCAAACTGGCTCACGATTCCTTCGAGCGCACCATCCGATGTATTGTCGCCGACGAGGATTTCGATGTCCTCGAACGTTTGCGCCAATGCACTGGCTATCGCCTCCGTCAGGAATTCTGGACGGTGCGCAGGAATGAGAATGCTGACTGTGACCACTACTTATCCTCTGGACAATCGCGATGCGATGAAATTCTGACGCCCTATGCCGCGACGGCTTCGGGGGTGACAGGCGTATTGAAGCCGCCCACCCTGTTGACCATGTCGACGAGCGCCTGTTGAGTGAGCCACTCGTCATTGTTGTCGCTGCTGTAGTAGAAGCCGTCGGGCACCGCGTTGCCAACCTTGACGGCATGCCGTTCCGCGCGCCGGTCGTCGAACTCCGGAACGATCACATAATGCGTTCCCATGTCGTAGGTATGGCGCCCCTCGTCTTCGCTGATCAACACTTCATGCAGCTTTTCGCCTGGCCGGATACCGACTACGCGAGCCGCAGGCGAACCCGGGAAGGCTTTGACAAGGTCAAGCATCCTGGTGCTGGGAATCTTCGGGATGAAAATCTCGCCAGGTCCGGCGTGATCGATTGCACTTAACACCAGATCGACGCCTCCCTCCAGATCTATCAGGAAACGAGTCATGCGCGCATCGGTTACTGGCAGAGTAGTTTCGCCCCGACGAATCAGATCTGACCAGAATGGAATGACGCTGCCACGGCTGCCCGTGACGTTACCGTAGCGCACCACGCTAAACCCGATGTCGCGATAGCGCGTATAGGTATTGGCGGCGACAAACAGCTTTTCCATGGCCAGCTTCGTTGCGCCGTACAGGTTCGACGGGCTAACTGCCTTATCCGTCGACACGCCGATCAGACGCTTTACGTTGCGATCGAGTGCAGCCTCGATAATGTTCTGCGCACCGATAATATTTGTCTTTACCGCTTCCATCGGATTCGCTTCGAGTGCCGGCACCTGCTTAAGCGCAGCCGCATGCACCACAATGTCGATCCCGTTGAATGCACGCAGCAGACGCTCGCGGTCGCGGATGTCACCGAGGAAATAACGCACCGGGAACCGGTTTGGCGGAAAAACCTGGGCCATCTCGAACTGCTTGAACTCGTCCCGGCTGAAAATGACGATTTCGCGTGGGTCGTATTCGTCGAGCAATCGCTTGACGAATGCACGCCCGAACGTGCCCGTGCCACCGGTTACCAGGATGGACTTGTTGTTCAGGTAGGAAGAGCGCTTCATAAGGTCTCGCTGCGTTTGTTCATTGATAGCATGCGCATCCGCGATTCAACCTGATCGCGCCTGATGCGGTCGTGATCGCGACGTACGGTCTGTACCGCCAAAAACCGGCTTGTATGGATGCCCAGTTTACGCAGCGCCTGTCAGATCAAAGTGGCGATAACGGGCCCTTTTCCCCGCCAATTCAGACGCCTTCCATGCCCCCGTCGCGCGGTGATGCCTGGAATGTCGACGATCGTCAGGAGCGATGCAGCGGAAAGCAGCAGACCGTGTCTGTCGACGTTTAACCGGATTTTGATCCGCACCATGCCTCGGCCGACGCAGTCTTCTTCTCAACCGAAAAAGCGCGGCGGCCAGTTGCTTTTGCTGCTGCGACAGTCATTTAGCAAAATGGATTGCGTGGGCAAGCTCGAACACCATCCATTGCCGGATCGGAATACTGCCAACCGGTCAGGACGGATCCAGCGCGCGCCCGGTGATCGGCTCACCGCGCTGGAAACTCACGGGCGAAGGTCGCCCCAGCAGGTTGTCCAGATGCTTCGGCGCAAGGCCGAAGCCGGGTCGGATACTGCGCACGTTGTCGTTCGTGAAGGGTTCGCCGGCGGCAATCGGCTTGACGGCGTATAGCGAACGGCGGAACAGTTGGTTGCCTGTTTCGCTGCTTTTACGCGCATAGCCGACGTTGCCCAGCGAGTCCCACGCGGTGCGGGCGCTGCGCACGAGCGCCGCAAGATCGGCCGGCTCGAGCGAGAAGCTGTCGTCAGGTCCGCCGCCGTTGCGGTCGAGCGTGAAATGCTTTTCGATAAGCGCCGCGCCGAGCGCGACGGAGCAGGTTGCCGTCACGTTGTCGAGCGTGTGGTCGGACAGGCCCGTCACCAAGCCGAAGCGGGCGATCATGTCGGACATCGTGCGCAGGTTGTAGTCGCTCGCGGGCGCGGGATAGCCGCTGACACAACGCAGGATCGCCAGTTCCTTGCAGCCGCCGGAACGTGCGGCATCGATTGCCTCGGCGATTTCTTCCGCGCTCGCCATGCCCGTCGAGATGATCATCGGCTTGCCGGTTCGCGCGACGTACCGGATCAGCGGCAGATCGACCGCCTCGAACGACGCGATCTTGTAGGCGGGCGCATTGAGGTCTTCAAGCAGATCTACGGCCGTCGTGTCGAACGGCGAGCTGAAGATCGTGATGCTTTCCTCGCGTGCCTTGTCAAATAGCGGCTTGTGCCATTCCCACGGCGTATGCGCGCTTTCATAAAGTTGGTACAGCGACATGCCGGCCCATAGTCCGCTCGTGATCTGGAATTCAGGCCGGTCGCTGTCGAGCGTGATGGTGTCGGCACGATAGGTTTGCAGTTTCACGGCGTCGGCGCCCGCAGCGCTAGCCGCTTCGATCAGGCGCAAGGCGTTGTCGAGGCTACCGTTGTGGTTCGCGGACATCTCCGCAATGATGTACGGCGGATAGTCCCGGCCGATTGCGCGGCCCGCGATTCGCATGCTGGGCGATGCGTTCGGGTTCATGGTGTGTCTCCGGAAAAGGCAGTGGCGAACGCGCCGCGTGCACCAGACGGCGCAAGCAGGTTCCACAACGCTTCGACGACCCGATCCTGTTCAGCTTCGTCGAGTGTCGCAAACAACGGCAGACTGATCGCTTCGCGATAGTACTGTTCAGCCAGCGGAAAATCCCCTCGGCTGAATCCGAGCTTGCGATAATAAGGCTGCGTATGAACCGGGATGTAATGCAGATTCACACCAATGCCCGCCACGCGCAGCGCGTCGAACACGTCGCGATGAGAACGACCCGCCACCTTGCCATGCTCGTCGAGCACGAGGCGAATCACATACAGATGAAGACTCGAATAGCCGCTGTCGAGTTGGGCGGGCATCGTGACGGGCAGCCCATCGAGCAGGCGATCGTATCGCTGCGCGAGTTCATGGCGCCGCGCGACATACGCATCGAGTCGGTCGAGCTGACTGACACCCAGCGCCGCCTGCAATTCCGTCATCCGGTAGTTGAATCCCAGGTCGATCTGCTCGTAGTACCAAGGCCCGTGGCTGGGTTCGGCCATCGCTGCTTCGTCGCGCGTAATGCCGTGGCTGCGCAGCCTTGCCATGCGCTCCGCAAGCGAGGCGTCGTTCGTCAGCGCAATACCGCCTTCCGCCGTTGTGATGATCTTCACGGGATGAAAGCTGAACACCGTGATGTCCGCGAAGTCCCCGCAGCCGACCGGCCTGCTGCGATAGCGCGCGCCGATTGCATGTGACGCGTCTTCGATGATCCGGAAGCCAAACTCATCGGCGAGCGCGCGAATTTCCGCCATCTCGCAGGGGTGGCCGCACAGGTCGACGGGCACCACGATCTTCGGCAGTTCGTTCCTTACGCGGGCGTGTTCGAGCTTCGCGCGCAAGGCCCGCGGGCTCATATTGCAGGTCGCCGGGTCGATATCTACAAAATCCACGGTCGCTCCGCAATACAGTCCGCAATTCGCGGAAGCAACGAAGGTGATCGGCGTGGTCCAAAGCCGGTCGCCGGGCCCGAGGCCTAACGCGAGGCAAGCGATATGCAAGGCCGACGTCGCGCTGTTGACGGCTACTGCGTGACGCGCGCCGGTATAGGCTGCGACCGCTGCCTCGAAGCGCGGCACGGCTGGTCCTTGAGTCAGGAACGGCGAACGCAGCACTTCGGTGACGGCGTCGATATCGGCGGCGGTGATGTCCTGACGTCCGTAGGGGATCATCGGCGATTCCTTTTCAATGATCTTCGGTGCGCTGCATCAGGCCAGCGTACGCACGGCGGCGCTCGCGAAGCGCTGCAGATTGCGCTGGATTTCTTCCTTCGGCAGGAACGGATACATGTCTTCGAGGGCGGGCGATTCCATCCGGCCGTCTTCCGCGCGACGCGACATCAGGCGCGGCGAACGCGGCTGTGTCGGCGACACGTTGAGTTCGCAGATCATCGGACCGGGTTCGGCGAGGCATGCCGCGAGTCGTGCATCCATTTCCGCGTGGTTTTCGATACGGCAGTAGCCGAGGCCATACGCTGTCGCAAGGCTGTCGAAGCGCGGATTGCCGACGCCCGAACTCGAGTCCGCACCGACCAGATGTCCCGCGAAGTGATTGGTCTGCGTGGCGCGGATCGACTGATAGCCGTCGTTGTTCAGGACGAAAATCTTGATGTTGAGCCGATTCAGGCCGATCGTCATCAGTTCCTGGATGTTGAACTGGATGCTGCCGTCACCCGTCACGAGAATCGTGCGGGCGGCGGGATCACTTAGCCGCGCGACAGCCGCGCCCACGGCGGCAGGCAGATCCCAGCCCATGGCGCCGTAGTTGATGTTCGTGTACACGCGCTGGCCCAGCGTAACCTTGAACGCCTGAATGACGGAGACAGCGTCGAGCGCGTTGCCGGTCAGCACCAGATCCCCGGCGCTCAGGCATTCCGACAGTCGGTCGACGAACACGTAGCTGTTCACGTACTCGCGCTCAGCGCGCTGCTCGGGCGTGACGGTCGGATAGCGCTGTTTCCATTCGCGGCAGGCCACGGGCCAGTCGGCATCGAGATCGAACTTGCGGCTCACGCATGCTTCGTGCAATGCGCGAATGAAGCTTCCTGCGTCGGCCGTCACACCGAGGTGCGGCGTGGGACGCATCTTGCGGATTTCCTCGACATCGCTATTGACGACGATCTTCGTCGAGTGGGGCGAAAACGAATCCGTGTTGAAGCCGATGTTGGTCACCGACATGCTCGCGCCGATCGTCAGCAGCAGATCGCAAGTCTGGATCACGAAGTTCGCGTTGCGCTGCCCGCCCGGCCCGAAACGGCCAGCAAACAGCGGATGATCGTCGCCGATCAGATCGAGGCCGCCGAGCGTCGTGAGCACGGGAATGCCGAGCCTGTCCGCTAGCGCGCGTGCATCGCATTCAGCGCCCGCGTAGTGGACACCGTTGCCGAACACAAGCGCCGGCCGGGATGCCTTCGACAACAATTCGACGACACGCGCCACGTCCTGCACCACGGGTGCGATGCTTTCTGCACGTGTCAGCTTGCACGGCGCGGGCAGATCGATCTGCGCGCCCTGCACATCGAGTGGAATGTTGATCCAGACAGGGCCCGGCCGTCCTCGCGACGCGATGTCGAACGCCTTGTCGAGTTCCGCGCCGATGGTCGCCGGATCGGTGATCGTCACCGCGTACTTCGTGACGGGCCGCACCATGTCGAGAATGTTGATTTCCTGCGGGCCCATCTGCCTGACGCGCGAATAGTCGGCGATCAAATCTCGCCGCACCTGGCCGGAAATCACGACGACGGGCACGGAGTCGACCCATGCGCCCGCGATCGCCGACAACGCGTTCGTGCTGCCGGGGCCCGTCGTTACGAGCAGGACGCCGGGGCGACCCGTCGCGCGCGCGTACGATTCGGCGGCGATCGCGCAGGCCTGCTCGTGGTAATTGCAGATATAGCGGATCGATTCGCTGCGACCCAGCGAATCGACGAGATGCATGATCCCGCCACCGGTGACGGTGAAAATCGCGTCCGTGCCCTGGACCGCGAGGTAATCCATTACGTAGTCAGAAAGTTTCATGTGCGTTCTGCGAGTTCGTAGCGAGGGTGCGCGGCTGGCGCGCACAGCGTGACACGGTTCGATGCGCCTGCCGTCATGGCCCACGCGGCGGTGTGGCGAATCGCGGCGTCGAGCGGCGTGACAGCATGGAGCCCGAGGCGCGCGCGGGAGCGCCCGACATCGGGCGTGAAAAGCTCCGGGCGGCGGCCCGTCGGCTGACTGGCAATCACGACGGGGCTAGCGTCGGTCGCGGTTTCAGCCGCGAACTCACGAGCGATTAACTGCGCCAGTTCACTGATCGAAACAGGTTGATCCGAGCCGACATTGAAGATGTCGCCGTGCTCGCCGCGTAACAACATCGTCCACAGCCACAGAGCCATGTCCGCGCCGTAGAGGTACGAGCGAACGGCCGTCCCGTCGCCCCTGATGAGAATCGGTTTGCCATCGAGTGCGTCGCGCATGAAGTTGCCGGCCGCAAATCCCGAATCCAGAGGCTGGTAGGGTCCGATGAACGAGAAACAGCGTGCCGCAACCGCCGTGAAACCAAGTGCCGTACCCGATGCCATCGCGAGGAATTCAGCCGATGCCTTTCCGAGCGCATAGGCACCGGCAAGGTCGCCGCGCACGCCCGCGAGCGGGTCGGTTTCGTTGAGCGGGCGCTCGAGCGCGTGCGCACGACCGTAGACCGCGCCAGAGCTGATCAGCAGGAAGCGCCGAACTGCGTTGCGCCCGCACAGATCGAGCACATGGCGTGTACCTGTCACGCTCGCGTCAAAAGCGGCTAATGGCGGCGGATTGTCGAGCGCGACATTGGTCTCTGTTGCCGCGTGAATCACATGCGTGTAATGCGCGCCGTCGCCTGCATCGGCGGGCAGATCGCCGTTGCGGATATCGCCGCGCACGAGCCGGACAGAGGGATCGCGGGCAAGATGCGGCGCGATTTCCGCGAGCCGCTCGGGGCGACGCGCGAGCACGTCGATGCGAACCTCTATACCGTATTGTGCTCGCGCCCACAGCGCCGCTTCGAGCAGCCAGCAGCCTACAAAGCCCGTGCCACCCGTAATCAGCACGCGCGCACCGTCGAGCTCACGCCAGAGCGTTTCGCTGCCGCCCAGTACCGCGGCGAGATCATCCGCGAGTGGGCTGGTTGAGTGAAGTGAAGTCATGAAGCTGCGGACACAGGTCAGAAAGCAACGCCAAGGAACTGCTCGATCGAACTCGCCGAGAATTCGAGCATCTCTTCCGTCAGTCCAGGATAAACGCCGATCCAGAACGTGCGATGCATGACCACATCCGTCTGCGTGAGGTCGGACGCGACACGATAGTTGCGTCCTTTCATGTAGGGCTGCTTGAGCAGATTGCCGCCGAAGAGCAGGCGCGTGCCGATCTTCTTCTGATCGAGATATCCCAGAAGATCGTTGCGGCTCACGGGCGCATTCTCGCGCAACGTCAACGGGAAGCCGAACCACGACGGCTCGCTGCCAGGCGTCGGCTCGGGCAGAATCAGATACTCTTCACAGGTCTTCAGACGCTCGCGCAGAAAAGCGAAGTTGCTGCGGCGCTTCTCGATGAAGCCGTCCAGCCGGTCCATCTGCGCGAGCGCGCAGGCGGCCTGCATGTCGGTGATCTTCAGGTTGTAACCGAGATGCGAGTAGATGTATTTGTGATCGTAGCCTGCGGGCAGGTCGCCGAGCTTCCAGCAAAAGCGCTTGTTGCAGGTGTTATCGCGGCCGGGCGCACAGTAGCAGTCGCGGCCCCAGTCGCGGAACGAATCGATGATCGGCTTGAGTTCAGCGTGACGCGTGAACACCGCGCCGCCCTCGCCCATCGTGATGTGGTGCGCTGGATAGAAGCTGAGTGTGCCGATGTCGCCGAACGTGCCGACCAGTTGCCCCTGAAACGTCGCGCCGAGCGCGTCACAGCAATCTTCGATCAGCCACAGGTTGTGCTTGCGGCACAGCGCCGTCACCACTTCGAGGTTATACGGATTGCCGAGCGTATGCGCGAGCATGATCGCCTTCGTCTTCGGCGAAATTGCGGCTTCGAGCAGCTCCGGGTCGACGTTGTAAGTCGGAATGTCGATATCGACGAATACGGGCACGGCCCCGAATTGCAGGATCGGGTTGACCGTGGTCGGAAAGCCTGCCGCCACGCCAATCACTTCATCGCCGGGGCGGATCGCGCGCTCGCCTAGACGCGGCGAGGTCAGTGCTGAGAACGCGATCAGATTGGCCGACGATCCCGAGTTGACTGTCGACACATACGGCACGCCGAGTACGCGCGCGAGCGACGCCTCGAATTGATCGTTGAAACGGCCCGTCGTCAGCCAGCCATCGAGCGACGCTTCGACCATGTTTTTC
The DNA here is from genome assembly GCF_050435665.1 of Paraburkholderia sp. GAS333. NCBI lineage: Bacteria > Pseudomonadati > Pseudomonadota > Betaproteobacteria > Burkholderiales > Burkholderiaceae > Paraburkholderia > Paraburkholderia sp. GAS333. Next base: position 166,816 of record NZ_JBNDKS010000002.1, read on the forward strand.
AGTTCGCCCGCACCGATCACTTTGCCGGCGGGTGGAACGATAGTGTCGCCCGGCACGAACGCTTTCGGCGCGCAGCTCACCTGCGCGTAACGATCGACCAGTTCGAGAATTTCTCGCCGCAGCGCTTCTTGACTCATCTGATTTGCCTGTCTGTGTTGCATAGCCTGACGTGCATTGCGCACGCCGGCCAAAGTCGCGGATTACCTGATCACAGTGTACGAATGACGAGCGTTTTTTAACGGCTGAATACGGGCCACTTTCACTGGCAATTCGTGCGCCTGCCGCCCGACCGGGAACGAGCGGGTCAGCTAGCGCGCTGCGCTGGCGAGATACTGTTCGAGCTGATGCTGCGAGACGCCGCGCAGATCGGCTCGCTCGAGCCACGCTCGATACCACTGCGCCGTCAAAACAAGTGTTTCGTCGAGATCGAGGCGCGGCTCCCACGCAAGGCGCGCGCGTGCTTTCGACGTATCGAGCTTAAGCAGCGTCGCTTCGTGCGGCTGCTTCGTGACCGCACCGAAATGCACGCGCGGCGGCTCGCGCCATGCCGTCGCCTGCGCGAACCGCTCGATCACCTGCCTGACCGTGCGCACGCTGCCTTCGTCCGGACCGAAATTCCACGCGCTGGCGATACCAGGCTCGCGTCGAACCGCGCGCTCCGCGAGTTCCAGATAGCCGCGCAGCGGTTCGAGCACAAACTGCCACGGGCGCACTGCATCGGGGAAGCGGATTTCGAGTTCGGCATTGCGCGAGATCGCACGGACGAAATCGGGTAGCAGCCGGTCGGGCGCGAAGTCACCGCCGCCTATCACATTACCCGCTCGAGCCGTCGCGACGACAACGCCCGCTGCATCGAGAAACGACGAGCGCCATGCATTCGTGGCAATTTCCGCGGCCGCTTTGCTGGCGCTGTAGGGATCGTGTCCGCCTAGCGGATCAGTCTCACGGTAGCCGTAGACCCATTCGCGATTGTCGTAGCATTTGTCGGTCGTCACCACGACGACGGCGCGCACCGACGGTGTTTCGCGCACGGCTTCGAGCAGATTGACGGTGCCCATCACGTTCGCGGCGAACGTCGCCGCGGGCTGGGCATAGCTTTCGCGCACCAACGGTTGCGCGGCCAGGTGAAACACGACTTCGGGCTGCGCGGCCTGCAGCGCCTGCTTCAGCCGCCCGGCGTCGTTGATATCACCGATCACGGATTCGAGGTGCGCGCCGACGTTCGCCAGCTCGAACATGCTGGGCGTGGTGGGCGGCGGCAATGCAAAGCCCGTGGTGCGCGCACCCAGGTGGCTGAGCCACAGCGCAAGCCAACTGCCCTTGAAGCCCGTGTGCCCCGTCAGGAAGACCCGGCGGTTCCGCCAGAAATCAGACATGCTCATGATGCCGCGTGCCGCCACGGCGCCGTGCCGGAATTCCATAGGCCGTCGAGCATCGTCTTGTCGCGCAGCGTATCCATCGGCTGCCAGAAGCCGTTGTGATAGTGAGCGCGTAGTTGCCCTTCGCTCGCAATCCGTTCGATCGGCTCCTGCTCCCACAAGGTTTCGTCACCATCGATGAAGTCGAGCACGCGCGGATTGAGCACGAAGAAGCCCGCGTTCACCCAGCTACCGTCGCCTTGCGGCTTTTCCTTGAAAGAGATGACCTTGTCGCCGTCCACATTCAGTGCACCGAAACGGCCCGGAGGCTGCGCGGCCGTCACGGTCGCGTAGCAGCCATGCGTGCGGTGATAGCGGATCAGCTCCGAGATATCGATGTCGCCAACGCCGTCGCCATATGTCATGCAGAAATCGTCTTCGCCGAGATAACGGCGAACGCGCTTCAGGCGTCCGCCCGTCATTGTCTTCTCGCCGGTATCCACGACGGTCACGCGCCACGGCTCGGCCGTGTGCTGATGGACTTCCACCTTGCCGCGCGCGATATCGAACGTGATGTCCGCGTTGTGCAGCATGTAGTTGGCGAAATATTCCTTGATCAGATAGCCCTTGTAGCCGACGCATACGATGAAGTCGTTGATGCCGTGCGCGGCATAGATCTTCATGATGTGCCACAACATCGGCTTGCCGCCGATCTCAACCATCGGCTTCGGCTTCAGCGTGGTTTCCTCCATCAGCCGCGTGCCGAGGCCGCCTGCGAGAATGACTGCTTTCACGGACCGCCCTCAAGGTAATTTTTGACCTGTCGATGCTAGCCTGGGCGATCGAAGTTCAAATCGGCAGATAGATGTCACAAATGGCCGGATATCGCGCAAATGCTGTATGACGCTGCTTCCCGGCATTGCCGGACGCCCCCGGCTTCAATGAGTTTTCAGAAAGAATAAAGGCACACCGTTAACCGGTCGTTGCAGCTCTATCAAACCGACTTCCACGCAAGCGCCCTGCAGAACAGGCGGAATCAATGCAACGTACCGTTCGCGCGCATGTTGTTCTGCGTTGACTCCAGCGCTTGCCTGGCGCCGGCGTCGCAACAACTCGCCGAGCCGTTCCGCGTGCCGCCACTGTCGCGAAAAAGTATTGGTCGCCGGTCGGCCGCGCTGATAACGCGTACTGCGATCGCAATCTGTTCTGCTCGTGCGTGCCCGCGGCGGATGTCGAGTAAGGAATTCAGCTCGCCACTTGGCGGGCTGCGTCAGAGGCAGAAAAAGCAAAGCCCGGTGACGATTCGATCGTCACCGGGCTTTGCTTTTTGCAAGAAGACAGCGCGCTACTGCGTGCATCGATCGGCTATGCCGACCCGCCGGCGCCCGCCGCATCGGCGGACATTGCGCGGTAGCGCTGCCTGAGAACGGTGATCGGGACATCCCATCCTTCGTTGCCTAGCAGCGCATCCTTGAGCACCGCGAATTCGCTCCCACGATGAAACGTGCCCGCGCCGCTTTGCACGCGCGGCGCGATTCGCCCGTCGCGCAGCGAAGACCAGTTCTCGACGAACAGATCGTTGATCGCCTGTTGCAACTTTGCGTAGCTGCTACCGAGCGTCTCGCTGCCTTCAACAAACGACACTTCGCGTTGCAGCAGAAGCGGGCCGGTGTCGATGCCCTCGTCGATCAGATGGATCGACACGCCCTTCGGCGTTGCGTCGAGAAACGACCACAAGTTCGGATCGGCGCCGCGGTTATAGGGCAGCAGCGAAATATGCAGATTGATGAAACGGTCCGGCGCTGCCGCCAGCACATCGCGCCGCAGAATGTGGCGGTACGAGTGACTTACAATCAGGTCCGGCGCGAGAGTTGCGATATCCTGCGCGCTCACGGGCGTCTCCCGCAAGATCAGCGTTTCACGCTCACCGATCCAGCCGGCCAGGCGCCGCGCCTGCTCTCCACTCGTTAAAAACAGTACTTTCATTTCCCTATGTCAAACCCTGAAGATTTCACTCGCGCTCGTTATGACGCCGTCATCGTCCTCGCGAATCTGATGGACGCGGAGGGAAATCTGAATGATGAAACCCGCGCGCGAATCGACGTTGCTATCGAAGCAATCGAAACCGGACAGGCGCCGTTACTGGTGATGTGCGGCTGGGACTATCGCGACGACTCCGACATTTGCATCGCAGATGCGATGCGCAGCTACGCGATCGAACACCGCAACGTCGATGCGTCGCGCGTCATCGTGGAGATCGCATCGCGCGACACCGTCGGCGATGCCGTCTTCACGCGCCGCAACCTTGCCGCCACGTTCGGCGGTCCACGGATCCTTGTCGCGACAAGCCACTATCACGCTGCCCGTACACTCGAAATTTTCACCTTTGTCTACGGTCCGTCGTTCCACATCGAGATCACTGGCGCCGGCGATTCCGCGACCGCCTCGCAGTTGACCAGCGAGGCGCGTTCGCTCGACGCATTCCGCACCACGTTCGCCGGAGTCAAGCCCGGCGATACAGACGCGATCTTCGAGCGATTGCGCGAGCGTCATCCGTTCTACAACGGCGACGTCTATCCTCGGGCCTGACGTAACGCGCTGGCGCCAATCAGCCGCCAACTCAGGGAAAATCCCTGTCGTTCGTTGCGCAGTATCCGTCACAAGAGGTAAGAACAACGCGGGGAAATACGGGCGAAAAGCGCGCCAATTCGTCCGATGCGCCCGATCCACGCGCCCACCGGAAGCGCGGCGCCGACAGGCCATGGGAGCGGCGTGCTCACCCGTGGCGGGAATACGACCCTGATGACAGTCGGCTCCACTGCCTGCTCGGATTTTGCTCGAGCAAGGCGATGGTTTCATCATTCGCTTCAGCCGCGCTGCAGTTGGCTTTCACCATTGGATACGCCTTCCACACAGTACGCTTCGCAACTCGCGTTGTGCCGGATGGAATCAAACGGGGTCGCTGAGCAGGGAACGGCTGGCGACATCAAGCCGAGCAAGTCAAAGAGCAAAGGCGGATTGACGGGATCGTGGCAGGCGTGACGGCGTCACGCCCAAGCATCGGTACAAGGCAAGACGAGTTGTGACGGCCGATTGACGAATGGCAGACGCTCGGCAGTCGGCCAGCGTCCATCGAACCGCTCAACGGCAAGGAATATTTTGTGACAGGGGTGGAGCAATCAAAGATGACGACGCGGGCTCGAATCCGCTACTGCGCAAGGCTAGTGGCTATTGATCGCGTAACGCATGACAGGACTCGGTACGACATTAAGTCGGTGCGGATCCCAAACCAGAAAACGGAAGCCTGTGCTGATGTGTGCGTCGGCAACCTGATCGGCTTTGTGCGGCCCGAGGCTCGGGCCTGGCTGAATTTTGGTCTGAGCTAAGTGAGCATCGAGCCGAAACCCTTGTCAGACTTGGTGCGCCCGGCTGGGATCGAACCAGCAACCCCTGCCTTCGGAGGGCAGTACTCTATCCATTGAGCTACGGGCGCTTCACGCAAAAGCGCGGCAACCGGAACGGATGCGACGCCAAAGCAAGACCGCAAGAATACCCGGTTTCGGCCCGACCGTCCACCTGACGGCCCATATGACACGATCTCGCGCCCGTCAACCGCGCTTCGCGCTTCGGGTAAACGCCTGCTGAACAGCCCGCCGCGCGCCTCGCCGCCGCTGAAATCTTGCGTCTATAATCGTCCGTGGCTGATCAAAAACAAGAAGTTGCCGTCACGCTGTACCGCTCACATACCCACGGAGACGAGACAAGCATGAGCGAAGCACCCCACGGAGCCCCAATCAAAACACCAGGACAGCTCATCGCCGCGATCATCGCCGGGTTTGCTGTGCCAATCGTCATCATCGTTCTGCTGGCCGTCTACGTCGATAATTCGACCCGCACGGGCGCCGGCACCGACTCTCTCTCCGAAGACCAGGTCACGTCCCGCATCAAGCCGCTGGCTCAGGTCGATATTCGCGACGCCAATGCGCCGCGCGTGTACAAGAGCGGCGAAGAGGTTTACAAGGCGGTTTGCTCGGCGTGTCACGCGTCGGGAGCGGCGGGCGCGCCGAAATTCACCAATACCGCCGACTGGGCGCCGCGTATCTCGCAGGGCTTCGACACGCTGTGGCATACGGCGCTGTCCGGCAAGGGCGCCATGCCGCCGCGCGGCGGCACCAGCCCGGACGACTACAGCGATTTCGAAATCGCCCGCGCCGTGGTTTATATGGCGAACAACTCCGGCGCCAGCTTCCCCGAACCGGCGCAGCCAGCAGCGGGCGCGGCGGCCGCGTCCGGCGCGCCCGCTGCTGCACCGGCAGGCGCATCGGATGCCGGCGCGGCCCAGGCCGCCGCAGCGATGGCGGCGATGGCAAGCGTGCCCCAGGCAGCCGCACCGGCGGCGGGCGGCACGCAAAGCGCGGACGCGTCGCAAGCCGGCAAGGCGTTGTATCAGCAGGTTTGTCAGGCGTGTCACGCGGCGGGCGTGTTGAACGCACCGAAATTCGGCGATAAGGACGCCTGGGCGCCGCGTCTGAAAGAGCCGATGGACACGGTCTATAACTACGCGCTGCACGGCAAGGGCGCGATGCCGGCGAAGGGCGGCTCGAATGCCTCCGACGCCGATGTGAAAGCGGCGGTCGACTACATGGTTAGCGCTGTGAAGTAAGGCGCGGCGCTGATCGTCGCGCTACGGCTTTCACTTGCAGTAGACATAAAAAATCCCTGCTTTGCGCAAAACGCAAGCAGGGATTTTTTTATGCGCACTGATTGTTCAGCGCGCTGGCGCGATGGAAAACCTCCGGGAGTACGAGCCGCGAGGCAAACCAAGCAAGCACCAGCCTGGGCGCGAGCACAAAAACACCACCATCGACTCGCAGGCTCCATCCCCCATCCGCCCGCTCAAGGCTTCTGCAACAGCGCCTTCAAACTCGCCAACCGGTCTTTCGGCGACATCGGCGCTTCTTCCGGCGTGGGCGGCGGTGCATCGTCCAGCAGCATCTCGGGGATAAACCGCGACGGCTCGCACACCACCGTCTCGCGCGCGCGCTTGCGTTTCTTGCACCAGTTCAGATGCAGGCTGCGCTGCGCCCGCGTAATCGCGACGTACATCAAACGGCGTTCTTCCTCGATGCGCGCGTCGTCGATCGGCTCGTCATCGGGACCGCCGCGGTGCGGCATGATGCCCTCCTCGACGCCCACCAGAAACACGTGCGGATATTCCAGACCCTTCGACGCATGCACGGTCGACAGACGCACCGCATCGGGATCTTCCTCACGGCCTTCCAGCATCGACATCAGCGCGACGGTTTGAATCAGACCGAGCAGGTTCTTGCCGGTATCGCCGAGACCGTCGGCGGTGTCGTAGCCGGTGGCTTCGCTGTTAGCTGCATCGGCAGGCTCGGCCTTGGTGCCTTTACGTTTGAGCCACTCCATGAACTCCAGCACGTTCTGCCACTTGGACTGCGCCTGACGTTCGTCGAACGCGTCATACAGATACGCTTCGTAGTGAATCGCGTCCATCAGTTCGTCGAGCAGCGGGCCCGCTGCGTCCTTCTCCGCGCGATCGGTGAGGCGCTGCATGAAGTCGCAGAACACGCGCATCGGCTCGATCTGACGCGGCGACAGGCGCGCTTCGATCCCGCCCATGTACACCGCTTCGAACAGCGACACCTTCGCCTGACCCGCGAACGAGCCGAGCGCCTCGAGCGTCGTATTGCCGACGCCACGGCGCGGCGTGGTGATCGCACGGATGAACGCGGGGTCGTCGTTCGCATTGGCGATCAGGCGCAGATACGCACAGATATCCTTGATTTCGGCCTTGTCGAAGAACGACTGGCCGCCGGACAGCACATAGGGAATCCGCTCGCGACGCAGCACCTGCTCGAAAATACGCGCCTGGAAATTGCCGCGATACAGGATCGCGTAGTCGCGGAAATTCGCGCGCCGCTCGAACTTGTGCGCCGACAAACGGAACACGACCGACTCCGCTTCGTGCTCTTCGTCGTTACAGCCGGTGACGGTGATCGTGTCGCCCATGCCGTGTTCGGACCACAGCTTCTTCTCGAACAGCTTCGGGTTGTTCGCGATCACGTTATTCGCAGCGGTCAGAATGCGCACCGTCGAGCGGTAATTCTGTTCGAGCTTGATCAGATGCAGCTTCGGAAAATCCTTGCTCAGCTGGCCGAGATTTTCGAGCGTGGCGCCGCGCCAGCCGTAAATGGCCTGATCGTCGTCGCCCACCGCCGTGAACGCCGCGCGCTTGCCGGCCAGCAGCTTGACGAGTTCGTACTGGCACGCGTTGGTGTCCTGATACTCGTCGATCAGCAGATAACGCAGCTTGTTCTGCCAGCGGTCGCGCACCTGCTCATTCTTCTCGAAGAGTTCGGCGGGCAAGCGGATCAGATCGTCGAAATCGACCGCCTGATACGCGTGCAGCGTCGCCACGTAATTGCGGTAGACGATCGCGGCCTGATGCTCGTCCTCGGTCGCGGCAATCGCGATCGCCTGCTCCGGCATGATCATGCCGTTCTTCCACAGCGAGATGATCGACTGGATCTTGCGGATAAAACCCTTGTCCGTGGACCCGACCTGCTCCTGGATCATGCCGAAGCAGTCGTCGGAATCCATGATCGAGAACTGCGGCTTCAAGCCGACGTGTTCCGCCTCCTGCCGAAGAATCTGCACGCCGAGCGAGTGGAACGTACACACCGTCAACTGATTGACGGGCACCTTGCGGCCTTCCTTGCCGGGCGTGGTGAGCGTCTTGCCTTCGAGCAGCTTGCCCGCGCGCTCGCGCATTTCCAGCGCGGCCTTGTTCGTGAACGTGACGGCGGCGATGTGGCGCGGCTCGAAGCCTTTGGCTTCGATCAGGTGCGCGATTTTCTGCGTGATCACGCGCGTCTTGCCGCTGCCTGCGCCGGCGAGCACGAGACACGGACCGTCGAGATAACGGACCGCTTCATTTTGAGCGGGGTTCAGGCCTGCGGACATCGTCTGGATGGTGATGCGGTTGAAACTGCGGTTTGTGGGCGCGCCGGTGAGAAAAAACACCGGCCGAAGGCCCGGGGGCATGCTGCGCGCCGTCGGCCGGATCGGGTGCTCCGCAAGCGTGCGAAGGTGATCTGACCCGCCGCGAATCGCGCGAGAGGAGCGATGTTAACACGGATGCCAGGCCCGCACGCTGACGACACGTGTCCTCAAATAGGTGCGGTTAGCTGCATCTTCGAAGTCCGGCAAAGGCGGTCTTTCGAAACGAATCGCCGTGAAAAATGACACCTCTTTCCGTCGAATGGCGACGCGCATTAAGCGCCTTGGCCGCGAACGCCCACGACAGAAACCCCGCCGCCGACCGGCTCGCGCAGCCGCACCATACGCCAATCACCTGCCACGCGCCTGCCGCTCGCCCGTCAGGACATGCCACAATTACGGTGTTGCGCGCCGTCGCCGCGGTGGCAAAACGGCGCGCCGTTTCTGCAGGAAGACACGCATGTCCGCATCGCTGAAGATTGGATTGATGGGTTACGGTTTTGCTGGCGCGACCTTTCATGCGCCGGTGATCGCACATTGCGGACGCGCGAGCGTCGCCGCCATCGCGACCGGTCAGCCCGAGCGCGCGCTGGCCGATTATCCGCACGCAAAAATCGTCGCCGATCTCGACGCGCTGCTCGCGCTCGACGATATCGACTGCGTCGTGATCGCGACGCCCAACGACACCCACTTCGACCTCGCGCGCCGCACGCTCGAAGCCGGCAAGCACGTGGTGGTCGACAAACCGGTGACGCTAACCGCGGCCGAAGCCCACACGCTCGCGAACATCGCGCTCGCTCGCAGCAAATTGTTCGTGCCCTTTCACAACCGGCGCTGGGACGGCGATTTCCTGACCGTCCGCGATCTGCTTGCGCGCGTGGAACTGGGGCGCATCACGCAATACGAATCGCATTTCGACCGGTTCCGGCCGGAAGTGCGTCAGCGTTGGCGCGAAGAGGCGTCGCGTGGCGGCGGCTTGCTGTTCGACCTCGGGCCGCATCTGGTCGACCAGGCGCTGGCTCTGTTCGGCGCTCCGCAAACCGTATCGGCGACGGTGCGCACGCATCGCGACAACGCTAGCGCGCCGGACTACGTACACATTCAGCTTGGTTATGGCGAGTTCGAAGTGGTACTGCACGCGAGCGCGCTGACCGCGCTGGTCGCGCCGCGCTTTACGATCCACGGCACGCGGGGGAGCTATGTGAAATACGGGCTCGACACGCAGGAAGACCAGTTGAAAGCCGGTCTGCGTCCCGGCGATGAAGGCTTCGGCGCCGGCAACACGGCGGGCGTGCTGCGCGTGCTCGAAGGCGATCAGGAAGTGGAACGCGAAGTGCCGACGCGCAATGGCGACTACACGGGCTTCTATATCGCGCTGGCCGACGCCATTCAAAATGGCGTCGCGTTCCCGGTCACCGCTCAGGACGCCGTCGACGTGATGACCATCATCGAGTTGGCCGCGCGTAGTTCCGAAGAAGGCTGCCGCCTGCCGTTCGAGCGAATCCGCTGACATCGTTTTTTCCTGCGCGGCGCGGCGGGCTGTGTACCAAAAACAGCCCGCGCCGCAAGTGCCGCGCGGGCGCGTTTTACCTGACAAAAGAACAGCTACATGACAGGTACACAACGTTACAAAACATCCCGCCTGCGCCGTCAGCGCAAATCCGCCACCATCCGTTGCTACCCACGTAGCACCATCGAAGACAAAGATTTCCGGAGAAACCATGCCTCGAACTATCCGCGCGATTGCCGCGTGCGCTTTACTGACGTCACTTGCCGCCTGCGTCGTGCAGCAACCTGCACCGGCACCGCGTCCCAACCCGCAGCAGATCGCGGATCAGCGCCTGCATCAGGTGGACGGCCGGATCGACAACCTCGGTCGCCGGATCGATAACCACGTGAATCAGGGCTATTACCCGCCCCCGCAAGGCGGCGCGTTGCACCATCGTCTGGAAGTGATCCGCCAGGAAGCGCACGACATGGCCGCACAACACGGCGGCGGTCTTTCGTCCGAAGAGCAACGCGTGCTGAATCAGGAACTGGATAACGCGGCGCACGCCATCGGCGAGTAAACACGCGGGCGTTTCCATAACCTCTGCAACACCAGCGCGGGCATCACGTCCCGCGCTTTTTTTGGCGTGTAAAAACCGCTGCGCTTACTCCCACACGGCCTGCGGGCCTTCAATTGACAAGCCTCCGGCCGTCGCGTACATTCGCCGCACGCGTCGGGAGAGAGCGCTGGCCGCTGGATTTCGCAGGCCGCGCCGCCGAAGGGGCATACCCGCAAACTCTCAGGCAAAAGGACCGACCGCGTCGAAAAACCCGCTTCAATGCAGCACCGAGGCATCCGGTTTTTCGCACTCTGGAGAGCGGCAGTAGCCATCTGTATCGTCCAAACAGCGAACAGATTCAGGCAAGCTGCCCACCGAAGGGGCGCGCGTCTCACCGTGACGAATCAACGTTCCTGGCAACGTCGTCACGGCGGCGCAATCTCTCAGGTATCGAGGACAGAGGGGTCATGCAGAACCACGCTCGCAGGCATTCGGCCGCGAGGCGTAGCGCCGCATGGCCTTTTTTGTTTCGCGAGATGCCCGAGGCCCCATGACCGAACTCAAACACACCCCGCTCAACGCCACCCATCGTGCGCTCAACGCCCGCATGGTCGATTTCGGCGGCTGGGACATGCCCGTCAACTACGGCTCGCAGATCGACGAACATCGCGCCGTGCGCACCGACGCCGGCATGTTCGACGTCTCGCACATGTGCGTCGTCGACTTCATCGGCGAGCGCGTGCGTGCGTTCTTCGAATACGCGCTCGCCAACAACGTCGGCAAACTGCAAACGCCGGGCCGCGCTCTCTACTCGTGTCTGCTGAACCCGAATGGCGGCGTGGTCGACGATCTGATCGTCTATTACTTCGGCGAAGATCACTTCCGTGTCGTCGTGAACGCGGGCACTGCCGATAAAGACATCGCCTGGTTCGGCCAGCTCAACGCCGAAGGCGGCTTCGGCCTGACCATCACGCCGCGCCGCGATTACGCGATCGTCGCCGTGCAAGGCCCGAATGCGCGCGAAAAAGTCTGGCAAACCGTGCCGGCCGCTCGCGCCGCCACCGAAGCGCTCAAACCGTTCAACGCCGTCCGAATCGAAGAAACGCCGTTCGGCGAATTGACCGTCGCACGCACCGGCTACACCGGCGAAGACGGCTTCGAAATCATCGTCCCGGCGGATCACGTCGAAGCACTCTGGCAGGCATTGCAGGCCCAAGGCGTGCGCCCCGCCGGTCTCGGTGCGCGCGACACGCTGCGCCTCGAAGCCGGCATGAACCTCTACGGCCAGGACATGGACGACAACGTGTCGCCGCTCGACGCCGGTCTCGCATGGACCGTCGACCTGGCCTCGCCGCGCGACTTCGTCGGCAAGGCGAAGCTGGAAGCGAACGGTTCGCAGGCTGCGTTCGTCGGCCTGATCCTGCTGAAGGAAAACGGCAAGGCGGCGGGCGTGCTGCGTGCTCATCAGAAAGTCGTCACGCCGCACGGCGAAGGCGAAATCACCAGCGGCACGTTTTCGCCGACGATGCAGGAATCGATCGCCTTCGCGCGCGTGCCCAAAGGCGTGCAAGTGGGCGACACCGTTCACGTTCAGATTCGCGATAAGGCCGTACCCGCAAGCGTGGTAAAACTGCCATTCGTGCGCAACGGCAAGGTGCTGGCGGTTTAAGCAGCCCGCGCGTGCGTCCCTCAGAAAATTTTTTGCCTCGCAGATGAGGAGCCTGGCGGGTCAAATCGCCAGGCTTGGGACCTTCCCCATTTAAGTCACTACCGAATCACCGCATAGGAGCATCCGATGAGCATCCCGGCCGATCTGAAATACACCGAATCGCACGAGTGGGTCCGCACCGAAGCGGACGGCACGCTGACGGTCGGCATTACCGACCACGCGCAGGAAGCGCTCGGCGATATCGTCTTCTTCGAAGTCCAGGAACTGGGCAAGACCGTGACCGCCGGCGACACCGTCGCCGTCATCGAATCGGTGAAGGCCGCTTCCGATATCTACGCGCCGGTTTCGGGCGAGATCATCGAAGCGAACACGGCCGTGGCCGACACGCCCGATTCGGTCAACAGCACGCCGTACGAAAGCTGGCTCTTCAAGATCAAGCCGGCCGACGGCGCGACGCATGACCGTCTGATCGACGCCGACGCGTACTCGAAGTCGATCGGCGCCTGATTTACCTTTACGTTTAACCCGTCAGGTGCGGCGGGTTCTTCCTGAAACGCTGCAACAGGAAGGCAGCCGCACCGCCAGGAACACCCATGAAGCTCGAACACCCGGATCGTCTGATGAACCGCACTCCTCTCTCGCTCGCCGCGCTCGAAGTGCACGACGCCTTCGCCGAACGGCATATCGGCCCGGATTCGGCCGATCAGCAAGCGATGCTCGAAGCCCTCGGCTTCGCATCGCGCGCCGCGCTGATCGACGCCGTGATTCCGAAGACGATCCGCCGCACCGAAACGCTGCCGCTCGGTCCCTTCGCGCAACCCAGAAGCGAAGCCGAAGCGCTCGCCGCACTGCGCGAACTCGCGGACAAGAACCAGGTGTTCCGCTCGTACATCGGGCAGGGCTATTACAACGCGCACACCCCGACGGTGATTCTGCGCAACGTGCTGGAAAATCCGGCGTGGTACACCGCGTACACGCCGTATCAGCCGGAAATCTCGCAAGGCCGTCTGGAAGCGCTGCTGAATTTTCAGCAGATGGTCGTCGATCTGACGGGTCTCGCCATCTCGAACGCGTCGCTGCTCGACGAAGCCACCGCTGCGGCTGAAGCGATGACGCTGCTGCAACGCGTCGGCAAGTCGAAGTCGAACGTGTTCTTTGTCGCCGACGACGTGCTGCCGCAAACCATCGAAGTGGTGAAAACGCGCGCGACACCGATCGGCATCGAAGTGAAAGTGGGTCCCGCAGCAGAAGCCGCGAACGCGAATGCGTTCGGCGTGCTGTTGCAATACCCGGGCGTGAACGGCGACGTGCGCGACTACCGCGCGCTGACCGAAGCGATCCACGCAGCAGGCGGCCACGTGGTCGTCGCGGCGGATCTGCTCGCGCTGACCGTCCTCACGCCGCCGGGCGAATGGGGCGCGGACGTGGCCGTCGGCAATACGCAGCGCTTTGGCGTGCCGGTCGGTTTCGGCGGCCCGCATGCGGCTTACCTCGCCGTGCGCGACGAATTCAAGCGTCAGATGCCGGGCCGTCTGGTCGGCGTGACGGTCGATGCACAAGGCAACCCCGCGCTGCGTCTTGCGCTGCAAACGCGCGAACAGCATATCCGTCGCGAGAAGGCGACCTCGAACGTGTGTACCGCGCAGGCGCTGCTCGCGATCATGGCGAGCATGTATGCGGTTTATCACGGCCCGCACGGTCTGAAGACCATCGCGCTGCGCGTGAACCGCATCGCCGCGCTGCTCGCAGAAGGCGCGAAGCAACTCGGCTACACGCTGGTCAACGACACCTTCTTCGACACCCTCACGTTCGACACCGGCGCGCGCACCCAGGCGCTGCTCGACGCGGCCACCGCGAAGCGCATCAATCTGCGCCGCGTGAGCGCGACGCAAGTGGGCCTGTCGGTCGATGAAACCACGTCGCGCCGCGATCTCGCCGATCTGCTCGCCGTGTTCGCGCAGGCAGCTTTCTCGAGCGACGTGCCGCAAGTCGACGCACTCGACGCAAAGCTCGCGGCATCGAACACGGCTTCGGTGCCGGCCGCGCTCGAACGCACCAGTGCGTACCTCACGCATCATGTGTTCAACCGTCATCATTCTGAAACGGAAATGCTGCGCTATCTGCGCAGCCTGTCGGACAAGGACCTCGCACTCGACCGCTCGATGATCCCGCTCGGCTCGTGCACGATGAAGCTGAATGCGACATCGGAAATGTTGCCGGTCACGTGGCCCGAATTCGGCCAGATCCACCCGTTCGCACCGGCTGAGCAGACCGTCGGCTACCGCGAGATGATCGACCAGCTCGAAGAGATGCTGGTCGCGGCAACCGGCTATGCGGCCGTGTCGCTGCAACCGAATGCGGGCTCGCAAGGCGAGTACGCCGGTCTGCTGATCATCCACGCGTATCACGCGTCGCGCGGTGAAGGTCATCGCAACGTCTGCCTGATTCCCGCTTCGGCGCACGGCACGAACCCGGCATCGGCGCAAATGGCCGGTATGCAGGTCGTGGTCGTCGCGTGCGACGCGCAAGGCAACGTCGATATCGAAGACCTGAAGAAGAAAGCCGAACAGCACGCCGACAAACTGGCGGCGATCATGATCACGTACCCGTCCACGCACGGCGTGTTCGAGGGGAACGTGCGTGAAATCTGCGAGATCGTACACGCGCACGGCGGCCAGGTTTACGTCGACGGCGCGAACATGAACGCGATGGTCGGTCTGTGCGCGCCGGGCCAGTTCGGCGGCGACGTGTCGCATTTGAATCTGCACAAGACCTTCTGCATTCCGCACGGCGGCGGCGGACCGGGCGTCGGTCCGGTCGCAGTCGGCGCGCACCTCGCGCAATTCCTGCCGAACCAGATTTCGTCGGGCTACGAACGCGCGCCGAACGGTATCGGCGCAGTGTCGGGCGCACCGTACGGCTCGGCGTCGATTCTGCCGATCTCGTGGATGTACATCGCGATGATGGGCGCGAAGAACCTGACCGCCGCAACCGAGACCGCGATCCTCAACGCGAACTACGTCGCGAACAAACTCGCGCCGCATTACCCGGTGCTGTATTCGGGCCCCGGCGGCCTGGTCGCGCACGAGTGCATTCTCGATCTGCGTCCGATCAAGGAAACCAGCGGCATCAGCGTGGACGACGTCGCCAAGCGCCTCGCCGACTACGGCTTCCACGCGCCGACGATGAGCTTCCCGGTGCCGGGCACGCTGATGGTCGAGCCGACCGAATCGGAATCGAAGGAAGAACTCGACCGCTTCATCGAAGCGATGATCGCGATTCGCGACGAGATTCGCGCGGTCGAAGAAGGCCGCTCGGATCCCGAGGACAATCCGCTGAAGCACGCGCCGCACACGGCAGCGGTCGTGATCGCTAACGACTGGAAGCATGCGTATGCGCGCGAAACCGCCGCGTATCCGCTGAAGACGCTGATCGCGAAAAAGTACTGGCCGCCGGTTGGCCGCGCGGACAACGTGTACGGCGACCGCAATCTGTTCTGCTCGTGCGTGCCGATGTCCGACTACGAGTAAGCACAAGCACCGCCGCGCATCATCCGCTGCCGTGAAAGCGGTTGAAAAAGGACAATGTGCGGCGGCGCCCGCGATCCTGTCGCTGATGGGCGCAAACGGCTAACATCACACACCGAATCAGCCAAATTAGGAGTTTCGCATGGCGCGAAAGGTGCGATTGATGCAAAGCCGGGCGCACGCAGCGCGCGCCCGAACGTGGTGGCCGACCTGCACATTGCTGATGGCTGGCGCAGCCGCGCTGCTGCCGCTACAGCAGGCGCAAGCCGCAATGAATTTCTGCGCAGCGCCCGCGTTGCAAACCAGTGAACGCACGAACGCCGATCCCGGTGTGAAATTGCTGGTGAGCAACGTCCAGGCGCATCTGAACGAGCAGCCGCACGCGCAGGCAAAGCTGCACACGGAAGGCACGCTGCCGCACGAGGGCATCTACGATCAGAGCGTCGAGGCTGAGCAGGATCTCGATCTGCTGCGCGACGCCGCGCTTGCATGGCGCGCGACCAGCGACGACCGTTATCTGAAGCTCGTCGACCGTCTGCTGTATGCATGGGTCACCACCTATCAACCGAGCTTCAATCCGATCGACGAAACCCGTTTCGAGGGGCTGATTCTCGCGTACGACATGACCGCGAGCGCATTGCCCGTGAAAACGCGCAACGCGTCGATGGCGTTTCTGACGAAGCTCGCGAACGGCTACATCGCGCAGATCGACGCGCAGCCGCGTCCGCTGAAAGGCACGTTCCGCAACAACTGGCAGAGTCACCGTATCAAGCTGATCGCGATGGCCGCGTTCACGCTCGATAACCGCAAGATGATCAACGCGGCGCAGCGTCTGTTCGTCGAGCATATTGGCGACAACATCAACGCGGACGGCTCGACCATCGACTTCAGCGAACGCGACGCGCTGCATTACGTCACCTACGATCTGCAGCCGCTCGTCACGGCTGCGCTCGCCGCGCGCCGTCACAACCGCAACTGGTTGCAGGAGAAAGGCGCGAACGGCGCCACGTTGCTGGCCGCGCTCAACTGGCTCACGCCGTTCGCGACCGGCAAGCAGACTCACGAAGAATTCGTGCATTCGAGCGTTCCGTTCGATGCAAAACGTCGCGAGGCCGGCTTGCCTGGCTATTCGGGTCAATGGGACCCGAAGAACGCGACGGAACTGTTTCACCTGGCCGCGCGTCTCGATGGACGCTTTACGCCAGTCGCGCTGCAACTCGCACCCACGCCGCCTGCCTGGCTCGCCGTGTGTTTGCCGTTGCCGGCGCGCTAAACCTATTACTTTTCAGCAGGGAGCAGTCAATGGCAGTCAGCGTGTTCGATCTCTTCAAAATCGGCATTGGTCCGTCCAGTTCGCATACGGTTGGGCCGATGCGCGCTGCGCTGATGTTCGTGCAAGGGCTTGAACGCGACGCTCTGCTGGCTGCAACGGCTTCGGTGAAGGTCGATCTGTACGGCTCGCTCGGTGCAACGGGCAAGGGCCACGGCACGGATCGCGGCGTGATGCTCGGCCTGCTCGGCGACGCGCCCGATACGGTCGATCCCGACACCATCACGCAACGACTCGAAGCCGTGCGAGTGACGCGCAAGCTCGCGTTGCTCGGCACGCACGACGTGCCGTTCGTGCAGAAAGAGCACATTTCGTTTTACCGGCAGGCGTTGCCCGAGCATCCGAACGGCCTGAAGCTGCGCGCGTTCGACGCGCAAGGCGAGACCTTGCGTGAGGCGACGTATCTGTCGGTGGGCGGCGGTTTTGTCGTGACGGCCGGCGCGCCGAACACAAAGGTACTGAGCGCCGTCGATCAACTCCCCTACCCGTTTCGTACCGGCAACGAGTTGCTCGCGCTGTGCGAATCGAGCGGAAAAAGCATTGCTCAATTAATGTGGGAAAACGAGCGCGTCTGGAACAGCGAAGAAGACACCCGCAGCGGCCTGCTGAAAATCTGGGACGTGATGCAATCGTGCGTGTCGCGCGGTTGCGGCATCAACAACCCGGCTGCGGATGGCAATTTGCCGGGACCGTTTCAGGTGAAGCGCCGTGCGCCGCAGTTGTATCGTGCGTTGTCGGGCAATCCTGAACTGGCGTTGCGCGATCCGCTGTCGATGGTCGACTGGATCAATCTGTACGCCATCGCCGTCAACGAGGAAAACGCGGCGGGCGGTCGTGTCGTGACCGCGCCGACCAACGGCGCGGCCGGCATCATCCCGGCTGTGCTGCATTACTACACGCGCTTCATGCCTGGCTCGAACCAGCAGGGCGTGATCGATTTTCTGATGACGGCGGCGGCCATCGGCATTCTGTACAAGCTGAACGCGTCGATTTCCGGCGCGGAAGTGGGCTGCCAGGGCGAGGTGGGCGTCGCGTGTTCGATGGCGGCGGGTGCGCTGGCTGCGGTCATGGGCGGTACGCCGCGACAGGTCGAGAACGCGGCTGAAATCGGCATGGAACACAACTTGGGGCTGACCTGCGATCCGGTCGGCGGAATGGTGCAGATTCCGTGTATCGAGCGTAATGCGATGGCGTCGGTGAAGGCCGTGAATGCAGCGCGTATGGCATTGCGCGGCGACGGCAGCCACTACGTGTCGCTCGATTCGGTGATCAAGACCATGCGCGAAACCGGCGCGGATATGAAGACGAAGTACAAGGAAACGTCGCGCGGCGGCTTGGCGGTGAATATCGTCGAGTGTTAACGGCGCCTGTTTCATGCAGCGCTGCTGCTTGATGAATGAAAACGCGGACCTGACCGGTCCGCTTTTTTTTATGCGCTGACGCATTCGCGTTGGCCGTTCATCTGCGACGCCGTGACAGCACCTGCACCCTCGGCGTAAGCTGTCGGAGCGCCCATCGCCCGACAGCTTCACCTACGTCCGATGCGGCATCTCACATCGCTCTCACGCACTGCCAGGAGGTTTCTTCGCAATGTCGCTGCCGAATGCTCCCGTTTCTGATTCCAACGCCGCCCAAACCACGGGCGCGCGTCTCGTTGTCGATGCCTTGCTCACGCACGGCGTCGAACGGGTTTTCTGTGTTCCGGGCGAAAGCTTTCTCGCCGTGCTCGATTCGCTGCACGACGAAACCGAACGCATCCAGACGATCGTTTGCCGGCACGAAGCAGCCGCCGCGAACATGGCCGAAGCGGTCGGCAAACTGACGGGCCGTCCGGGCGTCGCGATCGTCACGCGCGGACCGGGTGCCACGCATGCATCGATCGGCGTGCACACCGCGTTTCAGGATTCCACGCCGATGATTCTGCTGATCGGCCAATGCGCGCGCGAACATCTCGACCGCGAGGCGTTCCAGGAAATCGACTATCGGCGCATGTTCGGTCAGATGGCGAAGTGGGTCGCGCAGATCGACGATCCGAAGCGCATTCCCGAATATCTGAGCCATGCCTTTCACACAGCGACGTCCGGTCGACCCGGCCCCGTCGTGCTGTCGTTGCCGGAAGACGTGTTGAGCGACGTGTGCGATATCGTCGCCGGTGCGCCGGCTTATCAACGCGTCGCGGCGTCGCCATCGGGTGCGCAAATCGACAGGCTGCGCGAATTGCTCGAAGGCGCGCAGCGGCCGATGGTGATCGCGGGCGGCAGCGGCTGGACGCCCACCGCGTGCGCGGATTTTCAACGCTTCGCCGAGAACTGGCAGTTGCCCGTCGGCCTCGCATTCCGCTTTCAGGACACGCTCGACAACGAGCATCCGAACTATGCGGGCGATGTCGGTCTCGGCATCAATCCCGCGCTTGCGCAACGTATCCACGATGCCGATTTGCTGATCGTGCTCGGCCCGCGCATGGGCGAGGCGACGACCAACGGCTACACGCTGCTCGACGTGCCGAAAACGAAGCAGACGCTGGTGCACGTGCATCAGGGCGCGGACGAGTTGGGACGGGTCTACTCGGCGGATCTGCCGATCGTTTCCGGCATGCCCGAGATCGCGGCATTGCTCGCGGCGCTGAAGCCGTCATCGGAACAACTTGCGTGGGCTGGCTCAGCCACCGACGCGCATCGCGCGTACCTCGAATGGCGCAAGCCGCGCCCAATTCCCGGCGACGTGCAGATGGGCGAAGTGATCCAGCAATTGCGCGTGCATCTGCCGGACGACGCGATTCTGACGAACGGCGCGGGCAATTACGCGACGTGGCTGCATCGGCACTTTTCGTATCGGCATTACCGCTCGCAACTCGCGCCGACGAGTGGCGCGATGGGCTACGGCGTACCGGCGGCGATTGCGGCGAAGTCGCTGTATCCGCAGCGCGCGGTGGTTGCGCTCGCCGGTGACGGTTGTTTCATGATGGCCGCGCAGGAACTCGCGACGGCGATGCAATACGACCTTCACGTGCTGTTTATCGTCGTGAACAACAGTCAGTTCGGCACGATCCGGATGCATCAGGAACGGCACTATCCGAACCGCGTGCATGGCACGGCGACCACAAATCCCGACTTCGCGGCGTTCGCCAGGTCGTTCGGCGCGCACGGCGAAACCGTAGAGCGAACCGAAGATTTTCTGCCCGCCTTGCATCGCGCGATGGAGGCGAAACGTCCGGCATTGATCGAGATACGGCTGCCGCAGGAAGCGAGTACGCCAGGCGCGACGCTTGAGCAGATTCGCGAACAAGGGCGGAAAATGCGAGGCGAGTAACACGCGCCACGCCATGAAAAAACCCCGCCGAAGCGGGGTTTTTTTTGCAACGTCAGCAGCGAAAAGCGCTTACTTGCCGCCGACGCTTTGCAGCGTCGTCCACTTGCCGTCGACAACCTTGTACAGCGTGATGCCGCCGTTCTTCAGATCGCCGTGCGCGTCATACGCGAGGTTCGACGACGTGACAGCCGGCATCGACGTCTTCGCCAGCACCGGCAGATACTTCGCCGGATCGGTCGAGTTCGCGGTCTTCATTGCGGTGAACATGGCCATTGCGCCGTCGTACGCGTACGGCGAGTACGTTTGCACGTCCTCGTTGAAACGCTTCTTGTACTTCGCGACGTAGTCCTTGCCGCCCGGCATTTCTTCCAGCGGCAGACCCGCCAGCGATGCCACCGTGCCGTTCGCCGCGTCGCCCGCGAGCTTGATGAAGGTCGGCGTGTGAACCATTTCGCCGCCCATCAACGGAGCCTTGATGCCCAGTTGCTTCATCTGCTTGACCATCGGCGCCGCTTGCGAATCTGCGCCGCCGTAATAGATCAGGTCCGGGTTGTTCGACTTCAACTTCGTCAGGATCGACTTGAAGTCCACAGCCTTGTCGTTCGTGTATTCACGATCGACGATCGTGCCGCCCGCCGCCTTCGCCGCTTTCTCGAACTGATCGGCCAGACCCTGGCCGTAGGCCGTGCGGTCGTCGACGATCACGATCTTCTTCATGCCCAGCGTCTTCACCGCGAACGTGCCCGCGACCGAACCTTGCTGCGTGTCGGACGTCATCATGCGGAACGTGGTCTTGAAGCCTTGCTGCGTGTATTCCGGTGCAGTCGCCATGGCGATCTGCGGAATGCCCGCGTTCGCGTAGATGCGCGAAGCCGGGATCGTGGTGCCCGAGTTGAAGTGGCCGAGCATGCCCTTGATGCCATCGTCCACCAGCTTCTGCGCGACGGTCGTACCGGTGCGCGGGTCAGCCTGGTCGTCGGCTGCATCCAGCACGAAGTGAACCTTCTTGCCGCCGATCACCGGATTGGTCGCGTTCATGTCTTCCACAGCCAGCGTGATGCCGTTCTGGAAGTCCTTGCCGTAGTGAGCCTGCGCGCCCGTCATCGGTCCGGCGAAACCCACCTTCACGTCTTCGGTCGATTGAGCCTGTGCCGTCCCCGCAACCGACATCGCAGCAACCAGCGCCGCGCCTGCCAGCTTTGTCATCTTGTGTTGCATCGCTTGCTTCTCCTTGGTACCAGGTGAGTGTGGAGCGGGATCGGGGTCGCCGTACCGCTTCCGTTTTAATTGAGTGATCGGAGAGGTTCGCTCAACCGATCGTCATCAAATTCGCATTACCGCCGGCCGCTGCCGTATTCACGCTGACCGAGCGTTCCGTCAGCAGACGCTCGAGTGCGTAGTCTTCATCGCCGCTTTCCAGCGCGCGCGCCGCGACGCCCTGCACCGACACGATCGGTCCCGAACGCTTCGCGATTTCCTTCACCAGCGCGAGCAGTTCGTCGCTATCGCCTTCGAACAGCACTGCGTCGAATGGCGTGTCGGCGCTCTTCTTCACGCTGGCATGCGACTTCAGCGACGCGGGCAACTGCGCCACCAATTGTTCACCGGCCGCGCCTTCGAACAGCGCACGGTTTCCCGTAGCCAGCGCGGCCGCGAACTGCACGCGCGCGCCGCTCGCCGTCGATGCAATACACAGCACCGTGCCCCGTGCGCCGAGCGTGTACGTGTTGCGCTCGCCGGTCGGCCCGGACAACACCGCCGTCGCGCCCGCCGGCACATGCGACAGATAACCGTCGCAACGTGCAGCCAGCTCGGGCTGACGTTCGGAGATCAGCCAGTCGCGCAGCGTGGTGAGCGCGGCGGTCGGATTGTCGCCGTTTTCGGTCGAGCGCGGGGGTTCCGCGACCAGCGTCTGAGCCAGCGATTTCGGCAAACCAGCCGGACGCGTCGCCAGCAGACGTTGCAGATACAGCGCGCCACCCGCCTTCGGACCCGTGCCCGACAGACCTTCGCCCCCGAACGGCTGCACACCCACCACCGCGCCGATCACGTTGCGGTTCACATAAATATTGCCGACGTGCGCGCGGCTGATCACGTGCGCGATCGTTTCGTCGATCCGCGTATGGATGCCGAGCGTCAACCCGTAACCCGTCGAGCGGATCTGTTCGAGCAGCTTGTCGAGCTGGCTGCGGCGATAGCGCACCACGTGCAGCACCGGGCCGAACACTTCACGCTTCAGTTCGTCGATGCTGTCGAGTTCGATCAGCGTCGGCGGCACGAAGGTGCCCTGTGCGCAACCTTCCGGCATCGGCAGTTGCTCGACCTTGCGGCCCTTGTCGCGCATCGCCGCGACGTGTGCGTCGATGCCGCGTTTCGCGTCGAGGTCGATCACCGGGCCGACGTCGATCGACAGACGGTCCGGATTGCCCACCGCCAGCTCGCGCATCGCGCCGGTCAGCATTTCGAGCGTACGGTCCGCCACATCGTCCTGTAGACAAAGAACGCGCAGCGCGGAACACCGTTGACCGGCAGAGTCGAAAGACGATTGCAGCACGTCCGCGACCACCTGCTCGGCGAGCGCCGACGAATCGACGATCATCGCGTTCTGGCCGCCGGTTTCGGCGATCAGCGGAATCGGCTTGCCGTCCGGGTCGAGCCGGTTCGACAGCGTCTTGTTGATCAGACGCGCGACTTCGGTCGAGCCAGTGAACATCACGGCGCGGGTGCGCGCATCGGCCACCAGTGCCGCGCCGACCGTTTCGCCGTCGCCCGGCAGCAGTTGCACCGCGCCTGCCGGCACGCCGGCTTCGCGCAGAATGCGCACGGCTTGCGCGGCGATCAGCGGCGTCTGTTCAGCGGGTTTCGCGAGCACCGTGTTGCCGGCTGCGAGCGCGGCGGCCACCTGGCCCATGAAAATCGCCAGCGGGAAATTCCACGGGCTGATACACACCACCGGCCCCAGCGGACGATGCGTGTCGTTCGAAAACTCTTCGCGGATTTGCGTCGAGTAGTAGCGCAGGAAGTCGATTGCTTCGCGGATTTCCGCGACCGCGTTCGCCAGCGACTTGCCGGCTTCGCGCACCACCAGGCCCATCAGCGTGTGCATTTGCGCTTCGAGCAGATCGGCGGCACGCGCGAGGCAATCGGCGCGCGCGTCGACCGGCGTTGCCTGCCAGATCGGCGCGGCGGCGACCGCATGCGCGAGCGCGGCGCTCACATGTTCCGCGGTCGCTTCGACCACCGTGCCGACGAGGTCGCGATGATCGGCGGGATTGCGAACGTCGCGCGCATTGCCGACCGCGATTTCGTTGTCTTCGAGCATCGGCGCCGCGCGCCACGGATGATGCGCGCTAGCCAGCAACGCCGACGACAGCGACGCCAGCCGATGCTCGTTCGACAGATCCAGCCCCATCGAATTGAGACGCTCGCTGCCGAACAGATTGCGCGGCAGCGGAATCTTCGCGTGCGGCGCGCCGAGCGGGACGATCTTCGACGCTTCGTCGACCGGATCGGCGATCAGGTCCTTGATCGCGACGTTTTCATCGGCGATACGGTTCACGAACGACGTGTTCGCGCCGTTTTCCAGCAGACGGCGCACGAGGTAAGCAAGCAGCGTTTCATGCGTGCCGACCGGCGCGTAAACGCGGCACGGACGGTTCAGCTTTCCGGCCGACAGCGGGCCTGTGACTTCCTCGTACAGAGGTTCGCCCATGCCGTGCAGGCACTGGAACTCGTACTGGCCCGGGTAGTAGTTGTTGCCCGCGAGGTGATAGATCGCCGACAGCGTGTGCGCGTTGTGCGTGGCGAACTGCGGATAAACCGCGTCCGGCGCGCCGAGCAGCTTCTTCGCGCACGCGAGGTACGACACGTCCGTATAGATCTTGCGCGTGTAGACCGGATAGCCTTCGAGGCCGTCCACTTGCGCGCGTTTGATTTCGGTGTCCCAGTACGCACCCTTGACGAGGCGAACCATGATCCGGTGACGGCTGCGGCGCGCGAGATCGATGATGTATTCGATCACGAACGGGCAACGTTTCTGGTACGCCTGCACGACGAAACCGATACCGTTCCAGCCCGCCAGTTCCGGGTCGAAGCACAGCGCTTCGAGTAGATCGAGCGAGATTTCGAGGCGGTCGGCTTCTTCGGCGTCGATATTCAGGCCGATGTCGTAACGGCGCGCGAGGATCGCCAGCGAGCGCACGCGCGGCAGCAGTTCGCTCATCGTGCGTTCCTGCTGCGAACGCGAATAGCGGGCGTGCAGCGCGGAGAGCTTGATCGAAATACCCGGGCCTTCGTAGATGCCACGGCCGCCGGCAGCCTTGCCGATCGCGTGAATCGCCTGCTCGTACGATGCGTAATAGCGCTGCGCGTCGGCTTCGGTGGTCGCCGCTTCGCCGAGCATGTCGTACGAGTAGCGGAAACCGCGCGCTTCGTATTTGCGGCTGTTGGCCAGCGCTTCGGAAATGTTCTCGCCCGTGACGAACTGCTCGCCCATCAGACGCATCGCCATGTCCACGCCCTTGCGGATCAGCGGCTCGCCGCCCTTGCCGATCATGCGCGTGAGCGCCGACGACAGGCTCGTTTCGCTGTTGGTCGTGATCAGCTTGCCGGTGATCATCAGGCCCCAGGTCGCGGCGTTGACGAACATCGACGGCGCCTGGCCCATGTGCGATTTCCAGTCGCCCTTGCTGATCTTGTCGCGGATCAGCGCGTCGCGCGTCGCGCGGTCGGGAATGCGCAGCAGCGCTTCGGCGAGGCACATCAGCGCGACGCCTTCCTGGCTCGACAGCGAGAATTCGTGGATCAGCCCTTCGACGCCGCCGCCCTTGCTCTTCGAACGCAGCGTTTCGACCAGCTTGCCGGCCAGTGCCTGAACATCGCCGGCGAGGTTCGCGGGCAAACGCGCCTGACCCAGCAGGAACGGCACGCACTCCGGCTCCGGCCGGCGATAAGCCGCCGTGATCGCCGCGCGCAGTACCGACTGCGGTTGCACGTTCTGCGCGAAATCGAGAAACGGATGCGACGCGCCGTCTTCTTCGTTTTCGACTGCGGCGCCGTCGGCCAGATCGGCCGAACCCGTCGCACCCGACAGTTCAGGAGGCAATTGGCCGTGCTCGATCTTTTCGAGGTACGCAAAGATCGCCTGCTTGATGAGCCAGTGCGGAGTGCGTTCGAGACGGGTCGCGGCATCTTTCAGCCGGGTGCGCAGGAGGTCGTCGACCTTGACGCCGAGGGTGGTGCTAGCCATGTTTCCTTCTTCGGAGACCAGACAGATGCCTGGCGAAAGACTAAAAGTTGGGCGAATCGTACGCTTCTCAATAAAAAGGTGCAACCGACTCAGCGACGTGGTTGCACCCTGCTGGAAGCCTTACCCAACATGGCTTTTCGACCGATGGCTTCGCGCCCGGCGACGCCGGTTGCGATCAGTGTTTTCCCTGGCCTGATTCTTTTTGCATTTCACCCTTATCAAACCGTCCGACGCGCCGTTATAGAGCCATAGCGGTACGCGGCCTCACGGCACGCAAAAAAACGATACGGGGTTTTTGAGGACAGAAGAAATGGAAAAGTGGCTGGTAGTAGCGGGCATCTGGGCGATGTGCGCGGCGTGTGCCGTGCTGTTTATCCGTGGCGCGACGGCCCGGTCGGACAAGCGTGCGGCCGTCGGCGGAAACGTGCGTGCGTCGGCGGGCGAGCGACGGGCAGCGCTGAACGATTGATGGGTTAGCCCGCGCCCGACATGGCGGCGCTGACTCATCACCGAACGATGCGTGCAGCAGGCATGCTGCCACCGGGTTCGACCCGGCGGCGCAGCGGACCGCGCACGTCAGTGCGAAACGGAAGGTGTTGGCGAAAACTGCGCGCAGGAGTCGTCGGGCGAGACGAGCTGGTCGTGCAGACGACACAGCCGGCTATGCGCGACGCTCGCGCCGAATCCCGAACTGAATACTGTGAGGCCCGGAATGCTTTGCTCCAGTGAATGCCGATCGTCGGCGCGATACCGGCAGCTTGCGCACTGCGGCGCGCACGCCTGTTCGCGTGCGTCCGCAGTGACGGCGACGCGGACTGAACGTCCCGTTGTCATCAGCCCTGCCCCAAGCTATTCCAATACGATGCGAACACGTGCGCGGACAGCGCGTAGCCGATGGCGATATTGACCACCACACCAGCTGTGAACGCGAGGAACGGCTTGAGCCCGGTCGCCGTGAGCGAGCGCAAACGCGTGGTCAGGCCGATGCTCAGGAAGCAGAAAGTGAACGCCCACGTACGCAGCGCGGTAATCGGCGCAACGAATTCGGGCGTGACGACCTTGCGGTAGTCGGCCAGCGAATAGTGGCTCGCGATCCACGTCACCAAGGCCGACGCAATCACGAAGCCGATCACGAATTTCGGAAAGCGCGCCCAGATTTCGCCCGCATTTGCTTTGGATTTGACGCCGCCATCCTGCGACTCCCAGCGAGTCGTCGCGACGATCGCCAGCACGAAGGCCCAGATGCCGATCCAGATATCGCGGCCGACCACTTTCATCAGCGTGAACGCTTGCAACGATGCTTCGGGCGAGCCGGCGATGGCGCCGCTCGCGTGCTTCGCGAAGTCGCCATAGGCTTGCGCGGCGGCGATGCCGGCGGCGTCCGCGAATTCGGACGTGCCGATCCATGCGCCCGCCACCGCCGTCGAAAGTCCCAGCGAGCGCGACGCGAACGGCAGCACGAAGATCATCACGATGGCCCACAGCACGACCAGCGTGATCGCGACCGATGCCTGCTCACGTTTTGCGCGCACCGCGCCCGCAATCGCAATCGCCGCCGACACCCCGCACACCGCGCCACCGACGCCAAGCACGGCAGCAAAACGTCGATCGAGTCCGAATGCCTTGGCGGCGAAGAAAATCACGAAGAAGGTCACGAGCGACACGATGCTCGCCTGCACGACAGCCACCGGACCCGCCCACACGAGTAACGTGAACGGCAGCGTCGCGCCGAGCAGCACGATGCCGACCTTGATATAAAACTCCACCCGCAAGCCCGCGGAAAACCATTCCGGCAACGTGAACACGTTCGACACCAGCAAGCCGAGCGCGAGCGCCACCAGCGGCGGCTCCAGGTTGTACTTCGACGCGTTGACCCATGCGCCGACCGTAAAGATCAACGCCGACGCCACGAACAGAATCGCGAACGACGCGAGGAATGCGCCGACCCGCTGCTTGAGCGCCGCGAGGCTCACGCCGAACAGCAGCGCGAACACGACGAACAGCGCAATGTAGTTCGGCAGATGCTTGCCGAGATCCTGCGCGGCCTGGCCGACGCTCGTCCATTTGGCTGGCGCAACCGCCAGCCATTTGATGCTGCTGCCCGACGCGAACAGCGCCCACGCGACCACGATCACCAGCAGGCCGACCCACACGGCCCACCAGTCTTCAGTCGAAAAAAGTCCGCCGCCGTGCGCGGTCTGCCGGTTCCTGGGCGCGGCGCCCGTCGGCAGGGTTTGATTGGTATCGCTCATCGCAATGCCCCGAGGAAGTTAAGGTGCATCGGCGCGGGATTGTTGGATTTTTGCCTGAAATATGCGCCGATTCGGCGAAATATAGGCGAGCAGCGCGCTAAAGCGAAACGACCATTCGCTCTATGAATATGACTGGAAGGAGTAAGGCTGACGAAGGCTAACGGGCGGCGTCAGATGTCGAGCGGATCGACTTCGAGATTCCACCGCAGCACGCCTTTGACGCCGCGCAGCAGCGGCTGCCAGGCACGCAGCGTGGCCTGCAACGCGGCCCGCGACGCGCTCTCGATCAGCAGTTGCGCGCGATGCACGTGCATCACCTTGACGATGGTCAGCGGCACGGCGTCATAGACGGTGACGCGCTCGGCGGCCGGAATGCTGGTCAGCTCGGCGGCGGCTTGCTGCAGGAACGCAAGCGCGGCTTCGAGCGTGCGCCCCTCGGCCCGCAACAACGCCTGGTAGACGAACGGCGGCAGGTGCGCATCGCGCCGCTCGGCCAGCGTGGAATTAGCAAAGCCGACGTAATCCTGCCGACCGAGCGCGTGATAAAGCGCGTGTCGCGGATAACGCGTTTGCACCAGCACTTCGCCCGGCAGGCCGGAACGGCCCGCGCGGCCGCTTACCTGCATCAATTGCGCGAAGAGACGCTCACTGGCGCGGAAGTCGTGGGAGAACAGCGCGGTATCGGCGTTCAGCACGCCGACCAGCGACACGCGCTGGAAGTCGTGCCCCTTCGCGATCATTTGTGTACCAACGAGGATATCGACTTCCCCGGCATGGACATCGGAGAAAAGCGCCTGCGCGCTGCCTTTGCGGCGGGTGCTGTCGGCGTCGATACGCAGCACGCGGGCGCCCGGCACCGCGCTCGCCAGCGTTTCTTCGACGCGTTGCGTGCCGCGCCCCATCGGCGCGATGTCGACGTTGCCGCACTCCGGGCAGGATCGCGGAATACGCGCTTCCCAGCCGCAATGGTGGCAGCGCAACGCACGCTCGGGCTTATGCAGAACGACATAAGCCGTACAGCGCGGACATCCGGCGACCCAGCCACAGGAATCGCACGCGAGTTGCGGCGCGTAGCCACGACGGTTCAGGAAGATGAGGCTTTGCTCGCCGCGCTCCAGCCGCAACTTCAGCGCGGCAATCAGTGGCCCCGACAAGCCCTCCACGGACGCCCGCCCGCGCCGGCGTTCCTCTTCGAGATCGATCAGCCTCACCGTCGGCAGCACGGCGTCGGCGACGGCGCGGCGCGACAGCGTGAGCCGCTTGTAGCGCCCCTGGTCGGCCTGCCACCAGCTTTCCAGCGACGGCGTCGCCGAGCCGAGCACCACCGGCAGCGCCAGTTGCTTGGCGCGATAGATCGCCAGATCGCGCGCCGAATAGCGCAGGCCTTCCTGCTGCTTGTACGCCGGATCGTGCTCTTCATCGACGACGATCACCGCGAGCTTCGGCAACGAGGCCAGCACCGCGAGCCGCGTACCCAGAACGATGCGGGCGCGGCCGGTATGCGCGGCAAACCAGTTGCGGGCGCGCTCGCCCTCCGCGAGACCGCTGTGCAGCGTGACGATCGCCGTGGCGTCCAGCGCGGCGAAGCGCGCGCGGAAAGCCGCTTCGAACTGCGGCGTCAGATTGATTTCGGGCACGAGGACGAGCGCCTGCGCGTCCGGCTTCTTCGCCAGAATCTCGGCGAGCGCGCGCAGATAGACTTCGGTCTTGCCGCTGCCTGTCACCCCGTGCAGCAGAAATGGCGCGAAGCCGTCGGCGTCGCGAATTGCTTCGACGGCAACGGCCTGCTCGTCGGTGAGCGTAGGGAGCGCGGGCGCTTCCGCTGAGTTCTGGCTGGACGGCAAGCCGCCGACAGCCGCAGCTTCGATCACCTCCAGCGCGACCCAACCTTCGTCCTGCCACGCGGCGAGGCTCGCCAGCGCTTTGGGATGGAGCGCGCGGGCATCGGCGGCAAGCAGGAATTCCGATTCGGCCAACGCCTGCGCGAGCTTTTTCAGCGCACTTGCGCGGGCGGGTAATGCATCAGGCAAGGCCGAGCGGCCTTCCGGCGTCAGGCTGTAACGCTCTTCCGGCGCGAACAGACGCGACCAGCGCGAAGCGTCGCGCAAGGCTTGAGGCAACGCGGGCAGCGCTACTTCTCCAAGACCACGCTGGTAATAGTCCGCGGCGAATGCAGTCAACTTCAACCATTCCATCGACACCGGCGGACACGCCGTACAGACACTGCTCACCGACCGCAGACGGTCCGGCGGCACGTCACTGTGAGTGGTCACTTCGCATACGAGTCCGACCACATGCCGTTTGCCGAACGGCACGCTGACCAGCATGCCGGGCGCGGCGAGTTCGGGCGTGTCGCACCGGTAGTCGAACAGGGTCGGCAGCGGATGGTCTAGCGCGACACGGACAAAGGCTTCGCTCACGCTGTCGTTATGGGAAATTGGGCGAACGCGGCGAGATGCCGCTGCGACTCTGACGCAAATATGCGCATTGAATAGGCGGCGACCCGGACGAAGTTAAAGTAACACTTCAATTTCGGCGCTAAGTTTTGGATTCCGCTGAACAATTGCAAACGTCCGCCAGCCTGTGGATAACTTTGTTGAGAACTTCGGTCAGAAGAGCCGGAAACCGCGCCGTAGCGGCCTTCTGTGGGATTCCGCACATTTCGTCCCCCCGCCCTGAAACCCTTGCCAGACAAGGCTTAGATCAAATGCGCCCCCACTGTGCAAGGGTCAGGACACGACGAAAGCTTCTACCGCGCCGCAGCGTGGGGAATGTGCATAAGTCAAGTCTTGACAACCGCGAGACCGCCATCTGACGGCCCCTTGAGCACAAATTTCCCCTTAGGCGGAGAGCCCACCTCGCTGCAACGCAGCAAAAGTGGTAACGATTACGGCATCAGGCTGGTGCATGCGCGCCGCTACGAATCGCGCGACTGTGGCGATGCACTTCATCGACAAGTTCGGCGACATTTTCTGGCGGCGTGAACTGCGAAATACCGTGACCGAGATTGAAAACGTGGCCCGGATGATTGCCGAAGCTGTCGAGCACCGCGCGCGCTTCCATGCGGATCGCGGCCGGCGGCGCAAACAGCACCGACGGATCGATATTGCCCTGGAGCGCGACCTTGCTGCCCACGCGCTCCCGCGCATTGCGCAGATTCACCGTCCAGTCGAGGCCGACGGCATCGACGCCGATGTCAGCAATCTCGTCCAGCCACAAGCCGCCGCCCTTCGTGAAGGTGATCACGGGCACTTTTTCGCCGTCGTGTTCGCGCTTCAACTGGCTGACCACCTGCTGGATGTAGTGCAGCGAAAAGCGTTGATAGATGCCGTCTGCGAGCGCCCCACCCCAGGTGTCGAAAATCATCACGGCTTGCGCGCCGGCTTCGATCTGCGCGTTCAGATACGCCGCGACCGAACGCGCGTTGATTTCGAGAATGCGATGCATCAGGTCGGGACGCGCGTAAAGCATCGACTTGACGGTGCGGTGGTCCGGCGAGCCGCCGCCTTCGACCATGTAGCACGCCAGAGTCCAAGGGCTGCCGGAGAACCCGATTAGCGGCACACGCTGACGGCCCTGCGCGTCGGTGAGCGCAGTGCGAATTTCGCGCACGGCGTCGGTGACGTAACGCAGCGTGGCGTCGATGTCGGGCACGGCGAGGCGTGCAACGTCGTCTTCGGTACGCACCGGGCGCGCAAATTTCGGCCCTTCACCCGTGACGAACTCCAAGCCCAGACCCATTGCATCGGGCACGGTCAGGATGTCGGAGAACAGAATCGCGGCGTCGAGCGGATACCGTTCAAGCGGTTGCAACGTGACTTCCGTTGCGAACGCGGGGTTCTTCGCCAGGCCCATGAAGCTGCCCGCGCGACCTCGCGTGGCGTTGTATTCCGGCAGATAGCGGCCAGCCTGGCGCATCAGCCAGATCGGCGTGTAGTCGGTCGGCTGGCGCAGCAGCGCGCGCAGGAAAGTGTCGTTCAGGAGTTTATGGGCCACGTTGCGTACGACTCAGGGCAAAGGGGCATTTTACCGGACCCGGCTCCCGGCATTGCGCCTGATGCGGTCAATAACTGTTGCGCGAAGGGCATGCATCAAGCTTTCGAGCGATTTTTCCCTGCTGATCCGCCCTAACGACACCTGGCTGAATGGCCGATATTCAAGCGGGAAATGCCGGGCTATGATCCTTCAGCCTTACCAGACAATTACAAACCCGCACGGAGACTCGATGAACAGAACAGCCCTCGCATTGCTCGGCGCGCTTGCCGGCATTTTGATGCACGCAGGCGTGGCCAGCGCGCAAACTACCGCCGCCGCTGCGCCTTCACGGCTCGACGAAATCATCTCTCGCGGCACGCTGCGAGCCTGCACCACGGGCGACTACAAACCGTACTCGTTCTATAAGGCGGATGGTCAGTTCGAAGGCATCGACATCGACATGACCGAGTCGCTGGCGAAATCGCTTGGCGTCAAGGTCGAATACGTGAAAACGTCGTGGTCGAATCTGATGAACGATTTCGTCGCGAAGTGCGACATTGGCGTGGGCGGCGTATCGCCCACGCTGGAACGGCAGAAGCGCGCGTTCTTCACGCAGGCTTACATGATCGACGGCAAAACGCCGATTGTTCGATGCGACGACGTGAACAAATACCAGACGGTGGCGCAGATCGACCAACCCGCCACTCGCGTAATCGTTAATCCGGGCGGCACTAATGAGCGGTTCGCAAGGCAGTATTTCCCGCACGCGACCCTGACTGTGTACCCGGACAACGTGACGATCTTCAAACAGATCCTCGCGGGTAAGGCGGACGTCATGGTGACGGATGCGTCGGAAACCCTGTTGCAGCAAAAATTGAATCCGGGCCTGTGCTCGGTGCACCCGGACAAGCCGTTCCAGTACGGGGAGAAGGCGTGGCTGCTGCCGCGTGGCGACGTCGCGTTCCAGCAATACGTCGACCAATGGCTGCATCTGGCACGGGCAACCGGCGAGTATCAGGCGATCTCGGATAAGTGGCTCAAATAGCGGGAGGCGAAATCACCCGTCGCTATGCTTTTCGAAAGTTGCGGGTGGTTTCCGCGCCAGGAAGAATTTACTCGTGCGCCAAAATCATGTAACCGGACGCCGCAATATCAGACGAATGCAAAATCGTGCCTAAGAAATATCGCCCCTCCGTTCACTCCCTTTTTCGCACGCGATGATCGGTTAGGCAAATGTTGCCGCGCAGCACCGGTTTCTGCTTTAGGCGAAGATTTTTTGGAGGCCGTAAAAATGTGTGTAACGCGGGGCTTCATCCCAAAAAACGATGTACATGCAACCATTTCATGCGGAATCGACTGAACGAATTACGCCGCGATATGCACCGCGAATAGCATCAATCACGCGTATGAAATTGCGGCGTAGTCATCGGTAAAAATTACGTTTGAAACGTAAAATTTTGGCAATAAGTCCCGGAGCGCCTTATCTGGCGGGCGTTACAACCTGAAACACTTTGTTACCGCGTTCACAGATTAATTCGCCCACAATGCCTCAACGGTTTCAACACGGATGTGGCTGGGTGCGTGGTGTGAGCGGATACGATGCACTTGCCGGTCGGCGTATGCCGAAGCCCTGTGAAGGGGCATCCCTGCTGGGGCCGTAGTCGACGTAGGGTCGTCGTCTCAGTTGGTTCCAACTTTGGTCTCCTCGCGCTAACCCCGTAGCGTGTGGTTTTTAGCGGGCTCCAGGCCCGCTTTTTTTTCGTCTGGTCAAACGTTTGCGCGTTGCGAAGTTGGTCTTTTCTGACCGGTCCGCAAGCAGGCTTTAGGGCTTGTCCGCGCGAATGTCGAGCAAGCTCTCCGGCATATTTCCCACACTTTTGGCTGTGTCCCTTCGCAGGGTTGCGCGCCGATTTTTTCGCTTGCGCGGTGCCTCGCGTTCAATCAGGCGGTCTTATCTTCCTTTAGTTTTAACTCGCTAATCATCCTTTCGCGCATGATGAATTTCTGCACTTTGCCCGTCACGGTCATCGGCAACTCGTCGACGAAACGGATGTACTTCGGCACCTTGTAGTGCGCGATCTGGCCTTGGCAAAATTGCTGGATCTCGTCGGCTGTCGCCTGCTCGCCTGAGCGCAGCACGACCCACGCGCAGACTTCCTCGCCGTACTTCGTGTCGGGCACGCCGAACACCTGCACGCTCTGAATCTTCGGATGGCGAAACAGAAACTCCTCAATTTCACGCGGATAAATATTCTCTCCGCCGCGAATCAGCATGTCCTTCAGTCGGCCGACAATGTTGCAGTACCCCTCAGCATCGAGCGTCGCGAGATCGCCGGTGTGCATCCAGCCATCGGTAATGCTTTCGCGCGTCTTCGCGTCGTCGCCCCAATAACCCTGCATCACCGAATAGCCGCGCGTGCACAGTTCGCCCGTCTCGCCGACCGGCACGATCTCACCGAGCGGATCGACGATCTTCACTTCCAGGTGCGGCTGGATTCGTCCAACGGTCGTCGTGCGCTTGTCGAGCGGGTCGGTGGTCGAGCTCTGGAACGACACCGGGCTGGTTTCCGTCATCCCGTACGCGATGGTGATTTCGCTCAAATGCATCTTCGAGACGACTTTCTTCATCGTTTCGATCGGGCAAGGCGAGCCGGCCATGATGCCGGTGCGCAAACGTGAGAAGTCGTAGCCGGCGAAATCTGGATGATCAAGTTCCGCGATGAACATGGTCGGCACGCCATGCAACGCAGTGCATTTTTCCTCGGCAACCGCCGCCAGCGTCGCCGCCGGGTCGAACCCCTCGCCCGGAAACACCATGTTCGCGCCGACCGATACGCTCGCCAGCACCGCCAGAACCATCCCGAAACAGTGATACAGAGGGACGGGGATGCACAGGCCGTCCTGTTCGGTCAGCCGCATGGCCATCGCGATATAACGCGCGTTGTTGACCACGTTGCTGTGGGTCAGCGTCGCGCCCTTCGGGTTACCCGTGGTGCCGCTGGTGAACTGGATATTGATCGGCTCGTGGCACGACAATGTGGAGCCGATCGCGTCGAGTTTGGACACATCGAGCGTGGCCCGTCCCTGCTCAATCACGTCGGAAAAACTCAACATGCCGGGTGTTTCCGTGTCGCACATGCGAATTACATAGCGCAACTCGGGCAATCTCATGGCATGGAGGTCGCCGGCCATCTGGGTAGCCAGTTCGGGAGCGAGTTCCTGCAGCATCTCGAGATACATCGAGGTCTTGAAACGCTCGGCCGCGATAATCGCCTTGCAGGCGACCTTGTTCAACGCGTATTCAAGCTCAGCCAACCGGTAAGCCGGATTGATGTTGACGAGTACGGCCCCGATTCGCGCAGTCGCGAACTGAGTCAGCAACCACTCCACCCGATTCGGCGACCAGATTCCGACGCGATCGCCCTTTGCGATA
Organism: Paraburkholderia sp. GAS333; assembly: GCF_050435665.1. Taxonomy (NCBI): domain Bacteria; kingdom Pseudomonadati; phylum Pseudomonadota; class Betaproteobacteria; order Burkholderiales; family Burkholderiaceae; genus Paraburkholderia; species Paraburkholderia sp. GAS333. The sequence continues at coordinate 201,988 of NZ_JBNDKS010000002.1, forward strand.
CCGAGCGCGAGAAGCCCGGACGCCAGCACGTCCACCTCATCGGCAAATTCCTTCCATGTCCAGCGAATGCGCTGCTCGCGAAATACCACGGCCGGCCGATCAGGAAAGCGCTCGGCGGTATCGCGCAGAAACTGCGCGACAGTTGCTTCGCTCAGCGGAATTTCAGTCGACCCGCGGACATACGAGAGGCCGTCTTTCGGTTCAATGAGTGCACCTTCGCCTGACACTTGCGTTGCCATGGTGTTGTCTCCGTGAGCGGAAGCTCGCTCTATTGAAATGAATTTGAAATCGATTGTGCCACCGGCCCGCGTCGGTTCGGCATCAAGTCTTACCCGCAGCGCATCGCGTCGACGCTACGCCGCGCAGGCTCTTCATCCAGCCGTCGATTGTGCTTACCTTTCCGTAAACGTCAACCTTAGATCAAAAAAAAGCAGCCACGAAGGCTGCTCTTTCTCTGAAACGTACTGCCTAGTTCTGACCACGCAGCTTGCGCAGACGCTGGATCGCAGCGAGCTGAGCCGTCGCGTACGCCAATTCCGCTTGCGCGGTTGCGTATTCGAGGTTCGAACCCGTGTTTTGCAGCGCTTCTTCCGCACGCTTGCGTGCATCTTCAGCTTTGGCTTCGTCGAGATCCTTGCCACGAATCGCGGTGTCGGCGAGAACCGTCACAGCGCCCGGCTGGATTTCGAGGATGCCGCCAGCGACGAACACAAACTCTTCTTCGCCGTTTTCAGCTTCGATGCGCACCGCACCCGGACGGATCCGCGTGATGAGCGGCGTGTGGCCCGGCAGAATGCCGAGTTCACCTGCTTCGCCCGGCAGCGCGACGAACTTCGCCTGGCCCGAGAAGATCTGCTCTTCCGCGCTGACGACGTCTACTTTAATGGTTGCCATAAGTGTCGACTCCTGTGAACGAAAGTCAGCGCTTAAGCGCTAACCCTCGTCCCATGCAAGGCTGGGTTGGGCGTAGTAAGAGGCGCCGGATGTGCGACTGAATGCTGTAATGGCATCCGATCAGCGCGGAGTCCCGCGCCCCGCTTCGTTAAACCCGACCTTTACTGGATCTTCTTGGCCTTTTCGAAGGCTTCGTCGATCGTGCCGACCATGTAGAACGCTTGTTCCGGCAGATGATCGCACTCACCGCCAACGATCATCTTGAAGCCACGAATCGTTTCCTTCAGCGGCACGTACTTGCCCGGCGAGCCCGTGAACACTTCAGCGACGTGGAACGGCTGCGACAGGAAACGCTGGATCTTACGAGCGCGCGCAACAGCGAGCTTGTCTTCCGGCGCCAGTTCGTCCATACCCAGAATCGCGATAATGTCGCGCAATTCCTTGTAGCGCTGCAGCGTTTGCTGCACGCCGCGCGTGATCGAGTAGTGCTCTTCGCCAATCACGTTCGGGTCGATCTGACGCGAGGTCGAATCGAGCGGGTCGACTGCCGGGTAGATACCCAGCGAAGCGATGTCACGCGACAACACGACGGTTGCGTCAAGGTGGCCGAAAGTCGTAGCCGGCGACGGGTCGGTCAAGTCATCCGCAGGGACGTAGACGGCCTGAACCGACGTGATCGAGCCGGTTTTGGTCGACGTAATACGCTCTTGCAGCTTGCCCATTTCTTCAGCCAGCGTCGGCTGATAGCCCACTGCCGACGGCATACGGCCGAGCAGTGCCGACACTTCCGTGCCTGCCAGCGTGAAACGGTAGATGTTGTCGACGAAGAACAGAACGTCGAGGCCTTCGTCACGGAAATGCTCAGCCATCGTCAGACCGGTCAGCGCGACGCGCAGACGGTTGCCCGGCGGCTCGTTCATCTGGCCGTACACCAGCGCGACCTTGTCGAGAACGTTCGAGTCCTTCATTTCGTGATAGAAGTCGTTCCCTTCTCGGGTACGCTCGCCAACACCGGCGAACACGGAGTAACCACCGTGTTCCTTAGCGATGTTGTTGATCAGTTCCATCATGTTCACGGTCTTGCCCACGCCGGCGCCACCGAACAGGCCGACCTTGCCGCCCTTAGCGAACGGGCAGATCAGGTCGATAACCTTGATGCCGGTTTCGAGCAGTTCCGTCGACGGCGACAGTTCGTCGAACGCCGGAGCCTTCTGGTGAATACCGCGAACCACGTCCGAGTTGATCGGGCCGGCTTCGTCGATCGGGCGACCCAGCACGTCCATGATCCGGCCCAGAGTCGGCTTGCCGACCGGCACGCTGATCGGGTTACCCGTGTTCTTCACGACCGTGCCGCGACGCAGGCCGTCCGAAGCACCCAGACAGATGGTACGGACAACGCCGTCGCCCAGCTGTTGCTGGACTTCGAGGGTCAGTTCCGAACCTTCGAGAATGAGCGCGTCGTAAATCTTCGGCATGTCCGAACGCGGGAATTCCACGTCGATCACCGCGCCGATGCACTGTACGATCTTGCCTTCTACCAAAGCAGTAGTACTCATCGCTTTTCCTTTAGATACTCAATTCTTCACTCGCGCAAAGGCGCAATTTCGATGGGGCCGCCAAGGTGGGTGCGCCGCAAAGGGCGCACACGAAGCAGCTTGCCTGACCATTAAGGTCAGACTGCCGCCGCGCCACCGACGATTTCCGACAGTTCTTTCGTGATCGCGGCCTGACGGCTCTTGTTATACACGAGCTGCAATTCGTTGATGACCGTCTTCGCATTGTCCGAAGCGGCCTTCATCGCGACCATCCGTGCCGACTGTTCCGATGCCATGTTTTCCGCGACGGCCTGATAGACCAGCGCTTCAACATAACGCACCAGCAGTTCGTCCACCACTGCCTGCGCATCCGGCTCGTAGATGTAGTCCCACTGCGTGCTCGGCGTCGTGCCGTCTTCTTCCGTGCGCTCGAACTGTTCTGCCGACAGCGGCAGCAGTTGCTCGATCACCGGCTCCTGCTTCATCGTGTTGACGAAGCGCGTGTACGCCAGGTACACCGCCGAAATCTTGCCTTCCGAGTACAGGTCGAGCTGCACCTTCACCGCGCCGATCAGCTTTTCCAGATGCGGCGTATCGCCCAGATGCACGACGTTCGACGACACCTTGGCGCGCAGACGGTTCAGGAAACCCAGACCCTTGCTGCCGATCGCAGTTGCTTCGACCGTCTTGCCCTGGCCTTCCAGTTCCTTGAACTTCTGCAGCGACGCACGCAGCACGTTGGTGTTCATGCCGCCGCACAGACCTTTATCAGTCGTCACGAGGATGAAACCAGCCGTCTTCGCGCCGTCGTTCGACACCATGAACGGGTGACGATACTCCGGGTTCGCACGGCTCATGTGTGCAGCGATATCGCGGACCTTGTCGGCATACGGGCGAGCAGCGCGCATGCGCTCCTGAGCGCGGCGCATCTTCGATGCGGCCACCATCTCCATCGCTTTCGTGATCTTGCGCGTGTTTTGCACGCTCTTGATCTTGCCGCGAATTTCCTTCATTCCAGCCATTGCTTGCTCCTTGTCGACCCAAGTTAGCGCTTTAACGCTTACTTGGGCCCCATGCAAAGCGATCTAAGCAGCGCGGGTTCAGTTGCCCGCGGCCCGCGCCGCTTCAAGGTCTTTTATGCCTTGCGGATCACTCGCAAATCAATAAGCGCCGGACTTCTTGAAGTCTTTGACGGCCGTATGCAGCAGGCCTTCGTCGTCCTTCGAGAGTTCCTTGGTATCTTCGATGCGCTTGACCAGGTCAGCGTGGCTCGCCTTCAGGTGTTCGCGCAGGCCCTTTTCGAACGGCAGAACTTGCGAAACTTCCAGATCGTCGAGGTAACCGTTGTTCGCGGCGAACAGCGACACACCCAGTTCCCACACTTGCAGCGGCTGATACTGCGGCTGCTTCAGCAGTTCCGTCACGCGACGACCGCGCTCCAGCTGCTTGCGGGTTGCTTCGTCGAGGTCCGATGCGAACTGCGCGAATGCTGCCAGCTCACGATACTGCGCGAGGTCGGTACGGATACCGCCCGACAGCTTCTTCACAACCTTCGTTTGAGCCGCACCGCCAACGCGCGACACGGACACGCCGGCGTTAATTGCCGGGCGGATACCTGCGTTGAAAAGGTCGGTTTCCAGGAAGATCTGGCCGTCGGTAATCGAGATCACGTTCGTCGGAACGAATGCGGTCACGTCGCCTGCTTGCGTTTCGATGACCGGCAGTGCCGTCAGCGAACCGCTCTTGCCCTTCACTTCGCCGTTCGTGAACTTCTCGACGTACTCTTCCGAGACGCGAGCAGCACGCTCGAGCAAACGCGAGTGCAGATAGAACACGTCGCCCGGGTAAGCTTCGCGGCCCGGCGGACGGCGCAGCAGCAGCGAGATCTGACGGTATGCCCAAGCCTGCTTGGTCAAATCGTCATAAACGATCAGCGCGTCCTGACCGCGGTCGCGGAAGTATTCGCCCATCGAGCAACCGGCGTACGGTGCGAGGTATTGCATCGCTGCCGATTCCGAAGCCGAAGCGGCCACGACGATCGTGTATTCCAGCGCGCCGGTTTCTTCCAGCTTGCGGACCACGTTCATGATCGACGAAGCCTTCTGGCCGATCGCGACGTAGATACAGAAGAGGTTTTTGCCCTTCTGGTTGATGATCGCGTCGACTGCGACTGCCGTCTTGCCGCACTGGCGGTCGCCGATGATCAGCTCGCGCTGGCCACGGCCAACCGGCACCATCGCGTCGATCGATTTCAGACCGGTTTGAACCGGCTCCGAAACCGACTTACGCCAGATCACGCCCGGAGCAATCTTTTCGATTGCGTCGGTCTTCTTTGCGTTGATCGGGCCCTTGCCGTCGATCGGGTTACCGAGTGCATCGACCACACGGCCGAGCAGTTCCGGGCCCACCGGCACTTCGAGAATACGACCCGTCGTCTTGACGATGTCGCCTTCCGAAATGTGTTCGTATTCACCCAGAATCACGGCGCCGACCGAGTCGCGCTCGAGGTTCAGTGCGAGACCGAAGGTGTTGCCCGGGAATTCGAGCATTTCGCCCTGCATCACTTCCGACAGGCCGTGAATACGCACGATACCGTCGGTCACGGAGATCACGGTGCCCTGGTTGCGAACGTCTGCGTTCGCTTCGAGGCCCTGGATCCGGCTCTTGATCAGCTCGCTGATCTCAGAGGGATTGAGTTGCATTATTCGCTCCTGATAGTCAATTCTGTTGCGTGCCAGCCGCTTCAGCGCGTGTCGCGCTTCAGGCCGTCAGAGCCGTTTGCATGCTGGCAAGCCGCGCGCGGACCGAGGTATCGAGCACTTCGTCGCCGACCGTCACGCGAACGCCGCCGATCAACGACGAGTCGACTTCGACCGTCGGCTTCAGCTTGCGTTGGAACTTGCGTTCGAGACTTGCGACGAGTTCGTTCAACTGCGCGCCTTCGAGCGGGAATGCGCTGACGATCAGCACATCGGCCGCCCCTTCGCGGGCGTTCTTCAACTCTTCGAACTGCACAGCGATTTCCGGCAGCAGTTGCAGGCGATGGTTATCGACCAGCATTTGCACCAGATTCTTCGCTTGCGCGTTGTCCTTGAGCGGCGACTTGACCGCGGCCAGCAGCAGTTCGCTGACCTGGGCGCGGCTTACTTTCGGGCTCGAGGCGATCGACAGCACTTCGGGCAGACGCGCAACCTGTGCCAGCTCCTGCACGAGCGTGGACCAGGCGGCGATGTCACCAGCTTCGGCCACGCCAAACAGCGCTTCTGCGTACGGACGGGCGATGGTTGCAAGTTCGGCCATGATCAGAGCTCGGCTTTCAGTTGATTCAGCAGGTCAGCGTGAGCTGCCTGGTCGACTTCGCGCTTCAGGATCTGTTCAGCGCCCTTGACCGCGAGTGCAGCGACTTCGCCGCGCAGCGTTTCGCGCGCCTTCACGACTTGCTGGTCCGCGTCGGCCTTCGCTTGCGCGATGATGCGAGCGGCTTCAGCTTGCGCTTGAGCCTTGATTTCGTCAGCGACTGCCACAGCGCGCTTTTCCGCGTCAGCAATACGTTGCTGACCGTCGTTGCGTGCCTGAGCGAGTTCCTGGTCGACGAGCTTGTGAGCAGCGGCGAGTTCTTGCTTGCCCTTTTCAGCAGCCGACAAACCGTCAGCAATCTTCTTCGAGCGCTCGTCGAGGGCATTGATCAACGGCGGCCACACGAACTTCATCGTGAACCACGCGAGGATCAGGAACACGACCATTTGCGCAAACAGGGTTGCGTTGAGATTCACGGTGTTTCCTTAAACGTTGCTAGTTCGGAAAAGTGAAACGGCAAGGCGCTCATCGATTCTGTATTCGATCAGCGCCTAAGTGCCCGTTCCGCCCTGCGCCTTTACCAGTTATAGCTCAGGCGCAAACTTCCGAGGAACCTCAGCCTGCCAGCTTCGACAGCAGCGGGTTCGCGAACGCAAACAGCATTGCCACACCAACGCCAATCAGGAACGCCGCGTCGATCAGACCAGCCAACAGGAACATCTTGGTTTGCAGCGGGTTCATCAGTTCAGGCTGACGTGCACATGCTTCGATGTACTTGCCGCCCATCAGGCCGATACCGATACAGGCGCCGATAGCACCCAGGCCGATGATGATGCCGATACCGATGGCGGTCAGACCCTGGATGTTGGCGATGAAAGCTTGCATGATCACTCCTTTGTGAAAAGTCTTTTAGAACTGGTTGGAACTGGGATTTAAAAACTAAAGCGATTCTTTTGACGGCGCAGTTTAGTGCGTGTCGTGTGCCTGGCCGATGTACACCAGCGTCAGCATCATGAAAATGAAGGCCTGCAGCAGAACGATCAGGATGTGGAAGATTGACCACACGCTGCCGGCGATCACGTGGCCGATGAAGCCAAGCACCGTCGTGTCCGCGCCGAAGCTCCAGATGCTGCCGAGCAGGGCAATCAGCAGGAACAACAGTTCGCCCGCGTACATGTTGCCGAACAGCCGCATGCCGAGCGAGACCGTCTTCGCGACGAACTCGATGATGTTCAGTGCAAGGTTCGGGATCCACAGCAGCGGATGCGCGCCGAACGGAGCGGACAGCAGTTCATGCACGAAGCCGCCGGCGCCCTTGATCTTGAAGTTGTAGTAAATCATCAGCACGAACACGCCGAGAGCGATACCGAGCGTGCCGTTAAGGTCGGCAGTCGGAACGATGCGGTGGTGCGGGATGGTTTCGGACAGACCCAGCCAGCCAATCACGTGGCCCGGCAGGTCGACAGGGATAAAGTCGAGCGAGTTCATCAGCGCGACCCAGACGAAAACGGTCAGGGCCAGCGGCGCGATGAAAGTGCGCGAGCCGTGGATCATCGACTTCGATTGATCCTCGACCATTTCGACCAGCATTTCGATTGCGCACTGGAAACGGCCGGGTACGCCCGACGTTGCCTTACGCGCAGCGAGATGCAGGATGAAGATCGTGGCCAGACCGCAAACGATCGACCAGAAAAGGGTGTCCAGATTCCACACGTGGATGTCGAAAATCGACGTCTGATGCGCGGTGGAAAAGTTCTGCAAGTGGTGCGCGATGTACTCGGACGGATCCATTGCGCGCGTGCCTTCGCTAGCTGCCATATCGTTAAAGCCACCCAAATTGTCGAAAATCGTCTTAGGCCGTACCCGCAGCAATGCTGTATTGCGGGAACACGCCGGGTGCGGATCGTGTCTCATCCGCACACCTGTCGCCGGCGCTGCGCGCCAGCCTGAATTTTTTGCTGCTACTTTGTTGCTGCTACCTGGAGGCTAACCTAGCGCCAGGCCAAGGCGATCCAGTATGTCTTGAGCGCGATAAGGTAGGTCACGAGCAGCGGCACCCAGCTTACGTCGTGATACCAGAAGGCGATGGCTACAAACATCGCGATCGTTGTCCCCATCTTGAGCGCTTCGCCGATCATCCAGCTCATCACTGTTTTGGCGCCGCTCAGCGTTCTAAGGCGCGCCGCAAACAGTGCGCCTGGTATCCAGCAAATTGCGCCCCCCAGAAACGCGGACAGCGCAGCAGCGCCCGGCGGCTTATAGAACAGCCACCACAACAGCGTAGCACCCAGGGACAAAACCATTTGCGCTGCCACGACCTTGAAAGGCGTAACGCGCGATGGACGACTCACGTTAGGACCAAACAGCTTTTCAGCTTCGGCCCGCGTAAGCGGAACGATATTGTTATCTTCTTGCGCGACATCCCACTCATCGCCAGATGCAGCTTGCTGACCGGAGGGCAGATCGGAAGCGGTGCGTTTATCGCGGTGTCCGTCGTGCCCATTCTTCGGCGCTTGATTCGACGTTTTGACCGCCATCGCAGTGTTCCGAAAGTCTTGTTCCAGCCCGCGAGCTTACGCTGCGCTTACGGGGTTGCCGTGCAATTAAATCCGGGCGATTGTAAGCGATAGTTGCAGGCAATTCAAGACTTTAGCCCGTTCAATAACCTGCGTGAAACGCGCCTCCACAATGCGGCAACGCCGTTTTTTTGAGCGAAAACACGTCAAATGTAAGGCGGCAAGGCAATAGCAAAACATGACGCACAAAATGGGTTCGCAGATGTGCGGCGAACCGTCGCGAAAGCGCTAAATCGGACGTCTCGTAAATGCAACAAACGTCAATTTATGCGCTTAGGGTTGGACAGGCGATGCATCTACAGGTAAGACGCGCTTGAAATTGGAATCGCCCTGCCCTCTTCGAAAATAATCACGCTTAATTTAATTAGGAATCCAACCAATGAGAAGATGCTCTCGCTGCCGTAGGAATCCAGCGCAAACAAAAGCGCCAGCATCTGCTCAAAAGCAAACGGGCGACTCGATAACGAGTCGCCCGTCGATTCCGCACTGCGTCTATGCAATGTGCGGATCAGGCCGTCGCATTACCGCGCAGGCGCACAAGAATCCCTTCTAGCGCATCCAGATCGCCGAAGTCCACTAGCACCTGTCCACGTCCGCGTCGGCCCAGTTTGATCTTCACCGTTGCCGACAACAAATCCGACAACTCCTCTTCCAGCCGACGCGTATCGCGCCCGCCATCCTGATTCGCACGCGCCTTGACCGCCGGCGCGGCTTTAGTCGTCGTCGTCACCAACTTTTCGGTTTCGCGCACCGACATGCGCTTATTAACCACCTGATTAGCCAGCGTGATCTGCGTCGCGGCATCGACGGCGAGAAGCGCGCGCGCGTGCCCCATGTCCAGATCGCCAGCCAGCAGCATGGTCTGCACGGGCGACGCCAGATTGAGCAGACGCAGCAGATTCGACACTGCGCTACGCGACCGGCCAACCGACTCCGCCGCCTGTTCGTGCGTGAAATTGAACTCGTCGAGCAAGCGCTGGATGCCCTGCGCCTCTTCCAGAGGATTCAGATCTTCGCGCTGAATATTCTCAATCAGCGCCATCGCGGCGGCAGCCTGGTCCGGCACATCCTTCACCAGCACAGGCACTTCGTCGAGACCCGCCAGACGTGCGGCCCGGAAACGCCGCTCGCCCGCGATGATTTCGTACTTGTCCGCGGAAATGGGACGCACAAGAATCGGCTGCATCAACCCCTGCGCGCGGATGCTGGCGGCCAGCTCCTGCAGCGCGCCTTCATCCATGCGCGTACGTGGCTGATACTTACCCGCCTGCATCTTGCTGAGCGGCAACACGTTCGGTGCGCCCTCGATCGTCGCCGTCTCGGTGATGTCGGCCGTGCCACCCAACAGCGCCTCCAGACCCCGGCCCAATCCCTTCTTTCTTGCTACTGCGTTCATTGTGCTTCCTCGATCCGCTTAGGACGCCTGGGGCGCGTCGTTGAAGGCGCGCACCCGTTCAATCATTTCCGCGCCGAACTGCACATACGCCTGCGCACCACGTGAAGCCTTATCGAACACCACTCCCGGCAAGCCATAGCTGGGTGCTTCGGCAAGACGCACGTTGCGCGGGATTACCGCGTCGAAAACCTTGTCGCCGAAATGCTCTTTCAGTTGATCCGAAACCTGCTGCTGCAACGTGATACGCGGATCGAACATCACGCGCAACAAACCGATGACCTTAAGGTCACGGTTCAGGTTTGCATGCACCTGCTTGATCGTGTTGACGAGGTCGGACAGACCTTCGAGCGCAAAGTACTCGCACTGCATCGGGATGACGACGCCATGCGCGGCGCACAGGCCGTTGAGCGTGAGCAGCGACAAAGCCGGCGGGCAGTCGATCAGCACGAAGTCGTATTCGGTTTCGACCGCCGCGAGTGCGATCTTCAGTTGCCGCTCACGGTTCTGCACGCTGACGAGTTCAACCTCCGCACCCGCGAGCTCCCGGTTCGCCGGCAGCACGTCGTACCCCACGGCTTCCGGGCGGATTCGCGCATTGGCGACCGACACGCCATCTACGAGCACCTCGTAGACGGTATTCGCACACGCTGCCTTGTCGATGCCGCTGCCCATCGTGGCGTTGCCCTGCGGGTCCAGGTCGATGAGAAGGACTCGCTGTCCCTGCGCTGCCAAACTCGCGGCCAGATTCACTGTGGTCGTCGTCTTGCCGACGCCGCCTTTCTGGTTCGCAACGCAGAAGATTTTTGCCATCGTTGGAATGTCCCTTTTACTGCTAGATGAAGAAGAATTGCTATTTGATTCTGACGAAGTCGCAAATTGCGAATCGTGGCTACGTAGTTAATTGTTGCCGTCTACCAGAACCTTGATCAGGTGGCGCTCGGCGTCGAGCGACGGCACGTTCAGCCGGATGATCTGTTCCACGTGAGAACCTGCCGGCAGACGCTCAATCTCGCCGTCCGGGCGCACTCCCTTCATAGCCCAGATTGCGCCCTGCTCCGCAACCAGATGACGGGCCAGTGTAACGAAATCCGACAGTTCTGCGAATGCGCGCGAGACAATTACGTCGAACTTTGCAGGTACTTCGGCGCCCGGCTTCAAACTTTCAACCCGGCCGGTCACCACGGACAGATTCGTCAGGCCCAACTCGGCCTTTGCCTGAGCCTGAAACGCCGTCTTCTTATGAACGATGTCGTTCGTGGTAATAGTCCATTCGGGCAGGACGATCGCCAGCACGATGCCCGGCATACCGCCGCCTGACCCCACGTCGAGAACCGACGACGGGCCGAGCGGCGCGAGGTGCGGCACGATCGAAAGCGAATCGAGAATGTGCTGGATCAACATTTGCCGCGGATCGCGGATCGCCGTCAGGTTGTAGACGGCGTTCCACTTCGACAATAACGCGACGTAGTCCAGCAGCTTGTTGAATTGGGCGTCGCTCAATTCGAGGCCGAGTTCGCTGACGCCGTCTGCAAGCAACGACGCCAACTCCTGCGAGGCTGTACTCCCCTTCTGACCCACCATCATTGCGTCACCGGCGTGTTATCGGAGCCCGGTACGGCAGGTTTCGTCGAACGACGTCCCAAACCGCGCTTCAGATGAACCATCAGCAGCGAAATCGCGGCGGGCGTGATGCCGGAAATCCGCGACGCTTGGCCAATAGTTTCCGGGCGGAATTGCGTTAACTTCTGACGCGCCTCGAAGGACAGGCCTCTGACTTCCGCGTAGTCCAGCCCTTCCGGCAAACGCGTGCTTTCATGAGCTTCATTGCGCTCGATTTCACCAGCTTGACGATCGATATATCCCTGATACTTGATACCGATCTCGATCTGCTCCTTGATCTGAGCGAGCAATACTTCGTCTTCGGCGAGTACTTCGGGTGCTGCGCATTCGCCGGCGCGCAGTCCGCACACGCCGTCGTAGCTGACACCCGGACGGCGCAGCAGATCCGCGAGACTATATTCGTGATCGATCGGCTTGCCGAGAAGCGCCGTGGCTTCGTCGGCGGGCAGCGTCTTGGGATTCACCCACGTGGTACGCAGACGCTCTGTTTCACGTGAAACAGCGTCACGTTTACGACTGAATGCATCCCAACGGATGTCGTCGACTACGCCAAGCTCGCGACCAATCTCGGTCAGCCTCATATCGGCGTTATCTTCCCGCAGGCTCAAGCGATATTCCGCGCGGCTGGTAAACATCCGATACGGTTCGGACACGCCGCGTGTCACGAGGTCATCAACCAACACGCCCAGATAAGCCTGGTCGCGGCGCGGACACCATGCGTCTTTGCCTTGCACAAACAAACCGGCGTTGATACCAGCCAGCAGGCCTTGCGCCGCCGCTTCTTCGTACCCGGTCGTACCGTTGATCTGGCCTGCGAAGAACAACCCGTTAATCACCTTGGTTTCCAGCGAAGCCTTCAATCCACGCGGATCGAAATAGTCGTATTCGATCGCATAGCCCGGTCGCAAGATGTGCGCGTGTTCCAAACCGCGCATCGAACGGACAAGCTCCAACTGCACATCAAACGGCAAGCTCGTCGAGATGCCGTTCGGGTAGAACTCATTGGTCGTCAGCCCTTCCGGCTCGAGGAAAATCTGATGCGATTCTTTCGACGCAAACCGGTGAATCTTGTCTTCGATCGACGGGCAATAGCGCGGCCCCACCCCTTCGATCACGCCGGTATACATCGGCGACCGGTCGAGTCCACCACGAATAATGTCGTGGGTACGCTCGTTTGTGTGCGTAACCCAGCACGGCACTTGTCGCGGATGTTGTTCGACACGACCCAGGAACGAGAACACCGGCACCGGATCCAGGTCACCCGGCTGCTCTTCGAGTTGGGAAAAGTCGATCGTACGGCCGTCAATACGCGGCGGCGTACCCGTCTTGAGGCGACCCTGGGGCAGCTTCAATTCCTTCAGACGCGCTGACAACGACACCGCCGCCGGATCGCCGGCACGGCCACCGGTGTAATTGTTCAACCCCACGTGAATCTTGCCGTCGAGGAAAGTCCCCGCCGTCAGCACAATCGCGCGAGCGCGAAAGCGAATGCCCACCTGCGTGACGGCACCGACGACGCGGTCACCCTCAACCATCAGATCATCAACAGCCTGCTGGAACAGCCAAAGATTCGGCTGATTTTCCAGCCGATGCCGGATCGCCTGCTTATACAGCAGACGGTCAGCCTGAGCACGCGTCGCCCGAACTGCCGGGCCTTTCGACGAATTCAGGATACGGAACTGGATCCCGCCTTCATCCGTCGCGGCTGCCATCGCACCGCCAAGCGCGTCGACTTCCTTAACCAGATGGCCTTTACCAATGCCGCCGATGGACGGATTGCAGCTCATCTGGCCGAGGGTTTCGATGTTGTGGGTCAGCAGGAGCGTGGTGTTGCCCATGCGTGCCGAGGCCAACGCGGCTTCGGTGCCGGCATGACCGCCGCCGACGACGATTACGTCAAATTCTGTGGGAAAGAGCATTGCGGATCTCACGCCAGATCGTCGCGTGAGCCTTTCAAAGGAAGAGGTATGGGCGAATTATAACGGGTTCGGTTTAGGCCCGAATTTCGTCCGAATGACCAGGTCGTAAAAAAGCGGTGTGTTTCACGTGAAACACACCGCTTCGAAGTGCGAGGAACAGAAAGGCGCGTGCTTTAGGCCACTTTTTTGGTTAGACCCAGATATGTCTCAATCACACGAGGATTCTTTGCCAAATCCGCCGCCGCCCCTTCCAGCGCCAACTCTCCGGTTTCAAGTACGTACCCATAGTCGGAGATTTGCAACGCGGCCCGCGCGTTCTGCTCGATCAGCAGTGTCGCAACGCCCGTCTGCCGCAACGCGCTGATGATGTGGAAAATCTCCTTCACGATCAGCGGGGCCAAGCCCAGGCTCGGCTCGTCCAGCATCAGCAGATCGGGTTTGCCCATGAGTGCGCGCCCCACTGCCAGCATTTGCCGCTCACCGCCGGAAAGCGTGCCGGCTGCCTGCTTGCGGCGCTCCTTCAACCGTGGGAAAAGCGTAAACACCGGTTCGAGTTGGTCGAGAAAATTGCGCTCCCCTGCCCGCTTTCGCCGATACGCTCCAAGGACCAGATTATCCTCAACCGTCATCGAGGCGAATAACTCGCGCTTTTCCGGCACCAGACACATGCCGCGCGCGACCCGCTTTTCAACCGGCACCGCGCTCACGTCCTCATCCCGATAAACGACGGCGCCTTTTGCATGACCCGTGCTCGGCAACGCGCCCATGATTGCGTTCAACAACGTGGACTTACCGGCGCCGTTCGGGCCGATCACCGAGACAATCTGCCCTGCCCGCACTTTGATCGCCGCGCCATGCAGCGCCTCGACCTTGCCGTATCGGACGGACAACCCGTTAACGTTGAGAATCGGCGCAGCAACATTCATTGTGTTCTCCATCACTCCACCCCGCCCAGATACGCTTCGAGCACAGCCGGGTCTTGTTGCACATCCTGCGGCAATCCTTCGGCGATCCGCGTACCGAACTCCATCACCACCAGCCGATCGGTGAGATTCATCACGAAATCCATATCGTGCTCGACCAGCAGCACGCTCATCCCTTCCGCTTTCAACCGACGCAGCAAGTCCGCAAGTTGCAGCTTTTCCTGATAGCGCAAACCTGCGGCTGGCTCATCAAGTAGCAGCAGCGTCGGATCGCAGCACAATGCGCGGGCGATTTCGAGAATCCGCTGCTGACCCAAAGCCAGGCTGCCAGCCTCGTCATACATATGCTGCTCAAGTCCGACGCGGCGAATCTGGCGTGCCGCTTCCGCCATCAGACGCGCTTCTTCCGCACCATTCAGCCGCGCCACGCTCCGCCAAACCCCGGCTTGGCCACGCAGATGCGCGCCAATCGCGACGTTCTCCAGCACGGTCATGCCCGGCAGCAACTTGACGTGCTGGAACGTGCGGCCGATACCGCGCTTGACGATTTCACGTGAACTCAGCGAATCGATGCGCTCGCCACGGAACGTGATCTCACCGCTCGTCGCCTGAAGCACGCCGGTCACGAGATTGAAGGTGGTGGATTTGCCCGCGCCGTTCGGCCCGATCAGACCGATGATCTGCCCCGCTTTCACTTCGAAGCTGACGTCGTTCACCGCGACCAGACCGCCAAACTGCTTGCGCGCCTTGTTCACCGTCAATAGGCTTTCACCGCTGGCGGGCTTGCTGCGCTGCGGCAACGGCTCTGCGTGATCGGCCAGATGCGCGCGTGGACCACGCGGGAAAAATCGCGCGACGAACGGCCAGACACCCTGTCGTGCGTACTGCAGCAACAGCACCATCAAGATGCCGAACACGATGACCTCGAAGTTGCCGTTCTCGCCGAGCAGCTTCGGCAGCAGCGTCTGCAGATAGTCCTGCAATACGGTCAGAATCGCCGCGCCGAGGACCGCGCCCCACACATGCGACACCCCGCCTACCACCGCCATGAACAGAAATTCGATGCCATGGTTCAGACCAAACGGCGTCGGATTCACCGCACGCTGCAAATGCGCATACAGGAAGCCCGAAATCGACGCCAGCACTGCCGCATAAACGAAGATCACCACGCGCATCCAGCCCGTGTTGACGCCCATCGCCTCGGCCATCATGCCGCCGCCGCGCAGCGCGCGAATCGCCCGCCCCGGTCGACTATTAAGCAAATTTTGAACAGAAATAACCGCCCCGAGGACGACCACCCAGATCAGGTAATAGATATGGCGACCGGATTCCAGGTTGATGCCGAACACATTCAGCACCGGAATTCCGTTGATACCGTCGTACTTGCCGAGCATGTCCAGATTGCCGAACAGGTAGAACAGCGCGAGGCCCCACGCGATCGTGCCAAGCGGCAGAAAGTGGCCCGACAGACGCATCGTGACGAGGCCGAGCATCAGCGCGATCAAGGCCGTTACCACCACGCCCGCGATCAACGCGAGCCACGGCGAAACGCCGTAAGTGGTCGTCAGATAGGCGGTCGCATAGGCACCGATGCCGACGAACGCTGCCTGCCCGAAACTCGTCATTCCGCCGATCCCGGTCAACAGCACCAGCCCGATCGCGACGATCGAATACAGCCCGATGTAGTTGAGCAGCGTCACCCAATACTCGGGGACGTGAATCGGCTGCGGCAACACCGGCAGCGCGAACAGCACCACAAGGAACAACCAGAAGAACCTGTTTTGCATGATCCGTTTCATCGTGTCACTCCTCTTCCTCTTCGGCGTGCGGGCTGGCAAGACTTCGCCAGAGCAGCACGGGGATGATCAGCGTGAACACGATCACTTCCTTATAAGCACTCGCCCAGAACGACGAATACGACTCCAGCAGGCCAACGAGAATCGATCCGGCAGCCGCCAGCGGATAGCTGACCAGTCCGCCGATAATCGCGCCCACAAAGCCCTTCAGACCGATCAGGAAGCCCGAGTCGTAGTAGATGGTGGTCAACGGTGCCACGAGGATGCCGCACAGCGCGCCGAGCCCCGCAGCAAGCGTGAACGCGAGCCGCCCGGCCTGCGTCGTGCCGATGCCGACCAGCCGCGCGCCGAGCCGGTTCACCGAGGTCGCGCGCAATGCCTTGCCCGAGATCGAGCGATCGAAGTACAGGTACAGCGCGCCGATCAGCACGACCGCGGTGCCGACCACCCACAGGCTTTGCCCCGAGATCGACAGACTGCCGAGGTTGAACTTGGCGTCCGAAAACGCGGTCGTGCGCGAACCTTCCGCGCCGAACATCACGAGCCCGAGGCCGACCATCGCGAAGTGCACCGCCACCGCCACGATCAGCAGCAGCAGCGTGGTCGCTTCCGCGATCGGCTCGTACGCGAGCCGGTAGACGAACGGCCCCATCGGAATCACGATCAGCAAGGTCAGCGCGATCTGCACAATCATCGGCAGCGGTTGCAGGAACACGCCACGCGTCAGTGCATAGACGGCAATCGGGAACAGCAGGTATTTGCCGGCCAGCAGCGCCAGCGTGCGAGCCGCGTGTCGGCGCCGCTCAGCGTGCCGCGCCATGCCCCCTACTTCGACGACGAAGCAGGCCGCGCCCATCGCCATCAGCAACCAGCACGTGGCCGGAAACTTCTGTGTCTGCAAGGCGGCGAGCGTCAACGCGCCGTACGAAACAAACTCCCCCTGCGGGATGAAGATCACCCGCGTCACGGAGAACACCAGCACCAGCGCAAGCGCAAGCAGCGCGTAAATCGCGCCGGTGGTGATGCCGTCCTGCGCGAGGATCGCCGCAATTGATAGATCCATACTTCCTCGTCCTGAAGCGTCGAAATCGAAAACCGGGAACCGGTCGAGGTGGCGGCGAAACTCCTGGCCGTCCACCGACCTGCAATGTCTGAAAAGACGCCGCCGCACCGGAACACGGCGCGGCGGGCGATGCCATTGTCGTCGAACAGAATGGCAATGCGGCGTGTCAGGCCGCTGAGTGCGCGAGAGGCGCGTACCGCTTTATGTTGTTAGTCGTTCTGCAGTTTCCACTTGCCGTCGACGATCTGCACGATCACGCGTGCACGCTTGTCGAGGCCGTTGTGGTCGGTCGTCGTGGTGTTCATGATGCCGTGCGAGACCGGCAACTCCTTGACGTTCTCAAGTGCAGCACGCAGTGCCACGCGGAACGCTTCGGTGCCCGGCTGGGCCGTCTTCAGTGCGACGGGGATCGCGGCCTGCAGCATCTGCCCGGCGTCCCACGCGTGACCGCCGAAGGTCGCCACGGAGCCCGCGCCATAGGCCTTCTCGTAGGCCGTCTTATACGCTTCGGACGACGCCTTCACCGGATTCGAATCCGGCAACTGATCCGCCACGAGGATCGGGCCAGCCGGCAGGAACTCGCCTTCGCAATCCTTGCCGCACACGCGCAGAAAGTCGTTGTTGGCGACGCCGTGCGTCTGATAAACCTTGCCCTTGTAGCCGCGTTCTTTCAGCGTCTTGGCCGGCAACGCCGACGGCGTGCCCGCCCCCGCGATCAACACTGCGTCGGGATTCGCGCCCATCGTCTTCAGCACCTGGCCCGTCACCGATGCATCGGTGCGGTTAAAGCGCTCGTTCGACACGATCTTCAGATGATGCGCAGCGGCCGCCGCCGTGAACACGTTGTTCCAGCCGTCGCCGTAGGCATCTGCGAAGCCGATGAAGCCCACCGTTTTGACGCCGTGACGCTCCATGTAATCGGCGATGGCGTCGGCCATCAGGCTGTCGTTTTGCGGCGGTTTGAACGCCCACGCGCGTTTTGCGTCGATCGGCGAAATGATCGCAGCCGATGCCGCCAGCGAGATCACCGGCGTCTTGCCTTCGGCTGCGGGATCGAGCATGGCGAGCGAGTTCGGGGTGACCGTCGAGCCGATGATCGCGTCCACATGATCTTCGTCGATCAGCTTGCGCGTGTTCTGCACGGCCTTGCCGGTGTCGGAGGCGTCGTCGAGGACGATGTACTGCACGGTCTTGCCGCCAATCTCTTTCGGCAGCAACGCGATCGTGTTCTTCTCAGGAATCCCGAGCGATGCAGCGGGCCCCGTCGTGGACAGCGTCACGCCAATCTTCACCTGGGCGAACGCTGCTCCGGCGCCGCACATCAACGCCATCGCGATGCCTGTGCGTACCCATTGCCTGGTCTTTTTCATTGCGAGTCTCCAAACGCTTTTGAAGCGCGTACCTGTAATCCGGCTCATCGACCGGGTGTCTGAATCTAGTTATTGGGTTCAGGCGTGCCAAGCATGGTTTTCCCCTGCCCGACATGAATGCCGTCACCGTCTTTTTTGGTGCCACTACGCTGCCACTGCCCTGCTGCTACCGCCACTACCCGCTGCTGCGATTTCTCTGTCGGACTTCGTCGAGCAGACTACTAACATGTTAGTAGTATTGCGTTCTGCATCATTGACGGTCAATAGACTGAACGGCTAATGCGGGTTTGTCCTGAAACTACGGAACCACACTTTTCACGTGAAGCGCTCACTCGGTGCAATCGCGTAAAACGGGCAATAAAAAAGACGCGTCAACTGCACGCGTCTTTTCTGGATGGGTTCCCGTATCGTTTGCCTTCGCTCAGTCGCCGGCCAACTTCCACTTGCCGCCGACGATCTCCACCATCACGCGTGCACGCTGGTCGAGGCCGGCGTGGTCGTTCGCGCTCATGTTGAAGATGCCGTGCGACGCGGGCATGTCTTTGGTGCTTTCCAGCGCAGCGCGCAATGCGTCGCGGAACGCGGGCGTGCCAGGCTGACCTTTCTTCAACGCGATAGGGATAGCGCGTTGCAGCAGCAGCCCTGCGTCCCATGCGTGACCGCCGAAAGTCGACACCGAGCCCGCGCCATAAGCGCCTTCATACGCATGCTTGTACGCGAGCGCGCTCTTCTTCACCGGATTCGAATCGGGCAATTGATCCGCGACCAGCAGCGGACCAGCCGGCAGATACGTGCCTTCGCAATCCTTGCCGCACACGCGCAGGAAGTCGTTATTCGCGACGCCGTGCGTCTGGTAAAGCTTGCCCTTGTAGCCGCGTTCCTTCAGCGTTTTCTGCGGCAACGCGGCCGGTGTACCCGCACCTGCGATCAGCACCGCGTCCGGGTTCTGCGACATCACCTTCAACACCTGGCCGGTGACCGACGCATCGTTGCGTGCGAAACGTTCGTTTGCGACCACCTTGATCTTCGCGAGCGTGGCGGCGTTGCTGAACTCCTTGAACCAGCTTTCGCCGTACGCGTCGGAGAAGCCGATAAACGCGACCGTCTTCACACCGTGATTCGCCATGTGCTGCGCGATGGCGGTGGCCATCAGGATGTCGTTTTGCGGCGTCTTGAAGACCCACGCGCGCTTCGCATCCATCGGCTCGACGATGCTGGCGGCCGCTGCCATCGAGATCATCGGCGTGGTGCTTTCAGCAGCGACGTCGATCATGGCGAGCGAATTCGGCACGACGGTCGAGCCGATCAGTGCGTCGACGTGATCTTCGCTGGTGAGCTTGCGGGCGTTCTTGACCGCATTGGTGGAATCGGTTGCATCGTCGAGCACGATGTAGTCGATCTTCTGCCCCGCCACTTCTTTAGGCAGCAGCGCAATGGTGTTTTTCTCGGGAATTCCCAGCGATGCAGCCGGTCCCGTTGCCGACACCGAAACGCCAATTTTCACGTCTGCGAATGCATGGGTGCTCCATGCCGAAGATATGCCCGTAGCGACCAATGCCGCGCTAATCCAACGCAATGCCGACTTCATCCCGCTCCTCTGTCTACCCCGGTTATTCATTCGAATTTAAATCCGCAGATTTAAATACCGACCCAGCGGTCGGTGAATAGCGAGTTTAGCGGACGAAAGCGCGACCCCGCAAGCATTTTGCAGGGTTGTGTGGCGTGGAATCAGCGGATATACGGTGAATAAAAAAGGGTCACCGAATTAGAGAAAAAATGGAATGGCGATTAATCGAAAGTACAAATAAAAAGCGCTGTTGGATATCAATCCAACAGCGCTTTCGTCTGGGCACTTAGTGCCTCATTGTCTCCTCGTTCTCCACCTGCAAATTCGGTGCTGCGTCAGAACTGCATGAAGATTAAACGACGACCCTCCAGGCTACAACTAGCAATTACCCTAGTGGTGCACTGCGGCACCGAATTGGGGCACGTTTATGCCTGTTGCGCCCGCTTCCGTTTGATACTTCCGCGCAAGCGGTTTGCAGTCTACCTCAGCTGAATGTCTGAAACCAATACATCGGATTCCAGAGCAATTGTGCGACGCATCGTATTCAGGCTCGCAGCGGCCGAACCCGCGCCACGATCTCGCCAACAATGCCGCGCCGGAACGCCAGCACGCACGCGATAAAAATGATCCCCGTGACGATGGTCACCGATTCGCCCAGCGAGCGGAACCAGTCCACGCCGGTAGCCGCAGCCAATGCCGAGCCGATATCGCCGAGACGGTCTTCGAGCGCGACGATCAGCGCCGCGCCGAGCAGCGGGCCGAACAGCGTACCCATGCCGCCGACCAGCGTCATCAGGATCACCAGGCCGGACATGGTCCAATAGGCGTCGCTGAGCGTCTCAAAACCCTGCACGAGCACCTTGAGCGAGCCCGCAAGCCCGGCAAGCCCGGCGGAAAGAATGAACGCCAGCAGCTTGAAGCGATCCGTGTCATAGCCGAGCGACACCGCACGCGGCTCGTTTTCCTTGATCGCGACCAGCACCTGTCCGAACGGCGAGTGAACGATCCGCACGATCAGCAGGAACGCCAGCACCATCACGGCCAGCACGACAAAATACAGCGTCACGTCCGATGAAAGATCGAGCAGGCCGAACAGCTTGCCGCGCGGCACACCTTGCAGACCGTCCTCGCCATGCGTGAACGGCGCTTGCAGGAACACGAAATAAACCATTTGCGCGAGCGCCAGCGTCACCATCGCGAAGTAGATGCCCTGGCGGCGAATCGCGAAAAGTCCGACCAGCAGGCCGAGCACGGTGGCCGCCGCGGTTCCCGCGAGCACGCCGAGTTCCGGCGAAAAGCCGAGCGTCTGCATCGCATAGCCCGTCACATAACCGGCCGATGCGAGGAACATCGCGTGACCGAACGACAGCAAACCGGTATAGCCGATCAACAGGTTGAAGGCGGCCGCGAACAACGCGAAGCACATCACCTTCATTACGAAGAGCGGATAGATGCCGAGCACAGGCACCGCGAGCAGTGCGATCAGCAGCAGGCCGTAGAGGACTTTTCTCTGCATCATTTTTCCTTGCCGAAGAGACCCGCCGGACGCACCAGCAACACGAGCGCCATGATCACGAAGACGACGGTCGCCGACGCTTCCGGATAAAACACGCGCGTCAGTCCTTCGATCACGCCAAGCATGAGACCGGTGAGAATCGAGCCCATGATCGAACCCATCCCGCCGATCACGACCACCGCGAACACGGTGATGATCATCGGCTGGCCCATCAGCGGCGAGACCTGGATGACCGGCGCGGCCAGCACGCCCGCAAACGCGGCCAATGCGACGCCGAAGCCATAAGTGAGCGTGATCATCAGCGGCACGTTGACGCCGAATGCTTCGACCAGTTTCGGATTTTCCGTGCCCGCGCGCAGGTACGCGCCGAGCCGCGTCTTCTCGATCACGAACCACGTCGCGAAGCACACCGCCAGCGAAGCGACGACCACCCACGCGCGATAGTTCGGCAGGAACATGAAGCCGAGGTTGGTCGCACCGGACAGCGCCGACGGCACGTCGTACGGCTGGCCCGACGAGCCGTAGATTGAACGGAACACACCTTCGACCACCAGCGTCAGCCCGAATGTGAGCAGCAAGCCGTAAAGATGATCGAGCTTGTACAGCCAGCGCAGCATCGTGCGTTCGATCAATACGCCGAACAGTCCGACGATCAGCGGCGCGAGGAAAATCATCACCCAGTACGGGAGGCCGAAATACGACAGGCCCATCCACGCGAGCATCGCGCCGAGCATGAACAACGCGCCGTGCGCGAAGTTGATCACGTTGAGCAAGCCGAAGATGATCGCCAACCCGAGGCTCAGAATCGCGTAGAACGAGCCGTTCACGAGGCCCAGCAGCAACTGGCTCAGCATCGCCGGAAGCGGAACGCCAAAGATGTCCATTAAAGCCCTTAACCCCTGAAGCTAGTGCCAGGGTGAGATCGGTGATGCGCGAGCGGACCGTCACGGACGGCAACATCATGACGTTGAATCCGCCGCGCGCGGCATCCTGAACGGTTGACCGCCGGTCACGGACCGGCAGCCGTCATGCCTTCACGCTGCGTTTATTTCCACAACGCACAACGCGTCTGCGCCTTGGTCGTGAACGCCTGCTCGCCGGGAATCGTCGCCATGATCTTGTAGTAGTCCCACGGCTCCTTCGATTCAGCCGGCGTCTTCACCTGCATCAGGTACATGTCGTGAATCATGCTGCCGTCCTCGCGGATGTAGCCCTTCGCGTAGAAGTCGTCGATCTTGGTCTTGCGCAACTGGGCCATCACCTTGTCGGTGTCGGTCGAACCGACTGCCTTCACCGCGTTCAGGTACGTCATGGTCGCGGAGTAGTCGGCGGCCTGCAGGCTCGACGGCATCTTCTTCGTCTTGTCGAAGTAGCGTTGCGCCCACTTGCGCGTCTCGGGACTCTTGTTCCAGTACCAGCTATCCGTCAGCACCAGACCTTGCGTGGTTTCCAGACCCAGGCTGTGCACGTCGTCGATGAACATCAGCAGCGCAGCCAGCTTCATCGTCTTGGTCAGGCCGAATTCCTTCGCGGCCTTGATCGAGTTGACCGTGTCGCCGCCCGCGTTCGCGAGGCCGAGAATCTGTGCTTTCGATGCTTGCGCCTGCAACAGGAACGACGAGAAGTCCGACGCCGACAACGGTGCGCGCACTGCGCCGAGCACCTGCCCGCCGTTCGCCTTCACGACGTCCGAGGTCGCCTTTTCAAGCGCCTTGCCAAATGCGTAGTCGGCGGTCAGGAAGTACCACGTCTTGCCGCCCTGCTTCGTTACCGCGGAGCCCGTGCCGTTGGCGAGCGCGGTGGTGTCGTACGCGTAGTGGATCGTGTACGGCGTGCATTGCTCGTTGGTCAGCGTGTCGGCACCCGCGCCGATGTTGATGTAGACCTTGTGCTTCTCACCCGCCACCGTGTTCATCGACAAACCCGTTGCCGAGTTCGTGCCGCCGATCAGCATGTCCACGCCGTCACGGTCGAACCACTCACGCGCGCGCGATGCGGCGATATCCGCCTTGTTCTGGTGATCCGCGTAGACCAGCGTGATCGGCTTGCCGTTGACCTTGCCGCCGAAGTCGGCAATCGCCATGCGGATCGCCTCCAGCCCGCCCGGTCCGTCGATGTCCGCGTAGAGCCCCGAAAGATCGGTGATGTAGCCGATCTTCACTGCGTCGTCGGCCGCTTGCGCGCTGCCCAACGTAGACGCGGTAAGCGCGGCGCCCGCAGCAACCGCAAAACAGAGGGAGGTAAGCCGCGCGAGTGGGTTCTTTTTCATTCGTGTCTCCTGTTTCTTCGCTTGTGGTTATCAGAGGCTGATGAGAGGCTGGTGAAAGCCTGACAGGCAATCAGACGCGTTTTTATACGCCCAGTAAATCGTGCAACACCGGCATCTTTCCTTCGAGCTCAGCCGCCCCGAAGTGCTCGACGATCGCACCGTGCTCCATCACGTAAAAGCGGTCGGCAAGCGGCGCCGCGAAGCGAAAATTCTGTTCGACCATCACGATCGTGTAGCCGCGCGACTTCAGCGTGATGATCATCCGCGCGAGGGCCTGGACGATGACCGGCGCTAGCCCTTCCGAGATTTCGTCGAGCAGCAGCAGGCTCGCGCCGGTGCGCAGAATGCGCGCGACCGCGAGCATCTGCTGTTCGCCGCCCGACAAACGCGTGCCCTGGCTCATCCGCCGTTCCTGCAGGTTCGGAAACATCGAATAGATTTCTTCGAGCGACATCATGTGCGCCTTGTCGCCGACCGGCGGCGGCAATAGTAGATTTTCCTCGCACGAGAGGCTCGAAAAAATGCCCCGTTCTTCCGGGCAATAACCGATGCCGCAATGCGCGATGCGATGCGTCGGCAGGTTGATGGTCTCGCGTCCGCCAATGCGGATCGACCCCGTGCGCCGCCCCGTCAATCCCATGATCGCGCGCAACGTGGTGGTGCGGCCCGCGCCATTGCGACCGAGCAGCGTGACCACTTCGCCGCGGTTCACCGTCAGATCGACGCCGTGCAAAATGTGGGATTCACCGTACCAGGCCTGCAGACCCGCAATATCCAGCGCGGGTGCGCCGTTGTCCGCCCCGCTCACTTCAAGGCCTTCGCGCTCAACGATCGTGTTCATCAGTGGGCTCCGGCGAGCGACGCGTCGGCGCTGCCCATGTAGGCCTGCATCACCAGCGCGTTCTTCGACACCTCGGCATAGCTGCCCTCGGCGAGCACTTCGCCACGTTGCAATACGGTAATCGTGTCGGAGATACCGGCGATCACATTCATGTTGTGCTCGACCATCAGAATCGTGCGGCCACTCGATACTTTTTTGATCAGCGCCGTGACGCGGTCGACATCCTCGTGGCCCATGCCTTGCGTCGGTTCGTCGAGCAGCATCAGTTCCGGTTCCATCGCGAGCGTGGTGGCGATTTCCAGCGCGCGCTTGCGGCCGTATGAAAGTTCGACCGTCGGGACATCGGCGAAATCGGTCAAACCGACCTGGGTCAGAAGATCCATCGCGCGATCGTTCAATCGGCGCAAAGTGCATTCGCTTTTCCAGAAATGAAACTCGGTGCCAAGCGAGCGCTGCAAACCGATTCGCACGTTCTGCAATGCCGTCAGATGCGGAAACACTGCGGAAATCTGGAAGGAACGGATGATGCCGCGCCGCGCGATTTGCGCCGGACGTTCACGCGTAATGTCGACGCCGTTGAAGACGATCTGACCCGCAGTCGGCGTGAGAAATTTGGTGAGCAGATTGAAGCAGGTGGTTTTCCCGGCACCGTTGGGGCCGATCAGCGCATGGATCGAGCCACGGCGCACGCGCAGGTTCACACCGTTCACGGCGATGAAGCCTTTGAACTCACGGGTAAGACCGCGCGTTTCGAGAATCGTATCGCCGAGAATCATGTTCCCTTCCATACGGAGTGAGGCGAAGCACTACGATCTTCCGCGCAAAGTTCTGCGCGACTTTTTTATGACGGCGGCACCCCATGCCGCTCGTTGGCGTGCTGCACCAATCCGGACGGTAATCCATGATGCGACACGCAGCCTGGCTGCCATTGTCGCGCCAATGATGCAGCGCATTCATTGGGATTTGCACTTAGTGGGGATGGCTGTTTCAGACGCGGCCAGGGCGCTACCCGAGCAGCAAAGACGCGTGTGAGACATCGGCCGGACGCGTCTGGCCGATGTCTCACACGGTGAATCGTGTCACTCTGCCGTGCCTGTCATACAGCGGACATCGAAGGCGTGGAGCTGGTCTGCGCCGACACACTGCCGGCCACGCGCGCGCGACGATCTTCGCGGATCATCTCGCTCGCGCGCTCGGCGATCATCAGCGTGGGCGAGTTCGTGTTGCCCGACGTGATGGTCGGCATGACCGACGCGTCCACCACGCGCAGTCCGTCAACCCCGATAACTCGTAGACGGTTATCGACGACAGCGGCCGGGTCGTCGCTCGTGCCCATCCGGCAGGTGCCGACCGGATGAAAGATCGTCGTGCCGACTGCACCGGCGGCCTGCTGCAATTCCTCTTCGGTTTGATACTGGATGCCCGGCAAAATCTCCTGCGGCCGATAACGCGCAAGCGCGGGCGCCGCAGCGATTCGGCGCGTGAGACGCAGCGCATTGGCGGCAACATGCCGGTCGTAATCGGTAGAGAGATAGTTCGGCGCGATCAACGGCGGCGCAGATGCATCGGCGGATTCGATGTGGATGCTGCCGCGCGAAGTTGGCCGCAACTGACAGACCGACGCCGTAAACGCATTGAACCGATGCAGCGGCTCGCCGAAGCGATCGAGCGAAAGCGGCTGCACGTGGTACTCGAGATCGGGACGCGTGAGCGAGCGATCGTCGGGATCGGATTTGGCGAACGCACCGAGTTGCGAAGGCGACATCGACATCGGGCCGCTTTGAAACAGCGCGTACTCGACGCCGATCATCAGCTTGCCCCACCAATGCGCGGACGCGGTGTTGAGCGTACGCACGCCATCGACCTTATACGCCATGCGCAATTGCAAATGGTCCTGCAGATTTTCGCCGACACCCCGCAGGTCCTTCACCACCTCGATGCCCAGATTTTGCAGACGCGCGCCATTGCCGATCCCGGACAATTCGAGCAATTGCGGCGAGTTGACCGCACCCGAGCTGAGGATGACTTCGCAACGAGCTTTGGCGAGATAGTCGGTGTTATCGCCGCGATATTCGACACCTGTGCAGCGGCGTCCTTCGAACACGACGCGCTGAGTATGCGCGCCGGTAATGACCGTCAGATTCGGGCGTTTAAGCGCGGGACGCAAAAACGCTTTCGACGCGTTCCAGCGAATTCCGCGTTTCTGGTTGACATCGAAATAGCCGACGCCGGTGTTGTCGCCGCGATTGAAATCGTCCGTTGCCGGAATGCCGTTCTGTTGCGCAGCTTGTGAAAACTCTTCGAGAATCTTCCACTTGAGACGCTGCTTTTCAACGCGCCACGGACCACCCGCGCCATGCGATTCGCTCGCGCCGGCATGATGATCTTCGCTGCGCTTGAAGACCGGCAACACGGAATTCCATGACCACGAAGCGTCGTTGGTGACGCGGGCCCATTCGTCATAATCTTCACGCTGGCCGCGCATATAGATCATGCCGTTGATCGACGAACTGCCGCCCAATACGCGTCCACGCGGATATGAAAGCGCGCGTCCGTTCAAGCCCGCTTCCGGCTGCGTTTTATAAAGCCAGTCCGTGCGTGGATTGCCGATGCAGTAAAGGTAGCCGACCGGTACGTGAATCCAGTGGTAATCGTCTTTACCGCCTGCTTCGAGCAAAAGTACCTGTATGTCCGGATCTTCGGTGAGGCGATTGGCGAGCACGCAACCTGCGGTGCCCGCGCCGACAATGATGTAATCGAATTCGCCTTCGAGCCGCCGCGATGCTGCTGGCGAACTTTCGGTGTGGCTCATCGTTTCGTCTCCATAGCTTTTTTGCTGCGATCCGCGTGATGTTCACGCGGCCGCATCGTCAGGCTTTAATTATGTTTCTACCGCTGCGTTCGATGACGCTTCTAACGCTATTTGGCAACCGGCATCGTAAATTCCGCGCCCTTCGCGATGCTGTCCGGCCAGCGCTGCATGATGCTCTTATAGCGCGTGTAAAAACGCACGCCCTCTTCGCCATAAGCATGGTGATCGCCGAATAGCGACTTCTTCCATCCGCCGAAAGAATGCCAGGCCATCGGCACCGGAATCGGCACGTTGATACCCACCATGCCAATCTGGATCTGCCGCGAAAATGCACGCGCTACGCCGCCGTCGGAGGTAAACAACGACACGCCATTCGCAAATTCATTCGAGTTGATCAGCTCGACTGCCGACGCGAAATCGGGCACGCGCACCACGCACAGCACCGGCCCAAAAATCTCCTCGCGATAAATTTTCATATCGGTCGATACATCGTCGAACAGCGTGCCGCCGAGAAAGAATCCTTTCTCGTGACCGGCCACCTGGTGCCCTCTTCCGTCGACCACCAGTTTCGCGCCGGCCTCGACGCCGGAGTCGATGTAGCCCACCACTTTGTCGCGATGCACGGCAGTCACGAGCGGCCCCATTTCCGCCGCCGATTCCATCCCGTTGAGTACCTTCAGGCTCTTCACGCGCGGCGTGAGGCGCTCGATCAGTTCATCGGCGATATGGCCCACCGCGACCGCGACGGAGATCGCCATGCAACGCTCACCCGCCGAACCGTATGCCGCGCCGATCAATGCATCGACAGCCTGATCGAGATCGGCGTCGGGCATCACGACAAGGTGATTCTTCGCCCCGCCCAAAGCCTGCACGCGCTTGCCGTGTTTCGTGCCTTCTGTGTAGATGTATTCGGCAATCGGCGTCGAGCCGACAAACGACAACGCGCTGACGTCCGGGTGCACAAGCAATGCATCGACCGCGACCTTATCGCCGTGTACGACGTTGAACACGCCGTCGGGCAAACCGGCTTCCTTGAGCAGTTCCGCGAGACGATTCGAGCACGACGGGTCGCGCTCCGATGGCTTCAACACAAACGTATTGCCGCAAGCAATTGCGACGGGGAACATCCAGCACGGCACCATCATCGGGAAGTTGAACGGCGTAATGCCGGCGACCACGCCGAGCGGCTGACGCAGATTCCAGTTGTCGATGCCGCCGCCGATCTGATCGGTGAAATCGGTCTTCAACAGATTCGGAATGCCGCACGCGAATTCGACGATCTCGATGCCGCGCATCACCTCGCCCTTCGCGTCCGAGAACACTTTGCCGTGCTCGCGCGTGATCAGTTCGGCGAGTTCGTCGTGGTGACGGTCGAGCAATTCCTTGAACTTGAATAGCACACGCGCCCGCTTGATCGGCGCCGTTTCGCTCCATGCGGGAAATGCAGCGTTGGCAGCGGCGACTGCCGCGTCCACTTCGGCGACACTCGCCAGCGGCACGCGTGCGCTCACGCTGCCGAGCGCGGGATTGAAGACGTCGCCGAAACGGCCGCTGGTGCCGTCCACAGCGCGTCCGTTGATGATGTGAGTCAGCGCGCGCGCGCTCGCCGCGCTACGCACGGCGTCGTCCTGATATGTCTCGCTCATATGTGTCCTCTTCCTGTGGAGTCTTCCGCCCGGCGCTCACAAAGCGGCGAAGGCGTGCTGAACGGCAAGCGTACGGCGCTTCGGGGCGGCAAATCCAATGAGTAATGCTCAACAGCGCTATAAGCCGCGCTAATATCAGGATATGGATCTGACACTGCTCCGGGCTTTCATCACCGTCGCGCGCGAGGGCAATCTCACGCGTGCTGCGGTGCAACTACATCTGACGCAACCGGCCGTCAGCCTGCAAATCAAGCACTTGCAGGAAACACTCGGCGTGACGCTGTTCACGCGGACTTCACACGGGCTGACCCTCACGCGCGATGGCCAGGCGTTGCTGCCGCACGCCGAACGCGCGCTTGGCGCAGCAGCTGACGTGCAGCGCGCCGCGCAATCGCTGCGTCACGAAGTACGGGGACGGTTGCGGATCGGCACGATCCTCGACCCGGCTTTCTTGCGGCTGGGCGGCTTCCTGAAGCAACTGGTGGAGACGTGGCCGTCGATCGAAACCGCGTTGAGGCACGGCATGTCGGGCTGGGTGCTGGAGCAGATTCGCGCGGGCGAGCTGGATGTCGGCTACTACATCGGCCTGCCGTCCGACGACGATACGCGCGACGGCCCCGCGTTTCACGCGGTCACGCTCACTCATTTCCAGTATCGCGTGCTGGCTCCGGCGGGCTGGAAAGACCGCGTCAAAGGTGCGCGCGACTGGCGTTCGCTCGCCGCGCTGCCGTGGATCTGGACGCCGCCTGCGTCCGCGCATAACAGATTGTTGTCGCGCTGCTTCGGTGATGCGGGCGTGAAGCCGGTCAAAGTGGCCGAAGTGGATCAGGAGCCGTCGATGCTCGATCTGGTCAAATCGGGCGTGGGCCTCACGCTCGCCCGCGACGCCACCGCGATTGCCGAAGCGCATGCGCACGCGTTGACCATCGTCGAAGGCATCACTGTGCCGACCCAGCTCAGCTTCGTCACCCTCGACGAACGCAAGGACGAACCTGCGATAGCCGCCGCGCTCAAGCTGATCGAACAGCAATGGGCCACCTGAGGGAAAACGTGGACGCCGACAACGCCGCCGTGAAACTACACCGTCACGCAGTTTTTGTTAGATTGGTGGTTCGCGCTCTCACGCCGGCTCTGCATTAATCCCGTTTCGCATGACTTTGTCTCTCTGGCAGCTTCGCGTCGTAATCCCGGAAGCTGCCGTCCCTCCCTTTTCCACAGGAACCTGACATGGCACGCAACATCGAAATCAAAGCCCGCGCCCAGCACTTCGACCAGTTGCGCGAACGCGCCGCGAAGCTCGCGCCCGATGCGCCGCTGATCTTCCGCCAGCAGGATTTTTTCTACGATGTCCCGCGCGGTCGCCTGAAGCTGCGCCAGTTCGACGACGGCACGCCCGCCGAGCTGATTTTCTATCAGCGCGATGACCGCGACGGCCCGAAGGCGTCGTACTACACGCGCAGCCCCGTGACCAATCCCGAAGCGATGCATGCACTGCTCGCCACCGCGCTGACCACCCGCGGCATCGTCACGAAGGAACGTCACGTGTACCTAACCGGACGCACGCGGATTCATCTGGACCGGGTCGACGGACTGGGCGATTTCGTGGAACTCGAAGTCGTGCTTGCCCAGGACGACGACGAGGAAGGCGGCCATGCCGAGGCCCACGCAATGTTCGAAACCCTTGGCGTGTCTGAATCGGATCTGGTGGCCGTGGCCTATGTCGATATGCTGAATCTGGAAGGCGAGCCTAAGCAGGCGGCTTGACCTGAGGCTCGCATCCTGGCTCTGAAGCGCGTGGCGGAGTAAACGTTTCGCGCGGACCAGAGCTAACGCTGCAGGCCCGCAGCGTCAGACCGGAGCCGCACCCGGCGACAGATGCGCAAGCGGCAGCGGCCCGTTGCGCTTGAACGTGGTCAGCACGATGTTCGAGCGCACGCTGTCGACGCCTGGCACGCGCATCAGTTTCTTCATCACAAAGGTCGACAGATAATTCAGATCGGGCGCGACGATGCGTAACAAATAATCGGCGTCGCCCACCACCGCGTGACATTCCAGCACTTCGGGCAGCACGTCGATTTGCTGCTGGAATTGTTCGATGATCGAATCGCCGTGGTGCTTCAGTTTCAGACTCGTAAAAGCGGTGACGCCGAGCCCGAGTTTCTCCGGCCGCAACACGACGCGATAGCCGTCTACAACCCCTACCTGCTCCAGCCGCTGCAAACGCCGGCCAATCTGAGACGGCGACAGCGGCACCTCCTCAGCCAGTTGCTGATGGGTGGCCCGGCCAAAGCGCTGAAGGACATTCAACAGCGCGAGATCGAAGTGATCGAGTTCCAGCATGACAGCTATCCGCATTTAATCGACTATTAATGCACGATTATTGCATACACGATCACATACACGCCACTATTGCGCCCTTACCGCACGCTTGCCGCTCTACACTTGCATCACCGTTTTCCACTCGCCGAGCGCAGCAGTCATGTCCACCAGCACCGCCAACACCGTCAAGCTGAAAGAGCAATTCGACGCCGGTCTCGAAACCCGCGCCGATTTCACCATCGATCAGCCCACCGAACGCTACGGCGCTGTCGACCACGCGGTGTGGCAACAGCTTTATGCGCGTCAGACGGCGCTGCTCAAAGGCCGCGTGTGCGACGAGTTTCTGGCGGGCGTCGAGCGTATTGGCATGCCGGCGGACCGCGTGCCTTCCTTCGATGAAATCAACGCGAAGCTCACGCCCGCGACCGGCTGGCAAATCGTCGCCGTGCCGGGCCTCGTGCCTGATCAGGTGTTTTTCGAGCATCTGGCGAATCGCCGTTTTCCCGTCACGTGGTGGATGCGCCGTCCCGACCAGCTCGATTATCTGCAAGAACCGGACTGTTTCCACGACCTGTTCGGTCACGTGCCGCTGCTGATCAACCCCGTGTTCGCCGACTACATGCATGCGTACGGACGCGCTGCGCTGGCCGCCAACGATGCCGGCGCACTGCCTCTACTCGCGCGGCTTTATTGGTACACAGTTGAGTTCGGGCTGATCCGCGACGCAGCCAGTCCAAACGGTGTGAAAATCTACGGAGCGGGCATCGTGTCGAGCAAGGGAGAGACGCTATACAGCCAGCAGAGCGGCGCTCCGAACCGGCTCGGCTTCGATCTGGAACGCGTGATGCGCACGCGTTATCGCATCGACACGTTCCAGAAAACCTACTTCGTCATCGATGACTTCGCGCAGCTATTCGGTGTCGCCCAAACCGATTTTGCGCCGCTGCTGGAGAAGCTCGCCGCTGAACCCGCGTTGATGGCCGGTGACGTGCTCGACGACGATCGCGTCATCACGCGCGGCTCGCAGGATGGCTGGCAGGCCGACGGCGATATCTGAAACGCAGCACGCGAACCATGCACCGCACGCTGCGCAGCGAGTTGGGTGCATCCGTGAAAAAATAGTGAACGCGCACTCCCGCTGACGTGCATACGCAGCACGTTGTCCCTATCGACGAGGCATCGCCATGATTCAGAAACTGACCACCGAAGAACGCGCCACCAAACTCGCCTCGTTGAGCGACTGGCAAGTGCTGAAGGACCGCGACGCAATCCAGCGCAAGCTGCAGTTTGCCGACTTCAACGAAGCATTCGGCTTCATGACGCGGGTGGCGATCAAGGCGCAGGAAATGGATCACCACCCGGAGTGGTTCAACGTGTACAACAAGGTGGAGATTACGTTGTCCACGCACGAGGCCAACGGCCTGACCGAGCGCGACATCAAACTCGCGTCGTTCATCGACAGTATTACAGCGTAATACAGGAAATTTGCGCCCTTGCTGGCGTGCTAATCCGCCACGCATCGAACAATTGACCGGAAATGAAAGGGCAATGCAGGTTATCCCTCGGCCAAACCTTCAGTTCTACAGGCTATTCTTAAGGCTTACGTAAACTTCCCACGCTTGCCTGGCAAACCCGTCTAAACGATCCGGTGATAGCGTCTGCTGACGCTGTACAATCAGCAGCGCATACGGCTTGGAGAGCGCGCTTGCCTCCTTGCACAGAACGAGTTCGTCACCGCTTGAAGGTGAGCGGGCGCGCCAGAAGTTGATCGCGGCTTCCAGTTCGTGGATGGTTATTTCGGACATGACTTCGCGGTTGCCTTGCGCGCAACATGGCGGCTCGATGGCTGCTTCGTGGCCCGTTCCCGTCCTTGTGGCACGGCCACCCGCACGCTGCCTGTGCAGCAGGCGCCCCGGCGAACCGCTTGCCCAAACGCCTAAACCCATTGTACTTGAGCGAAATCCATGCGACTCCTTCTGATCGAAGATGACCGCCCCATCGCACGCGGCATCCAAAGCAGTCTCGAACAAGCCGGCTTCACCGTCGACATGGTCCACGACGGCATTTTCGCCGAGCAGGCCCTCACGCAAAACCGCCATGAGCTGGTGATTCTCGATCTGGGCTTGCCCGGTATCGACGGCATGACGTTGCTCTCGCGTTTCCGCCAGAGCAATCGCCATACGCCGGTCATCATCCTCACCGCGCGCGACGAGTTGAACGACCGTGTCCAGGGCCTGAATTCCGGTGCCGACGACTACATGCTGAAGCCGTTCGAACCCACCGAACTCGAAGCACGCATTCGCGCCGTGATGCGCCGCAGCGGTCCGCACGGCGATATGCCGCGTCCGGAAGTGTCGCTGGGCGGTGTGCGTCTGTCGGGCGTCGATCGCCGCATTTTCAATGACGACAAGCCGCTCGAATTGTCGCCGCGAGAATTCGCAGTGCTCGAAATGCTGCTGCTGCGCCATGGCCGCGTGGTCAGCAAGGCGCAGCTGCAAGACCATCTGACGCATTTCGGCGGCGATCTCGGCGACACCGCGATCGAAGTCTACGTGCACCGGGTGCGTAAAAAGCTCGAAAGCTGCCGTGTGGAAATCGTCACGGTGCGTGGCTTCGGTTATCTGTTGCAGGAAATCCGTCAAGCCGCATAATCGTCGTGAAGGCCGCCTACGAACTTCGTGGCGGCCTGACGGTGCCGGGCCGGCGCCGCGCACGTATTGCCTACGTGCTGTGCAATTCGCCGGCATCGGCGAAATTTAGCGGCGCCTCGCGCCGTAGCCCTCTTCCCGCGCGTTCGATCATGCCCCAGCCGGCCGCCAATAGTCTGCGCCGCACGCTGCTGCGGCGCCTCGCTGCACCCCTTTCGCTGCTCGCGCTGATGAGCGGCCTGATCGCTTACTGGCTGGCGTGGCAATACACGCAGCATGTCGTCGACCGCTCGCTCGCCGACCTCGCCACCGCGATTTCCAAGCAGATCCAGATTGCCGGTCCCGATGCCAAAGTGACCGTGCCACCGCTCGCGCAAGCCATGTTCTCCGATCCGGTCGAACAACTCGTCTACCGGATCAGCAACGGCGAATCAGAAATTGCCGGCGACTCCAGTCTGCCGCTGCAAGGCACCAGCGTGCGTCGTATGCATTACGCGTACGTGTTCGAGACCGAGCATCAGGGTACGACCGTGCGAGTCGCGCAGGTGCGGGTCGATCAGCCCATGGGCAACCCGATCGTGATCGAAGTCGGTCAGCCGGTGCATCACCGGTTTCGAATCGCCGCCGAGTTCCTCGTCGCGATCATGATGCCGCTGCTGCTTCTGCTGCTGGCGGGCTGGGTGATCGTGTGGCGCGTCGTCAACCAGCAGCTCAATCCACTGACCGATCTCGCGGATTCGCTGAACCGGCAAACTCACACATCGCTCGAACCGGTCGATGAAACCTACGTGCCGGTCGAAATCCGGCCACTCACGGGCGCACTGAATGCGCTGCTCGATCGTTTGAAAACCGCGCTCGACGGCCAGCGCAAATTCATCGCCGATGCCGCGCATCAACTGCGCACGCCGCTGACCGCCGTCAAGCTGCATGCCGAACAGGCGGCCACTGCGCGCGATCCGCAGCAGACCCTCGTGGCCGTGCGCGAGTTGCGGGCGGCGGCCGACCGCGCGGTGCGTCTGTCGAATCAGTTGTTGTCGCTGGCACGCGCCGAGCCGGGCGAACAGGCTGCGCGCTTCGTCAATGTGGACATGTCCGCGCTCGCGTTCGACACCGGCGCGGAATGGGTGCCGCGCGCGTTGTCATTCCATGTCGACCTCGGTTTCCAGCGGCTCGACGACCCGGCCAACGATCATCCGCTGATGGCGCGCGGCAATCCTGTGCTGCTGCACGAAGTGATCGCCAATCTGCTGGATAACGCGTTGAAGTATGTGCCGCCGTCGCGCTTCGACGGCGGGCGCATCACGGTGACGGTGTCGCAAACGGTCATCGACGATGTGCGCATGGCAGAGATCATCGTGGAAGACAACGGGCCGGGCGTGCCGCGCGCTCAGCAGGCGGATCTGTTCAAGCGGTTTTTCCGCGGCGACGGTCAGGCCGAAGCAGGCGTGGATAGCGGTGCCGGTCTGGGACTCGCGATCGTCCACGACATCATGGTGCTGCATCGCGGCAGCGTGCATTACGAAGATGCGCCGGAAGGCGGCGCACGCTTCATCGTGCGTATTCCGTTGCTACCGGCAAGCGTTCAGAGCGAGCCTGCGCGAATCGACGCCCCGCGACCGGCAAAAAAATCGGCGCACTCGGCGCCGGTGGATATCTAACGTATTGCGATTCAAAACGGGCTGCTTCGCGTACGCTCATGCTCTCGCTGATAACAGCGTCAGCCCATGAGCAACGCCAGCAGCCCGCGCGTCACTTCTTCTTTGCCTTTTTCGCCGACGTTTTGGCTTCCGACACCTTGGCTTTCTTCGCCGACTTTCCGGCTTTCCCCTCGCCCTTCTCTTTCTCCGGCGGCGCCAGCATCGTGCCGCGGCACTTGCGCGCGCCGCAACGGCATTCATATTCCTTCTTCAGCTTTTTCGTCTGACGCGCGTCGATCACGAGGCCGTAGTCGTAAAAGACTTCCTCGCCCTCGGCGATATCGCGCAACGCATGCACGTACACGTGACCGTCGATTTCCTCGGCTTCGCAGTTCGGCGCGCACGAGTGGTTGATCCAGCGCGCACTGTTGCCGTCCACTTTGCCGTCGATCACCTTGCCGCTATCCAGCGCAAAGTAGAACGTGTGATTCGGTTCGGCCGGATTGTGCGGATGGCGGCGCAATGCTTCTTTCCAGGAGATCCGCTCGCCTTTGTATTCGATCAGCCGTTCGCCGGCCGCAATCGGTTCGAGGGCAAACACGCCTTTGCCGTGCACACCCGAACGGCGCACGGCGATCCTGCGTGAACTCATTGAATGAATCCTTGTGAAGAACTGGGGATGAAGTCCGGCAGCCGCCTGAGATGCCCGCGTCTGACGCGCTGCTTTTTCCTGACGCCAATAGCAAACGCGGCGCCCTGCGAGCGCCGCGTCGACTTGCGACGCACGTGCGCCACATCCGGCATCCTACACGCTCAAGACAGCTTCCTTCAACCGTCAAAAGGACGCATTCATGCAAGCCGTCCGGGCCGCTTCAACGTTGTCCGAACGAAATATCGCCG
The DNA here is from genome assembly GCF_050435665.1 of Paraburkholderia sp. GAS333. Lineage (NCBI taxonomy): Bacteria > Pseudomonadati > Pseudomonadota > Betaproteobacteria > Burkholderiales > Burkholderiaceae > Paraburkholderia > Paraburkholderia sp. GAS333. The sequence continues at coordinate 238,532 of NZ_JBNDKS010000002.1, forward strand.
AACAGCGCTTTTTGCTCGCGCGGCTGCGAACGCCAGTATTGCGGCGGCGCTTCGACCGTCGCGCCGAGTTGCGCCGCGGCGTGCCACGGCCAGCGCGGGTTGTACAACAACGCGCGGGCCAGCGCGATCAGATCGGCGTCGCCCGCTTCGATCAGTTGCTCGGCATGCAGCGGATCGGTGATCAGGCCGACGCCGATCGTGGTCAGCCCGGTTGCCTGTTTGACCGCCTTCGCAAACGGGATCTGATAGCCGGGTTCAAGCGGGATTTTCTGCAACGGCGATACACCGCCCGACGACACGTCAATCCAGTCGCAGCCGCGTTTTTTCAGCTCCTGCGAAAACGCGATGGTGTCCGCAAGCGTCCAGCCGCCTTCGACCCAATCGGTTGCCGACACGCGCACGCCGACCGGTTTGTCGGCGGGAAATGCAGCGCGCACGATATCGAATATTTCGAGCGGAAAACGCATACGATTTTCGAGCGAGCCGCCGTAATCGTCGTCGCGCTGATTGGCGATCGGCGACAGGAATTGATGCAGCAGATAGCCGTGTGCGGCATGCACTTCTACAGCGTCGATGCCGATGCGCGCAGCGCGTCGTGCAGACGCCGCAAACGCCTCGCGGATCCGGTTCAGCCCGGCGGTATCGAGCGCAAGCGGCGGCTCCTCACCGGCCTTATGCGGCAACGCAGACGGCGCGTGCGGCAACCAGCCACCCTGCGACACCGGAATCAACTGACCGCCTTCCCAAGGCACGTGGCTCGACGCCTTGCGCCCCGCGTGCGACAACTGCATCGCCACCTTGATCGACGAATGTTTGCGGATCGCGGCCAGTACGGGCACGAGCGCGGCTTCGGTCGCGTCATCCCACAAACCGAGATCGCCGGGGGTGATGCGGCCGTCCGGCTCGACCGAGGTCGCCTCGATGCACAGCAGTCCAGCACCCGACAACGCGAGACTGCCGAGGTGGATCATGTGCCATGCCGTGGCCTCGCCGCGTTCGGCGGAATACTGGCACATCGGGGATACGACGATACGATTGGGAAGCGTCACGCTACGCAGCGTGAGCGAAGAGAAAAGCGCGCTCATGGATGTCGCCCAGTAGAAACCCGAGAGCGATCGAGCATAGCACCGTGGGCGGTTTACTGCATGTCAGCGCCCGTCAAGGCGTCGGGCTGCCCGATTTCGCTTCCACCTGATCGAGCCATTCGGCAAACATCTTGCGGGTCGCGGTTTCGAGCGCCGGACCGAATTGCGCGGTCTCGGCACGCAACTGCCGTGCATCGATACCGTGGCCGGCAAGCTCTCCCGCATTGCCGATCAGCCAGGGTTCGAACCGGTCGGTCCGAATCTCTGGATGACACTGCAAACCCAGTACGTGATCGCCCCACGCAAACGCCTGGTTTTCGCAGGCGGGCGTCGACGCGAGACGGGTAGCCTGATCGGGCAGATCGAAGGTGTCGCCATGCCAATGCAGCATGGACGTATGCGCGCCGTCGAGATGACGCACCGGCGAAGCGCGGCCGGCATCGGTCAGCGTGAGCGGCGTCCAGCCGATTTCGGTATGTCCTGCGGGATAAACCCGTGCGCCGAGCGCACGCGCGACAAGCTGCGCGCCGAGGCAGATGCCGAGCGTCGGCAACCCTGCCGCTATGCGCTTCTCGATCATTGAGAGCAACGGCACGAGCGTGGGATATAGCGCGTCGTCGGTTGCGCTGATCGGACCGCCAAGTACCACCATCAGCGATGCTGCGACCGGGTTCGGCGCCTCGATGCGGGCGAAACCAACATCGAGATAGCGCACGGGACGCCCGCGCTCGCCGAGCACCAGTTCGAGACTACCCAGATCCTCGAAGTGCACATGGCGAATGGCGAGAACTTCGCGATTCATCGGCCTGCCCTACTTTCAGGTTGACTAAAGACTTGCCGCGCGACTTGCCACAACACGGCGCCAGACGGCTGACAGGCGGCGTAGGCCGCCATGCCAAAGCCGGCATGGCAGTGTAGCGGATTGCCTCGAAAAGAAATCGCGTTACTGCGCGAAGATCTTCCAGGTCTTCTTCTGGGTAGCGACGTCGGCAACTTCGTACACCGAGCAGTCGAGACGCAGATTCGTGTCCGACATCTTCAAACCAAGCAGCGCGCATTGATGCGGCGTCTTTTTCGGATTCTTGCTCGGTTCGAAGTGCGAGCAGCTCAGGCACATGCGGTGCGGCGGAATCTGGCTCTGTGCTTCCAGCTGATGGATGGTTTTGAGCAGCGTGCGGTAGAACACCGCCTGCTCATCTTCACGCAACGTGCCGACAGCCTTGGACAAAAAGTCCGGCCATTGCGCAGCGCGCTTCGCAGCCGTGCGGCCACGTGCGGTCAGGCGAACTGCCAGAGCGCGGCCGTCGTCGAGCGCGCGGCGCTTTTCGACCAGACCTTTGGTTTCGAGCGTGCTGACCGCGTCGCTGGTGGTCGCGGCAGTCAAAGCCGTTTCACGGGCGATTTCGCCAAGGCGCATCGGGCCTTTGCGTTGCATCAACAAGACCAGGATTTCGCCCTGAGTCGGCGTGAGACCCGCGCCTTCCGCCCATTCCCAGGCCTGGCTCCGCATTGCCGTGCTCAATCGCAATAGGCTGTGGGTCACTCGCCCGGTTGCCTGTTCTCCGTATACGCCTTCGCTCATAATCTTCGATTGGTTTATTTGCAGCTCGGGTGCAATGCCGGAGAACTGTTCTCCGACTTCGCCCATAGCTCGTGTGGGGTAGCTTCATCCAACTGCGACGAAACGGTTTCTACTATCTCAAAAATTTACCGCCTTGCAAGCCAGCAAGGCGAAAACAACATTCTATGCGACAGCGGCGAATCGTACAGCTAACTTATCCAACGCGAGTTGTGGATAACCTCGGGAAAACGTTTGGATAGCCTGTGTACCGATTTTTTATACGTGCCTGGAACGAATTCGCCACAACCTGAATTGCCCTTGCAAACCATTGCGGATAAGGCGCTTAACCGTCTGGTTATCATTTTCGCAGCGTGTTGACTTTTCAGGGAATTATTCAGTTGTCCACAGGCAATGGCAAAACTCGTTCGACACTCCTACCGAGGTATACGTAAACTTTGCGGAAATCTGAAGGGCTGTAGGTCAGAAAATTTAATTACGAAAAAAAACCCGCACGAAGCGGGTTTCTCGACGGCCTGGCTCAAACTTGCCTCAGCGGCTACGCCCGCCATTGCAGACATTGCTGCCGCACCGCTTCGTGCAAGGACTTTTCCTGGCTGAAGACGCTGCGCAACCACGTTGCGTCATTCACCTGTCCGCGCGCGATCGCACCGATCTCCGCCAGCGCATTGCCCGAACCCAACGCTTCCGCATGCGGCGCGATCAGGTCGAGCGTTTCGAGGATGTCCTCGGAAATTGTTTTTCGTTCGCCCGTTTGCGGGTTGATGCAGGTCCCGGCGAGACCGAAGCGGCATGCTTCGAAACGGTTGAACGTGTAGACCAGATAGTCGTCTTCCTTCGGCGTGATCGGTTTGTCGAGCAGCAGATGCCGTGCAAGTGTCTGGATGTAGCACGCAATGGCGGCCGCGCGATCCACGGAAAACGGTGTGTCCATCACGCGCACTTCGATCGTGCCGAAACCGGGCTTCGGCCGGATGTCCCAGTAAAAATCTTTCATGCTGTTGACCACGCCCGTGTGGACCATCTTCGAGAAATATTCCTCGAAACTGTCCCACGTCAGCACGAACGGCGCACGGCCCGAAAGCGGAAACGCGAATACGGAATTCAGTCGTGCCGAATGAAAGCCGGTGTCCACGCCCTGCACGAACGGCGACGACGCAGACAGCGCGATGAAATGCGGAATGAAGCGCGACATCGAATGCAGCAGATACAGCGCACTGTTCGGATTCGGGCAACCGATGTGAACGTGCTGGCCAAACACCGTGAACTGCTTCGCCAGATAGCCGTACAACTCGGACAGGTACTGAAAACGCGGTGTATCGACGATCTGCCGTTCGCTCCATTGCTGGAACGGATGCGTGCCGCCGCCGCACAAACCGACGTTCAGATGATCGGCAGCCGACACCAGCGTGTCGCGAATCTTGCGCAAATCGGTGACGGCCTGCTCGTGCGTCGTGCAGATACCCGTCGACAGCTCGATCATGCTTTCGGTGATTTCCGGCGTGATGTTGCCGGGGATTTTTTCGTCCTTGATCAGACGCATCAAATCCGAGCCGGCTTTGGTCAGATCATAGTCATGCGTGTTGACGATCTGCATTTCGAGTTCGACGCCGAACGTAAACGGCTTCGAATCGATGAAGGGTTCGAGTGACATAGCGTCCCCTGAGTCAGGTCGGCCGGGAATGTGTCACATACCCGGCCGTTTTTTGAATCGAATAAGTTGAATCTTGCTGGTCAAACTTCAGGCAACGAAGCGCTTCAAAGCTGCTTTAAAGCCACGGCTTTAAGCCACTGCTAAGCCACGGCTTTAAGCTCCGTTAACCACCGCTGACGACCGCCTACTCTTCGCGCCGTTCGGCCACCACCGCGAGGCTGCGGTAAACGAGCCACGGCCCGAGAATCTGCAGCACGAAAATCGAACACATGACGATGGCGCGCAGTTGCGGATCGAAATTCGGATACAGGTTGTAAGTGTCGTCCACCAGCAGATACGCGAGCGCCGACATCGGCGATAACGACAAACCGAGCGCGACCCCCTGCTTCCAGTTCAATCCGCTCGGTTTGGCAAATGCCAGCACGCCGACGAGTTTCGCCACCAGCCGAGCAACGATCAGACCCAGCGCCGCGACACCGCCAAGCGCGATGTCTTTCCATTCAAACGAAGTCAGCGTGAGCACAAACAGAATCACGGTCAACAGCCAGCCGGCCGTGCCGAAATGCTGCGGCCACAACTGCGGACGCGCCTCATGATTTTTCACGATGATGCCGGCAGCGAGTAGCGCCAGAATGGTCGACAGCTTGAACAGATGCGCGACCGCAATCGCCAGCAACACGAGACCGAACAGTGCAACGAACGAATGCTCGTCCTGCATGTTCAGGCGTCGATAGAAAAACGTGCAGGTGCGCGCCAGCAGATACGCAAGCACGAGCGAGCCGGCCAGCAGATAAAGCGGCTGCAGGATAGTTGCGAAAACGTTGCCGTAAACCTCCTGATGCAGCCAGCTCGACACGAGCTTTTCGATCACCACCGCATACATGCTGTTCAGCGCGGTGAGCGTAAGTAAACGCTGCGTGACCTGCCCTTCCGCGCGCAACTCGGTTTTCAACTGGATCATCATCGCTGGCGACGTGGCCATGGCGATCGCGGCGAGCACGGTGGCCACCATCAGCGGCACTTTCAGAAACAGCAAAACCGGAAGAACCAGCGCGAAGGTCAGCGTGGCTTCTGCAACGCTCGACAGAATCAGCCACGGATTGCGGCGAATCCAGCGCAAATCGAGCCGGCTACCCAATTCGAATAACAGTAAACCGAGTGCGACATCGAGCAGCGGCCGCGCTGCGCGCGCCGATTCTGCATCGATCACGCCGAAACCCGCGGAACCTGCTATCAGGCCAATCACTGCGTAGCCGGAGATGCGCGGTAAACGCCACGCGCGATAACAAAGTTCACCGCACAAACCGGCGGCCAGCAACGCGAGACCAGCCCAAAAAATGGCGTCGGGTGAAAGCGGCCAGGCTGGAAAAAATGAAAACGCCGAATTCATCGTGATGGGTTCTCCTTTGCAGCAACGGCAGACGACACGAACGGCGTAAACACCGGCGAACGCGTAAACGCGAGACACGTTTACCGTCGCAATCGCTTCGCGTGGCCAGCGTTGCGGTTTTTCTATGATCGGATGATCTGAATGCGCTGCAGCAGCAAGAGCCCGGCACATTCATGAGTGCCGCCTTGATTACCGGCGAGGCACGGTGAAAGAACGCCGCCGACTTTGAATCAGATTCTGATTGTCCGGCACCGTTCCGTTAACTGCGTGTGCCGCTACAGGCAGGGCACGACGCGGAAAAGAACGGCGATTGTGCCATAGCTTTTTCAGCCTCAACCGAAAACACACGAACATGCAGGCAAAACGGTAAAAACGTACGTTATCTTCACGGCAAGAGGAAAAAGCGACTTTTTTACCGCTGATGCGAGCCAACGTAAACGTGAAAGATTGACTGTCCCGTGTGTGCTTTTCGGGACATCGACGCAGAAGTTTTGCGCCGTTTTGAAGGGACGGGCTATGCCGATGAGCGCGTCTCCAGCCTCGGCTTTGCTGTTTACAGGTTTACTGTATGTATACGTAGTAACAGTTAACAAGGTGCCTCGGTTTCTGTGGATAACTCCTGTTTACCGAAATGAATCAGCGGTTTGCCGGCGGCATAACCGCATGCACAGCATGTGAGGGACCGGCGCGTATACGAGGGTAACTTTTGGCGTTTTTTGGCGGCGGCCGAGTTACCCCGTTTACGTCCACAACGGTTCCACACGACTTGCGCAGGTTAACTGCGCGGTTATCCACATGTTTCAGTGGATAACTTTTTCGCTCCGTGCGCTCGTTAACATCGGCGGTTAACTCACCGTTCCCTGCCGCAAGGCGCGCAAGAGGAAACGTGCCGGGTCGATGTCTTCTGCGAGATCGCGTTCCAGCGGCCACGGCTCGCCTTCGATCTGCGACGCAATCAGTTCCGCGCCGAGTGCCGACCAGACCAGTCCGCGAGAGCCGTATGCGAAGGCGCCGTATACGCCATCCATGCGCGGTAGATCGAGCGGCCAGGCGCCGCGTAAACGCTGCGCGTCTTCGGCCGCCTGAGCTTCGTCGGCGAGTTGGCCGATCATCGGCATGCGGTCGCTCGTCACGCAGCGAAATGCGACGCGGCCGGCCAGAGACGCCGTCTGCGCATCGTCGATCGCGCCTTCGAATGCCGGCAGCATTTGCGCGACCCGCTCCAGGTTTTCCCGATGACCGTTCGCGCGCAACGATGTTTCGGGATCGTCGAGTTCGTAGGTCGCGCCGGTTAACGTGACGCCGTCGGCAAGCGGCACCGCATAACCTTCGCCGATCACCGGTAGCGCGAGCGGGGGCACCGTCTGCGGCGGCAGCAAGCTCAATTGGCCGCGGATGCTGCGAGTCGGCGCATAGCGCAATCCGGCGATGCGCGCTGCATCGTGAGCGCTTGCGACGATTACCACCGACGCGCTGACGACCGCGTTACCGGCGGTGTCGAATACCGTCCATTGATCGCCGGATCGTTCGAGCCGGTCGACTTCTACGCCGAAGCGCCGCTCGAGATGATCGCCCGCTGCGGCCAGTTGAGCCGCGCAGAGCGACGCCGGGTCGATCCAGCCACCGTGCGGAAACAGCCATCCGCCGCGCGTGAGCGGCGTGCCCGCGAGCCGTTGAGCGTCCCCGGCCGAAACGGGCGTCACATAGTCAGGCGGATAACCGAACGCGGCGATCGCCTCGCTGATCGCGCGGGCTTCGTCGTCGTCCGCGGCGATCTGCAACAGGCCGGGGCCGCCTCGCAACAAACGATGACCCGCGCGTTCCAGTTCGGCCCAGCGCCTGAGCGCGTACAGAAAGCCCGTGCGGGTGACGCGTGACGCAACGCTGTCGTCGCGGGAAATCATGGGATGGAACACGCCGGCGGGATTGCCCGACGCATCCTGCGCGACCGACGCATGCCGTTCCAGCGACGTCACCCGCCAGCCGCGCGCCGCAAGCCGCTCGATCACCGCGCAGCCCGCGAGTCCGGCGCCGATCACCACGGCATGCCGCTCCCGCACCTCTAGCGGCGCGGGAGGCTCATAACGGCGCACCCGCCAGCGCGGCGCAAAGTGGCCAACCAGCATCGCCCGCTTCCAGCCGAATCCGTCGACCTTGCGGTATTCGAAGCCGTTCTGGGTCAGCGCGCGTTTGATGTCGCCCGCGCTGCTGTAGGTGGCGATCGTCGCGCCCTCGCCCGCCAGCCTTGCGAGCGCCTTGAAGATGGCTGGCGTCCAGATTTCGGGATTTCTGGCGGGCGAAAAACCATCCAGATAGAACGCGTCGGCGCGCAGCCGCAACGCGGGCAGGCTCTCGGCCGCGTCGGCGAAAACGAGAGTGAGCACGACGCGCCCTTCGTCGAATTCGAGCCGGTGCGTGCCGGGAACGAGCATCGGCCAGGCGTTGGCGAGCGCGTCTGCCAGTTCGGCAATCGCGGGATCGGACAGCGTCGCGGCATAAACGCTGCGCAAATCGTCGAGCGTAAAAGGATGCTTTTCCGTCGATACGAAATGCAGTCGCTCGCAGCGCGACGGATCGGCACGCCACGCGGCCCACGTCACCAGAAAGTTGATGCCCATGCCGAAGCCGGTTTCGAGCACGGTGAACGTGCGTCGGCCTTGCCACCGTTCGGGCAATGAATTGCCGCGCAGAAAAACGTAGTGAGCCTGGTCGAGACCGCCGACGGCACTGTGATAGATGTCGTTATAAAGCGGCGAAAAAGGCGTGCCGTTGTCGCGGAAAGCGAGGACGGCGGGGATCAGCGGATCGGTCATTCGCGTCGAAAAATGACGCTCGGGGAGAGCGGTCGAACGTTACCGCCAGCGCGCGCAGGTCGCCTGGCGGCGAAAAAGACGCGCGAGACGTTGGTAAAAACCAACGCCAAGCCCCGTCCCTACTGGGTTTCAGCCCTTGGTTGGGGTCGCAAAGGTGGACATATTGCAGTTTCCTTGCGATATCGCCGCCAGAACCGCCGAAATCTTCGAAACCCTTGTCCTGATTGGGTTTGCGCTGCGCTATCATAGCAAGCGCCGCGAGAGGAGCGGCAGCACGGCCGCCGGGTCTGTCAAATTCCCGGCGCTCAGGTCGGAGGGGCTCCGAAGCCGTAGCTGCTCGACGGCGCGGCCCGCGCACGTATAATCGGCGCGTTCGCGCTGTTCGTGTCAACCTAAACCAGAAAGGAACCTTAATGAACAAACAGGAACTGATCGACGCCGTCGCAGGACAGACGGGCGCCAGCAAGGCTCAAACCGGTGAAACACTGGACACGTTGCTTGAAGTGATCAAGAAGTCTGTTTCGAAGGGCGATGCAGTCCAGCTGATCGGCTTCGGTAGTTTCGGTTCGGGCAAGCGCGCGGCGCGTACGGGTCGTAATCCCAAGACCGGCGAAACCATCAAGATCCCGGCTGCCAAGACCGTCAAGTTCACGGCAGGCAAGGCGTTCAAGGACGCAGTCAACAAGCGCTAAGCAGATTACTGCCTGGCAGTTGACACCCGCCCACGGCGGGTTTTTTTTCGTCCGTACGTTTCGAATGACATGAAGGCAAGAAGCCGCGACATGCATCATCGCGGCTTCTAATATGCTTAATCGTGGCGATGCAGGATCTCGCCGTGACCATGACAGTTTTCGTCATGGTCGTGGTCGTGATTGCAGCCATGATGGTGGTGGTGATCGCCGTGATCATGGTCATGATCGTCTTCGTCGAAATCCCACGTGGGGAACGGATCGGCGAATTGCTGCCAACCTTGCGGGCCGAGCGCATATTCGTCGTCGGTCAGCAGGCATGCGTCGAACTTCGCTGTCCACCCGGCCGGATCGATGCCGACGCCGATCATCACCAGCTCCTGGCGACGGTCGCCGATGCTCATATCGTCAGGATCGCCGTACCAGTCGGCGGCGATTTCGGCCAGCAGTTCGTCGTCGCCCTCCGGCCATTCGCTGCGATCCTGCGCGGCCCACCACATACCCGCCGGACCATGCCGGCAAGCGCCGCCCGCTTGCGACAGCGAGCCGCCAATATCGTTACGCGTCGCCAGCCAGAAAAAGCCCTTGCTGCGCAGCACGCCCTTCCATTCCTGATGCAGCAGCGCCCACAACCGTTCCGGATGAAACGGCCGGCGCGCGCGATAGATGAAATTGCCGATGCCGAACTCGTCCGCTTCGCTGTGATGCGAATGGCCGTGCTCATGTTCATGTTCGTGAGCCAGCGATGTCAGCCAGCCCGGCGCACTCGCCGCTTCATCGAAATCGAAACGACCCGTGTTCACGACTTCAGCGAGCGGCACGTTGCCGAAACGGGCAACCACCTGCACCGCACGCGGATTGATGCGCGCCAGAATGCGTTGCAGTTGCGTGAGTTCGTCGGCACTAACGAGGTCGGCCTTGTTCACCACCAGCACATCACAGAACTCGATCTGCTCGATCAGCAATTCGACAAGCGTGCGGTCGTCTTCGTCGGTCGCGGCGATGCCACGTTCGGCGAGCGCGTCGGACGAACCGTAGTCGCGCAGGAAGTTGAACGCATCGACGACCGTCACCATCGTGTCGAGCCGCGCGACGTCGGACAGCGACACACCGTCGTCGTCGACGAAGCTGAATGTTTCCGCGATCGGCATGGGTTCGGCCACGCCGGTCGACTCGATCAGAATCGCATCGAAACGCTTTTCGCCGGCAAGGCGTTTGACTTCCAGCAGCAGATCGTCGCGCAGCGTGCAGCAGATACAGCCATTCGACAACTCGACGAGTTGCTCTTCGACATGGGACAGCGCCGCGGAATCGCGCACGAGCGTGGCGTCGATATTGACGGCGGCCAGATCGTTGACGATCACGGCCACGCGCAAGCCCGCGCGATTCGCGAGGATGTGATTCAGGAGCGTGGTCTTGCCGGCGCCCAGAAAACCGGAGAGCACGGTGACGGGCAGTAGCGGCTGGTTCATCGCAGTACGGAAAACAAGAAGATTGGAAGGCGTGCCGCGAAGCCGTCATGACGTCGGCCTGGACGGCAGCACGAAGCCGCATTGTGCATCAAAACGGCAGACGTTCGCGTGACGCGCGAAGGTCAAAAACAAGAAGGAGGTATACTGCGGGGCTTGTGTGCGGCGCGATTATGCGGTAAAGAGGGTGCGAACCCGCTTATTGATCCCGGCGACTCCCCGCTGACATAGACCGACAGGTACTCCTGACGAATCCCGTGTTCAGCGCGCGGCCGGCATCAGATTCCACTTACGCAGAATTGCGGCGATCTGTTGTGAATACTTGTCGCGCAAAGCCGGCGTTTCAGAGTGATAGGCACCGACGGCTTGCCAGGTGTTGCCGTATTTGTTCATCTGATGGCGAAGATGCCATGCCGCGATATAGACGTTCTTGCACGGCTCCATGAGCGTGCCCTGCGAGATCCCATATTGCGCGAGCACCGGCAGGTGAATCGAGTTGATCTGCATGACGCCGTAGTCGATTGAACCGTTGGCATTCTTGTGTTGCGCGTCAGGCCGGTTGTGCGACTCCTGCCACGCAATTGCTCGCAGAATCAACGGATTGACCTTCTGATACTTCGCCGCTTCGTCAAAACAATCCGCGTGCGCCGACCCTGCCGCTATTAGCAAGGTAAGTCCGGCGGTAACGGTGACAAAGGGTCGTTTCATCGGTCAAGACGACTAAGCAAATCGCAAGGGTAAGGGCTGGTAAGGCTTTTGTCCGGCCACATTTTAGCCGCCGGCAGACGTACGAGCTTGCTGGCCGGGCGTTTGTCGAACATCGGGGAAAACCCGCGTCGGCAAACCCTCAACCGGAACCCGAACCGCTCGTATGATACCGGCAGTCCGGTTTGCATCCAAGTTAGCTAACAGACATAAGCAGGCAGAAAACGGGCATCCCAGAATCGCCGTTTATGCCGATCAGCTTTCAATTGATTAACAGACCAGCACTCGCGTACAAGAATCGCGTCCAGTCGTTCGTTTTGTGACAAATCCGACATGAAAAACTGTTACTGTTCATTTTTTTCGGACACCGGGTGGTCCCCACCCGAGGCGACTTCAGGCCGTGAGGCTGGCCCGCAGACCGGCAAGGCGGCGTCCAGCCTCCGTGTTCGCACTGCATGACCGTCGGCAGCACATGCTGTTGGCATCGACATCACATTCCATGAGAAGAAATAGTATGGCTTTGCGTCGCGTTGCAACGGCGCTGCTGGTGGCTGGATTGATCACCGCGCAGACAGCACAGGCACAGGTGACACTCAACTTTGTGAACGCCGACATCGATCAGGTCGCGAGAGCAATCGGCGCCGCAACCGGTAAGACGATCATCGTCGACCCGCGTGTCAAAGGGCAGTTGAACCTCGTGTCCGAAAACGCGGTGCCTGAAGATCAGGCGCTGAAGACCTTGCAATCCGCATTGCGCATGCAGGGTTTCGCGCTGGTTCAGGACCACGGCGTACTGAAAGTCGTGCCTGAAGCCGACGCCAAGCTGCAAGGCGTGCCGACCTACGTCGGCAACGCGCCTGTCGCGCGCGGCGACCAGGTGGTCACGCAGGTGTTCGTGCTGAAGAACGAATCCGCGAACAATCTGCTGCCGGTGCTGCGTCCGCTGATCTCGCCGAACAATACCGTCGCGGCCTACCCCGCCAACAACACGATTGTCGTGACCGATTACGCCGACAACGTGCGCCGTATCGCGCAGATCATCGCGGGTGTCGATACGGCGGCGGGTCAATCGGTAGCGGTCGTGCCGCTGAAGAACGGCAACGCGCTCGATATCGCCGCGCAGCTGACCAAGATGCTCGACCCGGGCGCGATCGGCAGCACCGACGCGACGCTGAAGGTCTCCGTCACCGCCGATTCGCGCACCAATTCGCTGCTGATCCGCGCGTCGAACCCCGGCCGTCTCGCGTCGGCGAGACAGCTTGCGAAGGAACTCGACGCGCCGACCACGATGCCCGGCAACATGCACGTCGTGCCGCTGCGCAACGCCGACGCCACCAAGCTCGCGAAGACCTTGCGCGGCATGCTCGGCAAGGGCGGCGACTCCGGTTCGTCGAGCGACTCCAGTTCGGCGAACTCGTTTAACGGCAGCGGTAGCGGCGGCTCGGGCGGCAGCAATTCGACGGGTACGTCGGGTACGCCGCCGTTGCCTTCGAGCAGCCTTGGCTCCAGCAGCAGCGGTTCGTCCGCTTCGCCGATGGGCGGCAGCGGCTCGGGCAACAACAGTAACGGCGGCCTGCTGGGCGGCGACAAGGACAAGGACGACAACCAGCCTGGCGGCATGATCCAGGCCGACGCCGCAACCAACTCGCTGATCATCACTGCGTCCGAGCCGGTGTATCGCAATCTGCGCGCCGTGATCGACCAGCTCGACGCGCGCCGCGCGCAGGTCTACATCGAAGCGCTGATTGTCGAACTGAACTCGAATACCAGCGGTAACCTCGGTATTCAGTGGCAGGTCGCGAACAACTCGATATTTGCCGGCACCAACCTGTCGACCGGTTCGAGCAACAACATTATCAATCTGACAACCGGCGCGGCGACCGGCGGTCTCGCCGGGGCGCTTACCACCAATACGCTCCAGCAAGGCCTGAACATCGGCTGGATCAAGAACATTTTCGGTGTGCAGGGTCTCGGCGCGCTGTTGCAAGCACTGTCGACCAGCGCGGACGCCAACGTGCTGTCCACGCCTAACCTGATCACGCTCGACAACGAAGAAGCGAAGATCATTGTCGGGACGAACGTGCCGATCCAGACCGGTTCGTATTCGAACCTGACGAGCGGCACCACGAGCGCGGCGTTCAATACGTACGATCGCGTCGACGTCGGCCTGACGCTGCACGTGAAGCCGCAGATCACCGACGGCGGCATTCTCAAGCTGCAGCTGTACACCGAAGACTCGGCGATCGTGAACGGCACGACCAACGCGACGACCAACCCTGCCGGTCCGGAATTCACCAAGCGCTCGATCCAGTCGACCGTGCTCGCCGACAACGGCGAAATCATCGTGCTGGGCGGCCTGATGCAGGACAACTATCAGGTCAGCAACAGCAAGGTGCCGCTGCTGGGCGATATCCCCTGGATCGGCCAGTTGTTCCGCTCCGAACAGAAAACGCGCGACAAAACCAACCTGATGGTGTTCTTGCGTCCGGTGATCATCAACGATCGCGATACGGCGCAGGCGGTGACGGCGAATCGTTACGACTACGTGCAGGGTGTGCAGGGCGCGTACAAGTCGGATAACTTCATCATGAAGGACAAGGACGATCCGGTCATGCCGCCGATGCCGATCGGCCCGAGCCAGGGCGGCTCCGCTGCGATGAACCTGTTCGATCTGAACGCGATGCGCCGTCAGCAGGCTACCGGTGCACCGGCGCCTGTCGCACCGGCTCCGGCCACGGTGTCGCCGGCACCGACCACCGTTCCGTCGACGGTCACGCCGGCGCCTGCCATTGTGCCGAACCCGGCGATCGTGCCGAATCCGGCCGTGATGCCCGCACCCTCTAACGGCACGCAGTCGCAAGGAGTAACGCAGTGACACAGGCGCCCGCGCAAGCAGCCCATCGCACTCAGGACGGCGACGCAGTCGCCGGCGAGCGCGCTGCGCCTTCGAGCGTCGCGGCCCGGCTCGTGCCGTACGGCTTCGCGCGTAGCGGCCAGATCCTGGTCGCGCATCAGCACGCGGACAGCCTCGAAGTCTGGATCAGCGAGCGCACCAGCGAAGCCGCGCTCGCCGAAGTCACGCGCAATTTCGGCGCGGTGTCGGTGGTGCGTCTGCCCGCCGACGAACTCGCGCAGGCGATCAACCAGGCCTACGCGCGCCAGGACGGCAGCGCGGCGCAGGTGGTCGGCGAGGTCGAAGGCGAAGTCGATCTGTCGCGTCTGATGCAGGACATTCCCGAGGTCGAGGATCTGCTCGAATCGGAAGACGACGCGCCGATCATCCGCATGATCAACGCGCTGCTGACTCAGGCCGCGCGCGAACAGGCGTCGGATATTCACATCGAGCCGTTCGAGAACGCGTCGGTGGTGCGGTTCCGTGTGGACGGTACGTTGCGCGACGTCGTGCGGCCGAAGAAGGCGCTGCACGGCGCACTGATCTCGCGGATCAAGATCATGGCGCAACTCGATATCGCGGAGAAACGTTTGCCGCAGGATGGCCGTATCACGCTGCGTGTGGGCGGGCGTCCGGTGGACGTGCGGGTGTCGACGCTGCCGACCGGTCACGGCGAGCGCGCGGTGCTGCGTCTGCTGGAAAAGGACGCGTCGCGTCTGAATCTCGAAGCGCTCGGCATGGCGCCCGACACGCTCGTCAAATTCGACAAGCTGATTGGCAAGCCGCACGGCATCGTGCTGGTCACAGGCCCGACCGGCTCGGGCAAAACGACCACGCTATACGCGTCGATGTCGCGGCTCGAAACGGCGACGACCAACATCATGACGGTCGAAGATCCGATCGAATACGACCTCTCCGGCATCGGCCAGACGCAGGTCAACGAGCGGATCGGCATGAGCTTCGCACGCGCGTTGCGTTCGATTCTGCGGCAGGACCCGGACATCATCATGATCGGTGAAATCCGCGACCTCGAAACGGCACAGATCGCGGTGCAGGCATCGCTGACGGGTCACCTCGTGCTCGCCACGCTGCACACGAACGACGCGGCTTCTGCCGTCACACGTCTGACCGATATGGGCGTCGAGCCGTATCTGCTGGCGTCGTCGCTGCTCGGCGTGCTGGCGCAGCGGCTGGTGCGTCGTTTGTGCCCGGTGTGCCGAGAAGAGCGCAAGGAAGAGGACGGCAGCGTGCGCTGGCATCCGGTGGGCTGCGACCGTTGTGGCCAGTCCGGTTACGCAGGACGCCGCGGCGTCTACGAACTGCTGCTGATCGACGATGAAATCCGCTCGCTGGTTCACCGCAATGCGGCCGATGCGGAAATTCTCGCCACCGGTCGCGCGCAAGGCATGCGCACGTTGCGCGAGGATTCGGACCGCTGGCTCGCTTCGGGGCTGACATCGCTCGAAGAAGTGATACGCGTGACGGGCGGAGCATAAGCGCATGCCGGCATTTCGTTTCGAAGCAATCGATGCGGCGGGCAAAGCGCAAAAAGGCGTGCTCGACGCGGACAGCGCGCGCGGCGCCCGCACGAATCTGCGTTCGCAGGGACTGACGCCGCTCGTCGTCGAACCGGCGGCCACGCGAACGCGGGGTGAGCGAAATCAGCGTTTGTCGTTGGGACGACGTCTGTCGCAGCGCGAACAGGCCATTCTCACGCGCCAACTGGCGAGCCTGCTGATCGCGGGTCTGCCGCTCGACGAAGCGCTCGCGGTGCTGACCGATCAGTCGGAACGCGATTACATTCGCGAACTGATGGCGTCGATCCGCGCGGAAGTGCTCGGCGGCCACTCGCTCGCCAATGCGCTGACGCAGCATCCGAAAGACTTCCCCGAGATTTATCGCGCACTCGTCGCGGCGGGCGAGCATACGGGCAAGCTCGGTCTGGTGTTGTCGCGTCTGGCCGACTACATCGAGCAAAGCAATGCGCTGAAACAGAAGATCGTGCTTGCGTTCACTTACCCGACCATCGTCACGCTCATCGCGTTCGGTATCGTCACGTTTCTGTTGAGCTACGTGGTGCCGCAAGTCGTGAACGTGTTCGCCAGCACCAAGCAGCAACTGCCCTTCCTCACCATCATGATGATGGCGCTGTCCGGCTTCGTGCGGCATTGGTGGTGGGCGGTGCTGATCGGCGTGTTCGCGCTCTCGTACGTGGTGCGTTCGATTCTTAAGCAGCCTGGTCCGCGTCTCGTTTTCGACCGCTGGCTGCTCACCGCGCCGCTGCTCGGCAAACTCGTTCGCGGCTACAACACCGTGCGTTTTGCGAGCACGCTCGGCATTCTGACCGCCGCTGGCGTGCCGATTCTGCGCGCGCTGCAAGCCGCTGCGGAAACCCTCAGCAACAACGCGATGCGCGGCAACATCGACGATGCGATCGTGCGGGTGCGCGAAGGTACGTCGCTGTCGCGCGCGCTCGGCAATACGAAAACGTTTCCGCCGGTGCTGGTGCACCTGATCCGTTCAGGCGAAGCCACCGGCGATGTGACGACCATGCTCGACCGCGCAGCCGAAGGCGAAGCACGCGAGCTGGAGCGCCGCACGATGTTCCTGACGAGCCTGCTGGAGCCGTTGCTGATTCTGGCGATGGGGGGCGTGGTGCTGGTGATCGTGCTGGCGGTGATGCTGCCGATCATCGAGTTGAACAACCTCGTGCAGTGATGCGGTAACGCGAAACGAGGCCGGGTTGCGCGGCGAATTGCGGCTGACGCAGCCGCGCAACCGGTTGAAGCGAACTAGCTGAAGCAGGGGTAAAAAGCAGGCGGCCCGAAGCAGCAAGGCCGCCTGACTTTAGCGGACGTAAATGGTAGGACCGGCTGCGTTGGCCGGCAGGAATACTTCGGAATGCGCGCCATTGCGGTCGATGATGATCGAGCGGGCGCGGACTTCGGAAAGTTTGGCTCCCTGCATCAACGCGCTGCCGAGCGACACGGCATGCGGCGGTTCTCCGCCCACGCTGACGATCGCCGCAGCGCCTTCCTGCAAAGCGAGGATGCCGAACAGATGCACGTCCTGATTGACGCTGCGCGTGAGCTGGCCGCCGAACAGCGTGGCGGCCTGGTCGGTCGACACCTGGGCGTGCGCGGCGGCCGCGGGCAACGGCGCGCCGGACAGGGTGGAAAGTGTGATGACCCAGTAGGTCAGCGTCGCGCAAAAAACGGCGAACAGCGCGAGCGACAGAAGGCGGATTTGGATGGCGTTCATGCGCATATTGTACGGACTATTGTGAAAATTGCGTTGGGTTGAATCCCTTCAATACCATGACATTAAAATGACCGGCTGGGCCTGTCCAATGGCACCCTATTAGCCACGAGACGCATTCTGACCAGTCAAAATTTCACCTGAAAAGAGGTAGCAAGCTATGCAACTGTCGACCACTCGCCGCACTGAAATCGCGGGTTCGCGCAGCCGTCTGCAACGAGGTTTCACGCTGATCGAAGTGATGGTCGTGATCGCGATTCTGGGCATTCTGGCCGCGCTGATCGTCCCGAAGATCATGAGCCGTCCCGATGAAGCACGCCGCGTCGCCGCCAAGCAGGACATCGGCACCGTCATGCAGGCGCTGAAACTCTATCGCCTCGATAACGGCCGTTATCCGAGCCAGGAGCAAGGTCTGCGCGCGTTGATTGAAAAGCCCGCTACCGATCCGGTGCCGGCCAACTGGAAAGACGGCGGTTATCTCGAACGTCTGCCGAACGATCCGTGGGGCAATGCCTATCAATATCTGAATCCGGGCGTGCACGGCGAGATCGACGTGTTCAGCTACGGCGCGGACGGCAAGGCAGGCGGCGAAGGCAACGATGCCGACGTCGGCTCGTGGCAATAAGCGGCCTTAACAGCCACGTTTTTCATGCGCGCGAACCAGCCTTCGGGCACGCAGCCCAGCGGCGCGGTTCGCGTGTTCTGTCGATGCGTTTTTGTCTGACTCCCAGTTGATCGTTGATGGCCGGCTCTATGCGTATGTCCGCTTGCAAGTCCCGTGTGGACACTCCGTGTACGGCCCCGTTGCCGCGCGCGGCGAGTGCCGCCGCGCGTCGCTCGCGTGATCCGCGCAATCCGGGCAACGCGCATATGAGCGGCGGCCGCCGCCGCGCCGCGGGTTTCACGCTGCTCGAAATGATGGTCGTGCTCCTGATCGCCGGCATCCTCGTGTCCCTCACCGCATTGACGATGACCCGCAATCCGCGCACCGATCTGAACGAGGAAGCGCAGCGTCTCGCGCTGCTGTTCGAATCGGCGGGCGACGAAGCGCAGGTACGCGCAAAGCCCATCGCGTGGCAGCCGCTCGATAACGGTTTCCGTTTCGATCAGCGCACCGAAGACGGCTGGCGTCCGCTGCGCGACGAACTGCTTGGTCCGCGTAACTGGGAAGGCGGTGTGACGGGTGTCACGATCAGCTATCCGGGGTCCGATTCGCATCCGCACCGCATCGTCTTCGGCACCGAGGCGATCGACGTGCCGGTGCAGATCACGCTGTTTTCGGCAGCCGGGAGCGCGACGATCGTCGGCACCGGCAATGGCCGCTATGAGGTGCGCTGAGATGCGTCGTTGCAGCAGTTTGAATCGCGCTGGTTACTCCGGGCGCACGCAGCGCGGCTTCACGATGATCGAAGTGCTGGTTGCGCTGGCGATCATCGCGGTGGCGTTGTCGGCGTCGTTGCGCGCGGTCGGCAGTCTCGCGAGCGGCGAAGCCGATCTGCACAAGCGTCTGCTCGCCGGCTGGAGTGCGGACAACACGCTCGCGCAGTTGCATTTGACGCACGCGTGGCCGAGTGTCGGTTCGACCAGCTTCGAGTGCTCGCAAGGCAACCTGCAACTGATGTGTACCGAAAATGTGACGTCGACGCCGAATCCGGTGTTTCGTCGAGTGGAAGTGATGGTGACGATGCCTGGGCGTTCCGGCAATCTCGCTCAGATGGTCACGGTGGTCGCGAATGAAAACAACCGCTCGCTCTGAGCGCCGCCGCCGATCGGGCGCGCATGGCTTCACGCTGATCGAACTGCTGGTCGCGATTGCGATCATGGCGGTGATTGCCGTGCTGTCGTGGCGCGGTCTCGACCAGATCATCCGCGGCCGGGAAACCATTACGAACGCGATGGAAGAGGAGCGCGTATTCGCGCAACTGTTCGACCAGATGCGGATCGACGTGCGCCACGCCGCATCGGACGACGAATCGGGCCAGGCGGCCGTGTCGCTGTCGGGCAACGTGTTGCAGGTGGTCCGCGAGATGGTGTTGCCGGGCACCGCGCCGCGTTTGCAGGTGGTGCGCTATCGGGTGTCCAATGGACGCGTGACCCGTTATGCGTCGCCGCCGCTGGGCAATGTCGGCGACCTGCGGCGCGCGTTGCGCGGCACCGAAGGCGACGGTTGGTCCGCGATACCGCTGATGGGCAACGTCACGTCGATTTCTGCGCGGCTGTACGTGCCGAAAGTCGGCTGGACCACGCAGATGAAAGACGTGCAAAGCGCGATCACCGAGGCCGACAATAATCTGAAGGTGCCCCAACTGGGCAATGCGCCTTTGCCGCGTTCGGTGACGGGGCTGGAAGTGAGCGTGTCGGCGAAGGCGCTTGTGCGCCCCGTCAGGCGGGTTTTCCTGGTCGGAGAATGAAATGAAATTCTCTTGGTTGTCTGCGCGACGGGTTATGCGTGCCCTGCCCTCTGGCTTCGGTCAGACGCGGGCGCCCGCCTCTACCCGCGCATCCGGCAGACGGAAAACCCGCAAAGCATCGTCGCCTGCGCAACAGAAAGGCGCGGCGATCATCAGTGCGTTGCTGGTCGTCGCGTTGTCGGCGATTCTGGTGTCGGGCATGCTCTGGCGCCAGCAGGTACAGATCCGGCGAATCGAAAATCAGCGGCTGCTTTCGCAGGCGCTCTGGGTGTCGCGCGGCGCACTCGACTGGACGCGGCTGATTCTGCGTTCCGAAGGCGATACGTCGGCGGGCATCACGTATCTCGGCGGCTTGTGGGGCGTGCCGATTGCGAAGACGCGTTTGTCCGACTTCCTTGGACAGATCGGCGAAGTCCGCGCTGAGCAAGGTGCGGAAACGTATCTTTCCGGTTCGATCGAAGACGCGCAGGCGAAATTCAATCTGCGCAATCTGGTGTCGAGCCCCGCGCCCGGCGTGCTGCAACTGAACACCGAGCAGATCAGCGCCTATCAGCGTCTGCTCGTATCGCTCGGTGCGAACAGCCAGCTCGCGAAGAACACCGCAGTGCAGGTGCGCGCGAGCCTCGCGCAATCGGCGACCCGCTTCCAGACGGTCACGTCCACGTCCAGTTCGTCGACCACCACCACGTCGACGAATACAGCGGCCCAGGCGATTCAGGGCGGCGCCACCGGCGGCGGCAACTTCACCGACAAACCCGGTATCGACGACGACAACGACAAAGGCGGTACTCCGCTGCAAATGACCAGCGTCGACTCGCTGCTCGACATCCCCGGCTACACGCCGGAAATGGTCGCGCAATTGCGTCCCTTCGTGACCATTCTGCCGACCGCGACGGCGGTCAACATGAATACCGCATCGGCCGAAGTGATCTCGGCGATCGTGCCGGAAATGAACCTGTCGCAGGCGCAGGCGTTCGTCGCGCGCCGGCAGACGGTGTTTTTCCATAATGTCGGCGACGTGACGCTCGCGCTGACCGGTTCAGGCGTGCAGTCGGCTGCGGTCGATCCGAGCGAAATGGACGTCACCACCAGCTACTTTTTGATTCATGGCCGCGTGCAGCACGAGCGCGCCGAAGTGGACCGCACGACGCTCGTCTATCGCGATGCATTGACTCATACAACGCGTATCGTGCGGGTACAAGACCAACTATGAATAACGCAATTCCCAGAGAGAGTGGCCTTTGAGCACGCTGATCGTCCTATTGCCGCCGCGTGATCCGGCGGTGCCATCGCAGGAATGGCAACTGCCGGAGTTGCCGTTCGTCCTGCTCGACAAATCGGGCCGCACCCAGCGCGCCGGTCGTTCGGCGCTCGCGCTGCTGCCGCGCGCCAACCTGACGGTGCTGATGGTCGCCGCCCGCGACCTGCTGATGATGCCCGCGACGCTGCCGCCGTTGCGCGGGCCGAAGCTGCGTCAGGCGCTGCCCAATGTCGTCGAGGATCAACTGATCCAGGATCCGCAAACCTGCCATATCGCCGTCGATCCGCAGCCGGTCGCGGGCGGAAAGCAGTTGCTGGCGATCATCGATCGCGGCTGGTTCCGCTTTATCGTCGAAGCGTTCTCGACGGCGGGGCATCGCAGCCTGCGCGCGGTGCCGGTGACACGCTGTCTGCCGCAAGTTACCGCCGCGCTCGACCAACCCGTCGAAGTCGCGGAAACGGTCGGCGGGGGCGAGCCGGTCATGGCGTCCGGCGTGGCGACCTCGCTGCCGGGTGTGGCACCCGTGGTTGCGCCAGGTTTGGCATCGGTCACGCCGATGGTGGCCGCCGTCCTCGGCACCGTGGTCCAGACCGCGCCCGCGATGCTGCTGGAAGGTATGGTCGAAAGCACCACGCCGCGCGTCGAACTCGCGATTGCGCGCGGTGTGCAGGGCGAAGGGCTGGCGGTGCCGGCGACGGCGGTGAACGCGACGCTCGGCGCATTGGCCGGCGCGGCGCCGATCTCGCTGTATATGCTCACCGAAGTGCCCGGCAATGAGCCGAGTCTTTCGCCGAATAGTCCGGCGCGGCTTGCGGCGCATATCCACGGTGCGAGCCCGCTGCCGTTCGAGCAACTGGCGCGGCGTGCGTTGGAATGCCGCTTCGACCTGTGTCAGTTCGAATTTGCATCGCAGCCGTGGCGGCTCGACCGGGCGACTCTGCGCCGTCTGCGTCTGCCGATTGTGCTGGCCGTTGCGGCGCTGGTGATCGCGATCATCGGCGCGAACGTGCAGTGGCTGATGCTTTCGCGTCAACGCGACGCGATCAATACGCAGATGACCGAACTGCTGCTCAACACTTTCCCGAAGACAACGGTCGTGCTCGACGCGCCTGATCAGATGTCGCGTCAATTGCAGCAGTTGCGGGTCGCTGCCGGTGAATTGTCGCCAGACGATTTCCTGTCGCTGGCCGACGGGCTGGCGCGTTCGATGTCGCCGGTGCCGGTCAACGGCATTGCCGGACTCGACTATCACGACCGCCGGCTCGACGTGACCTTTAAACCCGAGGTCAAGCTCGATCCCGACTTCGCGAAGCGCCTTGCGCGCAACGGGCTGAGCGGTTCGATCGACAGCAATACGGGCAAGTGGACCATCAGGAACGGACAATGAAAGCTGAACTCGCTCAAACATGGGCCGGATTCTGGGACCAGCGCACCGAGCGCGAAAAAGCCATTCTGGCGTGGGGCGGCGGAGTCCTGGCTGTGGTGATCGCGTGGTCGGTGCTGTGGGCGCCCGCGCAGGATGGCCGCTCGCATCTGCGTGACACGCTGCCGAGCCTGCAACGGCAGCTCGCGCAGATGACCGCCGAGTCGAACGAAGCGCGCGCGTTGTCGGCGGCGGGTCAAGGTGTGGCGCCGACCGGCGCGGCGCTCAAGGACGCGCTCACCGCGTCGCTCGGCGATCACGGCCTGGCCGCGACGCAGGTGCAGGTGATCGGCAACGCGGTGCAGATCCAGATGAAGAACGCGTCGTTTCCAGCGTGGACGAGCTGGGTCGACGACGCGCGCAAGCAATTCAAGGTGCAGGTCGCCGAGGCGCACATCACCGCGCTCAAGGAAGACGGCCAGGTGGATCTGACGGCGTCGTTGCAGCCGTCGACCGCTAAATAATCGCGCCTCCACGGGATCTCGCATGAATTACTGGATGCGGCGCCTGCGCGTCGCGCTGCCCTGGCTGGTGGTCGCGGTGCTGTCGAACGCGGTTGTGATGCTGACGTTGTTGCCGGCTGCCTGGGTTACGCCGCAGTTCGCGAAACAGACGCGCGGGCACGTCAATCTCGTCGACCCGGCCGGTTCGCTCTGGCACGGCTCTGCCACGCTGATGCTCGCCGCCGGTTCCGACATGAGCGCGGCGACGCTGCTGCCTGGGCGGATTGAATGGACTACGTCGTTCTGGCCGTTGTTCACCGGCCGCGTGCGCATGACCATGCGGCACAGCGAGGCGATGCCCGACCCGATTACCGTCGACGCCACGCTGCGCACGGCGACCGTGACGCCCGGCGCAATGGCCGTTCCGGCTTCGCTGCTGGGCGGTTTGGGCGCGCCGTTCAACACGCTGGATCTGCAGGGGAACGTGCAGTTGTCGTGGTCCGACTGGCGCACTTTCAATCGGGAAGCGTTCGGTCAGTTGACCGTGACGTTGAACGACGCCAGTTCGCGGATCTCGCTGGTCAAGCCGCTTGGTTCGTATCGCGTGCTGTTTCAGGCGCAGGGTGCATCGTCCACGCTCGATCTGACGACGATGAAGGGACCGCTGATGCTAAGCGGCAACGGCACGGTGTCGGCGGCGTCGACTTCGTTTCACGGCGTGGCCAGCGCTGCGCCCGAGGCGCGCGATAACCTCGCGGGCTTGCTGAATCTGCTCGGACGGCCGACTGGGCCGGGTACGGTGGCGCTGACTTTCGTGCACTGAAATCCGGGCGAGCACGCGTTGCTCGATCGTGATGAAAAAATAGGCATGACCGCAATGTGCGACCATGCCTCTTTTGCTTTTGCGACCGATGTTCCCGATCAGCGCCGTGCCTACTGGTTCTGAACCTGCTGCGGCACCGCCCCGCTCTGCGCGACGGGCGTCACCGACGACGCCGGCAACGGCGCCGGTGCGGCCACATCGCCGGTTTCGCGGTTCATTTGCGACACGTCCCAGCCGCCGCCCAACGCCTTCACCAGACCGACCGACGACACCATCCGTTCACCCGCAATCGTCTCGAGCTTCTGCTCGGCCGTGAACGCCGTGGTCTGCGCGGTCAGCACGTTGACGAAGCCGACCGTGCCCGCCTTGTACTCGTTCGTCACGATGGCGAGCGCCTGACGCGCCGAATCCACCGCTTGCCGCTGCACGACGATTTCCTGTTCGAGGATGCGTTGCGACGCGAGGTTGTCTTCGACATCCTGGAACGCGGTCAGCACGGTTTGACGGTAGGTTGCGACGTCCGCGTCATACGTGGCGCGCGCTGCGTCGGTTTGCGCCTTGCGCAGACCGGCGTCGAAAATGGTGGCCGCGAGTTGCGGACCGAGCGTCCAGAAGCGCGACGGCGCGGTCAGCAATTGCGAAAACACGGAATTCTCGAAGCCGCCGCTCGCCGACAGGGTCAACGACGGAAAGAACGCGGCAATTGCGACGCCGATTTGCTCGTTCGCCGCCGCCGCCTTGCGTTCCGCCGATGCAATATCCGGCCGGCGTTCGAGCAATGCCGACGGCATTTGCGCGGGCACGGCCGGCGGCGTAGCGGTAAGCGGGCTAGGCGGAATCGAGAACACCGAAGCGGGCACGCCGACCAGCACGGCAATGGCGTGCTCGTCCTGGGCGCGCTGCACGCCATTGTCGATGGCCGATGCCTGCGCCGATTGCAGTTGCGTTTGTGCCTGAATCACATCGGAACGCGCCGCGACGCCCTGCGCGTACTGGTTCTGCGTGAGTTGCAACGTCTTCTGATAGGCCACGACGGTGTCGTCGAGCAGCTTCTGCGTGGAATCGAGCGCACGCAACGAGAAGTAGGTTTGGGCGAGCGTGGCCTGCGCGGACAGACGCGCGTTCGCCAGATCCGCAGCCGCGCCCTGTTGCCCGGCCTTCTGCGCGTTGACCGTCCGCGTGACCGAGCCCCACAGATCCGGCTCCCAGCTTGCATCCAGTTGCACGTTGAAGCTGTTGCTGACGCCGGAGCGGCTGGTGCTCGAGCTTCCGGTGGACGACACGCCCGTGCCCGAGCGCGTTGCGCCCGCCGATGCACCGATGGTCGGGAAATACGCCGCCCGCGCCTCGCCAACCAGCGCGCGCGCCTGCCGGTAGGCGGCGGCATATTGCGCGATGGTCTGATTCGCGGCGTTCAGCTTGTCTTCGAGCGCGTTGAGCTGCGGATCTTCGTAAATCGTCCACCAGTCACCGCGATCGTGCTGATCGGCCGGTTGAGCCACTTTCCAGCCCGGTGCGGCTTCCTTGAACGACGCCGGAATCTCGGCGTCCGGCCGCTTGTAGTCGGGGCCGACAGCGCAGGCCGCGAGCAATACAGCGAGTGCCGCCGATACCGCGATAGTCAGGGCGCGAGGCGCAAACGGCCTCGCGCGCGAGAGTCGATCAGACTGCATGCAATGAATTCCTTCTGGACGCCACGATGCGGCCGATGGCAGCACCGTCGGCCGGGCGAGATCTTGGTCTGCCGGAATGTTAGCGTATGAGCCCGCGAGCGCGGGAAACTGAAAGGGTAATGCGAGGAAGAGTGCAGATGTGTTACTTGGGCGGCCGCGATGGTTACGCGTTGTTACTGCCGCGAGCGTTAAACCCGTGATTCCGTTGACGTCGCCTGACGGGCCTGCTTGCCCGCTGCTGCGCGACACGGCGCATCGCCGCGTGCCTGGCACGCATTGGCCGGGGCGACAGCGCTCGCGGGCGCGAGACTCGACGTCAACAACGGCGTTTTGACCTTGCCCATTTCCGAAGCGGCCTTGACGTCCTTCCGTCCCCGCCGATGCTCGATCCACGCCATGACCACCACCCCGACCGATCCACCTGGCAACACGAACAGCACGGCGAAGAGCGCCAGTTTCCACCAGCGGTGCGGGCCTTGAAAGCTGTTCAGCGCGGAATCGGTCAGTGAGCGGCCCAAGCCGCCAAGGGTGTTTTTGAGGTACAGCATGGGAAATCCTTTTTGCGCGTCGCGCTTGCGACATGCGCGTCTGCGACGTGCGGAAAATCGGTCAGAACATGGTCTCGGGTGGCGCGGATCGCGCGTAACTCGTTGCCTGTCATAATATTGACTATGCAATCAAATTTCAAGATACTTCGCCCTATGGATGGCGGCGCTGTTGTTTTTCGGTCGTCCATCCAGCGTCGATGAAATTTGACTTGCCTGCTTAGGCAGCTAAACTCCGTTTGCTTGCCGATGTTCCGGAAACACAATGACTGATGGCCCCTACAACGCGGACACGACTCCTCTGGAGTCGAGCCTCGGCTACTACCTGACGAAAGCGCGCAACGTGCTGGTCGAACGAACCGATCGCGCGGTTGCGCCGCTCGGTCTCACGGCGCAGCAGATCGGCGTGATCGTCATGCTGTCGTCGCGGCGCGCGAGCACGCCGTTCGAACTGTCGCGCGCTATGTCGTATGACAGCGGATCGATGACGCGTCTGCTGGATCGCCTTGAAAAGAAAGGCTTTGTGGTGCGCACGCGGAGTGACGCCGATCGTCGGATGGTGAAGCTGGAACTGACGCCGCAAGGTGATGAAGCCGCACGCCAGTTGCCGGGTTTGGGTGCGGCAGTGCTGAACGAACAGTTGCGCGGATTTTCCGCCGCCGAGCATGCAACGCTGATCGATCTGCTCAGCCGTTTCATTGCAAACGGACTGGATGGGCCGTCAGGCATGTGCTGCGGATTTGAGCCGACAGCGACGTCAGAACAGCAGTCGCACGAAGATTCACCCGCAGGGTTATCGCCGGAATAAGGCGAGCAGTACCGATGGTCAAAGAGGCGCTTTCAAGAACGCCATTGTTTGAAGATATCTGTCTGGGCAGAGGGTGATCCGGCATGTAAGCACGCCATTCGTCAGGCGTGAGAAGACTGCCGTGACAAGCTTTCCCGATTGAGGAGAAAAAATATGGATGCCACGGCTTCCGCTGCCACGCTGCCCGCCGCCGAACCTGCGCCGCTAAAGGGCGGAGCGCTCGCGCTACTCACCGTCGGCCTGGCCCTGGGCACCTTCATGGAGGTGCTCGATACGTCGATTGCGAACGTCGCCGTGCCGACCATTTCCGGCAGCCTCGGCGTCGCGACCAGTCAGGGCACGTGGGTCATCTCGTCGTATTCGGTGGCGTCGGCGATTGCCGTGCCGTTGACCGGCTGGCTCGCGCGGCGGGTCGGCGAGGCAAAGCTGTTCACGCTCTCCGTGCTGCTTTTCACGATCGCGTCGGCGATGTGCGGTTTCGCGCAAAACTTCGAATCGCTGATCGGGTTCCGGCTTCTGCAAGGGCTCGTTTCCGGGCCGATGGTCCCGCTTTCGCAGACTATTCTGATGCGCTCCTATCCGCCGGAGAAACGCGGCCTTGCGCTCGGGCTCTGGGCGATGACCGTGATCTGCGCGCCGATTTTCGGTCCCGTGATGGGCGGGTACATCACCGATAACTACACGTGGCCGTGGATTTTCTATATCAACGTGCCGATCGGCGTGTTCTCGGCGGTGTGCGCGTACATCCTGCTGCGCGGCCGCGAGACGAAAACCAGCAAGCAGCGCATCGATGCAGTTGGCCTTGCGCTGCTCGTGATCGGCGTGTCGTGCCTGCAGATGATGCTCGACCTCGGCAAGGATCGCGACTGGTTCAACTCGACGTTCATCGTCACGCTCGCGGTGATCGCGGTGGTGTCGATCGCGTTCCTGCTGGTTTGGGAGACGACGGACAAGGAGCCGATTGTCGATCTCTCGCTGTTCAAGGACCGCAATTTCGCGCTCGGCGTGGTGATCATTTCGTTCGGCTTCATGGCGTTCTTCGGGTCGGTCGTGATCTTCCCGTTGTGGCTTCAAACCGTGATGGGCTACACGCCGTGGCTCGCAGGGCTGGCGACTGCGCCGGTCGGTTTGCTCGCGCTGGTGCTGTCGCCGATGATCGGCAAGAACATGCATCGGCTGAATTTGCGGATCGTGGCCAGCTTCGCGTTCATCGTGTTTGCGTTCGTGTCGTTCTGGAACTCGACTTTCACGCTCGACGTGCCGTTCAATCACGTGATCTGGCCGCGTCTCATACAAGGGATCGGCGTGGCCTGCTTCTTCGTGCCGATGACGACCATCACGCTTTCAAGCGTGTCGGACGAGCGGCTGGCGAGCGCGTCGGGTTTGTCGAACTTCTTCCGGACGTTGTCGGGTGCAATCGGCACGGCGATCAGCACGACATTCTGGGAGAACGACACGATCCACCATCACGCGATACTGACCGAGTCGGTCAATGTGTATTCGGCGAACACCAACGCTTATAAGGATGCGCTGGCGAGCCTCGGTTTGTCCGGCGACGGCCTCACCGCGCAGTTGAATCAGACCGTGACCGCCCAGGCTTACATGCTGGCGACCAACGACTTCTTCCGCATTTCCTGCGCGGCGTTTCTGGTGCTTGCGGTGCTGGTCTGGGTCACGAAGCCGCGCAAGGGAGCGGGGCCTTCGATGGGGCATTGATACGCTAATGCGTTTGATGCGCGTGATGCATCAACGCGTGAAGAAGACAGGCGCGCACACGTGAGATTTATCCTCACATGTGCGCGCCTTTTCCATTACGTTATTGCGACATTGCCTCGCCGTTCGCCGCCGGAATCGACTGACCTTGCGAAGCATCCGGGTGCGCAGCCGCCGCCGGAGATTGGGACGGCGTCGTGCCGCTCTGCGGCGTGTTCGCCCCCGCTGCGGTTCCTCGCACGAATTCCTTGAAGTCCGCGCCCGCTTCCCACGGGTTCGGCTTGCAGCCCATCGACCCGTCGCAATGAGCAGCAAAGCCGATGGTCGCTGTGCCATCGGGATTCGCGGTACGCGTGATCTGATACGCGAGCGCGCGCTTGCCGCCGTCCGGTCCGGCAGTCTGGATCAGCGAACTTGTAGACGATTCGATTTTGTACTTCGAATGGCTCTCGACCCAAGTTTGCGCGCGTTGCCACCAGAGATCGCATTGGGCGCTATTCGAGCAAGTCAACGGTGTGGTCGCGACCTGCATGACGTCCGGATTGACCTGCCCTTGCGTCGAACATCCGGCCGCCGCCGTACCGAGAACACACAGCGCGGCCAGTAGAGTTTTGTTTATCACGTTGAGCCCTCCCCTCGATGGAGCGTTTCATATCAGTTTGGACCGTGGCATCGGTAGGGTGTTTCACCTGGATCAGAGAAACGTCGCAGCGCGCGGAGAATTTGCCGATCGCATTCAGACTCCGTCGCGTCGCGATGTAGACGTTACCTGCGTGCCATAAAAAAGCGGCCACCCGGGCCGCTTTTTCCTTACTTCATCCACTCGTTTTTCAGACGCTGAACCGGTTCAACGTATAGGCACGATAAGCCGCGACAAATGCGTCGAATGAACCGACTTCTTCGCGCTCAAGTTTGGCCTGTTCATCGAGCGACTGAGTGGCGAGATCGCTGAACGCTTTCGCCTGCTCTGCATCCAGCGGACGCTCGCGGAAATACGCAGCGTGCGCTTCACTCTGTTCGAGACCGAACGCGAGGAAACTCTGCTGCTTGTCGCGCATGGTTTGCAGCACACGCGCCGACGGCGTCAGCGACGCGTCCGCGAGCTTCGCGCGTTGAACCTGCACCGAGCGCGCGTGCGCATCGCCGCCTTGCAACGCGTCGAGCGCGGCGGCGGCGGCGTCGACCTTGACCAGCAACTCGTTCGCCCAGTCGAGCATCGCAACCGGTTGACCGTCGCGCACCAGTTCGAGGCCCGGCTTGCGGCCTTCCATCGTCACGCGGCCGAAGTTCTGATTGGCTTCCGCGTAGGCATCGGGCGGCAACGGCGCGCTGTCGTCGAGTGCGCAAACCAGCAGATAGGCGTCGAGAAAGCGCGACGTCTCCAGCGAAATGCCGCTCGGCTCGAACGGGTCGATATCCATGCAGCGCACTTCGACGTATTGCACGCCGCGCGCGGCCAGCGCATGCAGCGGACGCTCGCCCGGATGCGTGACGCGCTTCGGACGAATCGTCGAGTAGAACTCGTTTTCGATCTGCAACACGTTGGTGTTGATCTGCACCCACTCGCCGTCGCGCTGCGTGCCGATCTGCTCGTACGCGGGATACGGCTGGCTCACGGCTTTAGCGAGCGCGTCGAGATAGCCCGGGAGCGTGTCGTAGTCGGCATGCAGCGCGGCTTGCGCGGTGGTGTTCGAGTAGCCGAGATCGCTCATGCGCAGGCTGGTCGCGTACGGGCGATACAGCGTGTCGGCGTCGAACGTTTCCAGCGTGTGCTTGCGATCGCGCAGGAAGCGCCGATCCAGCGCCGGCGATGCGCCGAACAGATACATCAGCAGCCAGTTCGTGCGGCGGAAATTGCGGATCAGCGCGAGGTAACGTTCGGACTGGAAATCGACCGCGTTCGCCGTGGATTGCTGATCGGCGTGCAGCACGCGCCAGACTTCTTCGTTCAGCGAATAGTTGTAGTGAATGCCCGCGATGCACTGCATCGTGCGGCCGTAGCGCAGTGCGAGGCCGATGCGATACACGTACTTCAGCTTGCCGATGTTCGAGTCGCCGTAATTCGCGATGGGGATGCCGTCGTCGGTATCGGGCAGCAGGCCCGGCATCGAGTTGTTCCACAAGATCTCGTCGCCGAGATTCGCGTAAACAAAGCGGTGCAGCGTATCGAGTTTGTCGAGCGTGATCGCGACGTCGTGTTCGGCCGGCGTGATCAGTTCGAGCAGGGCTTCTGAATAGTCGGTGGTCAGCGACGGATGCGTGAGCGCCGACCCCAGCGCACGCGGATGCGGCGTCAACGAGAGCTGCCCCTCATGCGTAACGCGCAGGCTTTCCTTCTCGATGCCGCGCAGGCCACGCGTCAGCGCATCGCGCTGCGGGCCTGAGGTCAGCACGGACAGGCGGTGCAGAAACGCGTCGGTCGTGCGGGAAGATGTGGTGTTTGGCATTGATGCGAGTCGGGCGTTGTCGGCCGCCATGTGCCGCGTGACTGCGTGCGGCAGCACTGCGCGGTTGACAACGTTCGGCGGAATTTTCAGTAGCGGGCACTTTAACATCTCGCTACGACGCCTGCTTGAGGCCGCTTCGGCCGCCTGTCCAGGCCCGCCAGTCAGCGATTCCGCCTGCTTTTTCAGACGAACCGGCCACGTTGCACGTTGTCGCTATCGTCACCACTCTACTCGTCGGCCGGTCCTCGCGCGATTCGCGTTTGTCCCTGAAAAACGTTCTCTGCTCAAGCCGCAATCCGGTCGTTGGATTGACCGTGTATCAGCCGCCGCGCGCCGCGCCCGCACGGTCCGCGACTTCGTTCCACAGATGCATCGCTGCATACGCGCGCCACGGCCGCCACGCGTCGGTGCGCGCGCGCTGCTGCGTGGGCCGCACGAGCGACGGATCGCGCGCGGCGATCGACTGCATCAGCACGAGATCCCATGCCGGCCAGGCGTCGGCGTCGCGCCATGCGCGCATCGCGACATATTCGACGGTCCATGGGCCGATGCCGGGCAGCGCGAGCAACGCGGCGCGCAAGCTGTCTGCATCGACGACGTTGCTGTCGACCGGCACGTCACCGGTTGCGACCGCATGCGCGAATCCCTGCAACGCTGCCACACGTTTCCCCGGCATGCCGATCTGCGCGAGATCGACGGCGGCCAACGCGGCTGGCGTCGGAAAACGCCACGCGGTGCTTTCATGCGGATGTCCGTCGATACGCTCGCCCGCGCGCTGCACGAGGCGTCCGATGATCGTGGTTGCCGCCTTCACGCTGACCTGCTGGCCGACGATCGCGCGCACCACCAGTTCGAAGCCCGACCACGCTCCCGGCACACGCAGGCCGGGCACCGCTTCGACCAGCGGCGCGAGCCACGGATCGGCGGAAAGTTCGGCACCGATCTTTTTCGGATCGGCGCGCAGGTCGAACATTCTTGCAATCGGGACGGCGAGTGCGTCGGCGTGACGGCTCACCGGCCCTTCGATGCTCGCCACCACACACCGTTTTCGCGGATGCCGCCGCACGCTCAGCGTGCCGCTGTCGCCGGCCCAGTCGATGGCGCGGCGATACGCGCCGTCTTCGACGGCTTCGACGCCGGGCGTCGCGCGTCCGCCGAAAAAGCGCAGCAGGCGCGGCCAGTCGAATGGGGCTTTGAAGGGCAGTTCCAGGGTTGCGACGTCGTCAAGCGTACTCACGCGGCGTGATCCAGTTTGGTGGTGGGAGGAAGTTTTTGATCGTCGGAGCGTGACTTCCGGGCGCGGTCGTTTGGGCGTGGCGCAGCGCCGCCCGCATGCTGCGCCTCGTTGTCGAGCAGCGCGGCCTTGCGCGGCAAGCCCCAGCGATAACCCGCCAGCGCCCCGCCTTTCTGCACGACACGATGACACGGAATCGCCAGCGCGACCGGATTCGTCGCACAGGCCGTCGCCACGGCGCGCACGGCACGCGGCGAGCCGATCGTTTCGGCGATCTGCGAATAACTGCGCGTTTCGCCGTACGGAATGCGCCGCAGCGCGTCCCACACGCGTTGCCGGAACGAGGTGGCGGCGATATCCAGCGGCAAGTCGAAGTCCTGACGCGTGCCGCGCAAATATGCGTCGATCTGCGCGATGAACGGCGCAAGCTGTTGGGCGTCGTCCAACACCTCTGCATTGGCGAACTCACCGCGCAATTCGTCGATCAGCGGAGTTTTCTCGTCGCCGAAACCGATTTTGCAGATGCCTTTGCCGGTGGCCGCGACCAGCACGAAGCCAAGCGCGGTCGGCGCAATCGCATAGCGCACCGTCAGCCCTGCGCCCTTGCGACGATACGCGGACGGCGCCATGCCCAGTTCGGCGGGGGCGCTGTCGTACATCCGCGACGGCGAGCCGAAACCGGCGTCGAGCGTGGCGCGCGTGACGTCGGCACCGCTGCGAAGCGCGTCGCGCAACGCGGCGCCCCGTTGCGCCGCCTGATACTGACGCGGCGACACGCCAACGACGCGCTTGAACAGACGCTGCAGATGGAACGGGCTGACATGCACGGCGTCGCTCAATTGCGCAAGCGTGAGGCGTTGCTGCGGATCGGCGTCCAGCGCGGCGCACGCGCGCTTCACGATTTCGAGTTCGCGCGGCAGACCGCCCGGCTGGCAGCGCTTGCAGTCGCGGAAACCAGCGGCGCGGGCGGCGTCGGCATCGGTGAAAAAAGCCACGTTCTCGCGACGCGGCTGACGCGACGCGCAAGACGGACGGCAGAACACGCCAGTCGTCCTGACTGCGTAGAAGAATGCGCCGTCGGCCTGCTGCTCGCGACGCGTGACGGCGGCCCAGCGCTCGTCGTCGGAAGTCCAGGTGGTGACGGACTCGGTGTCAGAGTCGGTGAAATCGGTGATGCCGTTCATGATGGTTTCCGATAGACGGTCGAAGTCGATGCTCACCAATTTAAGCGGTAAGCCAACACACTACGCCCCGGTTCTTGCTCTGTCATTCCGCGCTTCGTATCGACGGAAAGCCCCGTTGGGCGGGCCTCTTTGTCAAACCTTGTCAAAAACTGCGACAATTTGGCCCAATATCGGGTTTTCCCTTAAAAAGTTATTGCGTCGCACCAACCCCATGTGTATATTAGGAACTGTCTCCTCCATGTCTCCTCCTGATATGGATTCAGCCCGCTCCACATAGAGCGGGCTTTTTTTCGTCTGTAGTTTCCGCATTTCACCTATTGATCCGGCCCTTCTGATCGTTTCAACTCGCGCGCCCTTGCAGCGGCGCCCAATCTTCTACACTGGCAATTCCATCCGTTCTGCGAAATAGCGAAGGGCGTGCCATGAAAATCCACATTCGCGAGATCGATCACGTTGTCATCCGGGCCACGGACGTCGCGGCCATGGCGCGTTTCTATTGCGATGTCCTCGGATGCAGCATCGAAAAAGAGCAGCGCGATCTGGGCCTGACGCAACTACGCGCCGGCCGCTCGCTGATCGATTTGCTGCAGGTCGGCGCGAAGCTCGACCACGCCGAAAACGGCGTGCCCGGCGCGGGGCGGAATATGGATCACGTGTGTTTGCGCGTCGAATCGTTCGACGCCGACGCGCTGAAAGCGCATCTTGCCGCGCACGGCGCCCGACTGGGCGAACAAGGCGTGCGCTACGGAGCGGACGGCTTTGGGCCGTCGCTGTATCTGTTCGACCCGGAGGGCAATATGGTCGAACTGAAGGGGCCGCCGGAAGCGGCCCGCGTGACGTCGATCTGAGTGATCAGATCACGCGTTGGCGGGTTCCTTCAACACCGTCCACTCGATCTTCACCGCGTCCGCGTCGGCGCTGCCGAGCCAGGCTTCGCCGTCCTGCACCGTGCATTGCAGACGCATCGTGCGTTCTGCCAGCGAGCCGAGCGACGCAGCGATGTCCTCGCCGAGCGACCACACCGTCACGTTGCGCATGCGCTCAACCTTGCTGCGCACGCCTTGCCACCAGATGTCCGAAGTCCGGCCGCCATAAGCGATCACGATTACTTCATTCGAGCGTCCGCTCGCCTTAGCAATCCGCCGTTCGTCCGGCTGACCGACTTCGATCCACGTTTCGATCGCGCCGGTCAGGTCCTTCTGCCACAAATCGGGCTCGTCGACATCCGACAAACCTTTGCAGAATTCGAGGCGTTCCTGCGCGAACAGCGCAAACGCGGCGACGCGGACCATCATCCGTTCGTCAGTTTCGGAGGGATGGCGGGCGATCGTCAGCGAATGGTCGGCGTAATAGTGCCGGTCCATGTTGGCGATCTGCAGTTCCGCCTTGTAAATCGTCGATTTGAGAGCCATGCCGTTACTAAACCAGGCGCTCGCTCCACCGGAGCGAACAGAAAAAGAATCGTCGACGGCGCGTTGCCGTTTTCCGTGTTTGTTGTACATCGCTGGTTCCTCCCCGAGCCGTTAAGCGGCCGTCATATGTGGGGAGGAAGCATTTATCGCGCCACTGCCGCCTCGGAGGGGGTGCCGTAGACCTCGGCGGCGGCTTCCCGCAAGGCATCGAGCACCACGGAGGCCGCCGGCGAAAGCAGATGCGACTGGCGCGTGATGATACCGAATGTATCCATCCTGCACGGTAAATCGATCGGAATACGCTTCAGCACTCCGTACTGTTGGTACTGACGCGCCACTTCGTCAGGTAAAACCGCCAACATGTCGCTTTGAAGAAGGAGGCTCGAAATCGCCAGAAAATTGTTCGTATTGACCACGTTTTGCGGCGGATTCAGCCCGATTTGCGAAAACACCAGATCAAAGCGATGGCGCAGAACGCTGCCCGGCGGGTGCAAAACCCAGCTTGCGTTGACGATTCCGCGCAGTGTCAAACCTGTCTCATTTTCGAGAGGATGGCCGGGCCGCGCGACCACGCAGAGCGGTTCGTCGGCGAGCGGTTCGTAGCGAACCTCGGCCTTGAACTGGTTTTGCCGCTCCAAAACCCGGCCGATCATGATGTCGAGTTCGCCTTCCGCGAGCCGCGGCAGCATCACATCCGAGGTTTCGACCTCGGTCCAGATCTGCAATTGTGGATAACGTTCTTTCACGCTGGCGATCGCGCGCGGCACCATCGTCGCGGCCGCGGCGGCAATCACGCCGATCCGCACCTGCCCGGCGAGCCCGGCGCGCAGCGCGGAGATTTCATCGTGCGCGTGGCTCAGGTTCGACAGCACCATGCGCGCGTGCCGGATCATCACTTCGCCGTACAACGTGGCGTGCATGCCGTGCGGCGTCCGGTCGAACAGGCTGACCTCAAGCATGTCCTCCAGTTCTTTCAGCAGACGCGACGCAGCCGGCTGCGTCATGCCGAGCACGTCGGCGGCCCGCCGCACGTTGCCCTCCTCTTCCATTGCCGCCAGCAGCAGCAACTGGCGCGTCTTGAGCCGCGCCCGCACGAACCAGTTCGAATAGCTACGCGTCATGCATGTCTCCGAGCTTTTTTGGTGAACGGTTTAACGCCGATCCGCCGGAAGCTTTATCCCGGTCAGGCTCCATGATGCCATACCAGAATTGATATCTGGATGGCCTAAAAAGGGATTGGAAAGTTATTGGGGCCGCTCATACCATTCGTGGACTTTCCGAGCTTCCCACATGCCCCCATTCCGTCGATGAACCGCGATCCACTCGTTCCGCTGGTTGCCAGTCCGTTTCGCCATTACATCAATGGCGGATGGGAGACGGGCGCGACCACGGGCGTGTCGTTCAATCCGTCGGATCTGGACGAGCCGGTCGGCGAGTACGTTCGCGCCGACGTGCGCCAGACCGATGCGGCCATCGAAGCCGCGCACGCGGCGTTTCGCGAGTGGTCGCTGGCGTCGGCGCAGCGTCGCGCGGATGCGCTCGACGCCATCGGCACAGAAATGCTGGCGCGGCGCGACGAACTCGGCCGGCTGCTCGCGCGCGAGGTCGGCAAAACGCTGCCCGAGGCCACCGCCGAGGCGACCCGCGCGGGGCAGATTTTTAAGCAGTTCGCGGCTGAAGCGTTGCGGGCGTTCGCCGAACCGGTGGCGTCGGCGCGTGCCGATATCGAGATCGACGTGACGCGCGAACCGCTCGGCGTGGTCGGCATCATCACGCCGTGGAGCGCGCCGCTGGCGATTGCCGCAGCGAAGATCGGCGCGGCAATCGCTCACGGCAATTGCGTGGTGTTCAAACCGGCTGAATCGGCGCCGGCTTGCGCGGCGGCGCTGGCGTCGATCATCAGCCGCGCGGGTTTGCCCGCCGGCGTGTTCAATCTCGTGATGGGCAGCGGCCGGCAGGTCGGCAAACGGATCGTCGCGAATCCGCTGGTCGCGGCGATCAGCCTGACCGGATCGGCGGAAACCGGCTCGCGCGTGCTGCAAGTCGCCGCCGCTCGCCAGGCACGCGTGCAACTCGAGATGGGCGGCAAGAATCCGTTCGTCGTGCTGGCCGACGCCGATCTCGACGGCGCCGTCGATGCCGCGCTGAACGGCGCCTATGGCTCGGCCGGTCAACGCAGCACGGCATCGGCGCGGCTGATCGTCGAACGCGCGGTGTTCGAGCCGTTTGTCGCCGCGTTGCAGGCAAAACTCGCCAGGCTTTCCGTCGATCACGCGTTGAAGCTCGGCACCGATATCGGCCCGGTCGCCAACGCCGCGCAACTGGAGCGCCACCTCGACTACGTGAAGATCGGCCAGCAGGAAGGCGCGCAACTGCTGCACGGCGGCGTTCAACTGGAGCGCGCGACGCGTGGTTACTTCTTCGAACCGGCGCTGTTCGTCGGCGAACCTGAACACCGCATTGCGCGGGAAGAGATTTTCGGGCCGCTCGCCGTCGTGCTGCGCGCGGACGATTACGAGCACGCGCTGCATCTGGCGAACGACACCACCTACGGCCTTTGCGCGGGCATCTGCACGCGCTCGCTCAGCCGCGCGCGGCATTTTCGCCGTCATGCGCAGAGCGGCCTGGTGACGATCAATCTGCCGACGACCGCCGTCGAACATCACGCGCCGGGTGGCGGCCGCAAGGCCTCGGCGTACGGCGCGACCGACGCGGCCTTCTGGACGGCCGTGAAAACGGCCTACGTGGCGGGCTGATCGTGACGCGTGCTGTCTGCGCCGTCCGTGTCGCCATTCGCGTTGCCGCGCACGGCGTCGTTGCCTGCCAGGCGACGCGGCCCGGCGCCGATTTACTGCTTGCCGCGCGACGTGACACGAGAAACGCCACGCCGCGCGTCGCTTACCCACGCTCCGGCTAACACCGCCGGGCATGGCCCCCGCTGCGAAAAATGAAATCAAAGCAGCTTTTCAACCTCAGCAACCACGATGTATGCGACGGGAGCAAGTGCTTTGCGTGAGACAGGGGCAACCCGCCGATCGACCGCAAAAGCGCCGATTCCAGATCAACAGGAGACAGAAATGACCAGCAAGCTTCGCCGTTTGACCCTTACCGCC
Organism: Paraburkholderia sp. GAS333; assembly: GCF_050435665.1. Lineage (NCBI taxonomy): Bacteria > Pseudomonadati > Pseudomonadota > Betaproteobacteria > Burkholderiales > Burkholderiaceae > Paraburkholderia > Paraburkholderia sp. GAS333. Next base: position 276,557 of record NZ_JBNDKS010000002.1, read on the forward strand.
ATCGCGGCCGCCGCCCTCGCCGCTCCGTTTGCCGCGCAACTTTCCGCCCACGCGGATCAGCCGCTCAAAGTCGGCTTCCTCGTGAAGATGCCGGAACAGGCGTGGTTCATCAACGAACAGAAAGCCGCGACGGCGCTCGGCCAGAAGGACGGCTTCACGGTCGTCAACATCGGCACGCCGGATGGCGAAAAAGTGCTGGCCGCGATCGACAACCTCGGCGCACAAGGCGCGCAAGGCTTCGTGATCTGCGCACCCGACGTGCGTCTCGGACCGGCGATTCAGGCGCGTGCGAAGCGCTACAACATGAAGTTCGTCACCGTTGACGATCAGCTGGTCGACTCCACCGGCAAGCCGCTCGCGAACGTGCCGCATCTGGGCATGTCTGCGTTCAAGATCGGCAATCAGGTCGGCACGGCGATCTCCGAGGAAATGAAGCGTCGCGGCTGGAAGCCTGAAGAAGTCGGCGCGCTGCGCATCACGAACTACGAACTGCCGACCGCGAAACTGCGCACCGACGGCGCAACGCAAACGCTGCTGGCCGGCGGCTTCAAGAAGGAAAACATTTTCGACGCGCCTCAAAAGACGACCGATGACGAAGGCGGCTTCAACGCATCGTCGCCGGTGCTCGCGCAGCATCCGAACATCAAGAAGTGGGTGATCTTCGCGCTGAACGAAGAAAGCGTGCTGGGCGGCGTGCGCGCGACCGAACAGCTGCACATTCCGGCAGCGGACGTGATCGGCGTCGGCATCAACGGTGCGGGCGAAGCGTTCGCCGAGTTCCAGAAGAAGGAACCGACGGGCTTCTACGGCACGATCGCCGTCAGCTCGACGAACCACGGCAAGGACAGCACCGAAAACCTGGTCGAGTGGATCAAGGCCGGCAAGCAGCCGCCCGCCGATACGCAAACCACCGGCAAGCTGATGGTGCGCAGCAACTGGCAGGACGTTCGCAAGGAACTCGGTATTTAAGCGGGCAATCAGCGGAAATAAGCAGGATAGCGAAGCAAGACGGCGGAGCCTGACTCCGCAAGTTGCGGGCCGTGCGCGCGTGGAGGCGCAAGCGGCCCGCAAAGTTGTTCACCAGCTTGAGGTTTTTCCAATGATGTCCTCACACACAGAGTCTTCCGGCGACGCATCGGTGTCGGCTTCGGCGGCTGCATTAGCGCCCTCGCCTGCGCTCGAGTCTGGCGATGAACCGTATCTGCAACTCGACGGCATCACCGTGCGTTTTCCCGGCGTGCTCGCGCTCGATCAGGTTTCGCTGGAAGTGCGGCGCGGCGAAGTACATGGTCTGATGGGCGAAAACGGCGCGGGCAAGTCGACCTTGCTGAAGGTGCTGTCCGGCGTGAATCAGCCGGCGGCCGGCACGTTGTCGCTGGGTGGCGTCGAACAGCAATTCACGACGACCAAGGCCGCCATCGAGGCGGGCGTTGCGATCATCTATCAGGAACTGCACCTGGTGCCGGAATTGACCGTTGCCGAAAACCTGATGCTCGGCGCGCTGCCCAACCGCTTCGGCGTACTCGACGAAAAGGCGCTGGTGTCGCGCGCGATGCGCGAACTGGAACGGCTCGGCGAAAAGATCGATCCGTCGCAGCAGGTGAAGAATCTGTCGATCGGACAGCGGCAGATGATCGAAATCGGCAAGGCGCTGATGCGCGACGCGCGCGTGATTGCATTCGACGAACCGACGAGTTCGCTGTCGTCGCGCGAAACCACGCAGTTGTTCCGGATCATTCGCGCGTTGCGGGCCGAGGGTCGCGCGATCATTTACGTCACGCACCGGATGGAAGAAGTCTACGAACTGTGCGACCGCGTGACGGTGTTTCGCGACGGCCGCCGCATCGATACGTTCGAAGCAGGCGCGGGACTCGACCGCGAGCGTCTGATTAGCTGCATGGTGGGCCGCTCGATTGCGGACGTGTACGGCTATCGCTCGCGAGAACTCGGCGACGTGCAACTCGCCGTCAAGGACCTGATGGGACGCGGCTTGCGCGAACCGGCTTCGTTTTCGGCGCGCAAGGGCGAGATCGTCGGATTTTTCGGACTGGTCGGCGCGGGCCGTTCCGAGTTGATGAAGCTGATCTACGGCGCGGTCAAACCGGCTGCCGGCGAGATCACGCTCAAAGGCAAACCGGTGCGCTTCTCGACGCCGCGCGATGCGGTGCGTGCGGGCGTCGCGCTGTGTCCGGAAGATCGCAAGCAGGAAGGCATCGTGTCGATCGCGTCGGTGTCGGACAACCTCAACATCAGTTGCCGCCGCCACTTCAGCCGCTTCAACGTGCTCAACGGCCGCAAGGAAGCGCAGACCGCGAAGGAGTTCATCGCCAAGCTCGCGATCAAGACGCGTAACGGCGACACGCCGATCGGCACGCTGTCGGGCGGCAATCAGCAGAAAGTGATTCTGTCGCGCTGGCTCGCCGAAGAGATCGACGTGTTCCTGATGGACGAACCGACGCGCGGCATCGACGTCGGCGCGCGCAGCGAAATTTACGGGCTGCTGTATGGGCTGGCCGAAGCGGGCCGCACGGTGATCGTCGTGTCGAGCGATCTGGCCGAGGTGATCGGCGTGGCGGATCGCGTGATCGTGATGAAGGAAGGCTGCATCGTCGGCGATCTGCCGAAAGCGCAAGCCACGCCCGATGCGCTGATCAAGCTCGCCCTGCCCCGCTGACCTCGCTACACATTCGACACAACACAACACGACTCAGGCCAAAGCAATTGAATCGCGCCATTGAAATGGAATAAACATCATGAATACACCTTCGACCGATTCCTCGACCCCAGCCGTCGCGTCTGCCGGCATAAGCGCGCGCGCGGCGCGCACGTGGGATCTGATCAACAAGTCCGGCATTGTGATGGTGTTCATCATCCTGTTCGCGGTGCTGTCGTTCACCGTGCCGGACTTTCTCAGCTCGCGCAATATCCAGGGCTTGCTGCTTTCCGTCACGCTGATCGGCTCGATCTCCGTCACGATGATGTTCGTGCTCGCGCTGGGCGAAGTCGATTTGTCGGTGGCGTCGATCGTCGCGTTCGCGGGCGTGGTGGCGTCCACGTTGATCACCGCGACGCATAGCGTGCTGCTCGGCGTCGCAGCCGGCGTGCTGGCCGGGGGGGCGGTCGGTCTCTTCAACGGCGTGCTGGTCGCGCGCTACAAGATCAACTCGCTGATCGTCACGCTCGCGATGATGGAGGTCGTGCGCGGCCTCGCGTTCATCACGTCGAACGGCGACGCGGTGATGATTTCCGAAGAGCGTTTCTTCGACCTCGGCGGCGGCTCGTTCCTCGGCATTTCGTATCCGATCTGGAGCAACATCGTCGGCTTCGTGCTGTTCGGCTTTCTGCTGAAGAAGACCGTGTTCGGCAAGAACGTGCTGGCCGTCGGCGGCAATAGCGAAGCGGCGTTGCTCGCGGGTTTGCCGGTGACGCGCATCAAGATCACGGTGTTCGTGCTGCAGGGTCTCGTGACCGGCTTCGCGGGCGTGATGCTCGCCTCGCGGATGAGCCTCGGCGACCCGAAGACCTCGGTCGGTCTCGAACTCGGCGTGATTTCCGCGTGCGTGCTGGGCGGCGTTTCGCTGACCGGCGGTGTCGCGACGATTTCGGGCGTGCTGGTCGGCGTGCTGATCATGGGTTCGGTGCAGGACGCAATGAGCCTGCTGAACGTGCCGACCTTTTATCAATACCTGATTCGTGGCGGCATTCTGCTGCTGGCAGTGCTGTTCGACCAGTTCCGCCGCAGCAAGCGCGTGCATTGAGGTTTTAGCCGGTTTTCAGTTGTTCCTGCGCTTTTGCGAGAAGGCGTCTGCCGATATGGATTGCAATCAATCCATATCGGCTTTTTTATGTGCCTGGCTCGCGTGTTAAAAACAAAAACGGCCGGGCATTTTTAATGCTTGGCCGCTTCTTGAAACTCACAGGTTCACACGTCCGCCGCTTTATAAAAAGTCAGGCGAATTACGCACGCAAAACCGCATTCCAGGGTTAATCGCCCCGAATTACCGCAGTCGGTTTATTGCTTGATAAAGCGATCGTTTGCCCACAGGCCTTCGGTATCGCTATTGCCGGAATTCACGAATTCAACGTCGTGTCCGACGACGCGAATCACGCGGAAACTCGAATCGGCAGGCGTCGATACGCACTGATATCCGGAGAAGAATTCCTGCATCTTCTGCTGTTCGCCGGCTTGTGCGTGCTGGTCGGCGGCGTCGAGTTTATCTTTCGACAGACACCCGTACGCATTAGCCTTGAATTGAATAGTTTGCTGCGGCTTGACCATGACGTCTTGCGCCTGAACGGTCGCGGCAGCCAAACCCGCAATAGCGAAAACAACGGCGATTCGTGCTTTCATATTTTCCTCCGGTGCGGGGCCGATACTCAGGTTAGCTATGTATTTAACTTTAACGTTGAACCCGCATCTAGCACTTTAGGAGAATGAGAAAGAACGACAAGCACATCTTGTGTGCGGTCGCAACAGTGGCGAATTGTCGCAGCATGCGTGATGGGTGCTTAAACCTTGAGCAGCCGCTTGAATCTTCCTGATTGAAACAGATAACTAAAAAATCATCGGATCGTGCTGCTTTAACCAGTAAAGCTTTGCGCTGCGTATTGGCGTAAACGAGAAGCGCCAATTAAGTGATTTAATACATTCGAAGCACTTGATTTGTGCGTCGCACACAAAGTCATTCAGCCGACTAATAGAAAAATGCGAAATAACGGTTTACGTGCAGGACATAAACGGTGCCAGCCAGGCGGGCAGGATCGTGCGAGCTTGATGCGAACTCCTGTTTTCGCGGACAACCCAACGCACTTCTAAGCCCCCGGCGCTGTGCGGGCATGTGCGGTGCTCTACAATAAAATCATGCTCCTGCGATCGGAGGCCACCGTGATCGAGCAACTGATATTGGGCATTTTTCTGATCATTCCGCTGCTTATCGTCGCGTTTCTTTTCTCCGACGAGTTGTGGCAGGAACACCGCCATCTCCACGATATGAGGCCGCTACACGTCAGACCGCGGCGGATCGACTGGCGGCATCCGTTACGCCGCTCCCGCGAGCGTCACTGAGCCGTCAATCTCTATCGATTCATCTCCTGTTCCGCATGCTGCACTGCATGAAAAGGGCCGCTATCTTAAAATGGCGGCCCTTTGAACAGGAGTTCTCGTGCGCAAATTGATGTCATTGATGCTGCTGGCCGTCACAGCAAGCGCCTTCGTGCCGACAGCAGCCGAAGCGCGTACCGTGTGCCAGCGCGTATGGATGCATGGCCGTCTGGTCACGCGTTGCCACCATGTGCCGCCGCATCACCACCACCATTACCGTCGTCCGCCGCCGCCGCATCACCATGGTCCGGGGCCGTATCATCGGTAAAAGAATTGAGAACCCGCTGCGTGCGGGTTTTTTTTGGGGCATCCACCAACAAAAAAGCCTGCCGTTTCCGGCAGGCTGAAAAAAGAGATCCACACTCAATGCCTTGCGGGTACAAGGCAAATTCCAGTCTAGTCGCCCAACGCGTGCTGCTGGTTTCAATGGCCTTTACAGTTGTTACGGCGCGTGACTACATTCGGCAAACGCGTCGGATCGAAGGGTTGTCGAAAGCCGTCAATCCGCGCGCCAATGCGAGCGAATGCGCTTGGCGAGCGCTTCGAGCGTGTCCGCATCGGCGGCGTCGCGCGCATGCATTTTCAGCGGCTGGCCCTCCCAACGCGGGATCACGTGAAAGTGAACGTGCGGCACCGTTTGTCCCGCCGCCGCGCCGTTGAATTGGCCGATGAACACGCCGTCCGGGCGCAACGCCGCGCGAACCGCAATCGCGAGTTTCTGCGTCATGCGCATGCACGCCGTCAACGACGCATCCGACAGCTCGAAAATCTGCGCCGCCTTTTCCTTCGGCACGACCAGCAGATGACCGTCGGCCTGCGGCATCAGGTCCATGAAGGCGAGGGCGGCATCGGTCTCGGCTACTTTGATGCACGGCAGTTCGCCACGCAAAATCCTTGCGAAGGGATTGCTGTCGTCGTAAGTCATCGGGCTTCCTTTGCGGGTGCAGGTTACGAATTGCGGGTGGGTGTCGATTTCGGAGATCACGCGTTCGGCTTCATTGTCCACCACATCTGTTACGGCGCGCGGGCTGCGCGTTTGATTGCTTGAGGCGGCTGGCCGTATGCGCGCAAAAAGGCGCGGCGCATCCGTTCGGTATCGACAAAACCGGTGTCCGCCGCGACCGCTTCCATCGAGTGACGACCGGCTTCGAGCATCGTGCGCGCGGCCTCGACCCGCAACGCCTCGATCGCTTTCGCGGGCGACTGCCGCGTCTCGTCGCGAAACGCGCGGCTGAATTGACGTGGACTCAGATGCGCAACGCCCGCCAGTTGCTCGACCGTCAGCGGCTCGCGCAGATTGTTTTTCGCATACGACAGCGCGTTCTGGATGCGGTCGGATTTCGGCTCCAGATCCAGCATCGCCGAAAACTGCGACTGGCCGCCCGCGCGCCGGTGATACACCACGAGCTTTTTGGCGATAGTGCGGGAAATATCCGCACCGAGATCGCTTTCGACCAGCGCCAGGCATAGGTCGATGCAGGCTGTCATGCCGGCGGAAGTCCACACCGAACCATCGACGATAAAAATGCGGTCGTCGTCGACCCGCGTCTCGGGAAAGCGCTGCTGCAAATCGCGTGAGTACGCCCAATGGGTGGTTGCGTGGCGGCCGTCGAGAATGCCCGCTTCGGCCAGCACGAAAGCGCCCGTGCAGATGCTGGCGGTGCGCCGCGACGCGGCGAGCGCGTCGTTCAGAAAACTCAGCAAGCCCGGCGACGACGGCGCAATTTCCATTGCGCCGGTGACTACCACGGTGTCATACGCCGGATCGCCGAACTGGCGCGACGCGATTTCGACGCCCGAGGAACTGCGCACCATCCCGCCGAGCTCGGAGATGATCTCGACCTCGTACACCGGCTCGCCGAGTTCGCGATTCGCCAGTTCGAATATCGACACCGCCACCATGTCCAGGATCTGGAAGCCAGGAAAAACGACCACTCCGACGTGTTTCATCGTCGCGTCCTAAAAAGAGGTAAATACGACATTTGAGACAAGAGGCTACGCGCCTAGACTTGCTTCGTCAACAGCGCCAAACCGGACGGAACGGCGCGGCGGCACAGGTTTTCCCATTCACTTGATGGACGAAGCAGGCAGCGACATATGGCTCGCCGCCCGCATGGAGAATTGAGATGGCAACGCAAGCAGGCAAGGGAACGGCAGTGGTGACAGGTGCATCGTCGGGAATCGGCGCGGTGTATGCGGATCGCCTCGCACGACGTGGTTATGACCTGATTCTGGTCGCCCGGGATGTCAATCGTCTGAACGAGCTGGCTGGGCGCCTGACGAAGACGACTGGCCGTCACGTGGAGACGATTGGCGCCGACCTGACCGTGAAAGCCGACGTGCGCCGCATCGAGGCGCGGCTGCGCGAGGATCGCGCGATCACGCTGCTGGTCAACAACGCGGGCGTCGGCGCGACGGCGTCGCTCATCGACTCGAACGTGGACGAGCTCGAAAAGATGATCGATCTGAATGTGACATCGCTTACCCGTCTGACGGCGGCGGCCGTGCCTGGCTTCGTCGAGCGGGGTAACGGCGCGGTGATCAACATTTCGTCGGTGGTGGCGCTGTCGCCGGAAATGCTGAACGGCACTTATAGCGGTACGAAGGCTTACGTGCTGAATCTGACGCAGTCGCTGCATCACGAAGTCGGCGGCAAGGGCGTGCAATTGCAGGCGGTGTTGCCAGGCGCGACCAGCACGGCTTTCTGGGATCGGGCAGGCCTGGCTGTCGAGCATCTGCCGGCGCAGATCGTGATGACCGCGGAGGACATGGTGGACGCCGCACTCGCCGGATTCGACCAGGGTGAACTGGTGACGATCCCGTCGCTGCCCGATGCCGCCGACTGGGAGCGCCTGAACGATGCGCGTCAACGCCTGCAGCCGAATCTGTCGCATAAGGAGCCGGCGGCGCGTTACGCGGAAGCGAAGGCGGCCTGAGCGGGTGTATCTGTAAAAAAACGCGCCCGGCCATTTTGCCGGGCGCGTTTTCAGTTGCGCTCTACCTGTAGCAAGCGACAAGTGACAGACGACAATGTGCAAGTGACAAGCGACAGATGACGCGCAGTACTCAACCCGTCACGGCCACCTGATTTTTCCCGTCCCGCTTCGCCCGATACAGCGCGATGTCAGCGGCTTCGATCAGCGTCGTCACCGGGTCTGTCAGGGACGGCACCAAAGTTGCCGCGCCGATGCTGATCGTGACGATCCCGCTGGCAGACACCGAATGTGGAATCCCCAGTCCCTCGATGGCGAGGCGGATCTTTTCGGCCAGCAAACGCAAGCCGCCCGACGACGTCCCCGGAATCACGACCGCGAACTCCTCGCCGCCGAAGCGCGCGGCGAGATCGGGCGAACGTCCCAGACACGATTCGATCGTCTGGGCGACGCGTTTGAGCACTTCGTCGCCCGCTACGTGGCCATAGGTGTCGTTGTAGGCCTTGAAGTTATCCACATCGATCATCAGAAAGCCGAGGCCCGATTTGTCGCGCATGCCGCGACGCCATTCGGCCGACAGATACTGGTCGAGATAACGCCGGTTCGACAGTCCCGTCAAACCGTCCGAATGCGTGAGCCGCTGCAATTCCAGATTGGTCGCGAGCAATTGCTGTTGCGACTGACGCAGCGCCTGATACGCCTCGTCGCGCTGCAACAGGTTCAGATACGAGCGCGAGTGATAGCGAATCCGCGCGATCAGTTCGATCCGGTCTGGCAGCTTCACCAGGTAATCGTTCGCGCCCGCCGCGAACGCCGCGCTTTTCACCAGCGGTTCTTCCTTGGTCGACAGCACGATGATTGGAATGTCGCGCGTGGCCGGATTCTGCCGATACTGCCGCACCAGCGTCAGGCCGTCCGTGCCCGGCATCACCAGGTCTTGCAGGATCACGGTCGCGCGCGTTTCCTCGGCGATCATCACCGCGTCTTCGGGCGACGCGCAGTAGTGAAAATCGACGCTCGCTTCATCGGCCAGCGCCTGGCGGATCGCCTCGGCGATGATCGCCTGGTCGTCGACCAGCAACACCATGATCGGACACTCGGCAGCCGGCGGGTTGCCGAGGATGCGCGCGAGCGCGTCGTCGACGGCGAGATTGGACGCATCCGCCCCGTCCAGCACCGGTGCCTGCGCAGTCGCGTCGTGTCGGGCGAGTTTTGGCGCGGCGGTGTTCTGTTTCGGTTCAGGAGTGTCCATGGTGTTCTGCCAGAATAAATGTCAATGAATCGCGGCGCATTTGCAGGGACCGGTGTGTGCCTATCGCGCGCCGACCGCAGCCGCCAGCGCGGCGGCGATGCGGGGCAACGGAAGAATCGCGGCGGCGGCGTCGAGCGCGGCGGCCGCCTTCGGCATGCCGTACACCGCGCAGGTCGCCTCGTCCTGCGCGATCGTGTGATAGCCCTTGGTCCGCATGGCCTTGAGTCCGATTGCGCCGTCGCGTCCCATGCCGGTCAGCAGCACGCCGAATGCGCGCGCGGGCCAACGGGCCACCACGCTGTGAAAGAACACATCGACGGAAGGACGATACGGCGTTTCTTCCGGCACACGCGTGTAGCCCAGAACCGAGGGCAACTTCAGATGCAGATGGTCGTCGGTGGCGGCGAGCAGCACGACGCCTGCTTGCGGACGGTCACCCTCGACGGCGATGCGCACCGGCAACGCCGACTGCTGATTCAGCCAGTCCGCCATGCCTGCGGCGAACGCAGCGTCGACATGCTGCACGATCACGGTCGCTGCCGGGAAATCTTTCGGCAAGCCGGCGAGCAGCGTGGCGAGCGCGGCCGGTCCGCCCGCCGACGCGCCGATCGCCACCAGCGGCGTATCGCGCGTCGTCGTCGTGTTCGAGCCAGCCGCACCGGCTGCCGCGCCGGGCGTATGGCGCTCCCTGACCAGCGCGCCGATCCGGTCGATTTTCGCGATCAGCGTCGCGATGCTCTTGTGCGCGTCGGGGCCGCTGAGCGACGGCGTATCGACGGCGTCGAGCGCGCCCGCGCCCATCGCTTCGTAGACCCGCCACGCGTTCGCGCCCACGTCGACGGTGACGATCAGGATCGCGCACGGCGCGCGCGCCATGATGCGGCGGGTGGCCTCGATCCCGTCGACATTCGGCATGACGAGGTCCATCAGCACGATGTCGGGCCGTTGCGCCGTGCAGAAGTCGACCGCCTGCTGGCCGTCCTGCGCGACCCACAGCACGTCGTAATCGTGGCGCGCGGCGAGCGCCCGTCGCAGCGCCTCCACGGCGAGCGGCATGTCGTTGACGATTCCGATCTTCATTGATTTACCCGTAGGCCTCGCCGATCAAATCACGCACGGCATCGAGCAGTGCTTCGTCATGAAAACTGCCTTTCGCGAGATAGTAATCCGCGCCCGCATCCAGCCCGGCGCGGCGGTCCTCTTCGCGATCCTTGTACGAGACGATCATCACCGGTAGCGCCTGCAATTGCGGATCGCGTTTGATGAGCGTGACGAGTTCGATGCCGTCCATGCGCGGCATGTCGATATCGGTAATGACGAGGTCGAAGCGCTCGCCGCGCACGGCGTTCCAGCCGTCCATGCCGTCGACGGCGATCGTCACGTCGTAGCCGCGCGTGGCCAGCAGCTTGCGTTCGAGTTCGCGCACGGTGAGCGAGTCGTCGACCACCAGCACGCGGCGGGTTGCGCGCTGGGTCACGTGCGCGCCGCTGTGTTGCGCGTGCCGGAGGTCGCCGCCGGCCACCAGTTTTTCGACCGAACGCAGCCAGTCGTCGACATCGGCGATCAGCACCGGGTCGCCGTTTTCCATCAGCGCGCCGGCGGTGATGTTGCGGATCTTGCCCAGACGCGGGTCGAGCGGCTGCACGACCAGCATCCGCTCGCCGAGAAAACGGTCGACCACGACGCCGTAGGTTTGCGGTCCGTCGCCGATCACGATCATGCAGACGGTGCCGGTGTCGTCCACGGGCGGCGCGGTGTCGAGAATCTGATGCGCGGTGACGACGCCGATGCGCCGCCCCGAAAACGCAATGTGCTGATGGCCTTCGAGCAATTCGATTTCCGCGCGGCTCACCTGCAGCGTGCGGTTCACGTGCGCGAGCGGCACCGCGTACGGCTCGCCCGCGACTTCGATCAGCAGACTGCGGATCACCGACAGCGTCAGCGGCAACTGCAATTGCACGCGCGTGCCGAGTCCCGGCTCGTGCGTGATGCGGACCGTGCCGCGCACGCGTTTGACGACGTCGTGAACCGCGTCGAGTCCGACGCCGCGGCCGGACACGTCGGTCACCTGATCGCGCAGCGAGAAGCCCGGCAGGAACAGGAATTCGAGCAATTCGGCTTCGGACAGCCGCGCGGCGGTTTCATCGCTCGCGAGTTTTTTGCGAACGATCGATGCCCGCAGCACGTCGAGATCGATGCCCGCGCCATCGTCGGACACGGTGATCAGCAATGCACCGGCCGTGTGACGCGCGTCGAGCGTGAGCGTGCCTTCTTCCGGCTTGCCGCGCGCGGCGCGCACGGCGGGCGCTTCGATGCCGTGATCGAGCGCGTTGCGCAGCATGTGGCCGAGTGGCGCTTCGAGCAGATCGAGGATGTCGCGGTCCACCTGGGTCGATTCGCCGACCAGCTGCCAACGCACTTTCTTGCCGAGCGAGCGCGCGACGTCGCGGACCATCCGCGCGAGTCCGCTGGTGCCGTCGCCGAACGGGCGCATCCGGCATTGCAGCGCGGCGTCGTAGAGCTGTTGCGACAGATGCGTCGAGCGGCGATCGAAGCTCTCCAGATCGGCGAGACGATCGGCCAGCAGATGCTGCGATTCGGCGGTGAGGCGGCGGAGTTCTTCGAGCGCGACTTGCGCGCGCGGGTCGAGCTTCAGGTCCGCGAGCGTTTCGTGAAGCTGGTCGAGCGCACGGGTGCTGTCGCGCTGCACGCGTTTGACCCGCAGCATCGATTGCGCGAAGGGTTTGAGCCAGCGCGATTCGACCAGCGATTCGCCCGACAGCGACAGCAGGCGGTCGAGGTTGTCGGCACGCACGCGGAGCATGCGGCCGGGTTCGGAGGTGGTGGCGGCTGCGTTGCTGCTGCCGGTCACAACGGGCGATGTGGCTGCTTCGTTTGCAGGCGAAGGTGAAGGCGCTGGTGCGGCTTCCGCGCGCAAGGCTTCTGCCAGCAGATTGAAGGCGGCGTCTGGATCGGTGCTGCTCGAAGCGGGAGCCGCATCAGAAGCCGTCGCCGCGCTGCCGGCCGCAGCACCCGGCGTTTCAACAGCCACACTCGGCGCAGGCACTGGAGCAGGCGTCGAAGTCACTTCCGTAACCGGCCTCGCCATCACCTCACGCCGCAAAGGCGCGCCATGCGGCGGCACATTCTTCATCCGCGCCTGCAACGCGGCCACGCATGCGCCGACCGCCTCACGCGCCGATTCATCTTCATCGTTGCCAAGCCGCGCGACGATATCGACACCGCGCAGCAACTCGTCGATCCACGCGGCGTCGAGCAACGCGCGGCCTTCCTGCGCGGCGACGAAGCAATCTTCCATCGCATGCGCCAGATCGACGCCGACCGGCACGCCGACGATCCGCGCCGCGCCCTTCAGCGAATGTGCGGCCCGCATGCATGCTTCGAGTGCGGTGGCGTCGTTCGGCGTGCGGTCGATCACCAGCAGGCCGTCGTTGAGCACGCGCGCCTGGGTCCGCGCTTCTTCGCGGAACAGGTCGATCAGCGACGGGCGGCGCGGGTCGTCCGTCATCCGAGACTCCGGTTCAATGTGTCGAACAGCGCGTCGGCGTCGAGCAGGCCGACGCTCATGCCGCGCCACGGCGCAACCGCGCGTGTGTGCGCGGCGGCCGCTTGCGACAACGTGGCGGGCGGCGCGCAGAAAGTGGCCGCTGCTAGCCGATGCACACCGTCGACCTGATCGACGGGAAACACCGCATGTTCTTCGTCGCGCGATACCACCAGCAGGCGCGGCAAATCGTGCCGCGCGCGACCTTCCGGTGCGGCGGCGTCGGGCTCGAACCCGAGCAGGCGAGCGAGCGACAGGCACACCAGCAATTCGCCCTGCACGTTGACCACGCCCAGCACCGCGCGATGCTGCCGGTGCGGCAACGTGTGAATCGGCCGCGTCTGCACAATGCGTTTGAAGATCGACGTGGGCAGCGCGAGCCATTCATCGCCGATACGGAAAACGAGGAACGAGTCGCTCGCTCCTTGCGCATTGTGGTGAGCACGCCGCTCAGGACTGCGGCTATCGTGCTGCGAAAGATCGACCAGCGGAATCGGCCGTTCGAGCAGTTTGGCCGCAGCCGTTTCGAACACCGGGCAATTCAGGCAGCGCACGTATTCGTCGAGCCGCTCGCACGACGAATCGCCGCGCACGCCGATGCGGTTCCAGCAATCGTCGACGGCGATCATGCGCTCTTCAATCACGCGACACCCCTTGTGCGCGCGACGCGCGTTGCATCAGCAGACGCGCACCGGCGCGGTCGCCTTCGAGTTCGAGCAGCGTCGCCAGATGCGCGAGCGCCTCGGTGTGCTGCGGGTCGAGATAAAGCGCCTTTCGATACTGGCCGCGCGCGAGATTCGTGTCGCCGTTCGCGTCGGCGAGAACACCGAGCAGGTAGAACGCATCGGCGTGCGGCGGATGCTGTTCGAGATACACGTTGATCGCGCTCGCGGCTTCGGCGAGACGGCCCGCATCGGCGAGCGCGTGTGCGGCGTCGAGCGTGTCGCGGGCGGCGTTGGTCGGTGCGGTGACGGCGGGCGCGGGTGAGCCGTACGCGTGCGCAGAGAGCGCTTTGCCCGAGTTCAGCGGTGCGGAGCCGTTCAGCGAAGACGAGCGGGGTGTCGCGCCACTGGCCGGCTGGGCAAACTGCGTCACACCCTCGAACACCGTCCGCGCGACCGGATCGGGCCACGCAAAAGGCTCGGCCGAAAAAACCTGCGCGGGCGCGAGCGCGGGCACCGTCGAATGCGTCATCGCGAGTGCGGCGGCGCCCGCGAGCGGCGCGGCGTGCCAGCCGCTCAATGGCGTGTCAGCCGATACCGCGCGATGAAACGCGAACGCCAGCGGAATCTTCGCGGACTGCATGCCGTGGCGTACCAGTAACCCGGTTTCCGCCGGACCGACGAACAGCGTGCCGTTTTCGGCCAGCACGCTATTGAGCGCCTGCAACGCCGTGTGCTGCGTTTCGCGGTCGAAATAGATCAGCACGTTGCGGCAGAACACGAAGTCGTAGACGCCAAGCGCCGTCGCATCGAGTTGCATCAGATTCGCGCGCGAAAATCGCACCGTGTCGACGATGCGCGGCGCGAGCCGCCAGCCGTCTTCGATACGCGTGAAATGCGCGTCGCGAAACGCAAACGCATTGCCGCGAAACGAATTGCGGCCGTAGATCGCGCGCTGCGCGAGCGCGAGCGAGCGCTCGCTGATATCCATCGCGTCGATACGAAACTGCGTGCCGTCGATACCCGCGTCGAGCAGGGTCATCGCAATCGTGTAAGGCTCTTCGCCGGTGGAGCAGGGCAGACTCAGAATGCGCAAAGGCAGCCCGGCGGCGCGTTCATGCAGGCGTTCGCGCGCGAGCTTCACGAGCGCCTTGAACGCGTCGGCGTCGCGGAAAAACCACGTTTCCGGTACGACGACCGTTTCTATCAGCGCCTGCACCATCGACGGCGATATTTGCGTGGCTTCCCAGTAGTCGGCGAGGGTGCCGTCGGCGTGACCGTCCGCGCGCCACGCGGCGGCGCGTTGATCGACCGCGCGCTCGATCGCGCTATGGCCCAGCGACGCCGCATCCAGCCCCATCGTCCGATGCAGCAGTTCGGCGAAACGCCGGTAAAGCGGCGCGTTGTCGTGGTGCGCGTTCATGCGTGCGCCTCGGGAAACAGCAGCGCTTTTACATCGTCGGGCAGTAGATGCTCGACGCGAATCCATTGCACCAGACCACCTGCTTCACTCGCGACGGGGCCGAGATAGCGCGCGTTCGGCATGTCGAGCCCGGTTGCCTGAAACGCGTCGGCGTCGAGCCGGATCGTGCGTGTCGCGCCTTCCAGCAGCAACGCGAGCATCCGCACCTGTCCGGCATGCGGATAGCGAACCAGCACCACCCGCGTCGACATCAACTGTGCGGCGGGACGGCCCAGCGCAAGCGCCGGCAGATCGATCACCGGCAGCGGCGTGCCGTCGTGATCGAGCACGCCCGCGACCCACGACGGCGCGCCGGGAATCGTCTTCGGCGGCGACTGCGGCGTGAGCGGCATCAGACGCTCCACCTGCGTCGCGTCGATGACGTAGCGTTCGCTATCGAGCGTGAAGAGGATAAAAAGCATCGGCGTGTGGGCGGGCGGTAGGTGGACTGGCTTTGACGGGCGCGCGGTCGCGCACCGTCAGGCCACGACCTTGAAACGCGACACGCCCGTGCGCAGACTGTTGGCGACGTGCGTCAGGTCGTCGATAGCCTGGGTCGACTGACGCAGCGATTCCGCCGTCTGCTGCGCGGCCTCCGACAGTTGCGTCAGCGCCTGCGTGATCTGCTCCGCGCCGGTGGCCTGCGTCTGCATGCCATCGTTGACCATCGAGAAGCGCGGTGCCAGTTGCTGCACCTGCTGGATGATCTGAGTGAGATGGCCGCCGACGTTCTGCACGTCGAGCATGCCGCGCCGCACTTCCTCGGAGAACTTGTCCATGCCCATCACGCCCGCGGCCACAGCCGACTGGATCTCCTTGACCATCTGTTCGATGTCGTAGGTCGCGACGGCGGTCTGATCGGCGAGGCGGCGAATTTCGGTGGCCACCACCGCGAAACCGCGTCCGTATTCACCGGCTTTTTCGGCTTCGATCGCCGCATTCAGCGACAGCAGGTTGGTCTGATCCGCGACCTTGGTGATGGTCGCGACCACCTGGTTGATGTTGCTGGCCTTCTCGTTGAGGATCGCGAGCTTCGCGTTGACCGACCCGGCCGCCTCCATCACGAGGCGCATGGTTTCTTCCATGCGCGCGAGACCCGCGTGCCCGGTGCCCGCGAGCGCCGCCGACTGGCCCGCCACTTCCGACACTTCGTTCATCGTGCGCAGCAGGTCGCGCGAAGTCGCAAAAATTTCACGCGAGGTTGCACCGATTTCGGTCGTCGTCGCGGCGGTTTCGTTCGCGGTGGCCTGCTGTTCGCGCGACGTCGCGGCGATTTCCGTCACCGACGTCGTTACCTGCACCGCCGACTTCTGCGCCTGGCCGACCAGCGCGGTGATTTCGTCGGTCATGCGGTTGAAGCCTGCTTCGAGCGCACCGATTTCATCCGCGCGATTCAGGTGCAGGCGCTGCGTGAGATCGCCCGTGCGCATCACGTCGACGACCTGCAACACCTTGGCCATCGGCGTCGTGACCGCGCGCAGCAGCCAGTAGCCGGCCAGCACGGCCGCGAGCGCGGCGAGCAGCAGCATCACGAGCAACACGACGCGGGTCGTCTCGACCGACTTACGGATGCTTTCGGCAGCCTGGTCCGCGTAACCCTTGTTGTTGTCGACCAGCTTGCGCATCGAGATCCGGCCGGTTTCCCAGACAGGCGTCAGCTGCGCGTTGAAAATGCGCGCGGCGTTGTCTTTCGAGGCGGGCAGGTTGCTCAGCAACGCGTTCTGGATCGGCAGATATTGGGCGTGTTGCTGGCGGAAATCGTTGAAAAGATCCCGGTCGACGTCGCGGAAAATCGTCGCGCCGTAGTCGCTGAGAAGCTTCTGAAGGGTCTGCTGGGTCTCCTGCAAACGCGTGGTGTCGCGCTTCACGGAGTCAGGGTCCGCATCGACATAGATCAGCCGCTGCGTGACGCTATAGTTCTCGAACCAGGCCGCGCGCATCGCGGTGGCGTAGTAGAGGCCGGGCATCGAGTCCTGCTGCTGACTCTTTGCGTCGTGATCGATACCGCCGAGTTGTTCGAAAGTGACGATTGCCATTGCCAGCATCACGATCAGCACGATCCCGAAGCTGCACAGAATCCGTTGCCGGATGGTCCATTGTTTCACGCGCACGCCCCTTACTTTTTTTGGCTTTGTCTCGATCCCAGTGTGTTGCTACCGGTCTGCGCTGGGATCAGGATCGGAAAGCTCTGCGGGTCGTCAGATTTGTCCGACGGGTTATGCGGCGAATTTTACATTGATCGGGGGATTGTTTGAGCCTGACTAATTGCCGGTAGACGAACACGCCTGGCAGGCTGACGGAGTGCGGTTACACCGTAATGTCCGGTTACCACTTGCAGCATCTATTTCTATGTACTCCCTTCACAATTCCTTTCATGCCTGAACGGCGTGGAGATGAACATGAAAAAGATCGCAGTGGCGTTGGTGATGGTCGGGAGTCTGAGCGTGGCGGGGCAAGCGTCGGCTCATGGCAATGGCGGCGACGTGGTCGGCGCGCTGATTGGCGGCGCCGTGCTGGGCGCGGTGGTTTCGTCGGCGTTGGCGCCAGCGCCGGTGGTCGCTTACCAGCAACCGGTCTACGCGCAGCCGGTTTATGCACAACCGGTGTATCAGCAGGCGCCGGTTTACCCGGGGCCGCCGCCGGGATACTGCTATGACCAGTACCAGCGCGCGTACGTCGCGTGCGGTGCGCCGCCAGCCGGGCAGTACGGCTATGCGCAACCGCAGCCTCAACCGGGCTGGTAAGCGCCTTCGAGCACTACAGTTAAAAAGGCCGTCGCATCGCGCGACGGCCTTTTGTTTTATACGCGCCGCTCAGTGCCGGTGATGCAGCCATTCTGCATAGTGCGTGTCGAGCCAGCGCTCAAGCCGTGGCGGCTTGGTGGTGTGTCGATAGTGGGACGATGCCCAGATTGCTACGCCGACCAGCAGCATCACAGCGGGCCCGAGCAAATAAGCGATCAACGATTCAGACATCGGAGCCTCCATAACGACGTGCATCGATGCTTCAGTTTAGGCGATCAAATCGGGGAAGGATGGGTGTGTTGCAGCGGGTTTCGAGGCGTTGGGGCTAATATTTCTATAACCTGATGAGTTGGCTGTTTTCCACGACTGAGTGAGGATCTCGCATCTGCGCTGCCTGATTGTGTACCATAATCCGCATGTTTGACCACAGGGGTGCACCTAGCCACTGACACGCCGATCCCGTTTTTAAACGCGCTCACCGTTTGCTGTCAGCCGCGATCTGCATGTCGACAAAATCCGCCCAACGCTGAGCAATGCGACGTTTTTCCGCCGCCGTCTGCTGATCCAATTCCTGCGACGCGCCGCTCGACGCTGAATCGGGCTCATCATATTCCTGCGCCATCGTTCGCAAATGTGTGGACGCCGTGCGCCGAAAGTCATGCAGAACAAAATGTTCCACCTCCAGCCCAAGCGCCTTGACCGCCTGATTCAGCGTGCTTCGGGCAATCGGCCGGTCGTCGCCCCTGACGCTTGGGAATACGAAATTCCTGCTAGCCCTGGCGTGATGAAGCTCACGCAGCATCGACACGGCCTGCCGCGACAGATAGACATGCTGATCCCGGTCCGCGTTGAGCCGCGCGGCGGGAATGGTCCAGCGCGAGTCGTCCAGATCGAACTCGGCCCAGCGTGCTTCGACCAGGTCCGACTTTCGTACCATCGTCAGAACCAGCAGATGCAGCGCCAGCTTCAGCGGCCGACGAATGCTCGATGCGTCGATTGAGCGGAGCAGCGTGCCGATTTCTTCGCCGGACAGCACGCGAGTGCGGCTGTCGAAAGTGGCGATGGAACGCGCCGACACGACATCCGCGGGATTGCCGGACGCGAGTTGCCGCGCGATCAGATACTCGTAAAGGCGCTTGACGACGTTGCGCGTATGCAGCGCCATTTTTGGCGAGCCACGGCTCTTGATGCTCTCGCAGATCGCGACGATGTCATCGGGCGTGACCGCGTTGATCGGCTTGCTGCCGATGGCGGGCAACACGTCCTTATCGAGCGCGCGGCGGGTGGTGCGCCGATATTCGGCCGATTTGCCCGACATCGCCGTCGACAGATGCAGCTCGGCGGCCTCGCGCAGCACGTCCGCCTTGCTTTCCGCGCCGCGGTCGCGCCGTGCGGTCGCCACCGGCGAGACGCCCTGGTCGACCATTTCCGCGTACTTCAGCGCCTTGGCCCGCGCGACGCGCAGCGAGATCATCCGGTAATCGCCGATGGTGGCGAGCGGCTGGCGTTTGCCGTTCAGCGTGTAGCGGAAGCGCCAGATTTTGGTGCCGGTCGTCATGACCTCGATGACAAGGCCGTTGCCGTCGGCGACACAGTAGCGGGTGGCGCGCGGTTCGAGCGCGCGAATCTGAGATTCGGTGAGGGGTACGGCCAGGCGGGGCATGCTTTTGGATCGTTAAGGCGGAACAGTGCGGATTTTAAGCCTTCCACACGACTGTGTACCAAAGACTTTAAGCTTTTTGGGTCAACCGGAGTTCGCTATGGGTTAGCAGGCGACCGACCCTTTACGCTAGAAACCTCAGTGAATTGAGGGTGTAAGGCGATAAGGCGTCTAGCCGTCACTTGCCAATACAGAATCTGCTGAAAATCACTCCGAGTAGATCGTCGGAACTGAATTCCCCGGTAATCGAGTTCAACTGATCCTGCGCCAGCCGCAATTCTTCAGCGAACAGATCCAGTGCCTGCGAGTTCTGATCGGCATGCGCGGCGGCTGTCGCCAGATGTTCCTGCGCGGCCCGCAAAGCAATCAGATGACGCTCGCGCGCGAGATAAACGCTCTCCGCGCCCGCCTGCCAGCCGGCGATCCGCAGCAATTCGTCGCGCAACAACGCGACGCCGTCGCCCTGTTTCGCCGACAAACGCACTTCGCTGAGATCGCGATCCGCGTCGAGCGCCTGAGTCGCCGGTGCCTGGCCGGTCAGATCGGTCTTGTTCATCACACGCACCACCGGCACTCCGCCCGGGAAGCGGCCAGCGATGGTTTCGTCGTCAGCCGTCATGCCGGTGCGGGCGTCGAGCAGATGCAGCACCACGTCCGCGCGCTCGATCTCGTTCCACGTGCGCGCGATGCCGATCTTTTCCACCTCGTCTTCGGTATCGCGCAGACCGGCGGTGTCGATTACGTGCAGCGGAATGCCTTCGATCTGGATGGTCTGCGCGACCTTGTCGCGCGTCGTGCCGGCGATCGGCGTGACGATCGCCAACTCCGCGCCGGCCAGCGCGTTCAGCAGCGACGACTTGCCGACGTTCGGCTGTCCCGCCAGCACCACCGACAACCCCTCGCGCAGCAACGCCCCCTGCCGCGCTTCGCTTAACACGTGCGCGAGACGCTCGCGGATGCGCGCGAGCTTGCCGCGCGCGTCCGCGGCTTCGAGGAAGTCGATTTCCTCTTCCGGGAAATCGAGCGTCGCTTCGACCAGCATCCGCAGCGTGATCACTTCTTCGACCAGCGCGTGAATGTCTCGTGAGAACGCGCCGTCGAGCGAACGGCCCGCCGAGCGCGCGGCGGCTTCGGTGCTCGCCTCGATCAGATCGGCAACGGCTTCGGCTTGCGCCAGATCCAGCTTGTCGTTCAGAAAAGCGCGGCGAGTGAATTCGCCCGGCTCGGCCAGACGCAGACCGAATTCGCGACCCGCGTCGATGCAGCGTTGCAGCACGAGTTGCAGGACGACCGGGCCGCCGTGGCCTTGCAGTTCGAGCACGTGTTCGCCGGTGTACGAATGCGGCGCCGGGAAGTAGAGCGCGATGCCGCGGTCGAGCGCGCTGCCGCTGGCGTCGAGAAACGGCACATAGCTCGCGTGACGCGGCGCGAGCGCCTGGCCGGTTAGCGTCTGTATCAGCGGCTGGGCTGCTGACTCGCCCGCCCGGCCGAACGAAATCCGCACGACACCGATGCCTCCACGGCCGGGCGCGGTGGCAATGGCGACGATCGGATCGGAATCGGTGGTGAGCATGGGAACGTGGCAAAAAGCGGGAAGAGGGAAGGGCCGGCACAGATGGCGCGCCGAGGCATTGTAACGCGGGTGCATTCGACGGCCGCTGCGCTCCACAGAGGACTACGTCGCTTGGCCAGTATTTCGCATGACCTAAGATTTATCTCAATCAAGCTACGATTGTTATCTGCACACCTAGGAATATTTAAGATAGGTTAAGACACGCGTCGCCCGAAAACGCCCGCCAGATAAAGAAAAGATGAAAAAAATCAAATCTGGCTGAACGCTTTCTCCACCTGGGACGGCAAGCTAAATCTATCTCAAATACGCTAAAACGAAGCTTGGTCAGTTGTCAACTGGTTAGACACTCAATTGCACAATCTGGCTCATGCCGACCACCAAAGAAAAAGCAGCCTTCGCCAAAAGGTTGAAGGAATCGCTAGAGCCGCTGAAGATTCGCGGCGGGACCAAGCTCGCCACCGAGTTCAATCGCCGATATCGCGGCGAGCGTCCGGTTACACCGCAAACCGCGCACAAATGGCTCACCGGTACGACGATTCCGATGCCGGACAAGTTGCGCACGCTGGCCGAATGGCTGGGTGTCAAAGAGCATTGGCTTCACTACGGATCGCCGCCTGCGGAAAACAACCGGGGAATGGCGCGTGGAGAGAAGTATCCGCCGACACCCGAAACCATCGAACTTGCTTCGAAGATTGCGTCGCTCAATCCGAAAGACCGTTCTCTGGTCGAAGAAATGATTGTGCGCTTTTACGGCGACGACACGGAGGAGTGATTGGGCGGCGCTTTCCGAGCGCTACGCCTTATCTTTCTGAAGATCAGGGCGAGCGCCTCCAGAGCCGCTTCAGGACGACCCCAAAGCAATAAAAAAAGCCGCTCGGTTCGCACCGGGCGGCTTTTTGCATCTGCACTGCAAGCTGGCTTTCAGCTTCGACGGAGAAGGGCGTTTCGCCCTCTCCATCGTTCGAACATCAAGCCGCTTTCGGCGTCTTCGGCTTACCCATCATTCGCGTGATGTAGTACTGCTGCGCGATCGACAACACGTTGTTCACCACGTAGTACAGCACCAGACCAGCCGGGAAGAAGAAGAACATGACCGAGAACGCGATCGGCATGAACATCATCATCTTGGCTTGAACCGGGTCCGGCGGCGTCGGGTTCAGCTTGGTCTGCAGGAACATCGAGACGGCCATCAGCACCGGCAGGATGAAGAACGGGTCTTGCTGCGACAGATCGTGAATCCACAAAATCCACGGTGCGCCGCGCATTTCCACCGACGACAGCAGCACCCAGTACAGCGAGATGAACACCGGAATCTGAATCACGACCGGCAGACAGCCGCCGAACGGATTGACCTTCTCGGTCTTGTACAGCTCCATCAGCGCGGCGTTCATCTTCTGCGGATCGCCCTTGAAGCGTTCGCGCAGCGCGGTCATACGCGGCGTGATCGCCTTCATGCGCGCCATCGACTTGTAGCTCGCAGCCGACAGCGGGAAGAACACGGCCTTGATCAGCAGCGTGAGCAGCACGATCGACCAGCCCCAGTTGCCGACATAGCTATGAATCTTCTCGAGCAGCCAGAACAGCGGCTTCGCGATGATCGTGACCCAGCCGTAGTCCTTGACCAGTTCCAGACCCGGCGCGATGCCTTCGAGCATGCGCTCTTCTTCCGGACCCGCGAACAGGCGTGCCGACACGGTGGTCGTCTGGCCCGGCGCGATGGTCGGCAGCGGCTGCTTCACACCCACGCGATACAGCGACGGATCGATTTTCTCGACGTAGATGTCGCGCTTCACGCCATGTTCGGGAATCCACGCCGACGCGAAGTAATGCTGGACCATCGCGATCCAGCCGTTGTCGGCCGAGGTCGCGTAATCCTGCTTGTTCTTGTCGATGTCGCCGAACGTCATCTTCTGGAAGTGATGCTGGTCGGTGTAGACAGCCGGCCCGATGAACGTGTGCGAGAAGCGCGGCGTTTCCACCGGCTGGTCGTCGCGCACCAGTTCCATATAGACCGACGGCGTCACCGGCGTGCTGCCGACGTTCTGGATCTTCGTCTCGACACCGATCACGTAGCTGCCGCGCGTGAACGTGTAGGTCTTGATGACCTTCACGCCACCCTTTTCCGGCGACTCGAAGCTGAGGCTGAACGACTTTTCGTCGCCCGTCAGCTCGGTCTGCTGATTCGGCATCAGCGTGAAAATGTCGTTGTGGTTCGGGAAATCGCCGCCGAGCAGGCCCGTGCGCGCCAGATACGTGTGGTTGTTCGTACGGTCGAACAGCGTGATCACGAGATCCGGCGTCTTGCCGTCGCCCTGTTTGACGAGCGACAGCTTCGACAGCGTACCGCCGCGCGTGTCGATCTCACCGCTATAGACGTCGGTGCTGAACTTGACGAGTTGCGACTGCGTGGCCGCCGGCGCATTGCCGGGAGCGGCTGCGTTGGTGGCCGGCAGATCGGCGGGCTGGGTTCCAGGCGTCGTGGTTCCCGGTGCGGCGCTACCAGTCGTGCTGGTCGGCGTGGCGCTCGGGAAGAACATCGACTGGCGTCCATGGTCGCGTTGCCAGTTGTCGAACAGCATGACCGCTGACATGAAAAAGATGACCCATAGGACGGTGCGTTTGATATCCATGCGTTGTCTCAGTGTCGATGGAACGGCGCGTCAGCGCTTTTCAGAAGTGGGAGGCGGGACGAGATCGATGCCGCCCGCGGAAAACGGGTGGCAGCGGCAAATACGCCTGGCGGCGAGATAAGTCCCGCGCGCGGCGCCATGATACTGGATTGCTTCGCGCGCGTAATCAGAGCAGGAAGGGTAAAAACGGCACCGGTTGCCGAGCATTGGGCTCACGGCAAGCTTGTAAAAACGCAATAAAGCGATGAGTACCGTTTGCATGGCTGGTGCGGCCGGACTGCGCCGCGCAACGTGGAGTACCGGGTGACGCCCGCCTGGCAAGGCTGCCGAAGCTGCTTGGGCTTCAGGAGCCGCAAAACGGGCGGTCACTTGAGCGTCATTCCGACTTGGGCGCTTCCGCGGGTGGCGCCTCACGACGGGTAATTTCGCGCGCTGCCTTGTCGAGCAACGCCTCGATTTCGCTACGGCACAGCGCCTTTAAAGGCGGCGACGAGGCGCTCGGCAAAGCCTTCTTGTCGAAACGCGTGTGCAAACGCAGCAGCACATCCCAACCGCCGAATTCCGCACGACGCAGTCGGAAGGCTTCACGCGCGATTCGACGTACCAGATTACGCGTGGCCGCGCGCGGCGCATACTTCTTGCCGATCACGAGACCTAAGCGAGCGTCATTGCCGGTGGGCCGGCCGTACACCACGAAGTGCGGCGTGCGGCGCCACGGGCGCAAACGAAAAACGGATGAAAATTCATCCGTTTTCAGCAGCCTTGCGGCTTTGGGGAAGGCGGCTTGCGCTGGCAACGGAACCGAGCCCGGTTGCTGCGCCCCAGCCGCTCCCGCATCACCGCGGGCTTCGGTCACAGCGCGCAATCTGCTCGCCTTAGATGGCGAGGCGCTTGCGGCCCTTCGCGCGACGTGCGTTGATGACCTTGCGGCCACCTGCGGTCTTCATGCGAACGCGGAAGCCGTGGGTGCGCTTGCGACGGGTAACGGAAGGTTGGTAAGTACGTTTCATGTTGCTCTCACTTGATCGAAAAAAAACCGCGCGATCATCGCTGAAAGCGCAATGGCCGGAGGTTTACTGAAATTGGTTTTCGCGGAACCCGCTATTTAAACTGGTTTTCCGTTGGCCGTCAATAGTTTAGCCTGGTTCAGCCGAGCCCTGGGCCTGGTTCGGTAGGTGATCCGTCCCTGTGGATAACTCCCTTGCGGGTCCGTTTACGCGTTAGAATCTCGCCTTACTTCCCAAAAATCCTGCACGCCGCTCCGGCTCGCTTGCCCCGCAAACCCTTGTGGCACAAGCGCCTGGAGCCGTTACGCCTGGCTGCTCAGGGCCTTGTTGCGCGCACGCAACGGGGGCAGCGGCGACCGCCGTGCACACCATAACGACAGCAACTCGATGAACGATTTCTGGCAACACTGTTCCGCATTGCTGGAGCGTGAGCTTACGCCCCAGCAGTATGTGACGTGGATCAAACCGTTGGCCCCGGTCGCCTTCGACGCCGCTGCGAACACACTCAGCATCGCCGCGCCGAACCGCTTCAAACTCGACTGGGTCAAGAGCCAGTTCTCCGGCCGCATTTCCGATATGGCCCGCGATTTCTGGCAGGCCCCGGTCGACGTGCAATTCGTCCTGGACCCGAAAGCCGGCATGCGCGCCCCCGCGGCAGCGGCGCCGGCCCAGGCTCGCCCTGCGTCGTCCGCGCCGATGGGCAGCCATGCTGGCGGCGGTGCCGCCGTGGACGCAGCCGTCGGCGCCGTGCAGGCCGCACAGATCGCACGCGCCAATCAGGCAATGTCCGCGCAGAACGCGAACGCCCGCGCGGCAGCCGAAGACGCCGCCGACCTCGATCTCCCGAGCCTCGACGCGAACGAAGCTGCGGCTGCGCGACGCACGTGGCGGCCGGGCCAGAGCGCCGGCTCATCCAATAGCGGCGAAAACGACTCGATGTACGAGCGCTCGAAGCTGAACCCGGTTCTCACGTTCGATAACTTCGTGACCGGTAAGGCCAACCAGCTGGCGCGCGCCGCGGCGATCCAGGTCGCTGACAACCCCGGCATCTCGTACAACCCGCTGTTCCTGTATGGCGGCGTGGGCCTGGGCAAGACCCACCTGATTCACGCTATCGGCAATCAGCTTCTGATGGACAAGGCGGGTGCGCGCATCCGCTATATCCACGCGGAACAGTATGTGTCCGACGTGGTGAAGGCTTATCAGCGAAAGGCGTTCGACGAGTTCAAGCGTTATTACCACTCGCTCGACCTGCTGCTGATCGACGATATTCAGTTCTTCTCCGGCAAGTCGCGCACGCAAGAGGAATTCTTCTACGCATTCGAGGCGCTGGTCGCGAACAAGGCGCAGGTGATCATCACCAGCGACACGTATCCGAAGGAAATTTCGGGTATCGACGACCGCCTGATCTCGCGCTTCGACTCCGGCCTGACGGTCGCGATCGAGCCGCCCGAGCTGGAAATGCGCGTCGCGATTCTGATGCGCAAGGCACAGTCGGAGTTCGTGAGCCTGAATGAAGACGTCGCGTTCTTCGTCGCCAAGCATTTGCGCTCGAACGTGCGTGAGCTGGAAGGCGCGCTGCGCAAAATCCTCGCGTATTCGAAGTTCCACGGCCGCGAAATCACGATCGAACTGACCAAAGAAGCGCTGAAAGACCTGCTAACGGTGCAAAACCGGCAGATTTCGGTCGAAAACATCCAGAAGACCGTGGCTGACTTCTACAGCATCAAGGTCGCGGACATGTATTCGAAGAAGCGTCCGGCGAACATCGCGCGGCCGCGTCAGATCGCGATGTATCTGGCCAAGGAGCTGACCCAGAAGAGCTTGCCGGAAATCGGCGAGTTGTTCGGCGGGCGCGACCACACCACCGTGCTGCACGCAGTTCGCAAAATTGCCGACGAGCGCAGCAAGGACGCGCAACTGAACCACGAATTGCACGTGCTGGAGCAGACCCTAAAGGGCTAAACGGCCGCGATGGAAAAATCGACCTGTTTATTTCCAAACTCGCCCCCATTTTAGTGAGGCGGTTCTGTTTTCAGGCACAATACAGGTTTAACCGCCCGGCGGCCGCGGGCGGATTTCACGCCGTGACAGGCGCTGCATTGCGCCGGCGGGGAGCCACGGCTGCATGCTGGAACGCTTACCTGGCAAGGCGCGCAGGCCGTCATATCAACGAAGGAACTCTATGCAACTGGTCAAGACCGAACGCGATAACCTCCTCAGGCCGCTGCAAACTGTGAGCGGCATCGTCGAACGCCGCCATACGTTGCCGATCCTCGCCAATTTGCTGATTACCAAGAACGGCCCTGATGTGTCGTTCCTGTCGACCGACCTCGAGTTGCAGATCACCACGCGTGCCGATTTCGGCGTGGGCGCTGAAACGGTCGCGACCACGGTGGCAGCACGCAAGCTCCTCGACATTCTGCGCGCCATGCCCGACGGGCAGGTCACGCTCACGCTGAACGACAAGCGTTTGACCGTGCAATCCGGCAAGAGCCGTTTTGCGCTGCAAACCCTCGCAGCAGACGAATTCCCGACCGTCGCGCAAGCCAAAGACTACGGCGCGAGCCTCGTGGCTCCGCAAAAGACATTCCGCCAGTTACTCGGCATGGTCCATTTTTCGATGGCCCAGCAGGACATTCGCTACTACCTGAACGGCATGCTGCTGGTGGTAGACGGCGACCAGCTGATGGCGGTCGCGACAGACGGCCACCGTCTGGCGTTTTCGTCGATGAAGATTGAAGGCTCGTTCCCGCGTCAGGAAGTCATCATTCCGCGTAAGACGATCCTGGAATTGCAGCGTCTGCTCGAAGATATCGACGACACGCTGAAAATCGACATCGCGCAAACGCAGGTGAAGTTCACATTCGGCCAGGTCGAACTGGTGTCGAAGCTGGTCGAGGGCAAGTTCCCCGACTTCCAGCGCGTGATTCCGAAGTCGCACAAGAACCAGTTCCTGATTGGCCGCGAAGAACTGCAGCGCTCGCTGCAACGCGCGGCAATTTTGACGTCGGACAAATTCAAGGGCGTGCGCTGCATCATCGAGCCGGGCCAGTTGAAGATCATGTCGACCAACGCCGACCAGGAAGAGGCGCAGGAAGAACTGGAAATCGCTTACACCGGCGACAGCGTCGATATCGGGTTCAACGTCACGTATCTGCTCGACGTGCTCGCGAACCTGAAGGTCGACATGTTGCAAGTGAGCCTCGGCGACGCCAGCTCCAGCGCGCTGATCACGATTCCCGAGAACGACGAATTCAAATACGTTGTGATGCCGATGCGCATCTAACGCGTCCAATACCGAGAACACACCAAGGGGCGCAGCGCCCCTTTGGCGTTTTTATGGTGTTTTGAAAAGTCCCGAGCAGCAACCAAGCAGCAACGCAGAACCGGAAAAAATCCATGACTGAAACGAACAATACGCAACCCGACAACAGCTACGGCGCCTCGTCCATTCAGATCCTCGAAGGTCTGGAGGCTGTGCGCAAGCGGCCGGGGATGTACATCGGGGATACATCGGATGGCACCGGTTTGCACCACCTCGTGTTCGAAGTGCTCGACAACTCGATCGACGAAGCACTGGCAGGCCATTGCAACGACATCCAGGTGATCATTCACGCGGACAATTCCATCTCGATCACCGACAACGGCCGAGGTGTGCCGACCGGCCTGAAGATGGACGACAAGCACGACCCGAAGCGCAGCGCCGCTGAAATCGTGATGACCGAGTTGCACGCCGGCGGCAAGTTCGACCAGAACAGCTACAAGGTGTCCGGCGGTCTGCACGGTGTGGGCGTGTCGTGCGTGAATGCGCTGTCCGCGTGGCTGCGTTTGACCATTCGCCGCGACGGCAAGAAGCACTTCATGGAGTTCCACCGTGGCGTGCCGCAAAACCGCGTGATCGAAGAGATCGACGGCGTGGCTGTTTCGCCGATCCAGATCACCGGCGACACTGAAAATCGCGGCACCGAAGTGCACTTCCTTGCCGACGAAACCATTTTCGGCAACATCGAATATCACTACGACATTCTGGCCAAGCGCATTCGCGAGCTGTCGTTCCTGAATAACGGCGTGCGCATCAAGCTGACCGACCAGCGCACCGGCAAGGAAGAAGATTTCGCGTTCGTGGGCGGCGTGAAGGGCTTTGTTGAGTACATCAACAAGAACAAGTCTGTGCTGCACCCGAACATTTTCCACATCAGCGGCGAGAAAGACGGCGTGGGCGTGGAAGTGGCCATGCAGTGGAACGACAGCTACAACGAAAACGTGCTGTGCTTCACGAACAATATTCCGCAGCGCGACGGCGGCACCCACCTGACCGGGTTGCGGGCGGCGATGACGCGCGTGTTGAACAAGTACATCAACGATCACGAAGTTGCCAAGAAGGCGAAGGTCGAGACGTCCGGTGACGATATGCGCGAAGGGTTGTCGTGCGTGCTGTCGGTGAAGGTGCCGGAGCCGAAATTCAGCGCGCAGACGAAGGACAAACTGGTGTCGTCGGAAGTGCGTGCGCCGGTGGAAGACGTGGTCGCGAAGGCACTCGAAGAATTCCTGCTGGAAACGCCGAACGACGCGAAGATCATTTGCAGCAAGATCGTCGATGCAGCGCGCGCGCGCGACGCGGCTCGAAAGGCGCGGGAAATGACGCGTCGGAAGGGCGTGCTCGACGGCGTTGGCTTGCCGGGTAAGCTGGCGGATTGCCAGGAGAAAGATCCGGCGAAGTCCGAAATTTATATCGTCGAGGGTGACTCGGCAGGCGGCTCGGCGAAGCAGGGGCGCGACCGGAAGTTTCAGGCGATTTTGCCGCTGCGCGGCAAGGTGCTGAACGTCGAGAAAGCGCGTTATGACAAGCTGCTTTCTTCGGAGCAGATCGTCACGCTGATTACGGCTTTGGGTTGTGGCATCGGCAAGGAAGACTACAACCTCGAGAAGCTGCGTTATCACCGCATCATCATCATGACCGATGCTGACGTCGACGGCGCGCACATCCGCACGCTGCTGCTGACGTTCTTCTATCGTCAGATGCCGGAGATGATCGAGCGTGGGTATATCTATATCGCGCAACCGCCGCTGTTCAAGATCAAGGCAGGTAAGGACGAGCGGTATCTGAAGGATGAGGCTGAAGTTAATGCGCACATTCTGAAGCTCGCGCTGCAGGGTTCGGAACTGGTTTCGTCCGATGGCGCTACGCCGATTACCGGCGATGCATTGGGCGAGCTGGCTCGGGCTTATTTGCTGGCTCAAGGCGTTGTTAACCGGTTGAGCCGGTTGTATGACGCTGGGGCGCTTGAGGCAGTGATGGATGGGGTTGTGATCGACCTTTCTAGCGAAGCTGCGGCTGAAACGTCGGCGATTGCCCTGGAAGCGAAGCTGCGCGACGATCCGTTGAAGCCTGAAGTCAAGGTCACGACGATGTACGACCCGGTGCGTGAATTGCGCTCGCTGCGTGTTGCGCGGACTCATCACGGTAATCAGAAAATCTCGGTGCTGGATCAGGATTTCCAACTCACTGCTGATTATCAACAGCTGATCAATACCGCTAATACGTTTAAGGGCTTGATTCAGACTGGCGCCGTTATTAAACGTGGTGAGCGGAGTATGGCTGTCACCGACTTCAAGAGTGCGATGAAGTGGCTGCTGGCTGATGCTGAGCGCAATGTCTCGAAGCAGCGCTATAAGGGCTTGGGTGAGATGAACCCCGGTCAGCTTTGGGAGACGACGATGGATCCGACCGTGCGTCGCTTGCTTCGTGTGCAGATCGAGGATGCTATTGCGGCTGATGGCATCTTTACGACGCTCATGGGGGATGATGTGGAGCCGCGGCGGGCTTTCATTGAGTCGAATGCTTTGAGGGCGGGGAATATTGATGTTTGAGGCTGTTTGTAGGTAGACGCATAACCTGAGAAAAACGGACCCATAAACTGAGAAATTTATGGGGCGCGGGGCCCTGATAGCCCAGTTTGATTGCGCCGCAGAGCTGTGATGACCAAAGCCCAGGAGGCCTGTAAGCCCGGATACTTACAGGCTTTCCTTGATTTCTGGTCAGGATTTTGGCCGAGGAGCGACGGAAACACACAAGGGCTCGAGCACATCCGAGGGGCATCGAAATGCTGGACTAGTGCTTCTATCACGCGGTGACTGTGAGCAAATCACTCGACTCCAGGACAGTCAGGTCTTCGACCCGGATATTTTGTTGTCACGGCTTGCATCGATAAGTACGATGTCTTCTCTATCCTGAAGCTTGAGGTCGCGGAGAATGCCCGTGATTTTCACCAGCTCGGTATCCGAAAAATACAAAATAACCTTGATAGAACGGTCTGTTTGACTTGCCTTCGCATAGACTTGGACCTGTTTCTCAAGGTTGCGCCTTAGGCTTGAATTGTTCGCCAACTTGAATTCAACAAGGCTAGCGTTTCGCTTTCCCTTCGAGACCTTGTAATCCACCGGACCGCGACCATTGTTGACCTCGGCGTTTACGTCGAACATCGTTGCGTACCAAGTCAGGCGAAACATGGTGTGAAGGTCGCTCTCGCGCTTGACGGGCGTACCGCTCACATAGAAGACCCGATAGCCGTCGTTGTCTTCAATGACATGTTTCAGGTACTTTACTCGCTGCAGAGCTTCCTCGTATGAGTCTCCCTTCTCGTAAAACTCTGTGCCGACCAAGTGTTTCAGAACCAACTCGCGAATGTTGTCCACGAACTGCGTGTGGGTTTCTTGAACCTTCTTGCTGCTGACGACATGCGCTTCTGACGCATTCTCCTCCTTCCATTTAATGTAATGGTCAATCAGCATAGTGAACTGCTTAATAGTTCGCAGGGCTGCGGCTTTCCGTTCATCCTGCGTTGAACGTTCGTTGATTTGCCTCAGGAAGTGGTCATTGACCTGAGCGCGGAGATGCTCGTCCGGCAATGATTGTCGGAGCTGAAAGAACTGACTCAGCATGTCCCCCTGGTTAATCCATGCTTCGTCGCGGGTCAGAATCTCACATGGCGTGAGGATGACGTAGTCGCCGGCATGCCATGGCAGCACGAAGTGTCCAGACTGCCAGCGTCTTGTCTCGTAGTTAAAGTTGACCCGCTCGACATGAACTTGCTTTAACTGGTTCGAGTGCAGATGCTTCTTTGCAAAATCCTCGGTGTACTTGAGCAGGTAACCCTTGATGAGATTCGTCGTGAAATCGCTCAAATGGTCTCGCCCAACACCACCGCTGAGCAGGCCGAGTTTTTCCAAATGTGAGCTCTTCGTCAAGGTCTCCGTCCCAAAATCGCGAAATACCCTTTGAAAGTTCCGCGCAAGCACCTGAGCAAACTGTTTCCCAAGCCCAGTACCACTATTCCCTTGCCGGCTGAATCCAAGCCAATTTTGCTTGACCTCCCGGAAGAAAAGCCACTGGGATATGGCACCCTCGGTCAATTCATTCGCCTGAGCCCGGTCACGCACAAATACGAGGTACTTAATGATGTCGTCGTGTAAGGCCCGGAATTCCGGGCGCTTACTATCGAACAGGAGAAACGGGTCGACGAAAAGCGGCAGGTCGTTAACCAGCGTAATATTGAAAGCACCACGGGCATAGAGAACATCGGGCTCGACATTGAATACATCCGAGAAATAAATCACCTGCCACGCCTCCTTATTTTCTTTGCTGTGTACATAGCCGCACACCCGTAGGCTGGCTTGTGCGATTGCGCTGCCTCGCTATATCTCGCCCCCGAACATCGCCCGCTCTAACGCTTCATGTTCACGCCTCCACCCCGGCATTATTTGGGTAACTAGATTCCAGAAGAGCCGGGTGTGGTTTTTCTCAATGGTGTGGCATAGCTCGTGAACAATGACGTAGTCCTGCACGCTGCCGGCCAGCTCCATCACTCTGGGGTGGAACTGCAAGACGTTCGCAGCATCGCAGCTCGCCCATCGGCTTTGAAAATGCCGGATGAAGGCCCCTGCACCTTTCAGCCCTGTTTCGCGCTCCCAATGACGGACCTTTGGCAGCAGTTTTTCTTCCGCGCGCTCGCGGTAAAAGCTCTCCAACAGAGGCACCAAAGCATCGGACGTGATTGCGCTGCCCGAAGGGGACTCCACCACGAAGCGTGACGCGGTAAATGCCAGCCGTGGCGTCGCCAAAGCAGGCATGTGACGGACCTCCGTGAAGTAGCTGCGTCCACAATACCTGAGCCGGCTGCCGGTCACGATGACGTTTTCGAGCTGCGGCTTGTTCACCAGCGCCAATTTTTCGCGTATCCATCGGGCGCGCCGTCGCACCAGCGCCTCTTGCTCTGGTATATCCACCCACGGTCCGCGCAACAACACAGGGCGGCCACGCTCGACCGTCACATAGTGGCGCTTCAGCCCCGCGTCTGGCCGAAACTGCCACTCGATGGTGGTCTCTCCATAATGCAAGCGCGGCATAGCTCAGTTCTTCAGCAAAATGGTCAGCAGGTGACTGGCGTGGTCTCGCGCTACGGCGCGCTGCCAGCCTGCCAGCGGCACTAGCAAGCTGCTGATGCGCCTCTTGATTTCAGGGTGCAAGTCGGGCATGGCCTTCCAGTGGCCAGATGCCATGGTATGGCTGAGTTCCTCATCCTCGAACAGCTTTGTCGTCACGCCCCGGGCCATGTCGCTCGACAGATGGGACTCTAGGTAGTGGAATGCCGCCGAATGAGCCGGGCTGGAAAACCCGGTGTTGTCTTTCTCCTTGATGCGCTGACCGAACAGGTCCAATTGCTCCAGAAACTTCGCCTGGGTGATGCGGCCAGCCTTCTCCTCTTCAAGCAGTTTTTCCAACTCCTCCGCCAACTTGTCGAAGAACACAGGGTCCTTGTCGCGGCCCGTCTCGATAGTGTGTTTCAATTGGTTCTTCATCACCAGCGCCCGACTGCCGGGGCTGGCTAGCCTCTTGAGCCGGTCCATGTCCGAGGCGTCAAGAATTGACACCTCTTTGCCAAGCAGGCTCTTGGCTGGGCTGGCGCTAATGTGTTCATCCAGCAACTGCTGCAGGAGCACGGATTCGAGTTTGGTAATTCGTTCCCGATATGCCGTACCTGGCAATTTGTCCCGCAACATCAGACGGATTTCAGCAAACAGCGTGAAATACGGTTTGAACTCCACGCCACGCACGTCGGGCAGAATGATGTCGATGCTGCGGTTGAACTGTTTAACCAGCTCCAGAAAGTCTTCCACCTTATCCAACCGGGCTGCCGGGTCGAGGAACGTTTCAGCATCGGCCTTGTAGTCCTCACGCTGGCTGACCGGGTCATGCTTGCGCGGTAAAAGTTTGAGAATCCGTTCGAGAGTCGCTTGCAGCTTGGGCAGCTCGCTTTCCACGCCTTCCCATACCTGAGCAGGCTTGACGTCGCCGCCGTAGATTTTGAGAGCATGGTCCAAGTGTTCCACCACACCGTGGTAGTCCACAATGTAGCCTGCGTTCTTGCCTGCCAAGGTCCGGTTAACGCGTGCTATGGCTTGCAGCAGGGTGTGTTCTTTGAGCGGCTTGTCTAGGTACATAGTGCCGACAATCGGTGCATCCCAGCCAGTGAGCAGCATGTCGGACACGATGATGAGCCCGACATTGTTGGCATGTACCTTTCCGTCCTTGCCCTTTACTTCATCGCCATAGGGCAGCGGAAACAGCTTGCTGACGAAGTTGGCAATCTGCTCGGTCGGCATGGCGACCGGCACCTTGCCGGCCTTGATTTCCTCGCGCACGCGCTCTTCGATGGTGCGGACCTTGTCGGCGCTAACTCCCTTCTCGGCAGCGGCCTCTTTTTCTGACGCACCGGTGCGCGAAGCCGTGATATTGGCCAGCGACACCACCACTCGACTCTCGAAGGTGGGCAACCCTTGCTCGCCACGCTCCTTCATGATTGCGTCGAGCTGGTCTTTGTAGCGTACGGCCATCTCGCGGCCGTCGCACACAAGCATGCCCTTGAGGCCCTTAGCCTGCACGTTGGTCAGAAAGTGCTCAACAAGATGGTGAGCCACTTTTTCCATGCGGTCGCCGGCCTGTCGCCAGCGGGTGAGCAGTGCCTTCTTCAATGCATGCTGCCGCGCCTCGGGCTCGCTAATGAATTGCCCTTTGAACGCTTGGTCGAGGCCGACATCGGGCGCCAGCGCCACCCAGGCGTCCTGATACTTGATGGGCAACGTGGCTCCATCGGCCACGGCCTCATGCAGCCGATACTCGTCGATATATTCACCGCCGCCAAATTCGGCAAGGGTATGTTTGTCGTCGTTCTGCAAAGGCGTACCGGTAAACGCAATGAACTTGGCCTTTGGCAGACTGGCGCGCATAAAGGCGGCCAGAAAGTCGTACTGGCTACGATGCGCTTCGTCCACCAACACATAGAAGTTGGGTTTGGTGCTCAGCACGCGGAAGTTCACCTTCTCGCGGTGGACTTCTTCCCACTTGGGCGAAAACAGCGCTCCGTCTGCATCGTACTGGCCGAAATTAACATTGCGCTCTTCGACCATGAAGAAGTTCTTGCCGTCACGCAGACGCCGGTGGCGCGTCGCTTGGATGGTGTCATCCTCATCCTCAGAAGGTTCGGCCGAAGCCTCCGTGTCAGCGTCTGTCTCGTCCTTCTCCTGAAATTTTTGGACCGTGCTCGTGAACACGCTGCCGTAATCATTCGACAGCATCTTGACCAAACCATCAACGGACACGGCCTGGATGGCCTTGATGCCCACAGCGTGGAAAGTGTCGAAGATTTGCTTGTCGAGGTCGCGCCGGTCGGTCAGCACCAGCACCGTCGGGTTGTCCAAGCCAGTGCTATCGGCGCGCAACAGGCGAGCAAGCAGTGCCATGGTGAGCGACTTGCCGCTGCCTTGGGTATGCCACACGACACCGCCGAGTGGCTTTGGTGCAGTCAGCCGCTGCACCGTCTTACGCACGGCTCGCCACTGCTGGTAACGTGGCAGCTTCTTGACCGTCTTGCCATCGCGGGTTTCGAACAGCACGTAATGGGTAATGAGCTCCAGAAAGCGCGCGGGCTCGAACAACGCCCACAGCAACTCATCTTGTTCGCTCGGCTCATTCCCCAACAAAGCCGTCACCTCGGCACGCTCAGCGTCTTGCAGCCGGTAGTGCGCGTAAAAAGCCGGTGGCGTGAAGATGGCACCATACAAGCCTTGCCGCCCGTTCAACCCCACGCTGACCTGATTGAAAACAAACTGGGATGGAAACGTGGCCCGGTAACCGTCCAGTTGCGCGAGAGCTTCGTCCAGCCGGTGGTGGCTGGCCTTGCATTCGATGATGGCCATGGGCAGGCCGTTGACGAACAGCAGCAGGTCGGGGCGGAACACATCGCCGTCGGCATTGTGGCCCACGTACTGGTCCACTACGTGGAAGTCGTTGTTGGCCGCCGTACTGGCGTCAAAGAAACGCACGCTGCGCGGCTTGCCTTCGGTATCCTTGACCTGGATATCGGAGCGGTGCACCACCTGCTCCCAGAACGCCTTGTTGGCGGGTAACAGGTCGTCGTTGACCCGTTTGCGCAGCTCGATGAGGACCGCGTCCACACCACCGGGCGCGCTTGCCAGCCATGGGTTCAGCGCCAGCAACCGGGGCTTGAGAATGTTTTCCATCACCGGAGCGAGATGGCGGTGTTTGACCACGACCTGGCTGCCGGGCAATTGGCTGTAGCCCAGCTTGACCAGCCAGTCGATGGCTGGAATTTCCACCCCTGTCTTCTCTGCGTTGCCCATTTCCGCTTTCCTTTTTGTTCTTATGGTGCTGTGCGCTCAGGCTGCCAGCGGCTCAGCGCCTTCCAGCTTGACGCGCCATTCGCCGGTTAGCAGCTTTTGCATCAGGCCGCGCTTGAGAGTCTGAAATTCCCTCTGCTTGGTAGTGAGGTTGTTCAGTTTTTTCGACACGCAGTCAAGGACTTCAACAATCCTTGCCTGCTCTTCGAGCGGAGGAACCTTCATGCGCAACTGAGCCAAGTCGTCGTAATAGATTCGAATTCGCACCCCACCATCACCAGAGCGCCCTACAAATCTCTGCCATTCATCCGAACGCCTGAAGTGGTCGAGGTAGGAGTACATTAACTCACCGGGCTTCGTTGCAAAAACAACATAGTCAGGGCTCACCATGACAGCGTGGTCACGAAGATTACGAGCAATAGACCCGATGTTGATACGCATCGGGTTATAGGCGAATGCGTTCGACTCAACGACTCGGCATCGGTCGGTTGTAGCTCCCTTTACCCGTTCTCTCATCGGAATCAGACCTTGGTCTTTCAGGACGCCGCACAGCAACGCATCGTCGAGAATGCCTGCGTTTCGTGCTCGAGTTTCCTGCGAAATCGACGCGAGTGGCTGTACTTCCCACCCCACCGGAATCTCCCCTAGCTCGCTATCCTTGAACTCAGCATGCGGCACCCATCGCCCATCGGCATCTTGGGTACCAACACCCCGGTTGAACAGCGTCTGCATCAACCCGCGCTTGAGGGTCTGGGTCGCCTCAATCTGGCGGGCAATCAAGTTCAGCTTGTCGTCCACGGCGGTGAGGATAGCGGCGATTTTGTTTTGTTCGGGGAGCGGCGGAAATACGACGACCTCCTTGTGCGCGACGTTTCTGTTTAGTGTCGGCACTCCGGTTCCAGTCGAGAATTTCGCAAGACCAACTTCATCTAGCTTGTAATAAACGAACTTTGGCAGGTTGCCCTTGAAATTCTTCACATACAGTGAGGTATTCAGTGGCCAGTATCTGTTTTCCGTGTAGAACAACTTCCCAATCGTTCCTGAGCGTCCAGTAATGACGCCGGGTCCGTCAGCCACACTCGCGTTATGAGAGCCCAGCAATCCATTGGAGCCAAAGATAGGGACTTCGCCATGAACACGGTCTTGCAGGGGCAGGTCCACACCCCGCTGTAACTCTAAGAAATTCAACAGTTCACCGCATTGCCATCCAGTAGGAGTTTCCAACTCCGTCCTCCTAACTACCTCTTCGACTTGCATGTAGCTCATTCTTATTCAATCTCCAGCAGCCCCAATTCGGCCAGATAGCCATTCAACCGCAAATCAATCTGCGCCCCTTCGTTTGCCAGCGCCGCAAGCTGCGCCAAGGTTGCAGCCACGTCAACTGTCTCTTCGGTTTCACCGTTGTCGATGTAACGGCTAATGTTGAGGTTTCCATCGTTCTTGCGGATTTCATCCAACGCCACCAAGCGACAGTAGTTCTCCACCTCGGTCTGGTGCTCAAACGCAGCGCTGTGTGCGGCCACGATACGGGTGATGTCTTCACGGCGCAACGTGTTCTGCGCCTTGCCTTCAAGGTAATCTCGGCTGGCGTCGATGATAATGACCTTATCCTTGAGGGTTGACGGTTTGCGCTTGTTCAGCACCAACACGCAGGCGGGAATCGTAGTGTTGTAGAACAGCGCCGAAGGCAGACCGATGATGGCTTCAATCAAATCACCCGGCTGACTACCGCTGGCGGCGTCGGTACCGAACAGCAGGCCTTCACGAATCTTGCCCTCCTCGCCGCTGCGAAATAGGACGCCGTGCGGCAGAATAACGCCCATGCGGCCTTCTGCCTTCAGGCTGGCGAGCATGTGCTGGGTGAAAGCCAAATCAGCATAGCCTCGCGGAGGAATGCCGTAGCTAAAGCGGCCATAGGGGTCACTGACCTGCTTGTAGTTGGGTGCCTTGGACTTCTTCTCACCCTCCTGCTCGGCTTCGGCGGCGAGTTCCAGCGGCGCCCACCACGTCTTGGCCGAGAACGGCGGGTTGGCAATCACCCGGTCGAAGGTCTTCAGGTAATCGCCATCCAAGTGCCTAGGTTCGACCAGCGTATCGCCGCGCTCAATCTCCGCCCGCATGTTGTGCAGGTACAGGTTGAGCTTGGCGATGGCCCAGGTTCCCAGGTTCTTTTCCTGACCATAGAGCAGCACATTGGGCTTGCCCATGAGGGTGCCACCCGGCAGCTCGGCGATATGGTGGGCGCTCTCCACCAGCATGCCGCCGCTGCCGCACGTAGGGTCGTACACGCTCATGCCCGGCTGCGGGTCGAGCAACTCGACGACCAGCTGCACCACGCCCTTGGGCGTGTAGAACTCGCCGCCCTTCTTGCCCGCGTCATCGGCGAACTGCTTGATGAGATACTCGTAGGCGTCACCCAGCATGTCGGCCTTGTAAAGGTCGTCATTGCCCAGCTTGTACAGGTTGAAGTGGCGCAGCAGACGTTGCAGCGTATGGTCGGACAATACGCGCTTGTCGCCGTACTGCGTCGCAGTCAACACATGTTGCAGGTCGGTGCCTTTTACGCCGGCTTCGATGTCGTGAAAGGCCTTGTCAAGCGCCTCGCCAATGTTCTCGGTACGTGTGATGAGCCAGCCCCAGCGTGCAGTTAACGGGAAGGCGCCCTGGTCCTCACAGACTTCGGCGTCGGCCTCTGCCTGACTCAAACCTTCATCGGCCATCAACTGGTTGACGCGCTCTTCGAACACGTCGTTGAAACGCTTGAGGAACAAGAGCCCGAAGATGTAGTTCTTGAAGTCGGACGAGTCGATAGAGCCGCGCAGAATGTTGGCAGATTCCCAGAGCCAACTCTCCAGAGCTTCGAGGGTAAGTTGATTAGCCATGTCGATATTTCGAGTCTAGTTAAGGTGTTTCGTTGGCACTCAAAGCCGCGAAGTTATTGTCGGGCCAACGCCGAGAGGAGATGTTCACGATTTCGCTCTCAATGTTCGTAATCTGGTCTTCGAGTTCGCAGAGCCGGTCATAGTCCTGCCGAATTTCGACATAAGCCTGTTCGGAGGGTATCGGCACAGAAACCGTCCCTAACAGTGTCGCGGGACTGATATGCTGAACACCAGCGCCGACCTGAAGTCCGGTTAGTTGAGCTTGGCCGTGAGGCGAACGCAGGTACATGAGTAAGACTTCGGGCGACAGATTTTTGTCTCCCAAACTGGGACGTAAGCGTAGTGCGAGACAACTCTGCGACAGAATGATTGGTTGGCGCTGCGCAGACGTCCCCATCAACGCAACCCTTCCGACCGAGCCCTTAATGGTAATGACGATGTCGCCGGACTGTACCAAAGTCGACGTCTTCGGCGCCGATTTCAGATAGACGGCTTTCTCAATATCCTGATTAATTGGCCGCCATTGGCGCATATCAGGCAATCCGACCTCTGTGATTTCATAAGGGGTAGGTTCTTTCGTTGATGCTGGAGGTCTGACTGCTTCGCAGATGTCACCAAGCTTGACGGCAGCATCTCTTAAATCCGCGATGCGCTGTAAGTAGCGTGACGGCGCGAAACTGAATTCGTTCTCTTCAATTTCGTCGTAGCTTACTTGGCGAGCTTTATCCGATTCGAGCAAGCCAAGTGCAATTTCTCGGCCGGCCGACACAATGTCACCGGCCTCAACAAGTGCGCGTCGACCGTGCCCGAGGTCGGCCATGTAAACAGTGTCTTTAGCGGCATCGTTGCTTATCACGGTAATAGCACCTGCGATACCAGTAGACCCAAACACACCTGGCGGCAGTGTGACAATCGCTTTTACCCGACTGTCTTTTCCATCCCGATGAAGCAGAGTCTCTCGCAAACGTTGCTCTTGGCCTTTGTTAAAAAGGACACCCTGAGGGGTCAGGAAAACAGCTCGCTTGTCGATTCGGCTAGCAAACTCAGACAAGGCCCAAGACTCAACGCGAGCGTATTGCTCGTGGGTACGCGTTTCCGTGATGTTCCATGTCAACGCATGGTGGTCCCGAATCCGCATACCGACTGGCGGTACGATAAGCGCATAGTCTGCTCGCAGCATCAGCCGACCAACCTCATCTCGGTCGACTTCGGTACGGACGCGCGAAGGGCGGCACTGCCCAGTCTCAATTATCAGCAAAAGTTGTCGGCTAACTTGCGAGACGGTTAGCGGAGAGGCTGAAAGCACGCGCCATCCACGACGTAATGCCTCTACGGTCAGTTGTCCCTTGCCGTCGAATGGAATCAAAACCTCACTGTCTGCCGGCGCATCGACCATATCCATTAATAACGCAGCCAACTCCGGCACTACAGTCCCATCTGCCGCATCTCTGCGGCTACCGGCGTCAGTGATGCATGGCAAAACGTCCCAAGGATGTCGACCCAGCTCCATCGCCAATTCGGAGACGATAGCTGCCGCAGCATCCCGTCGTCCTCCATTAACAGTAACGGCTTGCGACTGTTGCGTCGCAATTGCGTCGTAGAGTTCCTTCGGGAAGTCCGCGCTCAATAACAAGCGCCATGCATTCATCTCGGCAAGCTGGTCAATCGTTGAGATGCCATTGACTTGTTCTGTAACGACCATCCGGCCGGCGGCGAGCCAAGTCAGCGCAAAGAGCTGCGCATCGTAGATTCCGCCAAGTCGCGCCAGGTTGGTCAGTTTCCAGTAAGCCCGGGCAGCGGGTGATTCGATTTGTTCCATGGTGTCTTCTTAATTGTGACGATGCCCCATCGTGATGACTGTCTGGTCGTCAGCGCTAACCACGACGTACACTCCGGCGAGAGCTTCTACCTGTTTCGTGCGACCCACCGCCCGGCGGAGAGAGTCAAGCGCATCCGCAGTCATCAGATAACGGATGCCTCCGCGCCCGTCGAACTCGCGCTGGCCATAAGCCAGTAGTAGTGGTAGCGCGACCTTGTCAATTCCTCGCTGTTGTGCGCGCTTGTCTGCGTGTCGAGACATCGCTGCACGACGGTCACATGCAGATTCAAACCCAAGATTGTTATCGCTCATCACGACCTCATCTTTGCCATGAATATAATCGTAGCACGCTACGAAATATATTGGAAGGGCTTTCTCGCTCGCGTCCCAAACGTAATTTGGGCAGGAAACGGGACCACATCGCATTCGTTTCGCGCCGTACTGGCCGCGGCGTATTGCTCAGCCGCGCAAAGCGCCATGCCGTATGGCCGGTATTCGACGAGTATCGTGGCCAGCTTGCATCCCGCAAGCTCAAGGAGGTAGATGATGCCTACCGTGAGTTGGCGTCCATGCTCGATGGCGACAAGTCGCTAATCCCGTCTTACAGGGCCATTGTCATCGATGAGACGCAGGACTTCGGCAGGCAATAAAACTTTTGCGGGCGATGATTCCCGCAGGCGCGAATGACCTGTTCTTTGTCGGTGACTGTCACCAACGGATTTATAGTCGTCACCGGGCGGCGATGCGCAAATGCGGCATCGACATCCGCGGACGCTCCAGGAAGCTCTACATCAACTATCGGACCACCGACGAAATCCGCCGTAAGGCAGTTGCTCTGCTCGAAGGTGTCGAGGTTGATGACCTCGATGACGGACAGGACGAGTCGAGCCGTTATCGCTCGCTTACACATAGGCCGGCTCCGGTCCAGGTCGAGGTGAGCGGCTTGGAAAAGGCTGGCGAGAAAGTCTAGGAGTTCTTGCTTCAGTGGCCGAAGACAGCGGATGGTCAGCCTCCTCCAAGTTTTTGTGTGGTTGCGTCCAGTGAGAAAAATCGTGACACCTTGGAGCTGCTGCTGCAGAAGGCCGGCAAAAGGACGGTGTCGATTAGTGCGCAGAGCAATCACACGGAAAAACAAGGCGTGGTGCATATGGGGACGATGCACCAGGCGAAGGGACTTGAGTTCGACTATGTCACCGTCGTAGCACCGAGTTCATATGTCGGAAAGCAGACCGAAGAAAGCAACCGCCGGCAATTGCTTTACGTGGCACTGACGCGTGCGAAGCGTGGGGCGATTCTGGTGTTGTGCTGATTTTCGAACAGGAGTGCGGGGTAACGAAATCCGAGTTGTTCGCATCAGGCCAATAAAATTCAGTGCTATGGACGGCTGTCGACCCGCCGCTCAGTCCGACTGGCGGTGCCGACAGACCAGCCATCTCCACGCGCGCAATATGGCTGGTCTTGCCGCTTTAATGCCAGCAATGTCCGCTAGGATTGGCAAATTGCGGCTTCGAGGCAACGCTTCTACTCTTGGTTCACGCCTCTTCGACCTCTTCGTCGTCTTCGGTTGCAGCCACAATGGTCGAGTTACCTTCGGTCTGTTGTATCGGTTTGCCCATCGCGTTGCCTATCAGCGACAGCAATGCCTGTTTGCGATTGGCATAGAAGCCGTGGAAATCGTCACTTCGGAGCAGCCGCGGCTCGATGGCATGCGTTTTCAGGATGTCGTCCATTGCGTCGTCGTCAATTTTCACCTGGTCATGCTTTTGCAGCTTGCTGAGGTAGACCGAAGGCGCCACGCCACCAATCATGCGATTGGCCTTGTAGGACAGCGGTGTCTTATTGACCACCGTGTTGTACTGTTTTCTGCTGATGCCCTGCTTCTCACACCAGTCTTGCGGAAAAATATGGTGGATGTCCAGCGCCACATCCTCAGTGTCTAATTCGGATATGGTGCCTTTCCAGAATAGGTCAGCTGCGCGTCCACGGAGCAACAGCACGTTGAGACCCTTGTAGGCAGCGCTCAGGCGTGATGTCAACGACCATCGCCTACGACGAGGTAGTCAAGGACGTGGCCTCGCATCTGAAGGTCGCGTTCGACAAAAAAGACGACCTCCTCGTTATCGAGGACAGCATCCTCCGCAAAATTCTCCGTGACTCATTCGAGAAGATGTCTGCTGAGGAACGGGCTGCGGTGTTGAAAGAACTCAATGTGTCTGACCTTTCGATGCTAAAGCCCGCAGCGGGCGCCGCCCTTATCGCCGCCGGCCGCCTGGGTGGGTTCGCTACCTACAAGCTCTCGCTGATTGTGGCCAATGCAGTATCGAAGGCGTTGCTTGGTCGGGGACTTCCTCTTGCCGTGAATGCAACGCTCGCACGCACCATCGGCGCACTGCTCGGTCCCATTGGCTGGGTCGTGACTGGCGTATGGACGTTGGCAGACATGGCCAGTCCGGCCTATCGGGTCACTGTGCCATGTGTCATTCAACTGGCCTACATGCGCCAGAAGGCCATCGTTGAGGTTCATACAAAAGCGTGTCCGTCCTGCGGCGCGCGGAATGAACGCATTTCCCGGTTTTGCGCCGAGTGCGGACAAGCATTTCAAGGAGCGTGAGATGTTTCCTGGCCCGATGGAATATCTTAAGTCACACGCAATCGCTTTTGTTGCGGGCGCCGTGACTGTCCTAGTCGCAAGTGCGTACGTCAGGGTCGCAAAAAGGTGGAACGTTAATGGCAACGGCAACTGAACTGCTTCGCGCCGCGTGATAATTGGCGGACTGGCGGGAACAGCTTAGATGAAGTTAAAGAGTGTGGGGGATTCGAAGAAGGAGTCACGATGTGGAAAGAATCCTCGTATAGTCTCCTCGCACTCATTCTATAAGGTCCGCGTACGTTGCGCTGACCTTATTTCTTCGGTCAGGCGGCTTGCGCCGCCTGTGCCACCCTTGGTCGCACCGCGCTCCAACCCGTTGTCGCCGAGGATGAAGAAGAAACGTTTGCTTCCGTCGTTCGTGCGCCCCTTTACCACGGCAACGTCTAGAACGCGCCCGTTCGAATGGCGTTTGATATCGAACACACCTCGTGATGCGCGAAGAACTGCGTCGCCGACCCGCCAAGCAGGGCGGCGGTGCAGTGCCGCAAAGGGTTTCACTACGCCATCACCCGATTGCTGGATGACAGCCATTGCCCTTATTTTGAGCCCCGTCGGCCGAACACAGGACGACTATGGTCCCAGAGGTAATCCTCCAATGTTTGGAGCACGATAGGGCGCACCTGATTGCAATTACGAACTGTCCAGTACTCAAGCACTATTTGTGTCTGCCGGAGCGACTCCGGCACCCA
Source organism: Paraburkholderia sp. GAS333 (assembly GCF_050435665.1). Classification (NCBI taxonomy): domain Bacteria; kingdom Pseudomonadati; phylum Pseudomonadota; class Betaproteobacteria; order Burkholderiales; family Burkholderiaceae; genus Paraburkholderia; species Paraburkholderia sp. GAS333. The sequence goes on from NZ_JBNDKS010000002.1 coordinate 320,886, forward strand.
GCGCGTCAGATGGAGTGCATACGTCCCTTCGAATCCAAATCCGAAATGCTGCAGCAGCCTGCTCGCGAAGTCTCTCGAACTTCCGACATAAAGAGTGACGCCATCATCCGTAACTTCATTCTTGCGACTGAGTTTGTACGAGCGGACTGAACTTTCCGGGAATACTGCGTGAAATTTCCCGGGTACATCGGTCTGGAAGCGGTATACAACGAAATCTCCCTTGGCTGGGAGGCTCAATTCGCCCAATCGGCAACGCAGCTCTTCGGCATTCGAGAATTCCGACAACGAGCATGCAAATCGCTGGACCGGGGATAAAGCAAGCGTTGTCGCTTCTTCTGCAACGCGCGCCATCATCTTTCCAGCCTCTATAGCCAGCGAGTCGCCGTCGAAACTTTCCGCCGCCAATGGCGTCGCTGGCGGCTTTGTTGGCACATGTGTGTCGGATTCGCTGAGCCCCGTCGTTTCAGTGAACGAGAACCTACGACGACTTACGTCATACGCACCGCAACCCAGATACTCCAAGGTGGGAACCAGATAGCAAGCCAAGTTTGGACTTTTCCGCGATAGCAACCAGTCACCCATGCTACCGGCCGGGGGGTCGTCAAAACTGGTTCCAACCAAAACGGGGCTCGGTCTTGGCAGAAACTCTGCTCGGAGCGCATGAATTGTCTCCGAGGGTACCCATCCGGAAATCTGGAACCCCTCTCCGTAGAATAGTTCGATTCCCGTTTCTATGTTTCCCGAGAATTCAAACTGCCCTCTACCACTCGCGGTATTCAGTCGCGTCCGGTCTGTCCTATTTTCCAATTTGAGCTGTCCAATAACGTTTTCTAAAATCCCCGAGCCGTTTGAGGAAGCGCTGCGGTACTGGGAACCTCAACGTTCCCAATATTCATGTCACGCCCACACCACCATCAATAACGACCAATTTTTTGGTTTCTTTACTTAGTTTATGTACCCATCCTTTTCTTTGCGTTGTCGAGCAGTTCAATCACTCCAGACGCACCACCTGATATACCTAAACCTTTGTCCGGTGGTATCCAGTACTCGCGTGGATTAATTCGAATGACACGTGGCCCGTGACATTCACTGAAGCGCCTCACGGTCGGCAACGCCCGGCCAGCGCCAATCTCGACAACAACGAGTCGCTTTACGGACTTAAGCCACTTTGAAAGGCGACTCTTCTGCCTTTCCGCATTCCCGTCCACCCAGTTCCAGTCTCCGAACATCAAGATGTTCGGCCGGGCGAGCCCATTGCAGTATGGGCACATAGGCATCTCATTCTCAAGTAGACAACTCGCCTCGTCGACGATGGGAGAAAAATCATCCGCTGGCCAGGTTTCATCAGTGCAAGCGTCGACACACTGCAACCGGTGGATAGTTCCATGGCACTCCACGATGCGTTCGGCATCAAATCCTGCTTTCTGAAACTGACCGTCGACGTTGCTCGTGAACACGAAGGCACCTTGCTTCATCACCGACGCCCACGCACAAAGAATGCCAAAGCCGGCATGAGGCACTGTCGCGCGATAAAGCGCCAAGCGGTGCCCATAGAATCCCCAGCTCAAGCTAGGATTGCTCGCAAAGCCCGATGGATTGGCCATGTCCTCGAATGAATATCCGTAGTGGCGCAGGGCGGGGTAAGTACGCCAGAATCCATCGGCACCCCGAAAATCAGGTAGTCCAGAATCCACACCCATGCCTGCGCCTGCAGTGACGAGCAGACCATCCGCGTCGCAAATCCAGCGGGCCGCTTGCCTGATTGCAGCGTCGTTATCCATACGTGTCCCCGATTACGTTGCTTGAACTTCAAAGTGTGCGTTTCAATTGTCGGCGCCTAGCGCTGACGTGGCATTTTCATCGCGAATCTGCCGCTAGGAGATGCAAACGCGATGGGTTCAGACTCGCTAGGTGAGCGTATCCACCCGGCTTCTCTTTCGGTCTGCGGTAATTCTATCGGGGGTTAGGGACATTATTTGTCCCCAATCGCATGCACCATTCTTTCCAGCCACAGGAGAGACCCATGATTGCAGACACGAAAATCACCATCGCTGTTTCCGCCCGAGCGCTTTTCGACTTTGAGTCGGAGAACGAGGTGTTTCGGGAGGCCGACCCGTCGGCTTACTGTGCGCTACAGGCGTCGCAACTGGATGTCCCTGCAAGCCCCGGCGTGGCCTTCCACTTCGTGCGCAAGCTCCTGGCCTTAAATGCCAACGGGAGTAACGACGTCGAGGTTGCCATCCTGTCGCGTAACGACCCTGTGACAGGCCTGCGGGTGTTTGCGTCAACTAGACATCATGAACTGGCGATTAGCCGAGCCATTTTCACCAGCGGGGCGCGACCGCACGCTTACCTTGCACCGCTTGAGGCGAACTTGTTTCTTTCCGCTCATGCGTCGGACGTCAAGGAAGCGATGACAGCCGGCTTTCCCGCCGCCTGTGTGTACCCGGTTTCTGGTTTGGAAGCCGCCCCCGACGACGAGCAGTTGCGCATCGCATTCGACGGAGACTCCGTTCTCTTCAGTGATGAAGCCGAGCGCGTTTTTAGGCTGCGACAGCTCGAGGAGTTCAACGACCACGAAGCGCGTTATGCGCGCTCGCCGCTGTCTCCTGGTCCACTGACGCCATTCCTCCTTGCGTTGTCCGCGCTCCGGAACCAGCGCGGGTCGAGAGTGCGTACGGCGCTGGTTACAGCTCGTAGTGCGCCGGCGCACGAAAGGGCGATCCGCACGCTCATGTCCTGGGGTGTCGCAATTGATGAGGCCATGTTTCTTGGTGGTAAGAATAAGACGCGTTTTCTCGCAGAATTCAGGCCGGACATCTTCTTCGACGACCACGTACCAAACTGCGAGTCAGCCTCCAAACTCGTAGCAACGGGGCACGTCCCGCACGGTATCAATAACGAAACACGGCTAGTTCTCCATTAAGCGACCGCGATGAATCGAGAACTCGAGAAGACGCTAGTCACGAGCTATCCGGCTATCTATCGTTCGCTGGAACCCCGCTATTCAGGCGCGTGCCGATTCGAATGTGATGATGGGTGGTACCGCGTAATTGACGAACTGTCCTACAAGCTTGAAGTCATGGCGCAGACGTCGGAACTGCTCGTCATCGAAGTTTGGGCGAGGCTAGGCAGCCTGCGCCTTCTTATCCGAGGCGACGTCACGGATAGGGTAGGTGGCTGGGTTGCCGAGGCGACACTGCTGAGTCAGAGAAGTTGCGAGCGATGCGGCCGCGCTGCGATGTTGCACAGACGCCCGGATGGCCGTATCCGCACGTTATGCCCGGCATGCGCAACTGCGATGAGCTACGTCATCGAATGACTTGTCAACGACAACTTCCGCTGTCTCTAACCTACCATGTGATACGCAATGCCACAGCTACTGGAACCTATTGACGCAATCGCGCGAAAATTGAATCGGGATGTGCTTTACCTTGAGTTCCTCATGGCACAGCGGCCTCACCGCGTGGACTATCGGAGTCTGGATTCGCGCTTGCAAATCGTGCGATGGTTTGGGAGCGAAGGCATCGAATGGCGGGAGTGCGGACAGGTCGCGTCCGAAACCGTGATTCGCTCCTATACCGGCGAGATATTCATCAATGTGCCATTCAGCGAGGCCGACGACGGTTATCGCAAGGTACAGGCTTTCCTCGAGTTTCCTGACGGGTCTATGCGCTATGAAGACGTCAGGTTCTACGTGGTCTCGCTGGAGCTAGCGATGAAAAATGCTCATCACGATGAGCCCGGCTTCTGGGGCCGCTGGGCGGACAATTTCTAAGTAGCAGGACAATACGCCGGAGGCGTTGTGAATACTATTTATCTTCGTGATGGTTCATTGAGAATTGTTGGTCGTATCCAGACCGGAGGCCAGGGGAAGCAATACGCCTACGTGGGCGGCAGAATGGTCGGTATCTACAATCCTCAACTAGATAAGACATTCGATTCCCATCTTAGGGTGTATGGGAATGGCAATCAGCTGATGGCCCTGGTCCGCTTCGATGATGACGATTGAACCTCTCAAGACATGCCCTAATTGCGCCGACATTTAAATCTGACCGACAAATGCGACTACCCACCCGAGAAAGCTGGGAGCGAGACCGCCCCGGCGCGTTGTGGTTTTGTCTGGGCCATTTGCCCACAACACCGCCGATGTTCTACAAATATACATGGCAGATTTGGACGCCAGATTGCAACCTCGAGGGTCGTGAGTTCCTGCGCCGTGGCCCTCGCATGTCGACGAGTTACTTTATGGCGCGCTATCAGCAGATGCAAAACTCCAGACAGCCGGGATGGATATATCGCCACGACCGCCCACGAGAAGGGCCTGGAACGCCGTTCGACCGAAGCCATCAGAAATGGAACGCAGTGGAATTCGCTCCCGCTTGGGACGACGACCCGGACCCCGTCTGGAATGGGCATAAATGACGACTTGGGGCCGTGACTGAGACGGAGGGCATCTCTGCCGCACAAAAAACAAAGCCCAAGCATATTAGCTTCGGGAGCAGAGGGTGACTGCGCAAGGAAACACCTCACTATTCCGCGAAGCATAATCTGGACGGAGCGAGGCTTCGACGACGTCTGCGACTTCTAGTAAATCAGCACAGCCCGAAGTTGTCGTCGCTTCCAGTTCGCGCCCTCTCTTCGTCACTTGCGACACTGCGCCATAGTCGAACATCACTGCCTTTTCGGCAACGACAGGCATGCCATCCGTCATTTGATTGTCTGACCGTACCCTTGCAAGTCGCCGACGATTTGTTATCGGCGCGATACGAAATCTCGACTATTGTGGCTCGATATCGTCGCGTCGCTCATCAACAGCGAAGTAGCTGGCGCGTTCGATTTTGATGCTCGCGTCCTCCAGGGAAGCGTCACTGGTTCCAACACAAGATGAACGGACCAAAACGACTTCCGTTCCACGAAGCAGATTTTTCTGCTCAAGCGGCACACGTTCGACGTCGCTCATCAGGCGGTTACCCGGAGGGAATTCCGCATCGAGGACGAGGATAGGGTCGTCAAGGCATTCCCCCGAGTATCGCTTCCATGGGTCTAGCGGGAATCCCTCTTTGGCCAACTTTGCTTTGTTAAGCCGTTTGTTCTCTTCTTTCGTGATGACGCAAACGAAGCTGTTTTCCCAAAGGTAGGCAGCTGCTTCATTTGCGGTCGAGACATGGTCAGAGAATAGATGTTGCAACATTGCTTCGCGTGGCAGCACATGTTCGGAAATTAGTGCTTTAGTGTTCCCTTGCTTGCATGCGAGCTCCCACGCTGCGACCGACCAATACTGGCCACACTTCCAGCTTTCGCGATAACTGATAGTGTCAGAAGTCGAATAGAAGAAAGAATGCCGGATGTCGTCGACGGTTAGCGTGCCCCCCTTGACCCCATCCCAAAGAACCATGAAGACTTTGAGGGATTTTTCGGCCTGCCGCCAATCCGTTTCCTTGAATTTGGTCCCTGCAACGAACGGGAACTGTCTAATGCGGCGACTGTTGATATCAGAAAAGGTCAATGTCGAGTGTCCAAGGTCGAATATGAATGTATTTGCCAGGTTTCAAGCGGAGTAAAAATTCCCGCCCGACCTGTCGTTATCCAGAATGCGTGAAGCTAAGCAAGAAGAAACGTTGCCCTGCCTTCGGCACGGCTCATCGCGCGGAGTAATGCACGAGCGCGCACAGTGTGTTGACAAGCGCCATCTGCTCGGGCCTCGAGCAGGGAATAGTCAGCAGGTCGGGGCTCGCAACCAGAATGGCAAGTGCCTTGGCACGTGAGATGGCCACGTTCAACCGGTTTTTGCTGAACAGAAACTCAATATCACGCGGCAGGTAATCGGCATTGGAAGTTGCCATTGACAGGATGACGACGTGGGCTTCCTGTCCCTGAAATTTATCGACCGTACCCACGCGTGCGCCCGCCGGCAGCGCGCGCTTAAGTTCATTGACCTGCACATTGTATGGCGCGACGACCAGGATATCGTCGAGCGTCATTGGCACCATGCGGCCGTCGTCGTCGTGCATTCCCTTGAGAAGGTCAGCCACGATGCTGACGACTTTCTGAACTTCCTCTTTGCTCGACTGCGTGTTCCCGTCGTGGGACACCGGAACAAAACGGATTCCCGTCAACGGGACGGCGCTTTGATTGCCAAAGGGCGCGTTGACCACCCGTGCAGCAGTCCCGGGAGCCGACATCAGGCGGCCGTCGTAGACAGCATCCGAGATGAACTCACAGACGTCGGGATGCATGCGGTATGTCGTTTTGAGGAAGATGCCCTTGTCGGCCGGGATAGTGGACACGCCATCAAGCAGATAATCGAGCGTCGAGTCTCCGGAACGCCCCGGATGCATGCCCTTACTTGGTTGGGCGAGCTGCATCTGGTCGCCCAAGAGCACAATGTTCTTTGCGCTCATACCGACAGCCACGAGATTGGCCAGCGCCATTTGGCCCGCTTCGTCTACAAAAAGATAGTCCAGCGTGTCATGCATCTGTTCGCGGACAAAAAGCCACGAGGTGCCAGCAACGAGGTGAGCCTCTCCGCTGAAGATGACTTCATCATCTGTGACGTCGATAATCAGTCCGCTACCGTTGAGAAGTGAATCGTCGCCGGTCGATTTCTTCATTCCGGCGAATTGAAAATCCGCAGCCATCGCGCGCTTTTCAACGGCCATCAAAAGATTGTTGATGGCGTGGTGACTGTTGGAGGTCACGCCGATACGCTTTCCTTGCCTCAATAGCTCAAGAATGACATGCGAGCCAGTGAACGTCTTGCCCGCTCCGGGCGGTCCCTGTATGAAGAGACAGGTTTCATCCATTCCCTTGACAACGCTAACTACCTGCGGAAGGAGCTCGGCATTCTCATTGACAAGCGCAGCTCCAGTCGGGATGTCCTTGATGCTCGGCGTCTTTCGGCCCAGCAATGCATGAACCGCTTTGTATCCGTTGGCGCTGCCTTTGAACTGGGTTGCGAAGTGTTCGAGCGCAACGCGGTGCCATTTTGTATCGACTGGCCCTGTCGGACTAATAGACATGACCGATTCGGGCACGTTGTCGCCAGCCACGGTGAACGACACGCTCAAGTTGTCCATATCGACCTGAAGATTCGACAGTGTTTTGCCCGTGAGGACGTTCATCACGCGGGAGCCGTCCCGCAATTTAGTATCCTGCGGCGGTACGCTGTACCAGTAGCGCTTGGAGCGCTTATCTTTTGTCGGCGGCCGGATGCTATTCCGCACAAGACCACCCAGGCACTCCGCGTCCTCGATGAGCTCGACCTCAGTCATATCTTTTCGATTGAAAACCACCCACCACTCGGGCTTCGCCTCACGTTGGTGAAACAAGACCATATGGGCGATAAGCGCGCAGTAATGATGCTCCGGCTTCCAGTCGACTTCATCTGGAGGCAGGTTTTTCAGAATCGACTCCACGAGCGTCCCGGCTCGAATCACGGCCTCGCTCGGGCTTGACGATACAGGGGAGGCATCTCCACTGTCGGCACGTCGATTCGACCACGGCATGGAAGCTGGGCGGAGTGTCCGCAGCCACTCCCGCAGCTGGAAGGTCGACTCAACGTCATCCTGGTTGTACAGCCCGATATCCCGGAGCAGCCTGTCCGCTTCGGCCTTCTTCTCCGGGTCGCCGCGCAACGCTTTCCAGCGCTCATAGAATACGATGCTGGCGCCAGCGTTCGTGACACCGCCTGCGCGAACGCCGCGATAGAAGCGCTCGATGTACTTGATGGAATAGCTGGACTCGGAAACACGCAGCGCCTGCCGGACTACTCCGTACAAGTCAATGAGCTTGCCCTCGCGCAACAGATTATCGACGGACGCTTCACGCGTGCCGTGCACCGACATCAGCTTTTTCAGCGCAGTCGGCTCGTAGGGAGCGTAATGGTAAATGTGCGCGCCGGGGTAGTCCGCAAGACGCGCATCCACGTAGTCGATGAACTCCTCGAACGCGGTCTTTTCGTCCGCGCGGTTGTGTGCCCAGAATGAAACGAACCGGCCGCCCGGCTTATCGATTTCCCAAACGCCGAAAAGGTATTCAAGGCCACCGTCTTCGAGCGGGTTGCCTTCCATGTCGAAAAAAATATCGCCGGGGTTCGGCTCGGGCAGACGTTCAAAGCCGCGAAGGCGAGGGTCGCCAGGGTTTTTCGATAGCAGCACGGTTCGACGCTGGCCATCCTGGCGAAACAGGTACTGGAGTTCCGCCTGGGAACGAAGTCGTTCGAGGGTTTCCGGCGCAATTCTTTTCACTGACGTGCCCACCGGTGTCTTTGCAAGCCCCGCAAGCGTCGAGATACCTGCGTCTACCAGCTTGCTAACCTGGACGCGCGTAATGCCGGCAACTTGCGACAGGTGATCGTCTGTCTCTCGGCGCTTATCGCAAATCTGACTCCAGCAGCACTGGGGGCATTTGTCGCACGGGTCCGGATAGGTTTCGACGGCGGATGCGGTATCGCTCGCAGAGGTCGCAATTGTCACGCGCGCGATGAAACGTGCCAGTGACGTATCGAAATAGTGTCGATAGTCCGCGCAGCGATAGGTCGCTGTTTTCTTCGAGCCGAGGACGATGGCCATACGCTCAGGATAAACGCCTTGTGCGTTGGCAAGCAGATGCGAGTAGAAAGCCAACTGCGTAATAAACTTGCTTCGCGACGATAGCGCCAGTTTCGTGTCGACGGCTTCATAGCTAAAGTCGCCAAGGGTCGAAGGCTTCGGCACCTTGACCAGGAAGTCGGCGTAACCGAGAAGATTCGCGTCGAGGAATGCCGCCTGATAAATGACGTCGTAGCCCTCACTCATTGCTTTTAACGTTTCTCGAACTCGAGCCTGGATGTCTTTCCCCGCCACTGCGTTAATGTCAATTACGCTCTTGCCTGATGCTGTCAGCTCAGAGAGATATGTTTTCTCGTGCACGATCCCTCTTTCCTGCACGAGCGCGAGTTGTTCGTCTTCTGGATTGCGCTCAAGCGGCGTGTCCAGGTCAATAAGTGCGAGCGTCGTGCTATGTTCACACTCTAGAAACGACACCAGATCCGACGCCGAGTAGGTGCGTTCCCCATTCATTCGCAGCATATTTTTCTCCGTCTCTGACGCCGAGTTCCACATCATATGGACGCTGGGGACAACTTGAGTCCCTGACGTGCAGTCCTCTCGAAAAGACCGACCAGCCCGCTACCGCTTATCGGCTTGATTATTCTGTTCTTTAATGCGTTCGCAGCAGGCAACCTCTCATTTGACTTTGTAGTAACCGATTCTTACTTCCAGGATTGAAACTTGAGAGCGGTGGCTAGGAGGCAAAAGCGTTCGTATAACTGGCAATCTCACGAATTCGGTTAGGCCGCATTGTGCGATTTAACAGGGACGATGGGCGTCTCTCTCGAGAAATGTTTCATACAGCGATTGGCACGTACAGACAGAGATATCGCGCGCATACCTTTCGCTGTTCAGTTTCCGGGTCGGCTGCCGTTATAAGTAGCAGTGGGCCTTGCAAATATACCGCTACTTAAGATTCGCCTTGGCGAACCAAGCTTCCGGATTAAAAACCGGAAGCGCAATAGCAAGAACGAGGAAAAGAATGTCGACGGACATCAGCACGTTGGACGAAGCAATTCTTGAACTTCTGCCAACCGAACGTCACGAAATCAAGTGGATATCGACCCCCGACACGAAGCAACGCCTCCTTGACAAAGGGCATCATATCTACTTGAAGAAAGTGCGCCGGCACCTGATAACTCTGGAAGCCAAGAGGCTAGTTATTTCACGACAGGAAGACGGAGCGCGCGAGATTCTCTGGCAGCGTGTCCCGTTTTTCGCGGGTGCAAATAGAGCAGCCTCGCTTATGGTTGCCTCGGAGGCCGTTGCCTTCAACATGCTTGAGCGGTTCACGACACAGTTGCCTAAAGCCATTCTCAGCGACATTGACAATTTGTTTCGTGCCGCCGAAGTGCGGCTTTCACAAGAGCACGCGGACGGTCGTTTGCACCGTGCGTGGCCTGACAAGGTGGACTCAGTCGACGGTACGTTTGCGCTAGCTCGTCCCGCCCTCAAGGAGGACGCGTTCAACGTAATCAAGACCGCGCTTTTTTTTGAGCGTGTCGTGCATGTGAAATATCGTCCGATGTCTATGGCTGAAAATGACGAGCCACGCATGAAGCCTTTGTGGCCTCTCGCGCTGGTCGAGTCTGCCGGCGTCATGTATCTGGTTGCAGAGGACCCGGCGCATAAGCCGCGGCCCGAAAAGGGTAAGCATAAACCGCTGCGCAGCGTGTACCGCCTTGACCGCGTGCGTGAGGCGCACGAGAGCAAGGAAAACTTCGCTTACCCCAAAGACTTCAAGCTCCGCGATTTCATCGACAACGAACAGCAATTTAACTTCATGGTCGAAGCGCCTGTGTTTATGCGGCTCGCTTTTGAGGGCAACAGCGGCAACCATCTTTTTGAATCAAAGATGTCCACGGACCAGAAGGCACCAATTCGGCTGGTGGACGGGCGCCTTCTCGTAGAAGGAACCGTCAGACCAAGCCTCAAGCTTCGCTGGTGGCTGCGTTCGTTCGGTGCAAATGTCGAAATTCTGGAGCCGCAATCGTTGCGCGATGAATTCGCCGCTGATTTCAAGAGGCTCGCGCAGCGCTACAGTTGAACCTACTCGAAATTAATAAAGCTAACCTAGACTGCATCTATCGAAATGCGCGACATCTCAATCACGCTGGTCCCAATGATAGAGGGCGGGGTACCGAGACCAAGGGCAGCAGAACCAGTGTCGTGATTTGCGATTGGAGTAAAGCGCGCAAAAGGGGGCACCCCTGGCGAGGCTATCGGGCAGTTGCGCACGCTTACGCACGTCCTCAAGACTTCTCGGTACCACCGGACATTCAAGCTGCTTTGCAGGCCAGGTCTGCCTCGTTGCCGCGCAGCACCAAGCGCTCAATGAGGTCGTTAATTCGGGCGATGCGTGCACGTTGAACAGGAGTCAGCGCCGGGCTTGCTGCGATCTCGGCGACACGCATGCGCCAATAGTTTGGGCCGAATACGTTCATCGCCCCGCTGACCAACAAGACGCGTTCTAAATGTGCAATGGGGTAGTCGGCAGTCTTGCCAGAAAACGGACTGACCGCGCGCGGTAATGGCCCAACTTTGGTCGGCTTTACCCCCTTCGTGGAGCAGGTAGCTTTAGGTTTCATCGTATTTGCTTCTTCGCAGTCTCAACACATTGATTCTGTGGTGTGACAGGGACATTCACCGTCCGTAACCCCCGCAACTTTCTGTCGTGTGCGAGAAAAAGGTCCGATGTAACGACCTTCAGAATAGCGAAAATTCGATGAGTTCGTTGCGACAACAAGGTTGCGTCAACTTTCGCCAGGCATCTACTTCCTAAGCGATAGCGTTAGTAACGGCGGTAGCGCAGAACAACCGCCGTGCTCCCGCTCTCAGCCAAGCATTCTCAGTTTCCGTTCGATCTGATCGAACTTCCCGTGACTCTCCTGGATCGCTCTGGCGCTATCGCTCATAGTCGTAACAATGCTCTGGAACTCACGCAGTTGCGGCGCGAAGAAGTCGAGCATCTTTTCGTTGTCAGCCAGGAGTTCGTAGATATCTTTGAAGGTGCTCTTAATGACGTCGCCAATCTCGTCCTTGACCTGCCTCAACTCGGCCTCCAATTCGTGGCTCTTGTACATCTTGTACGCATCGACTCCCAGCGAAATTGCGCCACCCGCAGGACCGGCCCAGGTCGCGATGGCACCCGCAAATTTGGTGGCCTGCCATGGCTTGAACTTGATGGCGATACCCGTGAACTGCCCTAGCAAGTCTCGGGCAGCGAAAATCGTGTTTTTAATGACAGTCGGATTAATCTTCGAAATACCCTTGAGCACGCCGCTGGCCGATTGAAACACGCTCTCGCTCATTGCTTCAACGAAACTTTCGCTCTTGTCGAGTTGGCGACTGATCTCAACTGAAATACGATTCGTGACGGCTGAAGACTGTTCGAAAAAACGATCGACCGCCGTCTTGATATTGAGATTCAGCTTGTAGCCGATGCCGTCTTGTGCATAGCCAATCTCATCTTCGAGATAGCCGCGAATATCCTCAAGCGACAATGGACGCAACTTGTTGAGCAGTTGCTTTTCCATCGCCTGCAACTCCTTGCCAAGCTCCCCACCAAGTCGATTGACATCGGCGCGGCCGCGGTTGATATCGCTCTTGATGCGCTCCGATTCCTCCTGATTCTGCTTTGCATAGATCGCGAGTTCGGCGAGTTGTGCCTGCGCAGCGGCAAGCTTCTGCGCAACGACGTCGCGCACGACGTCAAAGCCGGTTTTCGCGATCAGTGTCGCGGGCACGTTTTCCTTGAGGATTCGCTCCGTCGTCGCCTTAAGATCATTCATGCGTGAGCGGCTTTCGTAGTGTTCCGGCTTGCCGAACCAGAATTCGAGACCCCGGCCATTCGGATTCGCGGCCACGCACACGATATTGAGTTGTGCCGATTCGTCCGGCGAAAGGGCCGCCACACGTTGCAGCTTCAACTTTAGATTGTCCCGCTTGATCGCGGCCTGTTCCGTGTAGAGCGCGTGTTCTGTCAGATCCGTCACCTCGTCCATTTTGTTGATGACGAAGACTGTGGAAGTGAGCTTGTTGAGGTCACGCAATACCCATTTCGCGATCTCGCCGTGGCTTTCCTTAAGCGGATTTGTCGCATCGACCACGTAGAGAATCAGGTGCGCCTCTGAAATGTAACGGCGTGTCAAGTCCTCATACATCACTGTCTGACCGTCGACCGTCTTCTCCTTGTCGCCGAATAGTCCCGGTGTATCGACGATTTCGCATTCTCCCGGCAGCCCCTCAGGTTTGTACACGGCGAGCCTGTCGGAAGATTCGTCCATGTCGATCTTCATGTCGCTCATGATGCGCCCGAGCCATGCAGCGACGACACTCGTCTTGCCATCTGAAAACGCGCCGAGCAGTGCAATGCGCAGCACATCACTCTCGATCGATGCCAATGCGGAGCCGATCTTGTCCAGATCCTGACGCACGTCCAGCCCCAGTTCACCAAGCTCAGAGAGGAGTTCGCGCAACTGGTTCAGCTTGCCGACGGCAGCGTCCTTATCAACGCTGAATTGTTTGAATTGTTCCATAGGGCATTTGTTCGAGTTGAGTTTTGATGTTTGACATCGCGGCAATCTGCTGTTCAATAACGGCGAGTGGGCGCACGAGTTTTGCCTGCAAAGCATCGACCTGTGCCAGCACAGAATTCGCCAATTCCCTGCGAATTGGACCAGCAATCTTTGCTACTTCGCCAGTTAGCTTGCCCATCACCTCGCTACGTAGATCTTCGATCTTGTTCTGCACCTGTGCCTGAGCCTTGCGGATGCGTTTTTCCTTGCTGGTGAAGAACCCGACCACGCTCATGAGTGCGCCGACTGCAGCCCCCGCAATCCCACCGATCAAGGTACCGATGACTGGAAATGCCGAACCGATTGTTGCGCCCGTGACGGCGTAGGAAGCGATATTCAACGCGATGCCGCTCCACTCCTTGAGACTCAGACTCATGTCCAGTTGCTCGATCCGGAATGCCGTCGGGCGGTCGCCAGCATCGAACTTAATGTCTTGCAGGAACTGCATGCGCTGAACATCGACAATCAAGCGCTGCATGGCGTCGCTGGCACGCTCCTGAAGCTCTTCGAGCAACGTTTGAAGATGCTTCTGGATATCCTCCCCCGCCTTGATCTGTAGTGCCGCTGAGTTGCGCTTGAGCTCCGACGCGATAACTTCGTTCTCGCCGTAATTGTTTGCAACGATTGTGTCGGCACGCTCGCTGAGCGCATTGAAGAAGTCGGACCAGCGGTTGGAGAATCCGTTGGCCAGCAGACGCTCGAACGTGGTCAACGATATCTCGACCAGATCACGGCAGTCCTTGAAACTTCCCGACACATCTTTCACGAAGCGCCGATGATCCGCGAGCGCGGTTTGCAGTTCCGCGATATTCGCGGCCAACAATTGGCGCACTTTCACCTTGTTGCTCTCGACAATGTCTTTGCGGAAAGTGGGCAGCTTCGCATCAACCAGTTTCGCGATTACACCAAGCTGGCTGAACTCGAACATCGCCTTGTAGGACGCGAAATGCTTGCGGTAATTGCGTTGCTGGATGACGAGATCCTTGTCTCGCGTTGGGTGGATGGTCGTCCTGCCGCTTGCACTGTCCACAGCGAGTGATGCAAAGCCGATAAGCCCCTGCACGCAGTTACCGGGCAGCAGCACACCTTCGGGCAGCACGATATCAAGCACGCCGACGGTCTGCTTAAGCGCGGCGAGTGCGCCCCCATGCGATCCCAGCGACTCACGATCGCTTTCGAACTCGTAGGAATCGGCGTTTCCGCGTAGGTTCACGAGCGGATAGACCTTTGTGCCCCAGCGCAGATACGAGCGGATCTTCTCGGCGGTGGCTTTCTCAGGCTTCTTGTTTGTGCCGTTGACATAGACGACGAGGTGCGCCTTCGCGACAGCTTCCTCTACGATCTTCGCGTAGCGATTCTCGTCGCCTTCGATGCCGGGCACGTCGAGCAACTGGAAGGTCTTGCCCTTGTGATTCAGCTGATAAACGGTATTGCCCTTAGTGAAGTCCGCCTCGCCGGTGCCGATGATCCGGCCATCCACGCGCGGCGCCGCCAGCCGACGCTCTTCTAGCGCGATTAACGCCTCATGGAACGCTGGGAGCGACGCATTAAACAGACTGTCTAGCGCCTTCGTGGAACCCCGGATGCGGGATAGTGGCGCGCGTGTAGCCTTTACGGGCGAAGGTACGGCCGAGGGTGCGATGCGGGTCGCGTCTTCGTAGAGCGCCTCAGTTTCTACGCTCGCCGTGGTCATAGCAGGCCTCGCAGCACAAGCGTGAGAGGCACCGCGAGCGCACAACCTGCCACGACGCCGCCAAGCACACCCAGCCAGACCTTGCGGCGCACACGCGCCGACGATTCCGCTTTCACCACGCCCGCAAGCGCTGCCGCGCTTTGCCTGATATCGGCAATTTCCGCCGCATAGTCTCCACAAACGCCATCCATGTCTTGCCGGACCTGCTCGACGTGATGCTTAAGCGCCTGTTCGAAACGCTCGACATCGTAAGCCTGTTCGCGCAGCAGTTGCTCGCGCGATTCTTCCTTGAAAAGAATGCGCAGCGACTCAATGATGGTGCTTTTGCCGGCATTTGTCTCGCCGAAGAAGGCAAGCGTGAATTTGTCCCACTCTGCGAATTGCTGGAGATCAGCGAGTTGCAGGTCGAAGCGCGATTGAATTGTGCGCAACCGCTGCAGCATGTTGCCGATTTCCTGCCTGCCTCGCTCGTGCTCGACATTCAGTTCGTCGATATCGGCGATGGCACCGGCGATGCTCACAGAAATGTCCGTGTACAGCCGATCGAAATCCTGTTCAGGATGCATGTTGGGTGACAAGATGATTGATGAAAAAGGAAAGCGAAGCCATCGGAGTCCGCTCGCCCTATCGCGAGATGACGTCTTTCAGCTTACCCGACAACTGGTCGAACAGCGTCGCTTCACGCCGCTGTAGTTCCCGTGCACCACATCGTGGGCAATGGGAACGGATATCTACATCCGGAATCAGGACATCACTATGCGGAGCAAATGTATGCTTCCATCCACATTGACCGCATTTCAACGTAAAAGGTAATGGGCGTACCGGCATATTGCTTCTGGTTGTTTGTTCGTGGTATGCAGCGACTAAGGCTCAAACTTCAATCAGATGCCAGGCCAGATCCGTCTCAGGCGAAGGGTAACGTTATCGCGTAGAGTCGGAGACGACCGGACCGCTGTGCGCGATCCGCATCGCGGGCATTCGGGATCGGGGTCCCGCGGCCCAATAGCATCGCTCTGAAATCCGATCGAGTGAATCCATCCGCATCGACTGCATTTCAGCGTAAAGGCGAATCCTAATGGCATATTGTTCCTGGCAAGGCGTTAGTCGTACGCATCGGACAACAGCAAACCTGCCGCCCGGAGTAGATCGATTCGTGTCAATTTACCCCTGCTGCGCATCGGACTTAACCCAATCGGCGTACGCTCCAACTGCTGCTGTACCAACCACGGCGACCACAAACACAATCGCAAATGCGGCCAGATGTTGCAGGGGGGAAGAATTACAATTCGTGCACATGGTTTCTCCTGGCATGGGTGCAATAGGGCGGCGTCAACATACTGCCTTCTCACGATAAGCACTTCTTCAGTCAAAGCATGTCCGAGCACCTTTAACAAACACCGCTCAACGCTCCGCTCCTTCGTAAATCGCAATCATTGCCCGGGCCTCCGCCGCCAGTTCCGAGCGCAGGCTTTCCGGCCTCAGCACTTCGACGTTCGGCCCGAACGCCCTCAACCACCACCGCAGTCTCTGGCTCAACAGCACAGTTCCGCATACCTCGAGCGTGTCGTCGCCCTGTATGACCTGCTGATCGCCGGACAGCGGCGCTTCGAGCAAATGGTTTCCTGCCCCGTTCCTGAAGCGCAGCCTCAGGTCAATCTCACCCTCTACCATGAAATCGAACTGGCGCTGTTCTCGCACGTACGCCGAGAGTCGGAACTCGCGCGGGTACGCAAACGATTCCGGCAGCATAGTCGCGCGCGTGAGGCGGTCAAGTCGGTACATCGCCGGATTGGGATGGCGTGGCATTGCTGCCACGAGATAGACCAAGCCGCCAACCTCCACCAACCCGAGCGGATGGATGATTTTCGCTTCGGCATTGTCGATTTTCGAGCGCGACTGGTAGACGATCTCAAGTTTCTGCTCGTTAAAGAGCGCCTGCGAAACTGTTGCGAAGATATCGGCATCAACCTCGGGGTATTGCAGTGCGAAGCTGCTGGTTTCGACCTCGACCTTATCGATCCATTTACGGTAGCGTCGCTCGTGCTCGCTATTAAAGGTCGCTAGACGCTTGCCAGCCACATCGAACAACGGCGAAAGCGTTTCGACCACCAGCGCCGGAATCCGCCACGTTGAGAATCGACGCAACGTCTGCAGGGCCAGTGCTTCGTCGTGCGTCATTGCGCCAGCCGCCTTTGCGGCGAGGCCGCTTGCCCCCGCAACTTTGCGCCAATACTTGGCCCTCCCGCGCTGCTCCATGAGGACAAGCGAGTCTTTCAACATTTCTTCGAGTCGTCGCTGCACGGTCTTCACAACCGGCGGGTCGAGCAGCATGCCGCTGAGCTTGCGATGTACGTCGGGAGTGGAAATTGGCTCCTCGCCTCGGGCAGCATCGGGCAAGACCTGCATGATTTCTCGATCTAGCATGTCGAAGAATGGAATCGGGAGGGAGAACTTTTCAATAACCTGTTAACGACATGTCTTCGATGCTCTTTAGCCCAAGGCTTCACAGCGACTATTGCAGGCTTCGTTATCCGTCTGCGGGCACCACGACCAGAAAGTGCTGGATGAAACGGGACACACTTTGTCTTATGGACCGTCTAACCTTCACCATCAGAAAAAGCTCGTGGACTCAGGGAGGCAATTTGGAACGCGGAAAAACCTGTTCCGATTCCCGCAGTAGGGCGACTCGGGCTGCGCGCAATGATCTTCAACCATTGTCCCGACGGCATTGTGACCACCAGTGTTTATAGGGGCGTACTCAAACGCAACATTTCATTTGTGAGTATGACGGTATACCGTCCTGATGATATCCACCACAAGAAGCTGCCGCTCCTTTGAGCAAAATATCTTAGCCGGAAGGCCTATCGGACAATCCGAAAGTCCATTGTTTCAACGAGTACTTGCCAAGGTGATATGCCTAGTCAACCCTACACGACTATATACAAGGCCATTCAATGCGCATCGATGCTGTTCGCAATGCACACGGGAAAAGCGGCAGCTCTCATCCTGATGCTTATTGACGACACGCATATATGGGACATGCGACGCGAAATGATTCGGCTTGCTCGCTACAACCCACTCACCGGCCGACCTAACCGCCTACTGCTGATGCCGCGACTGCGGCATATTCTCAACCGCTTCGGGAGGGATGTCCCTGACGCAGTCTTATTTGTCAATCTCGCGAATTTCAGCAAGTTGGTGACACGTCCAACCGCAAACACGGAGTCGAACTCCTCCACTGCGTCCCGACTCGGCTCAACGCACACCGGGGACTCGCGCAGACGCGGGGCCGTCCTAGGGAAGATGAGTTCGTTATCGGTTTGGAACAGAACGCGAATGCACAGTGCGCTGCAAGCGTTGCCGAGCACATCGTGCAGATGCTGCCAGCGCCGCTTGCGCTCGCGCATGGTACCAACTTGCGAGACGGCGCGAGCACATCCGCCCCGTTGCCGCCCAATTTGCAGTGTGGCAATTCAGTTCTGTTACTTTAAAGCGGTCGTGCATTCTTGATGCCCGTCTTCGCCATCATTCGCACAAGTGGGCTTTAGATTCGCGTTAATAAGCCGATAAAAGCATTGATTGCCCGGGTCAGGCCGGCTTCGATAGATGTCATTTGGCGTCTAGCCTCGCGCGGGATGGCGCCTATACCTTGCCCGGAGTTCGGTCAGATCGACGCAACGACATCCCGGCCCGCGAATATGATGGCGCTGGTTCGCGCGCGTAAATCCTGCAAGGCTGCGACATCAAGTTGCGCTGATAACAAAGAACAACGGGGATCTTGTTTATGACGTTGAGTTGGGGATTGCTTGGCCCGGGCGTACTGACGGTCGAGAGGCGTGTGCGCACGCTCGGCGTGTCTGCGTCCGTGCGACATTTCAATGAACTGGCCGTACCAGGGTTGGGTGGCGTGTGGTTCTGTAAGCAGGTGATGCTTGCCACACTCGGCGTGATGGTCGCGCAGGGTGCGCGCGGGCAACGGCGTCAGCTCACCAACATCGAAACGGCAAATGCAATCGAGGCGCTTGCGTGCTGGCTCGGCTTCGGGCGGAATGACTGGCAGGCGGAGCCCAGACTGCGTGGCGTCAACAAGATGCGTGGTGTAAAGCAAGAAGCGCTCAGCTTCCGCCGCCTGCGCGAGCAGAAGTTTTATGTGACGCAGCCGATGCGCATGTCGACCGTGGAGGCCCTGCCCGCATTCGGTCTCGTTGATGCCACCGGCTCGCGTTTCAACACCTTCGCCTGCACCGAGGCGGGCGAGGCGTTTATTGCGGCGTCGTGCGCTAACGTCCATCCGAATCGCCGCACGGTGGCCGATCATCTGATCGACTGGACCTCGAACGTCAAGCCGATCGGCTCTCTTGACAGACTGGGCCACGTTCTCGTGCCGACCCTGCCGTTGCCTGAACGTGCGAGGGTGTTGTTGACCGAGCGTCTCAGGAGTTGCGGCCGCAACGAGTCCTCCTACCTGCAGCAGCGCCGATGCGAAGCGCTCGATTGGGTCGAGACCATTCGCCTCGCACCTTCAGTGTCTATCGATTGGGACAATCAGCCGGACGAGATCAGAAACGACACGCACTGGGCCGATCTGCGCGGTGGCGCGTTTTTCACCCTCGCCCGCGATGCCGCGCTCGACGTGCTTGATGCGCTCGAAGTGCAGATCTCCAAGAATGAGAAGGGCGGAAGAGGTATGGTCCTGTCGCTGCGCGACGCGCTTCCCGATGGCGTCCACACGAAACTCGACATGCTGCGACGCGCCGGGCAACGCTTCCGCAACGAAAAGCGCACCGAAAGCGAAGCGAACCGCTTCTGTGACGACTGCCTCCTTCCCGACGACAAACACCTCGTGCGCGAACTCGTCAAACGCGATGGCCGTGTGTTGCGACTACGCGGCGACGACATTGTGCCTGGGGCGGCGTATCAGGGGCGCCAACAGCGCGAAACCGCTCCAGCGCGCAACGAAGCGGATGCCGAAGCCGCCCCGCCCGACACCTCGATCGACTGGCCGATGGGCCTCTCGTTCCGCGTACGCAACCTGTTTCTGCTTAATGCCGACCTGCGCGGCGACCTTGAACGCTGGCTTAATCGCGCGAACGCCATTGCACCGATAACCGAAAGCGAATTGGAGGAAACCGCATGACTGGCGACGCGAAACTTCAGCCGCCGTCGCTCGCTCAATGGTTTGCGGGTCCGGAGGACATTTGGGTGGGCCGCTTCGGGTGGCTGTGCGGCTATTCTGCGGACGCCGATTTTCTCGATCTCGCCGCCGAATTCTTCACGCGTCAGACCGCGGCGCAGCGCGCGCATGCGGGCAGCATTGCGCTTGGCTTGATGCTTGATCCCGGCAATCCCGCCATTTCGATGCTGAAAGCACCGGGCGTCGCGCATCTACCAATCCGCGCTGACATTGAAAAGAGATTTGCGCTGGTGCATGCGAAGGTTGCGCTGCTTGGCTTTCGTCATCGTGACCGCGCGGGTGAGTGGATGGTCCGGCTTATCGTGTCGACGGGCAACTGGACGCGGCAGACCATCGAGGAAAGTCTGGATCTCGCATGGTCTGTCGACGTATATTCGCAAGACTTACCCGAAATGCATTCGCCCGACGAGGAAACGCTCCATCGTTGTGCGGACATCGCCGCGGCGCACGGCATGCTCGGACGGCTTTCCATGCTTTTCGACACACGCCTGCTGGATGTCGCTGAGCCTGTGCGCAAGCGTGACACGGGCCTTGCCATTGACGACGTATCGGCGTGGATTGCGCAGTGCGCCAAACACGCACCGAACGGCGTCGCACGCTTTGTTCACAATGAGGACAGATCGCTGCTAGCTCAATTGCCCGAACGTATCGCGCAGGCAGGCATCGACGTGGCGAGTAATCGTCTAGCAATGGGCTCGGGCTTTTATGAGAGCGCGGCGCAATCGAACGCCGTGCCGACGACGCTGTCGGCGATCGTAACTCGTCTCAAGACCAAAAAACTGTTGACTGCGAATCCTGCGGTGGACGTGTTCGTCAATCCACTCGCGTGTCAGGCGGTCGCGAAAAGCGCCAACGCGATGAACAGGGCAAACATGACTATCCGCGCGGCGGCGCAGCCACCCACGATTTTCAGTGATGGACGGGCGCGCGCCCTGCACGCGAAATTCATGCTCGGCTACAAGGCCCGCAACGATTCGCCTTATTGCCTGAGCGCGTGGGTCTATCTCGGGTCAGGCAACCTGACCGGGCCGGGTTTTCAGCGTGCCGCACTAGAGGGCGGCAATCTCGAAGCCGGCGTCATATTCTCCACCTCCGATTTGATCTGGTCGCGCGATCAGGAATTCGAGCCGCACCACTTCGTCGAGAACGTCTTACCAGTGCATCAGCGGGACACGCTCAAACCCGACGCACTGACTGCGGGCGGTGACATGCCGGAGCGCGAGGACGTTTATCTTGCCGCGCCGGTGGCCTGGCTCGCGTGGCAAGCGACAGTCGACGACGCCGGCGAACTCGCGGCAAGCGATGACGCTCAAGGTGAGTTCGAAGTGATCGGCGTGTCGGGCGAAGCCTGCGCGCGCAAGAGCGGCGCGAACATATTCCTGTGGCAGGGGCCGCGACCGCGCATCGTCACAGTGCGTTGGCAAGCTGGCAATAATGTTGTAGTTACGGACGTGCCGGTGGTCGACGAGTTCGGCCGTGTCGCGGCGGCGGCGCTGCCTGCGCTCGAATTGGAGGAAGCTTGGTGGCAGCTTGCCAGCTTCCCGCACCCCCCAGGCGATGACGTCGATGGCGGCGACACCGACGTCGATGGTGCACCCAACCCCGCGGCGCCCCGCGGCGAGCATTCACGCGCGCGCTATGCGGTGCGCGAAATGATGAACTTTATCGAGCGACTGGCCGAACGGCAGACGGCTGTCGCCGAACCGGACTGGAGCGCGTGGTGCTGCCGCCTGGAACAAACTCTCGCGCTGCTTGCCGACAGCGACGGCGTGCGGGCGTTCCGCGAAATGCAGCTCGATCCGCTCGCAGCGTTGCGCGTCGAGTCGTTTCGGCCGACATACGCCGAAAGCGGCGGGACGCCGCACGGTCAAGTGTACGAAGCACTACTCGACCGCATCGGCGAAAGGTGGCAAATGGCGCGGACGGAATCGATTGGGGAGGCGTGGTGAAGCAACATTTCAAAGGCTGGGCGGCGGTCGCGCTCGCGCTCGGTGACATCGCGCGAGAGAGTCGTACTTCGTCCTGGCTTGACGACGGGCAACGAGCGAGCCTCGCGCGTATCGCGGAACACGTTGCACAGAATGGGGTGCTGGTCGCCGATGAGGTAGGCATGGGCAAGACCCGCATCGCGGCGGCGCTGGCGAGCGCGGTGATTCGCGCAGGCGGCCGCGTCGCGATTCTGGTACCACCCGCGTTACCTTATCAGTGGAAGGCAGAACTCGACGAGGCAGGCATCGTCGACGTGCCCTTGTTGCGCAGCCTGCGGCAATATATGAATGCATGGTTTCCGACCAGCGACCGACCGGAGCGCCCTTGGTTCGATCACAACGCTGTAGTGATCTCCCATGCGTTCGCCAACTGGCGCTTCGGCGGCAGCAGCGACACGTGGCGCTGGGCGCTTATGCCCGAGTTGTACGCGCAATGGCATCTGCACACGAACAAACGCCTCCCTTACGGCTATTCCGCCGACGGCGAAACGCGCAAGCGGCGCGCACCGCAGGCGGCTGTGGCGAAGTGCATTGCGCAAGCCATGTACGAGCCGGCGCGAGCTATGCCCAGCCGGCTGGCCGACGGCCTGTTCAGCCCAATCACCGATTGGCGACGCGCTTGCCAAGCCGATGCCTATCGCAGCGACGGGCCTATGCGTGGTGCGCTTGAGGGCGCGATCGGACTAGGCCTCGGCGTCTTCGATCTAATCATCCTTGATGAGGCGCACAAAAGTCGAGGCGAACAATCGGTGTTGTCTTCTCTGTTCGGGCGTGTCATCCAGCGCAATAGGAACGCGCGTTGCCTCGCGCTAAGCGCGACTCCCGTCGAGTTGAGCGTGCAGGACTGGAAATCGACACTCGCGCGTCTGGACGTGGCTTCTTCTGAGATCGACTCGCGCATCGACGAATACGCGCGCGCGGTCGAGCGCGTGCGTGAAACGCCGATGGACCGCCCCACACGTGACGCGTACAAATGCGCAGCGCGGGCGTTCGAGGATGCGCTCGCGCCGTATCTGCTCAGGCGTGACAAACGCGAGGATCGGCACGTCAGCGACTTCGAACGGCACACGGGTGAGCCGCATCACGCGTATCGCGCGGTTCAGGAAATTTTCGTGGAGACGGCTAGGCTTTCGCTACCGTGGCGTCGTGCGGTCTGCGCGGCCGAATCACTTTCGCTTACCACGCGGCGCGTCGAGGACTCGGGCGCAAACCGGCTGTATCTTACCTTTGCAAACGGGCACGGCATCGCGGGCTGGCTTCGCCAGACTGAGCAGGACGAGACCGTAGACGAGGCGACGCCGCCGCTGATGGACCACGGTGCTGATCCACCCGATGTTGTTACCGACAAACGCAAGCAACGCGCCGCTTGGTGGAAAGGTGTACTTGGCGCGGCGTTCCGCGATGATGACTCGCATCCGCTTTTTGATCACCCCGCGATTCTGGAGGCCGTCAAGGAGATTGAGCAGGTGTGCGACCGCGACGAGAAAGTGCTTGTCTTCGGGCGTTTCACCGCGCCGCTGCGCGCGCTGACCGAACTGCTGAACGCGCGCGCCATGCTTAACAGCCTTGACGCGGGCCTTCCGTGGCCGCAGGCCACAATATCGGAGAGCGAATGGACCGCGGCGCAAGCGGCTCACCGGCAACTCGGACGCACTGGGGATCTCGCCCACGAGACCCTCAAGAGCCACCTCGCCGATCAATATCGGCAAATCGAGAATCAGAGGCGCTCGTTCCGAACGCGGCTCATTAAACAACTGAGCGAAGGTCTCGGCGCTGTGCAAAAGCACCCACTCGCTCTCAGTCTCTTCGATGCTTTCCAGCGCTCCGTCACCGCTGCCGAAGAGAGCGATGAAGCATCTCCGCTTGCGCAGGTCGCGCGTACTTTGCAAGAGTTGCTGAACGCGGCGGACGCGCCCGTCGAACCGGCGGCGATCGCGGGCACGTTCATCGAGTTCGTGGAAGCGTCGATTGATCGTGGTGAGCATGTTGACGACGCCGACACCGACGAGCATGACGCGATGGCGCTGTGGAAGCGCATCACGAGCGAACTCAAGGCGTCGCAGGGGGGCTTCGCGCGCCTCATGAACGGTGACACCGCGCAGCGCACCCGCCGGTTGCTGCAACTTGCCTTCAATCGCGATCACAGTTTTCCACGGGTGCTGGTCGCGCAATCGATGGTTGGGCGCGAAGGGCTGAACCTACAAAGGGCTTGCAAGACGGTCGTCCTGCTGCATCACGAGTGGAATCCAGGAGTAGTTGAGCAGCAAATCGGGCGCGTCGACCGCATCGGCAGTCTGTGGCAGAAGTCGCTCGACAAGGCCATCGCCAACGCGACCAGCGCTTCGGACACGCCGCGCATTGTCGTGCGTCCGGTGATCTTCACCGGCACCTACGACGAGTGGAACTGGGAAGTGCTACGCACGCGTTGGGACGATCTGCGCGCGCAACTGCACGGTGTGGTGATCTCGCCACGTATGGCCCAGGAGGCGGGTATTCCGCAGTCGATCGTCGACGAGATTAACGAGGCCGCGCCGGACTTCCGCCCTCCAGGCCTTTTCGGGCCATTCACTCAACATCACGCATGAAATCGAATCATCTTCCAGTGAATCGAACTGGTACGCCACGGTGAGTCGAAGTCTTTACTACAGGTAATGAACTCAAGCAGCGCGCCGCGGACACCGGGTGAGTGGGTGAATTACTTGCGCAAATAGACGGACGTCAGACGTGATTTTCGAAAAACAACGAGTTTTAGGCCATGATTACGGGACGTAGATCGGTGACTGAACAGCAAAAGAACATAAAGACGTTTGACGAATTTTGGTCGACGAAGAGAAGCACTATCTCGCTCGGCGCAAAAACCTGGGTGTAGATTCCAAGGTTGATAGCAGGATTGGCCTCGCACTTTCTGGCGGTGGGATACGTTCCGCTTGCTTCTGCTTAGGCGTTATCTCCGCCATGCTTAAGCAGGGACGCTGGAATGAAGTTGATTACGTATCCAGCGTTTCCGGCGGGGGTTACACCGCAGCGGCGCTCTCGCGACGCATGAAAAGCAATGAGCGTTTGGACGAAGGCATGATCAATGAGTGTCTCGATAGGATGAAAACTCAAGGCGGCTTCCTGTCAAGTTGGCTACTATCTGTAATTCCGTTTCTGCTCACGTTCGCATTCTCAATCGCTTTCCCGATTGCAACCTTTCTATTTGTGACGGCGACGTTGGCGGTAGCTGCGCTACAGCACTTGTGGATGCCCCTAATCGCCTTTGGAGGCGGCACTATCTTCCTCCTAGTGTGTAGTGTCGTGTCTTATTATAGAAACAGCGACAGATTTGGAGGTTTCCTTGATTTTGCGATCATTTTCCTAGCATTTTCTATTCTGTTCCTCGTGGCTAGGCTTTTTGGGTTTTCCTCAGCACATACTCTTTGGTCCTATGCTGGGATCTCGGCGTCGCTGGTTTTCATAGCTCTCGCCTTATTGTGCCCAACGCCTGACAAACCTCACATCAGGCGACGCCAGAAACTTATCAAGCCCGTCGTATTGCCAGTCGCCTTGATTTCGGCGACTCTGTGTCTGCTTGCCGGACAGCCACGCATCAAAGAGTTCGGCGGGCGAATAGGGCTCGAAAACGTCTCGATTCTAACTATTCTTATTTCTCTGGGTTGTGCGCTGATTGTCTGGGTTAGTCCAAATTTTCTGAACGGCGCGCTGCTTTATTACCGATTCAGCTTGCGATTAACCTTTACGCCGTCTTGGGAAAAATTATTTGGCTTGAGGCTGCGCGATACGGCATCAACGGGGACGTTCCCCATTCACATCATCAACTGCTTTGCGCAGTTCTCTCGCGCAAACGGTCGGTCACGAGAAGTATTGAAGAAAAGCTTTGAAGATTCGTCACTCGATCCGATCCGTGAAATGAAGCGCCGGGGCGGAGTAAACTTCGCTTGCACGCCTCACTTTTGTGGATCGCGAGCGACGGAATATCTTGCAACGTCCCAGTGGGAATCGCGCGGAACGTTCGAGTCTAGTGCGCAAGACCGCTTTTGGACGCTCGTCGCCGCATCGGCCGCCGCGGTGGATACACACCCCACGCGAATGTCACCAATGAAGCGAATGGCGCTTGTGTTCCTGAATGTTGGTTTGGGTGTATGGGTTAGAAATCCAAGCATAACTGGAAAACTTGCCACATCGTGGCCGAGCTTTACTTGCAATATTAGAAATTTGCTTGAAGTGAATGCTCCGTCGGATGCGTGGATCCGGTTAAGTGATGGCGGCCACTTCGAAAATCTTGGGTTGTATGAACTTGTCGCACGGAAATGCACACGAATCGTTGTTGTCGACGCGGGCTATGATCCCAACTACGAGTACTTCGACCTCGCGATCGCAGCCCGCCGTTGCCTTGAGGACTTTGGCGCCAGTATCAATTTGGACATCGAACGCGGTCGACCGAGCGTAGTGACACGCGGAAAAATAGAGTACCGGAACGGAAGCGCAGCGTTACCAGCAGAGTTGATCTACATCAAGCTGTCGGCACTTGATTCGCACTCGTTGCCCCTGCGTTTGCGCGCAGCGTACGATGCTGGATTCCCTCACGAGTCGACGTTCAATCAATTCGTAGACGACGACTTTGTGCAGGCTTATTTTTCATTGGGAAAAGAAAGTGGTGAGAAAGCATTCTTCTGAAAGCAGAACATATGAAGTGGCCTTGTCAGACGCTGTGTAGTGGATGCAGCATTTCGCTTACCGGTGCAGGCATACCAGATACGTGACATTGACTGCGACGACCACGCCCTCTCAAAAGATCCAGACGAACTAGGGCAGCCACAGAAAGTAAAGGAAGGGGCCTAACTGGGTGTGCGGATCGCGTCCTTCGAACCGTGTGGAACGGGTCAGGCTCGCGTCCAGACGTCATCTTGGAAGACGCAACTCAGTGAACTCTCGATCAGCGCTTAGGCTAGGAGCAACAACAGTCGGCGGACTGACAGACGAAATTGCTACAGACGCTTCAAGCACGGACGCCGTCAAAGCGATTGCGTCTACCATGAGGCGAAATAATCCTCGACGACTTGCGTCAAGGTTCCCTCAATGAACCGGGCGCCCTGCTCGGGCGCGGCCATTTCGAGCGAGGGCTCGCCGGCGAATCAGTTTTTTTGCAGGCGGTGCCAAATCAATGCCTTCTCGCGACTGCCGAATGCGGATTTCCGTCTGAGCGATCAGCATTGCGAGATGTATGGCCTTGTCTGTTTCATCTACAGACAGTCGCTCCCCATTCCCGCGGCGACGTAGCAGGTAATGCTGCGAGATCACTGCTTGACGTGATGGGGGTTCGAAGCAACCTACCAATGCTGCTCAGCTAGCCGCCTTTTTCGCCATACGACTTCGAGTTTGAAAGATAGTGCCGAGAGGTCACCACTTTCCGCGGCTGAATTCAGGGTTATTGCTAGTTCGCGCTCGCGCCCAATAAAAAACCGGCCGAAGTGGCCGGTCTAAATGGAGTTCCGTGGTGGGAGGAGGAGGATCGAACTCCCGACCTTCGCATTGCGAACGCGGTGAGGCATGCGCGGATTGGGCCGGCCTGGGGGTGACGGAGCATCAAGGCATCCAGCTTGAGACAGCTACGACGTCGCCATTCGTCCCGCGCGTTCGCGCGGTCGACTTCGGGCGATGCACCCACACCTTTGGGCCTCAGATCGGGGTGCAAATTGCACGCGCGCAACACGTTTTCTATCGGATTCTTTGTGGCCAGGCGGTCTTCCTGCTGCAACTCGTTCGCTGCGATCAGGTAGTCCGTGATTTCACCGACCGCGAACGCAATTACAGTCCAGTCTTGGGGGCGCATAAGCAGGAATGCAGGTGGGACTTGCAAGGCATCGGCAAGACGGCCGATGGTGGCGAGGTCCGGAGTGGCGTGAGCGCCGTCACCGTTCCGCGGTCTTACCAATGCGCGAAGCGTGCTGCGTGCGATGCCGGTCCATCGCTGCACGCCCGCAGATGACACTCGGCCGGGCAAGCCACTAGCGCGCTGCTTGCCCCCTACGGCCAACATCGCCTTGAGGTTTTCGCGAAAACATTGTGCGAGGGCATCTGCGCTGTTCGTTTGTTCTTTGGATTCCATGGGCGTCTTCCGGCGTCGTGTTGGGAGAACGATACCGGCCGAGCGACGGAATGGAAATAGGAATATGGAGTTGGCACACTCCATATTTAATTAAAAGTGGATTACCCGCGCTCCACATTGGTGTCGCTAAACGGTCGCGGATATTGCACGCCTCCAGCAACGGATCCAGTTGATTTTCGAGTCTTGGTTCGGCGCCACGGGCCGCCGCTGCCACAAATTGAGGCGGGCGTTACCGCAGAGGATCTGTTGACTTGGCTTGTGGGAGGCGATTAAACGGACAGGAGAACATCATGAGCAGCGACGAACTGAGTAATAAGACTACCCAGATCCGCTTTATCCGATTTCTTTAGCCAAAAAATATTTGGGCACGTGCTTGATGCGCCGAATAGCTTGAATTATCCTTTACTAAGGCACCGGCGTGAATAATTTGCGTGCCAGTTCAGCTTGGTTTTTTGTTTTTGTTTATTCTCGGGGGGAGGATGAAGGCGTTATCAGATTCGGTTATGGGGAGTGTGCCGTTCTATGATCTAGTAGGTCTCGGCGGGTATACTGAACAGCAGATAGAAATTGCAAGCATCAAAAGAGACGGTTATTTTTTCCGTGTTGAGCATCCTGATTTTTCGTTATCCTTTGGATATGAAAATGGTGATTTTGTACTAAGGCGGAACGGATACGAAGTTCGGTTCCCCGCGATACAAGGAGAAATCGATGGTGTTTTTCATACGGTTAAGGCAGCTTGGGGTGTAGACTCACTTAAGCTTGGGGCGAATGGTCTTGTCGCAACGACCAAGACACCTTACACGGTTCCTCCAACGTCAATTGTTCGGCAAGCAAAACTCGAAAATTTGATGCCTTCAGAAATTTTCGACTCGTTGGAATCGTTTCGAGGCAGAGTGCATAATTGTTTTGCGACGCTTTGCGACAAAGTTGAGGAGTCTTTGTCCACCGATATCTACTGGAACGTCGTTAAAGATGGGAAAAAAATAATTATTAGGAAACCCAAGGATGAAACCGAAATACAGGGAAACTTGCATGCGTTACTTTATGACCAGTTTCTCGCGCAATCGATTGAAGTCATCCCGGAGGCTCGCAATTCACGCGGAAGGTTGGATTTTTCCTTGCTGGCGAATGTAAAAGGGGTTGGCATTGATCGAATAGCCGTCGAATTCAAGCATGCGCATTCCAATGACCTTGAGCATGGCCTTCTTAGCCAACTCCCTGATTACATGCACTCAATAAGGGCAAAATACGGAATTTACTGTGTTCTTTATTTTAAATGTGATTGGTTCGATCAGCCAAAGGGATTTGATGATCGTTATGATCTGGAATTGAAGTTGGCGGAACTCCGAAGCCCAACTATTCATCCTGTTCAACAAAATATTAAAGTATTTTGTATACCTTTTACGAGAAAAAAAACAGCTAGCCTGATCGAGTGATTTATCTCGTACGGGGCAAGGGAAGCGATCGGCGTACATGCGTTCGTGCTGCCACTCCCTTGGCCGTGTGAGTTGGCAGGACTTGGACGAGCGGTGGCGTTGATTCGGATCTGCGTGAACGGAGTAGAAAGCCCGCCTGGGCGGCGCCGCTCTGGATGTTTTGAACCATACAACTGGGGTCGCACCCGATGGAACACTTATGGTGCGGCTTCGTGCAAGTCTTTGATTTTTTTGTGGACGCCGTCGCATTAACTAAGGCGCCCTACGGCTGACGCAGGGTGGCAGAGTTGGTGCGACTGACCTCCGACCTCCTGCCGAGGCGAGGCTGACAAGCTGTTTCAGCGTCAGCCTTGGGTAGGCTTCGCGATGCATCGACCGGAGGTAGGTGAGTTGCCCCACGGGACGTAAGCGAGTGGACTATTCATAGATGTCCCGCAGTTCACGCGCGTTGCTTTCCTTGAACGGCATCCTTGCATGTTTCTTTGACAACTCACCGTCCGCCGCCTTACAAACTTTGATTGATGGCAATTATCATGTGCCCACCGACATTGACTGTTGCGAAGCAACGAGCTTCGGTGGCGGTTCACACTTGCAGATGCAAAGATCGTCGCTCAAAGCGGCATGCCGGCCATCGGGCGAGGTCATCACTTGACGCGGACCATCGCATTTGATTTTTGCCGTGGTATTGCAAGCCGGACATTGCACGTCATCGCCTTCGTGAGCGACATCCCGGCCTTCGAGCCGGATCGTCGTTGGGATGGCGACTACCGTTCCGTTAGCGGTGCTCTTGTCGCCGTTAAGGATTAAAAAGCGTTTCATAAAAAGATGGCGTGTTCTTTTCTTGGTTAGCTTACCGATGGTCTCGCCCGAGGAAGAAAAATCAAGATATGTCCACTCGGTTAGCGCTACCCCTCATGGCTTGATCGCTATTTGGTCGGCTCTAATCCACCGAAGCAAATGTTTGCCAGAAGCACCGACATAGTCCACGTATGCCCAGCCGGATGGCGACTGCTTCAATACCGTCACTACATCGTCCCGGACCAGATAGGCCCGGCTCGCCTGTGCATCATCCGGTGCCATATATAGCGTTGCTTTTGTCGCAGATATCGTAGCCGCGCGATGTTCGCCTTCCCCGACTGCGGGCGCTGGCGTACTAGCAGCATCACCATATGCATTTGAAAACGCGGCGTCGATCAGACGCGCATCATTGTGCGCGCCTGCCGTATGCAGGGCCGCCGCAATCTTTTGATAGCTCTCGCGATTCGCAGGCGACGGCGGATCGCAACGAAGAAGATTGTCGGCGCCGGAGTCGTCGTCAATGACTAACCGTGCCGGCTGACCTGCATTGACAACGCGCAGCAGTCGGCTTACCGACGGACGGTCGCGCTTCAGCATCACGTTGGAGTCTTCGTCCTTGCCCCACTGAGCGGGCTGGCCCGCCTGCCAGCCTGCTCCGCATATCTCACCGGTTTGATCGGCAGTGATACATCCCGTGCGTATCTCAATGACGGAACAGTATTCCCGACTTAATACGGACTCCGCCTGCCCTGGTCCCGACGAGACCGTCCCCGATTCAACTCGCCCAATAACGACGTATTGTCCAGACGGTGAGATATCGGTCTCGCTTGGCGGTTCAATTTCTGTACCGCCCGCGTTCGATTTGCCGGCTCTAGGCAACAGGCTGAACGTCGCTCCGTTTGGGAAATGAAAGATCGCTTGTCGCCAGGTACGCTCGGGTAATGGTGCTTGAGGGTTCGAAGCGTTGCTATAGAAAATGGCTGCGCCGCCCGGCAAAGCGAACCGAAATGTGGACGATGGCTCCGCAGCAAATACTGTCACGGCAGCACCGCAGGTAAGCAGTAGGGCCGATGCAATCACTGCACCGACGCGAACAGCACGCGCGCCGGAAAAGCCAATTCGAAACCGCGACATACTTACGTCCATAATTTTGAAGTTACGTTTTTTCAAGATGGCATTCCCAAGGCCTGGACCAGATGCTGATATCGCACGGGCGCGACCGACACGCCGTTGACCTGCGCCATAGAGCGCGATGGCCCATAATCCTGCAGGATACTGGTTTCGTACGCAGACCTGTTCGCCCCCCACTCTGCGGGATTGCGGGGCACCAGCGGATTGTGCTGAAAGAAGCGATCCAACGACGTTTTCATACTGACTGGCGTTGCCCGGGGCCAATTGACGTCCTGATCCAGAACGGTCGCGCGACCCAGTGGCGATTGCAAATAGTCCTTGATCTGATAAGCGTATCCACTGGGACTCTTACCAATCGCTTGATTCAGACGATCAACGAAGTCCTTGAGTTGCAGTTCCTGGTATAACGGCGACGACAACGCGTGAGCCATCGAGGCCACCGGTGGACATTGGACCGGCTTGCGAGATGTGTCGATTGAGCAGTCGCGTCGCAATGCGTTGAAAAGCTCATCGCCGATGATGCGAGCGCCGTTCGTAAATGTCGGATGTGCGTACTCCAACGCTGCGTCCTGGCCCGAACCGGTGACAGTTCAACCGCAGTTGGAAAAATACCGCTGATACTCGGCTGGATGCGCGTCTCGAAAACACGCGATCTGGGTCGCCAACTCGCCTTGGCTCGCCTGGCCACGAATGGTCTTCTGCATTGCCCCCGCGCTGATGATGGCAATGTCGATTGCCTGGACCGTATCCACCTTGCCTTCATTCTGCGACATGGCGCGCAGAATCTTCTCTTCGGTTTCGCTCAATGTCCCATTTGCACGCATCGTCGCCAACGCTGGACAATCGCCCAACGAGATCGAACCCGAATGCTGCGGTCCATACCAATACGTGTGGGCGTCCTTTTTGAAACGGGTTCCGGTAACGGGCATGCAGCAGCCGCAAGCACAGGCGTCGGGATCAAAGAAATTCCCTACGATGCCGACCGGGTGTAAGTGATAGACACTTGGTGAGGACACGGGATTCAATGCCGCCGCGCACGCATCCCACATCTGCAAGAGCTTGATTCGCTCTTTCTCTATCTTCCAGTACGGTAGACCATCGTGCATGAAGGGGTCGAGCGCATCCCATTTGCTCATCGGGCCGCCCCATTCGCTCTCGTATTACACGACCAGATGATCGACGCGGTTTGCACGCCATTTCAGGTTCAAAGCGGTAAGCAGATTCTGGCCGCCGACCTTGCCTTGTGCTTGGTCTTTCGGCGTCAGGATCTCATCCAGTTTGGCGATCAGCGCATCGCTTTTTGCCGCGTTGAAGCTGGCTTCGAATGCCGTCTTTTCGTCTGCCGTTGCGTTATCGCCTTTGAGGTAAAGAAAACGCTTGTAGAGATCGGCGGTCGTCAGATTCGAAGACAACAGTTCGAAACCGGCCCACGCCCACTTGTTCTGGAGCGAGACATTCGGCTGCCCGGATCCGCAAACGAAGCCGTTGACCGTATTCATCGTGGCGTCACCTGCGTCGACTTCGTACCAGGTTTGCTTCTTGTCGTCCACTTGCTCAGTCAAACCAGCGAGATTGACGATGCGCGTGTAATCGCTTGTTCCAGACGGCGCTGCTGACAACGACAAAGGAAAGGAATTCCACGCACGCCGCGTGCCTTGGCTCGCCAACTCGCTAGGTGCAATCCAGTAATTTGTTGTGCTGGCGGTCCCGGACGCCCTGGTCTGCACCTTCGTCCACATTCCCGTCTGCGGCGCGTTGGTCGCGAGCGTCACGGTAGTGTTCGCCGGTAGAGTCAAATCACCATCGGTCTTATAGCTGTACAGATTTGCGCCCTTCGACAGCACTAGTTGAGTCTTCGGTTCTCGCGTCAATTGCGCTGCACGTGTCCGGCTGCGCGCAAGGAATGCCTGCAAATTGTCGCCCGCGAACACCTCGACATGCAGCAGTGCGCGCTGCGGACTGGGCGGCAAGGTCGATGCATGTTCGACGTTCTGATATTCGCCCAGATAGCCGATCACCTCGCCGGCGCCAATGCGAATGGGCTTGGGCAGCACATGGATGGTGTCGATCGCTTCGGGATCGATCTCACTATCGAGCCAGGGCAGAAATACCCAGCCATGCGATGCGTCGGCGGGCACCGCGTTTCCCGGCGTCAGCGGGGCGATGTCACCGGAGACGATGCTCGCTATACGTCCCCAGTTTTTCGGTGCATGCGCTGGACGTTGAATCTTGACCTTGCTTCCCGACGGCAAAATGCCGATGTTCTGCCCTGCACGGCCGTGGTTGTCGCGATGGACATGCGAACCCGTGACCGGCTCCCCGGTGCTGACGTTGTCCTGCTGATCGATGGCGCGCTGCCTGTTGACCGTGTAAAGCAGCTGGGCGTTGTAATAGCTGGGCCACGTCTTCTTGTTCTTGTCCTGCTCCGAATGCTTATAGACCGAGCACGGTGCCAGATGCATATATAAGCTGAAGAAGACCAGCGAATCCGCCGGGTCTGTGCTCAGCGTGTTTGCGTCGTTGTTGGCAGGCGCTGTCGTCGGCGGATGCGGTGCGTTGTTCGGCGAATTGGGTGTGCTGGGCGCATTCGGCGTATTTGTCGGCGCCGCAGGCAAGGTCAGCTTGTGCTTGACCAATGTGAAGCTCCGCGAATACAAGGCCGTCGATTTGTCTGGATAGGACAAATGCTGGTAGTCGCTATCAAGCCGGTAAGCCACGACCACACCATCGGCAATGCAACGCACTTCGCCACTACGGTTCATCGCGCTATCAGTCGCCGTCGGCGACGCGCTCATCTGATCGAGGTGAATCCCCCCATGCCATAGACCGATCAAGCCCAGCGGGAACGGGCCGTCGCTTCCCTGTAGCGCGGCCAGATAGGCATCCGGATCAACGGTTCCTGCGGCGTTTTTCAGCGGAAAGGGATAGGCCCATTGCGAGATCGGGGCTAACGAATCGCCATTGTCGGCTGCCATGCTATAAATTCCTGACGTTGCTCACAAAATCATCATGCGCGCGCAGAGCTCGCTGCCAATTTGCTCGAGGCTTACCCGGAAAACGACGTAGAACGCTTCGGCTTTCCGTCCGCCGCTACCCACGATGGGAACGCCGTATCCAGGCGAGTCCACCCCGAAAAATCATGCGATGCTCCCTTCACGTCGACCGTGCCAGGCGCGTGGATCTGAATATTGCCGTCAGCAATACGGATGTAGGCGCCGCCGCTCGTCAGCAAAATCCCCTTCTTGGTCGTGACCGTGACCATGTCGGTCGCCGATATCATCGTCACCCCCTTCTGCGCCGTCAGTTCGATCGCGTCCGACTGTGCCTGCACCTGTACATGTCCCTTTCCGGCAAACAGTTTGATGCCGGCGTTCTGCACGAACAGGCTGATCTTTTCGGTGACGCTTGCGATCAACGATTTGCCGGTCGCTACATGGATGTTCTGTCCACTGACGAGGTTGATCTGCTTGTCTGCCGTAATCTGCGTTGACTGTTGGGTGGACAGCGCAATGCCCGCTGGGCTGGCCGCCAGCAGGATCGGATTCGCAAAGCCGTTGGCGTTGCCGGTACCACCACCAGCAGTGTGACCGCCGCTGTTCGCGCTACCCGACACACTGTGCCGCGTCGCGTCGGTGAACACTTTCAAGGCATCCTGAGCCGGTTGCAGTGTTTCGGCATTGGCCGCTATGCTCGACTGGGAGAGGTTCTTTACCAGTGCCTCCGAGCTGACCAGTTGCTCGCTGGCCGGTGTGACATTCAGTGGCTGGCTAGCGGACGTTGGGTGGGTCGAAACGAACAGCCCTTGACCTGCGCGGATTGCGCCATACGATTCCGACTTCAGGTCAAAGCCGGTCCCGAGGTAAGCGCCACGCGTGTTATCTGTGTGCTGCACCAGATACCCGAGGTGGAGTTGGGAATTCGCCGTGCTGCTGAACAGCTGCACGCGGTTTTGACCGGTAGCGTCGTCCATTACCATCTGGTTGTAACCACTACCGCCATACTCCTTCGAGCGGTACCCCGAAAGCAGCCCATTCGAATGCCACTGCGGTTTCGCCGAGCCGTTATAAAGCCGCGATATCACGACTGGCCGATCACAGTCTCCACCGATGTGATCGATGAGCACCTCTTCCCCCACGCGGGGCATGTGCACACCGCCGTAGCCGCTTCCCGTATCCGACTGCGCTACGCGTACCCAGCACGACGCCTTCTCGTCCCCCCATTGATACGGTCCCAGATGAACTGCACCTTGATGCGGTTTAACTCGTCCGTGTGGACCTCTTCACCTTGCGGGCCCACTACGATCGCCGACTCTAGATGCGTGTCCGGCTTATGGTGTTCGAATGGGCTGCGATACGGCACGCTGGCGCGCTGGCGCGCTGGGCCGCGATCTCCACCAGATAAAAACCTTCTGAGCCGTCCGCGTACGTCACCTTCAGTGTGCTATCGCTTGAGTGGCTTGCACGGACTTCGTCTACGGTGGTCTGCAGGCTATGCGGGAACACTGTTTCCTAGGTGCAGATCGGCAGATTGTTCGCGATCACCCATGCTGCCTCAATGACAGCGAACTCCTTCTGGCTTGACTGATCCCTGTCGTGGTCCGGATGGCCGCTGAGCGTAAAGCGCCTTCCCGCATCGATCCTTCTGACGCCGCCGACGCCCTCAAACCTCTTGGCCCGCGACTCCCATTCTTCCATGCGGATTCCGGAGAGCTGGTCGCCTCGGTCCTGTTTCGGATACGTGTACGCCCCGGTGTACTCGTAGACCTCCGCCTGATCCGGCAATGCTCCCTGGTTGGGCATAGTCGGTACGGTCGTGCCTTTGGGGTTGAACGGCGTTGACGGACTCTTGTAGTCGGATGTGCGGGTGGTAAGGGACGCGCTCTGCAACGTACGTATGCCCGACCACTGCGTGAGCGCGTCGGTTTCGCTACCGGTACCTGCGCGGTAAAAGGAGACGGTTTCCGGAGAAAGCGCATCAAGCGTCGCAAGTCGGTCGGTGATTACCAGCGTGTGCGACTTACCGTCCTGCGCCTGCTGCCAGAATCCGTATAAGCCTTCGGACTCCAGCAGTCGATGCACGAAGTTCCAGTCATCCTCGTCCTGGCGACAGTACGAGCGCGAGGGCAGCGGTTTCGATAACGCGAAGTGGAACTGGCCCTGAGCCTGGGGATGCGTGTTGAAGACATCCGTGATGATGTCGTCCGCGGCCTTGTCCTGCCAGATGCGTTGATCGCGGCGAAACTTCAGAAAGTGCATCCATGACGCAAAGCCAAGCTGATAGCTGGTCAGGCCGCTATTGGAACCCAGTCGCCGCGCAGTGTGCACGTAGCCGTTGTGCGGCAGGTAGGATTTGTCGGTCTGCTGGATCCACAGCGTATCCGCCTCAAGGACGGCAATATCGAAATACACGCGCCGGGTATGGTCGACGTCAAGGGCATCCATCTGCCTGCGGATCTGCCCGCCCATATGGATCTGAAGGTCTGGTCCGGACAGATTGCCGAGCAATACGGTGAGAAGGTTCCGACGCAATATCTCGAAGGCAGCGGCCAGCAACTCATCGTCGATCTCGGCGATCTTGCCGACGAAATAACCGCGGCGGGCGAGATGCTCAAGCGAGGCGAAGTGCCGCCGACCATTTCGAGAAATGGCGTGACCGTCGAGCTCCGGGCGACGAACTGGACCAACATCGAAGACGTCTATGGCTATAGCAAGTTTGACGAAAATGTACGCGGC
Organism: Paraburkholderia sp. GAS333; assembly: GCF_050435665.1. Classification (NCBI taxonomy): domain Bacteria; kingdom Pseudomonadati; phylum Pseudomonadota; class Betaproteobacteria; order Burkholderiales; family Burkholderiaceae; genus Paraburkholderia; species Paraburkholderia sp. GAS333. The sequence continues at coordinate 358,135 of NZ_JBNDKS010000002.1, forward strand.
GCGGCGCAGACCCGTCGCCTTGGGACCGAAGAAATCCAGACCAAGGTGAGCAATAGCAGTACAACCGCGGTGGCGCGTGCCGCCAATTCAGACAACCGGTAACGGACGACGGGACCCCAATGAAGTTGTTCAGCATGCGCGATGAAACGACGCGCCGTCAGGTTTTCTGGCTCCTGAAGAGATTGACCAGCTATAGCCTCTGGGCCAGGAAGCGCGACGACTGGGAAATTTTCACGCGTGCGTATGAGAACGCGGTCAAGACCTGGCCTGCCAGCCAGCATGAGCAGATGCCCGCGGATAACCTGCCGCGCATCTACGGCATCCTCAGCACCTACAACAAAGGTTTGGACGAACTGCGGCGAGGCTATCGATTTATCTGGCGGCGCGGGGAAGCGTTCGATCAGGCGCTAACCGACTATCAGGTGGTCGCTACCTACCTGTATCCCGACGGTGATTATTGGGAGCGAGGGGTCCAGGAGGCAGCCTATCCGCCGAAAGTTGAAACGTTGAATGTGTTGATGCGCGCAAGCGAATATGTTGGTGAATGCGCTGCCTGTGAGGTGCCGGCAGGCGACCACGCGACCGCTCATTTCACGGCGGCCGGCGCGCTGCTCAATCCTGAGGCTTATGTTTTTCGCTTCTACCGGCTGAGCTTTCCCGTTTTCCCTGAGGTATTGCCGCCCGTCCCGCAGCCGACCGGTGTCGTGATTCGTACGGGCGACGCCGTGCCCGTCGACGGCATATGGGAACCGGTCACGATCACTCGCGGGAAAGTACTTGGCCTGATTCCGGTGGGCACCGCCAGCAGCGAGAATGCGGGCTGCTTCAATTACCTTGTCGAGGGCACGCGTGCGCCGCGCATGACGGGTCCGTTCAACGAGAGTCGCGGCTACGCCGAAGACATCGATGTGAGCTGGCGTTTGCTTTGGAAAGATGATCGCTATGCGGACGGCTTGATACCCGATGAGTCCGAGTACTTGCTGAGCGCCGCTGACGACGAGCCGCACGTCGAACCGGATCCGGTCATTGCGGCGGTGAGAACCGGCGAGGTATGTCCGGCCACGGGCCATTGGCAAGCAACGGATTATCCCGAGCATCAGATGCATGCCGTGAAAGGTGCGGTGATGCCGGACCTGGTGATCAAGGACTGGTCGGGAGCCGGCAAGGTGCACTACGTGGAATGGACCCTTCTTCGTCAGGACAAAGAGGGCCACGGGCGTTGAAAACGGAGGGTGTCGTCAGCATCGATTCGTTTTCGACGGCGATGAGTTTCAAATGGCGAACGCCGCGGGTCGATCTGCGCTTAGAGGCTATTACGACCGGCGTTGCATACGCGAGCCTGAAGATGAAAGGCGGGTGACACAACGTTTTGCGAAACAGGATTGAATACGCGATAACCTTTACGTTTTAAAAGGCACAATGAAACGATTCTAATTTTGAATGGCGACAAAACGACAGCTAATGGCATCGTGCAGGCAGTCGCCACGCCTATTCAATTGAGCAATAAAGACGTCGCCCACGAAGGTGATCCCGTCGCATGTCCCGCTTGCAATACAACAGGGAAAATCCAGTGTGTCGGAGCACGCCAGACGGGAGGCACGCGGCATTAAGCGACGATTTATGTATTTGTGGCTGTCATCCGCCGCCCTCACAGCAGATGATGTCCACCGAAGCATAACTGCGCGCACTTATTCCATTCGGACATTGGCAGATTGTGTTGCTTCGCCGAATAAGCGAGTCTAACGACCCGTGGTCGCATTCAAAGAGCGAGCTATTTTTACTCTTAATCTAAATGGCATAGAAATTAGAAGCAATTAATTCCGATTTAACAATTGGTTCTGAATAGAAGATTGCTGTAAACGTCTGATCTTTTGTACTATCGCGCGATGGCGCGGGGGGCGCAATCTGGCGAAACAAGAGGCGGCATGAATGCTCAGGACATAATCGTGGCGATAAATAATGGCTTGTTGCAAAGCGATCGCTTAGTGAAACTCGATACGCCACTGGGTGCCAATGTCCTTCTGCCACAAAGGCTGGTGGGTCATTCCCGGCTAGGCCGTGACTATGAATTCACGCTGGACACCGTTTCCACGAATGAGAACATCGAACTTAAAACGCTGATCGCCCAACCGGTAACGCTGTGGATGCAGCAAATCGACCAGTCCTACGCGCCTCACCACGGTTATGTCCATACCGCGCGCCGGTTGGGCTCGGACAGCGCGATAACCTGTTATCAGATCAGCTTCTTTTCCTGGATGCATTTTCTGCGCTTCAGAAAAGATGCGCGTATCTGGCAGGATAAGCCGGCAGACGAAATTCTCACTGATGTATTCAATATGCATCCGCAGGCGCGGGGTGCGTTCCGCTTTGTTTTGCGCAGTCCGTTGCCACAACGTTCTTTTTGCGTCCAATATGAAGACGACTGGAATTTCTGTCATCGATTGATGGAAGCGGAAGGGTTGTTCGGTTATTTCGAGCAGGCCACCGACGGCAAGTCGCATACGCTGGTGATTACCGACGACATGGGCAGCCTGCAACCGCTGTCGCCGCAGACGGTGGATTTTTACCGCTCGGGCACGAACAGCGAGACGGACGCCTTTGTCCAGTGGAGTGGCACCCGCACGCTGCAGAGCACGACGCTCACCACGCGGACGTTCGACTATAAGTCGCCGTCTTCGGGGGCGAACCCGAAGGGCACGACGGTGCCCACGCTGGGTACCCAAGGCAACCTGCCGCAGCAGGCGGAGGTGTACGAATACACGGGCGCCTACACGTACGATCAGCAGCACCGCGGCGATCATTTGTCCAAGATCCGGATGGAAGAGTGGGAGTCGCGCGCGAAGCGCTTCCACGGTGTGGGCGCGGTACGAAGGATCGACACGGGACGCTGGTTTGAACTTGTCGACCACCCGGATCACAGCACCGATAGCGAGCAGGAGCGTCAGTTTGCCGTTATCAGCGTCGAGTGGGTGATCGAGAACAATCTGCCAGTTTCAGGCGGCACGACGGACTTCCCGCATAGCCTGAACGGGACGCTGGCGGCGGCCCGCGCCGCGCACGGCACGGATGCGGCGCTGGTGATCAGGTCCAGCGATGGCAGTGAAGGCTTCTTCATGGCCGCCGTCGAAGCGCAGCGTAAAACAGTGCCGTTCCGCAGCCCGTTTGAGCATGGCAAGCCGAAGATGTATATGCAGACGGCTATCGTGGTCGGCCCGGCGAATGAAGAAGTCTTTACGGACGATTTGAACCGCATCAAGGTCCACATGCATTGGGACCGTCTCAATGACGGAGATGAGAGCGCGTCGTGCTGGATGCGTGTGGCCCAGTCAGATACGGGGGGTGGCTACGGCGCAGTGCATGTGCCTCGTATTGGCGAAGAAGTGATCGTATCTTTCCTCGATGGCGACTGTGACAAACCGATTGTCACCGGACGTGCCTATAACGGCGCTAAGACGCCGGACTGGCATTCGAACGGGATTCTGTCGGGCTACAGGTCGAAGGAGTATCAGGGCAGCGGCTATAACCAGATGGTGATGGACGACGCGACCGGCCAGAACCGGGTGCAGATGTACAGCAGCAGCGCGAACTCGCAACTGCATCTGGGTTATCTGATCGCGCAGACGGGTAACTCGCGCGGCGCGTATCTTGGCAGTGGTTTCGATCTCACGTCGGATGCATTCGGGGCGATCCGGGCTGCACAAGGCATGTATGTGTCGACGCATCCGACAACGGGCGCAGCGAGCCAGCCGCTTGAGGTCCGTGAGGCCAGTAGCCAGTTGGTGAGTTCGGAAAATGTGATCGAAGCGCTTTCGCAGGCAAGCGAGAGGCACCAGACGGAAAGCTTGAAGGACGCTCACGATTCGCTGAAGTCGTTCGCCGACGCTACGCAACACAGTATCTCCGGCGCCGCGAGTAGCGGCGGCAACACGGCAGGTGGCGGTACCGGCAGCGCGAACGCATTCAAAGAACCGATCATGCTTTTCGCGACCCCTGCGGGTATTGCGATGTCAACGCAAAAGTCCACGCACGTCGCGGCGGATCAGCACATCAATCTGGTGAGTGGGGAGAGCACGCACATCGCGACCGGCAAATCGCTCATTGCGAGCGTGTCGGAGAAGATCAGTCTGTTCGTCCAGAACGCAGGCATGAAACTGTTCGCCGCGAAGGGCAAGGTAGAAATCCAGGCCCACTCCGAAAGCGTCGAATTCACTGCTCAGAAGACCTTGAGAGTGCTGTCTGCAACTGAAAAGGTCGAAGCTGCAGCCGACCAGGAAATTCTCCTCACGTCGGGCGGCGCGTATATCCGCCTCAAGAACGGCAACATCGAGATTCATGCGCCCGGCACAGTCGATATCAAGGGTAGTCCGCATACATTCAACGGTCCCGCTCAGACTAACTACCCACTGCCTTTACTTCCAACGTCCCAATACGACGCCGCGATGCAGTATCTGTATCACGACAATGAGCCGGTTCAGGGCGCCAGCTACATCGCAACGCTATCGGACAACAGTACGCGAGAGGGCGTATTGGACGCGCAAGGAAAAATGCATCTGGAAGGTGTGCCGGCTGGTCCCGTCCAGGTCAAGCTCGGGCCGGACGTGCGTTCCTATGCGCGCAAGAACGTGACCCAAAATCCGGACTTCAAGGGCGAGTCGTTATCTGACGGCGACATTGAGTCGCTGATCCAGAAACACGGGGGAGCGTGATCGTGGGTTGGAGCGTTGAAGATTTCAAAAAGACCTCGATGGAAGTCGGGCAATGGTGTTGGGGAACGATGCAAGGGGCGTTCAACGAGAAGCAGACCATTTCTCAGATCATCACCGATGCCGTGATTGGCATGATTCCGATTCTCGGCGATGTGACAGCCGTGCGTGATCTGCTCGCGGTCAGTATCGGCATGAGCACAGATGCGAGGAAACGGCAGCAAGTCATGGAGTGGGTGCTCCTCGTCGTGCTCGTGTTTGCACTGATCCCAATAGTCGGCGGCGTGATCAAAGGCGTAGGTCGACTGTCGCTGCGCGTTGCGGGTGACGCGGCGAAGGACGAAAAGTTGTTGAGCGAAGTTGTGGAGTTCCTCAACCGGATGGGCCATGGCGATGCACCCAAATGGCTGCGTTCATTGGATGTGAAAAAGTACCAGGCCGAGATTCTCGCCAAATTCAAGAGCTTTTGCACGACCGTGCATCGCACCATCGAGAAGACCCTCGATGCGAGCGTCGGCAAAATGTTGCCGACCCAATGGCACATGCAGTTGCAGACCGTCTCGGATGGATTCGAGACATTGCCGGACATCGCTGACAAAATGGTGCCGAAAGCACTGGCCGAACTGGATAACAAGATCAGGGTGTTGCAGAACGCCGCGTATGAAGGCGAATCGAGGTCGATCGCGACAGGTGGAAAGCCGAAGGTGGAGCGTGAGTCGGAGGCGGTGCTGGAGGAGAAGGCTCGTCCTCGCAAATTTCCGCAGGGGCCGTATCCAGCAAGGTCGGCACGCGTGGATGGACCATTGGAAGCGCGGTTGCAAGCGGAGTTTGGGCCAAATATCAAGAAAGGCTGGCCAGATCTTTTCTATAACAAGGGCAAAATGCCAGTGTTTGGTGAAGAAGAGGTTTATCGGAGCATCGCCTCCTTTCACGGCGCGATTACCGCGGTGGATGCACGGCAACTGGCTGGGAAAAAGCTTTATCGGGCATTTGGCAAGAAGAGTGAAGTGACGACGGCAGGCAAATCGGACGCCGGCGGCTTCTTCGGAGGTTCCTATTGGGGCGTAGGCGATGCCCCCAGAAGCGCCGAAGAATGGCGCACGCAGTCTGCCGTTCTGGACGACTGGAATGCCAACGGTTTTCTCGTGGTCGCCCATCTGCCGGACAATCTCGCTGACCTGTGGCCTGAGGCCAAGGCCTGGATAGGCAAGATTTCAGAGCAGTACAGCGAAAAAGAACCCTTGCAATATCTCGAGGGCGGTGGCGAGCAGTTACTTGCCAGCTTTGGCAAAGCGATCACCGACAGAATTACGGCCGTTGGCGAGACGGTGAAGGACGCGAGTCATAGTGGTACTCATACCGAAATCATCAATGGAGTACGCTTCGACTTCTTCAAGACAAACTGGGAAGACGTCGAACGGGTATATGGCTACGGAAAATCTGCGGAGGATACAGGCGCTGCGTCCACTCGCAAGCTTGCTCAAGACGAAGTCCGTGATAAATGACGATCTAAGACCACTGTAGGTAGCGTTAGCGACAAATGCGAGAGGGATCGAAATAATGAATCAGTACGACATGCAAGACGACGTCACGCGACGCAAGATTTTCTGGCTGCTCCAGCGTCTGACCAGCTTATCCCTCTGGAAAGCAAAACACAGCGCCTTCAAGGTATTTGCCACGGCATACGAAACGGCAGTCAAGACGTGGCCATCGACTGATCCGGAAGCGCTCGATGCGGACCACCTGACGACGATCTATGAGATCCTGAGCCACTACGACAAAGGGCTCGACGAACTTGCACACGGTCGTCGCTTTGTATGGCGCAAGGGCGAGGCACTTGAACAGGTAGTTAATCGATTCAACTATCTGGTCGATTATTTTCATAGGGATCCGAAGTACTGGGAACGCGGCAGTCAAATCCAGTCGTATCCGCCGAAAGTAGATTCGCTCGCCAGGTTGATGCACGCATCTCAGGTCCAAAAGGAGTTCGCGCCGCTGGAGGTGTGGGGTACGGATTACAACTTCGCGTATCTTCAGGTGCCAAATGGACTGCTGGACCGTCACGCATACAACCACACGTTCTACGAACTCGCTTACCCGATTTTCCCCGAAGTTTTACCCAACGTTCCGAATCCGTCTGGCCCGGTGATTCGGTCCGGCCAGCCAGTTCCGTGCGATGGCATTTGGGAGCCTGTCACCATCGAGCAAAGCCGCGTCCTGGGTGTCATTCCGCTCGGAGCAAAACTGTTCGGGAACAACGGATGTTTCAATTACTTCGTAGCCGATACGGTAGCACCCAATTTCGAAGGATACGACAGCGCCACATTCAGTTCGACTATCGTACCCACGCACTGGCGTCTGCTGTGGGAGGACACGCGCTACGCGAACGGAGTCATTCCGGACGAATCGCAGTATTTCCTCGACGCAAGCAATCCAGCAGAACCGGTGAATCCCGTCCCCGTTGAGCCAGTCCGCACCAGCGATATCTGCCCGGTATCCGGAGAGTGGGGCACAGACGAATACGGAGGCAAAACTGTGCACGTCGAACAGGGCGCGTCGATGCCAGATCTGTTGGTGAAGGACAATCTGGGTGAGCGGAAGGTGCATTGGGTTACGTGGCATCTGATTAAGCGCACGTAATCCGGCTATCCATGCGCGTTGCGATAACTACACTTCGGAGCGACGGTCGGGCTTTGGTGTGCTGAGTGCGCGTCGGTCGGGTGAGTGCGGGCTTCGCCGCGTTGCAGGACAACCGGTAACGGACGACAGGACCCCAATGAAGTTGTTCAGCATGCGCGATAAAACGACGCGCCGTCAGGTTTTCTGGCTCCTGAAGAGATTGACCAGCTATAGCCTCTGGGCCAGGAAGCGCGACGACTGGCAAATTTTCTCGCGTGCGTATGAGAACGCGGTCAAGACCTGGCCATCGAGTCAGCCCGAACAGATGCTGGCAGATACCCTCAACTAATTTCGATTGGGTTTGCCGTACTTAAAATTCAGATTGAAGCGGCAATCAAAGCGAACCACCGCATAAGCGCAAAAACCCCCCACATCCCAAACATTGCTACGATAACTACCGCATCTCACTAAGCATACCAACGAACAGGCTGAAACTGAACCACACGACAACCTCAACCGAAGGCAATCCCCCATGAAACGCTACCTGATTCTCAACGGCGACAAAACAACCGCCAACGGCACGGTCGAAGCTGCCTCCACCACAATCCAGTTAAGCGACAAAGACGTCGCCCATGAGGGCGATCCGGTCGCCTGCCCCACCTGCAATACGACTGGCAAAATCCAGTGCGACGGCCCACGCCAGGTCATGACCGCACCCGACGGTCGTCACGCCGCACTCAGTGACGATCTGTGCATTTGCGGTTGCCATCCGCCTCCCAAACTCGTGGCCTCACAGCAGTCAATTTCAATTGATGCATAACGCATTTAAATTAGCCACCGAATAACTAAAAATTATACTTCTACGCATCAATTGCTATTTTTACCGAATTTACATTTTTCCAAACAAATAAAGAAACAAATTCCGATTTAACAATTTTTTTGAATACCTAATTGCCATACCGCAGTAATTTTTTGTACTATCGCGCGATAGCGCGGGGGCGCGAATTGCATAAAAAGAGGCGGTATGGGCGCGCAGGACTTAATCGCGGCGATAAACGGCGGCTTGTTACAGAGCGATCGCCTGCTTAAACTGGACACCACACTGGGTGCCAATACGCTAGTGCCACAAAGGCTGGTCGGCCATTCCCGGCTAGGTCGCAATTATGAGTTCACGCTAGACGCTGTTTCAAACACCGATAATATCGAACTCAAAACCCTGATCGCCCAGCCCGTTACGCTGTGGATGCAGCAGAGCGATCAGTCCTACGCCCCGCATCACGGTTATGTGCATACCGCCCGTCGTCTGGGTTCGGATAGCGCGCTTACCAGCTATCAGATCGGCTTTGTCTCGTGGATGCATTTTCTGCGCTTTCGCAAAGATGCACGTATCTGGCAGGATAAAACGGTCGATGAAATCCTCACCGATGTATTCAATATGCATCCGCAGGCGCAGGGCGCATTTCGTTTCACATTACGTAATACCTTGCCGCCGCGCTCATTCTGCGTTCAATACGAGGATGACTGGAATTTCTGTCATCGATTAATGGAATCGGAAGGCCTGTTCGGCTATTTCGAACAGGCCGCCGACGGTAAATCGCATACGCTGGTCATTACCGACGATATCGGTAGCCTGCAGCCACTTTCTCCACAATCGGTCGATTTCTATCGCTCGGGCACCAGCAGCGAAGCGGATGCCTTCGTGCAATGGAGCGGCACGCGCACGCTGCAAAGCACCACGCTGACCACGCGCACATTCGATTACAAGTCGCCGTCCACGGGTGCGAATCCAAAGGGCACGACGATACCCACGCTGACCACGCAAGGAGACCTGCCGCAGCAGGCTGAGGTGTACGAGTACACCGGCGCGTACACGTACGATAAGCAGGACCGCGGCGATCAGCTGGCGAAAGTGCGGATGGAAGAGTGGGAGTCGCGCGCGAAGCGTTTCCACGGTGTAGGCGCGGTCCGTCGTCTTGATGCCGGCCGGTGGTTCGAACTGGAAGATCATCCCGAGCACAGCACCGGCAGTCAGCAGGACCGGCAGTTTGCGGTGATCGCAGTCGACTGGGTGATCGAGAACAACCTGCCGGCGTCCAGCGGCACGACCGATTTCCCGCACAGCCTGAATCAGACGATCGCCGCCGCCCGCGCGCAACATGCGAACGATCCGACGCTGGTCGTCAGGGGCGCTGACGGCAGCGAAGGCTTCTTCATGGCGAGCGTCGAGGCGCAGCGCAAGAGCATCCCGTTCCGCAGTCCGCTCGACCATCACAAGCCGGAAATGCACATGCAGACGGCCGTCGTGGTCGGCCCGGCGAACGAGGAAGTGTTCACGGACGCGCTGAACCGCATCAAGGTCCAGATGCACTGGGACCGTCTGAATCCGGGTGACGAAAACGCGTCGTGCTGGGTGCGGGTCTCGCAATCGAATGCGGGTGGCGGGCACGGCGGCGTGCACGTACCGCGCATCGGCGAAGAAGTGATCATCTCGTTTCTGGACGGCGACTGCGACCGGCCGATCGTCACCGGCCGCGTCTATAACGGTGCGACGACGCCCGACTGGCATTCGAACGGCATCCTGTCGGGTTACAAATCGAAGGAGTACCAAGGTAGCGGTTACAACCAGATGGTGATGGACGATGCCACCGGTCAGAACCGCGTGCAGATGTACAGCAGCAGTGCGAACTCGCAGCTTCATCTCGGGTATCTGGTCGCGCAGACGGGCAACACGCGCGGCGCGTATCTGGGCAGTGGTTTCGATCTGAAGTCCGATGCGTACGGCGCGGTGCGCGCGGCGCAAGGCATGTACGTGTCGACGCATCCGACGATGGGTGCCACGAGCCAGCCGCTCGATGCGCGCGCGGCAAGCAGTCAGCTGGTCAATTCCGAAAGTGTGATCGAGTCGCTCTCGCAAGCGAGCGAAACGCATCAGGCAGAGAGTCTGAAAGACGGGCACGACTCGCTGAAATCGTTCACGGATGCGACGCAGAACAGCGTGGCGGGGGCGGCCACCAGCGGGGGAAATACGGCGGGTGGGGGCACGGGCAGCGCCAATGGCTTCAAGGAACCGATCATGTTGTTCGCCACGCCGTCTGGCATAGCAATGTCCACGCAAAAGTCGGTGCACATCGCAGCGGCCGAACACGTCAATCTGGTGAGCGGGCAGAGCACGCATATTGCAACGGGCAAATCGCTAATCGCGAGCGTGTCGGAGAAGATCAGTCTGTTCGTGCAGAACGCGGGCATGAAACTGTTCGCCGCGAAAGGCAAGGTGGAGATTCAGGCTCAGTCGGATAACGTAGAGATCACTGCGCAGAAAGGCGTGAAGCTGATTTCCGCAACGGAGAAGGTCGAGGTCGTCGCGAAGCAGGACATTCTGCTCACGAGCGGCGGCGCTTATATCCGCCTGAAAGACGGCAACATCGAAATTCACGCACCTGGAAAAATCGATATCAAGGGCGCATCGCATTCATTTGCCGGCCCAACGAGCCTGTCGAGCCCGACTCCAACAATGCCGAACGGCGACGGCCCATACAACGAGCAGTTCAAGATCCACGACAAGACGTCGGGTGATCCCGCGCCTTACGTGCGCTACCGCATCGAGACCGCGGAGGGCAAGGTGTTCGAGGGCATGACCGATGATCAAGGTCTCACCTCACGCATCATGACGAGCACGCCTAGCGCATTAAAAGTCTTTCTGGATACCTGATCCCGGCCAACGAGTACGTGCGCCTTCTTTTGTGAGGCGCTGAATCCTTTGCGCATTCAAGCTGACCGATACCATGAACGCTCCGAGTACAAACAACGCGCCTGACGGCAACGGCACCACCAACACGACACCCGACAGCATCGTGAAGGTGCCGCACGATCCCGCGCCAATGCTTTATTTCCGGCCCGAGACGGGGGAGTTCATCCTCGTTCCCGCGGAAGATGTCGGTGCGTTACAGAGCGAGTGCAATCTACTGCACGATCGGGTCGACAAATATCATAAGGCGAACGAGAAGCTCGACACCGTGTTGAAGGCGTATGCGGAGGACGTCCGGAATCACATGTCCGATCCGCGTGCCGGTGAAGCGTACAAGAGCTCCGTCGATAGTGCGTTGAAGGAGCGCGAGGCCGCGCACAAGGCATTGAAAAAGGAGCTGGAGCCACTCAGCAAACTCGACAGCAAAGACCTGACGATGGTCGAGCTGATTCCCATCCATATGGATGCGAATGGCAACAAGTCGGTGAAGTTCGCCAAGTACAAGCTTCACTATGTGCGCTCCAACAAGATCAAAGCCGGCTGGCATAAATTCGGTCCCGCCGCATTCGAAGACATGAAGGGCCGCAAGTCGGAGAAGGAAACCGGTGCGAAAAGTTTCATCAAGACCAATGCGCAGGGCAAGCGCAAGATCGACATCGACAAGCTGAAAGAAGGCGTACTGATCAATCGCGATAGCGCGATCAAATCGCAGTTGTATGAAAAGACCAAGGTGTCGTCGGAGGTTGTCGAAACACACGTGACGGGTACGCTCTTCGCGTGGGCCGAACAGTGGAACAAGGATCTCAGTTACAGCGCGGGCGCGGAAGAACCTGCGGAGCGCGGCGAAGCCGGGGAGAGCAGTGAGGGCGGTGAGGGTGCGAAGAAAGAAAAGGAAAAACCCAAGCAGACGGTATTCAGCAACAACGTCAGCATCGAGGCGAAAGCGCAGTTGATGCGTTATCTGGCCGGCGCAGGTCTCGACACCGAATGGGAACCGAAGAAAGGACGGGTGGCGCTCAAGGCATCCGCGCAAGCGGAATTCGCCATCGCGGAAGGCAAGGTGTCGGGTGCGTTCTATTACCCCGACATCGCTGGCTGGATGTGGAGTCTCGACGGAGACGACGGCAAGAACTATCCGCTCGGCGCAGTGCGATTCAAGGGTGAACTCGGCCTCTCCGGCATGGTGGGCGCGAGCGTGGTCGCGCAGTTAGGGGTCGTCGTCGACTATCGCGATGAGAAACGCGAGGAGTTGGGCCTGTATGGCGCAGCGGTCGACAATCCAGCGACCAAACAACGTGAAATCAAGGTAGGTGGCAAACCGGTCGATCCCAGCGCTAACGTCGATCTCGACGTGTTCGCCGGCGCGCGTGCAGACCTGTCTCTGGAAGGCGCGCTCGAGTGGATGGAGCCGGCAAAGACAGGACCGAGCGGCAAATACAAGGCGTTCGCTAAGGTGGGGGATACGGTCACCGCGATGGCCGGTGCGGGTCTCACGTGCATGCTCGACGTGAGCTACGCAGCGGGACGTTTCCGGATCAAGGCTAAGGCTGGGCTATGCCTGGGGGTAGGCGCGAAGGGCGACATCGAGGTGTCGGTCGATGCGCTGTATATCGCCGAGTTTTTCAAATGGTTCTTCTATCAGCTCTACCACGCGAATTTTCAGCGGTTGAAGTTCGTGGACGAACCGGCGTTCGACGCTTTTACGCAAATCCAGGTGATGGTGATCCAGGGTTATCAGAAACTGGCGGATACGGTTGGCCAGGCAGCACTGGACATCAACCAGGCATTCATCGAACTGGTTGCTGAATACGAGAAGGAAGCTGCACGGGTCAAACTGATGAACAGCGTATTGTCCAATCCGTGGATGCTTCAATACGCAACACCCGAAGCAAAGGGAATAATGATTTATCAGCTGACTCGTCACTGGTATGTGTCCGATGGTACCGATATGGCCAACCACACCTATGGACGTTGGTATGGACGTCGCAAGGACGCGGTCAAGCAGATCCTCAAATGGTCACATACCCGGCACGATCTCGATAACGTCGTCCAGCATATCGATCCGCAAGGGGATTCAGGCGATATCACCGAACGCCGAGCCGCTTTGCGCAGGTTTCTGGCGATGTCGCTCGGCTCGACACCCGCTAGCGACGCGAAAGAAATCGACGACTACTACAACAGCTTGACCGCCATGTTAAAAACCGACCCGACACCGGGCTATGCGGTTGCTCAGGTCGATTCACACGACTACGCATTCCAGACCGCCGCGGGTCCCCACCCGTTCTACCAGAACATGCCTGACGTGCGGGTCGCATAACGTGTCTCTGCCTAAAGCGGACCAGCCTTTTGCACGGCGCAGCGAAAGGTCAGATTGACAGAAGTAGGCCCGATCGTTTGGCCGTTCCGCAGCTTGATGACGTACCCTCCCGGTGGCGCGCTATCCCGGTAAACCGTCATCGCAGTTCCCTGCTGATTGCTTTCGGCACCGCGAATCACCTTCATCGTGCCCGTTGCCGGGCCCGTCGGATTCTTTTCCGGCGAGTGCTCGTAGTAGTCGGGCGCGAACCAGTCGTTGACCCAATCCCTCCCATCGAGGCCGACATCATATAAACCGAGAGGATTCGGCGGATATTGACCGACGAGGTAGAGGTACAAGGAAACAACGGAAGGCGCGGTGAATTTGTGCTTGATCGTATCGACGGAAGGCAGGTTGCGATCCGATTCGTATTTGCCGTTGTCGGTTCCGAAGATCACCGGTTTGCCGCCTGAGCGCGCCGCATATTCCCACTGAGCCTCGGTGGGCAGATCGACAGGTTCGCCACTGTTCTTGCCGACCCACTCGCAGTAGTCCTTTGCCATTTGCCACGGGACGCCCGCCGGGTTGCCCGCCACCTTTTGCAACTTATCGAGCTTGTATTCCGGCCAGGATGGTTTGCCGGTTGCGGTGGTATAGACGTCGAGATCGGCATACGTGACCTTGTGCCTGCCGATCGAGAAACTGTCGAGCGTCACCTGATGCGCCGGCTTGTTTTCATGCTGCGACGTGTACGGCAATTTTTCCGGCGTCACTTGCGGACCGAAGTCCCCCATCGTGAACGTGCCGCCTTTGACGAACACCATGTCACCGAGCGATTTCTTAACCAGCGCCCCGACTTCGGGAGACTGCCCGGTCTGACTGCAAGCCGGTAAAGAAAACACGAGTACCGCGAGTGGAATAGCTGACAGTTTGACGTACTTCGGCAATGACGAATGCATGCGATCAATCTCCGGGCGGATAGCTGACGGATTATAAGTTCGATCCGTATTTTTGGACGTTTTTCAATTGCAACAACTCGTAGTTTCGAAAGGTTTCGTGCATATCTGGTAAAAATTGGACCGAGATACCGCGATCTGCCTTTTCAATCTGAAAAGCGTGGCACCCGCTGTTTTTTTGCATTCGCTATTGGCGAGTTGCTCAATTGCGTTTGAGACAGAACAAAGGAATAGATTAAAACGGCAATCACGCCTGGGGATGTTGTGACGCGCAGCGGCACGTGTCGATAATGAACAGCGATGGTAACGTCATCCAGGGATATCGATCCGCAAGTGGATTCGGGCGATACAACCGAGCGACGCGAAAGTAGTCGACGACCACTACGACAGCTTGACCGCCATGCTAAAGCCCACCTGACATCGGGCTGTACGGTTGCTCACGTCGATTCACACGACTACGCATTCCAAACGGCCGCGGGTCCTCCCCCTTTCTAACAGAACATGCCTGACGTGCGGGTCGCATAGCGCGCGACTGACTAAAGTGGAGCAGCTTTCTGCACCGCGCAGCGAAAGGTCAGATTGACAGAAGTAGGCCCAATCGTTCGGCCGTTCCGCAGCTTGATGACGTACCCTCCCGGTGGCGCGCTGTACCGGTATACCGTCATCGCAGTTTCCTGGTTGTCCCCTTCCGCGCCGCGAATCACCTTCCTCGTGCCCGTTGCCGGGCCGGTCGGATTCTTTTCCGGCGAGTGCTCGTAGTAGTCGGGCGCGAACCAGTCGTTGACCCAATCCCTCCCATCGAGGCCGACATCGTATAAACCGAGCGGATTCGGCGGATATTGGCCAACTAGGTACATGTACGAGGAAACAGTAGAAGGCGCTGTGTACTTTTGCTCGATCGTGTCGATGGAAGGCAGGTTGCGATCCGATTCGTAATTGCCGTTGTCGGTGCCGAAGATCACCGGTTTGCCGCCGGAGCGCGCAGCGTATTCCCATTGCGCCTCGGTAGGCAGATCAACGGGTTCGCCGCTTTGCTTGCCGAGCCACTCGCAGTAGTCCTTAGCCATTTGCCAGGGAACACCCGCCGGGTTGCCCGCCACCTTATCCGACTGATCGAGTTTGTCTTGAGGCCAGGATGGTTTGCCGGTTGCGGCGGTATAGACGTCGAGATCGGCATAGGTAACCTTGTGCCTGCCGATCGAGAAACTGTCGAGCGTCACCTGATGCGCCGGCTTGTTTTCATGCTGCGACGTGTACGGCAATTTTTCCGGCGTCACTTGCGGACCGAAGTCCCCCATCGTGAACGTGCCGCCTTTGACGAACACCATGTCACCGAGCGATTTACTGACCAGTGCTTTGACGTCGGCCGATTGAATGTTTTGATCGCCGTGGGTGCACGCAGGCAGGCAAATAGCAGATCCGACGAGCATGGCGATCCCGATAACGGGGTGTTTCGTGACAAACAAAGGCATGCAATCAATCTCCATGTCGAAGGCTGCGTAATTATAGGTTTGATATGCCGCTTTCGAACGGAGTCTGATTTGATAATCGGTAAATCTGGAACGAATATATGCTAATTGCGTAATTAGCCGACAACCAGCCGTCAAGCGACGACGAACACAATTACATTCGGATTTATTTGACATCAAAAAAATCGCGTACTTAATACCGATTAAATTAATTTAGCCTTTGAAATCGGTCAACGACATTTAATGCAAAGTGGATTTAAGACGGACAACCGATCGCCCGCCCGGCATGCAATCGATGTATGCCGCCGAACGGGGGATCCGGAGCCGAACGGCTTTGCCGATACGACACAATACGCAGATCCTCCACCTCAAAAACTTATCCACACCCCCCTCTGGATAACTTTTGTACAAGCCCCCTGGCAGCTTGTGGGCGAAACTTTGATAACAACGCCGGTTAACCAGGTCATCAAAAAGTTGTCCCTGGCTCCGTGTTCCTATCCGCGTTAACTCCGCAGGCTTATGGTTTACGCAGCCCCTTGATACGTAAACGAAGTTCCAAGTTATCCACAGCCAGAGGCGAGGCTTGTTAACTATTACTACGTATACGTATACAAAGAATATAAAAACCAGAGAAGCAGGCAGAGCACCTGCATCACAAGCGTGCATCAAGCATGCAGACCGGCAACGTAAACGTCATCCGTAAACATCGGACCACGTATACCCAGCCCATCAAACCCGTCACTTCAACGGTAAACATATCTCCGTCACCAGATCCGCCGGCGCCGTGTCCTTCGGACTATTCAAATACTCTTCAAACACCGGCGCATCCGCCGCTTCACGACCGGACTGCACAAGCCACGTTCCATACAGCCACTCATACGCTGCCCGCATATCGCTATACGGACCTTTGTGCCGCAACACTGCATATTCCCCGCCTCGCACGGAAGTCGCCAAAACCGGCGCATTCGCCGTCACCGCCGCCAACACCCGCTGCGGCAATAAAACCCCAGCCTTCGATCGCAACGCATTTTCATCAACCACACCGGGATCATCTAGATAAATCCCGATCATCCGCATTTCCGCCTCCAGCAGATTATGTCGGGCCAGCCAGCCGAACAAAGCATCAAACGCCTTGCCGATCTGCATATACGGTCCAATGTGATCCACCGTTAAAAGCGTAAACGGCTCGACAGAACGGATATCCACTTCGCGCATCGTCATTTGATCGTCTCCTGAGAGTGCCGGACGGAACCGGCTATGCGTACCTCGCTTGCGATACTGCGCCGGCGGCACGCCGAACACCGCACGAAAAGTACGGGAAAAAGACTGCAGACTGCTGTAACCGGAGCGCTCGGCAATCTCGGCAATCGACATCGAACCGTTCGCCAGATGTCCCGCCGCGTGATGCAACCTCAGCCGGCGCACAGTCGTCGCGACCGTCTCGCCATACATCGCCTGATAAATCCGATGCCAGTGATACGGCGACAAACACGCGATTTCCGCCAGATGATCGATGTCGAGCGGCTCATCGAGATGATCGTAAATATGGTCGAGCACACGTGCCAACCGCGTTTCATAGCGGGCCCGGCTACTGGAATCATCCATGACAGAGCGGAGAGGAATAACGAAAACCAAAAGTACCACGTCCCCGTTTACCAAATCCTGCGGAGTTAACCCGCTACCGAATCCGCGTAAACGCGATAACAGTGACCCGGTAAACAAACGCCATCCACCGCAAAACTTTGCCGAATTTCGATAACACCCTCGAATAATGGCTCCCTACCATCGGCTGAAGCCTGTCTGTCAGCCCACGCGTAAACGTCGCGAACCGACGCTACGCACCAACGCCAACCTCGGGAGCCTCCGATGAAACCAGAGTCCAGCAGTCAGCCCATCGGCAAAATCGTGCATCACGAGCTCAAGCAGACGCTTGGCACATGGCAGTTATGGGGTATTGCAGTCGGCCTCGTCATCTCGGGCGAATACTTCGGCTGGAGCTATGGCTGGGCGAGTGCGGGCACCCTCGGCTTCGTTATCACGGCGATCTTCATTGCCGCGATGTACACGACCTTCATCTTCAGTTTTACCGAACTCACCACGTCGATCCCACACGCAGGCGGCCCGTTCGCGTACGCGCGCCAGGCGTTCGGCCCGACCGGCGGCTATCTCGCGGGCGCCGCGACGCTCGTCGAATTCGTGTTCGCGCCACCGGCGATCGCGCTCGCCATCGGCGCCTATCTTCACGTGCAATTCCCCGGCCTCGAACCGAAGCACGCGGCAATGGGCGCGTATCTCGTCTTCATGGCGTTGAACATCGTCGGCGTGCAGATTGCCGCGGCGTTCGAGTTGTGCGTGACGTTGCTCGCGATTTTCGAACTACTGGTTTTTATGGGCGTCGTGTCGCCTGGTTTCCGCTGGTCGAACTTCACAACCGGTGGCTGGTCGGGCGCGAATACCTTCAGCATGGGTTCGTTCCACGGCATGTTCGCGGCGATTCCGTTCGCCATCTGGTTTTTCCTCGCGATCGAAGGCGTCGCGATGGCCGCCGAAGAAGCCAAAAATCCGAAGCGCTCGATTCCGATCGCCTATGTCACCGGCATCCTGACGCTGGTCGTACTCGCCATTGGCGTGATGGTGTTTGCCGGCGCGGCAGGTGACTGGACCAAGCTCTCGAACATCAACGACCCGCTGCCGCAAGCAATGAAATTCATCGTCGGTGAACATAGTGGGTGGATGCATATGCTCGTGTGGCTCGGCCTGTTTGGTCTCGTCGCGTCGTTTCACGGCATCATCCTCGGCTATTCGCGACAGATCTTCGCGCTGGCTCGTGCGGGTTATCTGCCGGAGTGGCTTTCGAAGGTGCATCCGCGTTTCAAGACGCCGCATCGCGCGATTCTCGCGGGCGGCGTGGTCGGCATTGCCGCGATTTATAGCGATGAGTTGATCCAGTTCGGCGGCCAGACGCTGACGGCGAACATCGTGACGATGTCGGTTTTTGGCGCTATCGTGATGTATATCATCAGCATGTTGTCGCTGTTCAAGCTGCGCCGTACTGCGCCGAACATGGAGCGTCCGTTCCGCGCGCCGCTGTTTCCGTTGTTTCCGGCGTTCGCGCTGGTGGCTGCGGTGATCTGTCTGGCGACGATGGTCTACTTCAATTTTCTGGTGGCGATCGTGTTTGCAATCTTTCTCGCGCTGGGCTACGTCTACTTCCTCGCGACGCGCCATCAACGCGATGCGGCGCCGTCGGATGCATTGCTGGAAGAGTGACATAGCGGATCGAGCCGCTGCGCCAGCAGCGGCGATGGAGTCGTAATCATGAGCTACACCGAGTCGATCGGCAGTCGAACGTACCGGTTTGCCGATCTGAAAACGCTGATGGCGAAAGCCAGTCCGCAACGTTCCGGCGACCAGCTCGCGGGCGTCGCAGCAGCCAGCGAAGAAGAACGGGTCGCTGCAAAAATGTCGCTGGCGCAGGTGCCGTTGCGCACGTTCCTCAATGAGGCACTGATCCCGTACGAGAGCGACGAGGTCACGCGTCTCGTGATCGACGGGCATTCGCCGCAAGCGTTCGCCGAGATCGCGCATCTCACGGTCGGCGATTTTCGCAACTGGCTGCTGAGCAGCACGACCGATGCCGACGCGCTCACGCGCATCGCTGCCGGGCTCACGCCGGAGATGGTCGCGGCGGTGTCGAAGCTGATGCGCAATCAGGATCTGATCGCGGCTGCGCGCAAGCGTCCGGTGATCACGCGGTTTCGCAACACGGTCGGTTTGCCCGGCCGCATGTCGGTGCGTCTGCAACCGAATCATCCGACCGACGACGTCAAAGGCATCGCTGCATCGATGCTCGACGGTCTGATGTACGGCTGCGGCGACGCGATGATCGGCATCAACCCGGCCAGCGACAATCTCGCGGCCATCACGAAGCTGCTGGTGATGATCGACGAGTTCCGTCAGCGCTACCAGGTGCCGACGCAATCGTGCGTTCTCACGCACGTCACCAATACGATTGCGGCAATCGAGAAGGGCGCGCCGGTCGATCTGGTGTTTCAATCGATCGCGGGAACGGAGAAAGCGAACGCAGGCTTCGGCATTTCGCTCGCTCTGTTGCAGGAGGCGTACGAAGCGGGCTTATCGCTGAAACGCGGGACTGTCGGCAACAATCTGATGTATTTTGAAACGGGGCAGGGCAGTGCGTTGTCGGCGGACGCGCATTTCGGCGTCGATCAGCAAACGTGCGAAGTGCGCGCGTATGCCGTCGCGCGCAAGTTCAATCCGTTTCTGGTCAACACAGTGGTCGGCTTTATCGGACCCGAGTACCTGTACGACGGCAAGCAGATCACGCGCGCAGGTCTCGAAGATCACTTCTGCGGCAAGCTGCTCGGCGTGCCGATGGGTTGCGATATCTGCTACACCAACCATGCCGAAGCGGATCAGGACGACATGGACAACCTGCTCACGCTGCTCGGCGTAGCAGGCATCAATTTCATCATGGGCATTCCGGGCGCGGACGACGTGATGCTCAACTATCAAAGCACGTCGTTCCACGACGCGCTTTATGTGCGCGACGTTCTCGGTTTACGCCGTGCGCCGGAATTCGAAGAATGGCTTGAGTCGATGCAGATCACCGACGCGCGCGGCGCGTTGCTGAGCGCATCGCCGCAACAGCCGCTGCTCGAAGGCGCACGCGACTGGATGGGAATTGCATGAGCGACTTCCTCGAAAAGAATCCGTGGAATGCGTTGCGGCAGTTCACTAATGCACGCATTGCATTGGGCCGCGCGGGCAGCAGTTTGCCGACTGCGCCGTTGCTGGCGTTCAACCTGTCGCATGCGCAGGCGCGCGACGCCGTGCATCATCCTCTAGATACCGGGGCGTTGCATCAGCAGTTGCGGGAACAGGGCTTCACGTCGCTGGACGCGCATAGCGCAGCGCCGGATCGCGAGCACTACCTGAGGCGTCCCGATCTGGGCCGCCGTTTATCGGAGGAGAGTCGTGCAGAACTTGTGCAGGTCGCTGCAGAACCGAGCGACGTAGTGTTCGTCATCGGCGATGGTCTGTCGGCGTTCGCTGCGTCAAAGCAATCCATTCCGCTACTACAGGCCGTATGCCCGCAATTGAAGGATTGGAAGATCGGACCGGTGGTCGTCGCGCGTCAGGCGCGGGTCGCGTTGGGCGATGAAATCGGCGAATTGCTGAAAGCAAAAATGGTGGTGATGCTGATCGGCGAGCGGCCTGGTTTGAGTTCGCCCGATAGCCTCGGAATCTACCTGACTTACGCGCCGAAGGTGGGTTGCAGCGATGCGCAACGCAATTGCATATCGAACGTGCGTCCCGAAGGACTCGACTATCCGTTGGCCGCGCATAAGTTGCATTACCTGCTGACCAACGGCCGACGCCTCGGGCTCACCGGCGTCGGTCTGAAAGACGACAGCGACGCACAGCAGCTTGCAGGCACAAGCACCGCGCCCGCCGTGAGTGACGACTCAAATCCGGGCGCAGCGTAATACACCGTCGCATACCTTCGATTACGCGTCCGCTTTCTCCACAGGATGCGTTTCGAGCCACGCGTTCTCGTCGTCTTCGAACAACCTGGAGCGCGTCAGAAACCGCAGGCCACTGGGACGCTCAAGCGAGAACATCCCGCCATTTCCCGGCACCGCGTCGATGATCAACTGCGTGTGCTGCCAGTACTCGAATTGCGATTCGCTCATGTAAAACGGCACGCCGGCAATGAAGCCGAGTTTCACGTCGGAGCCACCGACCATGAACTCGTTCTTCGGAAACATCATCGGGGCGCTGCCGTCGCAGCATCCACCGGATTGATGGAATATCACGTCCCCATGTTCGGCGCGTAATTTGTCGATCAACTCGATGGCGGCAGGCGTCGCGATTACGCGCGCGACTTTCTTTTCATCGGTCATCACATGCCCTCGCTGAAAAAGAGCGGGCCGCGTCATGCGGCCTGCCCGAACCGACTCGTTAATGCAGGGTTACATCAGGACGACTTTCAGAAAAACCCGAGCGGCTTGTCGCTATAGCTGACCAGCAGGTTCTTGGTCTGCTGATAGTGGTCGAGCATCATCTTGTGATTTTCGCGTCCGATGCCCGACTGCTTGTAGCCGCCAAACGCCGCATGCGCCGGATACGCGTGATAGCAATTGGTCCACACTCGGCCAGCTTGCACCTCGCGGCCGAAGCGATACGCACGCGTGCCGTCGCGAGTCCACACGCCGGCGCCCAGGCCGTACAGCGTATCGTTGGCGATTTCGAGTGCTTCTTCTTCGTTCTTGAAAGTCGTCACCGACACGACTGGTCCGAAGATTTCTTCCTGGAAAATGCGCATCTTGTTGTGGCCGCGGAACACGGTCGGCTTCACGTAGTAGCCTTTGCTCAACTCGCCGTCGAGCGTATTGCGTTCACCGCCAATCAGACATTCGGCGCCTTCCTGTTTGCCGAGATCGACATACGAGAGGATTTTTTCAAGCTGTTCCTGCGACGCCTGCGCGCCGATCATCGTCTTGCTGTCGAGCGGATGCCCTTGCGTAATCGCGGCGACGCGCTTCAGCGCACGTTCCATGAAGCGGTCGTAAATCTTTTCTTCGATCAGCACGCGCGACGGACACGTACACACTTCGCCCTGGTTCAGCGCGAACATCGTGAAGCCTTCGAGCGCCTTGTCGAAGAAGCTGTCGTCCTCGTTCATCACGTCGGCAAAGAAAATGTTCGGGCTCTTGCCGCCGAGTTCGAGCGTCACCGGAATGATGTTCTGGCTCGCGTACTGCATGATCAGACGGCCCGTCGTGGTCTCGCCGGTAAACGCGATCTTGGCGATGCGTTTGTTCGACGCGAGCGGCTTGCCTGCTTCGAGACCGAAGCCGTTCACCACGTTGATCACGCCGGGAGGCAGCAGGTCGTGTATCAGTTCGAGCAATACGAGGATCGACGCGGGTGTTTGTTCAGCTGGCTTGAGCACGACGCAATTGCCGGCTGCGAGTGCGGGTGCAAGCTTCCACACGGCCATCAGAATCGGGAAATTCCAGGGGATGATCTGGCCGACCACGCCTAGCGGCTCATGAAAGTGATACGCGACGGTGTCGTGATCGATCTCGGAGATACCGCCTTCCTGCGCACGCACGGCGCCGGCGAAATAGCGGAAGTGATCGATGGCGAGCGGAATGTCGGCGGCCATCGTTTCGCGCAGCGGCTTGCCGTTGTCAATCGTTTCGGCGACCGCGATGCGTTGCAGGTTCGCTTCCATCCGGTCGGCGATGCGGTTCAGGATGTTCGCGCGCTCTGCGACGGACGTTTTGCCCCACGCTACTTTCGCTTTGTGCGCGGCGTCGAGTGCGAGTTCGATATCGGCTTCACGCGAACGGGGAATCGACGTGAACGGCTCGCCGGTAATCGGCGACACATTGTCGAAGTACTCGCCGCCCACCGGCTTGACCCATTCGCCGCCGATGAAATTCGCATACTGCTTCTTGTACGGGAATTCGGTGGTCAGAAACTGCATCTCTGCATGATTCATCTGTGTGCTCCTCACATGTTTGAATGGGCTATATACGGCGAGATATTTCGCTCGACCGTGACGGGCTAGAGCTAGAAGCGTGCCAATGCACCGCACTGGTGATCCGTGCACGTGGAGAAGGCACATTTGTGCAATTGCGCGCATCGTCGTGTTCAATCCCTTGGCGATGGTGCGCTGCGTTTCTGAGCAATCTGGGAAAGGGTGTTCAGGAATTGAGCAGGGCGCGGCGAGTGTGGTGGCATTTCAAACAGGAAAGGCTGCGAGCGGGTTCGGCATGGGAATTGCCTTCTATTGCGGCTTGTTATTCCCTTTCTGCGCCCATCTCGTATGACGATTGATGCCCGAGACGATCGCCTGACACATTCCGCGCCGAGCCCGCAACCAAGCTTCTGCGTGCAGACACACGTCGCCTACGACGCCGACGAGCAGGCGCGCAATCTTCACGGCTGGAACCAGACTTACGACCAGTTGACCGCAGGCTGCTTCGTCGGCGGTCTGACGGAGCTGTGCGTCGACGATATGCAGGTGTTCGTCGAAACGACGAGCCACACGCTGCGGCAAACCTGTGAGGTGCAGAAAGACGCGTATTGGTTCGGCATTCCGACTTGCCCGTTGGGCACGGGCCGAATCGATGCGCAAATTATTTCCGCCGACGCTCTCGCGTTTCGTCCGGGCGGCGTCGAGTTCGAACTGCTGACGTCCGCGGGGTATGAGATTTTCGGCGTGGTGGTAACGGGTGAAGCATTGCGTCGTTATGCAGCGAATATCGAGGGCGTAAGCCTCGACGAGCATCTGCCGAACGCGCAGGTCGTGTCGATCGGTGCGGAGCGCAAGGAGCAGTTGTGCGCGTCGCTGCGCCAGTTGCTAGGTGGCGGTGCGGCGAGCGATGCGCCTTTGACTTCAACGGCGCGTAGCAACTTGCAGGCATCGGTACTGGCGTCGCTGTTCGACGTCGGCGCGTTGTCGGCGTGCGAAGGCGTTGCGATGCCCGCACGTCCGCGTCGTCAGTCGATTGTGTGGGAAGCGCGCGACTATGTGCTGGCCAATCGGGATCGGGCGATCAACGTGCCCGAATTGTGCGAACGGCTGCACGTGAGCCGTCGAACCTTGCAATACTGCTTTCAGGACGTGCTCAACATGGCGCCGGCCACGTATCTGCGCGCGATCCGTTTGAATGGCGCGCGCCGCGATCTGTCGAATGCCGCGCGCGAATCGCGCTCCGTGCAGGATGTGGCGGCGGCGTGGGGCTTCTGGCATCTGAGCCAGTTTGCAACCGATTATCGGAAGATGTTCGGCGTGCGGCCTTCTGAGACGTTAAAGGCCGCTGCGGGTCGTCAGGCTGAATTCGCTCACTAACCGCGCGTGGCGCAGCTAGCAGGCGAGCATTAAAACGGTCACACCGGAATCGCCGCGCAATTTATTTGCGCAGCAAACGCAAGCCATTACCGACGACCAGCAAGCTCGCGCCGACATCGGCGAATACTGCCATCCACATCGTGCCGAGACCCATCAGCGTTAGCACGAGAAACACGCTCTTGATGCCGAGCGCCAACGCGATGTTCTGCACCAGCACCGCATGCGTCGCCTTCGATAAACGGATGAACGACGGAATCTTGCGCAGGTCGTCGTCCATCAACGCGACGTCGGCGGTTTCGATGGCGGTGTCGGTGCCCATCGCGCCCATCGCGAAGCCGATGTCGGCGCGTGCCAACGCGGGGGCGTCGTTGATGCCGTCGCCGACCATGCCCACGGTCGCGCCATTCGCTGACCACTGCGCGACCGCGTTCAACTTGTCTTCCGGCAACTGATTGCCGCGCGCTTCGTCGATGCCGACCTGTTGCGCGATGGCGGTTGCGGTGTGCGGGTTATCGCCGGTGAGCATGGCCGTGCTCACACCGAGCCGTTGCAACTCGGCGATCGCGGCGCGGCTCGTTTCCTTCACCGTATCGGCGACAGCGAACAGCGCGAGCACGCGTTCGGCGTCGGCCAGCATCACGACAGTTTTGCCCTGCTGTTCGAGCGAATCGAGACGCGTCTCGAGCGACGCGGAACAGCGCCCCAATTCTTCGAT
Source organism: Paraburkholderia sp. GAS333 (assembly GCF_050435665.1). NCBI lineage: Bacteria > Pseudomonadati > Pseudomonadota > Betaproteobacteria > Burkholderiales > Burkholderiaceae > Paraburkholderia > Paraburkholderia sp. GAS333. The sequence continues at coordinate 383,528 of NZ_JBNDKS010000002.1, forward strand.
CAGCCGATGATTGCCGAGCCAATACGATGTGCCTTCGATCTCGCCACGCACGCCGCGTCCGGCGAGTGCTTCGAAAGCATCGACCGGGAGTTGGCCGATGTCTTCGGCTTTAGCCGCCGCAGCAATCGCCATCGACACCGGATGATCCGAACGCCCGGCGAGACTCGCGGCGAGCGTACGATAACGAAGCGCGTCGCCTTCAATCTTTGCAACGGCGATCAACTCGAACTCTGTCTGCACCGGTTTGCCGTGCGTGAGCGTGCCGGTTTTATCGAGCGCGAGGCGGGTCAGCCTGCGGCCTTGCTCCAGATAAGCGCCGCCCTTGATCAGAATGCCCTTGCGCGCGGCCGCAGCCAGCCCGCTGACGATCGTCACGGGCGTTGAGATCACCAGCGCGCACGGACACGCGATCACCAGCATCACCAACGCCTTGTAGACCCACTCGTGCCACAGTCCGCCGAATAGCAGCGGCGGCACGACCGCGACCGCAAGCGCGATCGCGAACACGATCGGCGTATAGACCCGCGCGAATTGATCGACGAAACGTTGCGTGGGGGCCTTGGTGCCCTGCGCCTCTTCGACGGCGTGGATGATCCGCGCAAGCGTCGTGTTGCTCGCCGCAGCCGTGACGCGGTAATCGAGCGAACCCGCCTGGTTGATCGTGCCGGCGAACACCGCGTCGCCTACCGTTTTGTCGACCGGCAGGCTTTCACCGGTGATCGGCGCCTGATCCACGCTCGAACGGCCCGCGATTATTTCCCCATCCAACGCGATCCGCTCGCCCGGTTTCACGCGAACTACTGCGCCCAATCCGATCGCGGCGAGATCGGTGAGCTGCCAGCCGCCGTCGGGTTGCTGCACGCTGGCCTGTTCGGGCGTGAGCTGCATCAATCCCTGGATCGCGTTGCGGGCGCGGTCGAGCGACTTCGCCTCGATCAGTTCGGCGACCGTGAAGAGCACCATCACCATCGCGGCTTCCGGCCACTGACGCAGGATCAGCGCGCCGGTGACGGCAATGCTCATCAGCGCGTTGATGTTCAGATTGCCGTTGCGGATCGCGAGCCAGCCCTTGCGGTACGTCGTGAGGCCGCAGGAGGCGATTGCGAGGATCGCAAGCAGCGCAGACACCCAGGCGGGTGCGCCGAGCCAGCCAGCAGCCTCTGACGCCGCCGCAGCGACGCCAGCGAGCGCAAGCGGCCACCAAGGTTTGACGGGCGCTTGCGGAATGGCGGCCGATTGGCCGTCCTGACCGGCATCCGCGAGTTCGGGCGTGAAGTCGAGCGAACGGAGCGCGGCGAGGATCGTGTCGAGCGCGTCGGGTGCGTGGACGACGGTCAGCACGCGCTGCATCAGGTTGAAGTCCATGCTGCGAACTTGCGGCATGCGGCTGAATTTCTTGCGGATCAGCGCTTCTTCGGTCGGGCAATCCATCTGCATGATGCGGATGGCGGTACGCATGTCACTGCCGACGGCTTCGGAGCGCGGCAGGCGCACGGGGGTGACGATGGCAGGCGCGGCGGCGCAGCAGGCTGCGTCGTCGTGGCTGTGCGCGTGGGAGTGATGCTGGTGATCGTGATGGTTTTCGTGGGCCTGTTCATGCGAGTGATCATGTCCGTCGCCATGGTCGTGATTACACCCATGCCCGGCTTCGTGCCCGTGATCGTGCCCCGACTCCGGCTCATGCGCATGCTCGTGCGCATGGTCATGCCCGCACCCGCCCACACCCTGTTCCAAAGCCTCCGCAGCCGCGCCCGCGGGCTTTTCGCGGGCTTCCAGACGCTCTTCTTCGGGATGGCTAACGTGACGCATAGTGGCTTCCTGGGTCGATTTGTGGTCTAGTAAACACCTTGAAGCCACTACAAGGTCAAGGTCGCCTTCAAGACCATCACCCGGAGGGCTCATGAAAATCGGCGAACTGGCGAAAATCGCCCATTGCACGACCGAAACCATCCGTTTCTACGAAAAAGAGGGCCTGTTGCCCGAAGCGGAGCGTACCGAGGCCAATTACCGCAGTTACTCGGCGAAACACGTCGAACGGCTGCGATTCATCCGTAATTGCCGCGCGCTCGACATGACTCACGACGAAATCCGCGCTTTGCTGCGTCTGACCGACGCACCGGCAAACGGCTGCGGCGGCATCAACGCGCTGATCGAAGAACACATCGCGCACGTCGACACCCGCATCAACGAACTGAAGCAGCTGAAAACGCAGCTCACCACGCTGCGCGAGCAATGCCACGGCGAACAGAGCGTCGAAGACTGCGGCATCGTGCACGGTCTGACCGACATGGATGTCAGCGCGCCGCGGGTGCGGCACACGCATCTGGGTTGAAACGCTTCCCGTAGTCCGGCAGCAGTGACCTTATTTATGGCCGGGCGGTTCATCGCCGACCCGCCCGATCAACCATCGAATCAAGCTGGAGAATCAACGTGTTTACCTGCAGAAATCAGTCCTGCGACGCGCAGTGGGAAATGTCGGACGTCGTCATCAAGAATGAAGGGCAGGGGCTCCTGTTCCGTTGCCCGATGTGCGGCGCGCGCAATTATGTCGAACGCTTCGAAGGCGAAGACGGCGAGGTGCTGTACGAGCAGCTCGAAGGCCGTCCCGCCGACGGTCCGATGGCCGAATAATCCGCAGCCTTCGTTGCCTCAGCCGCTTAGCCCATATCGAGCCATCATCTTATGAACAGTCCCACTCCCGCCGGCGCGCCGTTTAGCGAACTGGCGCTGCCGCCCGCGACTCTCGCGAATCTGTCGCAACTCGGCTATGTCGAGATGACGCCGATTCAGGCAGCAAGCTTGCCGATCGCGCTCGCCGGCCACGATCTGATCGCCCAGGCGAAAACCGGCAGCGGCAAGACCGCGGCGTTTTCGCTGGCACTGCTCGCGCGTCTCGACGTGCGCAACTTCGCCGTTCAGGCGATGGTGCTGTGCCCGACGCGCGAACTCGCCGATCAGGTCACTCAGGAAATCCGCCGCCTCGCGCGCGCGGAAGAAAACGTCAAGGTGCTGACGCTGTGCGGCGGCACGCCGATGCGTCCGCAAACCGCGAGCCTCGAACACGGCGCGCACATCGTGGTCGGCACGCCGGGCCGCATCATGGATCACCTTGAGCGCGGCAGCTTGCCGCTGCAATCGCTGAACACGCTGGTGCTCGACGAAGCCGACCGCATGCTCGACATGGGTTTCTTCGACGACATCGCGACGGTGGTCAAACAGTGTCCGAAAGAACGTCAGACGCTGCTGTTCTCGGCGACGTACCCGGAAGGTATCGTCAAACTGAGCCAGCAGTTTTTGCGCAACCCGAAGGAAGTGAAGCTCGCCGAGCGGCACGACAACACCAAGATCCGTCAGCGCTTCTATGAAGTCGAAGAAGACGGCCGCCTGCATGCGGTTGGATTGCTGCTGAATCACTACCGTCCGGTGAGCACGCTTGCGTTCTGCAACACCAAGCAGCAGTGCCGCGATCTGCTCGACGTGCTGCGCGCGCAGGGTTTTCACGCGCTCGCGCTGCATGGCGAACTCGATCAGCGTGAACGCGATCAGGTGCTGATCCAGTTCGCAAACCGTAGCTGCTCGGTGCTGGTCGCGACCGACGTCGCCGCGCGCGGTCTCGACATCGCGCAACTCGAAGCCGTGATCAATGTCGACGTGACGCCGGACCCGGAAGTGCACGTGCACCGGATCGGCCGCACGGGCCGCGCCGATCAGGAAGGCTGGGCGCTGAGCCTCGCGAGCATGAACGAAATGGGCCGCGTCGGCAGTCTCGAACAGGCGCAGAAGCGTGAAGTCGAATGGCACAAGCTGTCCGAACTCACGGCGGCGAGCAACGAGCGCCTGCTTCCGCCCATGGAGACGCTGCAGATTCTCGGCGGCCGCAAGGAAAAGATCCGTCCTGGCGACGTACTCGGCGCGCTGACCGGCGACGCGGGCTTTGCCGGTTCGCAGATCGGCAAGATCAACGTGACCGAGATGTCGACCTATGTGGCAGTGGAGCGCAGCATCGCGCGCGAAGCAGTGCGCAAGCTCAGCGCCGGCAAGGTGAAGGGCAAGAAGGTCAGAGTCCGTCTGATGGACGACGCCTGACACTTGACGCTTGACAAGGGCCGGCTGCACTGCCGCAGCCGGCCCTTCATACCGCTTCGTGCATCACATTACGTCATACCTCTGCAGCTCTCCGCGTACTTCGCGCGACCTTGTTTCTCCCCCCAAAGCCCGATCTGACTAGCGTTGTCCGCAATGGCGCGTCTTTACGCGAGCCATGACATAAACGCATGCCGCGCATGACAAAGTTTCGATTGTGAGCGTTCTTTGGCTGATGCCTAATCACTCCACCGGGATGGATCGCCGCGCCGTTGGCCGTCCGCGAATCCCCTGCTGGATGGAGAAAGGGAGAAAGCCTTATGCAGAGCGCCACGCAAGCCCGCTCGAAACTGCCCGATGTGGGCACGACGATTTTTACCGTGATTGGTCAACTGGCCGCGCAACATGACGCGCTGAACCTGTCGCAAGGCGCGCCGAATTTCGCGCCGGATGCGAAACTGGTCGACGGTGTCGCCCAGGCCATGCGCGCCGGTCACAATCAGTACTCGCCGATGGCCGGCATCATGACGTTGCGCGAAGCACTCGCCGACAAAGTCGAGACGCTGTACGGCGTGCGCTACGACCCAGCTAGCGAAGTGACCGTGATCGCCAGCGCGAGCGAAGGGCTGTATTCGACGATCAGCGCATTGGTGCATCCCGGCGATGAAGTGATCTACTTCGAGCCTTCGTTCGACAGCTACGGCCCGATCGTCCGTTTGCAGGGCGCAACGCCGGTGGCGATCAAACTCTCGCTGAGCGATTTTCGCGTGAACTGGGACGAGGTCGCGGCCGCGATCACGCCGAAAACACGCATGATCATCATCAACACGCCGCACAATCCGACCGCGACCGTATTCAGCGAAGACGATATTGCGCGGCTCAAAGCGATCACGCGTAACACCGATATCGTGATTCTCGCCGACGAAGTTTACGAGCACGTGGTGTTCGACGGCGCGAAGCATCAGAGCATGGCATGCCATTCCGAACTCGCTGAACGGAGCGTGATCGTGTCGTCGTTCGGCAAGTCGTATCACGTCACGGGCTGGCGTGTGGGGTACTGCCTCGCGCCCGCCGCATTGATGGACGAGATTCGCAAAGTCCATCAATTCATGGTGTTTTCCGCCGATACCCCGATGCAGTACGCGTTCGTCGATGCATTGGCCAATCGCGAAAGCTATCTCGGGCTTTCCGCGTTTTATCAGCAGAAGCGGGATTTGCTCGCGCACGCATTGCGCGAGTCGCGTTTCGAGTTGTTGCCGAGCGAAGGTAGCTTCTTCATGCTTGCGCGCTTTCGCGGTTTCTCCGACGAGAGCGATAGCGATTTCGTGCTGCGCCTGATTCGCGATGCGCGTGTCGCGACGATTCCTTTGTCGGCGTTTTATAGTGACGGCACCGATTCCGGTTTGATCCGCCTGAGCTTCTCGAAGGACGACGCGACGTTGATCGAAGGTGCGCGGCGTTTGTGCGAGATCTGATCGCTGCGTCGTGGCGTCAATTGCTTTTTCAGCGTGGGCGCCGAGAACACAATCGTAGAGAAAAAGGGACCTGTTTATGAAGTTGCTCAAGCCGCTATTGGCATTGGCCTGCGCATTTGCATCGTTCGCCACCGCATCCGCCGCGAGCGCTGCCGACACCTCGACGCTACGTTTCGGGCTCGAAGCGCAGTATCCGCCGTTTGAGTCAAAGGGCGCGAACGGTCAATTGCAGGGGCTCGATATCGACGTCGGCAATGCGGTCTGCGCCGCTGCGCATATGACGTGCAAGTGGGTCGAAACCTCGTTCGACGGTTTGATTCCGGCGCTGCAAGGCCGCAAGTTCGACGCGATCAATTCGGCGATGAACGCGACCGAACAGCGTCGCCAGGCGATTGATTTCACCACGGTCGTGTATCGCGTACCGTCGCAGTTGATCGCACGGCGCGACAGCGGCCTGCTGCCGACGACTGCATCGCTCAAGGGCAAACGCGTGGGCGTATTGCAGGGATCGATTCAGGAAACCTTCGCGAAAACGCATTGGGAATCGGCGGGCGTCACCATCGTCCCGTATCAGGATCAGAACCAGGTTTATACCGATCTCCAGGCCGGCCGCCTCGATGCCACGCTCGTTCTCGCGCCCGCAGGACAAACGGGATTTCTGTCGAAGCCCGACGGCAAGGACTATGCATTTGTCGGCCAGCCGGTGCGCGACGACAAGATTCTCGGCAGCGGTATCGCGTACGGAATTCGCAAGGGCGATACGGCGTTGCGCAATCAGTTGAATGCGGCGATCGCGAAAGTGCAGGCCGACGGCACCGTGAAAACGCTGGCGGCGAAGTATCTCGGCGATATCGACGTGAGCGCCAAATAAGCTCATACGCGTGTGCTTGTTGACGATGCATTTGACGGCTAGGATACGTAGGCTTCGCTACGGCGAGGTCTACGTAACAACCGGAGAGCGCGTAAATGAGCGACGCAGCGACAACGGCAACACCAGCCGCAACTCACGCGAACAATGCTTCGGCGCCGAAGTTCTGGCGCAGTGACGCACTGCCGTTCATCGAAGCGCGTTCCATCGAAGACGGCCGCTCGGTCTGCTACGCCAGGCACTCGCACGAAACGTTTTCGATCGGCGCTGTTATCGGCGGACGCAGCGTCTATGTGAATCGTCACGCACATGAGTGGATCGGCGCGGGTGCTGTTGTCATGATGAATCCCGACGACGTGCACGCATGCAATCCCGTCGCCGACGAGCGCTGGTCGTATCTGATGCTGCATGTCGATGTAGCGTGGCTCACGAAACTGCAACACGAACTGGGGTTCAGCGAGAATCACGCGTTTCGCGCGTTTTCTCAAACCATGTCGCTGGACCCGACGTTATTCGATGGCTTGAGCAAGCTACACGCGATTCTCGTCGACGCCGACGCTGAGTCGCTGCGCAAGCAAGGCGCGGCGATTACATTCTTCTCGGAAGTGCAGCAGAAACTGAATCCCGCGTCGTCGAAGCCGTATTACGACGCAAGCCATCAACTCACGCGAGCCGCAGAATTCATCGCTGAAAACTGCACGCAGGCGCTAAAACTCGAAGACGTTTGCAAGGCCGCGGATTTGTCCGCGTCGCATCTGATTCGTGCTTTCAAACAACGCTACGGAATGACGCCGCACGCGTATCTGATCAACCGCCGTATTCAATACAGCCGCGCGCAACTCAGACGCGGCCGTCTGATCGCCGACGTCGCGCTTGACGCCGGTTTCGCCGATCAGGCGCATTTGCAGCGCACGTTCAAACGGCTGGTTGCTGCGACGCCAGGGCAGTATCGCAGTTGATCACACGATCAGCAGATACAACGCGCTCGCCGCGAGCAGCGCTGCCATCACGCGATTGAATAGCCGCACCCGTTTCGGGTCTTGCAAGTATTTGCGCAGAAACGTGCCGGCATAAGCCCAGCTCGCAATCGATAAATAGCAGACCACGAAATACACCACCGCGAATTGCCAGACGAGGCCGCCGTCGCCTCCGGCTGCATACGCACCCATGCCGGCTAGCGACGCAAGCCATGCCTTCGGATTCAGCCATTGCATCGCTGCGCCATAAGCGAAGGAGGGTCCGCGGGACGGTTTGTCGGCGCCGAGTTGACCGTTGTCGACGGCGAGTTTGTAGGCCATATAAAGCAGAAACGCAACGCCCGCCCATTTGACCGTGTCGATCAGATTCGGGAAATAGAGAAGCAACTCATGCAGACCGAGTCCGATGAGCAGGAGCAATACCGTGAAGCCAACCGTTGCGCCGCTGACGTGCCGCATGCTCGCGGCGAGCCCGTGCTGCGCGCCCGCGCTCAGTGCGACGACATTCACCGGGCCCGGTGTGATCGAACTGGCCAGCGCGAACGCGGCCATGGAAAGTAAAACGGTCATCTGATGCCTCGATACGTAAGCGCGCAGGAATGGCGACGCTCAACGGTATCGGGCAACGGCGGCGGCGTATTGAAGGAAATTGCTGTTTGATCCGCTGCATGCGGGGCAGCAGGCCGAAAAAAAAGCCCGATCGCAGGATCGGGCTTTTTCTTTTGCCGGAGGCCTCAGGCGTGTTGCAGGCTGAATTCGGCCAGTGCGTTCGTCAACGTGGTCACCGCTTCTTCAGTCACCGCGTTATACAGCGACGCACGCAGACCGCCGATAGAGCGATGCCCTTCCAGTCCGATGATGCCCTGTTCACGAGCGGCATTGATGAACTCTTCGCCAAGCCGTTCATCGCGGAACTTGAAGGCGACGTTCATCTGCGAGCGCCAGCGCGGGTCCGCGTGGATGGTCACGACTTCGCTCAACGCGTCGAGCGTGTCATACAGATGCTGCGACTTGCGCTCGTTGATCTGCTGCATCGCGTGCAGGCCGCCGATGTCGTCGCGCAGCCAGCGCGTGATCAACGTCAGCACGTAGATCGCAAAAACCGGCGGCGTGTTGTAGTTCGAACCGTGCGTCACGTGCGTGCGGAAATCGAGAATAGCCGGCAGACTGTCCGGCACGCGCTCGAGCAGCGAACGCTTCACGATCGCGACCGTGACGCCCGCCGGACCGAGATTCTTCTGCGCGTGCGCATAGATCATCGAGTAGGCGTCGGGCTGGATTGGCTTCGACAGAAAATCGGACGACATGTCCGCGATCAACGGCACGCGCGGCGCTTTTTCGTAGACGGGAAATTGCAGCCCTTCGACCGTTTCGTTCGTCACGTAATGCAGATACGCGGCGGAGTCGTCGATAGCCAGTTGTTCCAGATCGGTCAGTTGCCGATAGCCGGTCGCGTGGCCGTCCCACGCAATTTTGCGCTCGGTGACCTTCGCGGCCTCCGAGGTCGCGCGGCCGCTCCAGTAACCCGACGTCACGTACTCGGGCGGCGCAAAGCCTTTGCCCGCGAAGTTCATCGGGATCATCGCGAATTGCAGGCTGCTGCCGCCTTGCTGGAACGTGATCGCGTACTCGTCCGAGATGCCGAGCAACGTGCGCAGATTGTTTTCTGCTTCGTCCAGAATCGCGCGGAACCAGTCCGAACGATGGCTCATGCCGAGTATCGACACGCCGGTGTCCGGCAACGCGGTAATCGCGATGCGCGTTTGCTCCAGCACCGATTCAGGAAGGGCTCCGGGACCACCGGAAAAATTCAATGCATTGGACTTCACTGCGCCTCCGAGGCCGTCGGTTGAACTGTGTTTGCACTCGCAGCGGCGCTGCGCAGCATCTGATGAAATGCGTCGGAAACCCGGCGAATTTGCGGCAATTTGTACGGGAAGGCGCTGGCGTCATCCATGTCGTGAATCACCATGCCCGTCGCGATTTCGAAAATGAGCAGGCGGCCGTCGCTGGTTTCCGCGCAATCGAATCCGACGTAATCGAGGCCGGTCAATTCGCTGATGCTGCGAAACGCGTCGCGGTGGCGCACAGCGAAATCGTCGTCGAACGTTCTCATGATTTGCGCTTCTTCTTCGCGCCGGTCCGCATTCGCTAGCATTTCTGCGTATGGGTAGTGGACCATCCAGTCCTTCGAAATGCCCATATGGCACACGAACGGCTTGCCGTCGATGATCACGATCCGGTACTTGCGGAATAGACCATCGGCGCTGCTGTAGTCGATGAACGGCGCCATGTAGTATTCGCCGGCGTCGGACTCGCCCAGGTAGGCTGTGAGGTCCTGCGCGTCGGATACTTTTGCGAGGCCTTGTCCCGCGTGCGATCCGCGCGGCCGGATGATGAACGGATAGCCGGTGCCGAGCACTTCGCTCAAGTCGAAGGTTCCGGACGCAGCCTGATCGACCTGCTCGCGCGACAGACGCACCGTGCGCGCCATGCAGATGCTGGGGACTGCACCCAGCAATTCATACGCGGCGTCGCGGGTCGTCTTCGCGACGTGTTCGGAGCGGTTCAGCACGCGGCGGTCGGTGCCGTTGGTCAACGCGGCGATTTGTGCGTGAACCGCGACGGTTTCATCCGACGCACAGGCCGCGACGAACACCACGTCGTGCGGCGGCAAGACGGTATTCGACAACGTGTGCGAGTCGACGTAAAGCGCTTCGATTTGCAGATCGGCGTTCTCGACCAGGCATTCGAACGGCGTGTTCGCCATCAGATCGCCGGGCGCTTTCAGAACCAGCACTCTCACTGGAGCTTGAGCGGTCTGCACATTTTTCAGGCGGAACCGCCGCGTGATTTGCAGTGCCTGCTGCTGGACGGCAAGCGCCGCCGCCTTCTCGTATTTCATTTCCAGCACGAGCGACAAATCGAGCAGCGCGTAGGGATCGTCGTGTTGCCTGACGTGTTCGAGCAGGCCTTCGCCGAGCGGCGTCAGATCGCTTCCGGCGGTGGCGGCGCGAAGCAGCGTCGCCAGTCCGAGCGGCTGATAGAGCCACGGATGAGCGGCATCGCCGGTTAATTCAGTTTGAACGGTAGTCATGAAGGGCGCGTTTCAGTGGAGCACTACCCAAGGCGTAAGACGGCATCTGGTGGCATCGCTCTTACGTGGAGTTCACTCGGGTTATTGACGGTGAGCGATCGGTCCGGCTGTTGCTGCTTCACCTTCCGCAGAGATCGCGACGGTGCGCGACGTGTCGATTGCACGGGACAGTCGGGCCGGGTTCGCGCGTCGCGTTGCAATTGCCATACAGTTTTCCTTCGATTAAGACGTCTGGATTCGTGTATCGACAAAGAGTCCGCCACGTCGCATTGAACCCACGGTACGAGCCCATCATACGAGCGCGCGGCGGAAGCAAATGGGGGAAAAGAGGGGCGATTGACTGCTTAATCCCGAGACTTTGGGATGGGAGATTTTTGGGCTTCGAGCTGAGGTGAAGCGGGGGAGGTGCGGTTTCTTCGACGTGATGTGCTGTATCAGGCCGTACGCGTATGGGCAAATCGATTTGCCGGCGAGCGCTGAAAAGCAAAAAGCCCGGTCAGCTTTCGCTAACCGGGCTTCAAAATGCTTGGTGGGGCGTGAGTGACTCGAACACTCGACCTACGGATTAAGAGTCCGCTGCTCTACCAACTGAGCTAACGCCCCCAACAGAAACGAGATTATGCAGTAACTTCCTCGCCTTGCCAAGTCCCTTTCGCAGATTTCTTAAAAATATTTGCGTCGACGGGTTCGAGGCCTCCCTCGACCGCCGTGACGCCATGGAGAAGGCGCGGGCTTCGCCGTCCCGGTATTATGTCGCGGACACCATGCCGCTCGAAGCGTCGCGCGGCATTCGACCGGGGGCCCGCCATGGACGACAAAGAGATCAACGAGCTGCTCGACCGCATTCTTGCCCCATGGGTCCGCGCGCTGACGCTGACCCCGGTCAAGGTCGATGAAGAGAGCGCTACGTTACGCCTGCCGTTTTCCGGTGGCCTGCGTCATTCGGGCGGCGTGATTTGCGGGCAGGTGTTCATGGCCGCCGCCGACACGGCGATGATCGTCGCCATTTCCGCTGCGCTCGGCGGCTTCAAGCCGATGAGCACGGTGTCGCAAAACATCAATTTCATGCGTGCTGTCCGCAAGGGCGACGTGCTGATCACCGCACGCGTGCTGCGCATGGGCCGCAATCTGGTGTTCGGCGAGGTCGAATTATTCGACGAAGGCGGCCACATGGCCGTGCACGCGACCACGACTTACGCGCTGGTCGACTGAGACCGGCCACACCGCGTCAGAAAGCACTCAGAGGAAAAGGAAAAATCAGGATGTTCGATCAGGTCGTATTCGCGGGCGGGGGCAATCGCTGCTGGTGGCAGGCAGGTTTCTGGGACGTCGTGCAGCCGGAGCTGAAAATCCGTCCGCGCGTCATCACCGGCATTTCGGCCGGCGCCGCCACCGCGTGCATGCTCTACACGCGCGATTCCGACTGGGTCATGCGCTACTACGAAGACGCGCTGCGCCACAACACGCGCAACGCGTACTGGGGCAACCTGCTGCGCGGCGAATCGGTGTTTCCGCACTACCGCATTTACCGGCAGGCGCTGCTCGATATCTACGGCGAGAAATTTTCGACGCTCGCCGATGCGCCGGAAATCCGCATCGGCGTGTCGCACCTGCCGCGCTGGCTTGGCGCGCGCAGCGCGGTCGCGGCGGGTCTGATCGCGTACAACATCGAAAAATATGTACGCAAGACGCTGCATCCAACCTTGGGTCAGTCGCTCGGTTTTCATCCGGAATTCGTGCGCGCGCAGGATTGCGCGAGCGTCGAGGATCTCGCGGATCTGATCCTGCAGTCGTCGAGTACGCCGCCTTTCACGCCGGTTCTGCGACGCAACGGGCGTCCGGTGCTGGACGGCGGAATGGTCGACAACGTGCCGGTCGGCGCGCTCGACGCCGATGCGCCGGGCAACGTGCTGGTGATGGTCACGCGTATTTATCCGCGGCCGCAGATGTTTGTCGTGCCGCACGGCGTGCAGCAACGGCTGTATGTGCAGCCGTCGCGCAAGGTGCCGATTTCGAGCTGGGATTACACGAGCCCTTCGCAGATGGCGCACGCGTATAACCTGGGGCGTGTCGACGGCGAGGCTTTTCTGGAGCGCATGCCGGATCTGCTGGAAGCGGGGGCACACGAGGCGCGGTGAGGGGCGTGGCGGCGAGCCGGGCGCTAGACAAACGCTGAATGCTGCGTGTGTGCTGAAAAAATAGACCTCGCCGCGTGGCACCTGTCGAGCGTGCCAGCGCGGCCAAAGCCAATACGTAACGGTCAAAACGGTCAACGCTCGACGCGCACCCGCCCCGCAAAAAACTACCGCCGACGCCCGCCCTGCAACGCCTCGGGATTCGCCACGCTGGTCGTATCGCCAGAATCGAACGCCAGAATGTTGTTGAACGCCGCGGTGAAATACAACTCGTAGCTCTCGCGTTCCACATAGCCGATGTGCGGTGTGCAGATCACGTTTTCCATTCGCAGCAGGCTGTAGCCCTGCAGGATCGGCTCGCTTTCATACACGTCGATGGCGACCATCCCCGGACGGTTGTGCGACAGCGCATTCACCAGCGCGTTTTCGTCGAGCAGTTCGGCCCGGCTCGTGTTCACGAGCAGCGCGGTCGGCTTCATCCGCATCAGGTCTTCCTGCTTGACGATGCCGCGCGTGTCGTCATGCAGACGCAGATGCAGCGACAGCACGTCGCTCTGTTCGAACAACTCTTCACGGCTTTCGGCCACGCCATAACCATCGGCGCGAGCCGCTTCACGCGAATGCTCGCGGCCCCAGATCAGCACGTTCATGCCGAACGCCTTGCCGTATCCTGCCACCAGACGGCCGATCTTGCCGTAACCCCAGATGCCCAGCGTCTGACCGCGCAAAACCTGCCCCAAACCGAAGTTCGGCGGAAGCGCCGACGTCTTCAGACCGGATTGCTGCCAGGCCCCTTGCTTAAGGTTTGCCACGTATTGCGGAATGCGCCGCTGCGCCGCCATGATGAGAGCCCACGTCAGTTCGGCGGGGGCGATCGGCGAGCCAGTGCCTTCCAGCACGGCGATACCGCGTTCGGTACAAGCCGCCAGATCGATATGGCCGGCAACTTTGCCGGTCTGGCTGATCATGCGCAAACGCGGCAGTTTGTCGAGCAGTTGCGAGTTGATACGCGTACGTTCGCGAATCAGGACGAGTGCGTCGACTTCGGAAAGACGGCTCGCCAGCTGGCCGAGACCGCGCACGGTGTTGTTGAAAACTTTGACTTCATGGTCGGCCAGCAATTGAAAGCAGTCGAGCTTACGAACGGCGTCCTGATAATCGTCGAGGATGGCAATCTTCATGGTATGTGTCTTGCGGCGCACCGTGACGGTGCGGAACGGAGTGTTATGCTGACTGTCCCACCATGTGACCCAGGTCACATGCCGGTCTGGCTGGATGCCTTACCGTAGAAGCTGCTGCAAAGAACGGCAGCGCCACGTTAAGGCTGATTGACATCGTTTTTAACAGTTTGTTGCGTGTTGAGGCAAGCCGCTTTACAGACGGTTGCAGAAGCCCCGTCAGCAGGCGTCTCCGCCCGACAAGCTGGTTGGCCCAGGTTGACCTGCGCAATTATGCGTCGAGTGGTGGAAACATCGGCGCGAAGAATTGAAATGCCTCTCGCATGCAGCGTCGCCGGGCTTGTACCGTTTTTCTATTGCTACAAAACGGAGACAGGTCGATGAATCATCCCTCATTCGAAGGACAGCCCGCTATCGAGGCGCCCGCGTGGGTCAAACACCGAAAACTGATCGACTGGGTTCAGCGGGTTGCCGCCAGAACCAAGCCGGACAGCATCGTCTGGTGTGACGGCTCGCAGGAGGAATACGACCGCCTGTGCGCACAGATGGTCGCGGCGGGCACCCTCAGGAAGCTCAATCCCACGAAACGTCCCAATTCTTATCTGGCATGGTCCGATCCATCCGACGTCGCGCGCGTCGAGGATCGCACGTTCATCTGCTCGCAACGCGCGGAAGATGCCGGCCCCACCAACAACTGGGTCGCCCCGGCCGAAATGCGCACTACGCTCGACGGTCTGTTCGAAGGCGCGATGCGCGGCCGCACGATGTACGTGGTGCCATTCTCGATGGGCCCGCTCGGCTCGCCGATCGCGCACATCGGCGTCGAATTGAGCGACAGCCCGTATGTGGTCGCCAACATGCGCATCATGACGCGCATGGGTCGCAAGGTGTACGACGTGCTGGGCGAAGACGGCGAGTTCGTGCCCTGCGTCCACTCGGTCGGCGCGCCGCTTTCGGCGGGGGAGCAGGACGTCGCGTGGCCGTGCAACAAGACCAAGTACATCGTCCATTTCCCTGAATCGCGTGAAATCTGGAGCTACGGTTCGGGCTACGGCGGCAACGCGTTACTCGGCAAAAAATGTTTCGCGCTACGGATCGCGTCGACGATGGGCCGCGACGAAGGCTGGCTCGCCGAACACATGCTGATTCTCGGCGTGACGTCGCCGGAAGGGCGCAAGCATCATGTGGCGGCGGCGTTTCCGTCGGCGTGCGGCAAGACCAACTTCGCGATGCTGATTCCGCCGGAAGGTCTGAACGGCTGGAAAATCTCCACGATCGGCGACGATATCGCGTGGATCAAACCGGCTCAGGACGGCCGTCTGTACGCGATCAACCCCGAGGCCGGTTATTTCGGCGTTGCGCCGGGCACCAGCGAAAAGACCAACTTCAACGCGATGGCCACGCTGAAAGAAAACGTGATCTTCACGAACGTCGCGCTGACCGACGACGGCGACGTCTGGTGGGAGGGCATGACCGACGAGCCGCCCGCGCATCTGATCGACTGGCAGGGCAAGGACTGGACGCCGGCCAGCGCGAAGGAAAGCGGTCGCAAGGCGGCGCATCCGAACGCGCGCTTCACGGCGCCGGCGTCGCAATGTCCGTCGATCGACGCCGATTGGGAAAACCCGGCAGGCGTCGCGATCGATGCGTTTATTTTCGGCGGTCGCCGGTCGACCACCGTGCCGCTCGTCACCGAGGCGCGCAACTGGGTTGAAGGCGTCTACATGGCCGCGACCATGGGCTCGGAAACGACCGCCGCCGCCGCCGGCCAGCAGGGCGTGGTGCGCCGCGACCCGTTCGCGATGCTGCCGTTCTGCGGCTACAACATGAGCGACTACTTCGGCCACTGGCTGAAAACCGGCGAACGTCTGGAACAACTGAACGCGAAGCTGCCGAAAATCTTCTGCGTGAACTGGTTCCGTAAGGGCGCGGACGGCAAGTTCGTGTGGCCTGGTTTCCGCGAAAACATGCGCGTGTTGAGCTGGATGGTTGGCCGGATCGAAGGCACGACGCAAGGCGAGGAGCATGCGTTCGGCGTGTCGCCGCACTATGACGACATCGACTGGCGCGGTTTGAATTTCAGCCGTGAGCAATTCGAGCAGGTCATTTCCGTCGATGACGCAGCGTGGCGCGACGAACTCGCGCTGCACGCCGACCTCTTTGACACATTGCAACAAGGGCTCCCGCCCGCGTTGCAACAGACCAAACGCTCGCTCGAAGAGAAACTCGCCGTCTAACAACGTGAGTGTTCACTCTCGTGAAAAGACCGCCTTCGGGCGGTTTTTTATTTGTGATCGATCCCCGAATAGCGATTTTTTCTGAATCCGCAATGCCGGAATGACCTTTGCATCTATTCGCACAAAAAAGACAGTTCAAGGTGCGGTGCAGCAGATTGTTTCTTTTTTCGGATCAATCGACGGTCATGCCCCACATTGGGGAGCAGAGTCGCACGAAAATTGACAATATTTCGGCTGTTGTGGGCAACTTATGCACGATTTCGCGAGTCGTAGGAGAATTCCAAGTTCGCTTCACTGGTTTTCACTAATTGTCAGGAAGCTGTAACACGGCAGGAGTTGTCCTATGGATCATTTGCAGTCGATGCGAGTTTTCGTCAAAGTGGCGGATCTCGGCAGTTTTGCCCGCGCTGCGAGCGCGATGGATATTTCCAACGCAGTTGCCACCCGTCACGTAGCCGACCTCGAAGGGCGTCTTGGTACGCGGCTGCTCAATCGCACAACCCGCAGCTTGTCTCTGACCGAATCGGGTCAGGTGTATCTCGAGCGTGCGCGCCAGATTCTCGACGAACTGGAAGACGTCGAACAGATGGTGGTCGCGCGCAATCATGAACCCGTCGGCACGTTGCGAATCGTCGCGCCGGTGGTGTTCGGGCTGCATAACCTCGCACCCGTACTTCAAACGTACGCGGAGCGCTATCCGAAAGTTATTCCCGATGTCACGCTGGTCGACCGGCAGGTCGATCTGGTCGAAGAAGGTTTCGACGTTGGCGTGGTGATCGCGCGGCAAATGCGCAGCGCGAGCATTGTCACGCGGCGTCTCACCACCGGTTGCATGACAGTGTGTGCAACGCCGGCTTATCTCGAGAAGCACGGCACGCCGACGCGTCCCGAGCATTTGCTGGAGCATCCGTGCCTGAGTCTGCCCTCTGAGTATTGGGGCGACGAACGTGTGTTCACGGGACCGGAAGGCGAAGTGCGTGTGCGTCCGTCTAACGTGATCGTCGCGAACAATACGGAAATGCTGCGGCAGTTTGCGTTGCTCGGCATGGGCATCGCGATTTTGCCGAGCTATCTGATTGGCCGTGATATGACGCGCGGGCGCCTCGTGCGTCTGCTCGGCGATTACCGCTTGCCGCAGGTCGAGATCAACATTGCGTATCCGAGCCGCCGTCACTTGCCGGCGAAGGTGCGCACGTTCATCGACCATCTGGTCGAGCATTTCAGCCAGACGCCGAACAGTCTGCTTGGCGAACAGTGGATCAAGGACGGGCTGGAGCGTCACACGACGTCGTCGTTTGATTCCGCCGACTCTTCGATGCCGCCGGAAGCATTCGACGGTGCTGAGCCGTTGTCGCGGCTGCTGGACAGCGAGTTGTCGCCGGTCTCGTCGAATCTGGCGAAGACGACGAATCGTCCTCGGCCGACGGCGTTGTCGCCGCTCTGAAAGATGGTTTAGTCGGCATGTGTCGCTGGTGAAAAAAAGGCGCAGTCACGTTAAGTGACTGCGCCTTTTTTTGGGCCATTGCGGAAGAGCGATTCAAGCAACGGGCTGGAAACAATCTGCGTTCCAGCCGTCACCGGCTCCCGATCAGGAGCCTGTTTTACGCGCTACCGCTTTCTTCGCAGGTGCTTTCTTGGCGGCAGCGGTTTTGGTCGCAGGCGCCTTCTTGGCCGCTGCCGTTTTCTTCGCCGCCACCTTCTTTGCCGGCGCTGTCTTCACGGCTACTGCTGTGCCTTCGTCGTCGGAGTCCGACTCTGCTTCCGGTGCGGACTTGGCAGCCGACTTGGCCGCCGCAGTCTTGGCGGCAGTCTTCGCCGACGGTTCCTTCTTCTCGAACTCGAAGCCGACCTTGCCGTCGGGCTGCCGGACGAGGAAAGCCTTGAAGTTACGGCCCGTGCGCGACGACTTGAAGTTGGTCAGCAAATCCGTGCGGCCTTCTTCGAGCAACTTCGCCATCTGCTCGCGGGCAATTTCCTGCTGCAAGATCACCTTGCCCGAGCGGAAATCGCAAGTCTTCGGGTTGGCAACCGAGTTCTCGCAGACGTAGCTCATGCCGTGCTCGAACACGCGGCCCTTGCACTTCGGACACGCGCCGACCGGCTGCTGGTCGGAGAAATCAGGCGGTTCGCCGTCTTCGCCGCCCGCATCCTGACCGAAGTCGAATTCGAGCTTGTAGTTCTTGATTTCGTCGTCGAGCGACAGCTTCAGGATTGCAGAGAACGGACGGCCCATCTTGCTGCGGAAACCCGACAGCGGTCCGATCGTCTTGTTCTGCAACAGCTCTTCGACTTCCGGGATTTCGAACTGACGGCCGCCCGGAATCTTCGAGATCGAGAACTCGCATTTCGAGCACGCGAAACGCCGGTAGTTCTCTTTCACCTGACCGCCGCAATTCGGACAAGGTGTCTGCAACGTCGCGTAATCACCCGGGATCGTGTCCGAATCGTATTCCTTCGCGCGCTTGACGATGGTCTGCGTCATGCGGGCGATTTCCTGCATGAACGCGTCGCGCGGCAGGTTGCCACGCTCCATTTGCGAGAGCTTGTATTCCCACTCGCCGGTCAATTCCGGTGCGGTCAGTTCCTTCACGCCGAGGCCGCGCAATAGCGTCATCAGCTGGAATGCCTTCGCGGTCGGAATCAGATCGCGGCCTTCGCGGATCAGATACTTCTCACCCAGCAGACCTTCAATGATGGCGGCGCGTGTAGCCGGCGTGCCGAGACCCTTGGCGGCCATTGCTTCGCGCAATTCGTCATCTTCGACGAGCTTGCCCGCGCCTTCCATCGCCGACAGCAACGTCGCTTCGTTGTAGCGTGCGGGCGGCTTCGTCACCAGTTGCTGGGCGGCGATCTTGTCGGTCTTGACCTTCTCGTCCTTCTGCACCGGTACGAGGTTCGCGTCTTCACCGCTGATTTCGCGGCCATAGACCTGCAACCAGCCCGGTTCGACCAGCACCTTGCCTTCGGTCTTGAAATGATGACCGACCACTTCGGTGATCCGCGTGGTCACGCGATATTCGGCGGCCGGGAAGAACACCGACAGGAAGCGCTTCACGACCAGGTCGTAAAGCTTCTGCTCGGGCTCGGACAAATTCTTCGGCGCCTGCGCCGTCGGAATAATTGCGAAGTGATCGCTGATCTTCGAGTTATCGAAGATGCGCTTGTTCGGCTTCACCCAGCCCTTGTCGAGCACCTGCTTCGCAAACGGCAGGTAGTTGTTGCTCTCCTTGAGCATGCCGAGCGTGTCCTTGACCGTATCCATATAGTCTTCCGGCAGCGCGCGAGCGTCGGTCCGGGGATAGGTCAACACCTTGTGCTTTTCGTACAGCGCCTGGGCAAGACCGAGCGTGTTCTTCGCCGAGAAGCCGAAGCGGCCGTTAGCCTCGCGCTGCAGGCTGGTCAAATCGAACAGTGCCGGCGACAGTTGCGTGGACGGTTTCGATTCTTCCGTCACCGTGCCGATCTGGCCGCGGCAGGCAGCGACGATCGTCTCGGCGGCAGGGAGCGCCCACAAACGCGAATCGCGCTTTTCCGGATCGAACTCGTCGCGCTTGAATTTCGGGTCGAACCAGCGGCCTTCGTAGAAACCGTGCGCGCAGACGAACTCCGCCTTCACTTCCCAGTAATCGCGCGGCACGAAGCGGCGAATCTTTTCTTCGCGTTCGACGACGATCGACAGCGTCGGCGTCTGCACTCGCCCGACCGTGGTCAGGAAGAAGCCGCCGCCCTTGCTGTTGAACGCGGTCATTGCCCGCGTGCCGTTGATGCCGACCAGCCAGTCCGCTTCGGAGCGGCAGCGCGCGGCATCCGCGAGCGGTTGCATTTCTTCGTCGCTACGCAGACGTGCAAAGCCGTCACGGATCGCGCCGGCCGTCATCGATTGCAGCCACAGACGCTGCACCGGCTGTTTGGCTTTTGCGTGCTGCGCGATCAGGCGGAAAATCAGCTCGCCTTCGCGCCCCGCGTCGCATGCGTTGATCAGACGATCGACGTCTTTACGCTTGAGCAGCTTCGTCAGCACCTTCAGGCGCGACTCACTCTTGGCGATCGGATTCAGATCGAAATGTGGCGGGATGACGGGCAGGTTAGCGAAGCTCCACTTGCCGCGCTTGACTTCGTAGTCTTCGGGCGCGGCAATTTCCAGCAAGTGGCCGACTGCCGAGGAAAGGACGTAGTCGTCGCTTTCGTAGTATTCGTCATGCTTGGTAAAGCCGCCCAAAGCGCGCGCGATGTCGTTCGCGACGGAAGGCTTTTCGGCGATGATCAGTGCTTTGGACATGACTCGATGTGAGGTTGGTAGATCCGGGTTGATGGCCTTGAGTGCGCTTTTGCTAGCGCGACCCTCGTTTGCGACCTTTGCGACCCATTAACGACCGCTTTATAGCACACGGCGCGAAGGCGGCGTGTCAAGTGCCATAAAATGCGCGCCATCATAATTGCGCGCTCTGTCATTGGGCAAGCAGCGTCAGACGTGCCGCGCGCTGTCTTGCGTAACGCTTCCGGCACCCTTTGCCGTCAAGCGCGGACGTCCGCTGATGGTTGCTCTAGGCAACCGTGAGCGCGGGCCGCAGCTTGGGCGCGCCGCTGACGCCGGGCACGGCCGTCAGGTCCGACAACATCCGTTCAACAATCGACGCCTGTGGCAAAACCGTACCGAAAAAACGTGTCGTGACCGAGTCTTCTATCAGGATGGTAGGGAAGTTCTCCACATCCAGATCGTCGAAGCGGTCTGCATGGTTTTCAATGTCGATCCATGCGAAACAGATATCCGGATGCCGGTCGGCCAGCTTGTCAAACGCGTCCCGGTATTCACGGCAGGTTCCGCACCATTCCGCGCACAGGCAGGCAACGAACAGTGTGTCGGGTTCGTTGACGCGCTCGGCAATCCGGTCTTGATCGGTGTCGAGGTTCAGCGCGGGCATGGGACGTTTTCCTTGGATACTTTGTTCAGGTGCTTTGGCGCGAATGTAGCACGGCCGATCCGGAACGGCGGTCAACCCTTATCAGCGCGAGCCTGTTTCGGGCTCGTGCGGACGAAGCGGCCGCCGGGCAGCACGGCCACCTGGCCGGCCAGTTCGAGTTGAAGCAGGGTGGTTTGCAAGGTCGAGTCCTCCATCTCGGTGCGGGCGGCCAGAATTTCAAGCGTGGCGGGGGAGTGGCCGAGCGCGATGAGGAGGCGGTGGGCCTCGGAATTGAGGGTATGGGCGGGCGCTTGAGGCCCGGATTCTTCCTCCTGCGCCGCGGCGCACACGTGCGAGCCCGCATGCTCACCCTGAATGCCTGCCGACGCGGATGCAGCAACCGGACGCTGCGATTCAGGGGTATCCCAAGGCAGCGTTTTCTGCGAAGTTCGCGCTGCGTTGACAGTCGGCCGACGTGCAAAGCCAAGTTCTTCGAGCACCTCGTCGGGCGTTTCCACCAACCTCGCCCCCTGCTTGATGATGCGGTGACAGCCGCGCGACAGCGGCGCGTGAATCGATCCGGGCAACGCGAAAATATCGCGCCCCATTTCATTGGCAAGCCTGGCGGTGATCAGCGAGCCGGAGCGCATCGCGGCCTCGACCATCACGACACCGCTGACGAGCCCTGCGATCAGCCGGTTACGCTGCGGGAAATTGGCGGCGCGCGCCGGAGTGCCAAGCGGCCATTCCGACAGGATCGCGCCCTGCACAGCAATTTGCCGCGCCAGAGCGTGATGCGCGGCCGGGTACACGAGATCCGCGCCGGTGCCGATCACCGCGACCGTGCCGCCGATGCCTTCAAGACCGCCCCGATGCGCCGCGCCGTCAATGCCGAGCGCCAGCCCTGACACGACGGTGACGCCCGCCGCGGACAACTCGCGCGCAAACCGCTCTGCATCTTCGACGCCTTGTGGCGTCGCGCTGCGACTGCCCACCAGCGCGACCGCCCGGTTGTGCAACAGATCGAGCCGGCCCTTTATATATAGCAGCGGGGGCGGATCGGGCATGGTCAGCAACGCGGGCGGGTACGCGGGATCATCCAGCGTCACGACCTGATTGCCGGGTTGCTCCTTCCATGCGATCACCGCGTCGAGCTGAGCGTCGAATTCGGGGGTTGTGGGAGCCAGTACGGCGCGTGCCGCAGCTTCGCCGGCGATTGCCGCCAGCGTCGCCTGAGTCTGGTTAAAAATCGCTTCAGGCAGACCTAGGGCGCTGAGCAGCAGACGCAGTGCGGCGGGCTTAAGCCCCGGTGCAAGCGACAGCCGCAGCCAGGCGGCAAGTTCGACAGAGGTTGCGGGGAGGGTGTGCATTGCGGGTCGCTCCTCTTGCAGGGCCTGCGGGCAGGCGGGCGCCATGCTAAAATTTTCATCATCCGAAATAACTGCGGCGCCGCGCCCACCCGCGCGGGCTCGTCGTTTAGCGCAAGTGGCGCGTTGAATCGAACCGGTTCGACAGCATCTATCCTCGGCGTATTGCGACGGGCTCACAACCTGGCCGAACGGCCAACGCGAGCCTTCTCCCGGTCAGCGGCGCCCAAAAATACACTCAAGATCATGGCTTTACTGAATATCCTCAATTACCCGGACAAACGGCTTCACAAGATCGCGAAGCCGGTCGAGAAGGTCAACGACCGCATCCGCCGTCTCGTCGCGGACATGGCCGAAACCATGTATGCCGCGCCCGGCGTCGGCCTCGCCGCGACCCAGGTCGACGTGCATGAGCGCGTGATCGTGATCGACGTGTCGGACACGCACAAAGAGTTGCTCGCGTTCATCAACCCGGAAATCATCTGGTCGAGCGACGAGAAGAAGCTGAACGAAGAGGGCTGCCTGTCGGTGCCGGGCATTTACGACAACGTCGAGCGCGCCGAGAAAGTGCGCGTGCGCGCGTTGAACGAGAAGGGCGAAACCTTCGAGCTGGACTGCGAGGGGCTGCTCGCCGTGTGCATTCAGCACGAAATGGATCACCTGATGGGCCGCGTGTTCGTCGAATACCTGTCGTCGCTGAAACAAACGCGCATCCGCAGCAAGATGAAGAAGCTCGCCCACGCGATGTAATGCGCGGCCACCTCGTCTACTGTTCCCATTCATGAGCCATTCGTTGCGCGTCATTTTTGCCGGTACGCCGGAGTTCGCCGCGGCCGCGCTGGCCGCGATTCACAGTGCCGGTTTTCCGGTGCCGCTCGTGCTGACCCAGCCCGACCGGCCCGCCGGACGCGGCATGAAATTGCAGGCAAGCCCGGTCAAGCGTTATGCGCAGGAGCACGGTCTAGCCGTTGCGCAGCCGACTTCGCTGCGCCGCGCCGGTAAATATCCCGAGGAAGCCGCAGCGGCTATCGACCAGCTGCGCGCCACGCCGCACGACGTGATGGTGGTGGCTGCCTACGGCCTGATCCTGCCGCAGGAAGTGCTCGACATTCCGCCGCTCGGTTGCATCAACATTCACGCTTCGTTGTTGCCTCGCTGGCGCGGCGCCGCGCCGATTCATCGTGCGATCGAAGCGGGCGACGCCGAAACCGGCATCACGCTGATGCAGATGGATGTCGGCCTCGACACCGGCGCAATGATCTCCGAAATCCGCACCCCCATTTCCGCCGACGACACCACCGCGACCCTTCACGACCGTCTCGCGCAAGACGGCGCGAAGCTGATTGTCGACGCGCTGCTCGAACTCGAGCGCAGCGGCAAGCTGGCGTCGACCCCGCAGCCTGCGGACGGCGTGACGTACGCGGAAAAAATCGGCAAGCACGAGGCCGCACTCGACTGGCGCAAGCCGGCCGAGGTCCTAGGGCGCCAGGTTCGCGCGTTCGATCCGTTCCCCGGCGGCGTGGGCACGCTCGAAGATGGCAGCTCGATCAAGATCTGGGCCGCTACGCCGATCAAGGCTGCGGGCAACGGCGGCGCGCCTGGAACGATCGCCGAGGTCAGCGCGGAAGGTGTTGCAGTGAACTGCGGTGAAGGCGCCTTGCGTCTCACGCAATTGCAGAAACCCGGCGGCAAGCGCCTGCCGGTGCGTGAATTCCTTGCTGGTTCCACGTTGGCTGCCGGACAGCGCTTTCAACTTCCCGAAGCAAATTAACAGCTTTGCCCTGTTACGAACATCGTCCGTCCGGACGATGTTCACTGCGCCCGCCGCATGGCCTGCCGCGCGTTAGAATCCTTCATGCAACAGCTTATGTTTCGAGGATTCCAATGTTCGGCATTACCCATTTCGAGTTTTTCATCGTCGCGGTATTTCTTCTGAACGTGACGCCCGGCCCCGACACGGCCTATATCGTCGGACGCAGCGTCGCTCAGGGGCGCGGTGCGGGCATGATGTCGGCACTCGGCATCTCAGCGGGTTGCTGCGTGCACTCGTTGGCCTGCGCATTCGGTCTGACCGCGCTGCTGGCTGCATCGACCACGGCGTTCACCGTCATCAAATTCGTCGGCGCAATTTATCTGATGTATCTCGGCGTGCGGCTGATTTTCGCCAAACCGTCGGCAGACGACGCAAACACGGCGACAGCGGGCGAAGTGCGCGCAGCCGGTGCACCCAAGTCGCTCAGGCAGCTTTTCCTGCAAGGCTTCTGGACCAATGTGCTGAACCCGAAGGTCGTGCTCTTCTTTGTGTCGTTCTTTCCGCAATTCGTCACGACCGGCAGCGATCATAAAACCTTCGCGTTCCTCACTCTCGGCGCGGTGTTCGTATTGATGAGCATGATCTGGAACAGCTTTGTCGCGTGGATCGCAGGCAGTGTGACGCAGCGCTTCTCCGGCAAGCCGTCGATGAAGAAGTGGCTGGATCGCGGTGTCGGCAGTGCGTTCGTCGGACTGGGTATCAAGCTCGCCACTGCATCAAGATGATTGAATTTTCTCTACCCGCCCATATCTAACAGTTCGCTTACAATCGGGCGACGCGATCACGCGGCGCAGAGATGAAGCCCGCACTTAGGGTAAGGAGTAGCAAACATGTTTAATTGGGTCAAAACCGCGATGTTGATGGCCGCGATCACGGCCCTTTTCATCGTGATTGGCGGGATGATCGGCGGGTCGCGCGGCATGATGATCGCGCTCGTGATCGCCCTCGGGATGAATTTCTTCTCATACTGGTTTTCGGACAAGATGGTTTTGCGCATGTACAACGCGCAGGAAGTCGACGAAAACAGCGCACCGCAGTTTTATCGCATGGTGCGCGAGCTGGCCACGCGCGCTAATTTGCCGATGCCGCGCGTCTATCTGATCAACGAAGACGCGCCGAACGCGTTTGCCACAGGGCGCAATCCGGAGCACGCGGCGGTTGCCGCTACCACCGGCATTTTGCGCGTGCTGTCCGAGCGCGAAATGCGCGGCGTGATGGCCCACGAACTGGCGCACGTGAAGCATCGCGACATCCTGATCTCTACTGTTTCGGCGACCATGGCCGGTGCGATTTCCGCGCTGGCGAATTTTGCGATGTTCTTCGGTAGCCGTGATGAAAACGGCCGTCCGTCGAATCCGATTGCCAGTATCGCTGTCGCGTTGCTGGCGCCGATCGCCGGTGCGTTGATCCAGATGGCGATTTCGCGTGCACGTGAGTTCGAAGCTGACCGTGGCGGCGCGCAGATTTCCGGCGACCCGCAAGCGCTTGCTTCGGCGCTCGACAAGATCCATCGTTACGCGAGCGGTATTCCTTTCCCTGTGGCCGAGCAGCATCCGGCCACCGCGCAGATGATGATCATGAATCCGCTCGCGGGCGGCGGCATCGCCAGTCTGTTCTCGACCCACCCGGCGACCGAGGAGCGCGTCGCGCGTCTGATGGAAATGGCACGTACAGGTCGTTTCGAGTGATTTGACAGCGTGCGGCGGCACCCCGTCCGGCCGTTGCCGCTGACCCTCGCGCTGACCGGTTTGGGTGGAAATAACCGGTTTTGACCGGGTAAGGAGGGATACGCGGCGGATACGCAGCAACATGATGATTGCGTATCCCTGTATTCTATGGGCTGACCCACCCTCACGCCCGCACCATGCCATCGCCCACCGCCGCCGGCAAAGTCCCGTTCACCGAAAAGACCATCGACGCCATGCGCCGCCTGCCGTTCGAGCAGAAGCCGGTGGGCCTCGACGCGAACGGCGCCCTCCTCACTGAGCCCGTGCCCGACGACGCGCGGGACTACTTCATCCGCGATGCGTCAACGCCAGGCTTTGCCCTGCGCCGGTACCGCACCGGGATTCAGACGTGGTACTGCGAGCGCAAACTGGCCGGACGGGTTTGCCGCTTCGTCTGCGGTGACTACCGCACAACCAGCCTGGGGCAGGCTCGCAAGGCCGCGCTGGCCGCGCTGGCGAAGATGCGCCAGGGCATCGACCCGAACCACGAGGTCGAGGCGAACACGCAGAAAACCATCGAACGCGACAGGGAACGCCGGTTGACGTTCGGGCTCATGCTCGAACGCGACGCCGAACGCCGATCGGCCGAGAAGGCGGCGGAGGGCAAGGCCGACACCAAAAACACCGCCCGCGATCGCAAGAACACCATCAACGTCGTGAAGAAACAAGCGATCTGGACCAAGCCGGTCGCCGACGTGACGGTGGACGACCTCACGGACCTGATCGGGGCGGTACGCAGGAAGCACGGCGATTCAACGGCGATCAAGGTCTGGCGGTACAGCCGCGCGGCGTTCGGCCGCCTGCTGTCGAGCGAAGCGCCGGACGTGCACGTGTTCGACGAGTTTTTGAAGAGTCAGGACACGGCCCTGCCGAAGCCCAAGCGGTCCCAGCGGTACCTTGCGACCGGCGAGCAGTCAGGCGTGGCCTGGTTGCGGTTCATCGCCGCACAGCGCGACGCTGAAACCGCCGTCAAGACCGGCCACCCGTGGACCCGGTCGGTGATGGCCGACGCGATCATTACCACGTTGTGCCTGGGGTTCCGCAAGATGGAAGCGTTGGCGCTGCGGGTCGAGGACGTGAACTTCGAAAAACGGTGGATACGCGTCACCGAGGACCGGGCCAAAAACAAGCGCGTGCACTACGCGCCATTGTGCCCGGGCCTGGAAGCCCTCTTGCGTGAGCGCATCGCGGCCAACGCGGCACCCCGCGGCCGGGACGTGGAACGCGCCAAGCGCGGCGTACCGATCCCCGTGAGCGAGTACGTGTTCCCGACCGAACGACGGACGGCCAAGAGCGGGCACATTCAAGGCGTCCAGTCCCTGCTCGACCTCGCCAGCGAGCAGTCCGGCACTTACGTGTCCCTGCACGACCTGCGGCGCTCGTACGGCGGGGAAATGTACAGCCTCATCGTCGGCGGCGACGCCTCGACCCGGGCCGACACGCGCCTAGTCAAACAAGCGCTCAACCACGTCGCCGAAGAAGACACCGAAATAACGCTGTCGTACGTCAACATCGACGCTCGGATCAACGCCCTGCGCCCGGCGGCCGAGGCCCATGAGCGCAAGATTTTCGGGCTTTGCGGCATCCCCGTGCCGGGCGTGGCCCCGGTGCCCGCGAACGACGCCACGGCCCTGCTCGACGCGCTCAAAGCGAGGGCGGCGGACGATCCCGCCCTGCTCGAACAACTGCGGGCGATGGTTGGCACGCTGCAACCCTGATCCAATCCCCTGCAGGGTGTAGGGGATTGGGCCATCCAAACCGGCGGAAATGACCGGGAACGACCGGAAGTCGCCGGTTGTTCCAGGAGCGTCCAAAACCCTAAAAAAACCGCTTGTACGGCCCTAACCTGGGCGCGTACAGTCCATTCACCGCGACGCCCGCCAGCGACGCCGCGGGGCTGGCAGAGCAGCGCCAGCGCGCCGTGAGGCGCACCTATGCGACTCGCCGGGAGGCAAGCCCGGTGCATCTCGCTCCACAGTTCGTCGTGTGGGGCCACCACGTAGCCCGTGGTGCGATCACGTCCAAGTGGATGTGATGCCGAGAATGCACCGGAGCCTTGCCATGCAATACCGTAACGCCCACGACGCCGCCCACGAAAAAGCCTGCAAGGGGCTGCTGGACGAGTGTTTTCCGCTGCCCGTCGTCTACCCGCTGATCTCCCACTTCCTGCCGATCGAGGCCATCCTCTGGATCGCCCTGCCGTATCCCTTGCGCATGGCACTCGTTCAAGCCCTCATGCAGTTCGACGAAAGCCTGCCCGTGGCGCGCGAGGGCACGGTCGCCTACGGCCTGCTGACGCTCGCAACGCCGGACCTTGACGAGGCCGAACGCCGCGCCCTGTACCTGCACCGTTCCAAGCGCTGCGCCAAGAACCGCCGCGACTTGGTGGCAACGCTGGCTCGTACCGAGCACCGCGCGCAGAAGGCCATCGACCACGTCACTGCCTTGTGGGCAGCGGCCGGCCAGCCCTTGACCGACGAAACCCCGGCGTACACCGGCTTTCAGTTCATGCGGGTGGCGGTTGCCATGAAAGCGCGTGACGATTTCGACGTGTTCCCGATGTTGAGCGCGATCCTGAACAGCATGGGCTTGCCCGACGACAGCATTCAAGGCGAGACGATCGACGCCAAGGTCGTGGCCTTTGGCGATCAGATCGGGTTCGACGATCACGTTGACGCCCCGTCGTACGCCGCGTCGGCCGGAGCCACCTTGCACTGATACGTTTGTTTGTATGTTTGTTTGATACCACCCAACGCACCATTCAGGAGTACTACACATGAGCATCGACCACGAAACGAACGAAGCCCTGAACGCCCTCGCCGCGCTGGACGAGGACACCGCCGAACGCGCGATCCGTGCGGACCGGGCGTACAACGAAGCGCAGTACGAATGGATCGAGGACTGGATCGCGGACAACGCCGACGACCCGGACGACGAGCAGCGCGACGACCTCCGGGACGAGGCGCAAAACACGCCGGATTACGAGGCGTTTTGCGACCAGGCGCGTGCGGACATCGCCGGGGAATACGGCATCACGTCCGACGTGCTGGACCACGCGATCACCCTGATGAACAACGAAAACGGCGAGGCGTTGCTGGACGAACGCCGCGCCGAACTCGACCCGGTCGGCAAAGCCATCGCCATGCTCGCCGCGCTCCCGGTCAAGATGCTGACCAGTTCGCTGGAAGCGGGCATTTTCTACAACGAGTTCGACGACGAACAACTGGCCGAGGCCGAGGCCGAGATCACGGCCGAACTGGCGGCGAGTCTTGGCGTCGACGGGGCGATGGTCAAAGCGGCGGCCATTGTGCTGGGGGCAGGCCGCTACGACGACCTGATCGAGCGCCATGGCAAGTGCGTCACCATGAACCACGCATACGTCGACGCGTTCATTCTCGTGTGCCTCGACGCCGCAACGTTCGATCGTGTGCTCGCCGCGCACAAGGCGCTCGACGAAGCCTGCGCGGCATGGCGCGACGACTGGTGCGAAAACGCCAGCACGTACCCGTTCCCGCCGGACAACGCGATGTACCGTGCGTTCACCGACGAGACCATGAGCGCGCTCGCCACGACGTACGACGTGGACCGCAACCTGATCGCTTTCGCCGACGACATCGACCGGCTCGTGGGGCGTGTCGGCTTCGACGAGGTGCGAGTGCTGTCCGCCGAACGCCTGATCGCCGAGGGCCGTGACCCGTCCGACGCCGAAGTGGTGCACGCCCGCGCCGCGCTGGCCGCGTTGCCCACCGACGCCGCGATGGTCGAGCGCGTGATCGCCGCCGAGCGTGCGTACAGCAGTTCGACGGCCCGCTGGTGCCTGGACTGGACGTACGCCCGGAACGCCGAAGCCGGCCTGCCGGAGGAGCAACCCGGGTACACCGCGTTCGCCCAGCGTTTGCTGGCCGACCTCGTGGCAGAGTACGACGTGACCGAGGCGCAACTGACGCACGCGGTGAGCAACAGCAGGCAATACCTCGGGCACGACGGCCTCCGCGCGAGCCACATGAAGCGTCTGGCGCCGCGGGTGGCCGCGTTCATGCTGCAGCCCGATGACGAGGAGTACGGGCCAGTGATTGTCGACACCGACCGCGATTTTCGCGACCAAAACGGCTACCCCGCATCTTGGGACGAACCGCAACCGCGGCAACGTCCGACGCCGAGCGCGGTGGTCGAGGCGATGCTGCGCGACCCGGCCGGCTCGTCGGACGAACTGCTTTTCGAGGGCTTGACCCATGACTGATTTCGAACGCTGGCTGATCGAAGTTTGGGACGGCCCGGTGACGCACGAGGCCATCAACTGGAACGGCCCGCAGATGTACCGGACGTACCTGGAAGTTTGCGCTGATGAGAGGCAGGCCATGACCGGCACCGAGTTCTACCACCGCCTCTGGTCGCTGGCCGAGGCAAACGAGGCGGCCCGCACCGCCTAGCAGCAACACCAGCGCAACGGCGCTTTCTCCGCGACCCGATGGGAGGCACGCCCGTCGAAATGCCCGAGTTGGTCGGGGCACTCAACCCAACCGCAGGACCAACGGAGAAGCACATGAGCAAATGCAATCGCAAGGCCGACGAAACGAAAAACCCGTCGAGCCGCCGCCCTGTGACGGCGCTTCGCAAAGCCGTCGCCGAGGGCGACAACCGTGCTGTTATCGCCCTCGCTCCCCAGGTGCCGAACATCCGTACCTGGCGCAACAGCGACGGACAGTCGCTCTTGCACATCGCAGCGGCGGGCGGCAACCCCTCGATCGCACGGACACTGCTGTTCTACTGCCTTGACCCCAGCGAGCCCGACAACCACGGTGAAACTCCCCGGAGCATCGCGCTCGAGCACGATAACGATGAGTTCGCCGACTTCGTGTCGGGGGATGAAATCTACGATTGCGTCGTGGCGATGGGCGATGCGCTGGAAAGTCAGGACCTGGACGCGCTCGAGGAAAGCATCGACGAATGGCACCGCACGCGCGGGCGCATCGAGAACCACGGCGGCGATGACGGCATGGGCACGTCGCCGCCAGATTTGGACGAACCGCTGTGCCGGATGTGGGACGGTGAGACGCTGGAAGACGTGGTGCAGCGCATCCAAGAACCGTTCCGCAGCGAAGCGTTGACCATGCTCGACGAACTGAAGGGAGGGTAACCGCCTTCACCACGTAGCAGCACCAGCGCGAAGGCCGCGCTACGGCTTGACGGCGTAACCCGTCAGTACGACAACAAAAGCACCACCAGCGCCACGGCGCTCATCCACGCGACCCGCCGGGAGGCAAGCCCGGCACACCGCCCGTTCGTCGGGGCCGTTCGTCCAATCCGGGGCGAACGTTCTCAACCCAACGAACGGAGGTTTTGCATGGCACGCGTTATTTTTAGCTCAAACAAAGAGATCAACGAGGCGGTGGCGAAACTTGTCCGGCAGGGATGGACGTACCACGACAAAGGGCGGCGCAAGCACGCCAAGATCGTCGCGGAAAACGGGCGGTGCATGACCATCCCATGCTCGACGCGCAACCGCAACGCGGTGAACGATCTTCAGCACAGGGCGCAACGCCTGGCCGCGTTGCCGTCGTTGACCGTGGCCGAGGGCATCGAGCCCTGATCGCTGCACCACGGACCACCACAGCCGGGCGATGCCCGGTTTTTTTTACGTCCACGCCGGCCACCGGACCTGCCGCCGGCCACGGGCGTCAGCAGGTTGCCCGGGCGCGCAGCGGCCCAGGATTTTGACGTTCGCGCCAGCGCACGGACGACGCCCAAAAGCACGAAAAACCCATCAGAAACGGCCGATCGGGCCGAAACCGGCCCAACGTATGGACAACACCGGCAAAAGCCTTGCCAGGCAAGGCTTGCAGCCTGTCCATACGTTGCAAAAAGCACCGACGACGGCTTGCCGTCGAACGGCCGGAAACCCTTGCCGGGCAAGGCGCTCAGCCCAGCGCACGACACTGTCCATACGTTGCCGGGCGGTTTTTCACGTATGGACAGCGCAAACCCACGCCCAGCATGGGTCTGGCGGCTGGTCAGACGTTGGGGGCCGAAAACGCAAAAAGTTTCTGTACGAATGTGCGTACCGCCCTGCCATGAGCGTACGGACAGCACCGTGACACCACACCAACCACAAACAATCTCCTACGTCTTTTCATCGTATTCATCCTCAAGGTATGGACAAATCTCTTAAAGCCTTATGGGGTAAGGGTTTCCGCTGTCCAGACGTTGTCCAGACGTTGAAACATGGTCTGGACAGGACCGATCGGAGCCTTGCCCAGCATGGGTTTGCGCTGTCCAGACGTTCAGCGGGGTTTTGCCGCCAGGTCTGGACAGGCTCGACGCTCGCCACCGGAAAACCGCCGCCAGCACCAACGTCAAAATCCTGGGCCGCTGGCGCGTCCGGGCGACCCGCTGACGCCCGTGGAGCAAGCGCCGAACCCAGGGTCCGCGGATGTTGACGGGGTCGCGGTTTGAGCGGAAGATTTCAATGATGCAGAGCCACCGGCACGATGTGACGCCGGGGGCAAGGACGTACCGCGAGCAGCCTGCCGCCCGGCGCAGGACGCGGAAAGCCGACCCACCTTGGGTCGTTTCCTTGCCGTTTGGGCCTTTGCATGACCACCACCCGCGCCACCGCCGAACACCTCGAGCGCACGACGGCCTTTCCCGGCCGCGCCGTGAGCTTTTTTGTTGCACAAATGCTTGACGGGTCCAGCCGTACCTGGTTTATTGAAGATGTAGCCAGCGCAGCCGCGCACGACGTTCAACCTTGGGCCGCCGCGCGCGGCCATGACCGAGAAGCCTTCCGGACTCAGAACCCGGAGGGCTTTTTTTCGTTTACCGCCGGAGGATTTGCCATGACCGCCACCACGACGAAGCCCAGGAAGATCAAGAGCCGCAAGGACGCGACGTTCGCCCTGCGCCTGTCCTCGCGGCTGCTCGACGAGTTCAACGCAGCGACCGAAGCGCGCGACACCCGCGCCGTCGACGTGCTGCGGTTCTTCATCGCGTCGTACGTGAAAGACCCGACGATTTGCCCGCTTGGCTTGCCGGAGTCGAGCGGCAGTGTTGCCGCCTGAAAAGGAAAAACGGCGCCTGCAAGCGCCGTTTGTGAAGAACGCCGTACCCGCTAAAGCACCGCACGTTCAGTCACCAGGTTAACCAGACTGAACGGCCTCGTCAATATCGTTTGATGGCAGGAGAGCCGAACATGTCGACCACCACGCCCGCTCGCACGCGCCCCGCGATTCTCGCTCGTCTGGCGCAGGACCGCCCGACCGCCGGCAAAACGGTGCTCGATTTCAACGCCGTCAAGGCCGCTGCCCGCGCAGAAGCGGCGAGCCCGGACCCGGAGCAAGTCGGCGTCAAGGCGAAACGCAAGGGTCGCGGCAAGGGTGCCGGACGCGCCAAAGCCGAGGTCCGCGACGACAGCGACGCATCGCCGGAGATGCGGTTCACTGACGAGCAGATGAAAAACCCGGGGTTGCGCGTCGGCGGCCCGGAGGACGAGGTGTTTTACCGGTACAACAAGGTGTACTGGGCCATGGTGCCCGACGCGGTGATGGTCGAGCAGGCCAAGGACTGGTTGCGTGACAACGAACCGAAGCATTACAGCAACGAGAGGGCGGAGCGGATGGTGAACGCGCTGCGCTCCACGATGGCGGTGCCGCAAAACGGCCGGTCGCTCACGCCGCCCACCAGCGACTTCGTGAACTTCCTGGACAAAGACCCGGACGCCGAGGAAGCACCGATTGTTGCGGAAGAGATCGGACCGGTCATGATTCAGACCGACAACAGCGTGCTGCAGATGGACGCCGCCGGCAACATCACCGTGCACAAGCCCAGCCCCGACTTCAAGACCCGGTCGGCGGTGCAGATCATGATGCCGAAGGCGCTGGTGCAGTCCGGCGGTGCGTTCGAACCCGCACCGTTGCCGGCCGACAGCCTTTGGCAGGGCTTTCTCGACAAGGCGCTGCCCGACCCGGAAACGCAGGCGTATTTCCAGGAAGCGATGGGCGCCACGCTCGTGACCAATCGCAACTTCCAGCGCATCTATTACCTCTACGGTTCCGGCGGCAACGGCAAATCGACGGCCCAGGCCGTGATCGCGTCGTTCCATCACAAAGCCGTGCCGTTTCGCTTCAGCGACTTCAAGCACAACTTCAAGCCGTCGGCGCTGATCGGGGCCACGCTCGTGACCATCAACGAGGCCACCGAGTGCGACCCGGACCTGTTGAAAGAGTGGGCGTCGCGCGATCCGCAACTGGTCGACCAGAAGTATGGCAAGCCCAAGCGGTTCGTGCCGGTCTGCTCGATCGTCGTGAGCCTGAACCGGCCGTTGCGCGGTTCCGACCACACGGAAGGCTTCGAACGCCGGGCGTACCCGATCCCGTTCACGGGCCGGTTCGACACGAAGGACGTGGTGCTCGACTTCGAGAGCCTGATCCTGAACAACCCGGCCGAGCGGTTCCATGTGTTCTCGTGGCTGCTTGCCGGTGCCCAGCGCGTTGTTCGTCGTGGCCGCCTGCTCACGCCGTCCGAGGCACCGCTGGCCGTGCGCGACCTGGCGCACAGCATCAAGGTGCAGACGGACCCGGTGTACTTTTGGTTCAGCGAGGCCGAGATGGTGCCGGCGGAGCAGGGCGCGATGACCAGCAAGAGCGCCGTGTACCAGTCGTATGTCGCGGCCATGATCGCCGCCGGGTACAAGAACCCGGTGACGGAAACCGCGTTCTGGATGCGTGTGAGCAAGTTGTTCCAGGAGAAGCACGGTCAGCCGATCGGCCCCGACGAGCGCGTGCGCGTCGAGGGCAAGCGGGTGCAGTGCGCCCCCATCCGGGTCGACGGTATCAACCCGGTCCGTGGTTCGCTGACCGCGCCAGCACCGCGCCAGCCGTCCGCGCCGGTGGTGTTCGTGGAAGCCACCGAGGAGCAGCAGCACGAGTTCGAAACGTTTGACGCAGCGATGGCCGCCGTGATCGCCAAGGCAAAGGGCTAACGACCGGGCGGGCGGCGGTGGCGTTCCGCAGCGCCCACCGTCGCCCAACTTTTTGTTGCTCAAATGCTTGACACTTTGGCGCGCTGGAGTTTTATTGGTTACATCAGCGCCGCACACCGCGCCCATCGTTCGAGCCCGTGACCCCACGGGCTCTTTTCGTTTACGACCTTGGAGAACCGCACCATGACGTACTTCTATCTGAACACCTACTGCATGAACGACCCCGACGAGCGGGCCTCGCTGGACGGTGCACTCACGGCCCTTGCGGGCTTGCCCGCCGGGTACCTCGCCACGGTGATCGCCGCACACGACGACTGGACGAACGCCATCGAGGCGTGGTGCAACGACTGGCGCGCCGCGAACGCCGACCGGCTCGACGCGTTCGACACGTCGGAGCCCGAGGAGCAGCCGGAGTACCAAGCGGCGTGCGAGGCCGAACGTCGCAACGTGGCCGACGACCACCACGTCACGGCCGAGCAGTTGATGCACATGGCGGTGATCGCGGGATGGGGTAACGAGGGCGTGGCGGAACTGCAAACGCGCAACGAGATGTTTTGGACCATCGCCGAAGCGCACGGTGTGGCGATCGACTGACCGCTCCGGCGCCAACGTCCACCCAGTGCCCGCCTGACGTGCGGGTCAGGGCGGTACCAGGCCAGCCCGGCCTGTTCACCGGAGCACATCGCCATGACCCTCGCACTCGCAACTCAAGAAGCCCTTTCGTTCAGCGACCGCGACGAACACACCACGCCCGACCCGAGCCCGGCACCGCAACCGGTTCAGTCGACCGCCGGCCTCTCCCTGCACGCCCGGTTCCTCGAGGAAGAAATCCAGTTTCGCACGGCCACCGTCGCGCCCGACATGACCATTCTGAAACTGCGCGCGCTCGCCTGGTTGCGCCGTCAGCCCGGTTACGACAACACCACGGAACACTGGCTGGACGTGACGGCCAGTGGCCTCGTCTCGTTCACGCGTCGCTGGCTGGCCGCTTACGAGGGCTTCCGCAAAGCGCCGGCTACGCCGAACTGACGCACGGCCCACCGTCCGACCCGGTGCCTGCCTGACGGCAGGTCAGGGCGGTACAGGGGGCCGCCGGCTCCCTTGTGATGGAGGTCGCCATGAACGCATCCCTCGAAAGCATCGGCGCGTGGATCGACGAGACCGCGCCGGAAGCCTTGAAACGGTCGCATTCGTGGATCGCACGACCCACCGGCACGGTGGCCGTGCCGTTCTGGTGGACACGTTTCCGGCAGGTCGCCACATCTACAGAGGTCCATCAGCACGCGATGCTTCGCCTGCTGCGCGATCGAGGTGGCATCGACCTGAACGGATCGCCGTTCACCCACGACGGTGGTGGCCCGGCCGGCGAAGCGTTGCGCGCGTTCCTGCTCGCCGAGCGCATCGAACGCGAGCGGACGGTGTTGCGCGAAGTCGCGGCCGAGGCCACCGAACAACCCACGACGACGGCGGTGCGTGGCCGGCGGCGGTTGTAACCGGAGAACAGAATGGAACCGAACTTATCCCCGGACGAACTGCAACATGCCGTCGACAGCGCTGCAGAACGACACCCGTTGTTGGTCGTTCTTGCCTGGCTGAAGGCAGGTGCCCGGCCGTCGCACCGAGGTTTGTTGAGTGCGGCGACCGAGGGTCGTACCGGCGCGTTCTGCGCTTTGTTGGACGCTTCGGACCACGAGATGGTGACCGACCTGACAACGTGCAGCGTCATGCTGGACAACGACGACATGCTGGACGCGTGGTTGGCCCGTGTGACGCCGGCCGACCTGAACCGGGGTGCGGTCGATCATCAGGCTCCGGCATGGTTCCGGGCATTCATGTACACGCCAAGCGTTGACGACAACGACCGGGCGGACCCGGCGCGCGTCGCGCGCCTGCCCAGCGTGCTCGCGAAGTTGCGCGACGCCGGGGCCAATCTGCAGTCCCTGGAGCACGACCCCGACATCGGGCTGAACGGGACCGCTGAACCTGACCCGCACTACGACGCGCTGCGTACGTTGCTGCGCATCCCCCACGAACGCGCGGTGCTGCGCGCCGTCGCTGATGAGGCGATGACGGACGGTTCCGCCGATCAACCGACGACGGCGACCGGTCGCCGTCGCCTTTGAACCGAGGCACCGATGGAACCGAACCTCAACCGTTGGCGACTCGAAAACGAGTTGGTCCTTGCGGTGATCAACGCGCCCCTGCTGGTTGTACTGGGTTGGTTGCATGCCGGATCACGCCCCACCTTGCGGGCTTTGGAGAATGCCGCCGAACTTGGCAGGCTGTCGGTGTTCCGCACCTTACTGGACCACCTCGACCGCTCCGGTCGTGCCACGCTGCCTGACCTGATGGATTGTGAGGCGATGCTGGATGACGACGACATGTTGGACGCCTGGCTCGAACGTCTGACGCCCGACGAACTGAACGAGCAAACCGGACGGTTTGATTATCCGGCATGGTTCGTCGCGTTCATCAACACGCCGGTCGTTGACCGCGAAAACCAGTATGACGGCGCGCGGGCTGCGCGCCTGCCTCACGTGCTGGCAAAGTTGCGCGACGCCGGGGCCAATCTGTTTGCGATGGGAAACGGTCCCGACGAGATCGGTTTCTGGCTCGACGATGATCCGCATTACGCGGCCTTGCGGATGTTGCAGCGCATTCGTCTGGAGCGGGAAGCCGAAGCCGAGGCAGCACGCGCAGAGTCCTCGCGGCCGTAGCCCGAACCGTTCAGCGCCCCCTTGTGCCCGCCTCACGTGCGGGACAGGGCGGTACAGGCGCCGCCCGGCGCCATCGACCGGAGAACCGCCCATGCTTCGCCACCTTGCTGTCCTCACCACGATCCTGCTGCCCCTGTCCGCCCACGCGGCTCCCAGTCTGACCATTGACCGGTCCGGCCAGGCTTTGATCGACCACCTGCCCATCGGCGTCCCGATTGGGACGCATGTCGACGTGTGCGACCTCGCGATGAAACCGCCGTGCCTGTATGCACCCAACGGCAACACCGACCGCGTGACCGTCCACGCCGTGCGCCTCAAAGGCTCCGAGGTGCTCTGGCTGTCGACGGTCGAGGGAAACGTCCCGTTCGACACGCTCAGTCGCCCCGACGGCGACTGGACCGACGTGTTCGCCGACGTGCTGATCGTGCGCGGCACCGTCGTCGGCGAGACGATTACCGTGCGCGACGGGCGCACGCGCCAGGAGCGGGCACGGATCGACGTGCCGCCGGGCGACGGCGCTGGCGTTCGCATCGTGGGAGAGCGCGATGCACGATGAGCGCATTTTCGACCTGGCCGACGTGAAGGCGCTGGGCGCCGCGTTTACGCCCAACGAGATCGCATGGGCCGCGATGCCAGCCTCGTGGCGCTGTGATCACACGTCGAGCGCCGTGGAATGGGAGCGGAACGTTCACTGGTTCTTCGACTTCATGGACGACGAGCCAATCGCCCTCAGCATTGCCGAGGATTTCGTCCGCTCCGCCGTCGGGGAACTTGCTCAGTCGGTTGGCGAGGATGCGTCGGTACAGTTCGCCCGCCTCGCACACGTCGAACGTCGCTACGTTGCGTTCCTGGGTGAACGGGCCGTGGGCCTGAAGGTCGGGCCGCTGTTCAGCCCACTCGAAGCGTCATGGCTTTGCCGCATCACACGGCCCCACGAACTTCGCGATCCGGAAAAGGTCGACGTGTTCCTCGCCTGGGTGAGCGACGCTTTGGGCGAACCGGGTGACCCGCTGCGCGCCCGACTGATGCTTGAAAACCCGGACGCGACGCTTGATCAAACCACCGTCCGGCGCGAGTCCAAAGCGCTGATTGAGCGCTACCTCAATGCCGAGGCCGCGGTTCTACGCCACGCGGCCGACGGGGCGATGGCCGAGCCCGCCAACGCCGAACGCGCACCGCGCCGGGCCAGGCTCTGACGCCGCAGGCAACGGGCGCCAGCGCAGGCCAAGGCGGCGCAAGCCGCCCGTTCCTTTCCCCTGTGGCACCACGAACAAAGGCCGGCGAACACCCGCCGGCCTTTGACCATCGCACCTCAACCGTCGACCTCGCGCGTCGACAATCCACCGTAACAACGGGAAGCGGTCACGTCAACACCCCAAACGAGCCGTGCGGTTCTCCCACGGCCGGCCGCGTTCGCCCCTTGTTCGTTGAAAAGCCGCCGGTATCGCCAACCGGCCGACGCATAAGCCATCCCGCCACGGGCAGGGCAAGGGTTCGCTGCGCGCCCGCCGGCACCCGGTCCTGCTACGCAGGCTGCGGCTTTGGCGTGCCCCTGGCCCTTGTATCGGGACGGCTTCGTTACGCGCCGGGCGATACCGACAGCAGACCTTCAACGAACAAGGAGCACCACCATGAACGCGACCGGCCAGAACCTCACGAACAGCAACGTCAACGGCCTCAACGGCGGGCTCCCCCAACTGCAGGTTGGTGAAACGACCTACCACGCGCAACCCTACAATCTCGACGCACGCGGCTTTTACTTCGCGAGCATGGACGACTACACCGCAAAGGCCGAGGCCAACACGGATCGCTGGGGCGCACCGGTGGAGGAGTACGAGCTGCAGTTCATCGACGGCACCGACGCAAAGGGCCAGTTGTTCACGTTGCTGGGCATCAACCAGGCCAACCTTGATGTTTGGTTCGACAGCGTGGTGGACCTTGACGAACGCGAACAGGCGGTCCTGTCGTACCTGGTGAGCGACCGCGGCGCAAAACTCGCCGACGCGCTCGACCAGATCGACGACGTGAGCCTCTACACGGGTTCGCTGGTGGAGGCGGCCACCGAGTTGTTCGACGAACTGTACCTGCACAACATCCCCGCAGCAGTCCGGCATTACGTGGATTACGAGGCTTTTGCAAGGGATCAACGCCTGGCCGGCGCCATGACCGAAACCGAGTTCGCCGGCACGACCTACACCGTCACCAATGCCGACGCGCTGTAAGCGGCCAAACGGGGCGCGCCGAGCCGTGCGACTGGTGTCTGATTTGTATCAAACAAACCAAACAAATCAAATGCACCAAACAAACCACACCAACAGAAAAGCCCCTATTTCAGGGGCTTTTTCGTGTTCCGCCACCGGCGTCGATCACTTCTCGTTCTCGACGTGGAGCGTTTTTTCTTCGGCAAGCAACTGGTCGAGCATGGCATCGGCCAGCGCAACCAACACGACGGTGGCACGCCCCCGGGCATACTTCTCGATCTTTTCGCGCAACGCATACGGGATTCGAACCTGCGTTGCGGCGGCATCACGCCCGCCGATCGAGGCCTTGCACATCACCACGGCATCGCCCGTTGCGCGGTCGCTCGTGCGCAGGTTGAAGAACGGTCGCTCCGGCGACTGGAAGGCAACGTTGAGCGCGACATCGGCCGCGGCGGCCATCAGGTTCTGCTCCGGCTTCGCGAGCCGGGAGAGGGAGTTACGGTTTTCCATCATGAGTCTCCGAAGGTTGAGAGGGTTAAGCGGCGGCCAGATCGACCAGGCTCGATACGACACGCTCGATTTCTGCGCGGGCCTCGTTCAAACCGCGAATACCGGATTTGTCCGCCCCGAAGATCGTGAGGCCACGCGCGACCGTCGCCTGATAGGCGGCTTTCCGCTTCTTGATGAACGGGCGGCCGACGAAGCCCGCCAGGAAACTCAAATCCGAGGTGTAAGCGGTTTCCACACGGTTCGGAAGCAGCAGGACGCGCCGGTCCTTTGCTTGCAGTTCACTTTGGCCCCGGATGGTCGAAGCCGCGTCGAAAAACGACGGGAGCACGGGCATCACGACCACGCCCGATTTCAGCGTTGCGGCCGCGACGGCCGGTGCGTAGGGTGCGTGATCGACGATCACGACATCGTAGCGATCCGCCCGCGCGTCCGAGGCGGCCACGTCGAACGCGGGCGCGAGGCCGCATTGCTTCGCCCGGGCTTCCCAGGTGCGTGCGCTCTGTTGAGCGTCCGCGTCCACGAGCAGCACGCGGCGGCTCGTGTCTTCCGCGGCGAAGAACGCCGCGAGGTTCAACGAAATGGTGCTCTTGCCCGAGCCCCCTTTGGGGCTCCACACATCAACGGTCAACATCGGCATGGTATGTACTCCTCTAGATTGCGGTGGATGGGATGTATCGTTTGTTTGATGTGTTTGGTTTGTTTGATACAAACCACGTTCTCGTACATCCCATCGCATGTCAACGGGTACGGTTCGAGTACCGTACCTAGAGAAATACAAACGATACAAATCAAACAAACCAAACACCGCCGTCCGTCCCACGGCCGGCCCTGCTGCGCGTTCCCACGCCGTTGCCTGGTCGCCTCGTTTCCGTCCACCGTCGTGCGCTCAAACCTGCCGTTGATCGACGCATAGCCCATACCGTCCGAGCCCGAGCAAGGGCGCGCGTTGCTTCGACGGGCACCCGATCCCGCGATGCGGGCGTGCGGCTTTCGTCGACCTCTTGCCGTCTTGTCCTGCTGGCCTGCACATGCGTCACGGCAGGCTCCAAAGCGCACAACTCAACAACGGAACGAGAGCAAGCGATGACCAGGCACCGGCAACACGCAGCAGAACCTCGACATGTCCCGCAGTTCCGCGGCCCCACGGCCCACCCAAGCGCAGCGATGAAGAACAACTTGAGTTTTTCGACGAACGTGCTGTACT
The DNA here is from genome assembly GCF_050435665.1 of Paraburkholderia sp. GAS333. NCBI lineage: Bacteria > Pseudomonadati > Pseudomonadota > Betaproteobacteria > Burkholderiales > Burkholderiaceae > Paraburkholderia > Paraburkholderia sp. GAS333. The sequence goes on from NZ_JBNDKS010000002.1 coordinate 424,995, forward strand.
GATCGCGTTAGCACCAACACTACAGAGAGCAGGGGAAACAGATGCGAGTTCAAGGACGTGTAAAACTTTTGGGCAATGGCCGCACCGACAAGTACGGCTGGACTATTCGATCGGTGGCCGAAATCGGCGATCGGGAAATCCGGGGCTTGCGGTACTCCCCGCGCCTGGGCAGTTACTTGAACCCTGGCGAAACCGTGGCCCTCGGCGTGCAACGCGTGCTCGGATCGCCCACGGTCTACGCCGTAGCGACCAGCGACGGGCGCGTGCGACGCGGTGGCGTGAGCGGCTTGCTCTTTCTATTGTTTGTGTATGCCATCGCGATGGCGGCCTGCGGCTTCCAAGTGGTGAATCATGGCTCAAACTACTACGGCCTGGCGATCGTGGCGCTCGGCTGGCTTGCAACCGGCCCGCTCAAGGCGTTGCGTTTGTGCCTATCGTTCGATCCCTTGCGAACTTAACAAAGCCGTATAACACGGCATCGCGAAGCGGCTACGGCCGCTTTTTTTTCGTCCGTGGACCGCGAATAAATGACCATCGGCGCTGGACTCCGCTCGGGTTTTTGATAGTACTGGTGTTGGCACCAACGCTTTTCGGGTGACCACCCTCGCTCTTTCACAACCTGCATGAGGCCACAATGCGCCGCTACTTCTTCAAATCCCTCGCCGGGCCGCTGGCCGTTTTTGCGTTGCTGTTCGTCAGCAACGCGCACGCCGCGGACATCTGGACGCCCCCATCGACCGACTGGCTCATGGTCAACGTCATGCCGCTCCTCGGCGGTGGTGCCGACGCGTCGACCAGTCCGTTCAGCAGCCTGTTCCTGATTTTCAACACAGCGATACTGTCGCTGGGCGGCCTGCTCGCGGCGTACGTCATGGTCACTGGCATCATGGCCACGGCGCACGACGGTGAGATGATGGGCCGCAACATGAGTTCCATGTGGATGCCGATCCGGACAATCGTCGGTACGGCGCTGATCCTGCCGGTCAAGGGTGGCTTTTGCCTGGCCCAGTTGATCGTGCTCTGGCTCGCGACGCAAGGCATCGGGCTCGCTGACGCGACGTGGAGTCAATACTTGTCGAACTACTCGACCGTCTCGGCGACGTACACCAGCCCGGCGCTCGACGCTAAAGCACGATCGCTCTTTCGAGCGCTCGTGTTGAGCAACGTATGCTACGAGAGCATTCGCGGAACTTACCAACGGGGGAACGCGGAGCAGCAGGCGACGGACAACTGGGCAAACGGCGGTGACCTGGTCGGGTCCGTCGGCACGAACTGGTTCAGCAACCTCGACGCCAACGGCGCCGGCACCGTCGGCTACACGTTCGGCAGCACTGTGGGCGACGACGCCGCGTCGGCGTGCGGCACGGTCACGGCGACGCTCAAAGGCAAGCCCGCGAGCACGGGCACCGCGGGCACCCAGACGGCCTCGGCACTGCTCAGCGTTGCGAGCGCAGCCCCGGTGATCGAGGCGGCGCACATCGCGGCCCTGAAGACGATGCAGACGGCTGCGGACAATCTGGCGAAACAGATCGTCAACAACGGCGCCGGCTCGGCCGCGATCCCTCCCGCAACGTTGAACGCGACGATCGCGTCGGCAGTATCGGCTTACGCATCGACCGTCAACAGCACGGCCAACAGCGCGTTCCTGGCCGCGATGTCGAGCAGCAACCTGTCCAGCAAAATGGCTGCGGACGGGTTCGCCATGGCCGGGGCGCAATACACGGTGTTGGTCCGGGCCAAAGCCGACGTGGCCGCTGCAGCGGCGAACGTGCCCACGGGCATCGACGGCATGAAGGCGGGTACGTCCAAACTGCTGGCCTGGTTCGACAATCAAGCGGACGCTGACGTGAAGAACACCGCGGCGATGTTCGACCAAGCGGACGCGCAGGCATCGGCGAAGAGCGGGGCGACGGCGAACAGCGATGACAACTTTGCGAAGGTCGTGAACCTGTTCGCGGGCCACGGCTTTTCGCTCAATGGCAGTTCGACGCAAGACCCTTTGATGAACGCGTACGACATTGGGCAGGGCCTGGTAACGACGGTGGAAGGTGCGGGCGTGGCCGCCATGTCGTTGAGCCAACTGGCCGCCATCCCCTGGGTCGGCAACGGCGTGAGCGCAGCCATGTCGCTGTTTTCCGGCCTGTTCACCGTGATTTTGCTCATGCTGTTGACCCCGGCGCTATTCCTCTGTTTTGTGCTGCCCATGATGCCGTTTTTCATCGTCAGCGCGGCGGTGTTTGGCTGGCTGGTGATGCTCTTCGAAAGCCTTGTCGCCGTGCCGCTGTGGGCCGTCGCGTTCCTGAGTCAAGGGCACGGCACGGACGGCATCGGCAGCCAGAAGCAGGGCCTGATGCTGATCCTGGACCTGTCGCTTCGCCCGGTCCTGATCACGCTGGGCATCGTCGGCGCTTACACGCTTGAACCGGTGTTCGGCAAGTGGGTGCAAGAAATGTTCGACGCGGCATTCGGTGCGACCAGCGGCGGCGGTGGGTTCTTTGAACTGCTGCGCATGTTGGCCGGTGCCGTGCTCTACACAGTCGCGCTGACGACCGCGGTGTACTTCTCGTTGAAACTCGTGTCGTCGGTGCCGGACAACGTCCTGAACTGGATCGGCAGCGGGGCCGGGGCCGTGCTGGGCGGTCACGCTGAAACGGCGTCACGCGGGCTCACGTCCGCCGCCGCGGCCGGTGGTGCAGCGGCGGGCAGCCTGGCCGGTGCGGCGGTGAAAGGCGCGGCCGGCGCGGGCGGGGACCTGCGCAAAGCCGCGCTCGACGCGAAGCGCGAGCAGGGCCGCGACGCGAAGTACGAGGAACGGGGCGTGGGGCGTGCTGTTGAGATCACCGACCCGAGCAAACGCACGCCGGCCAGCGGTGGCGAAGGCAGTCTGAAAGAGGCGCGCGCCAAGACTGATGGCAAGCCGGGCGATGCCGCCGGAAGCAAGGCTTCCGCCGAAGGGCCGGCCGTCACGCCCGTAAGCCCGGATCGCGGAGCGGCAACGAAAGAGGCTCCCGGACGCAGCACGGGCGAGGGTGGTGCAGGCGATGCGCCCACGACCGCGGACCGCCTGCAACGGCTGAACGAGGGCATGGAGCGCGTGCGCGAAATGCACAAACGCCTGGTCGACGACTCGACCAGCAGGGCCGATCCGTCCAACGCGTCCAGCGAACCGCGAAAGGAGCAGGACACCCCGCAGGAGAAACCGGTGGACGATGACAAGACCAGCACCGACTGATCCCCGCTTCACCACCGCATCGAAGGCCCGGGCAACCGGGCCTTTGTTTTTGCTGGACCGGCTCGCCAGCATCGAACCGTAAGTCGTGACCTGATGAAGACTCAGAAAGGCCCTGAAAACAGGGCCTTTTTTGTCGTACACGCTTGACAGCGGCATCGCCTGGAGCAACAACTAAAGCGTTGGTGCCAACGCTCACGCCGCAGCCCACTCGCTCTTTAACAACTTGCCCGAGGCCCCTCATGAACGACTTCCACCGTCGCACCGCCGACATGTCCGAAGCAGACCTTCAGCGCGCTTACCGCGCTTCATCGTTCACTGCATACATCGCCGGTTTTGCGTTCCTGTTAAACCTCACCTTTGCGGTCCTGTCTGCTGCCCACGGACATGCAAGCCTCGCGCTGGTGCTGGCTCGTGTCGGTGCAGCAGCGTACACCGGCGCCACGTGGTTCAGCGGCGCGTTCCGCGCGTTCATGCTTCGTCACCGCACGTTTGACGCACGCGCGCTCGACCTGTTCCGTTCACCCCTGGAGTGGTTCCCGTCGCCGCTGGCGAACATCGCCACGATCAACGGTTCAGGCCATGACGTGCAACTGCTGCCGGCCGACGACCGGTCCGGCAAGTGAACGGGAGCCCACACCATGTACTCCCTCGCACTCAACATCGAGCACGCAGCCGACTCGGATCAAGAACTCCCGGTCACGCTGCCGTGGCTGTCCGCAAAGATCATTCGTCGCGCAACGAAAACGAAAGCACAGCAAGCCCGTGCCCTCGTGCTGAAACGCGCCCGCGCACGCGCTGAACGTCGCACGGCACGTATCGCGCAGCAGGCGCAGGCCGCGGCTAGTGCGGCGGCTTTGCGTCAAATGCTCGCCGCATGGGACGCATTCCAGGCGGAAGCAACGGCCGAGTTCGAAGAGCGGGCACGCGCGCGACGCCTGGCCCGCCTGCTGCCCGACGTGCAAATCCCCACGTCGCTCGCGTGGCAATCGGCCATCGACGGCATCACGTCCACACCTACCGCCGCGGTGAACGCATGAAACTCCCGAACCTGTTCAACGCTCTTCGCTACGTCCGTCCGGTGCTTTTCGTTGCGCTGGTGACCGTCAGCGCCTGGCAAGCCCTTGCGCTCGTGCGCGAGCCGGCCGACGCCGCACCGGCCCACGGCGTTTTTGCAACCGTGTCGCTGGTGATCGCCGTCCGCTTGTACGTCGCAAAACGTTCAGGCCTCAACCGCGTGCTGGGCACGCTCAACGAGCGGAGCAAATCATGAAAAAAGCCCTCCCCATCGCCGCGATGCTGCTGGCCCTCGCGTCGACCGCCCGCGCCGAGAGCGAGGACGCAAAAAAGGCCGAGACGGCCGAGGTCGTGGCCCTGTCGCTGCTCTTGCAGCAAGCACAAGTCGCGTTGGCCCCGGCCAACGCGCTGGACGCGTTGCGCAAGGACACGGCCGTTTCGATCGCCGCGGTCGAGGCGCTGATGAAGCACAGCCCCACCATCGCCGACCCGTCGCTCTACTGGCCGGTCATGCAGAACCTGGACCGGCCCGGCCTGCTGGCGATCGCCCACGCTCACCAGGCCGCTGCGATGGCGGCGGCCACCGGAACGTTGGGCACCGACGTGTGGCTCGTGGCGGCGATGTGGTGCGCCAACGGCCTCGTTTCACGGCTCGGAGGGTGAGGCCATGAACAACATCGTCAAACACGGCCTGCTGCTTGCCGTTCTTCTCGTGTTCACGGGCCTGCTGTTCACCGTGCTCAACCACGCGCAATCGAACTCCAACGCTTTCAACCTGGGTTGCATCGTGGCCGCGGCGGCTCTTACGTTCTGCGTGCACATGCTGCTGAAGGACGAACCCAGCCGGGGCGAGGGGAAGTGATCATGCGAACACTCGCCATCGCCCTGACGTTGCTCGTAGCCCCGGCATTCTGCACCGCGGCCCCGTTGCCGACGGCGGACGAACTGCGGTCGTTGTTCGTGGTGGAGAACCCACCGCTCGACAGCCATCTGTTCGGTGCGCTGCTGATCCGCAACCAACTCGACGTTCGACCGTCGCTCGCGTGCGATCTGCGCAAGGCCCATCCGACCGTGTTGATCCTGAGCGACCAGGAGGGCGGCGTTGTGCGAAACCTGAAAAATCAGGAGGCACCGCCGCCCGCCTGGGACGCCGCAGTGATGACGCCCGCCGCGTTCAGCGCGCAAGTCGAACGGGCCGGCAAGGTGCTGGTCAACGCGTGCATTGACGTTGACAACGCCCCGGTGGCCGAAGTGTTCGACAAAGACCGCAGTTATTCGAACGACCCGCGGCAAGCCGCCGCGATCGCCGCGCGCTTCGCCAACGCGATGCAGTCCGCAGGCGTCGCTCCGGTTTTGAAGCACTACCCGGGGAAAACGGCCGCCTGCCGGCCCGTCAGTTCGTTGCCGGGTTTCGAGTTGCGAAAGGGCAGCCATGAGGTCGAGCGATGCGATGGTTCAGCCGCCGCCGTGTGGGCCATGGCCGACGCGTTCCCGCTGAACGCGGCCCCGATCGTCATGCTGTCGAACCGGATTTACCCGTCCGTTTCGCCACTGCCCGCCGTGCTCGACCCGGTGTACGCCCGCCATTTGCGCGCCGCTGGGTTCAGGGGCCTGGTGATGTCCGACGCGCTGTGGGAAGTGTCGAACCGGCCCGAGGCGGTCGTGCAAGCACTCAAAAGCGTCGACATCGTGGTCGTCTCGACTCCGCGCCGAGTCGACGAGGCCATCCCGCGCATCATCGCCGCGTTGCAGACCGGCGCGCTCGACCCCGACGACATGCGCGCCAAGATCGACCGCGTGGCCGCGTTCAAGACCGCGGCGATCGCCCGGCGCAAGACCTCGCCCATCGACTTTTTTTCGTCGTTGGGTCTCATTCACCCCGACCGACACTGACCTGGAGACCACCATGCGCAGCAACTTCATCACCACCGTCGCCGCCGCGCTGATCGCGCTCACGGCCCTGCTCACCGCCCCCGCGCACGCGCAAGTCATCAGCTCGCAGGGCTACTACCAGACGGCCACGTCCGGCGGTTGCACCGCGGTGTTTTTCTCGCTCACGACGTACGACGCGCGCATTGCGTCGGCGTCTGGCAGTTTCACGGACTGGACGAAGATCACCGACACGTGCGGGCTGGCCCCCAGCAGCCAGGCCGACTTTGCGGGCATGGGCTACTGCACCGCCGGTCCGGTGTCGGACTCCGCGTGGTGCTCTGTGAGCGGCGCCGTCATCCGGTCGTGGACCGTTTTCCCGAACTGCTCGCGTCAACTCGTCAGCGTGACCGACGGTGCGGTGTACAGCGGCAACCCGGCCGCCGCGTGCGTGGGCGCCGTGAACACCAACTGACCAGGAGACCGTCATGAGCACCACACATTTGCACACGCAAAACGCCTCGGTCGGCAGCGGCGACGAGCGCGACGATGCCACCCGTGAGGCGGTGGCGAAGGCCGAGGAACGTGCAAGGCAATACAGCGATCGAGGCATCACGTACCGTTTGATGGCCGTTCTTTCGTATGTCCTGGCGGCCATTGCCTTCCTTTGCCTGTTCATCTGCCTCCGCAACCACCCGTGGGCCGCGGGGGTGATCGGCTTTGGCATTATCGGCGCTACCGTCGTGGCCGTCCGCGTTGCGACCAGCCGATGGGAGGCTTGTCGCACGGTGGTTGAAGAAGAGCGTGACGAAGCGGCCAGGCTGGTGGGCGACATCGTGCTGGGCGGCGATGAGGTCGCGGACGACGACCGGCCCACGAACCAGCACGACGACGATGAGGACGACGACGATGAGGACGACGACGAGGACCACGCAATCGACTCGGACATCGCGCTCGACCGTTTCACCGACCGGGCGATGCGCCACGGCCGCCGCGCGGCGACGTGGCTGCTGATCGGCGTGCTGGCCGAGGTCGGCTTTTTCGTCGGTGTTTGCGAGGTCGTGGCGTCGGTACGCTCGCTCTGGCTCATCGTGCCGGCCGGGCTGATGACGAGCATTGTTATGTTTACGATCGCCGGGCTGATCAAAATACGCTGGGACCGGCATCGCGCGAAGATGGAGAGCGTGATCGAGGAAGCGATGGGCTGGCGCAGTGACGTGCAGCAAAAGGAACGGGACAAGGCCGACGCGACGGCGCGGTATTACCGCGGCCGGGCCGAGGAGGAGCGGATCGAAGCGCTGCGCGAAGAACTCACGTGGAACGTCGGCCCGGCCCCGGTGTACATCGACGCCGAGGGCCAACGCCACCCGACGGCCGAGCAGATCGCACTCGAGAAGCACGCGCGGCGCGAGTTCGGCGACCTCTTCGACTCGCTGGACGGGCCGGACGAGCAGCACGACGACGTGGAGTCGGACGACGTCCCCGTGGTGCCTGCGGTGCGTGCCTGGATGCAGCACTGGGCCGACATGAAGCCGGTTCGGCAACCGCGACCAGCACGGCTCGTGAAACGGCACAGCGACGCCGAGGGTCGGCGGCTTGAACGCGAACTGTGCCGGGCCATCAATAAGCACTGGACGGGCGCGTTTCACAAGCTGCTCGACGAGGGCGCGGACCCCAACGGATTCAACGGCAGCGGCAAGCCGTTGCGCATCGCTCTGCTGCGCGGACGGACGGAGTACATCAGTTGGCTTCTGGCGTTGGGCGCGGACCCCAACGGGCAGTGCTACGGCCGCACCATGCTCACGATCTTGACGAGGCAAATCGAAGATTATATCGACGAGGGCGATGGTGAAGGCGATGACTTTGAATGGCCGGAGCGCATTGAAATGCTCTCGCGATGGGGCGCGAACCCGCACGTCGAAAACAAGTGGTACGACGAGGACGACGAAAGCGAAGGACCGACCGCCTGGCCGTTCATCCTGAAGCGCCCGGTGATTTATGAGGCGTACATGAAAGGTCGCAACGCCTGGCTGCAGGCCGACCGCGACGCGTTGACGTTGCTCGACGAAGCACGGGAGCGCGCGGAACTCGAGGAGTTCGCCGAGGAGGTCGCTGCCCTGCTGAACCAGGCGCGCGGCGGCATGGGACCGGCCTGACGCCATGGCGATCGGCGCGTGAGCGAGTGAACAGGGCGGCGCAAGCCGCCCATTTTTTTTCCCGTTCGCCCAAGCCTGCCCCTGTTTTTCAGGGGTTTTGGCCCGCCCCGTTGACATCGAGTCCATCTGGAGCGACAACTAAAGCGTTGGTGCAAACGCTCCAGTGCCCGCAGGCAATGCGGGTTCGTGCGTACCAGACCGCCGGTCTGCTCTACGCTCGGAGCCTTTGCATGCAACGCATCAACCCCTCGTTCAACCTTCGCCGTTCCGCCGTCAGCCTGGCCGTCCTCACGGCCATCGCACTCACCGTCCCGGCCCACGCGCAAGTTTCCGTCACCGCTTCGCAGCCGACGCTTGACCTCAACGGCAACGGCGGCACGTCGATCGGCCCGGACACCACCACAACCATCGGCAACGTGACCAACAACGGCACCGACGACGGTTCTGCCGTGGGTGCCGACGGCCTCGACAACGCGGCCAGCATCACCACGCTCACCAACCCGACCGGCTCGACCATCAACGGTTCGACGTACGGCGTGAACAACACCGGGTCGATCGACTCGCTGACGAACAACGGCAACATCAGCGCGAGCGTCCCGTGGGGTGGCGTGCTCAACGCCGGCACGATCGGCACGCTCACGAACGGCATCACCGGTTCGATCGCCGGCCTGGAAAATCAGGCCGTCATCACGACGCTCGACAACGAAGGTGGTCTCCAGGATTTCGGCCCGTTCGCGGCGGTGCAGAACGACGCGGGCGCCAGCATCGCGACGCTCACGAACGGCAGCACCGGAACGATCGCCAACGCGAACGTCGACGCGCTGGACAATGCCGGCAGCATCGAGACGTTGAACAACGCCGGCACCATCGAGTCGGACCACGGCGATGGCGTGAACAGCACCGGCTTGCTCGACACGTTGAACAACAGCGGCACGATCACGGGCCAGACCGGGATCGACGCGGGCGGCACGTTCAACAACCTCAACAACACCGCCGCCGGCAGCATCACGGGCACGGGCACCGCGGCCGTGGTGATCGAAGCCGGCACCAGCACCACCGTCAACAACGCGGGCATCATCGCGGGCACCGACGGCAGCGCCGACGGTCTTGACGTGAACGGTTCCGGGAACGTCAGCGTCACCGGCAGCGGGTCCATCGCGTCGACCGGGGGCGTGGGCATGAGCATCGGCGCGGGCGCGAACGCACGCCTTGCGATGCAAGACACTTCCAGCGTTTCCGGGTCGAACGCAGCCGTGCAGGACAGCGGCGACCTGTTCCTGACGATGAGCGACGCGAGCACGTTGTCGAGCACGAACGGCTCGGCGCTGAACGTGCTGGCCGGCGCAAGCGCGACCGTGAGCACCGACCGCGGCACGACCATCACCGCCGCAGGCGCGGCCCCGACGATCGACGTGGCCGGCAACGCGGCGCTCACGCTGCGCGGCACGTTGAGCAACACCGGCACCGGCGCAGCGCTGCAACTCGAGTCGACGGCCCAAGCCGCGATCGAGGTGGACGGTCAGGCGCAAGGTGCGATCAACAACCTGTCGCCGAACGCGCTGGCGTTGACCGGCTCGTCGAACTACACGAACGGCAACACGGCAGGCGGTGAGCAAGGCCTGCTCACCGGCATCAACGGCCAGCAGTCGGTCATCAACAGCGTCGGGCAAGACCTGATGCTGAACCGCAACGTCGTGCTCGACGACACGGTGAACCTGGGTTCGAACACCCTGAACGTCGGCCCGGGCAGCAACCTGGTGGCGTTTCGCCAAGTGGACGTGAACGGCAACGTCGACGTTCAGGCTGGGGCCACGTTCACGTCGCAGGTGCAGAGCGCCGACGCGTATGGCCGTCTGATGGTCAGCGGTAACGCGACCACCGAAGGCGGTTCGACCGTCGCGCTCAAACCGCTCACGGCGTACAACCCGACCGCGGGCCAGCGGTTCGACATCATCAGCGCCGCGGGCACCGGCTCGTACAACACCGGCGCAATCACCGCCAGCGTGGAAGGTTTCAACGGCACCGTCACGCCGTCGACCGTCACGCACGACGGCCGCACGGACCTCGTGATCACGTTGAGCAACACGTCGACGACCAGCACCGGAACCGGCACGTCGACCACCACCACGCCCAGCAACACGACGACCACCGAACCGTCGGCGCCGGACTCCACCACGACCACGACCAGCCCGACCACGACCACGACCACGGGCACCACGACCACCACCACGCCAGCCGTGGCCGATGTGGCGACCTCGCCCGTCGCACGGGCCGCGCTCAACGGTGTGCTCGCTTACACCGGCTGGATGCCGGGCCTGCTGAACACGTACAACGCGGCCGTTGCGGCAGCGGCGACGAGCCCGGCGCAAGCCAACGCGGCCGGCGCACAACTCGCGCCGACCTCGCGCGCCGTGGGCGCTGGCCTCGTGCGCAGCATGGCCGACGGCCTGGCGTCGACCATCGGCGCTCGTGCCGACTCGACCCGGAACGACGTGAGCCAGCAGTGGACCGTGTGGGGCCAAGGCGTGGGCGGGGCAGCGCAACAGAACGGCAGCGCGGGCGTCGACGGTTACACCATGGGCTACGGCGGCATCGTCGTCGGTGCCGACCGCGCCGTGGGCGACCGGGCGCGTGTCGGTGCGATGCTCTCGTACGTGAACGGATCGGCGAACGCCACGGGCGACGCCGGCCAGCACGTCGGCGTGAACGCGCTGGGCCTGGCCGCCTACGGTTCGTACGGCAAGACGTGGTACGTCAACGGCAGCGTGGGCGTGTCCGAAAACGAGTTCAGCGAAAGCCGCAGCGTCGCGTTTCCGGGCGTGAACGCTGGGGCGTCGGCGCACTTTCACGGTGAGGCCGTGACCGCCAACCTGGAGACCGGCCTGCCGATCGCGCTGGCGCACGGCGTGACGGTCACGCCGCTGGCCGGCCTGTCGGCGGTGTACGTCAACCAACACTCGTACACGGAAAACGACGGCGGGGCAGGCGTGGCGCTGAACGTCAGCGGTGCGAGTACGACCGACGTGCGCAGCACGCTGGGCGTGAAGATCGAGCAGGGGTTCGACACGAAAGCCGGCACGATCGTCCCGTCGCTGCGCGTGGCGTATGTCCACGACTTCAACGGTTCCGCCCCGAGCACCACCGCGAACTTCGTGGGCGCCGGTGAAACGTCGTTCACGACCGCCGGGCTGGCGCAACCCGCGAACCTCGCCGACATCGGGCTGGGCGTGACGGTCTACCGCGCGCGCGGCCTGTCGTTGAGCGCACGGGCCGACCTGCAGATCGGGGCCGGCTACAAGGGCGAAAGCGTGATGATCCAGGCGCGCAAAGCGTTCTAGCCCAGCGAAGCGAAACGCTCCGGTGCCAGTCCTAATCGGGCTGGTTTTCCGGTACCGGGCCACCGGCCCGCTCACCGGAGCGTTTCCATGCCTCGCACCACCACCACATTCGCGCGGCTGTTTCTAGCCGCCGCTCTTGCCGTCGGCACGCAGGCTGCCATGGCCCAGTCCACCGGTTCCATCGCCACGGCGTTCAGCAACGCGTCCACGTCCTGGGTTGCGCTCATCAACCTGACCGTGGGCGTGTCGTTCCTCGCCGGCATCCTCATCTCGTGCGTCGGTCTGATCAAACTCAAGGACGTGGGCGATGGGCGAACGGCACTCAAAACCCCGCTCTGGATGGCCGTCATCGGCGCGGCGCTGATTGCGATGCCCGCCTGGATCGACACGATGACGCAGACCATGAGTCTGGGCACGAACACCGGCACCCAACTGCTGTCGCAAGCTGGCTCGTCCAGCATCCCCGGCATGGGCGACGCGATGAACGGCATCCTGCTGTTCGTGAAACTGCTGGGCCACCTGGCGTTCTTCCGCGGCCTGCTGATCCTGAAGGATTACGGCAGCGACAAGCAGGGCGCCGGTTTGGGCCGTGGGTTGACGCACCTGTTCGGCGGTGCGGCGGCGATCAACATCGAGGCCACCACCGCGCTGCTGGCCTCCACCTTTTTCACCGGAATCTCCCTGCCGGGTGGGCTGGGCAGTTTCTAAACGAGGGAAGCCCGGGAAGCCGGGCCTTTTGCACCATGACCATCGCGTGGCTCACGACCTTCAACAACCTGCGCGACACCGCGTTGCGACGCCTGGACACCATCCGGCGCCTTGGGAAACTGTGCGAACGGCAGGCCAGCAACGAGAACGAGCACGCCGCGTTTGCGACCGTCGTGCGTCTCGCGCAGGAGGACCATGACGACGCGGTGCGTGCGCTCGCGCAGCACGCGATGGCCGCACCGACGGACGACCTGCAAAGCCTGCCCGACGGGCCACGCCGACGCCTGGCCGGACGCGTGGCCGAAGTGGGCGCAGACGAGGCGGAGGCCACCCTGATCAACGCCGGCCTGGCATTGGGTGCATCGCCGTACCCATTGCTCGCGCTCCCGTCCGTTGTCGCACGCGACGACCTGCTCGACCTCGTGCTGGCCGGTTGCACTGCGGACGGCTTGAACGATGAGTCGAAAGACCCGGCGATGTGCCGCACGTGGGAAACCGTAGTGTTTCCGTACCGGGGAAGCGTGCAAGACGACGAGGCCGCATGGGTCGAACGTCTGGCGACCTGCGTGCTGCCTCGCCTGGCACGGGCCGGCGCGGACCTCGACCGCCCGACACTGGGCGCGCCGACGACGCGGCCCGAGCGCACCACGTTGAGCGCGCGGGAACAGCGGGCTCACGTGCTCGCGACCGCGCTGGTGCGTTACCAGGGCGAGGTGTTGCACCAGGCGCTGCCTGGGAACGGAGAAGGAGAGCAGCAACGCAGGAGGTTGTGAGAAAAGGCCCTGTTTCAGGGCCTTTTTTCTGTACGTCGGTTCGCTACGGATCGGGCCGAAGGCGGGTCGGGCGCGCACGCGCAAAAAAAACCGGGGCCGGAGGCCCGCCGAGGCTGACGCCCATCGCTGGCGACAGGGCCGACCTGCACACACCTCGAAACCGTGACTCGCTCACAGGACCGCCTTTTCTTCGACGCGTAGCACCGCCCGGCACCCGGCAAGGGTTCGCTGCGCCACGCCGTCGGCGTGCCCTGGCCTGGCGTCCGTTGATGCGGTGCTGAACCCGCGCCAAGGCGGCTCCGTCGAGCGGCCAGGAACGAGGAAACGCCATGTGCACAACGACCCGCAGACCCGCACCCGCTGAAGGCGACCGCCGCACTGTGGTGCTCAACGGCTGCCACATTTTCATGCTCTTCACCGGCGGCCGGTGGCTCAACGTCCACGTCGCTTGAACCAACGTCAAAAACAATGGGGCGCTTGCGCGCCTGGTCCGGCCTGCGGCCCGTTCCCTGCGGCCCCCGTTTCGCAGCGCATGATATTTGTATGTAGTCCGTAGCAAAAAGAAACACTTTTTTTCGCGAGTAAAACAAAATACCCGCTTACCGGCGTTGATTTTTTTCGGTAATACGAGACACTGACTGTAGGCAGCGCGCAACGCAAAGCCACTCAAACGCTCCCAAGCGCCCACCTGACGGTGGGTTTGGCGGTACCAGCACCGCCCCGGTGCTGACCACCGAAGGAGCCCATCATGGCCAAGAGCACCACCACCACCGACCTGTTGTCGATCTACGAACAGGCTTCGGCCGTCGCCACGTTTCCCGGCGTGTCCGCATCGCTCGGCGGCTGGAACGCCAAGGCGGTCCAGATCGACGTGACCGGCTACTCGCAGCAGTACGTCGAGAGCCCGGCCCACGACCCGGCCAACCTCATGTTCGTTATGGTGACGTACGGCCCGGGCAGCAAGCGCCCGCTCACGGTGTCTGAAATCAGTGAAGCGCAGTTCGATCGTTTCGCCGCGATCGGTTACGACCCGCGCTCGTCCGACGTGAGCGAAGCCGCCGCGATCCGCGCCGCGCTGGACCTGGCTGAAGGCATCGCGCCGAACGTCATTCGGCATCAAAAGGAGGGCAAGAAAGAGAAGGGCGGCGGTTACCGTTTCGCATAAGCGATCCACCCAACGCTCCACCCGTGCCCGCAGGTAATGCGGGTTTCGGGGTACCAGGCCGCCGGCCTTTCACTGAAACGGAGTTCACCATGGCACGACGCACCCCCGACTTCTACCTTACCGGCGATCGCACCGTCACTTACAACGAGAAAGAGGCCGTTTTGAAGTTTGAAGAGCCTAGTCTTTTGGAGAACGTGAGCGGGTGCCAATGGGAAGTGTCGACTCTGCACGAAGACGGCTACTGGACTCGCATTTTCACGTTTTACACGACGAAAGCGTCGATCGGCCCGTACCAGGTCGCCGAGATTTTCGAGGCACGCTGGCAAAAGCACAACCCGTACAACAACATCGATGAGTTGTTCACGGATTACTGGAGCTACGAGCACTGATAAGCCCGGCTCGCCGTCGCTCCCTTGTGCCCGCCCTCACCGGCGGGCGTGACGGTACAGGACCGTCGCGGTCCCACTTCCCTGGGAGTCCAAAACCATGCCGAAAGTCATCACCAGCACGACCGACCGCGTGAGCGGCGTGCACACCCTCCGCGCCGCCTCCCGCACTCTCATCGCAATGCTCGCGCTCGCATCACTGACCGCGTGCATGGACAGTCAAGAGTTGCGAAACAACGACTCGAAAACGGTCCAGTTGTACAGCGGTGGCAAGGTCGTTGGGCAATGGACGACGCAAGGCACGATCGAAATGACGCACAACGGGCAGGGCGCTTACTACTTCCGCGACGCGGCCACCGGGCACTTGATCCAGGTGACCGGCACGGTCGTCATCACCGCCTGGTAAGCATCGCAACATCATGGAGACCGTTATGACCACAGCGGCCGAACACGCCCCGCACAGCAGCGGCCTGACCCTGCGTCAGTTTGCCGAACGCTTCAAGGTTTCGCTTGCCACCGCCCGCAAATGGCTGGACGGCGACGCGCGACTCGACCAGGCGTGGGTCGAGTCGTTCGTGCCGCCACCGGGGCGCCACCGTTCGGTCATCGAGGCCATGGGGCTTCTGGCCTGTTCACAGGCCGCTGCGTTCGTCGGTCGCAGCGTGCCCACGTTGAGCCTCGCCGCACGGACCGGCGAACTGCCGTTTGTGCTGGTCAACGGGGTTCGTGCGTTCGACCGCGCGGACCTGACGGCATGGCTGACGGCGAAGAACACACCGCCCGCTGGCCCGTTGCTGTCGAACGCCGATGCCTGGCGCCTGCTCGGTTACGCGAACCGGGCGAGCATCACGAACCTCATCCGAGCCGGGACGTTGCCGGTGGTGCTCGACGAGCACGGCAACAAGCGCGTGAACCGCGCCGACGTGCTGGCCCTGGCCGAAAAGCGCAAAGCGAGGAAGGCGAAGCGGGAAGCACGGGCCTGAACGACGGAGCACCAAGCGAAAAGGCCCTGAAAACAGGTCCTTTTATGCGTTCATGATGCTCACTGACTTGCCCACCGCCTCGCGCCCGAGGGCGCGACGTGTGCACAACCGGACTCTTGCGTGCGGCGTGGCCGCGGTCCGGTTGCACACACGCGAGGGCCGTGGACAAGCCTGTCCTTCAGATGTCCCAGGCGACGAGCCGCCACACCAGAACGCCCGCGTTGAGCACGCCCAGCACCACCGCAGACACCGCCACGCCATGCTCGTGCAGCCACGGGGACAGATTCAGCAGCGCGGCCATCGCGAGCCACGCGCAGCCGGCGAGTCCAATCAACGCAAGGGTGCCGATGCCGTTGCCGAGGTTTCTCGCGGCCTGGCCGGCATACGCTCGGGCACCGCTGCTTTTCGGCCATCGCAACCGGTTCGTTAAACGTAACGCGCCAACGTTGCAGCCGGCGATGATGAGGGCGAGCAGGAGGAGTGCTATCGCAGACATGACAGTTTGCATGGTGATCCTTTTTCTTGTTGGTGTTTTTTTCGAGTCGTGAAAAACGGCCCCCGAAGGAGCCGTTGGAAACATCACCAGCAGGTCATTGCAACCAGACCGCAAGCCGATCGTGCAACGTGGCCTCAAGCGAGTTCGCACCGTCGGCCGTGTGCAGCAGCAGGGGCGTGCCGTCCGCGTTCTTGAACGTCGCGTTGAACGTTGTGTCGAACAGCGCACGCACGCGGTCGTCGACGGTGCCCGGCGTCGCCGATGCACACGCGTTGTACGTGCCCCCGGGCAACCCGTCGGTCATGCTCGCCGGATACGTCACACCGGCCGGAATCGGCTGGGCGCACAACGCTTCAGCGCGAGCGCGGAACGCGGCGAGAAACGCCGGTACGTTCGTCGCGCCGAACCCCAAGCCCGGACTTTGCAGCAAGTACTGGACGCTTGCCTGGTAAGCCGGGTACACGGTCATGTCGTCGGAGCCCGCTGCGGTGATCAAGTCCGCGCTGTCGACGCAGCCCAGCACCGTCGTTTTCGACGGCAACGGAGCGTTCACCGCCGACTCGGCCAAACCCTCGGCGAACCAGCGTTCCAGGGCACCGCCCGCGATCGGTCCCAGCAGAGCGTCATGGGCCACGTGCGTGAGTTCATGCTTGTACAGGTTTGCATAGCCCGAACCGGTGATGCTCGTGGCACCCGGATAGCGCGTGTCGAACTGTGGCGAGTCGATGGACATGACTTCGAACACGTCGCGGGCGCCGGAGCCCGTCACGCCCGTGCCGGTCTCGCCGATACTTTGACCGAGCGCGCTGTCGACGCACACGTTCACGCGCGTGCCGTCGTAACCCACGGTGCTCGTGCTCAGACCAAGAAACGCTTTGTCGTTCGCAATGCCCTGTTCCGTCAGGTCAGCGGCCAGCGCTTGTGCTTTGTCGCTCACTGTGGTCGTTGCGTAGACCACGGCGTTCGGCGTCACGTAGACCGTCGTGCTCGTGAGCCCGGCCTGGAGGCAGTTCGGTTGCACGGACGTGTTGAACGACGAGAACGGCGTTGTGTAGCCCGTCACTTTGTCGGCAGCGATGGACGCCGGCACGGCGTAGGCGTCGAGCAGTTTTTGACCGCCGGTTTCGCCCGTGGTCGTCGTGCCGGTGCCGGTTCCGGTGCCCGACGAACCACCGCCACCGCCACCACCACCGCCACCGCAAGCGGCGAGGGCCAAGGACACGGCCGCAGCCGCGGCCAACGTTTTGAGACTGTTTTGCAGCGTGTTCATAAAACCCCCGGTTTAAGTGGTCTGTTGCGTGTGGCCCGCAGCGGTTAAACGCTGCAGGATGTTACCAAATTAGGCCAAACTGGCCTATTCCCGCGTTGAGGGGAGCATGTCGCCATGCTTCCGTCCGTCCATCACCCCCGTTACCTGATTGTTCGGGCTCACTTGCGCACGCTGCGCAAGAGCGCCGGACTGACCCAGTTTGACCTCGCCACGTTGCTGCACGTCGATCAAACGTACATTTCCAAGATCGAACGGGGACAGCGTTACATCGACCTGCTCTTTTACCTGGACTGGTGCCGCGCCTGCGGCGTCGAACCGTCCGCGGCAGTGGCAGCGCTCACAAAAAAGGGCGCTTAGCCCGCCTCCCGCTTGTAAGTACCAGCCAGCCGCTGCTCGGCGGCCAGCCGCCGCGCCAAGCCGTACTCGAGGATCGCCAGGCGGTCTTCGCGCGAGTAGACGTTGTTGCCGTCCGCGTCCACGCCGACCGGCTCGCAAGGGCGACGCGGCAGCGATGCCTCCCGTTTTGCGGTGGGCCGGGACCACCTGCGCAGCGCTTCGACGACGTGACGCCACACCCTCGTGTTTTTTCGCGTGCTCATGATCGACTCGAAAGATCAGCGTAAGCCTGGCGCGCGGCAACGCGTTGCTCACTCCGGTACGTCACGCCGAGCCACCGGTCCAGGTTTTCTTCGTCCGTCCGATCCAGCCCGGACACGAGCAGTGCCATCGAACCCAGCAACAGCGGAAACGCGGCCAGCGCGAACGGCGGCGGCAGCAGGCCACGCAGCGTGAACAGCAGCACCACCACACCGGCAGCGGCCACGGCGCCCGACGTGAGCACGGCCACGCCGACGCCGGCCAACGACACGCCGCGCGCACGCGCCGGGCTTTCCGCAGGCACAGCCACCGGCTCAACGTCGTCGACGGTGTTGAACCAGGGGTCACGTTCGTTCAGTTCGTTCATCGCACGCTCCCGAAGTCTTTGTCGAAAACGAGTTGCACGAACATCGCCAGCTCCAGCAGGACGGCCGTGCCCCACGTCGTCAGCACCACTGGCCGTGGCGCGTCGAGGGCGATCATCGTGATGCCGATGACGATCAGCAGAAACGCCAGGCAAGCCGGCACGACGTAGTTGTAAAACATCGAGGTTGGTGTCGTCATACGACCTCCTTTAGGGACGCGCGCAACTCGTAAAGCCGCAACCAGGCGCGCGCATGGCCCCGGTTCGCTTGTTCAAGTTTTTCGACAGCACGGCCCGCGCGTTGACGCACCACGACCGCAACGACGACGGAGACGGTGACGATCGCAGCACCACCGGCACCTACGCCCCAAAGTTCGGCGGCCTGACGGGCGGACGCGTCCGGGTTGAGCGGGGTGAACGGCAACACCGCGTCGAGCAGCACGGCCAGGCCAGCGAACGCGGCGTACCCCGCCATCCGTTGCGCCTTGCGCAGCCGACGAAGCGTCCGACGGGCCGCGCTGCGCTCGTACTTGTACTTGTAGCGACGTGCGACGTAGCGCCGCTCGCGGTCGGACATGCTCATGACGTTGACCCAACGTTTTTCAAGGGGGTGCCGTGCAGAGCGGCGTAACGGTCGATGAACGCCCGGCGTTCGGCCGGTGTGAGGCTTTCCATCGCGAGCAGGGCGGCGCCGATGTAGTTGGTTCGGGTCACCGACTGGCGTTCACGGTCGACGTTTGCCCCGACACTGCGCACGAGCGCGAGGGACGCACGCCAGCGGTCGGCCGCGTGCTGTTCTTTCCAGCGATACCACCGCGTTGTCGATTTTGCTGATGCCATTCGAAACTCCAGGAAAAGCGTTGGTGCCAACACCTCTAGTACTACCAGGTACGTTCGGAGAGTCCAGCGCCAACGAGCGCTTTTGCTGGGAACGGACGAAAAAAATGGAGGCCGGAGGCCTCCTCGATCCGCTCACGCGGCCGATCGCCTGCGGCGGTCGATCGGGTAACATCGACGGCACAACAAGACCGAGGCTGGGGCGATGAAGAAGCACGAACCGATCTACAACGTGTACGCTTTTTTTGAGGCCGACGAACTTCGAACGGTGGGGATCAAGCAGTATTACCGGCAGGGAAACGACGCGAAGAAGATGGATTTTTTGCGGTCACGTGCAGAGGTCGATTTCGCGACGGTCGATCGGTTCCGGGTCGTCAACACGATGACGGCGATACAGTTCCAGGTGCGGCAACGGCTCGGGCAAGTGACCGAACTGTTTGAGCCGTTGTTCGCGGCCATCGGGGCCGGACCCATGCCGCTGTTTTGCATGACGTCGATCGTCGACGGCGTGCCGAAAACTGATGTCAGCGTGCCACTGGCGCCTCTCGACATGTCGAAACTGCCGGACGGTGTGGGGGAGCCTGGTCGAATGGACGACTACTTATTTAAATATCGCAACGAAGAGCAGGGCACGTTCGACATGACGGGCCTGATCCACGACGACTATTTCAAGGCGATCCGGCTGCTGTACAACAACGGCCACTACATCTCGTGCTTGAAGTTGTTGATGTCGTTCCTGGACACCGTGGCCTATGTCGAGTTCGGCGAACGCGGCCGTGGTGAAACGTCCGTCTTTATCGACTGGTTGCGCACGTTCGCTGACCCGACCCCGGCCGGGGCGACGCCTGAGGAACTGTGGGAGTTGCGAAACAGCTTGCTCCACATGTCGAACCTGGAGTCCCGGAAGGTCGCCGCCGGCAAGGTCGCACGACTGACGCCGTACGTCGGTGCCCAGCAATACCCGCCCAGCACCGACCCGATGATGAAGTACGTCAACACGTTCGGTTTGATCGAGGCGGTGGCCGCAGCGATCGCGCGGTGGATCACCTCGTACAACGACCACCCGAAGAAGATGCGCACGTTCGTTGAACGGTATGACCGGGTGGTGTCGGACGATCGCCAGGCATTCATCCCCATCCCACCGGCAGCCGGCGGCGCAGCGACCGCGGGCTGAACGCGTTTGTCGCTACAATCAGCAACAGACCCGCCAACACATAGACCAAAAATGGCAACTCTGTCGTCGATCCGAAGGACGGGCCAGAGCCCATTCACGTTGATCAGGTGGCAAAGCGCGAGCGTGGCTGGGGCAAGGGCCGTTACAATGTCGCAAACGTCGCAGGCGACGCCGCCCGGTTACGGGCAAGACGCCGGAAAGGGGATCGGGGTCGATGGACATCGGAAAACAAAAAGAGCAGTTCAACAAGGCGTACGTGCGAGCAATCGCCGCACAAGCGGGCTTCAATCCGTCGGAACTCGACGTGGACGACGACAGTGTTGACCTGGAACTTACGGGACGGGGCTTTAAAGGCCCGGTTCGCAACCCCAAGGTCCAGTTCCAACTCAAATGCACGTCACGTGACCTCGTGACCGGCGAGGTGATCCGCTTTCCGTTGTCGCGCAAGAACTACGACGACTTGCGCGGCAACGATGTCATCTGCCCGCGTTACCTGGCCGTACTGCTTGTGTCCGACGAGCCAGCGCACTGGGTCCAACATCATCAAGACCACATGAGCATGCATAACGCATGCTTCTACGTGTCACTGCGCGATCTGCCGGACACTGCAAACAGCACGACGGTGACGATTGACGTTCCGTTGAACCAACGCCTGACCACCGAGGCATTGACGCACTTGATGACCCTGGCGAGCAATCGAGGGAGCGCGCTATGAGCCGCGACGACTTGCTCAAACGCCTGGCCGACATCACGCCCGATCAACTGGCCGCTTACCTCGATCTGCGTGGCTGGCGAAAAGACGCGGACCTCGGGGCGATGGCGTCGGTGTGGCACCGACCGGAACCTCAACAGGAAGACGCCGAAGTTTTGCTGCCGTCGCTGCAACAGCGGGCAAAAGATTTTGGTCGGAGGCTGGTTGACGCCGTGACGGCGATCGCCGACTTCGAGGGGCGGCCGGTCCTCGACATCGTTCGCGATGTTGCCGGATATTTTTCGGATCGCGTCCGCGTTCGGGTGTTCCACTTCGACGTTGAAGGCGGCACGATCCCGCTCGACGACGGCGTGCTGCTGAACCAGCGGGCGCGCGACCTGATGGAAGCAGCCGCACTTGCGTCCACGTCGAAACGGCGTCAGTTCACGGGGCGCAAGTCCGACGAGATGAACGAATACCTACGATCGCTGCGCTTGGGTCAGACGGAAATCGGCAGTTACGTCGTCAACATCATCGCGCCGGTACCGGTCCAGCAAACGCCGCAACTGGGTTTGCCATCCGTGCCGACGACGCACCTGGTGACCGCCACCCTATCATCGGGGCTGCGTGCGCTCGACGATGCGATCGGTACGATCGCGAGCGGTGGAAACACCATCGTGCTCGACGAAGCCGTAAGCAATGGCGCCAGCGCAAACCTGTGCGATGCACTCGTGGGTTTGAGCGGCGCAGACCAGAAACGCGGCTTCGAGGTGACGATCACACCGGCCAGCAGCGGCCTGGAGCCGAGTTCGCCGATCAACTTCGTGTTCGACAGGGACAAGGTGGAACGCGTCGCGGAGGCCGCGGCCTACTACAAACGCGAAGACTATACGTTGTACGACCGGACAATCACCGGTTCCGTCGAGAAACTAGACCGGCCCCTAGCCGACGAGACCGGCACGGTCACGATCGCGGTGACGTTGAACGGTCAACCGAAAAACGTTGCTGTCGAACTCGACAAAGACGAGTACCAGCAGGCGGTTCTTGCGCACGGCGAAAAGACGTTGGTCCAGTGCCACGGCGATGTCCGCGTCATGTCGCGGGGCGCGCGTCTGGTCAACCCGCGCAACTTCAAAGTCATCAAAAACGGCGAGTTGCTGTAGTCATGTGAGCCGGTTTCACGATTGGACGGGTGCCGTCGGCTCGACGGGCGCGGCCAACGCACCTAAGCCCTTGGTCAAACCGGTCAGCAGGGCGTCGACCCGATCAAGGCGAGCGCGAACGACGGCCAAGGTGTTGCCCGTGGCTGCCTGGTGACGATCGAGGACTCGCTCGTACACCGCCGCGCTTCGTTTTTCGACCGCGGCCAGCACGTCGGCAACGGCAACGTCCGTTGCCGTCCCGAGCCGGTCCAACAGACCGCGCTCAAGATCGCCCCCGAGGTCGTGCAGCAAGCGCTCGAACATGTCACGCAGCGCGTCGCGTTGCGCCTCGGCCTTCGCCCGCTCGATCGCGGCGCAGCGCACGAAGTCCGCAAGCGGCTGGTTCGCGGCTTGGGCCGCTTTGTTCAGCAGGTCCAGTTCCGCCGCGCTGAACCGGATGTTTTTCTGGAAATCACGGGCCGGTCCTTTCATGCTGACTCCCGTTCGTCATTGGCCGGCGGGATCGCGGCAAGGATCATGTACTGCCGCATGTTGTTCGCCTGCTGACGTGGCGACAGCGCGTTGAACGCCAGCAGCGCCGCCCCCATGTAGTCGTTCAGGCCCGCCCGCGCGGTCGCACGGATCGACGCGGGCAGATCAACCGTCCGCCGCGACCACGCGACATACTCGGCGTGCGCAGCCTGCCCCCTTTCGTAGACCGTTCTGACGAGCGACGTACCGACCTGTCGACGCCGGCTTTTCCATCGGGCGCGGCATTGGGCCGCGCGCGCCGTGCTGGTGTTCGCGGTCGTGTTCATGCCACGGCTCCGGTGTCGCCGGTTGCGATGAACGCACCCAGCCCATCGAGCGTGGCCGGCCCCGTTGCTTCGACCGGCTCCGCCGTCGCAACGACGGCCGTCAACGCATCGGCCTCGAACTTCGCTGTCGTCACGATGTACTGCCGAATCAACTCCGCTTGTCTGTCCGGGTGTTGCCGCGCGAGAAGTTCGAGCGCGGCACCGGCCAGGTGCATCAGACCCGCATGAGCCAGCGTCTGCAACGCGGCCCGGTCTTTCGCCGACATCGTGGGGTTCTCGTTCAGCACATCGCGCGCGGTGGTTCGGATGGACGCCAGCCGTGCGCGGCTGTCGTCGAGCAGCGACTTGCGGATGAACACGCCGAGCGACGCACGCACAGGGGCCAACTTCGCGCGCGACTTGCGCATACGTTCGGCGTCGGAAAGGGCTACCTTTGATCGCATGACAGACCTCAATGGCGGTAAACAAGAAAACGCCCGCGGTTGTTTGGCCGGAGGCGTCTCGGTCTGGCGTGCACGTTGGCACGCCCTGGAAAATGTTGAGCGCGGTGCGTTGCGCGGACTGCTTCAACCAACATACATCGCTCACAGTAAAACGCAACACGTTACGTTCGCAGTTTTTCCAGCGACGTATTTACATATTTGTGCGCGTCGATCCCAGCCTGTTTTTCCCGCTCTGTTGCTTGCAACGGTCCAGCACGACGAATGCCAAAAGTGTTCAGCACGAACACGACACAGACCATGAAAACGGCGGCTCGTCCATCGCGTGCAGCATCGTTTTGAACACGACACGGGCCAACGTCTGGCCCTGGTTTGAACATGACACGCCGAGCAGAGCGAACACGACACGGCCAGGCAGTTCGAACATGACACGGTGAAGCAGGCGTACCGATCAAGAACACGACACGGGAACGCCAATGAACACGACACGAAAGCATGAAGGACGGGGATGAAAAAGCGAGGTTGAACATGACACGACAGAAGAGTCACCCCGTCAAAAAAAGCCCTCAAAACCGTGACCAGCGAACACGACACAAAGCCCGGAACCAGCGACCAGGCAAAACCGGGCGATCACGACACAAACAAAAACCCGAACTAGACACAAAAGCGGTGTCCAGTTCGAAAGTCAGACCCGAAAGGCACACAGCACATACAGCACCTGCGGTGGGCCCCAGTTTCGCGCCTGCGGCGCGCCGTGCGCTCCGCGCCCCTTTGATTGGCAAGGGTCTGCAGCGGATCGCAGCGGGTCCCATTTTCCAGCGGCCGAGCCGCTTCTAAAGCCGTGTGAAACCAGGTCAACGCCTTGCCGATGAAGCGGAGCCGCGAGCCGCTCATTTTTATGCAT
Organism: Paraburkholderia sp. GAS333; assembly: GCF_050435665.1. Lineage (NCBI taxonomy): Bacteria > Pseudomonadati > Pseudomonadota > Betaproteobacteria > Burkholderiales > Burkholderiaceae > Paraburkholderia > Paraburkholderia sp. GAS333. The sequence continues at coordinate 449,352 of NZ_JBNDKS010000002.1, forward strand.
TCCTAATATTTCGGAGCGGCTTGACTCGCCCTTGGCTTTTGAGAAGCTAAAGGGGACCCTTTTGACGCCAGGAGCGCGCCATGGAAAAGCAAACCGTTCGTCTTGATCCGGCCGATCTGGCGCAGATCAAGACCCTCGCCCGGCACGACAACGTGACCGTCACCGAGTGGTGCCGTCAGGCCGTGCTCGACCGCCTCGCCGGCCAGTCCGTGGCCGCTACCGTGCAGAGGGAACTCGCCGTTTTTCACCGCACCGTCGCGGCCCAGCACGCCGCGTTTCACGCCGACATGGCCGCAAAAGAAGACGAGCGGTTCATGACCGTCGCGAAAAAAATCGGCACATTGCACATCGACATCGAGGGGCACCGCGTCGAACATCTGTCGTTGTCGATGACCGATGGAGGTGCCGCATGACCACGTCACTCGACCAGAACCTGGAGGACGAAAAACCCTATTTCCTGCCGCCGTTTTCAGTGCTGCCGCCCGGTACCTCGTCAACACGCGGAGTCATCTATTTCTCGCAAGCCCTGCGCGGGTCCGCCGTCGCGGGTGCCGCGGCGTTTTTCGGCATCGCGCTCGTGATTTGGTTCGCAGGCCACATGCTCGACCGCGCAACGATGTGGGACCGGGCGATGTTCGGGTACGTCATGAAGCTCTATTTTGAAAGCGCGGCTCACCTGATCCCGGCCGCGATCAACGCGCTCGTGCCCCACCCGGGACCGACCCTGTTCGACTCCGAAGCCGACCAGTTCCTCGGACTGATGCAGACGTATCCCGTCGCCATGAGCGTTCGGTGCCTGGTGCCGACCGCGGCCAGCATTGCTCTCTGGTTCGTGACGTTCCGCGCGATGCTCGCCCCGCAATACCACGCGCAACATGCCAGCGGCGCGCGGTTCCTCAAGGGCCGTCAGGCCGTGAGCGATCTCACGGCCCGCCTGCTCGCCTCGTCCAGTCACAAAGCCGCATGGGCGGCCGCGAAGGGTGACGCGCTCACCGGCCGGTGGCCGAGCGCGTGGCGCACGTACCGGAAAACCCGACGAGCCCCGAACTTCATCAAGTTCCACCCTGACCTGCCCATGGCGTCCAAGGATTATTTCGCCGCAGGGGTTTTGATGAGCGGTGCACCGGGAAGCGGCAAGACGCAGATGGCAAATACGCTCATCAGCCAGATCGTTGGCGAAGGCCCCTACGCGCACCTGGCACCCGAAGGCGGCCACAAGGCGTTGCTGTACGACATCAAGAAAGAGTTCACACGCATTTACGGTCGTCCGGCGATCCTGAACCCGGAGGACAAGCGGAGCATGGTGTGGGACATCGCCGCCGACATGGCCGACCCCGTCGCGGTGGCGGCGATGGCCGCAGCCCTGATCAAAGAAAACGAAAAGCAGCCGTTCTTCGACCGGGGCGCCAAGCAACTGTTCATCGGATGCGTCCAGTCGCTCTATGCCGATCACGGGCACAAATGGGGTTTCTACGAAATGGCGAACGTGCTGAGCCTGCCGGTTGACGACATGCTCGCCCTGCTGGACAAGCACGACCCGGTGGCACGCCAGTCGTACGACATGGCCTTCGCCATGGCGAAACAGAACCTTCAGGGCGGTGACGACAGCACGACGGTCAACAACATCAAAGCGGCCTTGAACGTGGCGGTGATGGTGATTTTCAAGTTGTCGCGTGCGTGGGGCCGACCTGGCAAGAAGGCGGTTAAGTTCAGCGTCAGGAAATGGGTGCAGGACGATTACACCGGACCCAAACAGGTGTTCATCCACGGCACGAAGGACAAAGACCTGCGCGCCTGGATCACCATGCTGTTCGACACCGCCATCCGTTCGATCGTGCACGACCTCGACGGGAACGAGCACGGACGTCATCTGTTCGTCGTTGTCGACGAGTTTCCAACGTTACCCGCGGCGGACTTTGGCGAACTGATGGCCGTCGCTCGCGACCGCGGGTGCGTGCCCATTTTGATGTTCCAGGACGAAAGCCAGCTCGAGCAGACCTACGGCCAGCACGGTGCCAAAACGCTGCTGACGATGCCGTCCATTCGGTTCTACGCGAAGATGCGGGCCGGCACCGACGGCCCGGCGAAAGCCGCCGAGACGCTGGGCAAGAACCGCATCGCAACGATCACCACCACGCAATCGGGCAGCGTGGGCGGTGGTCATCCCACCGTCAGCGTGGGCGCGCACACGGAAACCCGTTCGCTGGTGTCGCCCATCCAGTTGACGGCCGACTCGCTGATCGGCAAGCAAGGGCCGGAGGTGCGCGAGCGCTGGCAGAAGTGGCCGAACGGCTCGGCGATCCGCGCACTGCTCGCGGGCGTAGGCCCGCACATCTATCGCCTGGACTGGCCGATCATCGACACCGGTGCCATGAAGCGGCAGGCCAATCGCGAGGGCTTCGTCCCCGCCGACTGGACGAAAGATTTCGCCGACAAGCCGCCCGTCGTCGCAGCCGTAGGCGGCGCTCCGGTCGATGAGCCGCAGCCGCCGGCCGGGGAACCGGGCGTTGCAGTCGCGACAGCGCAAAACCCGGAAAACGCGCAGACACCCGCCGCGTTCGACGAGCGGGCGGCCCTCGACGACCAGCCGGACGGCATCGAACCGACGTTCGACGACGAACCGCCGCCGGGCCTATCCAGCGATGCCAGCCCGGACGGTGAAACGCCATACCGTTCCCGTGACGTGGTGATGGTCCCCATCGACGACGGCAAGCCGGCGGAGCGCCACGACCATGCGGACCACAAGCCCGCTGCCCACAAGACGAAGATCAACGACAGGGGCGAAGTCGAAATCGACGAGGACGATCCGCTCGCGGGCGTGATGGAGGACCTGGGCATCGAGATGGGCCTACACGCCGTTGGCCTGGGCGGCATCGCACCCGCGGTGGAGGTCGGTAAGGCGTTGATCGAGGCGATGAGCGGCAGCGGACCGCAACCGCCCGTGAAACTTGACAAGGACGGCAAGCCGGTCGGCAAGAAGGTGCTTTACATCCGGTGAACGAACGCGCTGTACCTATATAAGTACGGCGCGTTTGACATTCGGCCAGCGTACGAGACAGTAAAGCGTTGGCACCAACGCATGCAGGAGGCAGTCATGGTAGTGATGGAACCGATGGTCGACGGGCACGGCCACACCGCAAACGGCACGAACATGCTCGAATACCCGATGGAGGGGCAGGAGCAGGGATACTTGCTCGACGGGACGGAACAATCCATGTCCGCCTGGAAAGGGGGCTTGGCCGACGCGCTGGGCCTGACCGATCAACCGGTCGACGCGGCCGTGCTTCGTTTCCACGCCGCAGGCTTCGTTGGGGACGGCTTCAGCGACTGCAAGAACGCGGGAGTGCTGGTCGACCGTCCGAAGCTCGACAAAGACGGCAACCCGGTGCTCAACAAGAGCGGCGAGCCGGTGATCGAGAAGTGCCACAAAGCCGGTCACGCGATCGTGTTCAGCTTCGATAAGACGGTGAGCCTGACCTACGCGGCCAGCGCCGAACCCATGCGGGCCAAGATACTCGCGGCCACCGATGCCGGCGTCGACGCGGGCATGGACCTTATCCGCCGATACCTCGACAGCCGCGGCGGGAAAGGCGGTGAAACCAAACTCGCGACCGACGGGCTGCTTTACGCCACGTTTCAGCATTGGTCGGCGCGGGCCGGCGAGTCCGGCGAATACATGCCAAACGGCCACAAGCACGTGCTGCTCATGAACATGGCGCTGGCCGGCGGCGACGTGCAGGCGCTGAACGACGGCAGCCTGTACAACCGCAATCTGGCGTACGCTGCCGACATGGTGAGCAAAGCCGTCACCGCATCACGCCTGGCTGAACTGGGGTTCAAGTTCGAGAAAGTCATCGAACTGGACAGCGACGGCCGTGAAACCGGCCAGATCGACTACCGCATCGTGGGCATCGGTGAAAAGGCGATCAAGCTCACGAGCGAACGTCGTGAGGAAGCACTGGCTCTGGTCGAGAAGCACGGTGGGTCGCTGGGCGAAGCCCTGAAGATGGCACGCAAGAGCAAGGACACGGAACCGAGCTACACCGAACTGACGATGCCGGGCGGTGTGTGGGACACGCTGATCGGCAAACTTGTGGCCGACGGCCACATGGTTGCCGGGGCTGACCTGACGAAGCAGGCGGATCACATCGGGCTCGGGGCGCGCGACGACGCTACGATCATCGAAAACTTGCACAACAAAAACGGCGTGGCGTTCACCCGCGTCACCCTGCTGGGCGAACTCGCTAAAGAGTTAGGGCCGTTGTTTCCGACGATGGCCGACGCGCAGGAACGCGTCGTCGACGACTTCATGACCCGCAACAACCTGCGGCAGTTCGAGTGCGCGCCGCAAGCGGGCCTGGCGACGTACAGTTCACCGTGGTACGTCGAGCAGGAGAGCACGTTGATTCGCAGCGCGGGTGACCGATCGAAAGAGCAGGCCATGGCGCTCACCGCCAACGTCGACGACGCCATCGCCGCGTTCGAGGCAAAGAAAAGCGCCGAGGTCAGCGCTAAAGAGGGAAAGCCCATCACGATCACCATGAGCGACGAACAGAAAAACGTCGTGCGCACGATCGCGGCCGGTTCCGGAACCATGGCGATCGAAGGAAGGGCGGGCACGGGCAAGACGTTCAGCATCGGGTGCGCCACGGACATGATGAAAGCCGAGGGCTGGACCGTCTTTGGTCTGGCGCAGGGCAACGCCGCGGCTTACATGCTCGAAGCCGAGTCCGGCGCGTCCGGTTCGTCGATCGCGTCGTTCCTTTCCCGGGTGGACAATGGCACGATCGACCTGTCCAAAGGCCGGTTCTGCATCTTGGTCGATGAGGCCGGCATGATCGACGTACCCACCGGCCGAAAACTGCAAGCGTTCTGCGATGCGAACGGCGGGCGGCTGGTATTCATGGGCGATCGCGACCAGATCCAGGGCATGGGCGCCGGCAGCGCGATGGCCGCAGCGATCAACGGCGGCGCACCGCTCGCCTCGCTGCACGATATCAACCGGCAGCGCGGCGGTTCGGTCGTGCGCGACGCTGACGGTAACACGGTCCTGCAGACCACCGGCCAGAGCAAGGGCAAGGAACTGCGGCAGGGCAAGGCCATTTCCAACTTGCTGTACGCCCGCAAGGGAGCCGAAGCGGTCAAGGCGTTGCGGGCAGAGGGGATGATCGAAGAGGTCAAAGGTGGCCGGAAACGGGAAATCGAGGCCATCGCCCGGGCGTACGTCGAGGGCCGCGGCCCGCTCAACGAAACCGGCAAGAACGCAAAAATCGAGGTGCCTTTGCACGAGCGCATCGCACTGGCGGTCGACAACCGCACCGCCGACGCGATCCAGCGTGACATCCGGTTGTTCCGCCGGGAGCGTGGTGAACTGATCGGCCCCGACCACACGGTCAAGTCCGTCAACCATCGAGGCCAGACCACGCCGTTGACGGTGGCCGTCGGCGACCTGATCCGGTTCAACAAAAAAGCCATGAAGGTCGGCAAGAACGCGAAGGACCACCCGTACCAGCACACCGCCGAGGACAAGGCCAAGTTCGACAGGCGGATGGACTACCACGCCCGCACGATCGGCGACGCGCGGCGGGCCGGCCTCGACGCGAAGGCGATCGAGAGTCTGGAGCGGGAGCGGGACGGTGAAATCCGGAAGTACTACACCTCGACGATGGGCGTGCTCAACGGCACGAAAGCCATCGTCCGCGACCTGACGCAGGAGGCGAACGGGTCGCTGACGATCACCGCCGAACTGTTCACGGACCTGCCCCAGGACAAAGACCCCGACCAGTCCGGTGGCCGGCGCATCGTCACGTTCAACACCGAGCACTACGACCGCCTGCAACTCGCATACTGCGGTTCAAACTTCGCGGCGCAAGGCCAGTCGAAACAGGTGGCGTACGTCTTCGCCGCCGGTCTGACGGAGAGCCACGGAATCGTGCCGGCGCTGACGCGGCACAAGGATTTCATGACCATCGTCGGCAGCAAGGACGACATCGAGTCATTGACCGACGGCATCGCTAAAACGCTCGACAAGGGCCTGTACGAAACGATGGCGAAGGACCGGGCGACGCTGACCGAGGGCGGCCGGGAACGGCGGGCCGCGGTCGATGCGACCGTTGCGGTCGAGCGCCAGGCCGTGGCGACGAACGCCGAGGCGACGTTCGGCGCGTTCAACGTGCCCGTGCGAGCGACGGTTCACGACCGCCGCCGCGACGTGCTGCAGGCGATGGCCGCCGAGCACGTTCAACGCGTCGAACAGCACCGCGAGGGCGTGACCGTGACGGCCAGCCCGGGCGACTCGCGGGTGATGAACGACGCGATCCGACAGGCGTTGCGCGATGTGGGCAGATTAAGCGGGGACGACGTGGCGTTCCCGGTGAGCCATGGTCGGGCCGAGCCGGCCGCGTTCAAGGACGACGTTCAGAACGTCAAGCCCAAAGACGGCCCGGACAACCGTTACTTCCGCGGCACGCTGGTGAGCGTGGGCGAACGGCCGGTCAACCCGGACGATCCCGACAGCGCGATGAGCCCGTGCGCGGTGATCCGTTCGCGCAGCGGCCGGGAGTACACCGTCATGGGCGTGGACGTACCCGAAGCGATCGAGCGCGGTGGCGTCGAGCCAGGCCGGACCATCGAACTGAAAAAGGTCGAGGACGTGATGGTTGAGGTTATGAACCGTAAGACCGGCCTCGTGGAGACGCACCCACGTGCGACGTGGAGCGCGGCACCGCACACGTTCCCCGAGGTTGCGAACCCTGGGAAGGCGGCCACGCTGGACGTGGCCGTCGGTGACAAACTGTCGTTCAACGACCCGCGCACCGCGAAGGTGTCGTACGACCTGACCGATCCAGCGGGCGTGCGACTCGACGTACGCAGCGTGAGGGGTGGCGACGACGCGGAAATCCGGGCGGTCGCGATCGGCGCCACGCCCGAGCACCCGGACCACGGACGCGAAATCGTTCTGAAGCCGGGGGCCGGTGTCGACCACGCGCACGCGGTGCCGTTGTTCCGCGCGGAACCTCTGGCGATCGGCAAAGCGGTGCAGGTGCTGGCGAGCGAATACGGCCAGGCCGACATGGACGTGTTGCGCAAGGTGCACGCCGTGAGCGATGGCGTGTCGGTACACGGCACTGGCAAGGCGTTCCAGGCCACCGGTGAAACGGTCAAGACCGCACTGGCCCATCGCGCTGACCTTGGCGAACGGACCAGCACCGCGCTGAAATCGTTGGGCTTGCCCGACGGCGTGGTCGTGCAACACGCGGAGCGCACGCCCGACGCGATGCAGTCGTTGGGCAAAGCCTACGTCGACAGCGCGGCCAGCGACAAGATCGTGGCGGCGGCCAGCGTAACCGGTGTTCACCAGGCCAACCGTGCGGTTCGCGATGCGCTCCGTGAGGCCAAACTGCTTGACCCGACGGACGTGACCGTGCCGGTCCCTCGCCGGCCAGGCGAGCCGGTGACGGGCAACACCCCGACCCTTGCCGTTGCGGGCGGTGACCGTCTTCAACTGCGAGCCGCGGCCGGTGCCAAAGCGCTAAAACTGACCACGCCGTTGCACGATCCGGCCGCGGCGACGTTCGAGGTCAAGAGCGTTGCGCGCACACCGGAGGGTGGGGCCACCGCGACGCTGCTGGTCCAGAGCCCGAACCCAAACGATCACGAACGTTGGCTCACGGCCGATCAGAGCGGCCTCGCCCGTATGACGCACGCGTACGCCGCCACGTTCTCACAAGTCGCAACTGGGGAGCATCAGGCCGTGTTTGCCCTGGTGAGCGCGAAAGACTCGCCCGAAAAGGCCCGTGATGCACTGGCCGCCGGCCGGCAGGCCACGGTGATCGGCAAGACCCGGGACCTGCTCGATTTCAACGGCAAGATTGAAGCAGCGCAACGCCAGACGGCCGATGCTTTGGAGAAAGCCGGCCGTGTGCAGGACCGGACCGGTCAGGCGCGGGGCGCGTCGATCGACCGGGAGCAGCAGGTCGAGCAGAACGGCCAGCGGCAGCGAACAGAGTTGCAGGCGAAGCGCGCGGCCGAGGCGGCCCGCTGGACCGAAGAAGCAGCCAAGGCACTGGCCGCCAAGATCGTCGCGGACCGTGAGGCAGTGCGCCAGCGGGAGCGCGAAGCGCGGCCGAAACGGGCCGTTGAGACGGCCACGACTGGGAATGGTTCGAAGATCAAACGCGGCGGCATCGACATCTGACATGTCGACACATCAGGGGCCGTTCGGCCCCGTTCCCGGTGCGACCATCGTGGCCGGTTACAACCGGTGGCCCACCGTAGCGAGCAATGCGCCCAGCGAGAACCACCACACCCACCCGAGGCGCTTGTTCAGCGCCTGGATGGCCGCGCCGACCTGCTGAAGTCCGACGCCGGTGTTCGAACCCGCCAAGGTTTCGAGCACGCGATGCACGTCGCCCCGAGTGGCTGGCACATCCAGATCATCGGGATCGCTGGTCACAACATCACTGAACCATGATGGGTGCTCGCGCTCCATGCGATCCCACATCCCCGTGAACAGGTTGTGCGGCAACAGGTCGGAGTGCGGATCGGCGTTGACGACCGCCCACGACGCCTCGCGCAGCGCGTCCCGATGCTCGTGCCCACGCCACAACTGTTCGTTGCGCACCATCTCGCCAAACCCCATGGCGCCGTCACGCGCGACGGCCGCGGCGATTTGATCCGCGCTCAACGAACGGGACGCGTACACCGCAGCACGCAGCGCAGGATCGTCGCTTGCCAGGAACTCATCGACCCGCTTGCTGTTTTTTGCCAGAGCGAGACGGGCCAGACCCTTGCGGACGTTCTGGAACGGCGAAAGCGATCCGTGTTTGATGCCTTCGTCATCGTCGGGCGCCCAACGGGCGGCCAAGACCAGCGGATCGTCGATGCCGTGGCCGATGGGGAGCAACACATCGAACAGCCACCCGAGCGTGAAGGCCCACGCCTTGGTGTTCGGCACGCTCCCCGCCATTTTCCAGGCGGCCTCGAACACTTTGTTGTGCGAGAACTCGGCGTAACCGTCGGCGAACGACTGGTCGTACGGCGTGCTCATGCGCGGGTTGCTCGTCAGGGCTCGCAGTGCCGTCAAACGCTGGGGCTCGGAGAGGCACGTCCAGGATGGACCACCGTTGAAAAACGCTTCAAAAAACTGGTTGTTCAGGGACGGATTTTTGAAGAAGGCGGTCAGTTCCTCGTCCGTCGCGGCGGGGAACCAGTCCATAGGGCTGTCGCCGAAGAACGCCGTCGGCCCGTTGCTCATAAAACTTGCACCTGCAGTGACGTTCGAGAGAAGGGACAGCCGGATGGCGAGGTCATGCGTGCTGTCGCCACGATGGGCAGCACGCAGGGCTCGGCCCGTCGGAAGGTGGCAGCACCAGCGTGCAAGGGCAAGGTCTATGAGCGGATCGTGCCGATCCAGCAACGCCTGCTCGAACTGCTCGTCGGCCGTCTCGCTGAACGGCTGCTTTGCGACTTGCGCGCCGCGGTCCTCTAGGTACCGGACCACCGTTTCTGCTGGGCTGACGACCAGCCGTGCCTCGTCCACCACGCTGTTGAAACTTCGCACGTTCATCCCCCGTTGTTTTGTCGGGGGAATGTAGCACGCTCGGCAGTCGCACTGGCCGCCGGAGCGGGGTTCACTGGTCAGCCATGCCCCAACAACTTCGCCCCCCAGTGCCAAACCTGGATGATTTGCTCGTGGTAGTTCCACGCGCCGAAGGCCACGGCGATCACGGCGCCCCAAAACCAATGCTCACGGACCTTTTCGACGCCGGCCTTGAGCGAGCGCCCGTTGCGCTCGAACCAGGTGGCGTTGGTTTTCAGCGTTCCGCTGTGCGCCCGCTCGGCAAAGTTGGCGAACACGTCGACCTTCGACAGCGTTGAGCGGTGCATGTCCAGAAACCGCTTTTGCTCGAACGCATCGGCCTCGCTCTGCCCGACCATGAAATCGCGCGGCGTGATGTGGTTTTTCTCCATCAACGACTGGATGCGGGGATGCCCGGTGTACTTGTTGCCGTAGATCGCGATGAGCACGCGGGACAAGTCCACCAGTTGCTTCTCGTCAATGTGGAAACTTTGCGATCCCAGCACGGCGGCCCGGTGTTCCAGCGCCGGAAAGCCGTAGTTCATATCGCGCATGTTCCAGTGCAGCCACGTGTGAAACTGATGATCGCGGGCGAACGCAAAGAAATCGTTCAGCATTGCCTTTTCGAACTCGTCGTACCGGTTTTCGATCTGGTCCAGGGCGTGGGCGCGCTCGGCGGCAAAATGAATGGAGAACGAATGGGTCTGGCCCGATTGCAGGTTCCGCACCGCGATCGACGTGACGCGCGGCGAGTCGGCCTTGGTCTGGTCGTAAAAACTCTCGCACGAGTAGTGGACGATGAGGGTGTTTTCGGGCTTCTTGAACAGGTCGTTGAGTTGCGTTTTCGCCCGTTTCCAGCGGTCGTAGAGGTCTTGTTGTTGGCCCATGGTGCGGTGGTCTCTTCTTATTCCGACGGCGACCATAGCACAGACGCTGTTCCGTGCAAAACAGCGTCGTTTCGATAATACTTGAAATATCGAATGGAAGAGGGTAGGCTTTAGCAGATGGACCAAAACCTTGTTGTGCGCGCCCTAGGCGCGCTTGCTCACGATTCCCGGCTCGCGATTTTTCGCACCCTCGTTGTTGCTGGACCGTCCGGCATGGCGGCGGGGGACATCGCGCAGCGGCTGGGCATCGCGCCGTCCAGCCTGTCGTTTCACCTGAAAGATTTGACGCACGCCGAACTGGTGACGCCTCGCCAGGAAGGGCGGTTCGTCATCTACACGGCGAACTTCAAGGCGATGAACGGCCTGATCGGTTTCCTCACGGAGAACTGCTGCGCGGGCGCGCCCTGCGTCGCGAGCGATCCGGCGAACTGCTGCGGAGAAAAGTGATGAAGCGTATGCACATCCACGTGTCCGTCGATAACCTCGACGACAGCATCCGGTTCTACCGGGCCATGTTCGGTAACACCGAACCCACCGTGCGCAAAAGCGACTACTGCAAATGGGAACTGACCGATCCCGCGGTCAACTTCGCCATCTCGCAACGCGGCGCCAAGCCTGGCGTGGACCACATCGGCATCCAGGTCGAAACCGATGCGGAACTGGCCGAGATGAACGCGCGCTTTGCCGCTGCGCAACTGCCCGTACAGGAGCAGATCGGAACGACCTGCTGCTACGCAAAATCGGACAAGGCATGGACCGTTGACCCGCAGGGTGTTGCGTGGGAGACCTTCAGGACGCTCGAAGCAGTGCCGGTCTACGGCACATCGCACGAGCCGTTGCCCTCGAACGCCGCCTGCTGCGCGCCGGTTGAAGCGATCGTCACGTTGCGGGGCCGGGCATGAGCGACAAAACCTATTCCATCCTCATCCTTTGCACGGGCAACAGCGCACGCAGCATCATGGCTGAAGCACTCTTCAACGTGCTGGGCAAGGGCAGGTTTCAGGCATACAGCGCCGGCAGTCACCCGACCGGTACCGTCAACCCGTTCGCCGTGGAGCGTTGCGCCGCGATAGGCTACGACACGTCGAACTTGTGCAGCAAAAGTTGGGACGAGTTCGCAACGCCCGAAGCTCCGCGCATGGATTTCGTCGTGACGGTCTGCGACCAGGCGGCCGGCGAGGTTTGCCCCCTCTGGCCGGGCTCGCCCTTGACCGCCCACTGGGGCTTCGAAGACCCCGCAGCGTTCGACGGTACCGGCGAACAAAAGCGGACGGTGTTCGACAAAGTGTTCCGCCAAATCCTCGGCCGTGTGAGCCAGTTCGTGAACCTGCCGCTGCACGTGCTGGACCACAACGCGATCCAGCAGGAAATGCGTGCGATCGGCCAACGTCTGCCCGAGGTAACGGATGAGCAGCACTGAAACATCGGTCCCGAGCGCAAAGCCAGCCATTAGTTTCTTCGAACGGTATCTGACCGTGTGGGTCGCGCTCTGCATCGTGGTCGGCGTGTTGCTTGGGCAAGCGATGCCCAACGCCTTTCAGGCCATCGGCCGGATCGAGGTCGCCCAGGTCAACCTGCCGGTGGGCCTGCTCATCTGGATCATGATCATCCCGATGCTGGTCAAGATTGATTTCGGGTCGATGACGCAAGTTGGCCGGCACTGGCGCGGCATCGGCGTCACCCTGATCGTGAACTGGCTCGTTAAGCCTTTTTCAATGGCGTTACTCGGCTGGTTGTTCATCAGGCACGTGTTCGCGCCGTACCTCCCGGCGGACCAACTCGACAGTTACATAGCCGGTCTGATCCTGCTGGCCGCGGCACCGTGCACGGCGATGGTGTTCGTGTGGTCGCAACTTTGCAAGGGCGATCCGTACTTCACACTCTCGCAGGTCGCGCTGAACGACGCGATCATGATCGTGGCCTTTGCCCCGTTGGTCGCGTTGCTGCTCGGGCTGTCGTCGATCACGGTGCCCTGGAGCACGCTGATCACGTCGGTGGCGCTGTACATCCTGATCCCCGTGGCGCTTGCGCAGGTTGTGCGCCAACGCCTGCTCGCGAGGGGCGAGGCCCATTTCCAGCGCGTGATCGCCAGGTTCGGCCCGTGGTCGATCGGTGCCCTGCTCGCGACGCTCGTGCTGCTGTTCGCCTTTCAGGGGCAGGCCATCGTTCGCGAGCCGCTGGTGATCGTCATGCTGGCGGTGCCGATCCTTATTCAGGTGTTTTTCAACTCGGGGCTGGCCTACGTGCTCAACCGTCGTTTGCATGTCGAGCACTGCGTGGCCGGGCCGTCCTCGCTGATCGGTGCCAGCAACTTCTTTGAACTGGCCGTTGCGACCGCCATCAGCCTCTTTGGGTTCCACTCCGGGGCGGCGCTGGCAACGGTGGTCGGTGTTCTGATCGAGGTGCCCGTGATGCTGTTCGTCGTCGGGATCGTCAACCGTTCACAGCGTTGGTACGAAGCGAGCCAACGCGCCCAGGGAATGCGTTCATGAGCGTCACCATCTACCACAACCCCGAATGCGGAACCTCGCGCAACGTGCTCGCGTTGTTGCGCGCTGCGGGCCACGACCCGAGGGTGATCGAGTACCTGAAAACGCCGCCTGAGCGCGAAACGCTCGAACGGCTGATCGCCGACAGCGGTATGGCGGTTCGGGACGTGCTGCGGATCAAGGGAACTCCCTACAAGGACCTGGGGCTTGACGATCCCACGTTGCAGGACGCGCAGTTGATCGAGGCCATGCTGGCTCACCCCATCCTGATCAATCGCCCGCTGGTTGTCACGCCTCGTGGCACGCGGTTGTGCCGCCCGTCCGATGCCGCGGTCGAGTTGCTGGACCAGCGCCCGACCGGCGACGTGATGAAAGAGGAGGGCGTGCCGTTCATCGTTCGTCGCCAGGTGGCTGGAAGCGATCACGCGCTCCGGCAAGCGTTGCTCGATGCAGCATTGCCCACCGACGACCTCGAAGAGCCCGGCCGTTCGTTTTTCGCCTACGAGACGCTGGCCGGTTCCCTGCTCGGCTACGGCGGCTTCGAGCGCTATGGCAATCAGGTACTCGTGCGGTCCCTGGTCGTGCTGGCTGAACATCGGCGGCACGGCATCGGCCGCAACATGCTGGCCGTTTTGCTGCGGGACGCGTTCGACGCGGGCGGCCGTACCGCCTGGCTGTTGACCACAACCTCCGCGGCTTTTTTCGAGGCGACAGGGTTCAAGGCAAATCCTCGCGAGGTGGCACCTGTCGAAGTGCTCGCGACACGGCAGGTCACAGCGTTGTGTCCGGCGAGCGCCGTACTCATGTCGCGCGCCATCGTCTTTTAGCCCGGCGCCACGCAATCGAGGAACACGCTTTGAACGCTATCAACAACGGCGGCCAGCCGTCGGCCCTGCTCGACCTGCCGAACGTCAGCGCCCGGCATCTTGACCTGCCGGACCTGAACAAACTCGAACCCGGGCCTGTGGCGAACCACGCGCCGCGCATCCTGCTGCTCTACGGTTCCCTGCGTGCCACGTCGTACAGCCGGTTTCTCACGCTAGAAGCCGAACGTATCCTGCGCCACTTCGGCGCGGACACCCGGCTTTTCGATCCTCACGGCCTGCCGATCGTGGACAGCGTGACGGCCGATCATCCGAAGGTGGTCGAACTGCGCCAACTGTCCGAATGGTCCGAGGGCCAGGTGTGGTGCAGCCCGGAGCGCCACGGCACCCTGACCGCGGTGTTCAAGAACCAGATCGACTGGTTACCGCTCGAAAGCGGCGGTGTTCGTCCAACGCAAGGTCGAACGCTCGCGGTGATGCAGGTGTGTGGCGGCTCGCAGTCGTTCAACGCGGTGAACGCGTTGCGAGTGCTCGGCCGATGGATGCGGATGGTCACCATCCCCAACCAGTCGTCGGTGGCGAAAGCTTGGCAGGAGTTCGACGCGGACGGTCGGATGAAGCCCTCGCCCTATTACGATCGGGTCGTGGACGTGATGGAGGAGTTGTACAAGTTCACGCTGCTGGTGCGCGACCGGTCCGACTACCTGACCGATCGGTACAGCGAGCGCAAAGAAGCGCACCCGGAACTTGCGACGGCCCTGGCGTCGGCGGCGATGATCCACGAAACGGCGATCGACAGTGCAGACACCGACGACAGCGAGACGGAGTGATACCGACGGCCTGCGAGGCGCGGTCGAGACGTGGGCGCTTGCCGCCGCCCAACTCGTTTCGTGGGGCTCGATCTATTACGCGTTCTCTCTGTTCGTCGTGCCGATGGAGAGCACGCTGGGATGGAGTCGTACGGCCACGAACGCCGCGCTCTCAACGGGCCTTTTAACCTCGGGCCTGGCTGCTTATCCCATCGGAACCTGGATCGATCACGGTCACGGGCGTCGCGTCATGGTCGGCGGGACCGTCTTAGCGGCGGCGATGCTGATGTTGTGGTCGCAAGCGCATAGCCTCGTGACGCTTTTCGTCGTCTGGATCGGACTAGGCGGCGCGATGGCCGCGACGTTGTACGACCCGGTTTTTGCCGTCATCACGCGCGATTTTCCAACGACGTTTCGCACCAAGATCACGTTGATCACGCTGGTTGCGGGATTCGCCAGCACCGTGTTCATACCATTGACGCAAGGTTTGGTTGGCACGTTCGGATGGCGCCGTGCGCTGCTTGTGCTGGCCGCTGCAAACTTGGCCGTTTGCCTGCCGGTTCATGCTGTCGCCATCCGCCGGAATATCCCGGACCGCGATCATTCGGGCCACCGGGCCGCAATCCGGGCGACCAACTCGGCAGCGACCCGGCGTGCTTTGCGGACGCCGACGTTTTGGGCGCTGGCCGTGTGCTTCACCGCGTACTACGCGACGTTTGCGGCGCTCACCTTTCATCTTGTACCGCTCATGATGGAGCGCCAGGTGTCGGCCGCGGTGATCGTGACCACGATGGCCGTCATCGGACCGGCTCAGGTGCTCGCCCGAGTGTTTTGGTTCACGGTCGGCCGCAACGTTTCGCCGTCGATCGTGGGGCTGGTGATCACAACGGCGTTTCCCGCGTCGGTGGTGATCCTCATGTTCGCCGGCACGTCGGCGCCGATACTGATCCTGTTCGCCGTCGTCTACGGCGGTGCCAACGGCATGATGACGATCTTGCGCGGCACGATCGTGCAGGACCTGATGTGGGCGGAAGGGTACGGGGCGGTCAGCGGGCTGCTATCGGCACCGTCGAACGTCGCGAAGGGCATCGCGCCGATTTCGGCCGCGGCCATTTGGACGCTGGGACATGATTATGGTCCGGTGGAATGGGTCGTTCTGGTCGTCGGCATGGTGTCGGCGGTCGCTTTCAGCGTGGCGGTGGCATGCGCCCGTCGATCGGCAAGGGCGGCGCTGGGCACTGGCCGCAGCATCTAACGAAGCATCCGATGTGAGCGGGCGGCCGGATAGGTCACGCCGCCGGGGCGTTCGTGAACGCCCGCACGTCGCCGAGTCGGTAGCGCACCACGCCGTTCGGCCCGAACGGTTGCACCCAGGCCGGGCCGAGCCCTACCCGCCGATCGTTCGCCAGTTGCGCGACCGAACGGCCCAGCAGCGTCGCCACCTGCTCGGTGGTCAGCAGGTGATAGTCCGCCCCGGTTTTCAGCAGTACGGCCAGTTCGGCGGCGTCGTTCAAAGCATTGGTCATGGTTTCCCCGTTTCGAGTGGTGTCACGGACCGCGTGGGCCTTTCCGGCTCGGCAGGGGTTCGGTGTTTTCGGCGTCGATGATCGCCCGCAGTTCGGCGGCCTCACGCGCCTGGTCGGCCCGCAGCCAGTCGGCCAACGCCTCGTCGAGAAGATCGACGTGCGTGCGACCGACGAACCCCAGACGTTGCGCGCGCACCGGGCTCACCGGCGCAGCCGGTTCCGGCGCGCCGGTCGCCACGCCGTCCAGACCGTCCAGCCAACCCGCCATCGCATTCACCGGCACATGCCGCACACCATTGACACGGCGCGAGCGCAGATCGGGCAGGCCGCGGCGCAGGGCGTCGCGAGCGTTTTGCACCGCGTAGCGGCCGAGGCCACCGAGCACGTCGGCGATCGACGGCAGCGGCACGTTCAGCACGCCGGGGCCGGCGAGATTTTCCAGCCGCTGGCCCGGCGTGAGCATGTCTTCGAGCGTGCCGAACGCTAGGACGCCACTTTCCGCGGCCAGTTTCGACTCGTGGGTGCTCGAATACGTCGCCTGACCTTCGAAGAACTTGCGCAGGGATTCGATCGGGTACCGGATCGAGCCTTTCGGCCCCCACGGCAACGCCCAGGCTGGGCCGCGCTGGGCCGTTCGATCGTCGGCCAGTTGCTTGACCGACCGGTTCAGCAGTGCGCTGACCTGGTCGGGCGTCAACTGATAGTTGCCGGGCGCGGTCCCCAGCAACGTAATCAGCTCCATCTTCGTCAGGCCGTCAAAAGTCGTGCTCATCGTGTGCTACGTGGTCGTGGTGTTGTAAGCAGCATGATACCGTGCAGCCCCGGTGCCCGAAATCCGACCGGAAATCGCCGGAAATCACTGGTGGCAGAGGGGTACGCTAGGGATACGCAAGAGAAAATGCGGCAGTGAGGTTTTGGCAATCCCCAAGTATATGAAGGGTTTAAGCCAGATTTGTTGCCACTGAGCAATGGATCATGAATCCGCTGTCGGGCGGTGGCATCGCGAATCTTTTCTCGACGCACCCGGCCACGGAAGAGCGCGTCGCCCGTTTGATGGAAATGGCGCGCACGGGGCGCTTCGACTAAGCAGTCGCGCTTCAAAACGCTTCAAAACGTTTCACAA
Organism: Paraburkholderia sp. GAS333; assembly: GCF_050435665.1. Taxonomy (NCBI): domain Bacteria; kingdom Pseudomonadati; phylum Pseudomonadota; class Betaproteobacteria; order Burkholderiales; family Burkholderiaceae; genus Paraburkholderia; species Paraburkholderia sp. GAS333. The sequence continues at coordinate 466,590 of NZ_JBNDKS010000002.1, forward strand.
AAAATTCACGACACGCATCCACGGCGCTAGCGTGAAGCAAAAAAGGCGAGCCTTCCGGCTCGCTTTTTTTTCGGGCAACAAGGTTTGCGCGTGAACAAAGCCATTGCCGCAGTCCGCCAGCGGCGGCTCCCGCCCTGCGCCACGCTACAATGCACGCTGATTGCGCTGCGCGCACCGCGCGGCCTGCACTTGTTTCTTTCATGACACCAAAGCCTTCTTCGCGTTCAGCTTCTTCTGCAGCGCGCCCGCGCGAATTCCGTTTGTCGGTGTTGCATCTTGCGCCCGAGTCGCTGGGCTTTGCGCTCGACAGCGCTGGTCAGGCGATCGGCGCCGTGCGTCTCGGCGCAGCGTTGCCGGCTGCGCTGCAATCGGTCTTCGTGTCCGCGCCTGAGGGCACCGTTGCTGCCGCGCGCGGGGCCGTGCAGGACATCGCGTATCGCACGATGCGCCGTCTCGCTACTGCTGAATGGCTGATTGCAAAGCTGGTGAAGAAGGCGCCGCCGCCGCACGTTGGTCATGTGCTCGCCTGCTCGCTCGCGTTGCTGATCGACGACGAAGCCAACGCCGCTTATGCGCCGTTCACCGTGGTCGATCAGGCGGTCAGCGCGATTGCCGCTCGCCGCGAATTCTCGTTCGCCAAGGGACTTGTCAACGCGGTGCTACGCAATTTCCTGCGCGAGCGTGAGACGCTGCTGAACGATGCACAAGCCGACGAAGTCGCGCACTGGAACTACCCAGCGTGGTGGATCGACGCCGTGAAGCGCGCGTGGCCCGACACGTGGCAGGCAGTGCTCGCAACCGGCAATACGCAAGGCCCGCTCACCTTGCGCGTGAACGCCCGTCACTCGACCGTCGACGCGTATCTGCAAGTTCTGCAAAATCATCAGATTGCCGCGAGCCGTATCGGTGATTACGCCGTCAAGCTCGACACGCCGATCCCGGTGGACCGCATCCCCGGCTTCAGCGACGGTGTGGTCTCGGTGCAGGACGCCGGTGCGCAACTCGCCGCGCAACTGCTCGGCGTGCGCGACGGCATGCGCGTGCTCGATGCGTGCGCGGCGCCCGGCGGCAAGACCGGTCATCTGCTGGAACTGGCGAATCTTCAGCTCGTGGCGCTCGAAAGCGATGCATCGCGTGCAAGGCGGATCGGCGAAAATTTGCGGCGGCTAAAGCTCGATGCAGAAGTGCGGATCGGCGACGCGGGCACGCCGTCGAAATGGCACGACGACACCGACCAGCCGTTCGACCGCATCCTCGCCGACGTTCCGTGTTCGGCATCGGGCATTGTGCGGCGTCACCCGGATATTCGCTGGCTGCGCCGTGCGTCCGATATTCCCGCGCTGGTCGCCGAACAGCGCCGCATACTCGAAGCGCTCTGGCCGCTCGTGAAACCAGGCGGCGAATTGCTTTACGTTACGTGTTCGATCTTCCCCGAAGAAGGCGAGTTGCAGGCGCAGTGGTTTGGAAACAAGTATCAGGATGCGGTACGATTGGACGCGCCGGGACAACTGCTGCCATCAGTCGCTCGCGCGCCCGCCGAGACCTCGGCCGGTTCCGATGCCGGACAATCCGCTGAAAACAGCGCCGGTGCGAACTCAGACCACGACGGATTTTTCTACGCGCGCTTCCAGAAACGGTGACCATCAAACGCTTCTTCCCGCTTCGGCTCGCTGCCGTGCTCTGGATTGCGCTGGCCGTATGGCTGGCAGCACCGGGCGTGGCGCATGCCGACTCGATCGCGGTGCAGCGGGCGTCGCTGCAGGCTGACAGCAGCGGCTGGAGTCTCGACGCGCGTTTCGACTTCGACCTGAACAGCAATCTCGAAGACGCGGTCAACAAGGGCATCCCCCTCTACTTCACGACCGACTTCGAACTAAGCCGGCCGCGCTGGTACTGGTTCGACGAGCAACCGGTGAGCGTGTCGCAAAGCATTCGCCTGTCGTTCCAGCCGCTGACGCGCGAATACCGCGTGTCGAGCGTGTCGTCGGGCGGCTTGCAGCTTGGTTTCAGCACACTCAAAGACGCGCTCGCGGTGATCAAGCATGTCACGTCCTGGCATGTGATCGACCGCAATCAGGTGCAGACCGGTGAGACCTATACCGCGTCGGTGCGCATGCAACTCGACATCGCGCTGATGCCCAAGCCGTTCCAGATCGACGCGGTGAACAACCGCGACTGGAACCTCGCCTCCGAATGGAAGCGCTTCACCTTCACGGCGGCCGAACGTGCTAAATAAAGTGCGCTCATCCACAACCAGCGTCAGCAGCCTCGTCGTACGAGTGCTGGTGTCGACGGTCGCGGTCACGGCCGTGCTGCTGCTCGTGCTGCTCGCCGCGGCCAGCGCCAATACCGAATTTTTCGACCGCTATTACCAGTGGCTGTACGCCGCCAACGTCGCGGTTGCGATGATCTTTTTGCTGGTCGTGGTGACGCTGGTCGTCATCATTATTGCGAGGTTGCGCAAGGGCAAGTTCGGCACGCGACTATTGGCGAAGCTCGCGTTCTTTATGGCGCTGGTGGGCGTGGTGCCGGGCGGCATCATCTACATCGTCTCGTATCAGTTCGTGTCGCGCAGTATCGAGTCGTGGTTCGACGTGAACGTCGAAACCGCGCTCACGTCCGGCCTGAATCTCGGGCGCGGCATGCTCGACGCGTCGCTGTCCGATCTGCAAACCAAGGGCCGCCTGATGTCCGAGCAGCTCGCCAGCGCGGACGCGGCCGGTACCACGCTGACGCTGCTGCGCTTGCGCGATCAGTTCGGCGTGCAGGATGCGACGATCGTCGAGCCTACTCGCAGCATGTCCGGCGCGACGCCCGAGATGCACGTGGTGGCGCAGGCATCGAGCAATTACGCGACGCTCGTGCCGAACGACCTGCCCACTCCACTGATGATCGATCAGGCGCGCGGTCGCGGCTATGCGGCGATCGAGGGAGAGGTGGACGGCGATCCGAACGCACACGGCGGCAAAGGCGCATTGCGTCTGCGGATCGTGCAGCGTATTCCCGATTCGAATGCCGCGCTATTGCAGCCTGTCGAGCGCTTCCTGCAACTCACGCAGCCAGTGTCGCCAACGCTCGCGCGTAATGCCGACGCGGTTCAGCGCGCGTATCGCGAGTATCAGGAAAAGGCGTTGGGCCGCACCGGTCTGCGCAAGATGTACATCGGCACGCTGACGCTCGCGCTGTTCCTCGCCACCTTCATCGCGATGATGCTTGCGCTCGCGCTCGGCAATCAGCTTGCGCGGCCGCTGTTTCTGCTCGCGCAGGGCACCAAGGAAATTACCGAGGGCGACTACACGCCGAAGCGCGAAATCAAGTCGCGTGACGAATTGGGCTTCCTTACGCAGTCGTTCAACGCGATGACGCGACAGTTGTCGGAAGCACGCGCGGCGGTTGAGAACAATCGCATCGCGCTTGAGCATTCAAAGGCGTATCTGGAGAGTATTCTCGCGAATCTGACCGCCGGCGTGTTCGTGTTCGACCGGCAGTTCAGACTGACCACGGCAAATCGCGGCGCCGAGCGGATTTTCCGTCAGCCGTTCCAGGCGGTGCTGGGTTCGTCGCTCGATCAGATTGGCGTGTTGAGCGAATTTGGCGGGATGGTGCGCAAGGCGTTTGCCGATCGCGAAGCGGCGAGCGGCGACGGCCACGACGATCGCGGACATTGGCAGCAGCAGTTCTCGGTCGGCGTGCCGGGCGAAACCGATCCGCTCACGCTGCTCGTGCGCGGCGCGCGTCTGGTGTCCGCGACCGACCGCGATGCCGAAGACATGCAGACATCCGGCTACGTCGTGGTGTTCGACGATATCTCCGACGTGATTTCCGCGCAGCGTTCGATTGCGTGGGGCGAAGTCGCGCGGCGGCTCGCGCACGAGATCAAGAATCCTCTCACGCCGATTCAGCTTTCCGCCGAGCGTCTGCAGATGAAACTCGCCGACAAGCTCACGCCCACCGACGCCGATTTTCTGAAGCGCGGCGCGACCACGATCGTGAACCAGGTCGCGGCAATGAAGCAGATGGTCGACAATTTCCGCGACTACGCGCGCACGCCTCCGGCAGTGCTCGCGCATCTGCAGCTGAACGACCTGGTCAGCGAAGTGCTCACGTTGTACGGCATCGAAGAGGGTAAGGGCGCGATTCAGGTCGAGCTCGCGGCATTGCCGGCGATTCGTGGCGACGCGACGCAATTGCGTCAGGTTATCCACAACCTGCTGCAAAACGCACAGGATGCGGTGGCCGATGTCGAGCATCCACGTGTGTTGCTCGAGACGAGGACAGTAGAATACGGTGACCCCGACGCGGAGGGCAAAGTCCGCGTCGCGGTGCGTCTGACCGTGTCGGATAACGGACCGGGGTTCCCCGCGCGCATCCTCACACGCGCATTCGAACCTTACGTGACGACCAAGGCCAAAGGTACGGGCCTGGGACTTGCGATGGTCAAGAAGATCGTCGACGAGCATGGCGCGCGCATCGACATTCGCAATCGCCTGAAGGCGGGCGACGTGATCGAAGGCGCGCAAATATCGATTCTCTTCCTTCAACTGGCAGACGATGCCGCGGCGCCTGGTTCATCGGGGCCGCGTCCGGCGCACGTCGGTGCGTCGCAGGGAAAGACAAAAGCAACAGTGCAGACAAGGGCAGCGTAAATGGCAACCATCCTGGTGGTAGATGATGAAATGGGCATCCGGGAATTGCTCTCGGAGATCCTGAGCGACGAAGGGCATGTCGTGGAGGCCGCTGAAAATGCGCAGGAAGCGCGCGACTTCCGCTTGCGTCAGGCACCGGACCTGGTGCTGCTCGACATCTGGATGCCGGACACCGACGGCGTGACTTTGCTCAAGGAGTGGGCCGCGCAAGGTCAGTTGACGATGCCGGTGATCATGATGTCCGGTCACGCAACGATCGACACGGCAGTTGAAGCGACCAAGATCGGCGCACTCAATTTCCTCGAGAAGCCGATTGCGTTGCAGAAGCTGCTGAAGGCCGTCGAGCAGGGTCTCGCGCGCGGCAATGCGGCGGCTGCTCCCGGCGGCGCGGCAGCTAAGCCGGTGATGCCGGTGAGTTCGTCGGCGGTGGCGTCGGCGGCTGCGTTGCCGATGTTGTCGACCGACGGCATGGGCAGTGGCGCGCTGGCTGCGCAAACCGCGTCGATCTCGTTCGATATTCCGTTGCGCGATGCACGCGACGCGTTCGAGCGCGCGTACTTCGAATATCACCTCGCGCGCGAAAACGGCAGCATGACGCGCGTCGCTGAAAAGACGGGGCTTGAGCGTACTCACCTGTATCGCAAGCTCAAGCAACTCGGCGTCGATCTCGGCAAGAACAAAGGCGAGTAAAGCTCACGGGCTGCGGGCGAAACCCTCCCCGAAAGATTTTTTTGGGAAGGGGCTTGCCAGACCGCCGACCCCTTGTTATGATTTCGTTCTTCGTTGGCCCGGTAGCTCAGTTGGTAGAGCAGCGGATTGAAAATCCGCGTGTCGTTGGTTCGATTCCGACCCAGGCCACCAGGATTCAGCCCCAGGAACTCGCAAGATTCCTGGGGCTTTTCCTTTTCTGACGGGTAATGACGGGCATCCAATGGCTTCGGCATTGCGGGCGCGATGCAACGGGCCGCGCTCGGCGGTATTCAGCATCGCGTGATAAAATCGCGCCAGTTCAAGGACTTGCACGCAAGTGTGCCGCCTGATCGGCGATTGAGCGCAGCGCGGCATGCGCTGCCACCCGCCCCGAACCCTTCGCCCGACGATTAACGGTATAAGCGCCCAGCGACTCTGCATGCGGAAGGCGCGGCCTATACTGCTTTGGGCCGGCAGCAGTGCCGGCACGCGTCGCGCCGCGTTGCTTGCATGGCGCACCTCGCGCAGCGCGACGTGGCACTCATCATTCACGGAGTTTCACGGTGATCCGCAACGACGCTAAACGTAGCGCTCTGGTGCTGTTTTCCGGCGGCCAGGATTCCGCCACGTGCCTCGCCTGGGCGCTCGAACGTTATGAAACGGTCGAAACGCTCGGCTTCGATTACGGCCAGCGACATCGCGTCGAACTCGAATGTCGCGAAGGTTTCCGTCAGGCTGTGACGCGAGCATTTCCAGCTTGGGCCGACCGTCTCGGCGAAGATCACATGATCGACCTGTCGGTGCTTGGCTCGATCAGCGATACGGCGATGACGCGCGAGATTGAGATCGAAGCAACGGCCAACGGCTTGCCGAACACGTTCGTGCCAGGCCGCAATCTGATGTTCATGACCATCGCGGCAGCCATCGCTTTCCGGCGCGGTCTGCAGGTGCTGGTTGGCGGAATGTGTGAGACGGATTTTTCGGGCTACCCCGATTGCCGCGACGACACGATGAAGGCATTGCAGGTCGCGCTGAATCTCGGCATGGACACGCGCTTCCTGCTCGAAACGCCGCTCATGTGGCTCGACAAGGCCGATACGTGGCGTCTCGCGCATCAATTGGGCGGTGACGAACTGGTTGAGCTGGTACGCGTCGAGACGCATACCTGTTACGTCGGTGAACGCGCTGAGTTGCATTCGTGGGGCTTTGGTTGTGGCGAGTGTCCGGCGTGCCGCTTGCGCAAGCGCGGCTACGAAGCGTATCTGGCTGGTGAGAACGTCACCGAGTCGCCGCTCTGATCGCGCAGTAAGTTGAACCGCGCGGCGCGACGGTTCAACGACTCGTCGGATCACGCAAAAATTTTCAGGAACAGAAGGCAGAAAGCAGCATGACTTACGCGGTCAAGGAAATCTTCTACACGTTGCAAGGCGAGGGCGCGAATGCCGGGCGTCCGGCTGTGTTCTGCCGCTTCGCCGGCTGCAATCTGTGGTCGGGCCGCGAAGAAGATCGTGCCGAGGCCGTGTGCCGCTTTTGCGATACCGATTTTGTCGGCACCGACGGTGAGAACGGCGGCAAGTACCGCACCGCCGAAGACCTCGTGGCGATGATCGCGTCACTCTGGCCGGAAGGCGAGGGTGAGCGTTTCGTCGTCTGCACGGGCGGCGAGCCGATGCTCCAGATCGATCAGCCGCTGGTCGATGCGTTGCATGCCGCCGGCTTTGAAATCGCCATTGAAACTAACGGCTCGATGCCGGTGCTGGAAACGATCGACTGGATCTGCGTGAGCCCGAAGGCCGACGCGCCGCTCGTCGTCACCAAAGGCAACGAACTGAAGGTCGTGATTCCGCAGGACAACCAGCGTTTGTCCGAGTATGCGAAGCTCGACTTCGAGTATTTCCTCGTCCAGCCGATGGACGGCCCGTCGCGCGACATCAACACGAAGCTCGCGATCGACTGGTGCAAACGCCATCCGCAATGGCGCCTGTCGATGCAGACCCACAAGTATCTGAACATTCCCTGATTTGCCGTGCTGACGATTACCCGAAAACTCGAATTCGACGCGGGCCACCGCATCCCCGATCACCGTAGCCAGTGCCGCAATCTGCACGGCCATCGTTATGTGCTCGAAATCACGCTGCAAGGCGATCTGGTCGACACCGAAGGCGCGCCCGATCGCGGCATGGTGATGGACTTCGCCGACGTGAAGTCGCTCGCCAACGAGCACCTGGTCGACAAGTGGGATCACGCGTTTCTGGTCTACGAAGGCGACGCACAGGTGCGCGGCTTTCTGGAGACCATGGCCGGTCACAAGACGGTCGTGCTGGACCGCATCCCGACGGTCGAAAATCTTGCCGCCGTCGCGTTCGACCTCCTCGCAAGCGTGTATGACGCTCACTACGGCGTGAACATGCGTCTGCAGAAGCTGCGTCTGTACGAGACGCCGAATTGCTGGGCCGACGTCGTCCGCGATTAAACCCAGGGTCCGCGCACCGACCCAACCTCCGCGTTTTTGTCACGGTATGATCGCTTCGATAACCAAACGGAGCGAGACATGCCGGTCACCGCATTGCGTCGCAGCAGGCAACCGGGGCATCGGCGTCCCGGTTTTTGCCGAACCTCACAGGTCAGCCAGTTTTCCCGCCGCGCAGGCGAGCGGCCCGCTCATCAAGGAGCGCGCCGATGAGCACCTTCACCAATCCCCTCAAGCAACGTCTGACGGAAACCGATCCGCTGTTCGGCTTGTGGCTGTCGCTCGGTAGCGACGCCGCCGCCGAAGCGCTTGCGCACGCCGGTTTCGACTGGCTGTTGATCGACATGGAGCACGCACCGAACGACAGCGTCGACGTCGCGTCGCAATTGCGCGCGATCGCCGCCGCGCATCTGCCGAGCGAGCCGGTGGTGCGCGTGCCCGCAAGCGAAGGCTGGCTCGTCAAGCGCGTGCTCGATGCCGGCGCGCGCACGCTGATGTTCCCCAACATCGAATCCGCCGATGAAGCCGCGCACGCCGTGCGGCTCACACAATATCCGACCGCCGAAGCGCGCGACGGTCAGCGCGGCGTAGCGGGCGTGGTCCGCGCGTCGGGCTATGGCATGCGGCGCGATTACGTGCAGACGGCCAACGCGCAGATCGCGACGATCGTGCAGATCGAGTCGGCGCGCGGCTTGCAGGAGGTCGAGAAGATCGCCGCGACGCCGGGCGTCGATTGCCTGTTCGTCGGGCCCGCCGACCTGGCCGCGAGCCTCGGTCATCTTGGCGATGCGAAGCACGCCGACGTGCAGGCGGCGATGGCGCGCATCGTCAGCGCTGCTGATAAGGCCGGCATTGCCACCGGCATTTTTGCGATGGATGTCGCGAGTGCAAAGCAGCATCGCGACGCCGGTTTCCGTTTTATCGCTCTGGCCGCCGACGTCATGTGGATGTTGCGCGCAACCCGCCAGGCGCTGCAGGAGGTGAGGTCATGAAGGGGATGGTGCAGGGCGTCGCATTGCGTGTCGCGGTCGCGACGGCATTGCTGGCGGGTGTGGCAGTAAATGGATCGGCGTATGCGCAGGACCGGGTCGCGAAGTCGAATGACCCGCAGACGCAAACTGCGGTCGCCGACTACAACGCCGGCAATCTGGGCGCGGCGCTGACTGAGTTCCGTCAGGCCGCGGAGCGCGGCAGCCGGCTCGCCGAGTTCAATTACGCGATGATGCTGCTCAACGGCGAGGGCACGGCCGCGAACGTCGAGGAAGGCAAGAAGTGGCTGCGCAAGGCCGCCGACGCCAACATGTCGCACGCTCAATATGTGTACGGCAAGATGTACGACGACGGCGAGTTCGTCGGGCGCGATCCGGTGGAGGCGCACCGCTGGTTCCTGAAGGCGGCCGAGCAGGGCCATGTGCAGGCAGAGCTTGCGCTTGCCAACCAGTTCCTCGACGGACGCGGTACCGGGCGCGACAACCAGCAGGCGTTCGTCTGGTACAAGAAGGCGGCGCAGGGCGGCGACATGACCGCGCAATACGTAACCGGCTCGTTCTACGAGCGCGGCGGCGATGGCGTCGACAAGAACCTGAACGTCGCGCGCGCGTATTACGCGGCGGCGGCGGCGCAGGGTGATCCGGCGGCGCGCTTGAAGTATCAGCAACTCAGCGCGCAATTGCGGGATCAGAAGGAAGTCAAACCGCAGTAAACGCACAAGGGGCGCTTCCTGACATGGAGCGCCCCTTTGCGTGTGGTTCTGCCGATAAACCGCGCTAACTCTGCATCAACCGCTTCTGTCGCGCGACGCTCATGATCAGCCCGATCGCAACCCCCAGCGTGGTCAACGCGGTGCCGCCGTAACTCATGAACGGCAAGGGCACGCCGACCACCGGCAAGATCCCGCTCACCATGCCGATGTTGACGAACGCGTAGGTGAAGAACGCCATCGTCAGCGAGCCGGCCAGTAATCGCCCGAACAGGGTTGCGCCATTGGCCGCGATATACAAGCCCCGCGCGATCAGTAGCATGTAGAGCGTGAGCAGCACGACCCCGCCGGCCAGTCCAAACTCCTCGGAGAACACCGCGAAAATAAAGTCAGTGTGCTTCTCGGGGATGAACTCCAGATGCGCCTGCGTGCCCTTCAGCCAGCCTTTGCCCAGCGGACCACCCGAGCCGATCGCAATCACCGCCTGGATCGTGTGGAAGCCCTTGCCGAGCGGATCGGAAGTCGGATCGAGCAGCGTACAGATCCGATGCTTCTGATAGTCGTGCATCAGCGGCCATTGCACTTCGGGCTGACAGATCTTGTCCTGGAACGTGGCGATGGCAGCGACGGCGATCACGCCTGCAACCAGCACCGGCACGATCAGCTTGAAACTCAAACCCGCGAAGTAAATCACGAAGAGACCGGCCGCGAAGACCAGCACGGCGGTTCCGAGGTCGGGCTGCTTCGCGATCAACGCGACCGGCACGATGAGAATCACGAAGCCGACCAGATAGTCGTACCAGCGCATCACGCCTTCGCGTCGCTGGTAGTACCAGGCGAGCATCAACGGCGTGGCGATCTTCAGGATTTCAGACGGCTGGATCACCACGCCGACATTGATCCAGCGCTTGGCGCCTTTTCGCGTCAGTCCGAATGCCGCGACCGCTATCAGTAGCGCGATCCCGAATGTATAGAGCGGGACCGCGAAGCGCATCAGCGTGGTGGGTGGCACATTGGCGAGCGCCCACATCAGCACGAACGTCAGCAGAATGTTGCGCAACTGGTCTTCCACGCGGCCCGGCACGTCCAGGCTCGCGCTGTACAGCGTGACAATGCCCACGCACAGCAGCAGAAACACGATCAGTGCGAGCGGACGGTCGAAGCCCGCGAACATCTTCTTCAGGCGGTCGATCCAGGCGCGCTTGTCGAATTGCATGCCTTTCTCCTTACTCGTCTATGCCGCCGGAAACCGGCTGGCGTGGCGACGCGGCGTGCACGTCGTCATCCCGTGAAGGAGCGGTGGCCGTAGGCGCGGGCTCGCTGGCAGGACGGGGTTTATGCGGTGCGCCGGATTTACGCGACGCAGAATTTTTTGCAGTGGAAGAAGTGGGCACCGCCGCAGATGCACCCGCCGCGCCCGCTTTGGCAGCCGACGCCGCGACCGGTGCGGAAGCCGGATTCGCCGCTGCCGAAGCCGCTTCAGCAGCGGAGGCGCCCACCGCCGCCGACGCCGCGCCGGGAATCGGCAATGCGGTGAAACCCGCCGCGATCCTGACCGGCTGCGGTTCCTGAGGCGCAGGCGCATCGCCGACTTCAGGCGCGGACGCGTCCTGAGTCGCCGACGCCGCCGCTGCCACAGCCGCCGCTTCGGCACCCGGCTTGTTCTTGTCGACGAGGTAGTAGTCGAGCACCTTGCGCGCGATCGGCCCCGCCGATTCCGCGCCCCAGCCGCCGTTTTCGACGATCAGCGCGACGGCGATTTTCGGGTTATCCACAGGGGCGAAGGCAGTGAAGAGCGCATGGTCGCGCAGATGCTCGGCGATGGCATGACCTTTGTAGTTGGCGCCTTGCAGCGAGTACACCTGCGCCGTTCCGGTCTTGCCGGCCGCCTGATACTGCGCGCCGATAAACAGTTTGGCCGCCGTGCCGTTCGATATCACGCCTTCCATCGCATGCTTGATGATGTCGATGTCCGACTGTTTGACGTCGATCTTGTCGCTCGGCGCGCGCACGACCGCGCGGGTGTCTTTGGTGATCGGGTTTTCGATGTCGCGCACCAGGTGCGGCTTCATCACGACGCCGTTGTTCGCGAGCGTGGCGACGGCGTGAGCGAGCTGCAGGATCGTGAACGAGTTGTAGCCCTGGCCGATGCCCAGGCTGATCGTTTCACCTTCGTACCAGCGTTGCTGTTCGGGGCGGCGGTAGGCTTTGCGCTTCCATTCCGTCGACGGCAGGATGCCCTTGGCCTCGCCCGCGATGTCGATGCCGGTGATCTGGCCGAAACCCCACGGCTTCATGAAATTGGCGATGTTGTTCACGCCGAGATCGTGCGCGAGCATGTAGAAATACGTGTCGTTCGACACCACGATCGCGCGGTTCATGTCGACCCAGCCCTGGCCCGAGCGCACGTCGTTGCGGAACGTATGGCCGCCGAACGTGTAGAAGCCCGGGTCCTGGAAGCCCCAGCCGGGCGTGCGCTTATGCAGTGTCAGCGCGGCCAGCGCCATGAACGGCTTGTACGTCGAACCCGGCGGATACGTGCCGTGCAGCGGACGGTTCAGCAGCGGATGGTCCGGTGAGTTGTTCAGGTCGTCCCAGGTCTGCTGATCGATCCCATCGACGAAAGAATTCGGATCAAAGCTCGGCGCCGACACGAACGCGAGCACGTCGCCGGTGGACGGCTCGATCGCCACCAGCGCGCCGCGACGGCCCGCGAATGCCTGCTCGGCGACCTGCTGCAAGCCGATATCGAGCGACAGCACTAGGTTGTTGCCCGGCGTCGCCTGCGTGCGCGACAGCGTCCGCACAGGGCGGCCGCCGGCGGTCACTTCGACTTCCTCGAAACCGGTCTGGCCGTGCAGTTCCGTCTCGTAACTCTGCTCGACCCCGATCTTGCCGATGTAGTCGGTGCCCTTGTAGTTGTTCGCGTCCAGGCGCGGATCGTAGTGATCCGGATCGCTGTCGTTCTGGTCGCTGGCGTCGTCGATCCGGTCCTGATCGCGCTGCGAAATCCGGCCGATGTAGCCGATCACGTGCGCCGCAGTCGGCCCGAGCGGATATTGGCGGAACAACCGGGCGCGCACTTCGACGCCGGGAAAACGGAAGCGCTGCGCGGTGAAGCGCGCGACTTCGTCGTCGGTGAGGCGGGTGCGAATCGGCAGACTTTCGAAGTTCTTCGAGTCTTCCTGCAGCTTCTTGAAACGGCGACGGTCGCGCGCGTCGATCGACACGACCGTCGCCAGATTGTCGATCACGTTTTCGAGCGAGTCGTTCAGCTTGGACGGCGTGATTTCGAGCGTGTAGGCCGAGTAGTTTTTCGCCAGCACCACGCCGTTACGGTCGGTGATGATGCCGCGGTTCGGCACGATCGGCGCGACGGAAATGCGGTTTTCGTCGGCCTGCAGCGAGTATTTGCTGTAGTGCCAGACCTGCAGGAACAGGAAACGGAAGCCGATCAGCCCGAAGCAGACGAACACGAACAGACCCGCCGCCGCGACGCGCAGGCGGAATTTCGAGAGCTGTTGCTGGGTGTCCTTGAATTCGGTCATGCGATTCTGCAAAAGGCCGGACGACGGCCATCATGAGTGTGCGCCCAATCCGGCCGGAACCGGGAGGCATGAACAGCGATGCGCGTCGGGCGGGCCGGCGAGGCGGGTTCCGTTCGGGTGAAGCAACGGAACGGCCGGCGGGCCCGATGCGGGATCAAATTGGCCGCGTGTCGTCCGGATCGGCCGGGCGGCGTTGCGGCATCAGCAACAGCACGCTGGCGATCGGCCACAGCGCAGCTTCGACGAAACCGTCGATCAGATAACCCCAGCCCGGAAACGCCGCGCCCGTCAGCAGACGGATCACGAACGGCACCAGTTGCGCGACGACCAGCAGCGGCATGACCGCGAAAGTCTGCACGCCAAGCGACATCCACAGCACGCGGCGGTGGATCGTAATCGCGCCGTACGACAACAACGTATACGCCAATGCGTGCTCGCCGAGCAGGCTGGCGTTGTGCACATCCATCAGCAAACCGAGGAAAAACGCGATGCCCATGCCGACTTTGCGCGGCTGGTGCACGTTCCAGAACAGCAGCACGAGGGCCACAAAATCCGGCACGCCGACGAGGCGTCCCCACGGCATCAGATTCAGCAGGAACGCCGCGGCGAGGCTGAACGAAATGAAGTACGGATTGACCGGCTGCAGAATGTATTGCGGACGGTTCATGGGTTAGCCCCCGGCGTGGCTTGCGGCGCCGCGTTTTTCTGCGGGGCCGGTTTCTTTTGGGCGGCGGATTTCTTCTCCGCGGCGGCGGCTTTGGCCGGCGCTTTTTCCGCGGACTTCGCCGGTGCGGTCTTTTCGGGCAAGGCCTTTTCACCGGCCGCTTTTTCGCCTGGCTTCGCGGCGGATTTGTCGGCTGCTGCCGCCTTGCCGTCCGCTGCCTTGGCGCCTTTTTTCTTCGCTTCTTTCGCGGCCGTGGCGGCGTCGGGTTCTTCGGCCGGACGCGGCGGCACGTTGTTCACGTAGTGCAGCACCAGCAACTCGCGCGCGCCGCGTACCGGTGCAACCGGCAGACAGATCACGCGGGCAAAAGCCGTGTCGGCCTGCTTGTCGACGCGTACCACCTTGGCGACCGGCAAGCCCGGCGGATACACGCCGTCGAGTCCGCTCGTGACGAGTTCGTCGCCGGTTTGAACGTCGGCGCTGATCGGCACGAAGCGCAGATCGAGCGTATCGCCCTTCGGCGTGCCGTAAATCACACTCCGCAAACCAGTTCGCACGATCTGCACTGGCACGGCCTGGTCTTTGTCGGTGAGCAGCGTGACTTCAGCCTGCAGCGGAAACACCCGCGTGACCTGGCCAATCACGCCGTCTTCGTTGACGACCGGCGAACCGTTCTGGATGCCTTGCTGCGCACCACGCCCGATCACCACCTTCTGCGTGAACGGATCGCGTGTGTCGTACTGGATTTCGGCGGGCAGCGATTCCGTGGTCGAGCGCTGCGACAGTTGCAGCAACGCGCGCAAATGGGCGTTTTCTGCGGCAAGCTCGGCGGCCGTATTGGCCTGCTGCGAGAGCTGCAGATCTTTGGTGTGCAGTTTTTCGTTTTCGCTGCGCAGTGTCGCGCTGGTCACGGCCAGATCGGCGGCGCCCATGAAGATATCGCGCGGCACGAGCGCCGCGCGTTGCAACGGATAAAGACCCGCGCCGAGCACGCCACGAACGATTTCGAGCGTTTGAAAACGTGCATCGGAGATCAGCAACGCCACCGCCAGCACGACGAAAAACACGAGCCGTGCGAGTGCGGATGGGCCTTGCTTGAACAGGGGCGGCGGACTGTATTCCATGGTCGGCGCCGGGGGCGTGAGCAGTGGTGTGAGACGGCGGCGCGCGAGGGACGCGCGCTCAGCGCGCGGCGGCTGGTTGGCCCAGCCAATGACAAACCGGCCCACATGGGGCCGTTTGCCAGATCCGCGCTACTGACATGGAGACGGGCTCGCTTACTCGTACGAGAAGATGCTGCCCAGCTTGTCCATGCGTTCGAGCGCCATGCCCGAACCGCGCACGACGCAGGTCAGCGGGTCTTCGGCGACGAGCACCGGCAGGCCGGTTTCTTCGGCGAGCAGGCGGTCGAGGTCGCGCAGCAGTGCGCCACCGCCGGTGAGCATCATGCCGCGTTCGGCGATGTCCGCGCCGAGTTCCGGCGGCGTTTGCTCGAGCGCGATCTTCACCGACGACACGATCTGGTTCAGCGGATCGGTGAGGGCTTCGAGAATTTCGTTGCTGGAGATCGTGAAGCTGCGCGGAATGCCTTCCGACAGATTGCGGCCCTTCACTTCCATTTCCTTGACTTCGGAACCCGGGAACGCCGAGCCGATTTCCTTCTTGATGGCTTCGGCGGTTTGCTCGCCGATCAGCATGCCGTAGTTGCGGCGGATGTAGTTGACGATAGCTTCGTCGAACTTGTCGCCACCGACGCGCACCGAGCCCTTGTACACGATACCGCCGAGCGAGATCACGCCGACTTCCGTCGTGCCGCCGCCGATGTCGACGACCATCGAGCCGGTTGCTTCGGACACCGGCAGACCTGCGCCGATAGCAGCAGCCATCGGTTCTTCAATCAGGTAGACCTGCGAAGCGCCTGCACCATGCGCGGCTTCCTTGATTGCGCGACGCTCGACCTGGGTCGAACCGCACGGCACGCAGATGATGATGCGCGGCGACGGCGAGAACATACGCGATTCGTGGGCAGTCTTGATGAACTGCTTGATCATCTGTTCGGTGACGGTGAAGTCGGCGATCACGCCGTCTTTCATCGGGCGGATTGCCTCGATGTTGCCCGGCACCTTGCCAAGCATCTGCTTGGCTTCCTTACCGACTGCCTGGATAGTTTTCTTGCCGTTGGGACCGCCTTCCTGGCGGATCGAAACGACCGACGGTTCGTCGAGAACGATACCCTTGCCACGCATGTAGATGAGCGTGTTGGCAGTGCCAAGGTCAATTGCCAGATCGTTGGAGAAGTAGCTGCGAAGAAAACCGAACATTCAAAATCCTGTCTCGCTGGGGGCCGGGCCTCGCAACGTATGCGTAGGGTGGCAGCGGAAAATTTAACAGCTTCAACCGGGCGGACGCTGCGCCACTGGCACTTGAAACTGCAGGGGAGTCTACCGGAGGCCGTTGCAAAGCCAAGTCGGAAAATTCCGAACTATCTTTGGGAATTGTTCAGAAAGGACTTGGTAAGTCGGTCCGGGTTTGGGTCGAACGCGTAATGATACCTTATAATTTTGGATGATTTAAAGGAAACGGGTGGCAGTTTTTGCCCCCGCTGACCCCTTTTTCCAAGTTGTTTCATTACGTCGTAACTTCCTGTCGCAGCGCGGGTTTTTCGTACTGCGGCGGTCCACCACAATTTCCGGTGACTGCATGGCTCTGACCTTGACCGATGTCAAACGCATCGCGCATCTCGCACGGCTCGAACTGGCCGACGCCGACGCTGAGCACACGCGTGCCCAGCTCAACGACTTTTTCGGGCTCGTCGAGCAGATGCAGGCGGTCGATACCACTGGCATCGCTCCGCTTGCCCATCCGATCGAGCAGATCGAAGACGTCGCGCTGCGTCTGCGTAACGACGCCGTGACCGAAACGGTCGAACGTGAAGCCTTCCAGCGCCCGGCGCCGGCCGTACAAGACGGCCTGTACCTTGTGCCGAAGGTGATCGAGTAAGACCCGCGTAGCAAGATCGGCGCGCCTCGCGAGTGAGCGGGCAGCATGTTTTCGGCGCAAGGTCGTCAGAAGGCAGGCTGCATTCCGCGAAAGACGCTTGCGGGCCCGCCGTCTCCGGCTTCCTCGGCTCGGCTTGCCGGCGGGCAGCCGAACGCCTCCACGGCAGCGTCACCGCGCTGCCGCGCTTTCCAGGATAAAACGCAATGCATGAAAAAAGTCTGACCGAGCTGCGCGCCGCACTGGCGGCCAAGGAATTCTCCGCAGTCGAACTGGCGCAGCATTACCTCAAGCGGATCGACGCAGCCAATAGCCTGAACGCGTTCATCCAGGTCGATTCCGAACTGACGCTCGCGCAGGCCAAAGCCTCCGACGCGCTGCTGCACACCGGCCACGCGGGTCCGCTGGTCGGCCTGCCGATCGCGCACAAAGACGTATTCGTGACGAAGGGCTGGCGTTCCACGGCCGGCTCGAAGATGTTGTCGAACTACGAAAGTCCGTTCGACGCGACCGTGGTCGCGCGTTTGCAGAACGCCGGCATGGTCTGCGTGGGCAAGACCAATATGGACGAGTTCGCGATGGGTTCGTCCAACGAGAATTCGTACTTTGGTCCGGTGCAGAATCCGTGGGACATCAAGGCGGTGCCGGGCGGTTCGTCGGGCGGCTCGGCGGCGGCAGTGGCTGCGCGTCTCGCGCCCGCTGCGACCGGCACGGACACCGGCGGCTCGATCCGTCAGCCCGCGTCGTTCTCCGGCATCACCGGGATCAAGCCGACGTATGGCCGCGTGTCGCGTTACGGGATGATCGCGTTCGCTTCGTCGCTGGATCAGGGCGGTCCGATGGCGCAAAGCGCCGCCGACTGCGCGACGCTGCTCAACGCAATGGCAGGCTTCGACGAGCGCGATTCCACCAGCCTCGTGCGCGACGACGAAGACTACACGCGTTACCTCGGCAAGCAATGGAAAGAAGGCGACGCCAGCAAGCCGCTCGCCGGTTTGCGCATCGGCCTGCCGAAGGAATATTTCGGCGCAGGTCTAGCCGACGACGTCCGCGCGTCGATCGACGCAGCATTGAAGCAATACGAAGCGCTCGGCGCCACGCTGGTCGACGTCTCGCTGCCGAAAACCGAACTGTCGATCCCGGTCTACTACGTGATCGCGCCGGCGGAGGCGTCGTCGAACCTGTCGCGTTTCGACGGCGTGCGCTTCGGCCATCGCGCCGCTGAGTACCGCGATCTGCTGGACATGTACAAGAAGTCGCGTGCCGAAGGGTTCGGCCCGGAAGTGAAGCGCCGCATCATGGTCGGCGCGTACGTGCTGTCGCACGGCTACTACGACGCGTACTACCTGCAGGCGCAGAAAATCCGCCGCATCATCGCGCAGGATTTCCAGGAAGCGTTCAAGCAGTGCGACGTGATCATGGGACCGGTCGCGCCGTCGGTGGCGTGGGACCTCGGCGCCAAGGGCGACGACCCGGTGCAGATGTATCTGGCCGACATCTACACGCTGTCCGTGAGCCTCGCCGGTTTGCCGGGCATGAGCGTGCCGTGCGGTTTCGGCGCGGGCGCGAATGCGCAGCGTCCGGTGGGTCTGCAGATCATCGGCAACTATTTCAATGAAGCCCGGATGCTGCAGGTGGCCGACGCGTTCCAGCGCGCGACCGACTGGCACCGCAAAGCACCGGCAGGAGTGTGAGCACCATGGCAACACAATGGGAAGTCGTGATCGGTCTCGAGACCCACGCGCAACTGTCGACGAAATCGAAGATTTTCTCCGGCGCCGCCACGCAGTTCGGCGCAGAGCCGAATACGCAGGCCTGTCCGGTCGATCTGGCGTTGCCGGGCACGTTGCCGGTGATGAACCGCGGCGCGGTTGAGCGCGCGATCGAATTCGGTCTCGCGATCGGCGCCACCGTCGCGCCGCGCAGCATCTTCGCGCGCAAGAATTATTTCTATCCCGATCTGCCGAAGGGCTACCAGATCAGCCAGTACGAAATTCCGGTCGTGCAGGGCGGCCAGGTGACCATTCAGGTTCCGGCCAACGAAAAAGCGGGCAAGGAAGCGTACGAAAAGGTCGTCAACCTGACGCGCGCCCACCTCGAAGAAGACGCGGGCAAGTCGCTGCACGAAGACTTCGCGGGCATGACCGGCATCGATCTGAATCGCGCGGGCACGCCGCTGCTCGAAATCGTCACCGAGCCGGAAATGCGCAGCGCGGCCGAAGCCGTCGCTTACGCGAAGACGCTGCATACGCTCGTCACGTGGCTCGGCATCTGCGACGGCAACATGCAGGAAGGCTCGTTCCGTTGCGACGCAAACGTGTCGGTGCGTCCGGTCGGTCAGGCTGAATTCGGCACGCGTGCCGAGATCAAGAACCTGAACTCGTTCCGCTTCCTCGAAGAAGCGATCCAGTACGAAGTGCGTCGTCAGATCGAGTTGATCGAAGACGGCGGCACGGTGGTGCAGGAAACGCGTCTGTACGATCCGGACAAGCGCGAAACGCGCTCCATGCGCAGCAAGGAAGACGCGCACGATTACCGCTATTTCCCCGATCCCGATCTGATGCCGCTCGTGATCGACGCGGCGTGGATCGAGCGCGTGAAGAGCGAGATGACGGAACTGCCGGTGGCGATTCAACAGCGCTTCGTGTCGCAATACGGCCTGACGCCGTACGACGCGAACGTGCTGACGTCGAGCAAGGCGATGGCCGCGTACTACGAAGCGGTGGTCGTCAAGGTCGGTCCGTCGAACGCGAAGGTCGCGGCTAACTGGCTGATGGGCGAAGTGTCGTCGCAACTGAATCGTGAAGGGCTGGAGATCGACGCGTCGCCGGTGTCGTCCGCGCAACTCGCGTTGCTGTTGCAGCGCATTGCCGACGGCACGATCTCGAACAAGATCGCCAAAGAAATTTTCCTCGCGATCTGGGAAGAGAAGGCCACCGACGAAGCCGCCGCCGACCGCATCATCGAAGCGAAGGGTCTCAAGCAGATTTCGGATACCGGCGCGCTCGAAGCGATCCTCGACGAAGTGCTCGCCGCGAACCAGAAGTCGGTCGAGGAATTCCGCGCGGGCAAGGAAAAAGCGTTCAACGCGCTGATCGGCCAGGCGATGAAGGCGACCAAGGGCAAGGCCAATCCGGCGCAGGTGAACGAACTGCTGAAGAAGAAGCTGTCGTCCTGATCCTGACGGAAAGAAGTACGGTTCAGGCGCACAGGCTGTCACGTCAAAGCGCCTGAACCACAGTAAGCCGCAGTAATACAGCATGCAAGACGGGCTGTTGCCGGAAACGAAAGTGGGGCAACGGCCCGTTTCATTTGGCGGGCCCATTTTTGCGCCCGCACAAAAATGCAGATCACGGAGTGTGTGGATGGCGAAGCAACCCGAACTCGACGATTTCCGCGTGCCGTATTTCGACGACGGCAAGAAAAACAACAAGTTCTCGCTCGACCCTTTCGACCCGGCGGCGAAGCCGTTTTCGACCGGCTCGAAAGATTCGGACCGCGCGCGTCTGTCCGAGATCGGAGCGCAACTCGACAATCTGCAGGAGCGTCTGCATGCGCAGCGCAAGCGTCGCGTGTTGCTGGTGCTGCAGGGTATGGACACGAGCGGCAAGGACGGCACGATCCGCGCGGTGTTTCACGAAGTGGATCCGCTCGGTTTGCGCATCGTGCCGTTCAAGGCGCCGACGCCCGTCGAACTCGCGCACGACTTTCTGTGGCGCGTGCATTCGCAGGCACCCGCTGCCGGCGAGTTGACCATCTTCAACCGTAGCCACTACGAAGATCTGCTGGTGCCGACTGTGCTCGGCGAACTCGATGCGAATGCATTCGAGCAACGCTGCTGCCACATTCGCCAGTTTGAGGAAATGCTGGCGTATAGCGGCACGACCATCATCAAGTGCATGCTGCACATTTCGAAAGACGAGCAGCGCAAGCGTCTGCAGTCGCGTATCGACGATCCGACCAAGCACTGGAAATTCGACGTCTCCGATCTCGACGCGCGCAAGCAGTGGGACAAATATCAGGCGGCGTATCGCGACGCGCTGGCCGCGACGTCGACGGATTACGCGCCGTGGTACGTGATTCCCGCCGACTCGAAAACGCACCGCAACGTGATGGTCGCCGAGTTGCTGCTGCGCGAGCTCGAAGGCATGAAGCTCGAATATCCGCCCGCGAAAGAATCGCTGAAGGGCGTCAAGGTCGAGTGACCTTGCCCTTCGACATATCGCTATCGAAACGAATCGACATAAAGGAACGACATGTTGCGTGTGATTACCGCCAACCTGAACGGCATCCGCTCAGCGGCAAAGAAAGGCTTTTTCGACTGGTTCGGCGAACAGAAAGCCGACGTGCTGTGCGTGCAGGAAATCAAATGCTCGCAGGACGACATGACGCCGGAATTCATGGCACCGCACAATTTCACCGGCTATTTCCAGCATGCGGTGAAGAAGGGTTATAGCGGCGCGGGCGTGTACACACGTCATGAACCGGATGAAGTGATCATCGGTTTCGGCAGCGAAGAATTCGATCCGGAAGGGCGCTATGTCGAACTGCGCTTCGGCAAGCTGTCGGTGATTTCGGTGTATGTGCCGTCGGGATCGAGCGGCGAAGAGCGTCAGCAGGCCAAGTTCCGTTTCATGGACGAGTTCATGCCGCATCTGACCGAACTGGCGAAGGACCGTGAAGTGATCGTGTGTGGCGACGTGAACATCGTCCACAAGGAAATCGACATCAAGAACTGGAAGAGCAACCAGAAGAACTCGGGTTGCCTGCCGGAAGAGCGCGCGTGGCTCGACACGCTGTTCGACGACGTGGGTTATGTCGACGTGTTCCGCACGCTCGATCAGCGGCCGGAGCAGTACACGTGGTGGAGCAATCGCGGTCAGGCGTATGCGAAGAACGTCGGGTGGCGGATCGATTACCAGATCGCGACGCCGGGCATCGCGGGCAAGGCGAAGCGCACCGACGTGTTCCGCGATATCAAGTTCAGCGACCACGCGCCGCTGACCGTCGATTACGACCACAAGGTCAAGAAGTAAGCACCTCGCGGCCCGCGTCGCTGAATCTCAGTCGCGGGCCGTTTTGCGACGGGGGCGTCCCATGCCGGCGTAGTCCGGCAACGCATCCACCGATTTGCCGATCGCCTTCGCGTACAGCGGCAACATATCCGGCAGGCGCTTGATGATGTCCGCGCGCCGCGCCGGCGTGTACGGATGCACGTAGATGAAGCCCCGGTCGCGATCGCCGCGCGTGGCGTCGGCGAGCTTGTCCCACAGCGTGACGGCGGCGCGCGGATCGAAGCCCGCGCGCGATGCGATATCGCTGCCGATCACGTCGGCTTCCGTCTCGTCCGTATTCTCATATTTCATTTCCAGCAGCCGCGAGCCGATGCCTAGCGGCGCCGCGCCGAGATCGGCGAGTCCGAACAGTTGCGGGATCGTGCCCGACGAATCGAGCTGGCTGGACTGAAGCTGGCCGAGCCGCTCGCGAGCGTGCTCGCGCAACGCGTGCGCGATTTCGTGGCCGATCAGCATGCCGAGTTCGTTATCGTTCAGACGCACCCGATCGAGCAGCCCGCTATACACGACGATCTTGCCGCCCGGCAGGCAGTACATGCGGATATCGGTGGAGCGCACGACCGCCACGTCCCACTTCCAGTTTTTGGCCCGCTCGTTCCACTTCAGCGAGTACGGGATCATCTTGGAGACGATCGAGCTGACACGGACGACGTGTGCGTCTGCGTCGCCATACAGGCTTTTCGCGTGCTCGGCGCCGTAAGTGATCTGGCTGAATTCCTCGGCGGCCTGGCCTTCGAGTACCGGCGAAGGAATCAGGTTGCGGAACACCATGTAGCCGCCGTAACGCAGTTGCGTGTTCGGCGTGGTGTACGGCGGCGGGGACGCGGGCGCGCTCGCTGCGGCGGCCGGGGGCGTCGAAGTCGCTGACGGCGTTCTGGCGGTAACCGGCGCTGAAGATTGCGCAGACGAGGTTGGCGTGGCGGTTGGCGCCGTGGCATTGGCCGGGCTGGAGCCGCTATTGGCCGCCGATGCCCCTGCCCCCGATGTCGCGTTTTCAGCGCTTGCTGCGACCGCTGCCGATTTTGCTGACGGCGCTGCTGCGCTGCCATTCGAGGTCGTCGCCGATGACGGCGTGCTCGCGTTAGCGTTAGGGTTGGCGGCAGGCATTGCCGTCGCGTACGCGCTCGACGGCCATGCGGACCACGCGACGCTCGCGCTGCCAACCGCCCACGCCGCATACAGCGCTGCACGGCGGGCTTTAAGCCGCGTCGTTCGAGACATGCGCACGCGACGTGTACGCGTTGAATGCAGCGCCTTCACGACCGGGTTCTCCACGGTGCGATACGTAGCAGAAGCAGCATGCCCGGTACCGCCAGCGCGGTACACACGAGGAAGTAGTCGAACCAGCCGATCTGCGCGACCACGTAGCCGCTCGCTGCCGATGCCAACGTACGCGGCACCGAAGCCAGGCTGGTGAAGAGCGCGAACTGGGTAGCCGTGTAGCGCGGATCGGTGGTGCTGGCGATGTACGCGGTGAATGCCGCCATCGTCAGGCCGGTGGCGAAGGTTTCGAGGCCGTAGACGAGCGCGAGCGCGACTGAACGCGGTTCGAGCTGCACGGCCCAGTCGATGCCGAACAACGCGAGCAGCTTCGTCGTTCCCTGACTGATCCCGACGGCAATGTCGTAAATCGCCGCGAGACCGGGCGATGCGGGGCCGAGATGCGCGAGCCACGCAAAACCGAGCGTCGACACCATTTGCAGCACGCCGAAAATCCACAGCCCCTTGCCGATGCCGATTTTCATCAGCCAGATTCCGCCGACAATCCCGCCCGCCAGACTCGCGCCGAAAGCCGTGGTCTTCGCAATCACGCCGATCTGCGTACGCGAAAAACCGATGTCGAGGAAAAAAGACGTGGATAGCGTGGTCGCCATCGTATCGCCGAGCTTGTACAGGAAGATGAAGCCGAGCACGAACAACGCGCCGCGCCATCCGTCGCGCTGAATGAATTCGCGGAACGGCAGCACGATTGCGTCGCGCAGATTCTTGGGCGGCGTGCCATGCACTTCGGGTTCGTTGACGACCAGCGTCATGATCATGCCCGGCAACATGAACGCGGCCGTCACGATGAACACGGTGGTCCACGGCAAATGGTCGGACAGAATCAGCGCGAGCGAACCGGGCACCAGCGCCGCGATCTTGTACGCGTTCACGTGTACCGCGTTGCCGAGCCCTTGCTGCGTATCGCTGAGCAACTCGCGCCGGTACGCGTCGATCACGATGTCCTGACTCGCGCCAAAAAACGCGACCAGCGCGGTCAAGGCCGCGACCGTCCAGATCGAATCGCGCGGCGAAACGAAGCCCAACGCAGCAATCGCGCCGGCGACGAGAATCTGCGTGACCAGCATCCAGCCGCGCCGTCTGCCCGGACGCCAGCCCGGAAAGCGCGGCACGTAGCGGTCCATCAGCGGGGCCCAGACGAATTTCCAGGTGTACGGGAATTGAATCAGCGCAAAGAGGCCGATTTCCTTCAGATTGACGCCTTCGGAGCGTAGCCAGGCCTGCACCAGATAGACGAGCGTGAACAGCGGCAATCCCGACGTAAAGCCGAGAAAGACGCAGATCAGCATGCGCGTATTCAAAAACGCGCGCCAGCCGGGATGTTCTTCGTGAGCGGAAAGTGCAGGCGCCTCTTGCGGCGGGTTCGACATGTGGTTTGCTTGCGTTAGCTTTTCTTGACGCGATAGACCGCAAGACTACCACGCCAGTTCACGCCCCATCGCACCACCTGCCCGTCGTGCAGCACGACCCGGTCGAGAATTTCGATGCCGACTTCGGGCGCGAGCGCTTCGAAATCTTCAATCGTCAGAACACGAACGTTCGGCGTGTTGTGCCACTGGAACGGCAACGACTTCGACACCGGCATCCGGCCTTGCAACACCGACAGCCGGTGCGCCCAATAACCGAAATTCGGAAACGACACGATGCATTCCTTGCCCACCCGCACCGTCTCGCGCAGGATCGCCGCGGTCTGATGAATGGTTTGCAGCGTTTGCGACAGAATCGCGAAATCGAAGCTGCCGTCTTCGAACAGACGCAGCCCGTCTTCCAGATTCTGCTGGATCACGTTGACGCCGTTCTGCGTCGACGCCAGCACGCCCGCATCGTTGATTTCGATGCCGTAGCCCTGCACGTCCAGTTCTTCGGTCAAGAGCGACAGCAGCGAGCCGTCGCCGCAGCCGAGATCCAGCACGGTGGCGCGCGGTTCGACCCAGCGGGCGATCGCGCGAAAGTCCGGGCGCAGCGCCAGGTAATCGAGTGCTCGCTGGTTCATGCGTTCACCTCGTTCGAAATGCGTTCGTAATAGGCGCGCATCAGGTTGTGATAGCGCGCGTCGTCGAGCAGGAAGGCGTCGTGGCCGTGCGGCGCGTCGATTTCCGCGTACGTGACCGTGCGTTTGTGATCGAGCAGCGCCTTCACCAGTTCGCGCGAGCGGGCCGGCGCGAAACGCCAGTCGGTGGTGAAACTGGCGATCAGATATTTCGCCGTGGTGTGCGCGACCGCCTTGGTCAGATCGCCTTCGAAGTCCTTGGCGGGATCGAAATAATCGAGCGCGCGGGTGATCAGCAGATACGTGTTCGCGTCGAAGTAATCGGCGAATTTGTCGCCCTGATAGCGCAGATACGACTCCACTTCGAACTCGACGTCGAAGTTGAAGTTGTACTTGTCCAGCGCACCTTCCGCGCGACGCAGCGAGCGGCCGAATTTCTCGGCCATGTCGTCGTCCGACAGATAGGTGATGTGGCCGATCATGCGCGCGACCCGCAAGCCGCGCTTCGGCTTCACGTTGTGCGCGTAGTAGTTGCCGCCGTGGAAGTCGGGGTCCGACAGGATCGCCGAGCGCGCGACCTCGTTGAACGCGATGTTTTGCGCCGACAGCTTCGGGGTGGACGCCACCACGATGCAATGCGCAACGCGTTCCGGATACATCATGCTCCACGCGAGCGCCTGCATGCCGCCGAGGCTGCCGCCCATGACCGCTGCGAAACGGGTGATGCCGAATTCATCGGCGACGCGCGCCTGGGCGTTGACCCAGTCCTCGACCGTCACGACGGGAAAAGCCGCGCCGTACGGGAGGCCGGTGGCCGGATCGACGCTCATCGGGCCGGTCGAGCCGAAGCACGAGCCGAGGTTGTTCACGCCGATCACGAAGAACTTGTCGGTGTCGAGCGGCTTGCCGGGGCCGACCATGTTGTCCCACCAGCCGACGTCTTTCGGGTTGTCCGCGTAGACGCCCGCCACGTGATGCGACGCGTTGAGCGCGTGGCACACCAGCACGGCATTGCTGCGCGCGGCGTTGAGCGTGCCGTAGGTCTCGACCATCAGGTCGTAACCTGCGAGCGAGCTACCGTTCTGCAACTGCAGCGGCTCGGAAAAATGCATTTTTTGGGGAGCGACGATACCGATCGATTCCATTCATTCCGCCATTTAACAAAAACTGGGCGGCTAGATGGCGTCGGCGACGCACGGAGGAAAGACTGTGTGCGCGGCTGACGACCTCTTTAGCCGCATTTATAGTGAATCGCGGGAGGTTTCCCACGACTCGCGCGCCCGCAATCGAGTCAGCAAATCGGCGCGTAATCAGGTAATCAGCAGGTATTCAGGGTGTTCCGGCTGGCGGCGCCATGTGTTTCGGGCAACGCAGTCAGGCGCAAAGTATAGCGGAAAATCTCGCGCCACAGCGTCGTGAACGCCCGCCTGGCATGCTGCAAGCCGGGTGGGTTACTGAAGAATCAGCAGCAGTTGCGCGTCGGCGTGTTCGGCGGGCTGGCGGACGAAACCGCTGCGTACATAACGATGCCAGCGCCCGATGATGTAGCTCAGCAGCAGGCTCGCACGGATCGCGGGATCGTAGCCGGCGGGGAGCGGAACGGCGTTCGCGCTTTCGCCCGGATGGGCGTTCGCTTCTGTCTGCGCGAGCCGCAAGCACTGTTTCAACGACGCTTCAACGCGCTCGAGCATCTGATTGACGCGCTCGGTCAGCCGTTCATGCTCGCCGACCAGCGCCTCGCACGTCAGCACACGCGTCATGCCGGGATTCTTCGCAGGAAAATTGAGCAGCATCAACGCGATGGCGCGGGCTTGCAGCACGCCGTTGCTTTCTTTGTCCGCGATCTGGTTGATCAGGCCGAACAGCGTTTGCTCGATAAATTCGATCAGCCCTTCGAACATCTGCGCCTTGCTGGCGAAGTGGCGGTACAGCGCAGCTTCCGATACGCCGAGCCGGGCGGCGAGCGCTGCCGTGGTGATTTTTTCGCTTTTGGGCGCTTCGAGCATCGCGGCGAGCGTTTGCAGAATGTGCACGCGACGCTCGCCCGGCTTCAGGCGCTGTGCACGCGGTGCGGCGGCCACAGCGTGCGACGTGGGTTCGTGTTCGGCTAAGGCTTCGTCAGGCTTGTCGATCGGCTGCATGGCTGTCGTCCCGGCTGCTTTCCCTTCAATCGAACCGAGCGGGTGCCCAGTCGAAGCGATTTTAACGAACGAATGGTCCGGTCGACATAGTGCGGACGGCCAGTGCCCGGCAGGCGCGTCGGGATGCCGTCCGCGTGCGGTTTGCGCGGCAGATGGCCGGTTATCCACACGGTGCGGATGCCCAGGCGCCGGTAGTTTTTCAGATGTGAGCGCGTGTCTTCGACGAGGATCGCGTCTTTCAGCGACACGTGCGCGTCGCGCATGGCCCGGCGCAGCATCGCGTGGTCGGGCTTGGCGCGCCAGAAGCGGCGATCGCGCATGTGCTCGATCGCGATCACCTGTTCAAACAGACGTTCGATGCGCAGTTCGGCAAGCACCGCACGCGCGTACTTTTCCGGCGCGTTGGTCAACACGATCTTGCGGCCCGGCAGCGCGGCGACGAGGCGCGCGACGCCGCGTTCGTAGCGGATCATCGAGCCGAGATCGGGGAAGTCGTGCACGACTTTCAGAAAATCGTTACCGTCGACCGGATGATGACGCGTCAGACCGAGCAGCGCCGCGCCGTAGCGCTGGGTGTAGCCGCTGCGCAGACGGTTCGCTTCGTCGATATCGACTTGCAGCGTGTCGATGATGTACTGCGTCATTCCCTGATTGATGGCCGGGAAGATGGCGTGCGAAGCGCGATGCAGCGTGTTGTCGAGATCGAATAGCCAGACCGGGCTGCCACCCGCGATATGCGGACGACGGCGGCGGGAAGTCGGAGTGCGCATGATGGGAAAGCGTCGTTCAGACGTGAGCAGTCGCTGCAATTAGCGAACCGGAAAGGTTCGGCGAGCAGGCGGCGACAGAAGAAGGGGATGTGTACCGGTGCGCGGTGAATGCGCGAGGCGGGCGGTTGCGTTGGCGGGAGTTTGCGTACGTAGCGCACCCGGTGCACTGGGCGTGCGACGCGGCAACGCAACCGCATGGCACATAGGACACGCCGTGGCGGCGTGCCCTATGTGCCGGGTTTGATGCAGGAATCAATGTGAGCGGATCATCGTGCCGAACGGCTGTTCGGTGAGAATTTCCAGCAGCAACGAGTGCTCGATACGGCCGTCGATGATGTGCACCGAGCGCACGCCGCTCTTGGCCGCGTCGAGTGCCGACGAGATTTTCGGCAGCATGCCGCCGGAAATCGTGCCGTCGGCGAACAGGCCGTCGATTTCGCGTGCCGACAGATCGGTCAGCAGATTGCCTTCCTTGTCCATCACGCCGGGGATGTTGGTCATCATCACGAGCTTTTCGGCGTTCAGCACGACCGCCAGCTTGCCCGCGACCAGATCCGCGTTGATGTTGTACGACAGACCGTCTTCGCCGAAACCGATTGGCGAGATGACCGGGATGAACGCGTCGTCCTGCAACGCTTTCACGACCGCCGGGTTGATCGCCTCGACTTCGCCAACCTGGCCGATGTCGACGTACTGGCCCGGGTTGTCGCGATCCGGCATCAGCATCTTGCGTGCGTGGATCAGCGCGCCGTCCTTGCCCGTCAGGCCGACCGCATGGCCGCCGAAATGGTTGATGAGCGTGACGATGTCCTGCTGCACTTCGCCGCCGAGCACCCATTCGACGACTTCCATCGTCTCTTCGTCGGTGACGCGCATGCCCTGGATGAACGTGCCCTGTTTGCCGATTTTCTTCAGCGCCTGGTCGATTTGCGGACCGCCGCCGTGCACGATGACCGGATTGATACCGACCAGCTTCAGCAGGATCACGTCGCGCGCAAAGCCTTGCTTCAGGCGCTCCTCGGTCATGGCGTTGCCGCCGTATTTGATGACCACGGTCTTACCGTGATACTGGCGAATGTAGGGCAGCGCCTCGGCCAGAATTTCAGCCTTCAGGGTGGGCGCGATCTGCGAAAGGTCGGGAAGCTCGGACATGGCGGCGGGCTCAGGCAGGAACAGTTAAAACAGGCGGAATTGTACAGGACTGGCGCGCTGCAACAGGGTTTTCGATACGTGCACCGGCACCGGACGGCACAGGCTTTGCGCACCGCGCAATCGCGGGCCACAGTGCCAGCCGACGATCGAGCGTACCGCGCTTGCATGACGCTTGTGAATTAGCCGAACGGACGATTCACGCGGGCTGGCCAGTCGTGGCATCATTTCCCGACCGATCCCCCGGCGCTTTACCGGCTTATTATGAAACCGTCCGCTTCCCGCTCTGAAAGCAGCGTGCGCTGCCCGCGCTGCGGCAACTCGTTCGATTGCGGCAGGCATGCGCAGCCGTTCGACTGCTGGTGCCGGGAAATGTCGACGTTGTCAGCCGACCGGCTCGATCCTGCCAGCAAATGCGTGTGCCCGGAGTGCCTGGCTGCCGAGATTGCAAAGGCGGTGGCTCAACCAGGATCTGGAACTGGCGGTAACGAAGGTCTGTGAGGTTTCCGGACTGAAAAGCCGCGCAACCGCGTCGCTGCTTCAGCGAAATGAAATGAATGCTCCAGCGTCTATTTCGATCGGTGTTTTTCCGCGAGTGAACCCAGATCGCGGGCAACGGCCTCCAGAACCGGCTCCCATTGGGCGAACTGCGGCTGCCGGTAAAGCGTCGCGCCCGGATACCACGGGCTGTCGGTACGATCGAGCAACCAGACCCAGTGCGGATTGACGTCGAGCAGCACCCAGGTGCGCTGGCCGAGCGCGCCGCTCAAATGCGCGACCGACGTGCAAACCGTAATGACGAGATCGAGGGCGCTGATAAACGCGGCGGTGTCGTCGAAGCTTGCGAATTCGGCGGTGTAGTCAGCCAGCGGCAGGCCGGCTGCTTG
Organism: Paraburkholderia sp. GAS333; assembly: GCF_050435665.1. NCBI lineage: Bacteria > Pseudomonadati > Pseudomonadota > Betaproteobacteria > Burkholderiales > Burkholderiaceae > Paraburkholderia > Paraburkholderia sp. GAS333. Next base: position 496,597 of record NZ_JBNDKS010000002.1, read on the forward strand.
TGCCGTGGCGACGTCTGCGGTCGCGCCAGGCTGCAATGAATAGAACGCCACGTTTCGCAGACCACCGAAATGCGCGGCATAGCGCTCCATGTCGACACGCCGGAACGGATTGCGTTGATGCCCCAGGCTGCCGGTCCACGTCAGACCGACTTTCAGTCGCGGCTCCTGCTCAAGCCGTTTTTTCCACGATGCGCTGGCTGCGGTGTCTGCGAAGAGATACGGCGAGGCGGCCGGGATGGTGTCTTCGCGCGTGTCGAATACCCACGGCAGGCTGAGCAACGGGATTTCGTAGTCGAATGGCGGTAGCGCATCGACGCCGCCGCCCGCCGAGTAGTTATCCACATGGCTGCCGAGACTGCGCGGCAGCAACGCCCCGAGTCGAGGAAACGAATTCCAGATAACGCGGCCGCCGTCGTCGTGAACGCGCTTTGCGAGCATCGGGATATAGCGGCAGAACTGCAATACGTCGCCCATGCCTTGTTCGCCCCACACCAGCAGCGTTTTTCCGGCGAGCGATTCGCCGCGCCACACCGGCGCGGGCATGGCAGGACGGTGTCCCTCCAGTTCACTCGAGCCGTCCCAGCGTGCTTCGTGCAGCGGCCAGCCTTCAGCGTAATTTCCGCGCATGAGTTCCAGCATGGCGAGATTGGCGCGCATGCTGGGGTCGCCGGGGGCCAGCGAATGGGCCGTTGCCGCTGCTTGCACCGCGTCTTCCCAGCGTTGCGCTTCACGGAGCGTCAGCGCATAGTTGTTCTGCGCCAACGCGTTGTCAGGAGCGCATTGCACGGCGCGTGCGCCGGCCTCGAGTGAGTGCGGCAAATCGAGTTTCGTGCGGTACACGTTCGCGAGATTGATCCAGCTTTCACTCTCATTGGGCGAGTCGCGCACTGCGTCTTTCAGTAGCGCTATCTGTTCGTCCCTGTCTGCGCCGGTGAGCATCAGTGCGCAGGCGAGGTTGTTGCGCAGCAGCCGCAGCGTCGGCTCGATGGCGAGCGCGCGGCGATACGGTGCGATGGCTTCGCCATGGCGATTCGCCAGCTGCAACGCGTAGCCGTAACGGAAATGTGAAATGGCGCGATGCGGATCGAGTTGCGCAATAATGGCGGCGAGTTCCACTGCCTCGCCATGGCGCTGTTGCTGGAGCAGGTTGGTCAGCAGCAATTCGAGCGAAGCGTCGTCGAGTGGATGCAGTTTGGCCGCGGCTTCGAGACAACTGGCTTCCGTTTGCGCAGTGCCGCTTTCGCGGGCCTCGGCCGCACGGCGCAGAAAAGTGAGGAACGCTGATGAGGCCTGAGCCTCGGTCTCGGAGTTAGTTTGCATGGGGCGGGGCGCCGTGGAAGAAGCGGTGACCAGAACCGGTCAGTGCGAGGCTGTTGCTATCGTTATGTTAGTAGCAGTGAGGCTGCAAGAAAATGGGACGGATCCGAACAGGTAAACTGAATTGATGCATCGAATAACCAACACCGGCCGGGTCAACCTGGGTCATCTGTTCTGGCTGCGCAGTCTTGCCATCATTGGCCAGCTGATGACGATCGCCGCCGTGCAGACTTTTATCGGCGTGCATTTGCCGTTGCCGGCCATGCTGCTCGTGATCTCGCTCGAAGTGCTGTTCAATGCGATCACATGGTGGCGCGTGTCGCAACAGCGGCCCGAGTCGAACATGGAATTGTTCGGCCAGATCTGGGTCGATCTGGGCGCGTTGTCCGCTTTGCTGTTTCTCTCGGGCGGCACCACTAATCCGTTCGTTTCGCTTTATCTCCCGTCGCTTGCAATTGCCGCCGCCGTGCTGCCGTGGTATCTGATGGCATGGCTTGCCGCGTTTGCCGTCGCCTGTTACGCGGTGCTCGGTTTCGAATCCGTGCCGCTCAATCTGGACAACCCGGCGAACCTGTTCGACTACTATCGCGCCGGGATGTGGGTCAACTTCATGGTCAGTGTCGGGCTGATTGCGTGGTTCGTCGCGCGCATGTCGCGGGCTCTGCGGCTACGTGACGCAGCGCTCGGAGAGGCGCAGCAGCGCTTGCTGCACGACGAACGGGCGGTCGCGCTGGGCGTGCAGGCTGCGACCGTCGCACACGAAATCGGTACGCCTCTGTCTACAATCGCGATGCTGTCCGAAGAATTGCGCGACGCCGCGCGCACCGACGAAGGGCTCGCGCCCTACACCGCCGACCTCGAACTGCTCGAACAGCAAATGTCGTTGTGCACGTCGGCGCTTGCGCGTTTGCGCAGCCGCGCGTCGACGACCACGAACCGGCAACTGATCGGCGAGTGGCTCGAATCGTTTGGCGAACAGTGGCGTCTGCGCCATCCGCACGTGAAGTTCGAACAGATCGGCGTGCCGCCTGCCGATGTCAGCCTTGACGATACCGTAGCCGTCAGTCAGATTCTGACGATCCTGCTCGACAACGCCGCGCGCGCCAGCCGCGATCACGTGACGTTATCCTGCGAGCTTGCGCCGCACGGTGACCAGATCGTGTTCGAGGTCTGCGATGCGGGGCCCGGCATTCCGGCCACGTTGCGCGGCTCGCTCGGCGCGATGCCGGTGGACAGCACCCAGGGCGGTCACGGCGTGGGCCTTTACCTGGCATTTTCGGCGGCGAAACGTCTGAGAGGATCGATCGAATTGACCGATGTCAGCACGATCAAGCCGCGAGGCACGCGCGCGGTCCTGAAGCTTCCACTCGCCGGACACAAATTTACGGGCGCAGGCCGTCAAGGTGCTGCGCCATCCAACACGGAGAAACAGGCATGAGCGAAAAGAATTTTCTGGTGATCGACGACGATGAGGTGTTCTCCGGCATCCTCGCTCGCGGTCTGACGCGGCGCGGTTACACGGTGAGCGAAGCGCACAACGCCGACGAGGCGATCAAGCTGGCGAACCAGCAGAAGTTCACGCAGATCACGGTGGATCTGCACCTTGGCAATGACTCCGGTTTGACGCTGGTCGCGCCGTTGCGCGATTTGCAGCCCGACGCGCGCATGCTGGTGCTGACCGGTTATGCGAGCATCGCGACGGCAGTGCAGGCAGTCAAAGACGGCGCAGACAACTACCTCGCGAAGCCGGCAAACGTCGAAACGATTTTGTCCGCATTGCAAAGCGAAGCGAGCGCTCTGCAGGCGGAAGAGGCGATCGAGCATCCCACGCCGCTGTCGGTCGCGCGTCTGGAATGGGAGCATATTCAGCGTGTGCTGGCCGAGCACGGCGGCAATATTTCGGCGACTGCGCGAGCATTGAACATGCATCGCCGGACCTTGCAGCGCAAGCTGGCGAAGCGGCCGGTCAAACAATAAGCCGTCGTTGCGACCGTAGCGTCAATGCCATGAAAAAACGGGCTGCCTTATAAAAAGGCAGCCCGTTTTTTATGCTTCAAAGTTTGGATCGACGTCAGGCGATCACAGCACGTAACGCGACAGATCTTCGTCTTCGGCAACTTCGTTCAGCGCGCGATCCACGTAAGCCGCGTCGATCTGCAGCTTGTGACCCGAGTGATTGCCCGCCGAGAACGACACTTCTTCAAGCAGCTTCTCGATCACCGTGTACAGACGCCGTGCGCCGATGTTCTCGGTTTTCTCGTTCACCGCGTACGCGATTTCGGCGAGGCGGCGAATGCCGTCGTCGGCGAATTCGAGGTGCACGTCTTCGGTCGCGAGCAATGCCTGGTATTGCTTGACGAGGCTTGCATCCGTGGATACGAGGATCGATTCGAAGTCGTTCACCGACAGCGAATCGAGTTCGACGCGAATCGGGAAACGCCCCTGCAATTCGGGAATCAGATCGCTCGGCTTGGCCAGATGAAACGCGCCGCTTGCGATGAACAGAATGTGGTCGGTCTTCACCATGCCGTACTTGGTGTTGATCGTCGTGCCTTCGACCAGCGGCAGCAGATCGCGCTGCACGCCCTGACGCGACACTTCACCACCGCCGCTGCCTTCACTGCGCGACGCGATCTTGTCGATCTCGTCGAGAAACACGATGCCGTTCTGCTCGACGTTCTGGACGGCCTTGGTTTTCACCTCTTCGTCGTTGAGCATCTTGCCCGCTTCTTCGTCGGTGAGAAGCTTCAGCGCTTCCTTCACCTTCAGCTTGCGGCGCGTTTTCTTGCCGCCGCCGATGTTCGCGAACATCGAGCGAATCTGCTCGGTCATGTCTTCCATGCCCGGAGGACCCATGATGTCCATGCTGGCTTGCGGCTGTTCGACGTCGAGCTCGATTTCCTTGTCGTCGAGCAGGCCTTCACGCAGACGCTTGCGGAAAGTCTGACGCGTGCTGCCGCTTTCGTCGGCGGTGTCGGTGGCGCTCGAACTTGCACCGAAGCCGACCGCGCGCGCGCTCGGCAGCAGAATATCGAGGATGCGGTCTTCGGCCAGATCGCCCGCCTTGGTCCGCACTTTGCGCATTTCGGTTTCGCGGGTCTGCTTGACCGAGATTTCGATCAGATCGCGCACGATGCTGTCCACGTCGCGACCCACGTAGCCCACTTCGGTGAACTTGGTCGCTTCGATCTTGATGAACGGCGCGTCGGCGAGCTTCGCCAGGCGTCGCGCGATTTCGGTTTTGCCGACGCCGGTCGGTCCGATCATCAGAATGTTTTTCGGCGTGATTTCCTGGCGCAGCGGGTCTTCGACCTGCTGACGGCGCCAGCGGTTACGCAGCGCGACGGCCACGGCCTTCTTCGCGCGGCCCTGGCCGATGATGTGTTTGTCGAGTTCAGAGACGATCTCTGCAGGGGTCATTGTGCTCATCGTGGGTCCTTACTCGATCGTCTCAATGACGCGGTTGTGGTTCGTGTAGATACACATGTCGCCGGCAATCTCCAGCGACTTCTCCACGATTTCGCGGGGCGACAGTTCCGTGTTCTGGGCCAGCGCAATCGCCGCGGCTTGCGCATACGAACCGCCCGAACCGATTGCGCAGATGCCGCCTTCGGGGTCGAGCACGTCGCCGTTGCCGGTGATGACGAGGGTGGTGGTAGCGTCGGCGGTAATCAGCATGGCTTCCAGACGGCGCAGCATGCGGTCGGTGCGCCAGTCTTTCGCGAGTTCGACGGCGGCGCGCGTGAGGTTGCCCTGGTGTTTTTCCAGCTTCGCTTCGAAGCGGTCGAGCAGCGAGAAGGCGTCGGCCGTGCCGCCGGCGAAGCCGACCAGCACCTTGCCGTTATAGATGCGCCGGACTTTCCTCGCACCGCCCTTCATGACGATGTTGCCCAGTGTCACCTGGCCGTCGCCGCCGAGCGCGACCTTGTCGCCGCGGCGCACGGAGACGATCGTCGTGCCGTGAAATTGCTCCATATGCGTTCCTCTTTGCAAAACGGGTAGGACGCAGCAGCGCGGTGCGCTACCGCATGAATCCTGAAAGCGGACGGCGCGCGACATTGAAAGCAGGCACTCAGGTCGGCGCGCTCGTGCAGCGCATGTCCGATTTATTTTAGGGCGTACGCGGTCATATCAAGAGCCGCCAGAAGGCATAAGACAAAAAACAGGTGATTGAGAACGGAAGAGGGGGTGACGCAAATCGGAACGTGCGTCGGAGTGGTGTTCGAGATCGCGTGCGCGAAATCGCGCGAGGAAAGCCGCGTGCAGCAGTGAGTACCCGCTTACGTGGCAGGTCGCGTCGCGTCGCGCGAAGCCGCATTTCCCAATGGGCGGTAACCGCTGTCGCACAAAAGAAAAAAGGCGCACGGAGCACCGTGCGCCTCTCGACGAAGCAGCGTGTCAGGGCGCGGAGCCGAAGCCGCGCCGGTGGCGATCAGTCGCCGAACAGCTTCTGGCGCAGTTCGCGGCGTTCCTGCGCTTCAAGCGACAGGGTGGCCGTGGGACGTGCGAGCAAACGCGGAATGCCGATCGGCTCGCCGGTTTCTTCGCACCAGCCGTAGTCGCCGGAATCGATCCGCGCGATGGATTGCTGCACCTTCTTCAGCAGCTTGCGCTCGCGGTCGCGCGTGCGCAGTTCGAGCGCATGCTCTTCCTCGATCGTCGCGCGGTCGGCCGGGTCGGGCACGATCACCGTTTCGCGAAGATTTTCGGTCGTTTGGCCGGCATTGCGGAGAATGTCCGCCTGCAGTTGTTCGAGCTTGTTCTTGAAGAAGGCGAGCTGATCCTCATTCATGTAATCCTTGTCGCTCATCTTCAGGATTTCGGCTTCGGTCAAGAGTCGTTTCGTCGTCATCTGGCTTACTTCTTCAATGTGAGGCAAAACTCTTACATAGTGCCCGCACTTTCGTATTGCCCGCAAAGGCGCCTTGAGGACGCGAAAGCGCAGGCGGGCACGGACGGTGGACTGTCGTGACGCCGAAGCGCCTGGCGCCCACACGCCGGGCGTCGCAACGCCAATGCGGGGCCGAACTCCTCTGGAAACCGATTCTCAAATGCTCCTGAGGTATTGCTTGCCGGCAGCGACCTTTTCAGGCTGTGCCAGCCGGCATTGTCGGCGTGATTTCCGGACAAGATTTTCCGGCGCCGCTTCAGGCCCGGCGCGGCATACGCGCATACCGGGCAATTCGTTGTCATTCTCCAGTGGGCACGTATTGTAACTGAATCACAATCCCGCACCGCATCTGGTGAAAATCCCCTTGCGGCGCACTGATATCCCGAAAATATAACGCGCGTTGAGCCAAAAAGCGATGGTAGTGCACGCTTTAATGCAACAGGGTTTTCACGCGTTTTTCACACATGCGATCTTTAAGGGACCGTTCGGCCACTCACGCACGTATTTAGCAGATGATTAACGCCATCTGCGATTTATTTTGCGTCGATACCGATGTCGTGGGAATTAGCATATTGCGTGCCGCCCGGTAGATGCGGCACGTTGGATCTGCTTTGCCGGTTAAGGCGGTTCGGCGAATCACGAGGGGTGCAAAAAGCACAAACAGTGCAAAAGATGCCACCCGCAACGCGCCGAACGCGCTAACCCATTCACTCATGCGAGCCCGCTCAGGCGAGGCAGGCGTCCAGACCGTCGGTAATCAGGTCTTGCGGCAGTTCGATGCCGATAAACACCATCTTGTTGGTCTTTTTCTCGATCGGCTGCCATTTGGCGGCCAGATCGCTGCCCATCATCTGATGCACACCCTGGAACACGACCTTGCGATCCACGCCCTTCATATACAGCACGCCCTTGTAGCGCAGCAGGCGTTCACCGTAAATCTGCAGGATGCCGCCGAGGAAGTCTTCGAGCTTGTTCGGATCGAACGGGCGGTCGTTGCGGTACACGAACGACTTGATCTTGTCGTCGTGATGCGCGTGATGGTGATGTCCGTGGTCGTGGCCTTCGTGGTCGCACTTGCCGTGGTCGTGATCGCAGTTTTCGTGATCGTGCCCGGCATGCTCCGCGTGCGTATGGCCGTGCTCGTCATGCGCGTGAGCGTGGCTATGCGCGTGTTCGTCCTCGACGAGGAAGTCCGGATCGATTTCGAGCTTCGAATTCAGGTTGAAACCGCGCAGGTCGAAGATTTCCTTGATGTCCGCTTCGCCGAAATTGACGGTTTTAACCGCGGCGCGCGGGTTCATGTGAAGCAGGCGGTGACGCAGGGCGTCCACGTGTTTTTCGTCGACCAGATCGGCCTTCGTGATGAACAGGCGATCGGCGAAACCGACCTGGCGCTGTACCACTTCGTGCTCGTCGAGCTGATGGTTTGCATGCTTCGCGTCGACCAGCGTGATGATCGCGTCGAGCAGATATTCGCTGGCGATCTGGTCGTCCATGAAGAAGGTCTGTGCGACCGGGCCCGGATTCGCGAGGCCGGTCGTTTCGATCACGACGCGGTCGAAATCGACCAGACCTGAGACCTTTTGCGATGCCAGATCGCCGAGCACGCGCGACAGGTCGCCGCGAATCGTGCAGCAGATGCAGCCGTTGCTCATCTGGATGATCTGCTCGCTCGTGTCCTGCACGAGAATTTCGTTGTCGATGTTCTCTTCGCCGAACTCGTTCTCGATCACGGCGATCTTCATGCCGTGCTTTTCATTCAGGATGCGCTTGAGCAGGGTCGTTTTGCCGCTGCCGAGAAAGCCGGTCAGGATGGTGACTGGGATCATGTTGGTCGCCTGTATGTACGTGAAACGGTGCGTAATTGGGTGAATTCGCGGTCGGTAATCGGGCGCGGCAGCCTCGCGGCGCGCAGCCCTGTCCAGCCGGTTATTGAAACATATCTGCCGGGCCTGCGCTGGCGAGCCGCAATGCGCGGCGCCATCGGCGGCCTGAAATAGCCATAGGAACTATGGGCGATCAGGCGATTTGCAACAGCAGGCCCTTCAGGTATTCGCCTTCCGGGAAAGCCGTCAACAGCGGATGATCCACACCCGCGCCGAGGCGCTTCAGAATGCGGGCGTCGACGCGGGCGTCGGCCGCCGCGCTGGAGACGATCTTCTGGAACAACTCCGAGTCGATCGCGCCGGAGCACGAGTAGGTGAACAGCAAGCCGCCCGGGCGCAGCAGTTTCAGGCCGGTCAGGTTGATGTCTTTATAAGCACGTGACGCGCGGTCCACGTGTTCTTTCGACGGTGCGAATTTCGGCGGATCGAGCACGATCAGGTCGAAACGCTCGCCTTCGTCGTACAGACGGCGCAGCGTCTTGAACGCGTCGGCGTCGAGCCACGTGGCGCGTTCGGCGTCGAAGCCGTTTGCCGCGACGTTCTGCTGGGCCAACGCCAGAGCTTCGCCCGATGAATCGACCGAAACCACGCGTTTGGCGCCGCCCTTCAGCGCCGCCAGCGAGAAGCCGCCGGTGTAGCAGAAGCAGTTCAGCACCTCGCGATCCTGCGCGAGTTGTTGCACCAGCAGGCGGTTGTCGCGCTGATCGACGTAGAAGCCGGTCTTATGGCCGTTGAGCACGTCGACGTGATAGCGCACGCCGTTTTCGCTAGCGATCAGCTTGTCCGACGGCGGTTCGCCCGCCAGCACGCCGGTGATCTGCTCGAGCCCTTCCTTCTGGCGGATCGATACGTCCGAGCGCTCGTAGACGTTCGGGCAACCGGTCGCGCCGACCAGCGCCGCGACGATCGCTTCCTTCCACGCTTCGACGCCCGTCGCCATGAACTGGCAGACCAGCTGGCTGCGCTGACCTTCGTCTTCAGCGACATAGTGATCGACGATCAGGCCGGGCAGGCCGTCCGCTTCGCCGAAAATCAGGCGCACTGCGCCGGTGTCGTGAACCATCGTCTGACGATGTGCGAGCGCGCGCTGCACGCGGCGCTTGAAGAACGCGTGGTCGATCGGCTCGCTTTCGTCGAAGCTCCACACGCGGGCGCGGATCTGCGAATGCGGGCTGTAGGCGGCGCGTGCGAGGAAGCGGCCGTCGTGCGCGCGCACCAGCACGGTCGCGCCGGGCGCGGGATTGCCGTCGACGCGGTCGATCGCGTTGGCATAGACCCACGGGTGGCGGCGCAGCAGCGACTTTTCTTTCGACGGTTTGAGCGTAACGGTATTCATCAGGATGTCAGCAAGGCAATGAGCGGTGAACGATTAACCAGGTGGCGGGGTGGCCGGATGGCAAAACGCTCACGGCGGGGAAAGCGAAAAGGGGACGACAAAACCGCAAAAAGCGGCGTCAGTCGCGTTTTTTGGCGCGCGGATGCGCCTGATCGTAGACCTTGGCGAGATGCTGGAAATCGAGCCCGGTATAAACCTGCGTCGCGGTGATGCTGGCGTGGCCGAGCAACTCCTGAACGGCGCGCAGATCGCCGCTCGACTGCAGCACGTGCGTGGCGAACGAATGCCGCAACACGTGCGGATGCACGTTGGCGGGAATGCCTGCAGCCAGCGCCGCGCGCTTCACGCGGTCGCGCACGACATTCGGCGACAGCCGGTTGCCGCGCGCCGACAGAAAGAGCGGATGCGGATCGTGCTTCACCATCTGGTCGCGCACTGCGAGCCAGGCCCGCAAGGCTTCCAGCGCCTTGCTGCCGACCGGCACGAGGCGGCGCCGGTTGCCCTTGCCGAGCACTTCGACTTCGGCGGAATCCAGCTTGAGCCAGCCGGCGGAGCGGTAGCCGTCGGCGTCGGTGTACCGCGCGTCGAGACCGACCAGTTCCGCGAGACGCAGCCCGGACGAGTAGAACAGTTCGAGGATCGCATCATCGCGCAAACCTTCCGCCGATTCAGGGCGCGGGCTGTCCATCAGGCGCGCGGTGTCGTCGACGGAGAGGGCTTTGGGCAGCGTCTTGGCCTGCTTCGGCGCGCGCACGGCGGCGACGGGGTTGGCCGGCAGATCGATGCGGCCGGCGAGCCAGCGATAAAACGCGCGCCACGCCGACAACCGGTGGCTGATCGAGCGAGCCGTCAGTCCGCCCGCGTGCGCTCGCGATACGGCGCCGCGAATGTCCACGGCGGTGAGGCTTTCCAGCGGCCGGCCTTTGGCCAGCAACCGGAGTTCTTCGAGTTCGTGCGCGTAGCCGCGCAGCGTATGCGCCGACAGCCGCCGCTCATGTTCGAGATTCGACAGATAAGCGGCGATCGGGTCGGCGGCGTCGGTCACGGTGGGCTTGGGCGGCGGCTGGCGCGGGATGATCGCAGGATCAGCGCGGCAAAAGGCGGCTCAGCGCGGCGCTGGCCAGCGCGCCGATCTGCGTCAGGAAGTCGGTGGCCATGCCGTCGTGGAAGCGGCGTGCGTCCGCCGAGCCCATCACCAGCAGGCCGAACGTGGGCGCGTCTTCCTTGCCTTCGGGGTCGCGCAGCGCAAGCAGTGCGATCGATTCGGTGACGTGCGGCTGATCGGCTGCGCCGTTGCCGGAGGCGTTTTCATCGCTCGCTGCGTTCGCTGCCGGCATCAGCCATTGCGCGGCTTCGAAGCCCGTGTTCGCGCCGCAATACGGCGACGTGAGGCTGCTCGCGAAAATGCGCACTTCCTCGCCGGTATGACGTGCGAAATCGGCCTGTGCGTAAGGCTCGGCGACATCCCACACGCGCAGTGCCGCTTGCGGCACGTCGAAGATTTCGCGCAAGCCGGTGGCGATGGTGCGCGGCAATGCGTACGGATCGCGCTCGCCCAGCACGCGAATGGTCCAACGGTTGAATTTCGACGCGATGCTGTCGTTCTCGTGACCGTAGCGCAGCAATTCGGCCAGGCGCCGTTCGAGATGCTTGTTCTTGTCGCGCAGCATTTCCATCTGCCGCTCCTGCAGCGACACCGCGGCTTTGCCATGCGGGTTCGCAAGCCGGATAGTCGCGAGCATTTCCGCGTGGTCGGCGAAGAATTCGGGGGTGGCGAGCAGGTAGTCGGCGACTTCGCGATCGTTCATGGTTTCGGCTAAAGGACTACGGGACGCCGCCTGAGGCGGCGCATCGGTCAATCAGTTCAGGCGGCCGTTAATCGTCGATGACGCGCGTCGATGAGACGCTACCTGCTTCGATAATCGGCCAGCCAGTCATTCAATCCGCTCGATCGGGCCGGTCAGTCGGCCAGCTCGATTTCGGCCGAGAAGACGGTCGCGGCGGGGCCGGCCATCAGCAACGGCTCGTTTTGCTTCGCGCTGTCCCACGTGATGGTGAGCTTGCCGCCGTGCGTGTGCACCAGCACCGGCGCATCCAGCAGACCGCGACGGATGCCCGCGGCCACCGCCGCGCACGCGCCCGTGCCGCAGGCCAGCGTCTCGCCCGCGCCACGTTCGTAGACGCGCAGCTTGACCTCGCTACGGCCGACGATCTGCATGAAGCCCGCGTTCACCCGCTGCGGAAAGCGCGCATGCTTCTCGATCACCGGACCTTCGACCAGCACCGGGAATGCCTCGACGTCGTCGATGATCTGCACCGCGTGCGGATTGCCCATCGACACCACTGAAATCCAGCGGGTCGTGCCGTTCACGTCGAGCGGCCAGAGCGTGTCCGCGCCTTCGCGGCGGCCCACGATCCCTTTAGTGGCGAACGGCACGCGTTCCGGTTCGAACACCGGCGCGCCCATGTCGACCAGCACTTCGCCATTTTCCTGCATGGTCAGCGTGATGGTGCCGTTCTGCACCTGCACGCGCACCGTGCGTTGATCGGTGAGGCCGTTGTCGCGCACGAACTTGACGAAGCAGCGCGCGCCGTTGCCGCAATGCTCGACTTCGCCACCGTCGCAATTGAAGATGCGGTACCTGAAATCGACGCCTTCAATGGTGGGCTTTTCGACCAGCAGAAGCTGGTCGGCGCCGACGCCGAAATGCCGGTCCGCGAGCGCGCGCACCTGCGCCGGCGTCAGGTTGACCGGTTGGGTGTAGCCGTCGAGCACGACAAAGTCGTTGCCCGCGCCGTGCATTTTGGTGAATTTCAATTTCATCGCGCTATTGTAAGTGACGCGCCCACGGGTGCGCCGAACGCCGCATTATTTCCGCGTTCGGGCGCTTTTTTCGCGGACTCGGTGGATTACGTTGGGCGTGCCGGTCGTGCCGATCAATAAACGCTCGGGTCGCCTGGCGGCCGGGTCTTGAAGCGCTTGTGCACCCAGTAATACTGCTCGGGAATCAAAGGAATCTGTTCTTCGAGAAACGCATTCATTCGACGTGCGTCCGCGTCGTCGTCGCCGGTCGGATAGTTGTCCCACGGCTTGAACACCTTCAGCCGATAACCCTTGTAGTTCGGCAGCACCTCGCCGATGAACGGCACGACCTGCGCATGCCCGACCTTCGCGAGACGTCCCACGGCGGTCAGCGTGCAGGTCGGCACGCCGAAAAAGGGCACGAAGGTGGAATTGCGCGCGCCGTAATCCATGTCCGCGCCGAGCATCACCGGTTTGCGTTCGCGCAGCCAGCGCAGCACGATGCGCGCGCTGTCGGCGCGGCTCGCCATATCCGCGCCGAAACGCGCGCGCGCCGCTTTGGCGACTTCGTCGAGTTCATGGTTCGACATCGGCTGATAAAGCGAACCGCACTGGCGCTTGAGCGAGTAATTCAGAAAGATCGAGCCAGCCTCGATGCCCACAAAGTGAAAGCCGAGCAGCAGCGTGGGCGGCATATCCGGGTCCGTCAGATCGATTTCGCTGTCCACCTGGACCAGCTTCTCGAGCTTTTTCGCGGAGCCGAACCACTGCACGCTGCGCTCCAGATAGCTGCGGATCGCGTGGCGAAAATGCTTCTGCGCGACGTCTTCGCGGCGCTCGTCGCTCCATTCCGGGAAGCACAACTTCAGATTGATATGAACGATGCGCTTGCGCCGGCTCGGAATCTGATAGAGCAGCCAGCCGAGGCCGTCACCGAGACGGGCGATGAACCCGTACGGCAGCAGCGCGAAAAGTTTGAGCAACCCGATCGCGAGCTTCACCCCATATCGGCTCAGCATGCGGCCTCCGAAAAGGAGGGGTGACACGTAACGGGTTTCAGGAAAGCGGAAAAGTTGTCGTAATACCGCACTCGTGGACACTCTGTGACAATCAATGGAAGTCGCTATAATAAGGGCTTCGCCGAGTTAATAGACAACTTGCGGGGCGAAGCTGGCAGGTGCGATCCACGTGTTAATCGTGTGAAAAGCGCCGGTCGGTCAGGTAATCCGCTAAAGCGTCGCCGCTTCAGACTCCCGAAGCTGGCTACGTGAAACTCAACCGTAACCACACAACAGGAGTCTGCAACGTGGCAAACGACTATCTCTTCACTTCCGAATCCGTCTCCGAAGGCCATCCCGACAAAGTCGCGGACCAGATTTCGGACGCCATTCTCGACGCCATCCTCGCGCAGGACAAATATTCGCGTGTCGCAGCCGAAACGCTGTGCAACACGGGTCTCGTCGTGCTGGCCGGTGAAATCACCACGACCGCGAACGTCGATTACATCCAGGTCGCGCGCAACACGATCAAGCGCATCGGCTACGACAACACCGACTACGGCATCGACTACCGCGGCTGCGCGGTGCTCGTCGCGTACGACAAGCAATCGCCGGACATCGCCCAGGGCGTGGACCGCGCGCACGACAACAACCTCGATCAAGGCGCTGGCGACCAGGGCCTGATGTTCGGCTATGCGTGTGAAGAAACGCCGGAACTGATGCCGTTGCCGATCCACCTGTCGCACCGTCTGGTCGAGCGTCAGGCGAATCTGCGCCGTGACGGCCGTTTGCCGTGGCTGCGCCCGGATGCGAAGTCGCAGGTCACCGTGCGTTACGTCGACGGCAAGCCGCATTCGATCGACACCGTCGTGCTGTCCACGCAGCATTCGCCGGACATCGATCTGAACACGCTGCGCGAAGCTGTGATCGAAGAAGTCATCAAGCCGACGTTGCCGGCTGACCTGATCAAGGGCGACATCAAGTTCCTGGTGAACCCGACCGGCCGTTTTGTGATTGGCGGTCCGCAAGGCGACTGCGGTCTGACGGGCCGCAAGATCATCGTCGATACGTACGGCGGTGCTGCTCCGCACGGCGGCGGCGCGTTCTCGGGCAAGGACCCGTCGAAGGTCGACCGTTCGGCGGCTTACGCCGGCCGTTACGTCGCGAAGAACATCGTGGCCGCTGGTCTGGCTTCGCGCTGCCTGATTCAGGTTTCGTACGCGATCGGCGTGGCTCAGCCGACCTCGGTCATGGTCAACACGTTCGGCACGGGCCGCGTGTCGGATGCGACGATCACGCGTCTGGTGCAGGAGCATTTCGACCTGCGTCCGAAGGGCATCATCCAGATGCTGGACCTGCTGCGTCCGATCTACGAGAAGAGCGCTGCGTATGGCCACTTCGGCCGCGAAGAGCCGGAATTCACGTGGGAAGCCACCGACAAGGCTCTGGCACTCGCCGAAGCCGCCGGCACGGAACCGGTTGCCGCGCTGGCTGAATAAGCGCTAGCCGCACACGTTTCAGAAGCGAAAAACCCCGCACGGCGAAAGCCGTGCGGGGTTTTTTGTTGCCGGTTGCGTTGCGCTGAACAGTAGCGAGATGAAAGCGCGGTTTCCGTCCGAACTGCGCAAGCCAGGGTGCTCGCTTAAGCGTACCTGGATCATGCTGGTTACAGCCAATACCTGCATCGCGCTGTTTGCCGTCCAGGTCGCGCCAACGCTATTGCATCGCGTTGAAAAGCTGCTTTAAGGATTCGCTCAGCGGCTCGAAAATGCAAACGCAAACCAGCCGGTGCTGCCGTTCGTCGACATCCGGCGCGGCTTGCGGCTCGTGTTCTTCGGCGCGGCGATGGCAATGCGCTTCTTCAGCGACAGATGCAGCGGCGTCGGTTTGCGCAGCAGCGTGCGAAGTGAAAAGCGTCGCGAACTGCCCTGCAGTCGCAATGCGGAGAAGAATGTGTGGAACCACGTGCGAATGCCGTCGACGGCTTTCGCATCGCGCCACTGTTCGCCTAATGCGCGGGTGCGCGTGGCGTGGTGACGCAGCGCGCGCATCACATGACGGCGCGCAGGACGCGCCGCTTTCAGCGCGGCGCGGGTAAGACGGGTGCTCAGAAGAGTATGCATGGCTTCACAAGTGGGCAATGTGTCGCGCGACGGAAAGTGCGCCATTAGCAGCACCAAATGTGCCAATAACGGCGTCGCGATAAACGGCACGAATGCCCGGAATTCGACTGAAAAAAGCGCGGAGGCCGACGGCTCGGGCCTTGACGGCCGGTGCACGGTGCAAAAACGCGGGAGTGACGATCAACATGCGTGCAGGCTACACGCGATTCGTGACGCCAGAAAGTCGGTTTTTACCCTGCGAATACGGGTTTTTACCGGGTTGATCGCAGCGCATACCGGATCGATCGCGCCCTTTGCGGTCGATTATCGTGCGTGTTTGCCCATTCAACGTGCCACGCAATAAATCGCGACGCGTGAAAGTAGTGCGTAAGGCGGTAAGGTCATCGCGACTCGCGGCACGGTGAAACTGCGCGCACCGCCATCGCGCCCGTTTTACAATCGAGCATCAGTTAGTGAACAGTAACGGAACACCATGTCACTTCATTCGAAGAAAGAGCAGATTCATACGTTGCGGGAGCAGGGTTTTGTCGTCGTGCCCGGATTGGTGTCGCCCGAGCGCTGCGAAGAACTGAAGCAGATTGCGCAGCAGCAGTTGGTCGAAGCCGCCGCGCCGATCGAGTTCGAAGCGGATCTGCAATATCCGGGCGCGCCGTCGTCGAAACATGCGCCTGGCGGACATACGGTGCGGCGTTTGCTCGACGCATATGGCCGTCACCCGGCGTTTGCGCAATGGGCGACCGCGCCGGAAATCCGCGGCTGGATGGAACTGTATTTCGGTGAAGAGCCGCGTCTGTCGCGTGCGCATCACAACTGCATGATGACCAAGCACCCAGCGTACGGCAGCCTGACCGGCTGGCATCGCGATGTGCGTTACTGGTCGTTCGAGCGGGACGATCTGGTGTCGGTGTGGCTCGCGGTAGGTTCCGAAACCGTCGACAACGGCGCTCTGTGGCTGGTGCCGAAATCGCACAACGCTCCGTTCACATCGGATCGTTTCGATGAAGCCAAGTTTTTCCGTTCGGATCTGGAAGAAAATCAGGCGTGGATTCGCAGTGCCGTGTCGCCCGAACTCAAAGCCGGTGACGTGGTGTTTTTCCACTGCAACACGCTGCATTCAGCGGGCAAGAATCTCAGCGATCAGGTGAAGTTTTCGCTCGTGTACACCTATCACGGTGCGAGCAATGTGCCGTTGCCGGGAACCCGGTCGGCGGCGAAGCCTGAGGTGGCGTTTTAATCTGCCGATTCCGGCAGCGGCGCTTGAATGTGTTTAATCAGCATTCGAACAGACAGACCACCAGGCGCCGCGCCAATCACGAATCCATTACCGCTTGCGTCCGGACAACGCCATGCCGGTGATTCCCGCAAGCGTCGCCACCACGCCACCCACGATCAGCATGATCGCCTTGTTGCTCGGCGAGCCGGTGAAAAAGCGCGCGACGTCGCTGCTTACCGAATTGAACGCCTGCCCGCCGAAATACAACAACACGATACCGCCGACAATCAGCGCGATCGAAATCGCTTTCGTCATCTGATGCTCTCCCTTGACTTTGATCGGCCAAAGTTTAGGGGAGCGGTCAGCAATCGTCCATCCCGCATACTGGGCGCATGCACGTCTCGCTTCGATTGGCTAACATAGCGGTCTGCCTGCCGCTTTACCTCGATAAAACAGACAACAGATAGCAGCAGAACGCCTCCGCAGCACGCGATTGCCTCACGCCCGCAATGACCGGGTGACTTCCACCAACAAGGACACAAGCAATGGCTTACGAAGCAGCTTCAGAACGCTATTCGGACATGCAGTACCGCGTCTGCGGCAAATCGGGTCTCAAACTGCCGGCGCTCTCGCTCGGCCTGTGGCACAACTTCGGCGACACCACGCCGATCTCCACGCAGCGCGACATCCTGCGCACGGCCTTCGATCTCGGCATCACGCACTTCGACCTCGCGAACAACTACGGCCCTCCGTACGGCAGTGCGGAAACGAATTTCGGCCGCCTGTTCAAGGACGACTTCAAGCCGTATCGCGATGAACTGCTGATCTCGTCGAAGGCGGGTTGGGATATGTGGCCGGGTCCGTACGGCCAGGGCGGCGGTTCGCGCAAGTACGTGCTCGCGAGTCTCGACCAGAGCCTGCAACGCATGGGCCTCGACTACGTCGACATTTTCTATTCGCATCGTTTCGATGCGGACACGCCGCTCGAAGAAACCGCCGGCGCATTGGCGACTGCGGTTCAGCAGGGCAAGGCTCTGTACATCGGCATTTCGTCGTACTCGGCAGCGAAGACGCTCGAAATGACGAAGCTGCTCGCCGAATACAAGGTGCCGATGCTGATTCATCAACCGGCGTACAACATGCTCAACCGCTGGATCGAGCATGAGTTGCTCGATACGCTGGAGCAGGTCGGCGCGGGTTCGATCGCGTTCACGCCGCTCGCGCAAGGTCTGTTGACCGGCAAGTATCTGAACGGCGTGCCGGACGACGCGCGCGTCAACAAGCCGGGCGGCGGCTCGCTGAAGCAGGAGCATCTGAGCCCGCAAAATATCGAGCACGTGCGCAAGCTGAACGACATCGCCCAGCGTCGCGGACAAAGCCTCGCGCAGATGGCGCTTGCGTGGGCGCTGCGCGATCCACGCGTGACGTCGGTGCTGATCGGTGCGAGCCGTGCTGAACAGGTGCGCGAGAACGTCGGCGCGCTGAAGAACCTCGCGTTTTCGAAGGACGAACTCGCCGAGATCGATCGCTATGCGACCGAAGGTGGAATCAACCTCTGGGAAAAGCCGTCCACGGATCAGGCGATCTGATCCGCGAAACGTCACCCCGTCAGTAGAAAAGCCGCCCGTGAGGCGGCTTTTTTTTTGCGCTGTCGCTAGACCAGTGCGGGCAATCCTTCGACCAGCGCGACCGCGCACATCACGCCGATCAGCGCGCCAACGACCCGCAGCGCGTTGTGCCGCAATTCCGTCTTGCAGGGAAGCGCGCCGACAAACAGCGCACCGGCCAGCGCCATCGGAATCACCAGGATGAAATCGCCGATCGTGAAGTAGGTCGTCATGGTTGTCTCCTTATGTATTACTGGCGAAGGCGGCGGCTCCTTTCATGGAGTCATGTATCGCCAAAGCTCAGTTTGAGTATAGGAGACAGTTCGACCAACATAACGACGCCCGGCGGCGTTTCAGCAGCTATTCGCAAGCTGCTGAAACTAGAGCCATCAAGGCTCGCCGAGATTGGCGCGGCGCAGCAAAACGCGAAGAAAAAATGAAGCGTTTGCTTACGTCGTCCTTACTTTTTGATCGTATTTCATGCGATACGGATTACAGCGTGACTCACGCGATCACCTCGCGGTTTGTTCGCGTCTGCGTAACCGTGTTGCCGCAACAATGCCGATAACGAGCAGCGTGCCGACCAATCCGGCGACGCCGTTCCAGCCGTGATTTGCCCACACATGACCGCCGTATGAACCGATCAGGCTCGACCCGGTGTAATACGCGAGCAGATACAGCGCGGCCGCCTGGCCTTTCGCTTCTTTCGCGAGGCGGCCGACCCAGCCGCTCGCCACCGAGTGTCCGGCGAAAAAGCCGAACGTCACGCAGGCAATGCCGGCTGTGATCGCGGCCAGCGGATGGAGCAGCGTGAGCGCGAGACCGAGCACCATCAGCAGCAGGCTGGCGGTGAGCACGCGCGCGCGGCCGAACGTGTCGGCCATGCGTCCCGACCACGGCGATGCAACCACGCCCGTCAGATACACGACGAAGATCGCGCCGATTTCCGTCTGACTCAACTGATACGGCGGCGCGAGCAGCCGGTAACCGATGTAGTTGTATAGCGTGACGAAGCTGCCCATCAGCACGAAGCCTTGCAGGAACAGCAGCGGCAGGCCGGGTCGCGTGAACTGCTTGAGCAGCGCCGTGCGGTGATGCGCGAAGCCGAGCCCGCGGCGCGGCACGAAATGGCGTGACGGCGGCAGCAGCGCGCGAAAAGCGAGCATCGACAGAAGTCCGAGCACGCCGATCGTGCCGATCGCGACGCGCCACGAGAACAGATCCGCGACCACGCCGGTGATCACGCGACCGGCCATGCCGCCGATTGCGGTGCCGCCGACGTAGAGGCCCATCGCGAGCCCGAGGCCGTCGGGATGCACTTCCTCGGCGAGGTAGGCCATCGCGACGGCGGGCACACCGCCGAGCGCGAGGCCTTCGAGCGTGCGCAGCACCAGCAGTTGATGCCATTGCGGCGCGATCGACACGCAGATCGTCAGCACCGCGGATACGGTGAGCGAGAGCGTCATCAGCTTGTGACGGCTCCATCCTTCCGAAACGAAACCGGCGACAAAAATGGCGAGCGCGAGTGCAGCGGTGCTGAACGACAGCGACAGGCTGGACTGCGCGGGCGTCACGTTGAACGTCGCGGAGAACGCCGGCAGCAACGGCTGTACGCAGTAAAGCAGCGAGAATGTGGCGTATCCGGCGAACAGCAGCGCGATGCTGGCGCGCCAGTAGGCTCGCGAACCGCGTTCGAGGTAGGGGATATCAGCGACGTCAGACAAGGCGGAGGCGGTGAAGGAAGCAGACGAAGTGGGAGCAGCCGATGAAGCAGTCCGGTGGGATTCCGGCGAGGGGGTCACAAAAAAATCTCCTGGGAGGAAGCGAAGTCTTCGAAGGAGTTAACGATACGCTGAAAAGAACGATTGGGTTGGCGGGGCGGGCAGCGGGATAGATGAGAGGGTGGAGGCAAGGGCGAAGGGCGAAGGGCGAAGGGCGAAGGGCGAAGGGCGAAGGGCGAAGGGCGAGAGCACAAGGCACAAGGCACAAGGCGAGATAGCGGGGGGCCAAGTCGGCTTGTCGTGAAGCGCGAGGGGGCGTTGTTCACGCACGCACGAAGCGAAATAGCGACGGATTAAGCGGCGCCGCTAATGCGTTCAGCTCAGCTCAGCTCAGCTCAGCGCGAAAGCATAGAAGCATCCAGCCACGTCACTCGCCTCCCCCACCTTTCCCCTCGCCCGCAAAAAAACGCCGCTCAACCGTGCGCCGCCCCGGCCCCCGCCCCCGCCCCCGCATCGCTCGCGCTCGCAGGCGCCGCCGGATGCACGATCTGCTCATCAGTCGGCAGATCGGACACGTTCCAGCCGCCGCCCAATGCCTTCACCAGCGCGACGCTCGCAGCCATCCGCCGACGCGCGATCGACACCGCATTGCGCTCATTCGTCAGAGCCGTAGTCTGCGCGACGACCACATCCAGATAGGTAATCGCGCCGTTCTTATAGCGGTCCGACACGACCGCCAGCGACCGTTGCGCGGCGCTTACCGCGTCGTCCTGCGCGCTGGCTTCCTGTTCGAGCACGCGCAGCGTGGCGAGATTGTCCTCGACCTCGCCGAACGCCGTAAGCACCGTTTGCCGGTATTGCGCGACGCTTTCGTCGTAGTGCGCGCGCGCCTGTTCTTTCACGGATGCGCGTCCGCCGAAATCCAGCAGCGTGCCCGCGAGCGCAGGTCCGAGCGACCACAAGCGGCTCGGCGCGAGCAGCCACTGACTGTAGTTGGTCGCTTCGAGTCCGCCCGTCACCGACAGCACGAGGCTCGGGAAAAACGCCGCCGTCGCCACGCCGATCTGCGCGTTCATGTCGGCAACCTGTCTTTCCGCCGCTGCGATGTCGGGCCGTCGCTCAAGCAACGTGGACGGCACGCCCGCTGCCGCCACCACCGGCACGGCCGTGAGCGGCGCAACCGGCAACGAGAAAGTGGAAGGCGACTGGCCGGTCAGGATCGCGATCGCGTGTTCGAGCTGCGCGCGCTGCACGCCGAGATCAAGTGCCTGTGCCTGCGTGGTTTTGAGTTGCGTTTGCGCCTGCGCGACGTCGGCGTCGGTGGCGATGCCGCCCGCGTAACGATGCTGCGTCAGATCGAGCGCTTCGCTGTAGGCCTTGAGCGTGTCGTCAAGAAGCTGGCGCTCCTGATCGAGTCCGCGTAGCTCGAAGTAGTCGGTGGCGAGTTCGGCCTGCATCGACAGAAGCACGGCCTGGGCGTCGGCGGCACTGGCTTGCGCCTGGGCTTTCGCGCCTTCGACGCTGCGCGACACGCGACCCCACAGGTCAGGTTCCCACGACGCGTCCGCTTGTACGAGGTAGTCGTTCAGCGTGAGGCCAGCGGTCGATTTGTGCAGCACGTTCTCCGACGACCGCGCCCGCGAATAGTTGCCATTTGCGCTGACGACCGGGAAGAAGCTCGACCGGTATTGCGCGACGGTCGCGCGGGCGGCGCGAAAGCGCGCTTCGGCCGACTGCACGTTCTGGTTGGCGGTGGCGACCTGCTGTTCGAGCAAATCGAGCGATGGGTCTGCGTAGATGTTCCACCAGGCGCCGCGCGTGAGCGTATCGGCGGGCTGCGCAGGTTGCCAGCCGCTGCCCGCGAGTTCCTTGTAGGTGGCGGCCGTGGTGGTGGGCGGCTTCACGTAGTCGGGGCCGACGGTACAGGCGGTGAGCGCGAACACAAGCGCAGCGACTGACCATGCTCGCGTATAAGCGCGCCCGCGTGACCGTGTGGATTCGCCGCGTGAGACCAGCGCGTTCATGACGACGCCTCCGCTTTCCCTTCGCCGCCTGGCGCTGCGGAAGAACCAGAAGCACCAGAAGCACCCTTCGCGTTATCCGCCTTGCGCGGTGCAATCCGCACCGCCGCTCCGTCGACGATCGAATCCTGCGGATTCAGAATCACCTGTTCGTTGCCTTGCAAACCCGACGCAATCGCCACACGCGTGCCGAAGTCCGTTCCCAGCGATACCGGCAACAACCTCACCTTGTGATCGGCGTCCACGGTCGCGACCTTCACGCCATCCGGGCGAAACAGAAATGCGTTGCCCGGTAGCGTGAACGGCGCCTCGCCTGTACCCAACGCAAAATGCACCTGCGCATACGCACCCGGCAGCAATTCGCCGTTGCGATTGTCGACATCGACTTCGACCAGCATTGTGCGTTGTTGCGCATCGACTGCGCCCGCCGTACGCGCCACCGTCCCCGGATAATGCTTCGATGGCGTTTCCGTCAGCGTCAAAAACGCGCTCTGCTGCGCGCGGATTTGCTGTGCGTATGCCTGCGGCACGTTCACATACACTCGCAGACGATCCGCCTGCGCAACATGAAACAGTTCCTTCGTCGGACCGCCCGCGCTGCCCGCGTCGATCAGCGCGCCGACATCGACATTGCGCGCGGTCACCGTGCCGTCGAACGGCGCGTAGACCTTCTGGAACGATTGCGTTTTTTCGAGTCGCGCAACGTTGAAGCGCGCGGCGTCGAGCGTGGCTTTTTTCGCGAGCATGTCGCCAACTTTTTCGTCGGTTTCCTGCTTCGATACTGACTTGCTTTTCAGCATGTCGGTCCAGCGATCGGCGGTGCTTTTCGCCAGCGCGTAATTGGCCTCGGCATTCGCGAGATCCGCGCGGGCGGCGCGCAACTGATCGTCCACTTCGGGCGTGTCGATTTCCGCGAGCAACTGGCCGCTCTTCACATGTGCGCCGATATCGGCGTACCACTTCTTCAGATAGCCGCTGGTGCGTGCATAGATCGGCGTGTCGAGAAAAGCCTGCACATTGCCGGGCAAAACAAGATCGAGCCCAACCGACGACTTCTGCGGCCGCACCACTTCGACGCTCAACTGGCTCGCATGCTCCGCATCGCGTTCGAGCGCGGCGTGCGCATCGTGACGCGACCAGATGCCTTGCGCGGCGAGCGCAATCACGGCCAACGCCACCGCGACGGCAATTGCGCGAGTGCGCTTCGTTTTTGCGGGACGGTGCGCAGTATCGGTAGCGGAACTGGAATCGTCCGGACGTTTTGCTTCCATCAAACTTCCCCTGTGAAGATGCGTGGGCAGTCGGCGCTGCCTCTTGTGTAGCGTGTCATTGCGATGGCGATGGCGTTAGTCGGCTTCATGGTTTCTGCACCACGTGTTCGGCCGCGCGCAGACGCCGCGCCGCGAGCCGTTTGTAGATCATCGAGAACACCACCGGCACGAAGATCAGCGTCGCCAGCGTGCCGACCGTCAGACCGCCGATCACCGCGCGCCCGAGCGGCGCGTTCTGCTCGCCACCTTCGCCGAGACCGATCGCCATCGGCACCATGCCGATGATCATCGCGAGCGCGGTCATCAGCACCGGACGGAAACGCGTGAAGCCTGCTTCGATTGCCGCGCGCGTGGCGTCGCCGTGTTCGAGTAACTGCTCGCGCGCGAAGCTGATCACGAGAATCGCGTTGGCCGTGGCGATACCGATACACATGATCGCGCCGGTCAGCGCGGGAATCGACAGCGTGGTGTGCGTGAGAAACAGCATCCACACGATGCCCGCGAGCGCACCCGGCAGCGCGGTGATGATGATGAACGGATCGAGCCACGACTGGAAATTCACGACGATCAGCAGATACACCAGCAGGATCGCGAACACGAGCCCGGCGAACAGACCCGAGAACGAATCGTTCATGGTCTGCACCTGGCCGCGCACTTCGATAGTCGATGTTTTCGGCAGATCGGCCTTTGAGTCGTCGATGATCTTGCGGATATCGTCGGAGACGCCGCCGAGATCGCGACCGTCGGCGGTGCCGTAAATATCGATCGTGGTCTGCGCGTTGTAGTGGTTGATCGTTGCATTGCCGGCTTCGCGCTTCATCGTCGCGAGCGAGCCGAGAATGTTGCTGCGACCGTTCGCGTTCAATGGAATATTTGCGAGCGATTGCAGCGAATCGATCGTGTATTGCGGCGCTTCCGTGATCACGTTATAGCTCACGCCATTGCGCGGATTGAGCCAGAACGTCGGCGTGGTTTGCTGGCTGCCCGACAGCGTGATCAGCAGATTGCTCGCGATGTCGTGTTGCGAGAAACCGGCTTGCTGTGCGCGCGTGCGGTCCACGTCGATGAAAATACGCGGCAAATCCGCAGGCTGCTGGATGCGGGCATCGGCGAGACCCGGCACTGCGCGCAGACGGTTCAGCAACTTGGCAGCAAACACGCGATTGCCCGCGACATCGCGGCCCACGATCTGAATATCGATCGGCGACGGCATGCCGAAGTTCAGCGTCTGACTGACGATATCCGCAGGTAGAAACGCGAACTGCACGCCGGGAAATTCGTCGGTGAGCGTGCGCCGCAGCGTGCGAACGTAATCGGCGCTCGGATGATGATCGGGATTGAGCGTGATGAGCACGTCCGCATCCGACGTGCCGATCGTGCCGGTGCTGCCGTACGAAAGATTGATACCCGACACCGGCAAACCGATATTGTCGATGATCGAATGCAACTCGCCCGCAGGGATCAACTGACGAATGCGCGTATCGACACGATCGGTCATGACCGCTGTTTCTTCCACACGCATGCCGGTTTTCGCACGCAGATGCAGCGCGATGGTGCCCGCATCGACGGCCGGAAAAAAGTCGCGACCGATAAACGGCACGAGCAGCATCGACGCGCCACAGCAAACCAGAAACAGCGTAACGAAAAGACCCGGCCGCGCAACGCGTGCTTCGAGGAACACGCGATAACGGTCGCGCAAACGCGAGAAGCCGCGCTCGAATGCATAGTGAACCCGCATGAACGGATTGCGCGTTTGCACAGACCCGTGATGCGCGGTCGTCGCCACATGGTGATGGCGCAGCAGGTATTTCGCGAGCGTCGGCACGAGCGTACGTGAGAAGAAATACGACGCCAGCATCGCGAACACCACGGCTTCCGCGAGCGGAATGAACAGATAGTGCGCGACGCCCGTCAGCATGAACATTGGCACGAACACGATACAGATGGACAGCGTCGACACTAGCGTCGGAATCGCAATCTGATGCGCGCCGTCGAGAATCGCCTGCTCGAGATTCTTGCCCTGTTCCAGTTGATGGCTGATGTTTTCGATCGCGACGGTCGCATCGTCCACCAGAATCCCGACTGCGAGCGCGAGGCCGCCGAGCGTCATGATGTTGATGGTTTCGCCGAGCATCGAGAGCGCGATGATCGACGTGATCATCGACAGAGGAATCGACACGGCGATGATTAGCGTTGCGCGCCAGTTGCCGAGGAACAACAGAATCATCAGACCTGTCAGGCACGCGGCGATCAACGCTTCGCGCAATACGCCCTGCACGGAAGCACGCACGAATAGCGATTGATCGGCAACGGGGTCGATATTCAGCGACTCGGGCACGAGATTGCGCAGCGTCGGCATCATCGATTTGATGCGGTCGACGATTTCCAGTGTGGACGTGTTGCCGCTTTTGTTAATCGTGAGCAGCGCCGCGCGTTGGCCGTTCACGCGCACGATATTGGTTTGCGGCTGGAAGCCGTCGCGAACATGCGCGACATCGCGAATATAAACGGTGCCGTTCGCGGTGGATCTGATCGGAATATTGTTGAGGCCGGCGAGCGAATCCGGGCTGCCGTTCATTTCCACCGAGTATTCAGTCGAGCCGATTTTCGCGGTGCCCGACGGCAGAATCAGGTTCTGCGCGGTGACCGCGTTGACCACATCGAGCGGCGACAGATTGCGCTCCTGCAATTTGCGCGAATCGATATCGACCATGATCTGCCGCTGCTTGCCGCCATACGGCAATGGCACCGATGCGCCGGGCACGGTGGCGAGTTGCGTCTTCAGAAAATTATTGCCGAAGTCGAACAGCTCCTGCTCGGTCAGCGACGCCGACGACAACGCGAGCCGCAAGATCGGCACCGTCGACGCGTTATAGCGCAGGATATTCGGCGGCGTGATGCCAGGCGGCAGCGAGCGCAATTGCGTTTGCGATAGCGCGGTGACCTGAGCCAGCGCTTCGTCGATATTCGCATGCGGCTGGAAAAAAATCTTGATGACGGCGATGCCGTTCAGCGAAGTCGATTCCGTATGTTCAATATCGTTGACGGTGGTCGCGAGGCCGCGCTCGTAATTGAGCACGATGCGCTTTTCCATTTCGTCGGCGGGCAGACCGTTATACGACCAGATTACCGAGAGCACCGGTATATCGATGTTCGGGAAAATGTCGGTGGGCGTACGAAGAATGGTCAGCGGCCCGACGATCAGAAGTAGCAGGGCCAGGACGACAAAGGTATAGGGGCGCCGAAGCGCGAGTCGAACAATCCACATGACTAGCGCAATCGATAAATGCCGATGACAGCGAGCTTACGCGACCCGCAAACGTTGCAAATAAGCTGGACGTTGTGCACGTTTTTGATATCTCCCCCCGGGTGGGTTTATGATTGTCTCGTTACGACGCGTTAAGCCGAGATGATCGTTTGAGCGAGCCGTAATTGGAATAGGGCGAAACGACGGGTGAAGCGGTTTTTACCTGCATTTTTGATATTTTCGTTTGCACTTTCCAAAGTCCCTTAAAACGGGAACAATGACTTTCAACCTCTCACGCGTATCACGCGCAGCAGATTGGGTGCGTAAGCAACGTTATCGACGGAGCGACGCTTTTATCATCACCTTGACCGGCGCGAAATCATAAAGCCGGCTACGGGAGAAACGGGGAAACATCATGCAAATCGGTTCCATTGTCCGATCGGTGCACATCGCCGTGCCGCAAGGCGCGCGCGGAATTGTCATGCGCATTCTGGGCGACATGGCCATGGTTGCGTGGTACGCGGGCGAGCCCGGTACGTCGCAGCACCTGAATACTGAACCCTTTTTTCTCGAAGACCTGATCGATACGGGCGAGCAGGTGCGTCCGTCCAGCGCGCAGATACATTGATCGTGCTGTGAGTTTCGCTACGTGCGCGCGATGTTAAGCGTGTTGTAAGTCACGCTGAAGTCGCCGTGTCATTCGTATGTTCAACCGCAACGTGAGCCGTGGCCCTCGTCTTTGACGGCGGCGCGGCGCACAATGCGGGCATGAACGACGACATTTCCGATCCTCAGGACGGCGCCACTAGCGCCGCGCCTTTCGCCCGGCTCCAGCCGGAAATCGTGCTCGACGCGCTCGACAGCGTGCTCAGCACGGCAGGCGTGCGCACTGATGGCCGCATGCTGCCGCTCAACAGCTACGAGAACCGTGTGTACCAGGTGGGCGTCGAAGACGGTCCGCCGGTTGTCGCGAAGTTCTATCGTCCGGAGCGTTGGAGCGATGCCGCGATTCTCGAAGAGCACGCGTTCGTCGCCGACCTCGCCGCGCGCGAGATTCCGGCAGTGCCCGCGCGCGTACTTGATGGCCGCACGCTGCATACGTTCGACGGCTACCGCTTTTCGATCTTCGAGCGACGCGGCGGTCGCGCGCCGGACCTCGACCGTAGCGACACGCTCGAATGGCTTGGGCGGTTTATCGGCCGCATTCACGCGGTTGGTCAGACGCAAAATTACACCGAACGTCCTACGCTCGACATCAACACCTTCGGCTACGAGCCGCGCGACTTTTTGCTCGCGCAGCGTTTCGTCCCCGACGACGTTCGCACTGCATGGGAAACCGTTGTGAATCTCGCGCTCGAAGGTGTGGAGCGCGCGTTCGAGCGTGCCGGCGAAATTCGCATGCTGCGAATGCACGGCGATTGTCATCCGAGCAATGTGTTGTGGACCGATGCCGGCCCGCATTTCGTCGACTTCGACGATAGCCGGATGGGTCCGGCCGTGCAGGATTTGTGGCTATTGCTACCGGGCGAGCGTGCCGAGGCATCGCGTGCGCTGGCCGATCTGCTCGCCGGATACGAAGATTTCTGCGAATTCGAGCCGCGCGAACTCTATCTGGTCGAAGCGTTGCGCACACTGCGGCTGATTCACTATCAGGCGTGGCTTGCACGCCGCTGGGACGACCCCGCGTTTCCCGCGGCGTTTCCGTGGTTCAACACGCAGCGCTACTGGGAAGACCGCATCCTCGAAATGCGCGAGCAACTCGGCGCCATGCAGGAAGGGCCGCTCTGGCCGGTTTGAACCCTGCGATTCGAGTTTCGAGTGTGGCGCGTGCAATACGCTTCAAGGCGCCTGCGACGCCACACTCGATGACTCCACCAGCGTCGACTTCACGATCACCTCGGCGCGCACGTCTCGCCCGATCGCCTCGATCGCCGGACGCATCTGCGCGAAATCATCGGGCGAGCACACGTCGCTGTCGAAGTGCGTGGTGCCGTCGCGCGTCATCGTCACCACGTTGCTCGACGGATCGAATGCGTATTGCGACTGGAAATCGACGAAGCGGTCTTGTGCGCGCTTCGCCTCCGGCATATCGAGCACATGGAAGTTGGCAGGCAACTCGATGCGCGCATGTTCGTGCAGCGACAGGTTGTGGCAAACGAACGGCTGCGTGCGCCGCCGCTCGCCGAGCCAGTAACGCGTATCCGCTTCGACGCCGCCGGCGAGACTCGTCAGCGCGCGAATCGACGCCGCCGCGCCGGGCACGACCAGACTCTCCAGCGTGCCTTTCATCGTGATCGTCAGCGGGCCGTCGGCGACGTTCAGATCGTTGGTGCTGAGCGTGGCGGTGCCGCGCAGGTTAGCGCCGCGCAACTCGGCCTGAATCGACTCCTCGCGCTGCGACGGTGTCTGCATGCGCAATCGCGCACGCGCCTGTTCCGCGAACGGGCCGTTGTCTTCCAGCCGGTACGTGAAGCTCGCCGAGCCGTCGGGATCGACCTTGATCGACAGATCGGTGCTGCGTTTCATCAGCGCGGTGGCGGGCGTATTGGCGAGTACGCCGTCGCCGACGAGCACGGTCGGGCGGTTCATATCGGTGGAAGGCAGAAAGCCGAATTCGACATTCGATGCGGTCGAATCGGCGTATTGCTGCAAGTCCGGCAGCCACGTGATGACGTGATTGATGACGCCGTAACCCGGCACGCTCGGCAGCGTGTAGATCGTGCCGCTGCTGATCAGCGCGGGCTCGTTGCGCACGCCGACCGCGTCGAGCAGCGCACCGTACAGCGCGACGTGATCCTTGCAGTCGCCATAACGATTCGCGAGGATCGCGCTCGCGCTGTGCGGCACGACCGCGCCGCGCCCGACGTTGATCGCCACGTAGCGCACATTGCGGCGGACCCAGTCGTACAGCGTTTTCGCCTTGTCGCGCGGCGTGCGGTCGTGCACGGTGAGTTGCTGCGCGAGTCGCGTGATTGCCGGATCGTGCGCGCCCGGGTCCGCAGCCGATTCGCGATAGGTCGCGGCGAAGGCGGCGTAGTCGGGAAAGGTCGACACCATCAGCCGGTCGCCATACGACACGTACGCAATCGAGCCATTCTCCAGCCGGCTGAAATGCGCCTTGTCGTAGCGGAATTCGTAACGCGTGCGGCCGTTCAGCGTGACCGGTGATTGCGCGGTGAAACCCCTGGCGTCGGCATAAAGCGGCTTGCCGGCGGGCAGGTCGTAGATCAGACGGAAGTTGTGGGTCGGGGCGAGATCGGGCGGCGTGAAGTCGCTGAATTCGCCGGGCACGATCGGCTGCTTCTGCGTCTTGCGATACGTCAGATGCACGCGCGCGCCCGGTTCGACCGCCGGGAACACGATCACCTTTTCCTGGATGTCCTGGAACATCGGCGCGTCGAACGAACGGGCCTCCTGTACGTCGCGGATCTGGTCGGGCTGCACCTCGTGACGCACGCCGTCGACGGTCGTCGTGTACGCCTCGAGAATCTGCACGTCCGCCATGTTCCGGTTGAACCAGACGTATTGCTGCGCCACCCGCGCGACGCCGGCCTCGCTGTTCACGCGCAGCGTCAGGGAATCGAGCTTGGAATACGAACCGTCGGCGTTGACGGTGAAGGTTTGCGTCTCGCCTTCGTTGGTATACGGATCGTCGAGTTTATCTGCGACGCTCGCGCTCGCGACGTGGATGCCGGCAAGCCAGCCAACTGAAACGACGCAAAGCACCGAAAGGAATCGCATGGCAGGCAGGTATCCGAACGCGCAACGTTGACGGGATCTGGAGCTAGAGTCGGGTTGCGCCGCGCGCTTGTCAAGCGCCTGCAACACGTTGCGATTGAGCAAAGCGGGTAAATGTGTAATGATAGTCGTTCTCAATTGAAAGGCATCGCCAGCTTCGGTCACATTTCTCCTCCTCTGTGACCGCCAGCCAGCCTTTCGATCAGGACGACCTGGACCGCAAGCCGGGTCGTCCGCCTTCTGACACTTTCCCTCACCGCTGCCGTATGAGCGCGCGCCTCCCCCAGTGTGCCGTCGACGGATCGAGCTGATGCCGCCTGGAGCCTGGATGAACGCCCCCGTTTCAATCGATGCAAAGTCCGCTGCCGGTCAGCGCACACAATCCACCGCCCATACCGAATACACCGCCCATCAGCCGCCGCGCACGCATCATCTGATGGATGACGCCGAGCAGGCGGCGCGGCGTCAGCGTTCGCGTCGCTCGAATTTCATCAAGTGGCTGCGCAAGGTGCATGGCTGGGTCGGCTTGTGGGGCGCGGTGCTGGGTTTGATGTTCGGCGCGACCGGGTTCCTGCTGAACCATCGGGCCGGGCCGCTGAAAGTGTCGACGGGCGAGCCGATCGTCGAGGAAATGCAGATTCCCGTGCCGCAAAAACCGCTGCATTCGCCGATGGATCTGGCGAAGTGGCTCAAAGCCGAATTGAAGCTGGACGGCAAGCCGGGGCGCGCGCGGCGCGAGCCGGCGCATCCGGTCGCGTGGGGCGATCACAGCGCGATGCAGCCGGAGTTCTGGCAGGTCGGCATCATGGGCCCGTCGCAGAACGTGCAGGCGGAGTACTGGGTGGGCAATGGCTTTGTCGCGGTAAAACGCACGCACAACAGTTTTCTCGCGACGATGAACAATCTGCACAAGGGCGCGGGTTTGAGCGTCGGCTGGGTGCTGCTGATCGATACGATCGCCGGCAGTCTGATCCTGCTTTCGCTGACCGGCGTGCTGCTATGGACCGAGTTGAACAAGCGCCGCGTGGTGGGCGTGGTGCTGGTGGGCGGGTCGATTGTCGCGACGGTGGTGTGCGCGCTGATGTGAGCGTTTTATGCGGCGGCGAGCGTTGGACGTTAGCGGTTGCCGGAAAACGCCCCGCGTTCAAACGCTGCAGGCTGCACCGCCCGAGGCCGCGACTTCCCGAGCCGCCTTCGCACCTTCAACCTGAAGCAGCGTCGGCAGCGACACGCCATTCTTCGCCGCCGTCACCTCGGCGAGTATCGAAACGGCAATTTCGGGCGGCGTCCGGCTGCCGATATAAATGCCAACCGGTCCATGCAAACGGGCCAACTCCGTCTCGTTCAGGTCGAACTCTTTTAGCCGCTCGCGCCGCGCCTGGTTATTCCTTCGTGAACCCAGCGCGCCGACATAGAACGCGGGCGTTTTCAACGCTTCCATTAAAGCGAGATCGTCGAGCTTCGGATCGTGCGTAAGCGCGATCACCGCGCAGCGTTCGTCGAGTTTCATGTCGATCACGGTATCGTCCGGCATGGTCCGAACGATCTTCGTGCCGGGGATATGCCACTCCTCCGTGTACTCCTCGCGCGGATCGCACACGGTGACCTGATAATCGAGTCCCACCGCAATCTGGCACAGATAGCGCGACAACTGCCCAGCGCCGATCACCAGCATCCGGTAGCGCGGACCGTGGATGGTCAGCAGACGCTCGCCGTCGAAATGCACGCCGTCCGTTGCGAGCGCCGCATCGAGCCGGACCGCACCGGTACTCATTTCGACCTGACGCGCGACCAGACGCCCGTCCTCTACCGCACGGCACAATTCGGCGATGCCGCTTTGCCGCGTCAACGGTTCCAATACAAGCTGGATCGTGCCGCCGCAAGGCAGGCCGAAACGATGCGCTTCCTCCGCGGTGATGCCGTACTTCACCGCCTCCGGGCGCGTCTGCTCGATTCCCCGTTGCCGCACGCGGTCGATCAGATCGTCTTCGATGCAGCCGCCCGACACTGAGCCGACCACTAGCCCGTCGTCGCGGACCGCGAGCATTGCGCCCTCGGGACGCGGCGACGAGCCCCACGTCTTCACGACCGTCACCAGTAGCGCGCGATGTCCTTCTTCCAGCCAGCGTGCGCTGGACTTCAGGACTTCGAGATCCACGCTGTCCATGATTTCTTCCTCTTGGTTGGGTCTGCGTCGGCGTCGGTGCCGTCGTTCGATTGTGTGTCCTGCGTGGCGGCATCGACGGCGGATGCTTCTTCGGTCGCGTCCGTCGACGCGCCATCCTCTCCCGCAACATGCGCGCCAAATCGCTTGAAGAATTCGCCGGCGATCTTGCGCGCCGCGCCGTCCACCAGCCGCGAGCCGATTTGCGCCAGCTTGCCGCCGACTTGCGCGCTTGCCGTATAGCTTAACTTCGTTGCGTTTTCGCCGTCGGCTTCGAGCGCGACCCGCGCGTTGCCTTTGGCGAAACCCGCAGCGCCACCCTGGCCTTCGAACACGATGCTGTAGGTGTTCGGTGCTTCGATGTCGGTCAGTTGCATGCGTCCCTTGAAACGGGCCTTGACCGGGCCGACCGCGGCGCTCAGCGCGACCAGATACGCGTTCTCGCCGTCCGCTTCGATGCTTTCGCAACCGGGGATGCAGGCGCGCAGCACCTCGGTGTCGTTCAGTGCATCCCATGTTTGCTGCTGCGAAACTGGCAGCGTGTGAGTTTCGGTCAATTCCATGACGTTGCTCCCGAGGTAGCTTTAGCGGCAAGCGCGGGGCGAGGCGCGCGCGTGAGTTGCGCGAGATCGCGGCCGAACGCTGCCAGGCTGTCCAGATTGTGAACCGGACGATGCGCATCGACATACGGCAGGATCGCCTGCACGCCACGCGCCTTCGGAGAAAAGCCGCTAAAACGCAGCAGCGGATTGAGCCAGACAATGCGATGCGCGAAGCGTCGCAGCCGGGCCATTTCGGTATCGAGTACGTCGATGGCTTCGTGATCGAGGCCATCGGTGACGAGCAGCACGGTCGCACGTCCGGTCAGCACGCGCCGCGCCCAGCGCCGGTTGAATTCCGCGAGTGCCGCACCGATGCGCGTGCCGCCCGACCAGTCGACCACCTGATCGGTGAGCGTCGCAATCGCCACATCGGGATCGCGTTCGCGCAGCGCGCGCGTCGCGTTGGTGAGCCGCGTGCCGAACAGAAACACCTGCAGGCGTTCGCGCGATTGCAGCAGCGCGTGGCAAAAATAAAGCACTGCGCGCGAGTAGCTGCTCATCGAACCGGAGATGTCGAGCAGCAACACGAGCGGCGGTTTGCGTTCGACCACCGCGCGATATTTCCATACCGTCCAGTCGCCGCCCGCGCGCACCGCGTGCCGGGCACTCGCGCGCAAATCGGCATGCGTGCCGTGCGATGACGCTTTCAGGCGACGCGTCGGTTCGGTGGCGAGCGGTAGACGCTGGCCACGAATCAGGTGACGCAAGCTGCGCCATTCATCGGCGGAAAGGGTGTCGAAATCGCGGTGACGCAAGCGCTCTTCCGCGCTGAACGTGACGTGCGCGTGCAACTCGTGCTGCTCGGTCTGCTGCGGCGTTCTGGTGTGCGGCGACGGCGGCGCGCGGACGGCGAGGGCATCGGCGAGACGGTTGTTGCGTTTGGGCGGCGGCAGGCCGTCGCGAACTTTTGGTAGCAGCAGCGCGCGCAGTTTGCCCTCCCAATCCGGGTCGCGCCAGAACAGCGCGAACGCGGCGTTGAAGAGTTCGCGCTCGTCGGGCGCGCAGACTAGCGAGGCGGCGAGCGCGGCGCGCACGTCGTCGCGCCGGCTGAGGTCGATCCAGTGCAGGGCGGCGAGGGCATCGACGGCCTGGGCGGGCGACATCGGCAAGCCCGCGCCGCGCAGCACGCGCACGAAGTGAACGACGTTGCGCGCGAGTGTTGGAGTTTGGTCTGGCGTCTCAACCGTTGCGCCTGAAGGGGATTGCCTGGTCATGCTGACGATCCCGGTGCGGGCGCGAGACACTGCGCAATCTGCGCGGCATCGACGCGCGCCAGATCGTCCTGATACTTGAGCAGCACACCCAGCGTGTTCTGCACCGATTGCGGATCGAGTTCCGTCACCGACAGCGCTTCCAGCGCGCGGCACCAGTCGATCGTCTCGGCAATGCCGGGCGCTTTGAACAGATCCATGCCGCGCAGCCGGTGCACGAAATCGACCGCCCGCCGCTGCAATTCCGCCGATGTCTGCGGCGCGCGAGCCGCGACGATCTCCAGTTCCCGATCCCGCTCGGGATAGCCGATCCATTGATACAGACAGCGACGCTTCAACGCGTCGTGCACTTCGCGCGTGCGGTTCGAGGTCATCACGACGAGCGGCGGTTGCGCTGCCCGCACGGTGCCGTATTCGGGAATCGACACCTGGAAGTCCGACAGCAGTTCGAGCAGGAACGCTTCGAACGGCTCGTCGGCTCGATCGATTTCGTCGATCAGCAGCACGCGCCTCGCGCCGGGATGATTTTCATCGGGCATCAACGCTTGCAGTAGCGGACGCTTCAGCAAAAATTCGCCGCGATACAGCGTGTCGTTATCGGGCCGCTCGCCGGCGGCTTCCGCGAGACGCAGCGCCATGATCTGACGCGGATAGTCCCACTCGTACAGCGCGCTCGCCGTATCGAGTCCCTCATAGCATTGCAGACGCAACATCGTGGTGCCGAGCATTCCCGCTGCGGCTTTCGCGAGTTCGGTTTTGCCGACGCCCGGCTCGCCTTCGACGAACAACGGCCGCTCCATCCGCAGCGCGAGATAGAGCGCGGTCGCGAGTTCGCGGCTGGCGAAATAACGTTGCGCGGCGAGTTGCGCGAGGGTGTCGTCGATTGAAGCGGGTTGCATGGCGGTCCTGAATCTGCGCGCCTGATTGACGCCGATGAAGCCTGACAAACGGGCGAGCTGCGATAAAACGGGAACGGGGCTGACGTGCCGAAATAAAAGCACGCCAGCCTGTTCGACGAATCGCTAGCCGTTCGCCTTCGCCACCGCCCGCGCGGCGAGCACCGGGATCAGGTGCGCGCGATAGTCGGCGCTCGCGTGCATGTCGGTGTTCAGATTCGCCGCCGACACGCTTACTCCGCGCGCGGCCTCCGGCGTGAAATTCGCGGATAACGCGCTTTCCAGTTCCGGCACACGAAACACCGACGCCGCCGCGCCCGTCACCGCCACTCGCACGCCGCTCGCGAACTTCGCGACGAACACGCCGACCAGCGCGAAGTGCGACGCAGGATTGCGGAATTTCTCGTAGGCCGCGCGCTCGGGAACCGGAAACTCGACCGCGACAATCAACTCGTCCGGCTCCAGCGCGGTTTCGTACATGCCGACGAAAAAGTCCGCCGATGCAATCCGCCGACGCTCGGTGACGATGGTCGCGTCCAGTGCCATCGCCGCCGCCGGGTAGCACGCGGCCGGATCGTTGTTTGCCAGCGAGCCACCGATCGTGCCCAGCGCTCGCACCTGACGGTCGCCGATGTGCGCGGCGAGATCGGCGAGGCCGGGCGATACGCGACGCAATTCCGCGTGCTCGGCGACATCCGCGTGGCAGACGGCGGCGCCGATCGTCACCGTGTTGGCATCCACGGTGATCGATTTGAGCGCGGGAATGCGCGTCACGTCGACCAGTTGCGACGGTTGTGCGAGACGCAGCCGCATCGTGGGCAGCAGGCTCTGGCCGCCGGCCAGGAATTTCGCGTCGCTGTCGGCGGTGAGGATGGCGGCGGCCGCTTTGGGATCCGTCGCGCGTTGATACTCGAATGAATACATGTCGATTCTCCGCTCAGGATCTCAATGGGGTTGCGCATTGCCTTGCTTCGCCGCGCGAATCGCGGACCACACGCGATGCGGCGTCGCGGGCATTTGCAGATCGGTCACGCCGAGCGGCGCAAGCGCATCGATGATCGCGTTGATCACCGCCGGCGGCGAGCCGATCGCGCCGGCCTCGCCGCAGCCCTTCACGCCGAGCGGATTGTGCGTGCACGGCGTGCCCTTCGCGGTCTCGACGGTGAAGTCGGGCAGATCGGACGCGTGCGGCATCGCGTAATCCATGTACGAGCCGGACAGCAACTGGCCGCTGTCGTTGTCGTACACGCAGCGTTCCAGCATCGCCTGGCCGATGCCCTGCGCGAGGCCGCCGTGCACCTGTCCTTCGACGATCATCGGATTGATCACGTTGCCGAAATCGTCCACGGCGGTGAACTGCTGGATGCGGCACACGCCGGTATCCGGATCGACTTCGACCTCGCAGATGTACGCCCCGGACGGATAGGTGAAGTTGGTCGGATCGTAGAACGCGCTTTCTTCGAGACCCGGTTCGAGCACGTCGAGCGGATAGTTGTGCGGCACGTACGCCGCGAGCGAAATGTCGGCGAATGCTTTCGTGCGATCGGTGCCCGCGACGCGGAACACGCCGTCCTTGAACTCGATATCTTCGGCCGCCGCTTCCAGCAGATGCGCGGCGATTTTCTTCGCCTTCGTTTCGATCTTGTCGAGCGCCTTCATGATCGCCGAGCCGCCGACCGCAATCGAGCGCGAGCCATACGTACCCATGCCGAACGGAATCCGCCCCGTGTCGCCGTGGACGATCTCGACGCTTTCCAGCGCGATGCCGAGCCGGTCGGCGACCACCTGCGCAAAGGTCGTTTCGTGTCCCTGGCCATGACTGTGCGAACCGGTGAACACGGTGACGGAACCGGTCGGGTGCACGCGAATCTGTCCGACTTCGAAGAGGCCCGCCCGCGCGCCCAACGCGCCGGCGATATTCGACGGCGCGAGGCCGCATGCCTCGATGTAGCACGAGTAGCCGAGGCCGCGCAGCTTGCCGTGCTTGGCGGATTCCTGTTGGCGGGCAGCGAAGCCTTTGACGTCTGCGAGTTCGAGCGAACGCGCGAGGATCGTCTCGTAGTCGCCGGTGTCGTAAGTGAGGCCGACCGGCGTCGCGTACGGAAAATCGCGAATGAAATTGCGGCGGCGAATCTCGGCCGGATCGAGCTTCATTTCGCGCGCGGCGGTTTCGACCAGACGCTCGACGACGTAGGTCGCTTCGGGACGGCCCGCGCCTCGGTAGGCATCGACGGGAACGGTGTGGGTGAAGACCGCTTTCACTTCGGCGTAGATCGCGGGCGTCGCGTACTGGCCCGCGAGCAGCGTCGCGTACAGGATGGTCGGCACGCTCGATGCGAACGTGGACAGATACGCGCCCATGTTCGCGATGGTGTGGATGCGCATGGCGAGGAACTTGCCGTCGGCGTCCATCGCGAGTTCGGCTTTCGTCACATGATCGCGGCCGTGCGCGTCGGACACGAACGCTTCCGAGCGCTCGGCCGTCCACTTCACCGGACGGCGGATTTTCTTCGACGCCCAGGTGAGCGCGACGTCCTCGGCGTACAGAAAGATCTTCGAACCGAAGCCGCCGCCAACGTCCGGCGCGATGATGCGCAATTTCGACTCCGGCAGCGACAGTACGAACGCGGCCATCAACAGACGCTCCACGTGCGGGTTCTGATTCGCGACGTAGACCGTGTAGCTGTCGTCCTGCGGCGAGTAGCTCGCGTTGACCGCGCGCGGTTCGATCGCGTTCGGCACCAGCCGGTTGTTGACGATGTCGAGTGTGGTGACGTGGGCGGCTTTGGCGAATGCGGCGTCGGTGGCGGCTTTGTCGCCGTGGCCCCAGTTGTAGCAGACGTTGTCGGGCACTTCGTCGTGGACCGCGGGCTGGCCCGCATCGGCTGCATGCGCTGTGTCGACGACGGCGGGCAGCACGTCGTAATCCACGTCGATCAGTTCAGCGGCGTCTTTCGCGGCCTTGATCGAATCGGCGATCACGAGCGCGACCTGGTCGCCGACGTGGCGCACTTTCGTATGCGCGATGACCGGGTGCGGCGGCTCGTTCATCGGCTTGCCGTCAGTGCTGTGGATCAACCAGCCACAAGGCAATCCGCCGACGTTTTCAGCGGCCATGTCCGCGCCGGTGAAGATCGCGATCACGCCGGGCGACTGCTTTGCCGCCGCGATGTCGATGCTGTTGATCTTCGCGTGCGCATGCGGCGAGCGCAGGAACACCGCGTAGGTTTGCTGCGGCAGGACGATGTCGTCGGTGTACTGGCCGTTGCCGGTCAGAAACCGATAGTCTTCCTTACGTTCGACCGAGGCGCCGATCAGATGGGGGGTGTCGGGTGCGTTCATCGTCGGCTCCTCAGGCGGTGACTGGCGCGGTGGCCGATGCGCTGGCTGCGTTCGCTGTATTCGCATGGGCGGCGGTGTCGGCGCTGGTCGCGACGGTGGCCGCGTTGCCGGCGGACTTCATGCCTGCTGCGCCTTCGAGGACTGCCTTGACGATGTTGTGATAGCCCGTACAGCGGCACAGATTGCCGTCGAGCTGTGTGCGGACGTCGTCGCCAGTGAGGTCGGGCTGGCGTTGCACGAGCGAGACCGCGCTCATCACCATGCCGGGCGTACAGAAGCCGCACTGGAGACCGTGACAGTGTTTGAACGCTGCTTGCATCGGATGCAGGGTGCCGTTCTGCGCGAGCCCTTCGATGGTGGTGATTGCCGCGCCTTCGGCTTGTACTGCGAGGATGTTGCAGGATTTGATCGCGCGGCCGTTCAGGTGGACTGTGCAGGCGCCGCATTGAGCCGTGTCGCAGCCGATGTGCGTGCCGGTGAGGCGTAGCTGGTCGCGCAGGCACTGGACAAGCAGGGTGCCGGGTTCGATAGACGCGGTGACTGGCGCGCCGTTCACCGTCAGACTGATGCTGATCGCCATGAAGTTGTCTCCTGATGGGGTGAGACCGGACCTTCGGGTTTTGGCTGCTTTTGTCTTGTTTCTGGTTTTGCTTTGTTGGTCTGTTGCGCTTCGGGTCCGGTATTGGGGGACTGCTGCTTTTTTCTTACGGGTGTGCCGAAAAGTAAAGCACAAATTGGACGGGGGCGCTATGAGGGGAAGTTTTCTGCGCGGGGCGCTGGGGGGGGGTGTGGTCTTTGGGTGTTGGCCTTTCCTTGTGATCGCGGTGGTCTATTGGCGTTGCCCCTGTGCGGGGCGGCACTCACTTTCTTTGCCGCCGCAAAGAAAGTAAGCAAAGAAAGCGGGCTCACACCGCTAGCTTTGAAGCGGGTCCCCTGGCTTGGAGGGGGCAGTGGTGCATCTGGAATCGGTGCTCCCGCACACTTCGAGCTCGTGACAAGGCAGTCATTCTTCCCGCCTCGCACTACGTGCTCGCCGGAAAGGGCGGTGCCCTGCGTTAGCTGGTGTGCATCGGGATCGCCCTGCGATACGCGGATGCTCGTTCAAATTGAAATGCAAATGCTTGCGCGGCGCACATAGCCACAATTCAATTGAATAGCGCACCCTCAGAACGAGGATGCACTGGAAGTGCACAGAATGAGCGGGGGTTTGAGAACTACTGCGACGGCGCGCGCAGCGTCGCCGGAAGAATGACTGCTTTGTCACTGACGTGGAGTTTGCGGGGGCACTGATTCCAGATGAACCACTGCCCCCTCCAAGCCAGGGGACCCACTTATGAGCTAGCGGGGTGAGCCCGCTTTCTTTGCTTACTTTCTTTGCGGCGGCAAAGAAAGTGAGTGCCGCCCCGCACAGGGGCGACGCTAATAGACCACTGTGATTTCAAGGAAAGGCCAACAACCGAAAGGCCAACAACCCTAAACCCCACCACCGCGAATTCAAGGAAAGGCCAACACCCCAAAACCACCCCCAAACCCGCCGCGCGAGCGTACCTGATCAGGCCAACTTCGAATTCCGCCGCGAATACCCGAAATAAATCACCATCCCGATCACCAGCCAGATACCAAAAGCCGCCCACGTCACACGCTGAAGATTCAGCATAAGAAAGAGACAGGACGCAACAGCAAGCACCGGCACAACCGGCACGCCAGGGCACTTAAAAGCGCGTGGCAAATCCGGATGCGTTTTCCGCAAAACCAGCACGGCAATCGACACCATCGAAAACGCTGCCAGCGTCCCGATATTGATCAGCTCAGCCAGCACATTCAACGGCACGAGCGCGCCGATCAGGCCGAAGAAAATCCCCACGAGCCAGGTCGTGAAAAACGGCGTCGCGAATTTCGGGTGCAGGCGCGAAAGCCGCTCCGGCAGAAGCCCGTCACGCGACATCGCGAAAATCACGCGCGTCTGTCCGTAAGCCATCACGAGAATCACGGTCAACATGCCGAGCACGGCGCCGAGATCGATAAAGCCCGCCACCCAGGTTTGCCCCGCCTGCTGCAACGCATAAGAAACCGGATGCGAAATGCCCGCGAACTTCGCCGACGGCACGATCCCCGTCACCACCGCCGCGACCGCGACGTACAACACAGCGCACACGCCAAGCGAAGCAATAATCCCGATCGGCAGATCGCGTTTCGGATTCTTCACCTCTTCCGACGCCGACGACACCGCATCGAATCCGATAAACGCGAAGAACATCACCGCCGCCGCGCCGAATACGCCGTTCCAGCCGTTCGGCATGAACGGATGCCAGTTGGCCGGCGTCACGTGAAACACGCCCACGCCGATCACCAGCAACACCACCGTCACCTTGATCGCGACCATGATGTTGTTGATCCGCGCGGATTCGCGAATGCCGACCGACAACAACGCGGTAATCGCCATCATCACCAGGAATGCGGGCAGGTTGAACAGCGTGTGCTGTCCAGCCACCGCGCCGGGCGCGGCGCTCAACGCAACCGGCAAAGAAACGCCGAAGCCCGACAGCAACGATTGCAGATAGCCCGACCAGCCGACCGATACCGCCGACGTCGCCAGCCCGTATTCAAGCATCAGATCCCAGCCGATGATCCACGCGGCCAACTCGCCGAGCGTCGCGTACGAATACGTATAAATGGACCCGGCGACCGGAATCGTCGACGCGAATTCCGCGTAGGCAAGCGCAGCGAAACCGCACGCGATCGCCGCGATGATGAACGACAGCATCAGCGCCGGGCCGGCCTGAACGGCGCCCGTGCCGGTCAGCACGAAAATGCCGGTGCCGATAATGGCGCCGACACCGAGGAAGGTCAGATCGAGTGCGCCGAGCGCTTTCTTGAGGCCGGCTTTCTGAGCGCTCGACGCGATCATGTGCTCGACGCTTTTTGTTCGAAACAGGGACATTGGCGTGGGTCTCCAGTGGTGCACGCGTGTTGCGCGCCGAATGTCGGGGAAACCCACGATTTTAACGGATGCGAAGCACTGCACTATTTTGGGACGTACCGCACGGCTTGTACCGGCCGGGCGGAAACTCCCGGCGGCAGGGGCATCGGGCGCGACGTTCGTCCGCCGAACGCAAAACGGCAGCAAAGCTTTCGCGCGATGCGGGATAAATGGGGAGGGAATCTCTCCGTTGCAAACTCGCCGTGTGAGCGGCGAGTTATTCAGCAGACGTAGGACAAATGCAGAGGCAAAAGCGCAGGCGTTCAGCCCGCCATCGCCGGATTCAGATCGACGAGCCGGTTGCTCATCACGTAGAAGGTCAACTCGGCGTTGTTGCGCAGCTTCATTTTCTCGAGCAGCCGCGTGCGATACACGCTAACCGTCTTCACCGATAGCGACAGCGTCGCCGCAATATCGGTCAGCCGCTTGCCGGACGCGAGCATGCACAGCGTCTGATATTCGCGATCGGAGAGCTTTTCGTGCGGCAACTGTTCGCCGTCGAAGGAAACGTAGTCGGCAAGCGCTTCGGCCATCGCCGGGCTCACGTATTTGCGGCCGGCCGCGACCTGCTGGATCGCGCAGATCATCTGCGCGGCATCGACCGTTTTCGACAGATAACCCGACGCGCCCGCCTTCAGCGCGCGCACCGCGTATTGATCCTCGCGATACATCGAGAACATCAGCACGGCCACGCGCGGCGCTTTGCGCTTCAGGCGCTTCAGCACTTCGACGCCGTTCATGTCGGGCAGACCGATGTCGAGCAGCACGACGTCGTAAGTCTGATTGCCGACGGCTTCGAGCGCCTCGGTACCGCTTTGCGCCTCGGTGACTTCACGCGCCACACCACGGTCGATCAGCAATTGACGCACGCCCTGGCGGACCACGGCGTGATCTTCGGCGATCAGAATGCGCAGGCTCATGACCGGTCGCTCACGATTGCAGCGCGTGCCGTTCGGCGCGCGGCGCTTGCGCCAGCATCGCGTCCCACGCAAAGCGTGCGCGCACGAGCGTGCCGCGCGATGGGGAGCCGCTTGCGTCACCGCGTCGGGCGCTGACGCGCAACGTGCCGTCGAACGCGGCGCAGCGTGCCTGCATGCCGCTCAGGCCGAAATGCCCGCGCTGGTTGCCTGCATGGCGAGCCAGTCCGATGCCGTCGTCGCTGACGAGCAGCGTGAGGTGCTGGCGGCTGGTTTCGATCCGCACATCGGCCGATTCGGCGCGCGCGTGCTTCGCAATATTGTTCAGCGCTTCCTGGGCGACACGGAATACGGCCAGCGCGGCGTCGGCGGGCAGGCGCGTGAGGCGCACGTCGGCGGCGCAGACGAAACTCGTGCGCAAGTGCGTGCGGGTCGAGAAGTCGCCGGTCCAGTGCGCGAGTGCGCCCACAATCCCTGCTTCGAGCGACGGCGCATGGAGTTCCGCCACCGCCTGTTGGCTTGCGGCGCACGCGGCGTCGAGCGAACGGCCGGCGACGGCGAGTGCGGCCGCGCATTGCGACGGCGCATCAGCGGGCAGCCAGGTTTCGACACCGGCCAGTGCAAAGCGCATCGCGGTCAGTTCGGCGCCCACG
The DNA here is from genome assembly GCF_050435665.1 of Paraburkholderia sp. GAS333. Classification (NCBI taxonomy): domain Bacteria; kingdom Pseudomonadati; phylum Pseudomonadota; class Betaproteobacteria; order Burkholderiales; family Burkholderiaceae; genus Paraburkholderia; species Paraburkholderia sp. GAS333. The sequence continues at coordinate 539,534 of NZ_JBNDKS010000002.1, forward strand.
CCGTCGTGCAGTTCGCGCGCCACATGGCGGCAAGCGGCTTCACGCGCCTGAACCAGTTCCGCCGACAGTTCGCTGACCCGTGCGCGCAGCCGTGCAAGTTCGCGTTCGACCGACGACGACGGCGCGGCAACGTCCGCGTCGAAGCCGTCACGCGTCGGCGACGAAGGGGGCTGGGTGTTGAACGGGACGACAGTCAGCGTATCCATAATGTTTCCTGATCAGGAAGCGATGTGGACAGCAAAGCAGGGGCGCAACGGCTGCGCGAAGACGAAAGAACGCATGCGAGTCTCTAGCCTCCAGATACGACCGTCTGACGGAATTCCGTGACGGACAAAACGCTATGGTGAGAGGTAACGAAATTTACATTCAGTAACAAGCTAGCTGGTTGCTAGAAGACTTGTCAAATCGTCTGATTGTGCGGCGCGATGATATCTCAAAAAAAGAAAAAATGCAGGCCCACCAAGGCTTAGAGCTTGCTTTTCATGCAATGGTTGATGATTTTAAACAACGCATTTGTAGGAAGAATACCGACATTGAATGTTAAATGTCGGTTGTGTCATTTGTAACCTGGCCAATAAAAAAAGGAGCCAGAAGGCTCCTTTTTTTGATTCCGCGACATGGTGTCGCGCGTTAGCAACGTGGCTTAGCCGACGAATGCTTTTTCGACAACATAGTGACCCGGCGAATTGTTGCTGCCTTCCTCGAAACCGAGGTCGTCGAGCAGTTTGCGGGTGTCGCGCAGCATGTGCGGGCTGCCGCAAAGCATCACGCGGTCGTTTTCGAGCGAGAAGCCCGGCACGCCGAGGTCGGCGAACAGCTTTTCGGTTTCGATCAGCTCGGTGATGCGGCCGCGGTTCTGGAACGCTTCGCGTGTGACCGTCGGGTAATACAGCAGCTTTTCCTGGACCAGTTCGCCGAGGTGCTCGTGCGCCGGCAGGTGGTCGGTGATGTATTCCTTGTACGCGAGTTCGTCGACGAAACGGCAGGTGTGCGTGAGCACTACGCGCTCGTAACGGTCGTAAATGTCCGGATCTTTAATGATCGACATGAACGGCGCGAGGCCCGTGCCCGTGGACAGCAGCCACAGCGTCTTGCCCGGCAGCAGGTTGTCGGCCATCAGCGTGCCGACCGGCTTCTTGCCGATCAGGACTTCGTCGCCGACCTTCAAGTGCTGCAGACGCGACGTAAGCGGACCGTCCTGCACCTTGATGCTCAGGAATTCGAGATGTTCTTCGTAGTTCGCACTGGCGAGGCTATAAGCGCGGATCAGCGGCTTGCCGTCGACTTCGAGGCCCACCATCGTGAACTGGCCGTTTTCGAAACGGAACCCCGGGTCGCGCGTGCAGGTGAAGCTGAAAAGCGTATCGGTCCAGTGATGGACGCTCAGGACGGTTTGTGAATTCAGGTTGCTCATGGCTTCTTGGATAGTGCGAAAACAAAGGCGGCCAGTCGTTGGAGCCGGCCGGCACGGCAAGGGCGATGCTGCGCTAACCCGTGGTCGGGAGTCACGCGCAATCCGCTATTTTACCGCGCTCGCTGGCTGGAGGCTCGCGACGCGGCGATTGAGCGTGTGATGCGGGTTGCCGGACCTGGAAGCGGCGGCGCCGGCTAGCAATTCAGTCGGGCGTCGCGAAGTACATCGGCGGGAGTGCTGCCGCGCTTCAGCAGGGGTACGGCGATCGGCGAAAACCGCGCTGGGCGGTTGCCATCGGCTGCCTGGCAGACGCCGTAAAGGCACGCCGCGCGGGCAACATTTTCAGGATGATACCGAAACGCGGCGTGCACTGCAGCATTGACCCTGCTGATAAAACTGGCAAATGGGAATGCGGTGCGGGGTGGTGGGGGAGTGCGGGGCGATGGCGCGGCGAGGGATTTGGAAGGTGGAGGAGTCGATTTTTGGTACACAGCAACGAGTTCGGCTTGATGAAGGTTGCTCAAATACACCGTTGATAACCGGCTTTTAGCGATCTCTTATCCGTTCACTCTGAGATGTATAAAGCGTGCTGACATGTGACAAGCGACAGATGGCAAATGCGACGCACACGGTTGTCTGCCGATTTGTGGAAGCCAAGGCGGCAATCAGAACCTTGCCGCCTCGACTCAAACACTTTCACTGCATTTCACGCGTCCGCCGCAACTCAAACGAAATCACGCAATCGAGCCTCACCAACCCGTCAAGCCGCCGCAACCACCCGCTTCTTGCCGCGCTGCTTCAACACCCGAGCCTGCAACACGATCACCAGCAGCAGGAACACGCCGCGAATCACCGACTGCCAGTAAGCCGACAAGCTGATAAACCCCAGTCCGTTCTCGAAGTTCAGCAGGTTGAACACAAGCCCGAGCAGCAGCACGCCGGCAATCGTCATCGCGACCGACCCTTCGCCGCCGGTCAGCAGCGTGCCGCCCAGCACCACCGCCGAAATCGCGAACAGCTCCCAGCCGACGCCCTCGTTCGGCTGCCCCGCGCCAAATTGCGCGGCGAGGATCACGCCCGCCATGCCCGCCAGCAAACCGCTCACCGCGTAAGCCAGCACCAGAGTCCGGTCGACGTTCAGGCCCATCAGTCGCGCAGCTTCCTCGCTGCCGCCGATCGCGAGCGAATGTCGTCCGAAACGCGTGCTGCGCAGTGCCAGCCAGCCGGCCACCGCCGCGACGACCGCGACGATCCCCGGAATCGGCAGGCCGAACAGATCGCCTTGTCCGAAGTTGCCGAAATTCGAGTCCGACGCGATCGACACCGCGTCGTTCTTGCCCAGCAGCAGCGCGACACCGTGCGCGCCGAGACTGGTCGCGAGCGTCACGATAAATGGCAGGATCTTGAGCCGCGTGATGATCAGCCCGTTGAGCACGCCGACCGCGAGTCCTGCAACGCAGCCCGCTACGACCGCGGCCAGGCCGCCGTACGGGCTCGCCAGTGCCGCGACGACACTCGCCAGAGCCGCCACCGTGCCGACCGACAGATCGATACCGCCGGTAATGATCACGAACGCCATGCCGATGGAGATCAGCGCGAACATCGAGTTGTAGCGCCAGAATGACGTGATGTTGTACGCCGAGCCGAAATGGTCATAGCGCACGAGGCCGAAGATAACCAGCGCGGCCAGCGCGACCAGGATAGGAAGATTCTTTTTCATCGCATCGAGTCCAGAAGTGTCCTTGAGGCGTCAGCGCGAGCGCCGCTGCACATAAACCGCCGCGACGATAATGCCGGCCTTCACCACCAGCGCCGCCGCATCGGGAATGCCGTGCGCGAGCAGCGTGTAACGCAGCAACTGGATGATCAGCGCGCCGATCAGCGTGCCGCCGATATACGCCTTGCCGCCCGTCAACGCCGTGCCGCCAACCGCCACCGCTGCAATCGCATCGAGTTCGACGCCGAGGCCGACCACGTTCGCATCGGACGACGAATTCACCGAGATCGAGATCAGCCCGGCCAGACCCGCCAAAGCCGCGCACAACGTGTAGGCGATCAGCTTGATGGTGGCAGTCGGCACGCCGCACAGATACGCGGCCTTTTCGTTGCCGCCAGTGATCAGCAGGTATTGGCCGAACAGCGTCTTGCGAACCACCCACACGAACAGCGCGACCAGCGCCAGCATCAGCAGAACCTGGAAGGGCACGCCCGCGACCTTGCCGAGCGCGATCCACTGGAATGCGGGCGTGTTGAACGCCTGCAGGCTGCCGTCGGTGACGACCTGCGCGATCCCGCGTCCGGCGATGAACAGCACCAGCGTTGCGACAATCGGCTGAACGGCCAGCCTCGTCACCAGAAAGCCGTTAAACACGCCGCACAGCGCCGCGGCCAGCACCGGCAGCACGAAGGCGAGCGCGATCCCGCCGGGGCCCGCGATGTTCAGGAACAGCATCGGCGCGAGCGCACCGGAAATTGCCATCGACGCGCCCACCGACAGATCGATCCCGCCTGTCGCCACCACCAGCGTCATGCCGATGCCGACGATCACGATCGTCACCACCTGCGTCATGTTCACGTTGAAGGTTTGCAGCGACCAGAAGTGCGGCGTGAAGATCAGGTTGAACAGCACCATCGCGAGCAACACGATGACTTCGCGCTGCATCGCGAGATGCCGCCATTTCTGCACCGTGCTCGATGCTTTGGTGCGGGTCGCGCTGGCCGGCGACGAACCGCTGTCGACCTGGCGCCCTTCGGGTTGCAGTGTTTCGGTATGCAGCTTAAGCGCCATGACGGTCGCCCTCCAACGCGTCTTCGATATGGGCGGCGTTTGCCGTTTGCGCGGCTTCGGCCAGTTGCGAATGACCTTCGCTGCCGTACGCGATCGCGTCCATGATCGCGGTCTCGCTCATGTCGGCGCCATTCAGTTCGGCGACCGTGCGGCCGTCGCGGATCACCACCGCGCGGTCGGCCACGGCGGTCAACTCTTCGAGTTCGGACGCGGACAGCAGCACCGCGAGTCCGGCGTCGCGCAATTCGCGAACGATCTTCGCCACGTCCGCTTTCGCGCCGACGTCGATACCGCGGGTCGGTTCATCGAGCAGCAGCAGCGACGGTTCGGCGGCGAGCCAGCGTGCCAGCAAAACCTTCTGCTGATTGCCCCCTGACAGTTCGCGGATCGGTTGATCGGCGGAACGCAGTTTGATGCCGAGCGACGCGATGAAACGGTCGACAATCGCCTGCTGCTTCTTCACATCGACGACGCCGTTTTTCGCCAGCGTGCGCAGACAAACCAGCGTGAGGTTGTCGCGCACCGACAGTTCGGGGACGATGCCTTCGCCCTTGCGGTCTTCGGTGAGATACGCGAGGCCGCGCGCGATCGCGTCTTGCGGCGACTTCAGCGCGACCGCTTCGCCGCCGATCGACAGGGAGCCTTGCTCGAGTGGATCGGCGCCGAACATCAGCCGCATGGTTTCGGTGCGGCCCGAGCCGAGCAGACCGGCGAGACCGACTGCCTCGCCTGCATGCACGGCGAGCGACACGTCGTTCACTTTCGGATGCGCGCTCAGGTTGGCGGCGGCAATCGCCTGCTTGCCGCGTCGCGCGAGGTTCGCTTCGCGCGACGCGGTGTCTTCCTGCACGACCGCGGCGAGCGTGCGGCCGAGCATCGTCGTGACGAGTTGCAGTTTGTCCATCTCGGCCATCGTGCTTTGCGCGACCGTCTGACCGTCGCGCATCACCGTGACGCGGTCACACAGTGCGTAAAGCTCGTCGAGCCGGTGCGACACGAAGATCACCGCGCGGCCGTCGTCGCGCAGCTTGCGCACCACGGTGAACAGCAGTTCCACTTCGCGTTCGTCGAGTGACGACGTGGACTCGTCCATGATGACCATCTTCGCGTCCGACGACACCGCGCGCGCCAGCGCCACCATCTGCTGGATCGCGGTCGAATAGCGGCCAACCGGTTTCTTCACATCGATCTGCAAACCGAACGATTCGAGCAAGGCGCTGGCACGTTGCTGCACCGCGCGCCAGTCGATCAGACCGTAACGGCGCGGCTCGCGTCCGAGAAAAATGTTTTCCGCGACCGAGCGAAACGGCACCAGGTTGATCTCCTGATAAATCGTGCTGATGCCCGCTTCACGCGCCTGCTTCGGCGTGCGGAAATCGACTTCGCGGCCCTCGAAGCGTACGCTGCCCGACCCGCGCCGATATGCGCCGGTCAGGATCTTGATCATCGTGGATTTGCCCGCGCCGTTCTGGCCGATCAGCGCGTGAACTTCGCCTGCTGCGACGCTCAGATTCGCGCCACGCAAAGCGGGTACGCCGCCGAAGCTGATGCCGATATCCTGCATCTCGAGCAGCGGCGAACGGTTAAGGGGGGAGTGTGGCGTCTGCGTGCCGGATTCCGTCACGGGGTGTCCTCCTGATGCGGTGCTGCGTGTGCTGCACGGGCAAATTGCCGTGCACGTCCGGACTCGATGCAGGGGCGTCTCAGATCGTCGTCGGAGCGTGAGTCGGATCATGTTACGCCGCATAAAAGCGAAGCGACGGTCCGTGCAATCACGGGCGCGTCGCTTCGAACCCTTCCCGTCACCCGCTTCCCGAGGAGACGGTTGTCAAAGCGGGTGACTTTCCTGCTGCAACGCTTCTCTACAGCTGATCGTGGCTAGTCGATCAATAGCCGTACTGCATGTTCTGCTGGACGTTGTCCTTGTCGTAGAACTTGTCGGACACCTTGACCCACGTCGGGATCTTTTCACCCTTCGCATAACGCTGGGCGACGTCGCAGGCGAGCGGGCCGAAGAACGGGCTCGACTGCACGCTCGCGCCGAGTTCGCCGGCGGCGATGGCGTCCATGCCGCCCTTGGTGCCGTCGATCGTCACGACCTGGATGTCCTTGCCCGGCTGCTTGCCCGCAGCCTTGATCGCGGCGATCGCGCCGAGCGCCATTTCGTCGTTATGCGCGTAGACCGCGGTCACGTCCGGGTGCGCCTGCAGCAGCGTTTCCATCACCTGACGACCCTTGTCGCGTGCGAAGTCGCCGCTTTGCGACGCGATGATCGTCATGCCCGGGTTCTTCGCGACGACTTCGTCGAAGCCCTTCTTGCGATCGTTCGCCGCCGACGCGCCGGTCGTGCCTTCCAGTTCGATGATCTTCGCCTTGCCGCCGGTCGCTTTCACGAGCCAGTCGGCTGCGCGATGGCCCTGATCGATGAAGTCCGAGCCGATGAACGTGATGTAGTCGCGGCCCGCCTTCGCCACCGACTGATCGACATCACGGTCGACCAGGATCACCGGAATGCCGGCCTTCTTGGCTTGCAGAACGATCGGTGCGAGCGGCTTTTCTTCGCGCGGCGGGAACACCAGCAGATCGACGTGCTGCGCGATCATGCTCTGGATGTCCGAGACCTGTTTGGAGTTTGAGCCGTTGGCGTCGGTCATCACGACCTGCCAGCCGCACTTCGCGGCAACGTCCTTGAACGACTTGGTTTCCGCAAGACGCCACGGGTTGTTGCTTTCGGTCTGCGCGAAGCCGACCTTCAGCGGGGTCTTGGTCGCCAGTTTGGGCAATCCGTCGTCGGCGTGCGCGGTGGCGACGCCGAGACCGATTGCGAGTGCCAGCAGCGAACCTGCCAGCGGACGAATCTGATGCTTGCGCGCGAGTTTGCGCGACTGCGTATTGAGCGACGCCATGTCTTCCTCCAGTACCTGGTGAGGTAGGTGTGTATTTGCTTTTTGTGTTTCTTTGCCGGTCGCGTTTTCTGCTGACCGGACGTGCCGATTATTCCACCCGGAATTATTATCGGTCAATCACTAATAATATTAATTATTGGCTTTTTTGCCTCGGTAATTACCCTGACCGACGCGCGTTCGACCAGCGGGCCATCGAGCTTGACCATCCGGTGACGCACCGGCGCACCGGCCGACCGGTTGTGTTCTTCCTGCAGCAGGGTTTCGACGGCCCAGCGCCCCAGTTCATAGTTCGGCAGCACGACGGTCGATAACGGCGGGTGCGTGTGGCGGGCGATTTCCTGGTCGTCGTAACCGAGCACCGACACGTCTTCGGGCACGCGCAAACCGAGCTGCTTCAGCGCTTCGATTGCGCCGATTGCGGTCAGGTCGTTCGCGCAGAAAATCGCGGTGGGCGGGTTGGCTTCGCGCATCAGCGAGAGCGTCAGTTCGAAGCCGAGGCCGGAACTCCAGTCGCCGTCGCGCACGAGTTCGGGCGGGTAAGGCAGGTCGGCGGTGGCGAGCGCGGTGCGATAGCCTTTGAGACGATCTTTCGACGCATCCTGCCAGGGTTCGCCGTTGATAAACCCGATCCGCCGATGCCCCGATTGCAGCAGGTAATCGGTCGCGAGATGACCGCCCGCAGCCTCCGCCGGAACGACCGACGAAAACCCGCCGTCGCCCGTGTAGCAGTTCAGCAGCACGGTCGGAATCTGCGACAGCGCGGCGGGCGGCGTCACCTTGCGCGTGTAGACCGTCGCGTAGATCACGCCGAACACGTGCGGATTCGCGAGCACCGTGTCGAGCACCTGCTTCTCGATGTCGGCGTTGCCGTGCGTCGAGTAGACCGCTAGCATTTTGCCGGCCGCGTAAGCGGCGTCGCGTGCTCCGTCGGCATTCACCACGGGATGCGGGCTGGTGGAAATTTCATCGGCGAGATAGACGATCAGATTGCGCTCGTCCGTCGATGTCGCTACCGGCTCGCGCAACGACAGCCGGTAGCCGAGATCGTGCGCGGCCTTCAGCACCTTGTTGCGGGTGGCCTCGGAGAATTTCGCGCCGGTCGCGTTGTTCAGCACCAGCGAAACGGTGGATTGCGACACGCCAGTGAGCTTGGCGATGTCGGTCATGGTCGGACGGCGTTGAGTCGATTTTTTCATTGTGCGGGCCGCGCGGTAGCGGCGCAAAAGCGGGAGCATGCCGTAGGCATCGTGATGGTGACGGTACCACTAATAATATGCGCGCGGCAACGCGCGCTAACCCGCCATTTGGGACTTTTCTGCACACGTGGATAGGCCCGGTAAGACAAATTTATTACTAATAATATTGACCAATGTGCTTTGGCGTGCGATTCTCGGTCGCGCGGACTTCGAAGGTCCGTCGGCTGCGCGCTGTGTGCGGCACGCAAAAGGAGACACCAATGCGCGTATTTGCCGCCATCCGCCCGAGGCCACGCCTCTTCTGACCATGCGCGACGTTTCCTTGAATTCAATTCAACCGATTGCCACCGACCTCGCGTGGCTCGACGATCCCGTGATTGCAGCCGGGCTCGTCACGCTGAAGGCCGGCGCGTTGCGGGCCGTGCTCGCTCCCGAAGTGGGCGGCGCGCTCGCGGCTTTTTACGAAGTCACACCCGATGGTCCGCTGCACTGGCTGCGGCCCGCCGCACCGGAAGCATTCGCCGAGCGCGATCCGCTGAAGATGGCGAGTTTTCCGCTGTTCCCGTATTGCAACCGGATTCGCGACGCGCGCTTCGAGTTCGACGGCGCGACGGTCGACCTGAGCGGCAACGACCTGCGTTTCGCGCATGCGTTGCATGGGAACGCGTGGAGGCATCCGTGGCAGGTCGGCGCGCGCACGGAGCGCGCGGTGGAGCTGCATTTCGAGCACGAGCCGGACGCGCGCGAGCCGGGCGACTGGCCGTTCCGTTATCGGGCGCAGCAGCGCATCGAGTTGCGTGACGGGGCGCTGGTTATCACGATGTCCGCGCAGAACCTGGCTGAAGGGCCTATGCCGTTTGGGATGGGGCATCACCCGTACTATCCGCGCACCGCGCAGACGCGAGTGCATGCGAACGTGCAGGCGATGTGGCATGCCGACGCCGACGTGCTGCCGACGCATCTCGGTCCGCATCCCGCAGTCGACGCGTTGCGCGAAGGCATGTCTGCCGACGCATTCGACCTCGACAACAATTTCGCCAACTGGACGCGCGAGGCGGTGATCGCGTGGCCCGACGAACACCGTCAACTGACGATGACCGCCGATGCGCCGTTCGATCACATGGTGGTATTCGCGCCGGCCAACGATCCGCAACTGTGCGTGGAGCCGGTGACGAACACGACGGATTCATTCAACACGGCGGGTCAGCGGGAACAGGTGGGCGGCTGTGTGTTGCAGCCGGGCGAGGAGATTGCCGCGACCTTGAAGTGGACGCCGCAGCGGGCGGCGTAGTCGAGCGGCTTTTGTCGCTCGTTTGACAAGAAAAAGAGGCGGCCTTAGCCGCCTCTTTGCATTTAAAGCCCTCGCTCACTCCACCCGCAAGCGCGCCATATACGGCAAATGATCCGACAGCCACGCGGTTTCCTGCGTCGGCTGGATCCACTCGACGGGCTGCATGCCGCGCACGAACATCTTGTCGAGCGCGAGCGCCGGTGAAAACGCCGGGAACGTGCGGCCCGATTCGCCCAGCAACGTCGCCACTTCCTGCAAACCGTGCTCGCGAAACAGCGGCACCGAATCGTTGCGCCAGTCGTTGAAATCGCCGGCCAGCACGAGCGGTCCTTCCGGCGCTTCCTTTTCGATCCAGTTGGCGATCCAGTGCATTTGCCGCAAACGTGCCGGGCGTGTGAGCGCGAGGTGCGCGCACAACAGCGTGACCGAATGACCGCCGAACGTCGCGCGCGCGACCAGCAAACCACGCTTTTCGAAGCGATGCGCGGAGATGTCCCAACGTCCGCCGAGATCGAGCGGATGCGGCGACAAAATGGCATTGCCATGCCGCCACGACGGTTTGAACACGTTCGGTCCGAGCGCGACTTCGAGTTCCAGCGCGCGGGCAATTTCCGTAGCCTGGCAGTGCCAGACATCGTTTAAAGGATCGCCGATGGGCGCGCCGAAACTGCTGGCCAGCACCGGCGACGGCATGCGCCGCGCCATCGCTTCCTGCAGGAAATAGGCATCGGCGTGAGTCGACTGGACCCAGCGCTGCATTGCCTGCCACGCCTGAAAACCCAATGGTGTACGGCCTTTGTGCAAGTTCCAGCTCACCGCGACGAAATCGTTCGGCGCAAGGTTCTCGCGGATCAATTCTTCTGGGTTTCGCATGCCGCGTTATCCACGTGTTCTGTTTTGAGGGCTTGATTTACGCGCGCCTGGTCAGCCTCGTAGTGACCGGTTCGGCGCGCGGCGTTCGTGTCACTTTGCATTGCTGTTGCCGTTGCTGCCGTTGTTGCCATTGCCGGCGGCGTTGCTGCTGCTGTCGGCGAGATTCGCACGCACGCGATAGACCAGGTTCGGATTCTTGTCGACGATCGTCCAACTCGCCCACTGCCCCGGCGCCACCATCAAACCAGGGTGACTCGCGTTCACCTGACGCGGCTGCGGCGGCAACTTGCAGCCGGTGTCGGTTTGCTGCGCGGTGCTGTCTTCGAGCGTTTCCTGTGCGTCGATTGAAAGCATCACTTCGTTCGCGTCGGCCCGCAGCGGCGACACCGTCAACGTGCGCGACAGATCGATGCTGCCGCCCGGCTGATCCTTACAGCCGACGTTATGCTGCACGACCTTGTGATGCGTATCCGTACGCGCCTGGCCGACGGTGGTGGTGCCGTCGAACGCGTCGATCTGCTGACCGTCGCGCATCACCTGCAACTGCCATTGCACGACCTGCGGCTCCGGCCGTTGTTGCGCGTTTGCAAGCAACGAAGTGCCGAGCAGCACGGCTACGATACTGGTTTTCCACATAGAAGGAATCTCCGGTCACTGCGCCGGCCCGAGGCGTCAAAGGGCCATCTTACCCCTGATGGGGACAACGATTTTCTGACACGTCAAACGGGGCCGGGTTCAGCAACAATCCATTTCAGATAAGGACGCTTCCGGGCGAAAACAACCTGTCGCGCGCAGGGAAGCGGGCGGTCGTCATGGTCGCGCCGTTAGCAGCAGAGCCATGAGACTGCTGGCTTGCAAGGGAATATGTCGTCGATACACTGGACTTGAAACGGTGCCCATCAAGCGCCGCCACAAGCAGGACCAGCCAGACGGGGTAAGCGATGACAACAGCAATGGTCAAACAGGAAATCGCCGTGGCGTCTTTCAGCCGTGTGTACGACCTCGATCAGGTCGAAACCGCGCTGAACGATCTGGGCGAGGGCGCGAACGACGCACTCCGCGCAACCTACGAGAAGATGCTGAAAACCGGCAACCTGCGCTTTTGCGTGAAGCCGAACCGGATGCCGTCGATCGACGATCTGATCGACGCGCTGCCGAATTTTTCAGCGCCGCTCGACGACATCCGCAAGCAGGTCGCGCTGTGTCTCGAAACCGAAGACCGGCTCGAACTGATGCCGATCCTGCTGCTCGGCGATCCCGGCATCGGCAAGACGCATTTCGCCAAGCAACTGGCGCGTCTCCTCGGCACCGCTTACCAATACGTGGCGATGAGTTCGCTGACGGCCGGCTGGATTCTGTCCGGCGCGTCGTCGCAATGGAAAAACGCGAAGCCGGGCAAGGTGTTCGATGCGCTCGTGAACGGCAGTTACGCGAACCCCGTGATTGCCGTCGATGAAATCGACAAGGCGACCGGCGACTCGCAATACGATCCGCTCGGCGCGCTGTACGCGTTGCTGGAACATGACACGGCGCAGACGTTCATTGACGAATTCGCGGAGATTCCGATCAACGCGGGCAATGTGATCTGGATCGCGACGGCAAACGACGAGCGCTCGATCCCCGAGCCGATCCTGAACCGGATGAACGTGTACGAGATTCCGTCGCCGGACCGCGACGGCGCGCGGCGCATCGCGCAGGCGATCTACGACGAAATCCGCTCGGCGCATAACTGGGGTCTGCGTTTTCCCGAAACGCTCGGCGACGACGCGCTCGACACGTTGATCAAGGCCTCGCCGCGAGAAATGCGTCGCGCAATGCTGAATGGATTTGGATCGGCGCGGATCGCCGGACGCGATCAGATTGAATCTGGCGATATCCGCCTGGACTATGGAAATCGTCGAAAACCGATTGGTTTTTGAGGTTTTTTGCCCGTTTTTCGCAGGAAAGCCGCCTTCGGGCGGCTTTTTTTTCGGCCGAAAACCGGCTATCTCTGCTGGAAGCTAAATGAATGCCACAGCAATTGTTGCTAATTTTGAGATGCTAAGTTGAAATCAATCGGTCTAGTTTTTCGATAGTCGGGGAATACACTGAGCACCAACGAATGACGGCAAGCGCAACGAAGCGAAACGTCACTCCCGAATGCACAGAACGCACAGAACCCGAATTCAACGACTATTGGAAACCATCATGAGAACCGCTTCCTTCGCTTTGCTTTTCTCCGCTGCTATCGCTGCACCGGCTTTCGCTAGCGGTTATGGTCCGGCCACGTCGTATCGCCCGGAAGTCGCGAGCTACACGCAACCGAGCGGCGTAACCCGCGCTGAAGTGAAGGCTGATGTGGTGCGCGCCCGCGCTGCCGGCGAACTGAATCAGAACCCGTACGCGCCGATTTCCGCCGACAGCGTTAGCGCCGCGCCCGGCAATGGTCCGAAGACGCGTGCGGAGGTCAAGGCCGAGTTGGCGCAAGCGCGCGCCAACGGTGAGTTGAACGTGAATCCGAACGCGCCGGCTTATGTGCAGGAGCTCGCGGTTGGCGGCTATTCGGTGCCGCGTGCTCAGGCGCGACCGCGGACGGTGGCGGCTGTTGCTGCGTCGAACCGAGTAGTGACGACGCAAAACTGAATCTGGAAGACCGGCCGTTCCAGCCTGATACGGTCTGTCCCGCCTCACGCCTGACACCTCAAGCCTGACACCGCGCACCGTCCCGAAAACGGTACACGAAGAAACCGCCCAGGAAGCAAGCGTTAGCACTTTCGACGGCGTACACTGAATCAGTCCAACCGATGCGCGCCAGACGCGCCCAACATCGAATGCCCGCAGCCGTTCAGACTGCGGGCATTTCTGTCTGCGCGGCGTCGTACAATTTTGCGCAGCGGTTGTGCAAGGGCAGGTGCGTGTGGCATCGAGCAGTTTGCAATATTCGAGCGTCGCATCCTGTCTTTTTCTTATTGGCTGAACGAGGCAGCGCGCGGTGAAGTTAGCCGCGTCAAGGGACATGGATCAAATCGAATGTGTTGTGATCGGCGCAGGCGTGGTCGGTCTCGCCGTGGCGCGCGCGCTGGCGGCGCGGGGACGCGAAGTGATCGTGCTGGAAGCCGCCGAGGCGATCGGCGTCGGCACCAGTTCGCGCAATAGCGAAGTCATCCACGCGGGCATCTACTATCCGCGCGGCTCGCTGAAGGCGGCGCTCTGCGTGCGCGGCCGCGAAATGCTCTACGACTACTGCGTCGAGCACAACGTACCGCATTCGCGGTGCGGCAAGCTGCTGGTCGCCACCTCGCGTAATCAGATTCCTCAGCTCGAAAGCATCATGGGCAAAGGGCGCGACAACGGCGTGCTCGACCTGATGCGAATCACCGGCGACCAGGCGCAGGAACTCGAACCCGAACTCGAGTGCGTCGAAGCGGTGTTCTCGCCGCAGACCGGCATTGTCGACAGTCACCAGTTCATGCTGGCGCTTCAGGGCGATGCCGAGCGCGACGGCGCAGTGTGCGCGTTTCACGCGCCGGTCGAAGCGATCGAAGCGAGTAACGGGCGCTTCATCATCGAGGTTGGCGGCGATGCGCCGACAACGATCAGCGCCGCGTGCGTGATCAACAGTGCCGGGTTGTACGCGAACAAGCTCGCGCGCAAGATTCGCGGGCTCGATGCGCGTCACGTGCCGCCGCTGTATCTGGCGCGCGGCAACTACTTCGGCATCTCGGGGCGAGCGCCCTTCAGCCGCCTGATTTATCCGATGCCGAACGAGGCCGGCCTGGGGGTGCATCTGACGATCGATCTCGGCGGCCAGGCGCGTTTCGGTCCCGATGTCGAATGGGTCGACGCGATTAATTACGATGTCGACCCGCATCGCGCGGACTCTTTTTATTCGGCGATTCGCGCGTACTGGCCCGCGCTGCCTGACAACGCGTTGCAGCCTGCGTATGCGGGTATTCGTCCGAAGCTTTCGGGGCCTGGCGAGCCGGCAGCCGATTTCGTGATTCAGGGGCCGGCCGCGCATGGCGTGCGGGGGCTCGTCAATCTGTTCGGTATCGAGTCGCCGGGTTTGACTGCGTCGCTCGCGATTGCGCAACGGGTGTGCGAGTTGAGCGGACGGGCGTAGTTAATGCGCGATACGGCACGGGATCAAAGCGCGAGTTGAGCGGCTCGCGCCAACCATTCCCGGTTTGGCGCTTACGCTCGCTTACCGCTTACCGCTTACCGCTTACCGCTTACCGCTTACCGCTTACCGCTTACCGCTTACCGCTCACCACCCGCCGCTCGCCGCTCGCCGCTCGCCGCTCACCACCCGCTGCTCACGCTACCCCGCTCCTTAACCACCTCACCGCGCTGGTTCGCTATTCGCTTTCACTCTCGCAGACCACAAAACCGCCGGGCACCCGCACTCGCCGCTTTCGCTCCGACTAACTACCAATTCGGTTATCTCCAGCATTTGGGCCGTCACGCGCGACGGCTTCATTGCTATCCTTGGGGACCGCTGTCGAAGAACGGCGATCGGTTCACTAAACAAAGCGAGTCCCCCATGAAATCATCCCGTCGTACGTTTCTGATTACGAGTATTGGTTTGGCATCCACGTTTGCGCTGTCGCGCCAGGCTTTCGCTGATGCTCCGAAGGTCGCCGAGACCGATCCGACCGCACAGGCGCTCGGCTACAAGGCAGACGCGAGCAAGGTCGACAAGGCGAAATTCGCCAAATACGCAGCCGGCCAGGACTGCGGCAACTGCAGCTTCTACCAGGCGAAAGCCACCGACCCCTACGGCAATTGCCCGATGTTCGCGGGCAAGCAGGTCGCGAGCAAAGGTTGGTGCAGCGCATACAACAAGAAGAGCTGATCGGCGGTTCGAGCGGCGGCGTTTGCCGCGGGTATCGTGCCGCTCGCGTGCGCATCGGACAGCGGCGGGTCGCCCCTCATGCCGGCGCGGGCTCTTCGTCCTCAAATTATCCCGTGGACGTGTGCCGCGTGCGACGCACGCTGGGTGCACGCCCGGCACTCGATTCTGAAGGCGTTATCCGCCGCACGCGGACGACGCCTTTTGTCGCTTGAAAACCGAGTGTGCGCGACGCTCGGCGAGTTCTTCAGAAGTCATGGCCGGGAAGTGTGGTGCGGACTCGCGTCGAGTCATCGCGCTCATGGTGACGAATGACGGACTCGTCCGCTATCTGTCGACTTTCGCGGTCAAGCAACTGAAGCCGCTTGTATTCCGTGCCACAGATCACGTCGTTCCCGATACGCAGCGCAAGCCTGCGTGAGCGATTGCACCGTGTGAATCGTTCACGCCGACTCGACCACTAACTCCGCGCCTTCATCAACGGAGGACGTTTGTCGAACCACGGACGCGCGGCTTCGAGTTGCGCCGCGAGCCGTAACAACGTTGCCTCTCCACCAATGCGCGCCGCGAACTGCACCCCGACCGGCAACCCACGCGCATTCCAGTAAAGCGGCACCGACATCGCCGGCTGGCCGCTCAGATTGAACACCTCCGTGCAGCCCGCCCACGCAAACGCCTTGTTCGACGCTTCGGTGAGCAGCTTTTTCATCAGCGCTTCGAGCGGCATCGCGGTCACGGCGCGCATCTGCATGCGTTCCGCCGACGTGGGTTGCATCTCGCCAATCTTGATCGGCGCCGACGCGAGCGTCGCACACAGCACGACGTCGAACCGGTTCAGCAGATCGCTCAGATGGTCTGTAATTCGACGCTGTTCTTCGAGCGCGGCGGGCAGTCCGCGCTCGCCGAGTTTGCGGCCGACATGCGCCATCGCCCAGGTCGAGATTTCGAATTCACTGCGCTGCGGTTTGTTTCCGGTGATGCGCTCGGCGTTCAGCACGAGGTCTTGCGCCGTGACCGACCACAGCGTCAAAAATGCATGACGTACCGCCGCGAAATCGATACCGAGCGACACCGGCTCGATGTTATGGCCGAGCGAACTCGCGAGTTGCGCGGCGTCTTCGAGTGCGGCGCGCGAGTCTGCGGATAACGACGGCGCGAGCATCGCGTCGGTCACGTACGCGATGTTCAGCGGTTTGCAAGGCTCGCGGCTCGCGCCGAGAAAAGTACCGGGCGCGCCGAGCGGACGATCAGCATTGCCCGCGAGGAGATCGAGCAGCAACGCGCTGTCGCGCACACTGCGCGAGATCGCATGATCGATGCCGAGGTCGCCCGCGCCTGGCGGTGTCGCGCGCGGCACGCGTCCACGGGATGGTTTGAGGCCGAACAGTCCGCAGCACGACGCCGGAATGCGGATCGAGCCGCCGCCGTCGGATGCGTGCGCGAGCGGCACGATACCCGCGGCAACGGCCGCCGCTGCGCCGCCGCTCGAACCGCCCGGCGTATGGTCCAGATTCCATGGATTGCGGCACGCGCCAAACAGTTCGGGCTCCGTATAAGGCATCTGGCCGAGTTCGGGCGTGCTGGTCTTGCCGAAGATATTCAACCCCGCTGCTTTGGCCAGCGCGACCACGGGCGCATCTTCGGCGGGAACGAAATGGCGGTAGTGACGGCTACCCATCGACATGCGCAGTCCCGCGACGGGAGCGCCGAGATCCTTGATCAGATAGGGCACGCCGGCGAGCGCGCTTTGCGTGATCGTGCTATCAGCAGCATGCTCGCCGTTCGAACGAGCCGTGCGATTCGCGTCGTCGCGTGACGCTCGTTGACGGGCTGCGTCGTAGTCTTTCAGCACAATCGCGTTGATCGCGGGATTGACGGCTTCAGTGCGCGAAATCGCGATGTCGATCAATTCGCGTGCGCTGGCCTGGCGGGTTCGCACGAGTTCGGCGAGGCCGATGGCGTCATGGGCGAGATAGTCTGATTGCACGGCGGATGGGCCCTCGTTATCGAGTTTGTCGAGTGTTGGATCAGCCGCTTTTTCCTGCGCGCGATGGGTTGGCCTGAGTCGTTTTCACGTCGCCATATTCGACTGCCGCGCATGGAAAAAGACGGCGTGCCGTGTTGCCGGCACACCGTCTTCGAGAGACTACCCGAGATAGGCGCGAGTGAGTGATTCGCGCATTCGATTCGCGCGTTCGATTGGCGCGGATCAAAGCGCCATTCAAACGCACAAATACAAACCGCGAATTACAGACGCTCGCCGAGGAAGGTCAGCGTACGGCCATGCGCCAATGCAGCAGCGCGCTGGTTATACGACGCGCGGTCCGAGCAATTGAAACCGTGATCGGCATTCGGATAAATGTTGAACTCGACATCGGTGCGGCCTGCGAAGCGTTCCTGAATCTGACCGACGTCCGACACGGGAATATGCGCGTCGAGTTCACCGTAGTGGAACTGCATCGGCACCTTGATGTTCGGCACCAGATCGAGCTGGTTCTGGATGCCGCCGCCGTAATAAGCGACCGCGCCGTCGACCGAACCTTGCGCCGCCGCCAGATACGCGAGCCGTCCGCCGAAGCAGTAGCCGATGGCCGCGACCTTGCCCGTCACTTCCGGCATCGCGCGCAATGCGGCGGCGGCGGAGCCGATATCGGCGACGGCTTCATCGACCTTGAGCTTTTGCATCAGTTCGATGCCCTTGTCGCGATCCGCGCCGTTGTACGTCAATTCGACGCGCGGCTGCACGCGCCAGAACACGTCCGGCGCGAGCGCAATGTAGCCGTCTTGCGCGTATTGATCGGCGACCGAACGGATGTGGCTGTTCACGCCGAAGATTTCCTGAATGATGATGACGGCCGGTCCCTTGCCGCCTTTAGGCAGCGCCAGGTAGCCGCCGAAACTGTCGTCGCCGGCGGGGATGTCGATCCATCGGGAAGTCGTGCTCATACTGTTCTCCATAGCCCGCACGATGCCGCGCGGAGTCGGTCTTGATGAAACGCTGGAGGCCGGAATGCCTGAAGCGGGCGCTTAGTTTGCCATCAAAAGAACGGCCTTGCAGTGGCCCCGGAAGCGCGCTGAAACGCAGCGTGGGCGTGCCTTTTGCCGATACGAATCTCGTAAGGCGATTGAAACGTTCTCGATAATTCATTTCTCTGCCGAGGGGCGTCTCGGTAGAGTCGGGAATAGTGGCGCGTGCTGATTGCGCGCGTATTAACCGGATAGGAGCGATTCATGAGCGAAGGCAATTTTGTGACGCCGTTTGCCGAGCGTTTTCAGATGCGGGTTCCCGTAATACAGGCGCCGATGGCGGGCGGCGCAACCACGCCGGCGATGGTGGGCGCCGCGTCGAACGCGGGCGGCTTGGGTTTTCTGGCGGGCGCGGCGCTGTCGCCCGAGAAAATTGCGAGCGAAGTCGCGGCGATTCGCGCGCTGACGGATCGCCCGTTCGGCGTGAATCTGTTCGTGCTCGATCCGGCCTCGCCCGATGAAGCGACGGTGCGCGGCGCGCTCGAAGCGATCGATCCGTTGCGCGCCGATCTCGGCTTGCCGCCGGGTCAGCCGCTCGAACGCTACGCGCCGGATTTCCGCGCGCAACTGGAGATGCTGATCGAATTGCGCGTGCCGGTGGCGAGCTTCACATTCGGTCTGCTTTCCGCCGATGACGTCGC
Source organism: Paraburkholderia sp. GAS333 (assembly GCF_050435665.1). Lineage (NCBI taxonomy): Bacteria > Pseudomonadati > Pseudomonadota > Betaproteobacteria > Burkholderiales > Burkholderiaceae > Paraburkholderia > Paraburkholderia sp. GAS333. The sequence continues at coordinate 558,501 of NZ_JBNDKS010000002.1, forward strand.
CCGCCTGCATGCCAACGGTCTATATGTAATAGGCACCGCGACGCACGTCGCCGAAGGCCAGGCCTGGCGCGACGCGGGCGCCGATGCGATCGTCGCTCAGGGCGCGGAAGCGGGCGGCCATCGCGGCACGTTTATCGGCGCATTCGAAGACGCGCTGATCGGGACCATGACGCTCGTGCCGCAACTCGTCGACGCAGCGGGTCTGCCGGTGCTGGCTGCGGGCGGCATCATGGACGGCCGGGGCATCGTCGCGGCGCTGTCGCTGGGCGCGCAGGCGGCCGTCATCGGCACGGCGTTTCTCACGTGCGAAGAGAGCGCTATCCCGCAGGCATGGAAAACCCGGGTGCGTAATATGTCCGACACATCGACCACGGTCACGCGCGCGATCACGGGCCGTCATGCACGCGGTATCCGTAATCCGTTGATGCAACGTCTGAGCGAAGCGGCTGAAAAGACCGCGCCGTATCCGGTGCAAAACGCGTTGACGCAGGAACTGCGTCAAACTGCGGGCCGCGCGCAAAACAGCGACTACCTCTCGTTATGGTCGGGCCAGGGCGCGCCATTGGGTCGCGCGCGCCGCGAAGCTTTGAGTGCCGCCGAATTGATGGCCCAACTCGAACAGGAATGGCTTGCGGCAACGGCCAGAATTGACGCGTTCAAACGTTGATTTCGCATGACTCGGGCGCGTCGCGCGGCTGCGTGCGGTGCGCCTCATTTTTAAGCACGAAAGCGTTTCGAATCATGAGTCGTTTAACCCGTGTTTAACCCATGTTTTGGCCGTCTTTAACCGTCTTTAAAGCCAGGTTCAACCCTCCAGAAAAGCATGTCAACGTGCTGTCAGAGGAATTCTTCACATAGCGGAAACCCGCATGGGCTGGTGCTTTCCAGCCTTTTCTCCTGACCGGCGCGAGCCACTGTTGGATAAACGCTATTAGTGTTCATCCCACTTTCTCAAAAAAGCCCCACAAATTAATTTGATCACCTACACTTGCGCGCAAGTACGGTTTGCCGCCTGCCACAAACAGCCCGGCAGATTTACTGGCCAAGTGCATGAACGATGCAACCGGCGTGATCGTCCACGGGACTGAGCGACACGTGTTGGGGAAGCGGGGGCACAGGGCGATTACGTTGTTTTTGGGACCGAAACTGGAGACTTACATGAACATCAAGATTCAAAAGCTGTTGCCGATCAGCGCTGCGGCGATGCTCTTCGCAACGTTGGCAACATCGGCAGCAGCCGACACGGTCGTCAAGATCGGTCACGTTGCGCCGTTGACCGGCGGTATCGCTCACCTGGGTAAAGACAACGAAAACGGCGCGCGCCTGGCAGTTGAGGAAATCAACGCCAAGGGCCTGACGATCGGTGGCCAGAAAATCACGCTGCAACTCGATCCGCAAGACGATGCAGCCGACCCCCGCACGGCAACTCAGGTCGCGCAGAAGCTGGTCGACGATAAGGTCGTCGCAGTGGTCGGTCACCTGAACTCGGGCACGTCGATTCCGGCTTCGAAGATCTATAGCGATGCAGGCATCGTGCAGATCTCGCCGTCGGCAACGAACCCGGCCTACACGCAGCAAGGTTTCAAGACGACGTACCGCGTCGTCGCGACCGATGCGCAACAAGGTCCGGCACTGGCTAACTACGCAGCGAAGGGTCTGAAAGTGAAGAGCGTCGCGATCGTCGACGACTCGACCGCTTATGGCCAGGGTCTCGCGAACGAATTCGAAAAGACCGCCAAGTCGCTGGGCCTGAACGTGATGTCGCATGACGCGACGAACGACAAGGCTGTCGACTTCCGCGCGATTCTGACGAAGATCAAGGGCGAAAACCCGGACGCGATCATGTACGGCGGCATGGACGCTACCGGCGGCCCGTTCGCGAAGCAAGCCAAGCAGCTTGGCCTGCGCGCGAAGGTGCTGGCAGGCGACGGCGTCTGTACCGACAAGCTGTCGGATCTGGCTGGCGACGCAACCGACAACATCGTCTGCTCGGAAGCCGGTATGGCGCTCGAGAAGATGGCTGGCGGCCCGGCGTTCCTCGCCAAGTATCAGAAGCGTTTCGGTCAGCCGATCCAGATTTACGCACCGTTCACGTATGACGCTGTGTACATCATCGTCGACGCTATGAAGCGTGCAAACTCGACCGATCCGGCGAAGATTCTCGCAGCGATGCCGGCAACGGACTACAAGGGTGTGATCGGCGAAACCACGTTCGACTCGAAGGGCGACCTTCAGCACGGCGTGATCTCGCTGTACAACTACAAAGCAGGCAAGAAGACGCTGCTCGACGTAGTGAAGATGTAAATTTTGTTTAGTCGAAGGCGGCAATCTGGCTGCTTTCGATTAACGGATTAAAAAGGCACGCGCGCTGAAAAGCCCGCGTGCCTTTTCTTTTGCGCACGCGCAGACGAGACTGTCGGCTCGAACAAACGCGAGGGGAATGCAGTGACCACGATCACCCGTTCAATCGACGACGAATGGCGGCGCTGGATCGCCGAAAATCTGCTGCTGGACGCAGCGCCGCCCGCATTGCATGGCGCGCTGGTCAGCCACGGTTTCGATCCGGCCGAGGCCACGCGGGAAATCGAGGCGGTACTCGCGAGTCCTTATTTTCACGGTGCGACACGTTTGCGCAATCGTTTGCGAAAGCGCGAATGGATTTTGTCGGTGTATGGCGAGTTGAGCCGGATGCGTGCGTCGGGCGGCATGATCGAACGTCGTGAACGACTGTCGCGCGATGAGTTTTTTGAGCAGTACTACTTCCAGAACCGGCCGGTGATTATCACCGGCGCATTCGATTTCTGGCCGGCACGTACGCGGTGGAATTTCGGCTATTTGCGTGAGCGTTGCGGCGATTGCGAAGTCGAGGTGCAATTCGGCCGCGAGTCGGATGCGAATTACGAAATCAATCAGCCGCAACACAAGCGGATGATGCGCTTCGCCGATTATGTCGATCTCGTTGCACACAGCGCTCCGACTAACGACTTCTACATGACAGCGAATAACACGTCGCACAATCGCGCGGCGTTGGCGGCATTGTGGACGGACGTGCCGGTCATTACCGAATATCTCGATAAGGATTCGCCCGACACCGGTTTTTTCTGGATGGGGCCGCCGGGAACCCGAACGCCGTTTCACCACGATCTGACCAATAACTTCATGGCGCAGGTGATCGGCCGCAAACAGATCAAACTCGTGCCTTTATCGGACACCGCGCATATGGCGAATCATCGGCACTGTTATTCGCAAGTGGACGGCGCCGCGATCGACTACGAACGTTTTCCGTCGATGCGAAATGCGCAGTTGGTCGAATGCACGCTGTCGCCAGGCGAATTGCTGTTTCTACCGATTGGCTGGTGGCATTACGTCGAAGGGCTGGACGCGTCCGTCACGATGACGTACACCAATTTTCTGCGCGGTAACGACTTCTCGCGCCGCTACGACACCTATCACGAACTATGAAGCGTTCGTGAAAGCGCGAATCGTTTAGCCGCTTTAAAACTCTCAACAAAAAAATGGCGAGCCGGTTGCCCGGCTCGCCGCTCCCCTATAGCGCTTGTTAATGCCGCGCCTTTATTTGCCGTCGTTATACAAAGCGTTATTTCTTCGTCGTCAGATTGGTGAGACCGCCGAGCAGGCCGCCGCCGGAGGTCGTGCCGCTGGTGCCGCCAGTACCGCTCGTCGTCGTGAGGGTGCCGGTCAGCGTGCCCGTGACGGTGGTCAGCAAGCCGGTGATCGGCGCGAGCGGATTGGCGGCCGTGCTGCCGCTGCCGGTTCCCGTGGCCGAGCCGAGTGCGCCGGTCAGCGAAGACACCGCCGATGTCACCGGCGCCAGCGGATTGCTGCCGCCGCCGGCCGCGCCGCTCAATGCGCCGGTGACGGTGCCCAGCACGTTGGTGAGCGGTGCGAGCGGACTACTGCCCGACGTACCGCCGCCAAGGCTGGTCAGACTGCCGGTCAACGTGGTGACCACGCCGGTGATCGGCGCGAGCGGGCCGCCGGACGTGCCGCCGCCCGACAGGCCACCGCTCAACGTGCCGGGCAACGCGGTGAGGATGCTGGTCAGCGGTGCAAGCGGATTACCCGATGTGCCGCCGCTGCCGCCCGGATTCAGCAGACCCGTCAGACCGCTGAGCGGACTCGCGCCTGCCGTGCCGCCGGAGGTCAGCAGAGCGCCGGCTGACGTCACCGTGTCGCCGAGTTTGGTCACGACGTTGCCGAGGTTCTGGCCGATCGCGTTGTTGGTGGCGCTGCCGAGCTTGCTGCCGGCGCTGTCGAGGCCATGGCCGATGGTCGACAGCAGGCCGTTCAGCGGCGAGCCGAGACCGGTCGTGTCGCCGACGGTTTGGGTCGTTTGCGCGAGCGTGGCCGTGATCGGCGTGATGGCGGTGCTGAGTGTCTGCGTGACTTGCTGGATCGGGCCGGTCGTCAGTTGTGAGGTGAGTTGCGTGCCCACGCCGCTGACGGTGGTGCCGAGTGTCGAGACGACGGTGCCGAGCGGCGTGGTCAGCGGGCTGAGCGCCGCCGTCGGGCCGCTGCCGAGACTGGTCACGAGCTGGCCGGCGCTGTTCACGGCCTTGCCCGCATCGTTGACGAGATTGCCGCTGCTCGCGAGCGTCGTGCCGAGCGGATCGCTGGAGTTGCCGAGCTGGCCGAGGCCGTTGGCCGCGCCGGTGCCGAGCGCGGTGACGCCGTTACCGAGATTCGATACGACGCTGCCGAGTGCGGTGGTGGTCGCCTGATTCGCGCCGGGGATCGCGGTGAGACCGATCTGGTTGCCGATCGCGGACACGGTCTGACCCGTCGCGGTGACGACGTTGCCGGTGTTTTGAACGACCACGCCGATTGGGTTGGCACTGGTTGGCGTTGGTGTTGGTGTTGGCGTTGGCGTTGGTGTTGGCGTTGGTGTTGGCGTTGGCGTTGGTGTTGGTGTTGGCGTTGGCGTGGGAGTCGGAGTCGGAGTCGGCGTCGGCGTCGGCGTAGGCGTCCCACCGCCCGTACCCGTCCCACCGCCCGCGCCCGAGCCGCTTCCCACGCCAGGTTTTGTCAGCGTGCTTCCGCACCCTGTCAGGACGATCATCGACGTCACGCATAAGGCGATCGCCGTCAGTTTGAATGTGCGCTGCATGGTCTGCTCCCCGTAATCTGAAGATTGTTGGGGGAGCTAACTGCAAGGCCTATGCCATTTTTGTTTTCAGCAAAATCGCGCGCCACAAACCATATAAATCAACGGGTTGTGGGGAGGTAGGCACGGCGGGGACGGCAGGAATACAGCGATGTGTCGGGGGAACACATCCGCGTGCCGCCCATGCGTAACGTAACGTAAGGCGGCACGTCTTCATAAGCAGGAGAGGCGAAGCGGATCAAGCGTCGCCGTGTCCTGTCGTCAGATTTTCAGGCGACGCAGCACCCTGGGACCCACCATCGCAATCGCCGCGGAACAGACCGCGACGACCGACAGGCCAATCGTCAGATTGGTCAACTGCGTCACCGCGCCGATGATCACCGGCCCCAACAACAGCCCGAAGTACGCGAGCCCCGCGACGTGCGCGAGGCCTTCTGCCGCGTGGACGCCTTTCACATTCGCCGCCGCCGCGAACAGCACCGGCATCATGTTCGCGAGCCCGAGTCCGAGCAGCGCGAAACCCACGAGCGCCGCGACCGGATTAGGCAGCAGCAGCGCGTCGACCATGCCCGCGCAGGCGAGCGTGGCGCTCATCATCACCAGTTGCGGGGCGCCGAAACGGGCGCGCACGGCGTCGCCGGCGAACCGCGCGGCCGCCATGCCGCCCGAGAACGCCGCATATGCCGCACTGGCCATCGCGGGCGTGGCCAGCACGACGTCGCGCATATAGACCGTGGCCCAGTCGTACATTGCGCCCTCCGCGATCAGGGCGACGAGCGCCATCGTGCCGAGCGCCCACAAGGCCGGCGAGCGCCAGCGGCTCGCGCGCGGCGTCGCGGAGTCGGGATGCTCGGCGTGCGGCACATGCGGCAAGACGGACGGACAAGCCGCCACCAGCACCAACGCGCTCACCGTGGCAGCCAGCGCCAGATGCACCGCGGGCGGCATGCCGCGCGACAGCAAGGCGCCGCCGACCGCCGCGCCGAACATCCCGCCCAGGCTGAACATGCCATGCAACGACGACATGATCGGCTTGCCCACGGCTTTTTCGACGGCGCTCGCTTCGGCGTTCATCGCGACGTCGAGCGTCGCCATGCCCGCGCCGAACACGGCGAGCGTGACCAGCAGCATCCAGTACGCGGGCACGATCAGGATCAGCGCCGCGCAGACGGCCATCACCAGGCCGCCGGTCAGACAGGCGCGGCGTGTGCCGACCCGCGCGATCCAGGAAGCGTTCGTCACCATCGCGCCGATCGAGCCGCCGGCCACGGCGAGCAGCGCGAACGACAGCATTGCCGCGTTCAGATGGAAGCGGTCGCGCACCGTCGGCACGTGGACCCCCCACGACGCGTACATCATCCCCGCGATAAAAAACACCGCCATCGTGGCGAACCGGGCGCGCTGCCGCTCGGTGTCGGACAGGTCGCGGTGAGCGGCGGGTAAGGCGGCGATGTCGGAAGAGTGGTCGGGCACTGAGATCTCTGGAGGAATGTCGTCAGAAAGCGGGTTGAAAGCGGATTTCCGATTTTATCGAAGCGTGCTGTCTTATGCTTGGAAGGCGGGGCCGATATGGGTGGCTATTGGGCTATTGGGCTATCGGGCTATGGGCTATGGGCTATGGGCTATTGGCGATCATCCGGCTCGAACGTGACAGACAGCGGACTTGCGCTGTCGGTTTTTGTGATCCGCTTCATCCATCGAGGTACGCGCACTTGAACATTCCTTCTCACGCACCGTTGAATCTGCTGCATACGGCCGCTGTCGGCACGCTCGCGACGCACGCGCGCCAGCCCGAAGGCTTTCCCTATCCGACCGTGCTGCCATTCGCACCCGACGCGCGGCATCGCCCGACCATTCTGGTGAGCCGGCTCGCAGAGCACACGCACAACCTGCATGCCGACCCGCGCGCCGGTTTTCTGGCCGTCGACGCTCCAGACGGTGATGTGCTGAGCAGCCAGCGCGTCACCTTGCTGGGCAGGTTCGAACCGGTCGATTCCACTCCCGAAGTCGTGCAACGCTATCTGCGTTATCACCCCGAAGCCGAGCGCTACCTCGTTCTCGGCGACTTTACGTTCTGGACGATGCGGGTCGAACGGCTGCGATATATCGGTGGATTCGGCGCAATGGGCTGGCTTGGCGGCGACGAACTCGACCCATTGCCACCGCTTGCTCACGATGAAGAGAATGCGCTGATCGCGCAATTCGGCAATCAGGCTAACCGCACTGGCGGTTTTCAACTGATCGGCGTGGATAGATATGGGATCGATCTGAAACAGAACGGCGCGCGTATCCGCTTTCCATTCGACGAACCTCGTCTCGATAATGAAACCTTGCATGCCACGCTAGAAGTTTGCATGCAGCGCTACGCGAATTAGATTGGTTGGGACATCCGAAAAAACACTTGATCGGCCATAAAGGCTTGCGGCTGTGGGTCGCAATATGATCCGATAATTCATGTGAAAGTTCTCACGCCATGAAATGTTTCCGCGAAATGCTTACGTTAAATTTCATTTTTTGATAATTAATCTCATAAATACCACCGGCAACAGAGATTTTCAGCAGAGTATGAAATCAGCTATTTGAAAGGGAGTCTTCAGGTTCTGGGTGGAATGGAAAGTTTTTGAAACGAAGATAGATTAATTTTTCACGGACGCTTTTGCGGATTTTCTATTTTGTGTTAATCTCGCCATCAAATTCCGAGGCATGAACATCTTCAAAGGGCAAGCTGGCTTAAGACTGGCAGTCATTTATCCAAACAATCAAGGGCACCTATGTCTTCCTACAAGGAACTACTCGCTCAGCGCGAAAAGCTCGAAAAGCAGATCGAAGAAGCGAAGTCGCGTGAATACGCAGAAGTGTTGAATGAGATCAAGCAGAAAATGGCCGATTACGGCATTACGCTGGCTGAACTCGGTGGTGGCCGCGCAGCGAAAGGTGCTGTTAAAGCAGGCCGTCCGCGTGCGGGCGTCGCACCGAAGTATCGCGACCCGGAGAGCGGCAGCACATGGTCGGGCCGTGGCAAGCCGCCGCGTTGGATCGCAGGTCTTGATCGCGAGAGTTTCCTGATCGAGAAGTAAAGTCTGACGGTATTAGCTGGGCTTCAGGTAATACATAGGGTGTCAATCGGCTGCGCTTAACGCGCGCTGTCGGGGTCTAAGAAAAACCGCGTACCGCTCAGGGCGCGGTTTTTTTATTGCGCCGACAAATCGCATTTTGTCGCAAGTACTTCAGGTAACTGGAACGCGAATACTTTTCGTTTCGATAAGCGGATGATTTAAAAGGATTTTTTAAGGCCTTTCGAGTGTGGGTCGAAGCCCGCCGGGTAGAATGAAGCAATTGAACTTTTACCGGTTTCCCAGATGCTTTCCGCCACTGCCGCCCAATCTGCCGAGAAACATCACGTTGCGCGCAAAAGCACTTTTGCGAGTATCGCGCTCAACACGGTTCTGATGGCGTTACAAATCGTCGTTGGAACGTTTGCGCACTCACAGGCATTGATTGCCGATGGCGTCCATTCTCTTGCCGATCTGATTTCCGATTTTGTCGTGCTGATTGCCAATCGCCATAGCGGCGCAAAGCCCGACGCCGATCACAATTACGGACACAGCCGTTATGAAACAGTCGCTTCGCTATTTTTAGGCGCTTTGCTGATTGCGGTCGGCGTCGGTATGTTATGGCGCGCTGGAACGCGTTTGGCCGATTTGCAAAGTATTCCGGCGGTTCATATCAGCGCGGTTGTCGTCGCAATACTGGTTCTGATTTCCAAAGAGAGTCTGTTTCGCTACATGTTGCGTGAAGCGCAACGCGTGCGTTCGGCCATGCTGATTGCAAATGCGTGGCATGCGCGCTCTGATGCGGCGTCATCGCTCGTGGTCGCGATTGGGATTATCGGCAGCATGGCGGGCGTGCGTCTGCTTGATCCGATTGCCGCGGCGATTGTGGGATTTATGGTCGCGCGCATGGGTTGGATGTTCGGCTGGGACGCATTGCAGGATCTCTCCGACCGCGCACTCGACGAAGCCGCCACCGCCGACATGCGCGCGCTATTGCTCGCGACGCCTGGCGTGCGCGGTCTGCACGAAATGCGAACTCGCAAAACAGGAGATTTCGCGCTGGTCGACGCGCATATTCTGGTTGATCCGCTGATCTCGGTATCGGAAGGGCATTACATCGCCGAGTTGGCGCGTTTGCGCGTGCTGACCGACAACCGGGTGCTCGATGCGCTGATTCACGTCGACCCGGAGAACGATGCAGTAGCGCGTCCGCCGGTCGATTTGCCGCCTCGCGAGCGGGTGGTCGCGGAAGTCAATGCTGCGTTAGCCGCGAGCGGTGTGCAGGCTGCGTCGGTGAATATTCACTACCTGAGCAGCGGACTCGATGTGGAGGTGGTGTTGCCGGCGTCTTTCCGGGCTTCGGATGGCGGCGCGCAAAACGTGGCGTCGATGGTTGATCTGGACGCGCTAAAGCGACGTCTGGGCGTCCGAAGGTTGAGCGTGTTGCAGGAACTGGATGTATCCGCGCCGGAAAGCTCTCAAGCCAGGAAAGCGTGGCCTGCTGGAAAAGCCGTCGGCCCCATAAAGACCGCATAGCCGTTGGTATCCATATCGCTCGCCCAATTCCCAAACGGCCAGACCATTAACGCGACGCGTACCGCCTCACACTCTCAAAGCGGCAACTGCGTATCAAACTTGATTTCGCGCAGCACAACGCTCGTACGAACCTGCGCGACGGCGGGAATCTTGAAGATGCGTTCGTGCAGAAAGCTGTCGTACGCCTTGATGTCCGGTGCGACGATTTTGAGGATGTAATCCGACTCGCCGGTCGTGCTGTAGCACTCGGTCACTTCGGGGCAGGTGGCAATCTCCCGCTCGAACTGTTCGACGCCGCCTTCGGTGTGCCGCGTGAGATGAATATGCGCGAGTGCGCAGACGTGCAGCCCCAGTTTTTCACGATCGAGCAGCGCCGTGTAGCGCTGGATCACCCCCGACTGTTCCATGTCCTTGATGCGCCGCCAGCAGGGAGTGCTCGACAGGCCGACCTGGTCGGAAATTTCTTGCACCGATCGGCGTGCGTCGAGCTGCAAAAGGCGCAGGATTTTTTGTGAGAACGTATCGAGTGTCAACTGCGCCTCCGTTTGCGTCGCCGTATCAACGCATGGTAGAGGGCGCGAAAACGAAACGCAATGCAAACCGGCTCCCGCGAGGGAGTTTGCCTAATTTGCCGGTTCCTCGGCGGCGTTTTGTCCTAAGCCGTCCCCATCTTTTGCAGCAGCGAGAAGGGTCGCCTGATTCGCGCGCAACTCTTTCAGCATGTTGCAGAAAAGCGCGCCCTGTTCGATCGCGTCATCCAGCGCGACGTGCGTGTGCGGGTGATCGTCGAACCACTGCTTCGGAAAGCGCGGTTTGATGTTCTTGCGATACGGCAGCCCGGTCATCGCGAAGGCGAGCGTCTTGATGTCGAGCGCCGACCACGAGAATGGGCAGCGTCCGACAAAACGCATCATGTACCAGAACATGTAGGTGAAATCGAAGCCCGCCGGCATCGCGACGAAAACCGGTTTGCCGGGGAGCGCTTCGACCCAGTCGACGTAGGCCGTCAACGCGGCTTCGGGTGTCTGCAAATCTTTGCGGCACGCTTCCCACGCGTCGGGCTGAGTCTTCCACCAAGCTTCCTGCACGGGATGCGGCTTCGCGCCGTCGAGCAGTTCGAGATTCGCGGAGAAGGTCGAGATCAGCCGCTTGTCTTCCGTGTACGCGGCGGACGCGAAACTGAGCATCGAATGCGGGCCGGGGATCGGGCCGTCCGCTTCGACATCGGTGCTGACATAGATTTCGCTGCTCATGCTTGCACCCCGTCGGCAACGTAAGGATTAGTGCGACGCTCGGCGCCGAATGTCGAAGTAGGACCGTGGCCCGGCACGAACGTGACGTCGTCGCCGAGCGGCCAGAGTTTTTCGCGGATCGACCGCACGAGGTCGGCGTGATTGCCGCGCGGGAAATCCGTGCGGCCGATCGAGCCGGCGAACAGCACGTCGCCCACCAGCGCGAGCCGATGCTCGCGGCTGAAGAACACCACGTGGCCCGGCGTATGTCCGGGGCAGTGGTAAACCTCGAGGGTTTCGTCGCCGAATTGCACGGTGTCGCCGTTTTGCAGCCAGCGATCCGGCTCGAACGCGTCGGCGGCCGGAAAGCCGAAGCGCGTGCTCTGATCCGGCAGCTTGTCGAGCCAGAAACGCTCGTCTTCATGCGGACCTTCGATCGGCACGCCGTAGTGCGCGGCCAGCGTCTTCGCTCCCGCACAGTGATCGATGTGTCCGTGCGTCAAAAAAACTTTTTCGACCGTCACGTTCTGACGCGCGATTTCGCCCTGGATGACGTCGAGGTCGCCGCCCGGATCGACGACAGCCGCACGTCCGGTTGCTCCACAAACGAGCAGCGAACTGTTCTGCTGGAACGGCGTGACGGGGATCAAAGTGACTTTCATGGGTGACGGCGCCGCTGGAAAAAGCTTGATTGTACCGGCGTCCTGCCGGTGTCTCCCGCTCGTCGTGGTGGCTCAAAAACAGCGCTTGCACCGGTCGATCTTTGCGTTAAATGTGAAGATTGGCCAAGGTTTACAGTCGGTTACCGTCTCGATTTTTTGTTTTAGGTATAATGGTGGTCATGTACAGGTAACTGTGCTGCCACAAGGCGATGCGTCCCCATCACAAATGGGAGCGCGGATCGCCACTCAAGTATGGGCTGTCGCGTTTGTCGACGGCCATCAAGTATCGAAGCTTTTCGATGCACACGTCTTGCCCAGCCAGGCGCCGCGCGCCTGCAACGGACTTAATCCGTGACGCTGGGTGGGGCCTACGCCGCCGTTCCTGTGCGCTGAGTTCCGCGCGCAAGAACGTGTTTGCCACGTTCGATGGCGGCATGTGGGGTCTGGTCAGGCTGCCGGGGACAGGTTGCGCCAGACGTGAAAATTAACCGTGCGGTAGCGGCTGAATGAGCCGCATCCGGGCTTTGACGTACTGCGCTTGTCAGCGCGGCGCGTTGTCGTCCATTGCCGCCGGAGTCGCAGGCAACACGCATAACTTTTCGCGTGATGCGGCTCGACAATTTGATTGCACGTCTTATGAAAACTCGGTTAACCCGCAGTCTGGGGACTGTTTTTGCCTTTTTTGTACTCGCCGGCTGTGCTACGCCGCCAGGCGCCACGGACACGTCAGCAAACGACGTGCCGCGCAGCACGAAAAATGCACAGGCAGCTTCTTTCGGACCGCAATCCTTCGGTAGCGCGCCGGCTTCGAGTACGGCCGACAAGGCGGCTCAAGGCACCTCGCTGGCGAATGCCCAGCCTCTGACTGATGAAGGTTCGGATGTGTCGGACTTTCACCAGACAGGTCGCGCCTCCTGGTACGGCCGTGGCTTCCATGGCCGCCGTACCGCGAATGGCGAACGCTACGACATGCATGCGCTCACTGCGGCGCATCGCACGTTGCCGCTCGGCTCCTATGTTCGTGTGACGAATCCGGCCACGTCGCGCTCGGTCGTCGTGCGCATCAACGACCGCGGGCCGTATGCGCGCGGTCGCGTGATCGATCTGTCGATGGCTGCCGCAGCCGCGCTCAACATGCGCCATGCGGGCACGGCACGGGTCCAGATCGAAGGTCTGACGCAGCAGGAAGCGCGCGCGGAGATGAACGAAACGCTGGCATCGAACTCGGGTTCGAGCGCCGACAAGTAATCCGCTGACATCGACGAGGGCGTCTGACGCGCTCTTGCCGCTGCACATGGCGCAGATTGCCGTGTACACATAAAAAAAGCCGCGTGATCACGCGGCTTTTTTTCGTCTGCTTTCTTTCAGTCTTCTTCTTTTTTCAGCGATAACGCGCGCGTGTAGAGCGCGTTGCGCGATGCCCCCGTGATGGCCGCGGCGACTTTTGCCGCGCTGCTCACCGTCAACTCTTCCAGCAGGATATTCAGTAGGGCGTCGTGGTCGTTCTCGCCAGCGGCTTCCGGCGACGCGCCTTCCACGGCCAGCACGAATTCGCCGCGTTGCCGGTTCGGATCGGCTGCGAGCCATGCTGGCCCTTCGGCCAGGGTGCCCTGGTGCAGCGCTTCGTGTAACTTCGTCAATTCCCGTGCGATCAGCAGACGACGCTCGCCACCGAACGCATCGGCCAGTGCCTGCACCGTTTCGACGATCCGGTGCGGCGCTTCGTAAAACACCATCGCGTGAGGATGTTGCGCGAGCGATTGCAGCGTGGTGGCGCGGGCCTTTGGTTTCGGCGGCAGGAAGCCGAGGAACGAGAACGTGGCGACCCAGTCACCCGCCGCGCTCAATGCCGTTGCAAGTGCGCTCGCGCCGGGCAGCGGAATGACCGGGAAGCCCGCTTCACGCACCGCATCGACGAGTTTCGCGCCGGGGTCCGAGATACCGGGCGTGCCCGCGTCGGACACATAGGCGACGCGCTCGCCTGCTTGCAGATGCTCGATCAGGCGCAGCGCGGCGGCGCGTTCGTTGTGCTGATGCACGGCCACGAGCGGTTTGGAGATGCCGTAGCGTGCGAGCAGTTGGCCGGTGTTGCGGGTGTCTTCGGCGGCGATGCGGTCCACCAGTCCGAGTACATGCAAAGCGCGCAGCGTGACGTCGGCGACATTGCCGATCGGCGTGGCCACCACATACAGCGCGGCGGCGGGATATTGCTGCCCTTGCGCGAGTTCGGAGAGAGGAGTCATGAGGCAGAAGACGCAAACGGACGTAAGGAGGCCGACATTGTGCCACGCGGGGGATGGGCGTTATGAACGGGGTTCGGGGGCGGAGGGCAAGGGTGTGGAAGACGGTTGCCCCGGTGAATCGACGATGCCGACAGCCGGTGGGCGGGAAAGGGCTGGGATGGAAGGGGCTGAGCGGAAAAGGGCTGGACGGGGAGCCGCCGGGCTGGAAACGCCTACGGGGGAAACGACAGGACAGGAAATGCCCGCAATAAAAATGGCGGCGAAGAAAGCGACCGGGCAGGAGGCAGTTGTGCGGGAGACGGCAGGGCAGGAAATGTCCGCGATGAAAACGGCGGCGAAGAAAGCGACCGCGCTGGCAACGACCGCAAAGGCGGCAAGCGAGCAGCAAACGACCACAAAGGAAATAAGCACGCAGGCAACCACTGTGCTGGAAACGATCGCAAAGAAATCCATCGAGCGGAAGCTTCTCGCCCAGAAACCTGGCGCGCAGGGAGCCGCGCCACAACGAACGACAACAACAAATTCAACCGGCTCAAAGTCGACCGCTACCCGTCCAATCGCCAAAGCGCCCGCTCCCGACAACTTTTCCCCGCCCCCCGGGTCCAAACTCGTCGGCTCGGCTTTTGAAACACGTGCCCAGGAATTTCTGCAGCGCCAGCGTCTGCATTTCATCGCGCGCAATGTGTCGTGCCGGGGCGGCGAGATCGACCTCGTGATGCGGGATCGCGACGGCTCGCTGGTCTTCGTCGAAGTCCGCGCGCGTAGGCAGCGTCAATATGGCGGCGCGGCGGCGAGCATCGGTTGGGTCAAGAAGCAGCGCATCGTGCGCGCGGCGCAGCACTATCTCGCCACGCATAGCCGCGTCTCACGCGATCAACCCGTGTGCCGATTCGACGTGATTGCGTTCGAAGCCGGCCGGCTAGTGTGGTTGCGCGATGCGTTTCGCGCCGATGAAGTCTGACGCGGTGCGCGGGTATCGTCCGTGAGTGCGATAAACTTGCGCTCGCGTGCGGGCCTTGGGGCAGCGCCGATAACCATGCGGCAATGCTGAGCCGGTGCAAAAACGGCGCAACAAGCCGGCGTGCAGAGCAGCGTATTTCACGATGCATTCGCGCTGACGTATTGCGCAGCGTTGTATGTCGCTGGCCGGTTTTATCGGCGTGACGCAACTTCGCAATATGACTTCACAACAGGACCGCGCAGTGCGGTCCATTCGCGGTAGAAGATAGAGACTCGATGTCAGTCGAACGTATTCAGCAACACTTCCGCGACAGCGCGGCAGTCAAACTCGAAGCCCTGGAATCCCTGTCGATGCCGATCGCCGCAGCGATCGACACGATGTTTGGCGCGCTCGCCAACGGCAACCGCATTCTCGCTTGCGGCAACGGCGGCTCGGCCGCCGACGCACAACATTTCGCCGCCGAACTGATCGGCCGGTTCGAACGCGAGCGGCCAGGCTTGCCGGCTATTGCACTGAGCACCGACACGTCCGTGCTCACCGCCATCGCCAACGACTATTCGTTCGAGCAGATTTATTCAAAGCAGGTGTGGGCACTCGGCCAGCCCGGCGACGTGTTGCTGGCGATCACCACGTCCGGTAATTCCGCGAACGTGCTCGCCGCGATCGAGGCCGCGCACGAGCGCGAAATGATCGTGGTCGCGCTGACCGGCAAGGGCGGCGGACGTATGCAGGACGTATTGAGCGATACCGACATCCACGTATGCGTGCCGTCGGATCGCACCGCGCGCATCCAGGAAGTGCACCTGTTGACCATCCACTGTCTATGCGACGGCATCGATGCCATGTTGCTGGGCGAAGACTGAGATTGATTCCGAAGGAGAGCTAGTTGATGAGCGTATTCCGCGTCAAGAAGACACTGGTGAGAACCGTGCTGGTGGTTGGGTTCGCGGCGGGGCTGTCCGCAACGTTGCAGGGATGCTTTCTCGCCGTCGCGGGCGCGGCGGGCGGCAGCGCGCTGGTGGCGACCGACCGGCGCACGCTCGGCGCGCAGACCGAGGATCGCGAGTTGCAGGTAAAGGCGCTCTCGCAGATCAGCCAGAATCTGCCGGATTCCGCGCACGTGAACGTTGCGGTGTTCAATCGCCGCGTGCTGCTGACCGGCGAGGTGGCGGGCGAGGGCTCGAAGCAGCGCGCCGAGAGCATCGTGCGTGGCTTGAACAACGTGAATACGATCGTCAACGAACTGGCGATCATGCCGGCCAGTTCGTTCTCGTCGCGCACCAACGACACGTACCTCGAAACGCGCGTGAAGACCGCGCTGATCGCCGAGAAGAACATTTCGGCGAACAACTTCAAGGTAGTGGCCGAGCGCGGTTCGGTGTACCTGATGGGCCTCGTCACGATGGACGAAGGCAATCGCGGTGCGGATGTCGCGAGCCGTGTGCCGGGAGTGACGCAGGTCGTGAAGGTGTTCCAGTACATTCAGCCGCAGGAAGCCGCAGCGGCGGCAACGGCAGCGGCCACGGCGCCGGTGGCCGCTTCGCAGCCGGATACGAGCGAGCCGACGGTTGGTGCGATACCGGATTCATCGGTGAGCGCGCGGCCTCTGGATCAGCAGGCACCCGCGCCGGTTAGTAATTCGAACTCGGTGCATCCGGGGAATCCGAAGGCGACGTCGCCATGAAGCGTGTCGGCTTTGTCGTGAGCGCTGCGGTGATGCTTGTTGTTGCAACCTCGGCTTATGCCGCCGATGCGCCGCGCGGGCAGAGCATCGCCAACGCAAATGCGTGCATGGGATGTCACGCGGTGAATCGCAAGCTGGTGGGGCCATCGTTCCAGCAGATCGCCGCGAAGTACAAGGGCGATGCACAGGCGCCGACGAAACTGGCGCGTAAGGTGAAGGACGGCGGCTCCGGCGTGTGGGGCATGATTCCGATGCCAGCGCATCAGTCGATGAGTGATGCGGACATTCGTACAGTGGTGGATTGGGTGCTTGCGGGGGCGCCTGAGAAGTAGCGGTTTTTTAAGGGTTTTGCCGGGTTTTTGGGCGGGGAAAATGGAAAATCGCTGTGCTAGAATTATTTGCACGTCGGGGGGGTAGCTCAGCTGGGAGAGCGTCGCGTTCGCAATGCGAAGGTCGGGAGTTCGATCCTCCTCCTCTCCACCACGGAACTCACAAACACAAAAACCGGCTAAAAGCCGGTTTTTGTGTTTTAGAACCAAGCGTTTCGGCCCAGCCTATTCTTTCTGTCGAGGGCTTAAACCGATCACGCCTAGAAAAGCACCGTTCCACAATCGCCGCCCATACAAGCACGGCGCATCACCGCAACAGCCTAGAAAAAACCAACCTCAAAACCGATCCCACCCGTCATCCGCATTAGCGCCTGTCGTCGCAGCCCCCGCGAGCGCCGGCACAGCCCCCGAACTCACCCGCACAGCTTTCCGCGCGAGCACCGGCGCACGCGTAGCCACAGCTACTGGTACCCCCCCACGCCCCACCGCATCATACGAACCACCACCAGCCGCAGCCGCAGCCGCAGCCCCCACCCCCCCCTCAACCACCCGAAAAAACCCCACCACCTCATTCAACTGCACCCCCTGATCCTCCATCGACCGCGAAGCCGCCGCCGCCTCTTCCACCAGCGCCGCATTCTGCTGCGTCACGTTGTCCATCTGCGTGATCGCGATGTTCACCTGTTCGATCCCGCGACTCTGCTCGCTCGAAGCCGCCGCGATCTCCGCCATGATGTCCGTCACTCGCGACACGGCCAGCGTCACTTCGCTCATCGTCTTGCCCGCTTCACTCGCGAGCGCCGAACCATCGCGAATCTTGCCCACTGAGTTCGCGATCAGATCCTTGATCTCCTTCGCCGCACTCGACGACCGCTGAGCCAGACTTCTCACCTCGCTCGCGACCACCGCAAAACCACGACCCTGTTCGCCCGCCCGAGCTGCTTCAACCGCCGCGTTCAACGCCAGAATATTCGTCTGGAAAGCAATCCCTTCAATGATCCCCGTGATATCCGCGATCTTGGTCGAGCTCTCGCTGATCTCCTGCATCGTGCCGACCACCTGACCGACGACCAGACTGCCTTTCTGCGCCACCGACGAAGCATTCGCGGCCAGCGTGCTGCCTTGCTGCGCGTTGTCGGCGTTCTGCTTCACGGTCGACGTCAGTTCCTCCATGCTCGACGCCGTTTCCTGCAACGAAGCCGCCTGCTGCTCGGTGCGCTGGCTCAAATCCATATTGCCAGCGGCAATCTCGCGTGCGGCACCGGCAATACTCGCGCTGCTGTCGCGCACCCGCGAGACGATCGCGGTCAGGCGCTCGTTCATCTCACGCAATGCGCCCAGCAGCTTGCCGGTTTCGTCATTGCTATCGACGACGATGCGCGTGCGCAAATCGCCTTGCGACACGGTCCGCGCGACGTCGATTGCGAGACGCATCGGCCCCGTCACCGAGCGCGTAATCAGCACGCACGCGCCAATCGCGAGCATGACGGCGATCGCGCAGAAGGCGATCAGCAGATTGCGCTGGTTCTCGTAATGCATCGCGTAATCGTTGATCAACTGTTCCTGACGGCTATGCGTGTAGTCGGCATATGCGTCGGTCGCGCGCACCAGCGCGGCGAGCAGCGGCCGGCACTGGTTGTCCATCTTGACGATCGCTTCGTCGCGCCGGTTGGTCAGCGCGAGGTTGACGATGTCCGTCGCGACGGGGCCGTAAGACGCCTCCACGCGATTGATTTCGGCGGCAAGGCTGCGCGCCTTCTCGGACGTATCGGTCGCGCCCGTCAACATGTCGTTGAGCTTTTTCAGATTGGTTTGCACGTCTTCGTGCGCGCGCAGCACGTCGGCCTTTTCGATGGCGACGTCCTGCGGTGTTGTCACGAGCACGAGATTGCGGGCGGCGATCGCGCGGCGGTCGACGGCAGTCCGAATTTGCGCCGCAACCTCCGCGCGCGCGTTGATGCCGTGGACAAAACTGGTGAACCCATCCGTCGAATCGCTAAGCGCCTTCAATGAAAGGCCGGAAACCGCGACGACGATGACAGACAGCATGCCGAAACCGGCAATCAGTTTGCTTTTGATTGTGAGATGCTTAAAAGTCACGATTTTCTTCTCCAATAACGAAACGTGAAAAGCGTTCGTATGGACTCTCAGGTCCGGGCAGGGAGCGTCTATGTGAACGCCGAAGAATTGGCGAACCTGCGCTGTTTATCCCTCGGTCCGGCAAGGTGCCGTATTCAATGCGCACCTGTGCCGGCCAAATGGGTATCCCATCTACCGGATATCGGACTATTCGAGACAGGACTTAAGCCAGATCGGGTAAATCTCTATGACATTGCACAAGATGAATGGAGAAAAACGATTTTGGTAGAAATTTGCACGTTTTTAGGCACATGATGAAAACTTGCGTTTGTCACTTTATTCAGCGTTTGCATGAGAAATGGCTCAATCTCACGCTTGACGCATGAATTTGAGCGCCGACGGCCGGACGCGATCACGGAGTCAACAAAATGAAAGTTCTGATATTCGGCGCGACCGGGATGGTCGGCCAGGGTGTGCTGCGCGAATGTCTGCGGGCGCCCGATGTCGAGGCGGTGCAGACGGTCGGCCGCACGGCCAGTGGGCAGCTCGATCCGCGCCTCGTCGAAATGGTCCACGCGGACCTGATGGACTACCGGAATGTGGAAGCGCAACTCGCCGGGTTTGATGCGTGCTTCTTCTGCCTGGGCGTTTCGTCGGCGGGGATGAGCGAGGCGGACTACGCGCGCCTCACTTATGACCTCACGCTGGCCGCCGCGCAAACGCTCTCCCGCCTCAACCCGCAGATGACCTTCGTCTATGTCTCCGGTGCGGGCACCGACAGCACTGAGCACGGCCGCAGCATGTGGGCGCGAGTGAAAGGCCGCACGGAGAACGCGCTGCAACGGCTGCCGTTCAAAGCCGTGTATCTGTTCCGTCCCGGCGTGATCCAGCCGTTGAACGGCGCACGGTCGAAAACCCGCTCGTACCGGTTGTTCTACACGCTGACCAAACCGTTCCTCTCGACGTTGCGCGCGACGTTCCCCAACCACATTCTGAGTACGGAAGACATCGGCCAGGCGATGCTGGCGGTCGCGCGTCACGGCGCCAGCAAAGCGGTGCTCGAAACCGCCGACATCCGCGCGCTGAGTCGTGAGTCATCCTCTGCGCCTGTGGGGCTGCACGCGGGTTAGGGCTCAGACGCACCGAGCGCACCGAGCGTCACAACCGTCGGGCAAAGGCCGCAAAACCGGGTCTGTTCGATCAATCGACGCGTGGGCGCGTCTGTTACGCTAACGTTTCACTTGCCGTGCCTTCGCTGCGCGGCCCACTTTTTTCACGCGCGAAAGTCCGCGCATGCCAGATCGAATAGTCCATGGTGACGCGTCGACCGAACATCGTGATTGCGATCAGTATCGTGCTAGCGGGCGCGATCCTCGCCATTGCCGTGTGGGTGCTGGCGCAAATGCGCGACGACGCATTGCGCCGCGCTCAGGACTCCGTCTTCAACGTGTCGCTGCTGATCGAGAAGGACGTCTCGCGCAATCTCGAGATCTTCGATCTGTCGTTGCGTGCGGTCATGGAAGGTCTGAAGCAGCCGGGCCTGATGGAGCTGAAGCCGGAAGTCCGTCAGATGGTGCTGTTCGACGGCTCGGCCGGCGCGCGGGACTTGGGGTCGCTCTTCGTGTTCGACGAGAACGGTAACGTTGTCTTCGACTCGCAAGCTTCTCCGCCGCGCAATTTCAATGTCGCCGATCGCGATTACTTCCAGGTGCAGCGCGATTCGCCGGACGTGGGCCTGTATATCAGCCATCCATTCATGCCGAAGGCGCGCAACAGGGAAATCAGCATCGCGTTGAGCCGGCGCATCTCGCGGCCGGACGGCAGCTTCGGCGGCGTGGTGGTCGGCACGATACGGCTGGCGTACTTTCACCATCTGTTCGACGGCATGAACCTCGGTCCCGGCGGATCGATGGCGTTGATGCTGCGCGACGGCACGATGCTGATGCGGCGTCCTTACGATCCGAAAGTTGTCGGCATCAGTCTGGCCGGCACCGCGAACTATTCGCGCTTCGTCAATCAGCCGAGCGGGGACTTCTTCGGCACGGCGTCGATTGACGGCGTGGAGCGCTGGTACGCATTCCGCCATATCGACATGTATCCGCTGATTCTCGATGTCGCGTTATCCACGCACGATATCTACGCCCAGTGGAGGCATCGCGCGTGGATCATCGGCTCGCTGATCGCCGCGCTCGACGCGACGATCATCGCGCTCGCGTTTCTGTTTTCGCAGCAGTTGCACCGCCGCCGCGCAGCCGAAGACGAACTGCGCGAACTGGCGCGCACCGACGGGCTGACCGGCCTGAATAATCGCCGCACCTTCGAAGAGCATCTGGAGGCGGAATGGCGGCGCGCGCAGCGCAGCGGGTGGCCGCTGTCGATGCTGCTGATCGACGTCGACAGTTTCAAGGGTTTCAACGATCTGTACGGCCACTCGGCAGGCGACGAAGCGTTGATCACGGTGGCGCGCAGCATTGCGCAGAGCGTGCGGCGTCCGGGCGATACCGCTGCGCGCTACGGCGGCGAAGAGTTCGCCGTGCTGTTGCCGGATACGGACGAAGCCGGGGCGGCGTGCATCGCCGAGCGGATTCGCGCTGTCGTGCAGGCGCGCGAGCTGCGTCATGTGGCGAGTTCGCATCACGTGCTGACGGTGAGCATTGGCGTGGCGACCGCGCAGGGTCAGGTAATCGCGACGAGCCGTGAGCTGGTCAATGCTGCTGACCGCGCTCTGTACGACGCCAAGGATGCGGGCCGTAATCGCGTGGTGCGTTATGGCCAGGCGGAAAATGCGTCGAATGCGGATGCCGGTCATTCGCCGGATACGCAACCTGATTCCGTGCCGGAAACGGCAATGCGAAGCGACACCTGAAGCGACCTGAATCGATCGATTGACTTCGCCATTCCGTTCGCGGCGCGCGCGAGCGGAGCGTCCAGCGAAAGGGCAAAAAATGCCCACGTTGGGGAACGTGAGCGAAAGTCGGAGAGGTTCAACAAGATTGCAAACAACGTCGCATACGCTTTTTATCGCGTGATGCAGCGGCGAGTCTAAGGTGCCTTCCGGCGCCGTAAATATCAGACAGATTCGAGTCGACGCGCACCTCACGCGATCCACGTCGATGCCCGGCATTCGCGCTCGACGCCTTACATCATCCTGTCCTCGTTATTCCCGCCATAGGTCGCTTCAGGTCCGCTGATCGCGGCCGTAAAGGAGTGGGGCGCGTAGCCACGTATCCGATAAATCGCGAAATGTTCGCGGTTGCGTGGCGGCCCGAGCGACCCGCCGTCGCGATTTGAAGGATGCCGAGATGAAGTGGTTCGACCGCATGACTGTATTCAGGAAACTGCTGCTGGCGTTCGCCGTGGTGATCGGCTTTTGCGTCGTGATCGGCGGGATGTCGCTGAGCAAGCTGTCGTCGATGCACGCGATTACCGACGCCATCTGCGACAAGCACATGGACGGTCTCTACTGGATGGAAGAGGCGAACCGCCACAAGATCGATTCGGATCTCGCCGCCGCGAATCTAGGCTATGCCACCGATGACGCCGGTCGTCAGAAGTTGAAGGACGGCATCGTCGGATCGTTGAAGGACATGCACGCCGCTTACGACTCATATCGCGCGTCAATCGCGACCGCCAAAGGCCGGGCGATGTTCGACGAGGTGATGAGCAAATCGGCCGTATGGGAGAGCATCGTGCATCAGCAGATCGGGCTGGAGCCGATTCCCGCCGGTGTCGATAACGCCGAGCTGGTGCGCCGCGCAATCGCGTCGAGCGAGGCATTGCGCGACCGCATCACCGCGTTGATCGACTATCGCCGTCAGCAAGCCAACGACGCGCAGCAGGAAGCGACCGCCGATTATCAGCACATGGTGATCGTGATGAGCGTGCTGGTGCTTGCGGCGATTCTCGCGGGCACGTTGCTCGCGGCGGTGATCGCGCGGCGTCTCGCGCGGCAGCTTGGCGGCGAACCGGGTTACGCGATGCATATCGCCAACCGTATCGCGGACGGCGACCTGAGCGTGCGCGTCGACACCCGCGCGGGCGACACCGACAGCATGCTGTTCGCGCTCTCCAACATGCGCGAGCGGCTGGCCGGGATCGTGTCGGGCATCAGCGAATCGAGCGAGTCGATCTTGCTGGCGTCGGGCGAGATCGCGCAGGGCAACACCGATCTGTCGCAACGCACCGAGGAACAGGCCGCCGCGTTGCAGCAGACCGCATCGAGCATGCAGGAACTGACGTCGACGGTGAAGATGAACGCCGAGAACGCGCAGCAGGCGGGCGGCGTTGCGCACGGCGCGTCGGAAGTGGCGGTGCGCGGCAGCGGCCTGGTCGGCGACGTGGTCGACACCATGCGCGAACTGGCGGCGGGCTCGAAGCGGATGACGGACATCATCGCGGTGATCGAAGGGATCGCGTTCCAGACCAACATTCTCGCGTTGAACGCGGCGGTTGAGGCGGCGCGCGCGGGCGAGCAGGGGCGCGGCTTTGCGGTGGTCGCGGGCGAAGTGCGTTCGCTCGCTCAGCGCAGCGCGGTGTCGGCGAAGGAAATCAAGGAGCTGATCGAAAGTTCGACTGCACGCGTGGGCAGCGGCGCCGAACTCGCCGAGCGGGCCGGTCAGACAATGGCCGAAGTCACGCATGCAGTGAAGCGCGTGACGGACATCATGGGCGAGATTTCGTCGGCGTCGCACGAACAGAGCACCGGCATCGAGGAGGTGAACCGCGCGGTCGCGCAGATGGACGACGTGACCCAGCAGAACGCGGCGCTGGTCGAGCAGGCGGCGGCTGCCGCGGCGTCGATGGCGGATCAGGCGAGACAGTTGCAGGCGGCGGTGACGGTGTTTTCGCTGGAGCCGAAGCGCGGGTGAAGGTCGTCAGCGCGTGGAAGCGGCGCCCCCTCGTTTTGCCGCGCTTGCCACGCCCCATGGCACTCCGTACACTCGCGCCTAATTCCTGAGCAGCGGTTTTTTCGCCGCCGTTCAGCACAAAACACGCCGAATAGAGGAGAACCCCCGCCATGGCCGATTCGTACTTCCCACGCTGGCGCCGCCAGCCTGCCGCTGCCGAGGGCAGCATCGTCGGCACCGACGAGCGCCTCGCCTGGCCGCAAATGTTCGCCATGGGCATCCAGCACGTCGTCGCGATGTTCGGTTCGACCGTGCTCGCGCCGTTGCTGATGGGCTTCGATCCGAACCTGTGTATTTTCATGTCCGGTATCGGCACGCTGCTGTTCTTCGTGCTGGTCGGCGGACGGGTGCCGAGCTATCTCGGTTCGAGCTTCGCGTTCATCGGTCTGGTGATCGCGGTGACGGGCTACGGCGGCCACGGTCCGAATCTGAACATTCCGGTGGCGCTGGGCGGGATCATCGTGTGCGGCGTCGTGTACGCGATCATCGGGCTGATCGTGTCGGCGGTCGGTACGCGCTGGATCGAAACGCTGATGCCGCCGGTCGTCACCGGCGCGATCGTCTGCGTGATCGGCCTGAATCTCGCGCCGATCGCAGTGCATGGCGTGAGCGGCAGCAACTTCGATTCGTGGATGGCGCTGGTCACCGTGCTGTGCGTGAGCGCGGTCGCGGTGTTCGCGCGCGGCATGATGCAGCGTCTGCTGATCCTGATCGGCCTGCTGATGGCGTATGTGATTTACGCGATCGTCACGAACGGACTTGGCATGGGCAATCCGATCGATTTCGCGATCGTCGCCAACGCTGCGTGGTTCGGCTTGCCGCACTTCACATCACCGGTGTTCGACCCGAAGGCGATGGCCTTGCTCGCGCCGATCGCGGTCATCCTCGTCGCGGAAAATCTCGGCCACATCAAGGCGGTGAGCGCGATGACCGGCCAGAACCTGGACCGCTACGTCGGCCGCGCGTTTCTCGGCGACGGCCTCGCGACCATCGTTTCCGGCTTTGCGGGCGGCACGGGCGTGACGACGTACGCAGAAAATATCGGCGTGATGGCCGTGACCAAGATCTACTCGACGCTGGTGTTCGTGATTGCCGCGGTGATCGCATTGGTGCTCGGCTTCTCGCCGAAATTCGGCGCGGTGATCCAGACGATTCCGGGTCCGGTGCTGGGCGGTGTGTCGATTGTGGTGTTCGGCCTGATCGCGGTGACGGGCGCGCGTATCTGGGTCGTCAACAAAGTCGACTTCTCGGACAACCGCAATCTGATCGTCGCCGCCGTGACGCTGGTGCTGGGCGCAGGCGACTTTTCGCTGAAGCTCGGCGGCTTTGGTCTGGGCGGCATCGGCACCGCGACGTTTGGCGCGATCATCCTCTACGCGCTGTTGAGAAAACGCTCGGCGCAAGGGCCGGTGGCCTGATTTTTTGCCCTCGCAATAAGCGGGGGCAGTGGGTGGCGGCTAGTGGTTCCTTTCCCGTTGCCGGGGCCAGGGAAACGGAAGCCGCCACCCGTACCGCAAAAAGCGTTACTTCCTCCGCGCCGTCAGCGCCGTCTCCGACAAATCCACTTCGCGCATCAGCTTGTTCAACGTCTCATCGTTGATGTCCTGGCTATTGCGCAGCGCCAGCAACGCCTTGCGCTCGGCACGCATCGCCGCCAGCTTCATCCTGAACTCGAGCGCGTCGGCGCGGCGTGCCATTTCTCTCGGCTCTTTTTCTTCGTCGAGCGTGGCGAGGCGCCGCCGGTAGAGGTCCATCACGCGCGCGGTGACATCCGCCGCATACGCCGACTCCGATTCATCCAGATTCGCGCATTCGGTATCGTGCACTTCGTCGACTGCGCGAATCGCGGCTTGCGCGGCGGCCGTGCGCGCGAGCGCTTCCTCGGCGGCGTGCGGGTCCTTGCCCCGCCGCCAGCCGTTCAACAACACCGGCAACGCGCCGACCGCCACCAGCAGCGACAGCAGAATCACGCCCGATGCGATGAAAATCGCCAGATCGCGACCAGGCAGCGGCGTGCCGTTCGGCAGCAGCTCCGGCAGCGACAGCACGCCCGCGAGCGTCACCGCGCCGCGCACCCCGGCCACCGTCGTGACCGACACCATCCTCAAGCCGGGGACCGCGTTCGACACCCCTTGTTTCGCCGCGCCACGGCTCGCGAAATAGCGCAGCAGCCAGACCCACACGAAGCGCATCGCGTAAAGCGCGAGCGCCACCGCCGCGATGTAGCCGATCAGCAGACCGACTTGCGCGTTACTGGTTTCGTGCGCGTCGAGCAGCGCGCGGCCCAGAATGTGCGGAAACTGCAGCCCCAGCAGAATGAACACCATCCCGTTGAAGACGAACTCGATCATCGTCCACGTGCTGCTTGCACGAACTCGCGACGACACCGGGCCTTCGGTCACGACGCTCGTGTAGTTCATCGTCATGCCCGCAGCAACGGCGGACAGAATGCCCGACAGCCCGAGGCGTTCCGCGATCAGATACGCGGCGAACGGAATCAGCAGCGTCATCACGACGCCGGGTGCGGGATCGCCCTCTTCGGTGAGACTGAAAAAATGCGCCGACACGAAGCTGAACAGCCAGCTTACCGCCGCGCCCACGGCCAGCCCGCCCACCGCGATGACCACGAAACTGATCGACGCGTCGCGCAGCGAAAACACGCCGGTCATCGCGGCGGCGATGGCGAACTTCAGCGCGACGAGACCCGACGCGTCGTTCATCAACGCTTCGCCTTCGAGGATGTGCATCAGCCGCCCAGGAATGCGGTCCTTGCCGACGATGCCCGACAGCGCCACGGCATCGGTCGGCGACAACACCGCCGCGAGCGCGAATGCGACCGGCAGCGAAATGGCCGGCACCAGTGCATGCACGAAGTAGCCGACCACCAGCACCGTCATGAACACCAAGCCGAGCGCGAGCATCAGGATCGCGCGGCGTGCCATGAAGAATTCGCGCTTGGGAATGCGCCAGCCATCCGCGAACAGCAATGGCGGAATGAACAGCAACATGAAGATTTCGGGATTGAAGCTGACGTGCAGGTCGAGCCTCGGCCACGCGAGCAATGCGCCGATGGCGATTTGCACGAGCGGCAGCGGCAGCTTGAACGGCAACGAGCGCGTCAGGACGCCGGAGCCCGCGACGGCGAGCAGAAGAATCAATACGGTAAAGACTATTTCCATCGGTCTATTTCTACGGATATAACGAATGTTTCCTCGGAGATTTTCGACGATGCCGCCGCGTAGCGTTCACGAGGGGCAAGGCCGCAGTTTAGCCCGAGCACGAGAAAGGCTATTGTCAGCCGCGCATTGCGCGCTCGAGGTTGGCGGCGAAGGCCGGCAGCAAAGCGCTTCAGAACGCGTCAAATCGGGCAACTGAAAGCCCGCGCACCGCAACGGTGCGCGCTACGCCCACGCTCGGCGCACGAACCTTTCCGCCGGTGCAATCTTCGGTCGAAACTGATTTGGAATGTGCGTCAGCGTGCGCATGGAGCTTGCTTAAGCAGTAACGATGACGCACATTTGAGAAACGGTGCCGAGGTTGTTCGCCTCCGCGTTCGGACCGGGCCGGCTCTTGCGTGAGAGGACTGCATGACGATTGCGCAACAGGATAGAACGGCCAGCGTGCCGCATGGTTTCGATGTCGAAGTGACGTCGGGGCTTCAACGTTTTTCAGCGCAGCACGGCGAGCTGACGCTGTCGAGCGTGTTTCAGCCGATTTTCAGCCTGTCGCATATGCGGGCGGTCGGCTACGAAGGTTTGCTGCGCGCGCACGACTCGCTCGACCGCCCCGTGTCTCCGCTCGACGTGTTCGGCGAGGCCGCGCGTGTCGGCGACGTGCTGCAGGTGGACCGGCTTGCGCAGACACTGCATCTGGAAAACTTCAAGGTGCTCGGTGCCGAGCGTGAGTGGCTGTTTCTGAACGTGCATCCGGGCGCGCTCACCGATCCGTATCTGTCCGCCGCGTTGCTGGCGACGCTGCGGCGGCTCGATTTGCCGCCGCGCCGGATCGTGCTCGAAGTGCTGGAACAACGTGCCGAAGACCTGGAGCGTCTCGCCGATGCGGTGCGTCAGTTCCGCGAGCGCGGCTTCCTGATCGCGCTCGACGATTTCGGCGCGGGGCATTCGAACGTCGAACGGATCTGGCAGCTGAATCCCGACATCGTCAAACTCGACCGTGTGATGCTGTCGCACGCTGCGCATCGTGCGGATATGGCGACGATCCTGCCGGGCCTCGTTGCGTTGCTGCACGAGGCGGGCAAGCTGGTGTTGATCGAAGGCGTGGAAACGGAGCACGAAGCGCAGATGGCGCTCGCGTGCAACGCCGACTTCGTGCAGGGCTTTTTCTTCGGCAGACCGAACCCCGGTGCCGCCGATGCCGTGCACGCGACTGCCTGCATCAGCGAACTCACCGAGCGTTATCGTGATCTGGCCGAAGCGCGCGAGCGGCGCAGCGCGAGTCGTCTGGCGCCGTATTTGCGGGCCTTCGAGCGCGCGGCCGAGCGGCTTGCCGCAGGCGAGCCGCTCGAAGAAGTGTGCTGGAATTTTCTCGCGCTCGATCACGCGGCGCGCTGTTTTCTGCTCGATGCGAAGGGCAAGCAGGCGGGCCGCAACGTCGTGTTGCGAGCCGACCGGGCCGCGCACGAAACGCGCTTTTTGCCGCTCGCCGATGCACAAGGCGCGAACTGGCTGCGTCGGCCGTATTTCCGCGATGCGATCAATGCGCCGGAACGTGTGCATGTGACGCGGCCTTATCTGTCGATCAACGAGGCGTTGCCGTGCGTGACGTTGTCGGTGGCGACGCGGGTCGGCGATCAGACTTGCGTGCTGTGCGGCGACATCGACTGGATGGATGAAGAGCGGTTCTGAGATGATGTCGTTTTTAACGACCGTCTGCCGCGCTCATGTCCATCCTGCTTGAAGTCATTGCCACGACCGTTGCCGATGCGCGCCTCGCCGCGCGAGCCGGCGCTGACCGGATCGAACTCGTTACCGCGATGGGCGAGGGCGGTCTGACGCCGAGCGTCGGCCTGATCGAAGCGGTGGTCGCGGCCGTCGAGATACCGGTGAATGTGATCGTGCGGCCGCATAGCCGCTCGTTCACTTACGACGCCGACGACTACGCCGTCATGCTGCGCGACGTTCGGGCCGTGAAAGCGGCGGGTGCGAACGGTATCGTGATCGGCATGTTGAATGGCGATGGCGAGATTGACCGTGAAGGACTCGAACGTGCGATCGATGCCGCCGACGGACTCGCCATCACCTTCCATCGTGCATTCGATGAAACGCGTCATCTTCAAAAAGCGCTGGACGTGTTGCTTGGTTTCGACGCGGTGACGAATGTGCTGACGTCGGG
The DNA here is from genome assembly GCF_050435665.1 of Paraburkholderia sp. GAS333. NCBI lineage: Bacteria > Pseudomonadati > Pseudomonadota > Betaproteobacteria > Burkholderiales > Burkholderiaceae > Paraburkholderia > Paraburkholderia sp. GAS333. The sequence continues at coordinate 587,664 of NZ_JBNDKS010000002.1, forward strand.
CGGACAAGCTTCGGTGCTGAACGCCGAGGACACGATTCGCGAATTGGTGCAGCAGGCTCGCGGGTCGCATTGCACGGTGCTCGCCGGTGCGGGTTTGACTATCGATGCAATCGAGGGCTTCGTGACGCGAACGAAAGTCGACGCGGTGCATTTCGGTTCGGGTGTTCGCGTGGGAGGGAGCGGGCTTGCGGCGGTGGATATTGCGAAAGTCGCACAGGTGCGGACGTTTTTGAATAACGCAATCGAATAGCTAACTTGCCGTGCAACGTGCAACGCGTAACTAAAAAGCCGCTTCGAATAAATTCGAAGCGGCTTTTTTTCACAGCTGGCAATGCACGTCACCCGCAAGTCACTTACTTCGCTACAACCACCGGAATCCCCCGCAACTGCCCAGCGCCCTTCATCTCCTCCAGCGACTTCCTGACGGACTCGCCCGTCGCTGCGTCGATCAGCAAGCGTGCCGCCAGTTCACGCTCGCCGCGCTTCACACCCGCCAGATTCGCCAGCTTCACATGACCGTAACCGCGTACACGCGCATGCAGATCGGCAAGCTTCGCCACGTCTTCCAGGTTATTCGCGTCGAGCTTCGCGAGCGCACGCTGCAGCGTGGTTTCGTAATCGCCGGCGAGTTCGCGCTCCATCTTGCGCTCCAGTGTGCGGCCAAACGGATCGAGCACCGTGCCGCGCAGACCGCGCCATTTCGCCAGCATGCCGAGCACCGGCCACATCCATTGACCGAAGGTTTTCTTGACCGGATTGACGCCGGGTTGCGCGCGGCTCAGCGCAGGCGGCGCGAGGTTGAATTTGATGCCGAAGTCCTTGCCCGCGACACCTTCGAATTGCGCTTCGAGTGCTTCACGGAAGGCCGCATCCGTATGCAGACGCGCGACTTCGTATTCGTCCTTCACCGCAAGCAGCCGATAAAACGTCGTAGCCACCGCGCGCGTCACGCGTTCGCTTTGAGCATCGACTGAATGTTCAGCGCGGCGCGCCGCATCGACCAGCGCGCGATAACGCTTCACATACGCAGCGCCGCCGTAAATTTGCAGACGCCCTTCGCGATGCGCGATCAGTTCATCGAGCGTATCGACGCGAGTGCCGGGCTTGGCAAGATGCCGCGCCTGCCACAGCGATTCGAGCGCAGCCGGATCGTGCGCCGCCATCCGGCCGATCGAAAACGCCAGTTGGTTCATCGTCACCGCGACGTTGTTCAATTCGATCGCGCGCATCATCGCCGCGAACGAAACCGGGACGAGCCCGAGTTGCCACGCGTAGCCGAGCATCAGAATATTCGCGCCGATCGTATCGCCGAGAAAACGGGTGGCGAGTGCCTGAGCGTCGCAAGTAGACATACGCTCCGGTCCCGCAGCGTGACGCATCTTGTCGATCAACGCGCCGGCGTGCAGCGTCGCGTCCGGGTTCGTCACGAAGGTTGCGTTCGGAATCGCGTGCGTGTTGACGACGATTCGCGTGCGGCCGTGACGCACCGTTTGCAACGCATCGGCGCTGGCGCCGACCACCATGTCGCAGGCGAGCAGCACGTCGGCCTGTTGCGTGTCGATGCGCACCTGGTTCAGCCATTCGTCGCGCGCGGCGAAGCGCACGAACGACAACACCGAGCCGCCTTTTTGCGCGAAGCCCATGAAGTCGAGCACCGACGCGCTCTTGCCTTCCAGATGCGCAGCCATGCTGATCAACGCGCCGACTGTCACCACGCCCGTGCCGCCGACGCCCGTCACCAGGATGTCGTACGGTGCGGCGTCCAGATGCGTCGCGGGAATCGGCAATGCTTCGACGTGGGCGGCGAGCGCTTGCGGATCGAACGCGACACCTGCGGCTTTTTTCAGCTTGCCGCCTTCGACGGTGACGAAGCTCGGGCAGAAGCCGTTCACGCACGAGTAGTCTTTGTTGCACGACGACTGATCGATCCTGCGCTTGCGACCCAATGCCGTTTCAACCGGTTCCACCGACAGACAATTCGACTGCACGCCGCAATCGCCGCATCCTTCGCATACCTCTTCATTGATAACGAGACGTTTGTCGGGATCGGGAAACTCGCCTTTTTTCCGGCGACGACGTTTTTCCGCCGCGCACGTCTGGTCGTAAATCAGCACGGTGACGCCGTCGGTGTCGCGCAATTCGCGCTGCACGGCATCCATTTCGCTGCGGTGATGGAACGTGGTGCCCTTCGGAAACTGATCGTGATGGCCGTCGTATTTTTCCGGTTCATCGCTGACCACGACGAAGCGCGATACGCCTTCCGCTTCCACCTGACGTGCGATCTGCGGCACCGAGATGCTGCCGTCCACCGGCTGGCCGCCGGTCATCGCGACCGCATCGTTATAGAGAATCTTGTAGGTGATGGTCGCTTTCGCGGCGACCGCCTGACGGATCGCGAGAATGCCCGAGTGAAAGTAGGTGCCGTCGCCGAGATTCTGGAATACGTGACGCGTTTTCGTGAACATCGAATGCGATGCCCAGTCCACGCCTTCGCCGCCCATCTGAATCAGGCCAGTGGTGTCGCGTTCCATCCACGAGGCCATGAAGTGGCAGCCGATGCCTGCCTGCGCGATCGAACCGTCGGGTACTTTCGTCGACGTATTGTGCGGACACCCCGAGCAGAAATACGGCGTACGTTTCACGCTATCCGCTTCGTTCGACAGAATTTGCGGTGCGACCAGATCGACCACGCGCTCGCGCCGGTCGAGTGCGGGTTTGTGCCTGGCGAGCCACGTCGCGAACACCGGCAGAATGCGCGACGGCCGCAATTCGCCGAGCGACGACAGCAGCATCGTGCCGTCCTCTGCATTCTTGCCGACGACAACCGGCCGCGTGCCTTGCGTGCGGTTGTACAGATAGTCCTTGATCTGCTGCTCGATGACCGGACCTTTTTCCTCGATCACCAGCACCTCGGACAAGCCGGAAACGAACGCATCGATCCGAGTCATTTCGAGCGGAAACGACAGGCCGACTTTATAGATGCGCACACCGGCGGCATCCAGATCGGCGACGGTCAGATCGAGCCGGCGCAGCGTCTCCATCAAATCCAGATGCGCCTTGCCGCACGTGACGATCCCCACGTTTGCATGCGGACTCGGCGCGATCCATTTGTCGATGCTGTTCACGCGTGCAAAGTGCCGTACGGCGTCGAGTTTCGCGTGCATCCGCGATTCGATGGTGAGACTCGGCAGATCGGGCCAGCGGTTGTGCAAGCCACCGGCTGGCGCGGCGAAATCGTGCGGCGCGGCCCATTCGGTTTGCAGCGCGTCGAGATCGACGGTCGAGCCTGATTCGACCGTTTCGGAAATTGCCTTGTAGCCGACCCACGCGCCCGAGAAGCGCGACAACTCCCAGCCATACAGGCCGAATTCGAGCATGTCCGCGATATTCGACGGATTCACCACCGGCATGTGCCACGCCATCATCGCGAAGTCGCTTTGATGCGGCATCGACGACGACACACAGCCATGGTCGTCGCCCGCCACGACCAGCACGCCCCCATGCGGCGACGAGCCGTACGCGTTGCCGTGCTTCAGCGCATCGCCCGCGCGATCCACGCCCGGGCCTTTGCCGTACCACATCGCGAACACGCCTTCGACGGTGCGCTCCGGGTCCGATTCCACCCGCTGCGTACCGAGTACGGCGGTGCCGCCGAGTTCTTCGTTGATCGCGGGCAGGAAGCGGATTTCACTCGCGGTGAGCAGTTTCTTCGCTTTCCACAACTGCTGATCGACCATGCCGAGCGGCGAGCCCCGATAGCCGCTGATAAACCCGGCGGTGTTCATCCCGCGTGCCTTGTCGAGTGCGCGCTGCATCAACGCGAGACGTACCAGCGCCTGCGTGCCGGTCAGGAAGATGCGGCCGCGCGCGGCGGTGAGGTTGTCGGACAGCTTGTAATCGGCCAGTGCGGGCGTGCCGTCGATGGGCAGGCGAGCGGTCATGGGTGAGTCTCCGTTGTTATGGCATCCGCAGCGCAGGTTGGGGACCACGCGGTGACGCTGCGGAAGAGACTCTATTTTTTAGCGCCGATTAGAGTGATTTATTCCTACTTTGATGGACGGCAAGCGAATACGCGCGAAGAGCCGCGCGTTTTAATGAAGTTTTGAGGTGGATTTTCCATACGGCGGCGGGCTTCGGGTATGCCCTGGGAGCCTGCATACCATTGCGCGCGACTTCGGAAAACGCGATTTATCGCGCTGCCGTTTGTGTCTCGACGTCCGCTGCAAGAGGTGCTGCATCGAGCGGCAGGATCTCGTCGAAATGTGCGTAATCGATATGGCTCACGCCGTCGCGCTCGCTCATGATGTCAGCGAAACGGTGATGCCAGTAAATCTGCTCGCACGCCCACAAGTGGCGAGCCTGCATGGTTTGCGACGTCGATTCGTCGACCCCTTCGAGCGTGAGCAGCAGCGTCGTATCGCGCGCTTTCAGCGTCTCGGCGTTTTCGCCGAACAGCGGACTGTTTTCGTCGATCACATGCATCACCAGCCAGCCGAGTTTGAACACCGGATGCTGATCGCGCACGAGCGTCAGGTCGTAGAGCTTGCGCATCGGGAAGCCTTCAATGGAGGTTTCCTGACGCATGATCCGCAGCCTCGCGCGCGCTTCGGCGATCACGTTCTGACGCGCGTTGGCGGCGCGCACCATCAGCGTCGTGCGGCCGTCGAGCGGCCGCACGACCGCATAGCGGGCAAACACGATCTTCGCGTGCGGCCGCGAAAAGCGCGCGAAAATCAGCCCGGTCGCCAACGCAATGCCCGACATGCCGACGAAGATTTCCAGCGTGGCGATCCAGTGCGCGTAGATGGTCGCCGGATGCATGTCGCCATAACCGACGGTCGCCAGCGTCTCGACGCTGAAGAAGAAGGCGCCGCCGAAGCCTTTCGGAAACTGATTCGCGATTGATCCGTCGCCGAGCATGTAAAGCGTGGCGAAGGCAGTGTTGAGCAGCAGGAACAGCACCGCGAGCGACACGAAAAATATCGGCCAGCGAACCACCAGCGCGCGGTGATAAAGGTCCTGCCACAGTGGCGTCGGCATGCCGTGTTCGATGACCGTGCGATCGTCCAGACGCAATTCGCGGCTGCCGCGTGCGCGACGCTTTTGCGCGTCGGTGCCCGCGCCGGTGCCCGCTTCGGCGTCGTCGGTTGCGAATCCGGAAGGACGGTCTTGTGGTTCAGTGGCCATCGCGTGCTCGTGGAAAAGAAAACGCGCAAAGCGTAGCACGCCGGTTTGCGCGTGGAAGCGGATTTTCGGCTGGCTCAGGCGTGAAAAATGAGCGGTGAAAACGGCATCTGTGGAGCGCCGGTTGCGGCCTGATTCGCGTCTGTACAGTGAGTCGAAAACATTGGACGCACAGCAGGCGGCGAGTAAGTATCCCCGCAGCCAGGCGAACCGAACGAAGCCGATACCCAGTCGTTATGGAAACGCTCGCGGCTTCGGAATGCCCGCGCCATGTTCGATATCGACGACCGCCTGCTGGTGCGCCGCCGCTACAGCTTCGGCTTCGTCGCCATAGCCGCTGTCGCCGCCAATCGTCGTCCACGATTTGACGGCTTTCTCGCGATGACGGATTTCGTATTCCGCGTCCCAGCGCGCGCCGTTCAGTTCGATGGGGCGGACGTGTATCGAGTACACGCCGTAGAGGAAGAGTTGTTCAGCCATGATTGCCTCCGGCCGATGTGTGCAAGGCGGCGCCGCGCGGCAAACGCAGCGCCTATGCGTCTACAGTTCGATTTCTCCGAGGATACGGTGCGCGAGCGCCTTGGCTTCTTCCAGCGCTTCTTCCGGTGTCGACGAGGTGGCGTCTACTTCGTATTGCGTAGTTTCCTGATCGGAGCCTGAGTCGCCGTCGTCGCGCGAGAGGGTAACCACGCCCTGCCAGCTATCCGCGCCGACCTGTCTGATCGACGCGGTGGCCGTGTAGATGCCTTTGGTATAGGTGATGTCGTCCATAACGTCGCTCCGTCTTCCAAAGGTTTCGGTTTTTCATCCTAGCACGATGATGGAGCTTCGTTTTCCCGCCATGCGAGTGCGGGCGGCGCTCCTGTCGCATGACAATGCGCGCCGCACATGGCACCCGAATTACAGCAGCGCGACCACTTCGTCGAGCGACGGCGCATGCGCGCCCGAATGGCGGCAAGCCGCAGCTCCTGCCGCCAGCGCGAAGCCGAGATGCTCGGCCCAGCCGCGTTGCGGCGCAGTCATCAAGCTGAACAGCAAGCCGCCGATCGACGCGTCGCCCGCACCGACGGTGTCGACTACCTCGACGCGCGGCGGACGCGCTTCGATCACCGCCGCACCGTCGATCAGCATCGCCGATTCCGGTCCGCGCGTGACCATCACGATCGCGGACGGGTTCATTGCGCGCAATTGGGCGAGCGCGGCGGATTCGTCGTCGGTCTTGAACAGCAGGCGCAAGTCTTCGTCGGATACCTTGATCAGATCGGCCAGCGCGGCCATTTTGCGCAGCGTCGGCTCGTACCCGTGTTCCATCAGATTGCGATAGTTCGGATCGAAGCTTATCTTCACACCACGCGAACGCAACTCGGCGGCCAACGCAGCCAACGTATCGCCGAGCGGCTGACGCACGAGGCTGATGCAGCCGAAGTGCGCCCACTTCACATGCGACATCCAGCCGGCCGGCAGCTTCGCGGGATCGAACGCGAGGTCGGCGCCGTTTTCGCCCATGAAGAAGTAAGCGGGCGGATGCGTCTGATGAACGATCGCCAGCAGCGGCGGACGCTCGACCCGCTGCAAAAAGCGCATGTCGAGACCGGCGGCGACGCTCGCGTTCCACAAGTCGTCGGAGAAATTGTCGACGCCGAGCGAGCCCGCGCTCGCGGTCGGCAAGCCGAGGCGCGCGACGCAGCGCGCGACGTTCCAGCCCGCACCGCCCGGGTGAGACAGCCATTGCGACGCGCCGGTCCGGACGAGATCGGTGAGGATGTCGCCCGCCGAAACGAAGAGGGGAAATTCTGGGGTCGCGCTCATTGTGCTTTCTCCACGGACTCAGAAGAAGTGGCCGCGCCGTCGGGCAACGCGTGAGCGAGCACTTCGTAGCACGCGCCCATCGTGTGATAGTCGGTCTTGCCGGCCGGGCTCTTTTCGTCGCTGTACTTGCGGTTGTCGCAAGTGAGGATGCGATACCACGCGCCGTACTGGTGATCGACGAAATGCGTCCAGCTATAGCGCCAGATCTCGTCGTACCAGTCCCAGAAACGCTCATTGCCGGTGCGCTTGCCGAGCAGCGCGGCGGTCGCGAAAGTCTCGGCCTGGACCCAGAAATACTTGTCGTGATCGCAGACGGTGCCGTCCGGGCCGAAGCCGTAATAGAGGCCGCCGTGGTTTTCGTCCCACGCGTGCGTCATCGCGGCGTCGAACAGTTCGATCGCGCGCGGCAACAGCCACGGCAGCGGCCGGAAGCGTTCGAGAATCAGCAGCAGCTTCGCCCATTCCGTCTGATGTCCCGGCTGGAAACCCCACGGGCGGAAGATGTTCGAGCTGTCTTCTTCGTTGTAATGCCAGTCGACCGACCAGTCCGCGTGAAAGTGCTCCCACACCAGACCCTGCGACAGCTTCGCCTGACGCAGCGTGATGTTCGACGCGACCCGCTCGGCGCGGTCCAGATAAACGAGATGACCGGTCGCTTCGTGCGCGGCCAGCAGCGCCTCGGTGGTGTGCATGTTCGCGTTTTGCCCGCGATACGAACTGACCCGCCATTCGGGCGATGCTTCGTCGGCATAGAGACCGGCGGCGGCGTCCCAGAAGCGGTGTTCCATCAGCTCGAAGGTCGCGCCGATCATCGGCTTCGCTTCTTCGATGCCGGCCATCGCCGCATGCGAATACGCGAGCAGCACGAACGCGAGGCCATAGCAATGACGCGTGGCGTCGAGCGTGCGCTTATGGCCGTCGCGCCATTCGAGTTCCCAGTCGTAGCCTTCGTGCTGCGCGTCCCAATGCGCGTCGCGCAGAAAGCGCAAACCGTGACGCGCGTATTCGAGGTGCTTCGGGTCGCCGAACTGGCGATACGCCATCGCGTAATTGAACACGTAGCGGCAGCTGCTCACCAGGTGGCGCGTGGTTCTGTCGTAGATCGAACCGTCGTCGCGGAAGAAATGGTAGAAGCCGCCGCTCGGGTCGAACACGTTCGGCGCGTAGAAATTCAGCGTGTCCTCGACATGCGAGAGCAGAAAGTCGCGGCTGCGGAAACTCTCGACAGGCGGCACCGTAGCGGCGTTGTTAGCAGGATGAAGCGGATCGGATTGCGTCATGGCGTTTTCACCAGCGTACTGGCGCGGGCAATGAGTTGAACGGGCAAGCGGACTTCCAGCTCGGCGGGCGCTTCTTCAAGCAGTAGTTCGACGCCGCGCCGGCCGAGCGCTTCCTTGTCGACGGAGAGCGTCGAAAGCGGCGGTGTGGCATGCGCGGCGGCAGGGATATCGTCGAAACCGATGATCGCGATGTCTTCGGGTACGCGCAAGCCGCGCGCGTGGCAAACGCGCAGCGCGGCGAGCGCGGCGGCGTCGTTGTAGGCAAATACGGCGTCGGGGCGCGGGCCGGGTGCATCGAGCAGCCGATGCATCGCGCGCGCCGCGCCGGTGTCGGGGTCGAGGCCTGCGTCGATCGTCAGTTCCAGCGACGGGTCGAACAGCAGCCCCGCTTCGAAAAACGCCTTACGGTAGCCGAGCGCGCGCTGCGCGATGCTGAAGTGCGCGAGCGACCCGCCGATAAACGCAATGCGCTTGCGTCCCTGTTCGAACAGGTGCCGCATGGCCAGCATCGCACCCGCGACATTGTCGAGATTCACCGAGCGCAGGCCGGGCGCCCACAGGTCGATCAGCACCAGCGGGCGCTGCATGGCGACCAGCGTGGTCAGCGTTTCCGGTTCGACGAAACCGGCGATGGCGACCGCGTCCGGCGCGTGCAGGCGCATCTGCTGGATCACGTCTTCGGTTGGGCCGGCGGTCAGCACCGACGGCACGATACCGCGCTCGCGGCAGGCGTCTTCCACGCCGTGCAGCACATGCGAAAAGAACGGGCTGGCCGCGAAGTTATTGTGCTGACGATGCAGCAGGAAGGTCAGTCGACGGATGCGCGGGCGCAATTGCGCCGCGTCGTAACCGAGTTGGCGCGCGGTTTCGACGACGCGCTCGCGGGTGGCTTCGGAGAGCCCGGGCTGATTCTTCAAGGCCCGGGAGACGGTGCCGATCGACACGCTGGCCGCTCGGGCGACATCGCGGATGGTTGTGGCCATCGAATGAAGCGGCACGCCAAGGTGCGGCCGCGGGGTGTTTGGGTTCGGGCGATTGTATAGTAAAACGCTGCTAAAACTGCCCGCCAAAGGTGCCGACGACACCCGGAAATACCCGTAGATGTTGACGCTGGCTCGGAATATACTGTTTAGTAAAACAAGCTAAACACGTTGCTCGCGTGACCGAAGCGTGGCCTCGATCCTGGCCTTGCCCAATCAGGCATCCAGCGGCGCAGCTTCACGCTGTCCCTTCAACAACACCGCGCTTTCGTCGGCGTCGATCAGCACGAAACCGCTGCTCTCGTGTTTGGCGCGCCGCTTCGCCACCGCGGCGATCGACGCGATCTGTTCGCTGTTGTATGGCGTCACGTCGCTTGCCGGTTCGACGCGCACGCAGCCAATCGCCATCGTCACGAAGCCGAAGAAGGTCGGATTGCCGCGCCGGTCTTCTCCGTGGATGCCGCCGGCAAGCCGGTCCGCCGGCGCGTAAAAGCGCTGCGCGCCTTCGTTGAACAGATGGATCGCGCGCAACACGCGCTCGCGCCAGTCGTCGCTCTGGAACAGGATCAGGAAGTCGTCGCCGCCTACGTGTCCGAGGAAGTCGCGGGTCGGCTCGCACACGTCGGCGAGCACGGCGGCGGCGAGTTTCAGCACTTCATCGCCTTGCCAGTAGCCGTATTGGTCGTTGAACGGCTTGAAGTGATTCAGATCCACGTAGCACGCATGGAAACCGGCCTGGTTGTCCAGTAGCCGCGCAATGTGCGAACTGATCGGGATATTGCCCGGCAGAAAGGTCAGCGGATTCGCGTAGCGCGCCGCTTCGAGACGGACTTCGGTGACCGCGCGCACCAGGCTTTCGCCCGTGCCGAGGCCCGCGTATTTGCCGTTCTCGGTAATCACGAAGCCGTCCGCGAGATAGCGCTGATCGTCGCTGGCGAGAAGCCGCGCCATCTGCTCGACCGTCATCGATTTCTCGATCAGGACCGGCGACGCATTCGCAAACTGCATGCACGGCTTCTTGCCGAACAGCTCGCGGTGATACGGCAGCGCATAGCGGTCCATGAAACTGCGCCGGTTGATCAGCGCGACCGGTTCGTCGCTTTCGATTACCGCCACCGCGTGCAGTTCGGGCAGGCGATTGAACAGGTCGAGCACGTTGTTATTGGTCGCGTGACGCGGCAGCGCGGGCGCGTGGACCAGCATCCTCTCCGACGCCATGCCGCCCGACGGCGACGCGCTGCTGACCGCGCGCGTGGTCTCCGGGAACACGGCGATGTGCCCGGCGCGCATCGCGTCGCGGGCCGCTTCGCTCACCTTGAGCGCAGGTTGCGCGTGCGGACGGCCGAAGAAAAAGCCTTGCCCGTAGCCGATCCCCATGTCGCGCACCACGATCAGATCCGCTTCGTTCTCGATGCCCTCGGCCACCAGCTGCGCGCCGCTCGCTTTCGCGAAGTGCTGCATCGCGCGGACGGCCTCGAACTTGAGCGGATCGCTGGCGATGTCGTGAATGAAGAAGCGGTCGATTTTCACGACGTCCGGTTGCAGCCGTACCCACAGATTCATGCTGGCGTTCGCGGTGCCGTAGTCGTCGAGCGCGAATTGCGCGCCGGTATCGCGCAACGCCGCGACGACCGGCGCGAAGTCGGCCATGTCGGGAATCGCACTTTGCTCGGTCAACTCGATCACGATCCGCTGCGGATCGATGCCGCAATCGCGCAGCAGCGCCAGTGTGTCTTCACGTGCGGCGGCCAGCTGGCGGATCGCGCCCGCGCTGAAATTGAGGAACAGCTTGCCGACGATATCGAGTTTCGCGAACGTTTCGATGCAGGTGCGCGCGGCGGCGCGCTCCAGTTCGATCGCGCAACCTTCGGCCAGCGCCTGCGAAAACAGCGCGAACGGCGCTTCGAGCGGTGTGCCCGCCGGGCCGCGAATCAAGCCTTCGTAGCCGAGGATCGCCCCGTCTTCGAACTCCACGATCGGCTGGAACACGGCGGACAGCTCACGCTGGGCGATCAACTCCTCGATGCGCGGCGCAGCGGATCGGGAGGGCGAACGAGGTTGCATGGCAGGAGGGCGTAGCGATCGATCTACGGCTTATCGGCGATTCCGGTTTCGAAGTTAAGTGAATTTTTAATGAAATTAAGCACTGATGTGGTGCTTCGGAGCATTTCTGAGATGCGATCGGCGGCCGATTGAGAAACGTCTTATGCCATCAGGCTGAGGCGACAGCGCGGGCGTTTGGGCGTGAAATAACAAAAAAGCCGCACAAGGCGGCTTTCTTCACATGACGCTCAGGGAGGGCGCTTATGAACGTTCTGTTTGCATTGCGCGCGTATTTACCGACGCGCGACGGCGGCAGCAGCCCGCTCGCGCGAGGCGGGGTGAGTCTCGCCGCTGATATCGCGCGCGCCCCAGCGCTGCGCGAGCGCGGCGCACACCATCAGCTGGATCTGGTGGAACAGCATCAGCGGCAACACGACGGCGCCCACCGCGTGCGAGGCGAAGATGACCTTGGCCATCGGCACGCCGGCCGCGAGGCTCTTCTTCGAGCCGCAGAAAATGATGGTGATCTGATCGGCGCGGTTGAAGCCGAGCCGCTTGCTGACGAAGATCGTCAGACCCAGCGCCAGCGCGAGCAGCACGGCGCACACCACCAGCAGGCCGCCGAGCGCGGACAGCGGAATCTGATGCCACAAGCCTTCGTTCACCGCCTCGCTGAACGCGCCGTACACCACCAGCAGGATCGAACCCTGGTCGACGAACTTCAGCACGCCGCGATTGCGCTCGATCCACTTGCCGATCAGCGGACGCAGCAGTTGACCGGCGACGAAAGGCACCAGCAGTTGCAGCACGATGTTGCCCACCGTATGCCACGGCGAAGCGCCGCCGCCGGCAGCCTGATTGGTAACGACGACGCTGACGAGCGCGGGAGTGATGAAGATGCCGAGCAGGCTGGACGCGGACGCGCTACATACCGCCGCCGGCACGTTGCCTTTGGCGATGGAAGTAAACGCGATAGACGACTGGACAGTCGACGGCAGCGTGCAGAGGAAGAGGACCCCCGCATAGAGCGCCGGCGTGACAAGTGGCGAAAGGATCGGTTTAAGCGCGAAGCCGAGCAGCGGAAAGAGCGCGAACGTGCTGAGAAGTACGACCAGATGGAGCCGCCAGTGCGTCGCGCCCGCAACGATCGCTTCGCGTGAGAGCTTGGCACCGTGCAGAAAGAACAGCAGGCCGACCGCCACGTTCGTCACCCAGTTGAAGCCGATGGCGGCCTGCCCGTGAACCGGCAGCAGGCTGGCGAGGATCACGGTGCCAACCAGGCACAGCGTGAAGTTATCGGGAAGCAGTTTCGGGCGAGCCATGTCGGAATCTCGATTCGGTGATGCGCACTGGCGCGGAAGGGGCGCGTAACAGCGCCACCTTAGGCTATGGGAAACGGCTATTGTTGTTGAAAATCGATTGAAAAAGCAAATTCATTTGCCGAATCGATTAATGAATGTTGTGCATTAAGAATGTTGTGTTAGCAGGACTTGATGGAATGCTTCGGGCCGTCTTTCAGTATTGGTCAGTGTGTCGGATTGGTCCATCCTGTTTTGATAATCGGAAGCAAAAGTGGCGGCTGGAAGAAGCGCCGATTCGTCATACGCGAGAGCGATTCGCAGGGTGCCGAAAAGCCCTGCCGCCAAGCTGTTCCGATGCGTTCGCGCAAGTGCTGTGTCGCACAAAAACGTCGCAGTAACAAGGTGTTACATCCAGGGAGGAGGCCTAACACTTTTTGGCTCGACACCCTCCGCCGACGCCCATAAATTACGGTTCAAAGGCCGTCGGGATACCACGCACCGCGAATCGAACGCGTTGTTCGTAGCGTCCCAGAACAAGTCCGTTGCAGCTCGAACGGCGGACTTCAGGCAAGTCTTCGGGCGTGAGAGTCACCAAGGTGGACGGGTTGTCGAGAACGAAGCACTGGGCGCTGGGCGCGGTTATCGCCGTGTTGTGCTCGTTCGTCCATGCAAAAGGACCGGGCGTGCCGCACGGCGGCGGTGGTTTTTCCGGTATGCATTCGGGTGCTTCCTATTCGCATGCGCCGGATCGCTCCATGCGTGCGGACATGCGCGGCGGCGGTAACGTCCGTTACTCGGGTGCGCCTGCAGCAAGATCAGGCCGATATCAGGCGGCTGATCGCAATGCACGATCGTCGCGTGGCGCCGCAAACTATGCCAGCGACAGGTATGCCGACGGTTTCCACGGTGCCAATGGTTTTGGTGTCTATAGTCCCAGCGTGCGCGGCCTCACCACGCCGTCCCATTATCCCGATGACGGCCGTGGCCGCATGCAGTACGCCGGCGCACTTACGCAGGTTAGCGCCGAGTCCCGCTCGGTGCCGCGACCGCCTCCCAATGCGCCCATGCGCTCCGGTTCGATTCGCGCCGACGTTGCCCGCTATAACGAAGAGCGTGGTGCTTCACGTGTGATGCAGCGTCAGAGTGACGATCCGCGTCAACCGGAAGGGTCGCCGTACCGTAACTAGTTCAAGCGGGTTCTCCGCAGACCTGTATTTAACTTCATCAATTCAGATAGCTGACCGGCGCGATTAATGCGCGATGATTTCGCGCGTCCTGTTTCCTGTTCGCCGCCTGCGCTGCAAAAATTCAAGCTGCAATCCTCGCTCGATCGGCTCGTTTTTGCCGCGTCGCTCAGCTTTCCGCGCTCGTCCGCTTTAATCCGCCACTAATCCCGCCGCTCAATGTGACGTTTCGACGCCACACTTTTTTGAAAACGCTCGGCAGTCATACCCTTCCCGTCGTCAAATCTCACCCGTTCTGCGGCAGTGCGTCATTCGTATGTCATCAGATGTCTGAAAGCGCCTCGTAGCTTGGCCTCCAGGCCATTTTGCGCGATGCAGCGAATTCGATCGCGACGCCGTGCGGATGACGAAGACTGCAGCTGTAGCAGGTCGATAAGCGACAAAACTAATCAGACCGATATACCCGCAATAACCAACGATATTTTTGTCCATAAAAATGGTCCGCAAAGATGGTCCCGCCCAGCTTGGTTCGACGATCGAACGGACAACAACAAAAGTTCACGCGAGCTCCCTTTCGCACAGCCACACCTTTTTTGACAAAGACAGGAGAACCCATGAAAACAAGCAACAGCAGTGCGCTGAAGACCATCCTCAAGGCAACCGCGTGTGCCGCTCTGCTGGCCAGTGCATCGTCTGCTTTTGCGCAATCGAGCGTGCAGCTTTACGGTCAGGTCGACGAATGGGTCGGCTCGCAAAAATTCCCCGGCGGAAAAAGCGCAGCAGTGGTGTCCGGCGGCGGTATGTCGACGTCGTACTGGGGCTTAAAGGGTTCTGAAGATCTGGGTAACGGCTACAAGGCGATTTTCGCGCTGGAAGGCTTCTTCCTCGCGCAGAACGGCCAGTACGGCCGCTTCACCGGCGACACGATGTTTTCGCGTAACGCGTACGTGGGCATCGAATCGCCGTACGGTACGATCACCGCCGGCCGTCTGACGACGCCGCTGTTCGTGTCGACGATTCTGTTCAACCCGTTCGTCGACTCGTACGTGTTCTCGCCGATGATTTACCACACGTACCTCGGCCTCGGCACGTTCCCGACGTACTCGACGGACCAAGGCGTGACCGGCGACTCGGGCTGGAGCAACGCGGTTCAGTATTCGTCGCCGAACTTCAACGGTTTGAGCGCGACGGCAATGTACGCACTCGGCAACACGACCGAAAACGGCGCGAAGAAGTGGAGCGGCCAGGTGCTGTACTTCCACGGCCCGTTTGCGGCGACGGCGGTGTACCAGTACGTGAACTTCAACAACACGCCGGGCGACCTGGGCAGCTTCGACACGTCGGGCGTGCCGGGCCTGAAGAGCCAGAGCGTCGGGCAAGTCGGTGTCTCGTACGACCTGAAGTTCGTGAAGCTCTACGGTCAGTACATGTACACGTACAACGACCAGCAGGTCACGAGCTGGCACGTGAACACGGGACAAGGCGGCGTGACGGTGCCGTTCGGCCCGGGCTCGATCATGGCGTCGTACGCTTACTCGCGTAACGGCGGCGGTTCGAACCAGACGCGTCAGACGGCGGCAGCGGGCTACGACTATCCGCTCTCGAAGCGCACGGATGTCTACGCGGCTTATCTGTACGACCACATCACGGGCCAGTCGAGCGGCAACACGTACGGCGTCGGTCTGCGCGCGAAATTCTAAACGCGTCGATCCTGCCGGGTGCGTCTGCTTGCAGACGCCACCTGGCGGTTGGTCAATCAGCACAATTAGCATCCTCCTCGCAAAAGCCCGCCTTCTTCCGAAGGCGGGCTTTTGCGCTTCTGGAACTGACACAGTGCGAGGTTTGCCGACCATCTTTTGATAAACGCGGCAAAATGGCATCGATTAATTCCTGAAGCGAGCGATTGAGATGGATACCCTCGTCAGCATGAAAGTGTTCCGCCATGTGGTCGAAGTCGGCAGTTTTGTCGGCGCGGCCGAGCGGATGGAGATGTCGGCGGCGATGGCGAGCAAGCACGTGATGCATCTCGAACAGCAACTCGGCGCGCGTCTGCTGAACCGCACTACGCGGCGCGTCGCTCCGACCGAGGCGGGGCGTGAATACTACGAGCGGCTGAGCCAGGCGCTCACCGAACTCGACGAAGCGGGGCAGGTGGTCGGCGCGGCGAGCGTCGTGCCGCAGGGGCGCTTACGGGTGTCGTCGCTGTCGGCGTTCGGCTTGAGCTATGTGATGGCGGCGGTCGGCGACTACGCCGCGCAATATCCGCAAGTCACCGTCGATATGACCTTGTCCGACCGCGTGGTCGAACTGATCGACGAGGGTTTTGATGTCGCGATCCGGGCTTCGCCGAGCGGGCTGAAGTCATCGTCGCTGATCGCGCGGCAGATCGCGACGGCGCATCTCGTGCTGTGCGCGTCGCCCGCGTATTTGCGACGGCACGGCACGCCGAAGAGCGTCGCCGATCTCGCGCGCCACAATTATTTGCAGTACGCGGGCGTGTCGGTGCCTGAAATCGCGACCGGCGAGACCTCGCCGCGTGTGCGTCTGTCGGGCAATCTGATCGTTAATCACCTAGAGGCGCAGCGCGTACTCGTGCTGCAAGGCGCGGGTATCGCGATGCTCGGCACCGAGGTGATCGGCGCGGATCTGGCCGAGGGTCGCCTCGTGCCGCTGCTGGTGGACGAAGTGCCGCCACGCGAGCTGCCGATTCACGTGGTGTATGCAAGCCGGCGGCATTTGTCGGCGAAGGTGCGTTCGTTCGTCGACTTTCTCGCTGAGCGGTTCACGAACGAGTCGCTGTGGCCGTCGCTTGAGCAGATCAGGGAGTTAGCGGTGGGGTAGCGGGGTGTTGCGGGCGGCTTGTATTCGGCGCCTCGCAGCCAGTCATTGCTGGCAGGTGCAACTGGCGAAGGACTTAGCCTGTCGCCGAGCGTCTGCGGGAATTTTTTAAGCCGGGGTTCGACCTGATCTTAACGAACCCCGGCATCTCACCCGACCAACAACCCGATCAGGTGAGCACTCATTCACCGACCCTTAGCGCGCAATTCCCAGCCGCGCCTTCGCGTCGTCATATTCCTTCTTCAGACGCTGCACCAGTTCACCCACGCTCGGCACGTCGTCCATCAGACCGACGCCCTGGCCTGCGCCCCAGATGTCTTTCCACGCCTTCGCCTTGTCGCTGGCGAAGTTCATCGCACTCTTGTCCGACTCCGGCAGCGCGTCCGGGTCCAGCCCCGCGTTCACGATGCTTTCGCGGATGTAGTTGCCGTGCACGCCGGTGAACAGGTTCGTGTAGATGATGTCCGACGCGGTGGAATTGACGATCGCCTGCTTGTAGCTCTCGACCGCGTGCGCTTCCTGGGTCGCGATAAAACGCGTGCCCATGTAGGCGAGGTCCGCGCCCATTGCCTGCGCGGCGAGAATCGAGCCGCCGTTGGCGATCGAGCCGGACAACACGATCGGGCCGTCGAACATGCGCCGCACTTCGCCGACCAGCGCGAACGGCGAGGTCGTGCCCGCGTGGCCGCCCGCACCGGACGCCACCAGGATCAGACCGTCGACGCCCGCTTCGAGCGCCTTCTGCGCGTGGCGCAGGTTGATCACGTCGTGCAGCACGATGCCGCCGTAGCTGTGCACCGCGTCGACGATTTCACGCGCGGGCGCGCGCAGGCTCGTGATGAAAATCGGCACCTTGTGTTCGACGCACACGCGCACGTCGTGCTCGAGCCGAGTATTCGACTGATGGACGATCTGGTTGACCGCAATCGGCCCGATGATCGCGTCGGGATGGGCGGCCTTGTGTTCGGCGAGTTGTGCCTGGATCTGCGTGAGCCATTCGTCGAGCAGTTCTGCGGGGCGCGCGTTCAGCGCCGGGAACGAACCGACGATCCCGGCCTTACATTGGGCCAACACGAGTTCGGGATAGCTGACGATGAACATCGGCGAAGCGACGACCGGCAACGCTAGGTTTTGCAGAACGGCGGGCAATGCCATAGTGCGAGTCTCCTGATTTGGACGAACCGGCGCGACGTTGAGCGCCCGGCGTTTGATGAGTTTAGCGGCACATGGAACGGCGCACATGGCAGCGCAGCTAGTGTGCCGCGCGCCCGGATTGACCAGCGGTCACGCTGCGTTTAGCTCCGAGCTTCCAGATGCAAAACCATGTCCGTCCGAAAATTTAAGAACGGTCGTTCGATTATAGGCGAAGCGTGACGCGTGCGCCGTGCGGCATCGTTTGGAACAGTTGGAAGGAGAGTTCAGTTTCTACGTTTGCGTGGGTTACCCCACTGGTGCGGACAGATTGCGCTTTTACAATGCTCGAACTCCCAAACGACAAGAGAGACGCCATGGCCTTCGAGAATTTCACGCCCTTTCGCGTCGCCGTGGGCGATGTCGACATTTTCGGAGTGAAGGGAGGCGCGGGGCCGCCGTTGCTGCTGCTGCACGGTCATCCGCAGTCGCATCTGATCTGGCAGCGCTGCGCCGCTCAACTGGCTGCGCACTTCACCGTGATCGCGACCGATCTGCGCGGTTACGGCGCGTCGGGCAAACCGGCCAGCGACGCCACGCACATGCCGTATTCCAAGCGCACGATGGCCGCCGATCAGGTCGCGGTGATGCGCCATTTCGGCTTCGATAAATTCCTCGTGTGCGCGCACGATCGCGGTGCGCGCGTCGCTCACCGGATGGCGCTCGATCACGCCGACGCCGTCGAGCGTCTGATGCTGCTCGACATCGCGCCGACGCTGGCGATGTACGAAGCCACCGACCGCACGTTCGCGACGCACTATTTCCACTGGTTCTTCCTGATTCAACCCGAGCCGCTGCCCGAAACACTGATCGGCGCAAACCCGGCCGCTTACGTCGATGCGGTGATGGGCGGCCGTCACGCGGGACTCGCGCCGTTCGAACCCGCGTCACTTGACGCCTATCGCGCCGCGCTCGCGCAACCCGGCGCGGTGCATGCGATGTGCGAAGACTATCGCGCGTCGGCGAGCATCGATCTCGAGCACGACCGTGCCGATATCGAACGCGGTAACAAGATTGGTTGTCCGCTGCGCGTGCTGTGGGGCGATAAAGGCGTGATCGAAAAGTGCTTCGATGCGCTTGCCGAATGGCGTCGTGTGGCGCGCGACGTCAGCGGGCGGTCGCTGTCTTGCGGGCATTACATACCCGAAGAGGCGTCGGACGAACTGGTTGCGGAGATGCTGTCTTTCTTCGAAGCAGTCGAGCAGTAAGTAACGAACGATGATACGGATTACGGAATAAATAAAAGGAGATCATTGTTCATATGAGCGGAGCAATGATCGTGACTCTGGCGACAGGAGACCTGCTGACAGAGGTGTCTGCGGATCTAAAACATAGCGTCAACATTCTGTAGGGAAATCACCGATGCGGTCCAAAAACCCGCGCGCGTATCATCCGTACAGACGCTGATCACGTCCGACAGAATTTCCGCCGCTCGCCTTGATGGTCGAGCGGCTTTCTTTTTGTGCCGACGGTTTTGTGCCGCCGCGCGAAGTCTTCACCGTTCACGCGCAAGAACCCGCGCACCGTCTATCTCCAGCGGCCCATTCTTCGCCGCAAGTTCATCGACAATATCCGCTATCAGCGCAGGCCATTGGTCTCGCGGCTTGAGTATCGATGCCGCGGCGCGCATGACGTCGGCGTCGTCGAGAAGCTTTTGCAGTTCGTCGAAACTCATCGCGCGGACGTCGAGCAGCTTGAATACGATCAGTACCTTCAGCGCATTTTTCGCGTTGCGCGCGGGATCGTCACGCAACCATGCGAGCCGCGAAAACGCTCTTTCAAGCGCCTGTTCGACATTCGTGAACGGTGCGCCATGACCGGGAATCACCACGCGCACATCCAGTTCCGCTATGGCTTCGAGCACGGCCTGCTGTTCGGCGAAACCGCTTTCGCCTTCCAGTTCCGGAAAGATCACGCCGAAGCCGTTTTCCCATAACGCGTCCGCGCTGATCAGGATGCGTTCGTCCGCGCAATACAGCATCAGCGAATGCGGGTCGTGACCGGGTGCGCCGAGCACTTGCCAATCGAGTGCGCCGAGCCGCAACGACGCGCCCGGTGCAATGGTGCCGTTGAAGGTGAAGCGGTCGCAGGTCTGGCCGGTCGCGCGAAATGTCAAACGTGCTTCGTCCCAGGCGCGAACGTTGCCGGCTTCCGATTCGGGAATCAACGTGCGGCACGGCCACGTTGCCTGCAATAGCGCGTTGCCGCCGCAGTGATCCGAATGAAGATGTGTGTTCACGATCAGATCGAGCGGTCGCGCGCCCAGTGTCTGCTGCACCAGCGCGAGCGTTTGCGGCGCGTGCGTTGCGTAGCCTGTGTCTACGAGCGCCGTGCAATTTGCGTCGGTCAGCAGCACATTGTTCGACGACAGCCAGCCCCGTTCAAAAACGCGGATCGATTCCGGCAGCGCGATCATTGCGCGCCCGTTTGCGTATCGACACGCGTGGACGCAGCTTCAGGTTTCGGCATCACCAGAATGGTCGACGTGCCGGTCAGCATCGTGTCGCCGCGTTGATTCACGACGGTGCCTTCAAGATGCGCGAGGTCGCCGTTCAGGCTCGCCTTCCAGTGCGCGTCGCGCACGCGCCAGGTCATGGTTAGCGTGTCGTTCGCGTGAACCGCTTTTTTTAGCTTGATGTCGAACTCCAGGCCGAGCGGCTGCGCGTAAGTCGAAAAATGCGTGGCCAGCAGTGCCATGAAATGCGCGGTGGGCTGCGTGCCCGATGCAATCAATCCGCCGAAGCGGCTTTGCTCGGCATAAGCGTCGTCGTGATGCAGCGGGTTGAGGTCGTTGACGAGCGTGGCGAACGACTTCACCGAATCGGCGGATAACTCCAGCGTCGAACTGAAGCTCTCGCCAATCGTGACGATGCGTGGCGCGGCGGTCATTGCGGGCCTTTCGGTTGTTGCGCGTGCGTGGCCATGAACTGCGCGTGGCGCACTTCGATCTCGTCCCAGACCGCGCGTTTTTTATCGTCGTCGAATAGCGACCAGCCGGCGATTTCCTCGATGGTGCGCAGACACCCTTCGCACCATCCGGTCGACGCATCCATCCTGCACACGCTGATGCACGGCGACAGCACGGAGCCGTCGTCGTCCTCGTTATCGTTGCGCTCGCCGGTGGTCATCTCGTTAGCCGGTTACCCGTTCGGTTCCCCGTCACGCCGTTTCGCGCAGCGCCACGTCGACCACCGGCGCGCCCGTTAGCGCAACCAGTTCCTGCGCCGTCAGATTGAACACCGCATGCGGATGACCGGCGGCAGCCCACAGGCTGTCGAGCGCGAGCAGATCGGCGTCGATCAACGTAACGGGTTCGGTCGCGTGCCCGATCGGGCAGACACCGCCAATCGCATAGCCCGTTTTTTCGCGGACAAACTTCGCGTCCGCCCGGCCGATCTCGCCGACGTGCGCGGCCACTTTCTTTTCATCCACGCGATTCGCGCCGCTGGCGACCACCAGTACCGGCGCATCGTCTTCACGGCGGCGAAACAGAATCGACTTGGCGATCTGCGCCACCGAGCAGCCGAGTCCGGCGGCGGCTTCGGCGGAAGTCTTGCCGGTCTCCGGCAGCATCACGATCCGGCCGGCGTGACCGCGTTCGCGCAGCAATTGCGCGACACGGCGAGCCGCGTCGGGCAGCGCGGTGAGATCGTCGGATTCGAGAGACGCGTAATCAGTCATCGTTTCAGGTCCTGATTGAGTGAGCGTGTTGCACAAAAAATTCGACGGAACATCAGACGCAGTTCGCCGCTTCGCTGCGCGCCTTCGCGAGCAGCGCTTTACCGGCGCGCGACACGTTCGGGCGTCCGATCGACGTCGAAATGAAATCGCCGATCGCAACGACTTGCGCGAGGTCGATACCGGTCTCGATGCCGAGTCCGTTCATCAGATACAGCACGTCTTCGGTCGCGACATTGCCGGTCGCGCCCTTCGCATACGGACAGCCGCCGAGCCCCGCCACCGAAGCGTGATAAATCTCGATGCCTTCCTGCAACGCCGCGTAGATGTTCGCGAGCGCCTGGCCGTACGTATCGTGGAAATGGCCCGACAGACGCTCGCGCGCAAACACTCTGGTCACGGCGTCGAACACTTCGCGCGTGCGCTTCGGCGTGCCGACGCCAATCGTATCGGCGATATCGATTTCATCGCAGCCGAGCGCGGCGAAGCGTTCGACCACGTCCACCACCGACGCCACCGGCACCTCGCCCTGATACGGGCAGCCGAGCGCGCACGACACGCTGCCGCGAATCCGTATGCCATGTTCCTTCGCCGCCTGCGCAACCGGCGCGAAGCGGTCGATGCTTTCCGCGATGCTGCAATTGATGTTCTTCTGCGAAAACGCTTCGCTGGCCGCGCCGAAGATCACGATCTCGTCGGCACGCGCGGCGAGTGCGCCTTCGAAGCCACGCAGGTTCGGCGTCAGCACCGAGTAGATCGTGCCCGGACGACGCGCGATACCGGCCATCACGTCGGCGCCGTCGGCCATTTGCGGCACCCATTTCGGCGACACGAACGACGCTGCCTCGACATTGCGAATACCCGCCGCCGACAGACGGTCGATCAACTCGACCTTGGTCGCGGTGGGCACGAATTCTTTCTCGTTCTGCAGCCCGTCACGCGGACCGACTTCGACGATTTTCACTTGCTGTGGGAAGGTCATGTTCTGTCTCCTGCCGCGTGGTGGCGGCGCTTTTTCAGTCTGATTCCAAGGTGCCGGTCAGTATCCGCGTTCCAGATTCACCACGCCGCTCACGGCTTCACCGCGCATCAGCGCGTTGATTTTTCGCGCGACCTGCTCGACGCTTTCGCTGCGCAATGTCAGCGCGGAGACGTGCGGCGTGATCGTGATACGCGCTTCGCGCCAGAACGGATGATCGGGCGGCAACGGTTCTTCGTGGAACACGTCGAGCGTGGCGGCGCTTAGTTGGCCGCTTGCCAATGCATCGAGCAGATCCGCTTCGACCAGGTGCCCACCGCGCGCGACGTTGATCAGATACGCGCCGTGAGCGAGCTTCGCGAACACCTGTGCGTTCAGCACGCCGCGCGTGTCCGATGTATGCGGCAGCAGATTCACGAGTACTTTCACGCCGTCGAGAAACGCGTCGAATTGCGCTTCGCCGGCGAATGTCGTGATGCCGTCCACCTGCCTGGCGCTGCGGCTGTAGCCGCGCACCGGCATGCCGAACGACGCGACGGTTTGCGCAACGTGCGCGCCGAGTACGCCGAGTCCGAGCACTCCGACCGTAAAGCTGTCTCGCGGATGCGGTTCGAGCGCCTGCCAGCGGCGTTCGGCTTGCAGTGTCTGATATTCGTCGAATCGACGCAGATAGCGCAGCACCGCGTGCGCCACATACTCGGCCATTTGCGATGCCATGCCGCCGTCTTCGAGACGGATCAATTGCGCGTTGCGCGGCAACGTGCCGGGATGGTCATGTTCGAGCGCGAGGATCGCATCGACGCCCGCGCCGAGATTGAAGATCGCGCGCAAGTCGTCGCGGCCGGCCAGCATTTCATGCGGTGGCCGCCACACGACCGCGAAGTCGGCCGGCGCGGTATCGCCCGGTTGCCATTCGCGCAATTCGGCCTCGGGCAGCGCGCGGGCGAAATCGTGCAGCCACCCGGCAGCGTCGGCATGCGGCATGTAGAAGAGGATTTTCATACGGTCCTGGAGATGCCAGCGTTGCCCGGGCGGATCGCGTCCGCGTCACGATACGACGGCTGCGCTGGTTCCGACGGCGCTTGCGGCATGAAGGCTCCTTCGTCGATGGAAGCTTCATTCTACTTTTTCGACGCCGATCGCGCGCGATTGCGAACGGACGTGCGGAACGGCGGCGCGCGCGCCAGTTGGGCACGGCGGGTCCGATTTGCCACGGCGGCTACGGTGGTTGGCCGCAATTGCCCCATAACCAAAGCACAAAAACTTGGTTCATCCCCGAGGCTCGGCGCGTGACAATCATTTCCCGGATTCCCGCAGCGAGGCACCGACATGCTTTCATGCACCAAATCGACATGGCCGCCGCGACTCGTCACCGTTCCCGGCCTGCACGGCAGTGAAGGCGCGCATTGGCAGACATGGCTGGAGCGTCAGTTCGCGCGTTCGCTGCGCGTCGAGCAGGCCGATTGGGATGCACCCGATGTCGCGCAATGGGCCCAGTCGTTGCGCGATCTGCTCGCGCGCGAGCGCGGGCCGTTCGTGCTGGCCGCGCATAGCTTCGGCTGCCTGGCGACCGCGCATGCGTTGGCGCAGTCGTCGTATGCGAACGATGTCGTCGGCGTGCTGTTCGTCGCGCCCGCGAGTCCGCAGAAATTCGCGTTTGCCGGACCTTTCGAGGCGCGGCGTCTCGGCGTGCCGTCGATTCTGATCGGCAGCGAAACCGATCCGTGGATGTCGCTGGCCGGTTCGCGTGAACTTGCGCAGCGTTTCGGCAGCGCGTTCGTGAATCTCGGCGATGCAGGGCATATCAACACGGCAGCCGGTTACGGTCCGTGGCCGCGCGCAAAATATTTCATCGATACGCTCGTGCATTGCGCTGCACCGCTGCGCTTTCGCGAAGACACATTCGAGGTCGCGCAGCACGCGTTCGTTTGAACGAAATCGGTGGGCATTGCGGCGCATTGAAGACCTGTCAAAAGACGCGCCGGGACCGCGGTCGAGCTGGTAAGCAATCCGTTAGAATCCCGCTTCACGCTGCATATTCGTGCGGCGACCGGTTTTTATCATCGAAAGGCGGGGACAAGATGGCAGGCAAGACGGGGACTTCGCGCTGGCTCGCAGCCGGCATGACGGCAATCACGCTCGCGTTGGGAACGCTGTCGACGGCACACGCCGACACGTCGTTGCTCAACGTGTCGTACGACGTGACGCGCGAGTTGTACAAAGACATCAACGCCGGTTTTGTCACGGCCTACAAACAGAAGAGCGGCGAGACCGTGTCGATCCGCCAGTCGCATGGCGCGTCGAGCGCGCAGGCGCTGTCGGTGCTGCAAGGACTGCAGGCCGACGTCGTGACGATGAACCAGCCTAACGACATCGACCTGCTCGCGGAAAAGGGGCAACTGGTGCCGGCCAACTGGCGCGCACGTCTGCCGGACGACAGCGCGCCGTACACCACGACGATGGTGTTCCTCGTGCGCAAGGGCAACCCGAAGCACATCAAGGACTGGGACGACCTCGCGAAGCCGGGCGTGCAGGTGGTGATCGCGAATCCGAAGACGTCGGGCAATGGGCGCTATGCGTATCTCGCCGCGTGGGGTTTCCGCAAGCAGCACGGCGGCACCGATGCGCAGGCGCTCGACTTCGAAAAGGCGATCTTCAAGAACGTGCCGGTGCTCGATACGGGCGGTCGTGGCGCGACGACTACGTTCACGCAACGCGGTATCGGCGACGTGCTGGTGACGTTCGAAAACGAAGTCTCGCTGATCGACACGGGCGTGGGCGCGGGCAATTTCGAGGCGGTGTATCCGTCGGTGAGTTTGCTGGCCGCACCGCCGGTGACGATCGTCGACAAGGTGGTCGACAAGCGCGGCACGCGCAAGGAAGCGCAGGCGTATCTGGACTATCTGTGGTCGCCGGCCGCGCAGGAAATCATCGCGCAGCATCATCTGCGTCCGCGTGACAAGAACGTGCTGGCTAAACATGCCGCCGAGTTCAAGCCGATCAAAACCTTCACCGTCGAAGAGATGTTCGGTAGCTGGCAAAAAGCGCAACAAACTCATTTCTCCGATGGCGGCACGTTCGACCAGATCATCGTCGACAAGAAGTAAGCCGGGAGTTTGATTTTGATGTGAGAAGGGCCGCGTGTCGTGAGACACGCGGCCCTTTTTTATTCATGCATTCACGCGAGCGTTTTACTGCCCGCGTTGCCGTTCAATGTTCACGCTCAGTTCGGCGCGGCGTGCTTGTCGCAGCCATGCTCGCAACCGCTTTGATCCAGCGGCATCTGCTGCGACGCTTCGGCGCGAATGCCGAGGCGTTCGAGCAGTTTGCGATCGGCTTCCGCTTGCGGATTGCTGGTGGTCAGCAACTGATCGCCGTAGAAAATCGAGTTCGCGCCGGCGAGGAAGCACAGCGCCTGCAACGCTTCGTCCATCTGCTCGCGACCCGCCGACAGACGCACCATCGCCTTCGGCATCGTGATACGCGCAACCGCGATCGTGCGCACGAATTCGAACGGATCGATGGCTTCCGTGCCGGTCAACGGCGTGCCTTCGACCTGAACCAGATTGTTGATAGGCACCGATTCCGGATACGGCTCCATGTTCGCCAGTTGCGTGATCAGACCGGCGCGCTCACGACGCGATTCGCCCAAGCCCACAATCCCGCCGCAGCACACGTTGATACCCGCATCGCGCACACGTTCGAGCGTGTCGAGACGGTCCTGATACGTGCGTGTCGAAATGATCTGACCGTAGAACTCCGGCGACGTATCGAGGTTGTGATTGTAGTAGTCGAGGCCCGCATCGCGCAGCGCTTGCGCCTGGTGCGTTTCGAGCATGCCGAGCGTCACGCAGGTTTCGAGGCCCATCGCCTTCACGCCGCGAATCATGTCCTTGATCGGCTCGAGGTGACGGTCCTTCGGATTGCGCCACGCAGCGCCCATGCAGAAGCGTGTCGCGCCGTTTTCTTTCGCGACCTTCGCGGCGGCGAGCACTTCGTCGACCGGCATCAGCTTGTCGGCAGCGAGGCCCGTGTCGTGATGCACCGATTGCGGACAGTACGCGCAATCTTCCTCGCAGCCGCCGGTCTTGATCGACAGCAGCGTCGACAGTTGCACGGTGTTCGCGTCGAAATGTTCGCGGTGCGTTTGCTGGGCGCGGAACATCAGGTCGTTGAACGGCAGTTCGTACAGCGCGACGATATCGGCGACGCGCCAGCGCGCGACCTGCTTTGCTTCGGCGGCTGCCGCGTTGGCGTTGTTGTTGGCTGCGGCTGCATCGGCTGCCGTCGGGGTGATGTTCAGATGCGTCATAGGGCAATCCTCTTGGATAGATGGGATGTTTGGGATCAGCGTTGCGCGTGGGTCTGTGTTTCAGACTGCAATGCGCGCAACGTCTGCAAAAGACGGTTGATATCGAGTTGGTCGGCCGCGAGTTCGGGCGATGCCGGGCTCAGGTGCGGCACGATGCCGAGCAGCGGCGCGTCGTGTTCGCGCGCGAGATGCTCGCGGATCGACGCGATGTTTTCGTCGGGGAACGTCATGTCGGGATCGACGCGATTCGCGACCCAGCCCGCGAGCGTCAAGCCGCGTGAAGCGATGGCTTCGGCGGTCAACAGCGCATGGCTGATGCAGCCGAGGCGCATGCCGACCACCAGCACGACCGGCAGCTTCAGCGCGACGGCGAGATCGGCGGTGTCCTGCGTCGCCGTCAACGGCACGCGAAATCCGCCGACGCCTTCGACCACGACGATGTCCGCGCGCTGCACAGCTTGCGCATGGCAATCGACGATATGGTCGACGTCGAACGTCACGTTTTCCAGCGCGGCGGCGATATGCGGCGCTGCGGGTTCCTTCAGCAGATACGGCGTGCGCATGTCCGGCGGCAGCAACACGTTCGACGCGGCGTCCAGTTGATCCGCGTCCTCGTTGTGCAGCACGCCGTCCAGTTCGAACGCGCCGGCGGCGATCGGTTTCATCGCGGCGGCTTGCAGGCCTTCGCGGACAAATCCGCGCAACAGGGCCGACGAAACGAAGGTCTTGCCGATTTCCGTATCGGTACCGGTGACGAATAAAGAGAGTGCGTTTTTGTTCATACCGTTGATGCTTTTAAGACCGTTCATACCGGTTGCGCAGCGACTTGCTGCAAGCCGGCTTCGAGCCGGTCGAGATCCGCGTGCGAGTGCGCCGCCGACAGCGAAATGCGCAAACGCGACGTGCCGGACGGCACCGTGGGCGGACGAATGGCGGGCACCCACAGCCCCGCGCGATCGAGCGTGGCCGCGATGTCGAGCGTCGCATCGTTTGCACCGATGATCAGCGGTTGCACGGCAGTGTGCGAATCGACGGGAATCCACGGAGTGGCTTTCAGCATCGCGCGCGTGCGCTCGATCAATTGCTGAAGATGCGCACGCCGTTCGTCGCCTTCCTCGCCGCCGATAATCCGCAAGCTCGCCGACACCGCGTGCGCCGCAGCGGGCACCGACGCCGTCGTGAAGATGTACGGACGCGCGCGCTGCACCAGCCATTCGATCACGGTCTCGTGCGCGGTGACGAATGCGCCCGAGACGCCCGCGGCCTTGCCGAGCGTGCCGATCGAAATGAGATTCGGCGAGCGCAACGCGGCCTGCGCAACCGCGCCCCGTCCTTGCGGACCGAGCACACCGAAGCCGTGCGCATCGTCGACGATCAGCCACGCGCCGTGCTGTTCCGCGAGTTCCAGCAGACGCGGCAGCGGCGCGATATCGCCATCCATGCTGAACACGGTATCGGAGACGATCACTTTTACTTCGGCGTCCGACGCGTCGAGCATCGCGCTCAACGCGTCCATATCGCAGTGCGGATAGATCTGCACCTCCGCGCGCGACAGACGCGCTCCGTCGATCAGCGACGCGTGATTCAGCGCATCGGAAAAGAGCGTCGTGCCGCGGCCCGCGAGCGCGGTGAGCGTCGCGAGATTCGCCATATAGCCGGTGCTGAAGTAGAGCGCGCGCGGGTTGTCGACGAAGCCGCCGGTGAACTCCGCGAGGTCGTCTTCGAGTTGCGCGTGCGAGCGCGAGTGGCCGCCGAGCAAATGCGAGCCGCCGCTGCCCGCGCCGTAGCGCCGCGCGCCTTCGGCGATGGCTTCGATCAGCAACGGATGCGCGGCCAAGCCGAGATAGTCGTTACTGGCGAAGCCGATCATCTCGCGGCCGTCGACGGTCATGTGCGCGGCGCATGGCGTGTCGGCGGTGCGACGACGACGGCGCAGCCCGCGTTCGTCGATCTCTTTCAGACCTTGCGCGAGGGTGTCCAGCAGATGCATCAGCGCGCCTCCGCGAGTGTGGCGTCGAAGGTGTCGCGCGTGCGCGAGGCGAGCAGCGCGAGTTCTTCGTCATTGAGGATGTATGGCGGCATCAGGTACACCGTGGTGCCGATCGGGCGCAGCAGCAGTTCGCGTTGCAACGCGTTTTCGAAGAAGCGGCGCGAGAAAGTTTTCGCGTGCTGCGCGTCGTCGATCACGGCGTCGAACGCGAAGATCGTGCCGCAGTTGCGCAGATTACGCACTTGCTTGTGATCGGCGAGAGGAGCGAGCGCGGCTTTCAGTTTCGTGGATTTCTGCGCGTTGACGGCGAGCACGTTGTCGCTCGCGAACAGGTCGAGCGTGGCCAGCGCTGCACGGCAGGCGAGCGGATTGCCGGTGTACGAGTGCGAATGCAGGAAGCCGCGCGCGGTGTCGTCGTGATAGAAGGCCGCGTAGATTTCATCGCGCGACAACACGATCGACAGCGGCAGATAACCGCCGCTAATCCCTTTCGACAGACACAGAAAATCCGGCCAGATGCCCGCTTGTTCGCACGCGAAGAAAGTGCCGGTGCGGCCGCAGCCGACCGCGATTTCGTCGGCGATCAGATGCACGCTGTACTCGTCGCACAGCGCGCGCAGGCCGGCGATGTACGACGGATCGTGCATCGCCATGCCGGCCGCGCATTGCACGAGCGGCTCGACGATCAGCGCGGCGATTTTCGTTGCGCGTGAGTCGAACAGCGCGCGAACGTGGTCGAGCGCGCCGCGGGCGACGTCGGCGGCGGATTCGCCGGGTTGCGCGAGGCGAGCGTCGGGGGACGCGACGACGTGCGCGTTGCGGATCAGCGGGTCGTACGCGTCTTTGAACAGCGCGACGTCGGTGACGCCGAGCGCGCCGATGGTCTCGCCGTGGTAGCTGTTGGCGATGCAGACGAATTCCTGCTTATCCGCGAAACCGCGATTGCGCCATGAGTGGAAGCTCATTTTCAGCGCGATCTCGACGGCGGACGCGCCATCCGACGCGAAGAACGCATGGCCGAGCGTGTTGCCGGTGAGCGCGTGCAGGCGCTCCGCGAGTTCGATGGCCGGCTCGTGGGTGCAGCCGGCGAGCATCGCGTGTTCGAGGGTGTCGAGCTGATCTTTCAGCGCCGCGTTGATGCGCGGGTTCGCGTGGCCGAACAGGTTGACCCACCAGGAGCTGATTGCATCCAGATAACGGTGGTTGGCGCGATCGTAGAGCCACGCGCCCTGTCCGCGCGCGACGGGGATCAGCGGCAGGCGCTCGTGGTGCTTCATCTGGGTGCAGGGGTGCCATACGGCACGCAGACTGCGGGCGACCCAATCTTCCGGGGCGACGGATTGTGCTGCTGAGTTTTCCAAAGGGGTACTCCAACGGTGCTTTTTTGCCGCGTTTTTTGCCGCTGCGCGGGGGCTTTTTAGGGCCCTGTCAGGGACGATGCGCCTGGTTTTTGCGCGCGGCGCGCGGCTTTTGGCGGGCGTGCGGGGTCGAGATTAGCGGTTTATTTGGGGTTCTGCACTAGCTGTTGGAGGGGCTGTTTTCCATGCTGGGCGGGGGTTTGGCGATGTTTGGAGCAGGTGCGTTCAGTTCGGGCGGGAAGGTCGCTGATGGGCGGAGTTAGCGACGGCAAAGTGGTTGGACCTTATGGGGGAGGTTTGGGCCCTGCGGGCCGGCTTTTGGGGTTTTTGGTTTTTTTTGGGGTGTTGGTCTGTTTTTGTTTTTTGGGCTAGGGGGTGGGTTCTTTGCGGTGTTGGCTTTTTTGTGGCCACGGTGGTTTATTGGCGTTGCCGTTGTGGTCTTGGCTGTGTTGGCCTTTCCTTGCTTTCACGGTGGTCTATTAGCACTGCCCCTGTGCGGGGCGGGGGTTGAGCTTTTGTGGGCTGCGCCCTTTGGCGGTGTTCTTCGGGGTGTTGGCCTTTCCTTGATGTCACGGTGGTCTATTAGCGTTGCCCCTGTGCGGGGCGGCACTCACTTTCTTTGCCGCCGCAAAGAAAGTAAGCAAAGAAAGCGGGCTCACACCGCTAACCATTAAGCGGGTCCCCTGGCTTGGAGGGGGCAGTGGTGCATCTGGAATCGGTGCTCCCGCGCACTCCGCGTTCGTGACAAGGCAGTCATTCGCTCCCACTCCGCACTACGTGCGTCGCGGAGGGGTCTGCTTGGGAAACCAGCGGTTTTTGTTCAGGTGTCGAGGGACCGTTGCCCCGCATTCGTGACGACATGCAATGGAGCAATGCGAACACGCCAGGACGCAGAGAGAGAAGAAGCAGCAAGTCTTCTCCGCACTAAAGGCAACTAACTGACCGCACGCGTCGAACGGCCCGATTGGCGTGCGGTGCACGGTAGCTGGTGAAGTGCGGAAGGGGTGAGGATTGATGCGGGAATTGCTACGCGGTTGTCTGCGACCGGACGATAGAAGTATTGTGGGCGCCAGGGATATCGATTGGTTTGATGAACGACCGCGACGGCGCGCGGAGCGTCGCCGGAAGAATGACTGCTGTGTCACTGAGGTGGAGTGTGCGGGGGCACCGATTCCAGATGTACCAATGCCCCCTCCAAGCCAGGGGACCCGCTTAAGAGCTAGCGGGGTAAAGCCCGCTTTCTTTGCTTACTTTCTTTGCGGCGGCAAAGAAAGTAAGTGCCGCCCCGCACAGGGGCAACGCTAATAGACCACCGTGACTTCAAGGAAAGGCCAACACCTTAGGAGCACACCCAAAACCAAGCGCCCCGCGCAACCTAGTTCCGACTAGCAATAGCCCGCTGCCCTTCATCGGCAGCAGCAGAATCAGTACCCCGACCGCCACCATCCGCCGTCTGCGAAGACTCCTTCCCCCAGACCACCGAATTATCCACCGCATACAACCGGCAAGGCACAGCACTCTGCTTCTGGCAATTCGCCACCGCCACCGACATCGGATCGTCCCCGCCTTCAGCCCACGACCACGCCCCCGAATCCGACACGGCAAACGCGCGGCTCGGATACTGATGCAGGAAGTTCCGATATCCCGCGCGACCCGCTTCGTCGACATACGGCACGGCGTCGACCGCATCGACCGCAGCAAAGCCGCTCGCGCTCGGCAGCGACGGATCGGACACCTGATACCGCACGCCCGTCGGCATGCCTACCCGCGCCAGAAACGCCTCGACAGCCGGCCACCACACATGCACGCCATCCCGATCGCCGACCAGGCGGTGCGCGTCGTTCTTGTAGCTGCCGTAATCGACCATCTTCGCGCTCGCACCGTGCGCGCCAAACGCGGCGTACATGCCCGCGACCAGCGGCGCATTCCAGACCGAATCGTTATCGCCGTACATCCACAGCGACGGTACCGTGGTCTTCTCGCCGTAAGCGCCAAACGCGCGCGTCAGATTGCCCTGCCAGTCGGTACACGCATCCTGCCGCAAACCGCCCGAGAAATTGATCAGTGCCCGCACGCCGGGCGCGGCTTCGGTGCCGTAGGCCATCGTCGCCAAACCGCCGTGCGATGTGCCGGCGACGACGATATGCGTCGCATCCACGTAAGGCTGCTTCGACATGTAGCTGATCGTTGCCGCCACGTCGCCGGCCTGACCGAGGCCATTGCGTTCGACGTCGCAGCCATCCTGTTCATACGCGCCGTCGGAATGGCCGAAGCCCTGACGGTTCGGTGCGACCACCACATAGCCGCGACGGACGAATTCGCGTGCGAACGGCAGCGGATCGCTGCGTTCCTGAGTGCGCGGATCGCCAGGAATCTTGCCGTGGTTGAACACGATCATCGGAAACGGGCCTGGGCCGTCCGGTTTGTAGATCGTGGTTTCGAGCGTGATCGTGCCGTCGGCATCGACCGGCACGCGGATGATCTTTTCGTTGAGGCTCGCCGTGGGCAGATAGACGTCGTCGAGCGCAATACGCGGCACGTGTGCGCGTGTCAGCGGACCCGGCTGGTTGTCGGCGAGCGAAGCGGTGCGCGCATCGGCGAGAGAGGCGGCGAGCGGATCGGCATGCGCGACTGCGACAGCGCACGTAGCCGCTGCACAGATCACCACACACTTCGTCAGAACCTTGCTGAACACCATTGACGCACCCACCTCTAAAACCTGCCCTGAACACCGTGCGCCGTTCGCCGGAATATTGCTGACGTTTTCCTTTCGTCCGCATTTTCGACAAACAAAAACACACTCGCGTACGGAGTGCGCTATGCGCACGCACGCTAATCGAGATCGCACGGGATGAACCCAAACGGCCGACGC
This sequence comes from Paraburkholderia sp. GAS333, assembly GCF_050435665.1. Classification (NCBI taxonomy): domain Bacteria; kingdom Pseudomonadati; phylum Pseudomonadota; class Betaproteobacteria; order Burkholderiales; family Burkholderiaceae; genus Paraburkholderia; species Paraburkholderia sp. GAS333. The sequence goes on from NZ_JBNDKS010000002.1 coordinate 620,663, forward strand.
GACCCCACGCGCCGATGATGAGCGCCACCTTGCTGCCTGGGACCGCCGCCGAACCCACACTCTCTGGTGAACGGCAGGACCCCCTGCGCATTTTGCGGAGCCGCTATGGAGCGCCTCTCGCAATGTGACGTCATGAAGCTACGGCCTCATCCTGGCACGACAATTTTGTTTTGTGCAATCAAGGAGAACCCGCGACGAAAAATTTGCCGCAAGCTTTTTCATTCGATGAGCCCACGGGCCAGCAGGGCGCGGCGGTGATTGGCTGCACGAAGTAATCGAAGGAAAGGTGCTGGCTGTGGTGTCGAGCCAACACGAAAAAAAGCCCTGATATCAGGGCCTTATGTGAATGCAGAAGGAAGGGTCGGGGTCGTTGCGGGACGCGCGGCGCTAACGAACAAGGCGCAATGCGATCAACTTGTCGAACGAAATATTTGGAAACGCTCGCAGAGGCGGTCGTCGCGCTTATTCGCTGACGTCGCCGTCGACATAGAGCCAGCGTCCGTCATCGCCGCGTACAAAGCGGCTCAACTCGTGCAGCCGGTGCGCGCGGCCGCCCACCTTGTATCGTGCGACGAATTCGACGGTCGCATGCCGGTCGTCGGTCTCGGCGAATGCCTTGATCTGCAGTCCGAGCCAGCGCGGCGCATCGGGGGCGGCGGGGTCTGCGTCGAGATCGGCGGGGCAGGTGTGGGGCGCCCACGTGGCCCGCAGATAATTCGTTGCCCCGACAACATACGCGCTGTAACGCGAGCGCATCAGTTCGAGCGCGCGAGGTGCGGTTTCGCCGCCGTCAATGTAGCGGCCGCAACATTGCGCGAAGCGGGGCGCTTTGGCCCCGTTGCGCTGATCGGGCGCGGCGCCGCCGCAGGGACAATCGGATGGTCGTTGCATCGACAACAGTTGCTTATTCATTGGACTTTTAGCGAGGATCGCGAACGATCGGAGTTTCCACTGCAAGCGCCGCAGCGCCCTTTTACCAGTCGAGCGGCGTGCCGTCGTATTGATAGAAGCGGCCGTTGAACGCATCGCGCGATGCAGCGGCCTGCGCGAGCACATCACGCATGCCGGTAACACTGCGCGCGGGATCGATCGCTGCCTGTGCGCCGCCCATGTCGGTGCGCACCCAGCCCGGATGCAACGACACGCACGTTGCGCGCTGTGCGTCGAGCGAGGCCAGCTTCAGCGCGTCGTTCAACGCCGCCTTGCTCGCGCGATACAGCCAGCCGGTCGTGCCGCTCGTATCGCTGATGCTGCCCATCTTGCTCGAAATCACCGCGAATACGCCGCCCGCGTCTTCGACCAGCGGCAGCAGGATCGGCATCAACTGCATCGGACCGCGCACGTTGGTGCGCATCACGTGATCGAAGTCTTCGGCAGTAACTGTTTCGATGCCTTCGGTTTTCGGACCGTACACGCCCGATACGACGATCGCCGTATCGAGCCGCTCACCGTCGAGCTTCCAGCCGAGCGCGGCGATGTCCTGAGGTTCGGTCACATCGACTTCGAAAGTTTCCGCGCCGAGTTCTTTCAATGCATCGAGCGCTGCGCCGTCGCGCGCGGTGGCGAGCACGCGCCAGCCGCTCTTTTTGTATTGCCGAACGAATTCCTGGCCGATGCCCCGCGATGCACCGACGATCAACACTGTCTTCATCGAATACCTCAATCTGTTTAAAAGCGCGGTTTGAAAAGCACCGCGAATAGCGTGTTAAACCAGTTCGATACCCATTGCCGTGGCTTCGCCGCCGCCGATGCACAACGTCGCCACGCCGCGCTTCAGTCCGCGTTTTTTCAGCGCGCCGATCAGCGTCACGAGAATGCGCGCGCCCGATGCGCCAATCGGATGGCCGAGTGCGCAAGCGCCGCCGTTCACGTTGACCTTGTCGTGCGGCAGACGGTGTTCCTTCATCGCTGCCATCGTCACGACGGCGAACGCTTCGTTGACTTCATACAGATCGACTTCATCGGCACGCCAGCCGTTTTTCTCGAACAGCTTGCGAATCGCGCCGACCGGCGCGGTGGTGAACCTCGCCGGTTCCTGCGCGAAAGTCGAATGGCCGACCACGCGCGCAATCGGCTCGACGCCGAGCCGCTTCGCCGTCGATTCGCGCATCATCACGAGCGCGGCCGCGCCGTCTGAAATCGATGACGAATTGGCCGCCGTCACGGTACCGGTTTTGCTGAACGCGGGCTTCAGCGTCGGGATCTTGTCGAGGTTGGCTTTGAACGGCTGTTCGTCGCGATCGATGCTGACTTCGCCTTTGCGGCTCGCCACTTTCACCGGCGCGATTTCCCATGCGAACGAACCGTCTTCGTTCGCGCGTTTTGCGCGATTCAGCGACTCGACCGCGAACGCGTCCTGCGCCTCGCGCGTGAAGTCGAACGACGATGCGCATTCCTCGGCGAAGGTGCCCATCAGGCGGCCTTTTTCGTACGCGTCTTCGAGGCCGTCGTAGAACATATGGTCGATCACCTGGCCATGTCCCATACGCATGCCGCCACGCGCCTTCGGCAACAGGTAAGGCGCATTCGTCATGCTCTCCATGCCGCCCGCGACGATCACGTCGACCGAACCTGCTGCGAGCATGTCGTGCGCGAACATCGCCGCGCGCATGCCGGAGCCGCACATCTTGTTGACCGTCGTGCTGCCCGTGCTCAACGGCAAGCCCGCACCGAGCGCCGCCTGACGCGCGGGCGCCTGGCCGAGGCCGGCGGGCAGCACGCAACCCATCACCACTTCATCGATCTGCTCGGGCTTCAGCCCCGCGCGCTGGACGGCGGCTTCGATCGCGGCCGAGCCTAGCTGAGGCGCGGTGAGCGCGGCGAAGTCGCCCTGAAACGCGGCCATCGGCGTGCGTGCCACACCGACGATGACAATCGGATCAACCTGGTTTGCATTCATGTTTGTCTCACTCATGTTTTAGCTCCTTGATCACACCTTCGACGATAGCCGGCACGTCGCCCAGTTGCGCGGCATCGGCCGCGACCATGTCGTTGTCCGTTTTGTGCGCGCCGGTTGCCGACACTGCCGCGACGCACTCCCTGTACGTCGATTCGAGCGACGCGGCGTCGCCGACCGTCATGCCGAGATTGCGCACCTTGCCGTCGTGCACGCCATACGCCCAGCCGTGCACGGTCAATTCCTGGCCGCGCGCCCACGCATCGTTGACGATGGTCGTGCGGCACACGTTCATCACCTGCTCAATCGTATTCAGTTCGACCAGGCGTCGATGACGCACTTCACCAATCGGCCACTCCTCGATCAGGGCCGCGTGCTTGGTGCGCACGTCCTGCACGTGAGCGAGCCAGTTATCCGCGAGACCCACGCGGCGGCCGTGAAGTGCTGCGGCCACGCCCGAGCAGCCGTAGTGGCCGACCACCATGATGTGCTTGACCTTCAACAGATCGACCGCGAACTGGATCACCGACAGACAGTTCAGATCGGTATGCACGACCACGTTCGCGATGTTTCTGTGCACGAACACTTCGCCCGGCGGCAGGCCGATGATCTGGTTCGCGGGCACGCGCGAATCGGAGCAGCCGATCCACAGATATTCGGGCGCCTGCTGATGCGCGAGACGCGAGAAGAACTCGGGATCTTCGGACAACTTGCGCGAGACCCATGCGTCGTTGTTCTCGAAAAGATGCGCGAGCGGATGGGAAGAATTGGATGCGTTCGTGGTCATGTTGCGTCTTGTGGTTGATCGACCGGCCGACGCGTTCAGGCGATTCAGGCGGTCGAAGTCGTTACATAAGGTTCGGGCGATGCACGCGTATCACGCGGCTCGCATGTTGCGTTCGTCGTCAGCGGGGGCGGGTGCGAAACGCTCGGGATATCGCACGCAAAAACGCACGCTGTTGTCGTACGGAAAAAAGTCGGGCAGTTCGCCTTTCAATAGATGATCCTTGTGCCGCTGCCACAGCGCAGGATCGAAAAAGTCCGCGTGATGCTGCATGAAGGCGCGGCGCACGCGCGGGTCGCCGAGCAGAAAAGTGCCATACGTCTCCGGGAAAATGTCGTGCGGACCAACCGAATACCACGGCTCGCCCGAGAGTTCGTCTTCCTCGTTACGTGGCGCAGGCACCGCACGCACGTTGCAATCGGTCAGATATTCGATCTCGTCGTAGTCGTAAAACACGACCCGGCCATGACGTGTCACGCCGAAATTCTTGTACAGCATGTCGCCGGGAAAGATGTTCGCCTGCATCAGTTCTTTCACTGCATTGCCGTACTCGCTGATGCCGCGGTCCACGTCTTCGTCGCTGCCGTTTTGCAGGAACAGATTGAGCGGCACCATGCGCCGTTCGATATACAGATGCCGGATCACCAGGTTGTCGCCGTCGTATTCGATCAGCGACGGTACTTCCTTTTCAAGTTCGCGCACCAGCGCTTCGTCGAGCCGCGAAACGGGCAACGCGACGCTCGAATATTCGAGCGTGTCGGCCATGCGACCTAAGCGGTCGTGTCGTTTGACGAGCTGATATTTCGCCTGAATCTGCGCGCGCGTGGTTTCTTTCGGCGGCGGAAAGTTGTCTTTGATCAGCTTGAAAACGTACGGAAAGGAGGGCAGCGTGAACACCAGCATCACCAGCCCCTTGATGCCGGGCGCGATGATAAAACGGTCGCTCGAATGCGACAGGTGATGCAGAAGATCGCGATAGAACAGATTCTTGCCCTGCTTCTGCAAACCCACCGACGTATAGATTTCCGCCTTCGGTTTTCCCGGCATGATCGTGCCGAGAAATTCGACATAGGCGGACGGCACTTCCATATCGACAAGAAAATACGAATGCGAAAAGCCGAAGATGATCAGCAACTGGTCACGCTTGAGCAGTACGGTGTCGAGTGCGAGCACGCCGGGTTTCACATGACGCAGCGGCACCGCAAACGGCAGCAGCGAATCGCCGTTGATAATTCGCCCGACGATGTACGCCGATTTGTTCCGGTAAAACAGCGACGACAGCACGTGAATCTGGAAGTTAGGCGCTTCGTCGAACGCGCCGAACGCTTCGTGAATGGCCTGCATCACGCAGCCGACATCGCGTGTCAGATCTTCGAACGGAGGGTCGAGTTGGAAGTTGGTGACGATCCGTTCAAGCGTCGCGCGCAACCCGTCTTTTCCCGGGTAATAGGCGCGATAAGTCGGTTTCGCCGCGGGTTCGTCGTTCTCGATATAGTCGGTCGAAATGGCCGGCCGCACGAAAATGAAATCGTTGTTGAAATACGAGCGGTGCAGGATCTTGCAGCACACCGAATTGAAAAACGTTTCCGCGCATTCGGGCTGGCGATGCGTGGTCAATAAACCAATGTAGTGCAGCTTGATCTGCTGCCAGACTTCGTTGTCGATGTTCTCGGCGTCGTATTCGTCTTCGAGCAGAACGACGCATTCGGCAACGCGTTCGTCATACGAAGTAATGCGATCACGCGCGAGCTTTTGCAGAGCGTGCCAGTCGGCCGTTTCGAACAGCGTTTTGGCGTGAATCGCGGCGTCGCGGAAAATACGGTAATGCCGGTCGAATCCTTCGAGCATCGTCTGGGCGACGTCGAAGCCGATTTGCGACGACAGCAGTTTGGGGAAGTGATTCATGTCGACCGTGCATTCGTCTCATGTCGTGAAGACACCCGTGATTGTATCGTCCGGGTGGGCCCGCGACGCATCGCGCCGCTCGACTCACGCGCTCGCGCCTGGTGGGCGTTAGCAGGCGTTCGCCGACTTTCAGACTAACTTCGCTCAATGCTTCGGTTCGACATGCAATGAGCGGTGCAATTCCAGCGAAAAATATTTTCCAGTACGCGTTTCCTGAGGCTATTCGTTCACGCCGAGCTTGCTATCGCTTGCCCCGCTTTCAAGCAGCGCGCGCGCCTGCGCTTCATATTGCAGGAGATCTTCGAGCGTGGCGTCGAGGTCTTCGCGCTGACGTTCGAGCACCTCGCGATGACGCGCCACCGTCGCAAGGAACGCCTGCAATTGCGGCACGGTGTCGGTCGGCGACTCGTACACGTCCAGCAGATCGCGGATTTCCGACAGCGTGAAACCGAGCCGCTTGCCGCGCAGCGTGAGCTTCAAACGCGTTCGATCGCGGCCGGAATAAACGCGCCGCAAGCCGCTCGATCCTTCGCGGCTCGGCGCGAGTAAACCCTGGTCTTCGTAGAAACGGATAGCGCGCGGTGTGACGTCGAATTCCCGCGCGAGCTCGGTGATCGTGTATTGCGTGTTCATCGGGGCATCTCGTGGCCGGGCAGAAAGTCGGATTGAACGATAGAATCTAGACGTTTACGTTATCGTCAACCTGAGTTGAAATCAACCACTGCTGCACCCACGGCGTAATAGCGCGAAAACGCAGGGCAAAACGCGCCACAACCACGCTGACCGGCATCGCACACCTCGCCATGCCGGACAGCCGACGGAGGAAGACATCCCCAATGAATGCACTCGAACATCAACTCCAATATCCGTTCAACGACACCTTGCCGGAACCTGGTCACGCGATGCAGGTCGCGCCCGGCGTGTTCTGGCTGCGCATGCCGCTGCCTTTCGCACTCGACCACATCAACCTGTGGCTGCTGCGCGACGAGATCGACGGCAAGCAGGGTTGGACGGTGGTGGACTGCGGCATTACGTCGGACACGATCAGGCAGAACTGGGAGACCGTGTTCGACTCGGTGCTCGACGGTCTGCCGGTGCTGCGTGTGATCGTCACGCATTGCCATCCGGATCACATCGGCCTCGCGCACTGGGTGTGTACGGGCGGCGACAAAAAGCGCTGGGACGCGCGCCTGTGGATGACGCTAGGCGAGTACATGCAGGCCCGCGTGATGGCAGCCGGGGACGGTTCCAATGCGGGCGGCGAAGCGGCGGCGCGGCACTTCGCGCGGCATGGTCTGAACGACGAGGAATCGCTCGAGAAGCTACGCAATCGCAAGAGCTACTACTCGAGCCTCGTTCCGGCGATTCCGGGTCAGTACCGCCGTCTGCGCGAAGCCGACGACGTGATGATCGGCGGCAAGACCTGGCGCGTGGTGACGGGCTTCGGCCATTCGCCCGAGCACTGCGCGTTGTATTGCGAAGAGACCGGCGTACTGATTTCCGGCGACATGGTGCTGCCGCGCATTTCGACCAACGTGTCGGTGTTCGACATCGAGCCGGAAGGCACGCCGCTCGCGCTGTATCTGGAATCGCTAGGACGCTACGAGACGATGCCGGAAGACACGCTCGTGCTGCCGTCGCATGGCAGGCCGTTTCGCGGCGTGCGCACGCGTATTCGTCAGTTGCGCGAGCATCACGATGCGCGGCTGGCCGAAGTGCGCGAAGCCTGCGCGCAGAAACCGCAAAGCGCCGCCGACATCGTGCCGCTGATGTTCAAGCGTCAACTCGATATCCATCAGATGACGTTTGCGCTTGGCGAAGCGCTCGCGCATTTGCATCTGCTGTGGCTCGCGGGTGAGTTGAAGCGCACGCAGGACGCGGACGGAGTGATTCGTTTCGCGCCGGCCTGATTCACGTCAGTGCATTGATGCGGCAATAAAAAAAGCCCGGTTGTGCAAACCGGGCTTTCTTCTGTGTACCTTCGCGCCTTCGGGCGAGCGCTGCTTTACTGCACCGACACCGCCCCAAAGTTCACGCGACCAAACGGACTGACGTGATACCCGCTCACGTTCGTGCGCGTAATCGCCGACGCGGTCGGGTAACCGAGCGGAATCCACAGCGCCTGATCGTGAATGATCTGCTGCGCCTGCTCATACGCCTTCGTACGTTTGGCGATATCCGGCGTCGCCTTGCCGTCGGCAATCAGCTTGTCCAGATCCTGATCGCAGAAACGCGCGAAGTTGATGCCCGACTTCACCGCGTTGCAGCTGAATAGCGGCGACAGGTAATTGTCCGGGTCGCCGTTGTCGCCGGCCCAGCCCATGAACAGCGAGTCGTGCTGCCCCTGCTTGGCCTGCTTGATCAGCTCGCCCCATTCGATCACCTTCACGTCCGCCTTCACGCCGATCTTCGCGAAGTCCGCTTGCAGCAATTCGGCGCCCGCTTTCGGATTCGGATTCAGCACGCTGCCGTTCGGACGCACCCAGATTGTCGTCTCGAAGCCGTTCGGATAACCCGCATCGGCGAGCAGCTTTTTCGCCTTCGCCGGATCGTACGGCCACGGCTTCACCGACTTGTTGTAGCTCCACGTATTCGGCGGATACGGGTTCGTGGCCGGGGTCGCGGTGTTGTCGAACACGGTCTTCAGATAGGTGGTGCGGTCGAACGCCATGTTCAGCGCGGCACGCACTTTCTGATTGTCGAGCGGCTTCTTCTGCGTGTTCAACGCGACGAACGCGGTCATGAACGCAGGCGTTTGCACGATCGCGAGCGACTTGTCGTTCTTCGCGTCGGCGAGATCCTGCGGTTTCGGCGACAACGCGATCTGGCATTCGCCCGCTTTCACCTTTTGCGCGCGCACCGTGGCGTCCGGCGTGATCGCGTAGATCAGGCGGTCGATCTTCGGCTTCGGCCCCCAGTAGCCCGGATTCACGTCATAGCGGATCACGGCGTCTTTCGTGTAGCTCTTCAGCGTGAACGGTCCGGTGCCGATCGGCTTCGCGTTCAGATCGACCTGCTTGCCCGCCTTCAGCAACTGGTCGGCATACTCGGCCGAATAGATCGATGCAAAACCCATGGTCAGGATCGACACGAAAGTTGCATCCGGCGAGTTCAGTTCGAACTTCACCGTGTTGTCGTCGACCTTGGTGATCGACTTGATGAGCTTTGGCAAGCCCATCGACTGCGCATGCGGGAAGCCGCTTGCGCCCGCGACCTTGTGCCACGGATTGTTCTCGTCGAGCATGCGTTCGAACGTGAACACGACGTCGTCGGCATTCAGCGCGCGGGTGGGCTTGAAGTAGTCGGTGGTCTGGAACTGCACGTTCGGCCGCAGATGGAACGTGTATGAGAGGCCATCCGCGCTTGCTTCCCATTTGTCGGCCAGCGCCGGGACGACTTTCTTCGCGGCTTCGTCGTACGAGACCAGCGAATTGAAGATCACGTCCGCCGACGCGTTGGTCGTGACGAGCGAATTGAACTGCACCACATCGAAGCCGTCGGGGCTCGACTCGGTACAGACGGTCAGCGGTTTGGCGAGCACGAGCGCGGGGGCCGTGAACAGTACGGCGGCTGCGAGCAGTTTGAAGCGCATAGGTTCTCCCATAACGAGCGCAGTCAGGCAGTGCGTCTGGTTGTGTGTGTAGCGGTGACGAGGGACGAGGTTGGGCGTCGTCCTGATTGTGATACGTTTCCGGCGCTGGCGCATGGCTCGGGTGACGCAGGCCATGCGTGTGGCGGCCTTCGCGAAAGCTTATCGAAGGGTGATTATGGCGACAACAATTTAATCCACATATCCATATGGGCTCGCGGACGCGGTGGCGCTGTTGCGCGTGTAGACGCGACGGCGGCTGATTGCGGCGGTGCGTAGCTGGAGCGGATGTGTGGGTGTTCGCTATGTGGCTCGCAGCGAAACAGCGCGTGATCGGCGTTGGTTAGCCGGTTGCGTGAACGCAGACAGTCGGGAGAGTAGGGCGAAGAGCGCGACGGACCGAACGGCGTCGCGCGGACCAGCAAGCGCTATTCCGCAGCCACGCGCGGCTTGCGCGGCGCGCGTTCGAACGCGCGATCGTAGAGCCAGCGCGGCAGCACATGCAGCAGCATTGCGACGATACGCATCTGCCATGGAAACACCGCGAACGCCGCTTGACGCTCGATCGCGCGCGTCGCTCTGGCGGCGAAACGGTCGGCGTCCATCAGGAACGGCATGGTGTACGGATTGTGCTCGGTCATCGGCGTGCGGATATAGCCGGGGGCAATCGTGACCACGCCCACGCCGAGCGGCCGCATTTCGACGCGCAATGCCTCGAGATACTTGAGCGCCGCCGATTTCGACGCGCTATAGGCGCCCGACCCCGGCAAGCCCCGCACGCTCGCGACGCTGGCAATGCCGACCAGCGTGCCGCGTTTAGCCGCGACCATCGCGGCCGCGAACGGCTCGAACGTGGCGACCATGCCGAAGTAATTGATGTCCATCACTTCGCGAAACGCACGCAGATCGCCGTGCCCGGTGACCGCGCCGCGACTGATGCCCGCATTGGCGATCACCACGTCGGGCAAGCCGTGCTGCGCGATGAACTGCGCAGCCGCATCGGCGAGCGCTTCGGCGTCGCGGACGTCGACGGAATAGATCGAAACAGTGTTCTGGGGATGGGACTGCTGGAACGCGGCGAGCGCTTCGCCGCGGCGGGCAACGAGGCCGAGAATCGCGCCGCGCGCCGCGTAGTCGGCGGCGAGCGCGAGGCCAATGCCACTCGACGCGCCGGTAATGAAAACCTTCAGCGGTGAACTCATTCCGGCGCCCCGTCTTTACATCTTCTTCGCGCGGATTTGCGAGACCAGGTAGTCGAGCACCTGGATCGTGCCCGGCAGGCTGTCGGTCGCGGCCGGACCCGTTTCATACTTGCCTTGCACCGCGAGCGTCGGCACGCCGTCGATCTTGTAGTCGTCGAGCAGCTTCTTGTCCTTCTGCAACGCGCTTTGCGTCGAGAACGAGTTGTACGCTTCCATGTACTTCTTCGGATCGACGCCGTTCTTCGCGAGGAATTTGGCCTGATCTTCCGGCGTCAGCAGATAGTTCTTGTTGACGTGGATTTCGTTGAACACCTTCGGCGTCAGTTCCTGAGCGACGCCCAGCGCGTCGAGCGCATGGTACATCTTCGAATGCGGAATGAAGTCGTCGCGGAACGCCACCGGCACGCGCTTGAACACGACGTCGGGAGCCTGCTTCTTCACCCATGCTTCGAGGTACGGGTTGAATTCGTTGCAGTGCGGGCAGCCGTACCAGAAGAATTCGGTGACTTCGATCTTCCCCGCCGGCACGTCGGTCGGCTGCGGCGACGCCAGCACGGTGTAGTCCTTGCCCGACACCGGCGCGGACGGCGATGCATGCGCCGTAGCGGCGATCAGGCCCAGCGAGAGAAACAGAATGCTCAGCAGCTTTTTCATGTTGTGTGATCCAGGTTGGCAATAAAGCGGTGGCGCCACGCAAATGTCCGTCACCGCTTCTCAGAGTCAGACGATGTTCTATCGCCCATCGGGCTGTGACCCGCGCGGCTCGCCGATAGTTCGGCTGGCTGCGCGCGCCAAGGTTTACCGTTTATTTATTGTTTGGTGAAGCGGATGACCGCCGTATCGACACCAGCATCCGACAGACGCTGACGATTCGAATTCATGTCCTCGAATTTCGAGAACGGTCCGATACGCACGCGATAGTACGTCACGCCGCCTGCATCGCGCTGGGTGACCTTCGACTCGAAGCCCTGGAACGCAAGACGCGCGCGTTGCTGTTCGGCGTCGGCGGCAGTCTTGTAGGCGCCTACTTGCAGGAAGTAGCCGGTGTTCGCATCGCCCGGAGCCGGTGCGGCCGCCGCAGCCGAACCCGGCTTGGCGTTGCTATTGGCGTTAGCCGTGGTGGTGGTCTTCGGTGCGGAACCTGCCGCGGTGGCAGCCGGTGCGCTCGATGCCTGCGGCTTCTTCACAGGAGCCGGAGCGTTGGCCGTTTCGTTGCCGTTATCCAGCGAAGGCTTCGGCGCGACAGCCGTGCCGTTTGCATTGCCGGCCGACGGCGGCACTTCGATGATCTGCGGCTCTTCCGCGATACCCGACTGGGTTTGCGAATTGGTTTGACCCGGCGCGGTGTTCGGCGGCGCCGGTTGCGCGGCTTGCGGCACCGGCTGGCCCGGCGTCTTGCCTTGCAGCGGACGGTTCGGATCGTATTGCGTGTTGCCCGCGTTGGAGTCTGACGCCGCGGGCGGCGCGACCTTCGACACGAACGGCGTAGGTGCCCGGGTGATATACAGCGCCACCACTACCGCGATCGCCAGGCCGACGATCAGGCCCAGCACGATGCCGAGAAAAGTGCCCCCGGTTTGCTTCGATTGCTTTGTTGTGCGGCGTGGTTTTGCCATCGTACGAATCACCTGCAAAAAGAATCCTGGAACGGCCGCCGATTATAGCGACGGCCGCATGCATGTTGCGCCGGAGGACTTACATCTTGGCGGGAGCGGAGACGCCGATCGTCGCGAGACCGTTGGCCAGCACCTGACGCGTGGCCGCGAGCAGCGCCACGCGTGCATTGCGCTCGGCTGCATCGTCGACCAGCACGCGCTCGGCCCGGTCATTGTAGAACGAGTGGAATTCCCCGGCGAGGTCGCGCAGATAGAACGCGACCGCGTGCGGCGCGAGTTCGTCGGCAGCATGTTGCAGCATGTCCGGGAATTCGGCGAGCTTGTTCAGCAGAGCCATCGCGCGTTCGCTGGTGAGCGGCGACACGTCCACGCTCGCGAGCGTGCTTTCGTCCGTGCTGTAGCGTGCCTTGCATTCGGCGATCACCGAGCAGATGCGCGCGTGTGCGTATTGCACGTAATGGACCGGATTTTCGTCGTTCTGCTTCAGCGCGAGGTCGATGTCGAACACGAATTCCGTATCCGCCTTGCGCGAGATCAGGAAGAAGCGCACCGCGTCACGGCCGCGGCGAATGGTTTCTTCGTCGATCAGATCGACCGCTGCTTCCTGCCCCGGCGTTGCGCCGCCCGACCATTCGATCAGATCGCGCACCGTCACGTAGCTGCCCGCGCGCTTGGAGATTTTCACCTCTTCGCCGTTACGCATGACCGTGACCATCTTGTGCAGGATGTAGTCAGGATAGCCCTTCGGAATGCCGATGCCGAGACCTTGCAGGCCGGCGCGCACGCGCGCGATCGTGCCGTGGTGGTCCGAGCCCTGAATGTTGATGACCTTGGTGAAGCCGCGTTCCCACTTGGCGACGTGATACGCGACGTCCGGCACGAAGTACGTGTAGGTGCCGTCTTTCTTGCGCATCACGCGGTCTTTGTCGTCGCCGTCGTCGGTGGTGCGCAGCCAGAGGGCGTCGTCCTGTTCGTAGGTCTTGCCCGCGGCGACCAGCGCGTTGACGGTTTTCTCGACGCGGCCTTCGGTGTACAGCGACGACTCCAGATAGTACTGGTCGAACTTCACGCCGAACGCCTGCAAGTCCATATCCTGTTCGCGGCGCAGATACGCCACGGCGAAGCGGCGGATCGCTTCGAGATTCTCGACATCGCGCGCACCGGTGACGGGCTCGCCGTCGCTTGCGGCCACGGTCGCGCCGTCCAGATAGTCCTTCGCGATGTCGGCGATGTACTCACCGTTGTATGCCGACGCCGGCCAGCCTTCGTCACCGGGGGCGAGGCCACGGGCGCGCGCCTGAGTGGACTGCGCGAGCGTGTGAATCTGCACGCCGGCGTCGTTGTAGTAGAACTCGCGATGCACGTCCCAGCCTTGCGAGGTCAGCACGTTGGCGAGCGCGTCGCCGAGTGCGGCCTGGCGGCCATGGCCGACGTGCAGCGGACCGGTCGGGTTCGCCGACACGAATTCGATCAGCACATGTTTGCCGGCGTCGCGCTGCGAGCGGCCGAACTTGTCCTGCTCGGCGAACACGGCGGCGATCACTGCCTGCTTGGCGGCGGCGGCGAGGCGCAGGTTGATGAAGCCGGGGCCAGCCACTTCAGCCGCGTCGATCAGGCCTTTGGCCTGCGGCTGCGCGAGCAGCGCGTCGACGATCTGCTGGGCCAGCTGACGCGGATTCGCGCGCAGCGGTTTGGCGAGCTGCATCGCCACATTGCACGCGACGTCGCCGTGCGCGGCGACCTTGGGTCGTTCGAGCGTGATGGTGGGCGACACAAAAGCGGCTTCGGTCGCGCCTTGCGTGGCTTCTGCGACCTGCTTCACCGTGTCGGCGAGCAGTGTTTCGAGGGTATGTTTATGTGCGGGCAGCATGCTTGTTGCGAGTCCAGTGAGGCAATCCGGTGATGCGGGAGAGGCGGCGGCCGTGCGTCGGGCGTTTAGCGTCGGGCACGGCCGGTTCGTCAGAAGCGTGGAAAGCGGCGTTGCATTTGTCGCGGCTCAATCTGGCCGCCCTCGGCGCTCAGAGCAACCGGGCCGGTCCGTCAGGCACGTCGCCTGCAACGCGGTCAGGCGATGCATCGAGCGAGGCAGGGCAAAGTGCGATGGCGTTGGCTGCTGCAGTTAGCCCTCAGGCAGCATCCGGGCAGACTCGGCCACGATGCCTGTAGTCGAGTCGTCCAGCCACGCACTTCTGCGCTTCGCCCCGCGCGGTGCGTTGCAGCGCGCTTTTCCGTTCAGACGGATTTTAGCAGGTGCTAATATGTTCAATGAGATGCCCAGCAAGGGCCGTGGCCGCCAAACCTGTCTGGCGAGTCAACGTAGTGCGCGCCGGCAGCCGCTTTTTAGCCGCCCGCGCGTCAGATCCGACATAACGAAAAGGGAACAGTCATGCTGATTACTTTCAAATGCCGCGCTTGCCCAGACGTGATGATGCTTGAGAATCTGGCACAGTATCTGGTCGGCATTGTCGGCAAACGCCTTGGAGAACGCGGCGTCATTACTCACGACGAAGCGGGCGAAGCCATCACCAAACTCGAAGCTGCCATCACCTTCGACAAGCAGGAACGCGCCGAGCACGACGGCCATTTCCACGAAGGCGAAGAGGGCCACGAGCATCACGAGATTCCGCCGGGGCTTGCGCAGCGCGCGTATCCGTTTCTCGACATGCTGCGGGCCGCGCAGAAGGAAAACGCGGATATCGTCTGGGGTTTGTGATCGGGCGTAATGCCTGATCGCGGGGCTTGCCGAAGCGCCTCCCCGCTGCACCAATAAAAAGAGCCCGCTGAACGCGGGCTCTTTGTCATTCGAAGGTCCGCATCCGGCGGACCTTGCTGCGCGGCTTACTGGCTGGCGGCGTCTGCCGGAGCGGCGGCGGGAGCCGACGCGCCTTTCTTCACTTTCTTCTTTTTCGGCTTCTTGACGTGTTTCACGGTCGGCGGCGAATACGAACTGACCGCGCTCGCGGCGCCCGGAGCGGCCGGCTGGGCTAGCGCGACCGAGGTGCCCAAGGCCAGTGAAACAGCAGTCAATAACAGCGTCAGCTTCTTCATACGATTTTCTCCGTTGACGATTGCAAATTAATAAGCCGACGCGTTGTGCTCGCGCCTGGCGGGATAAAACCGGTTCAGTCTACAAAGACGAAAATTACGCTGCCGCAAATATTCAGTCTTTCAGACCCGATATAGTGGGTTTCCCGCCACAAGGCTTACAGCAAAGGCGCCAACGCCCGTTCGGCGTCCGCTTTCGACAGCGACATGCGCTGTGCAAAGTCTTCGACCTGATCCTGGCCGATCTTGCCGACCGAGAAATACGTGCTGTCCGGATGCGCCAGATAGAAGCCCGACACGCTGGCCGCCGGCAGCATCGCCAGCGATTCGGTCACGCTCATGCCGATTTCGGTGGCTTGCAGCACGTCGAACATGTCGCGCTTGACCAGATGGTCCGGGCACGCCGGATACCCCGGTGCCGGGCGGATGCCGTGATATTTCTCGGCGATGAGGTCGTCGTTGGACAGGTTTTCAGCGTTCGCATAGCCCCACAGGTCGCGCCGCACGCGAGCGTGCATCGCTTCGGCGAAGGCTTCCGCGAAACGGTCGGCGAGCGCTTTCAGCATGATCGCGCTGTAGTCGTCGTGGTCCTTTTCGAACTGCTTTTCCTTCACGTCGACACCCAGACCTGCCGTGACCGCGAACATGCCGATGTAGTCGGCTACGCCCGATTCCTTCGGCGCGATGAAGTCGGCGAGCGACCGGTTCGGCCGCATCACGCCGTCCACCACCGGCCGCACGCTTTGCTGACGCAGATTGCGCCACGTGAGCGCGACTTCGGTGCGCGATTCGTCTGTGTAGATTTCGATGTCGTCGTCGTTCACCGTGTTGGCGGGCAGCAGCGCGATCACGCCGTTGGCCTGCAGCCAGCGGCCCTGGATCAGCCGCGCGAGCATCGACTTGCCGTCCGAAAACACGCGACGCGCCGATTCGCCGACGATCTCGTCGTTCAGGATGGCCGGATACGGGCCCGCCAGGTCCCACGTCTGGAAGAACGGACCCCAGTCGATATAGTTTGCGAGGTCGCTCAGGTCATAGTTCTTGAACACGCGCCGGCCGATGAACTTCGGCTTGACCGGCTGGTAGCCCGACCAGTCGACCTTGGTCTTGTTCGCGCGCGCCTCGGCGAGCGTGACCATCGGCTGCGCTTTCTTGTTCGCGTGCTGATCGCGGATGCGGTCGTAGTCGGCCTTGAGGTCGTCGACATATTTCGCCGCGCCTTCGTCGGACAGCAGGCTCGACGCCACCGACACCGAACGCGACGCGTCCGGCACGTACACCACCGGTCCTTCGTAATGCGGCGCGATCTTCACGGCGGTGTGCACGCGCGAGGTCGTTGCGCCGCCGATCAGCAGCGGGATTTTCTTGACGCGGAAATAGTCGTCGCGCTGCATTTCCGACGCGACGTAGGCCATCTCTTCGAGACTCGGCGTGATCAGGCCCGACAGCCCGATGATGTCCGCGCCTTCGACCTTCGCCTTCGCGAGAATGTCGTTGCACGAGACCATCACGCCCATGTTGACGACTTCGAAGTTATTGCACTGAAGCACCACCGAAACGATGTTCTTGCCGATATCGTGCACGTCGCCCTTGACGGTCGCGATGACGATCTTGCCCTTCGCGCGCACGTCCGCGCCGGCTTCGGCCATCAGCTTCTTTTCTTCTTCGATGAACGGAATCAGATGCGCGACGGCCTGCTTCATCACGCGCGCCGATTTCACCACCTGCGGCAGGAACATCTTGCCCTGACCGAACAGATCGCCGACCACGTTCATGCCGTCCATCAGCGGACCTTCGATCACGTTGATCGGACGGCCACCTTCGGCCGCGATCCTCGCGCGCACTTCTTCGGTGTCTTCGACGATGAAGGTCGTGATGCCCGACACGAGCGCGTGCGCGAGACGCTTTTCGACCGGCTGGTTGCGCCACTCGAGATTCTCTTCCTTCTTCGCCGCGCCGGTTTTGAACTTGTCGGCGATCTCGAGCAGGCGGTCGGTCGCGTCGTCGCGACGGTTCAGCACCACGTCTTCGACGCGGTCGCGCAACTCCGGGTCGAGCTCGGCATACACACCGAGCTGGCCCGCGTTGACGATGCCCATGTCCATGCCCGCCTGGATCGCGTAGTACAGGAACACGGTGTGGATCGCCTCGCGCACCGGGTCGTTACCGCGGAACGAGAACGACACGTTCGACACGCCGCCGCTCACCTTCGCGTACGGCAGGTTCTGCTTGATCCAGCGGGTGGCTTCGATGAAGTCGACCGCGTAGTTGTTGTGCTCCTCGATACCCGTGGCGACCGCGAAGATGTTCGGGTCGAACACGATGTCTTCCGGCGGGAAGCCCACTTCGTTCACGAGGAAGTCATACGAGCGTTTGCAGATCTGCGTCTTGCGCTCGAAAGTGTCGGCCTGGCCTTGTTCGTCGAACGCCATGACCACGGCAGCCGCGCCGTAACGGCGAATCAGGTTCGCGTGATGACGGAACGCTTCTTCGCCTTCCTTCAGCGAGATCGAGTTGACGATCGCCTTGCCTTGCACGCACTTCAGACCCGCTTCGATCACTTCCCACTTCGACGAGTCGATCATGATCGGCACGCGCGCGATGTCCGGCTCCGACGCGATCAGATTCATGAAGCGCACCATCGCCGCTTTCGAATCGAGCATCGCCTCGTCCATGTTGACGTCGATCACCTGCGCGCCGTTTTCGACCTGCTGGCGTGCGACCGCGATCGCGTCGTCGAACTGGTCGTTCAGGATCATTCGCGCGAACGCTTTCGAGCCGGTCACGTTGGTGCGTTCACCGACGTTGATGAAGAGCGTCCCGGACGTGACGTTGAACGGCTCGAGGCCGGAAAGGCGCATGGTGTGATCGGTCATGGCGTATATGCGAATCGATGGCTTGCGTTTTAGGTGCAGCGGGGATGCATCTTTGTTTGCTGCTGGTGCGGCTGCTTCTGCTGCGGTTGTTGCTGTTGCTGTTGCTGTTGCCTCGACACGGCTGGAGGCACGCGTGAGCGCGACCTCGTGCCGTGTCGTTGATCAGGCCGCGTCGCGATACTGGGTCGGCCACTGGCGCGGCTTGATGTCGGCCAGCGCCTTGGCGATTGCCTCGATATGCTCCGGCGTCGTACCGCAGCAACCGCCGGCGATATTGACCAGACCGGCTTGCGCGAACTCCTTCAGCAAGCCCGACGTATCGGCCGGCAATTCGTCGAAGCCCGTATCGCTCATCGGATTCGGCAAACCGGCGTTCGGATAGCACGACACGTAGGTGTCGCACAGCTTTGCCAGTTCGGCGACGTACGGGCGCATCAGCGCCGCGCCCAGCGCGCAGTTCAGGCCGAACGTGAGCGGTTTCGCGTGACGCAGCGAGTTCCAGAACGCCTCGACGGTCTGACCCGACAGAATGCGGCCCGACGCGTCGGTGACGGTGCCCGAGATCATGATAGGCAGACGCTCGCCGGTGTCTTCGAACAATTCGTCCAGTGCGAACAGCGCGGCTTTTGCATTGAGCGTGTCGAAAATCGTTTCGACGAGGAACAGGTCGCAGCCGCCGTCGAGCAGCGCTTTGGCCTGCTCGTAGTAGGCGGCGCGCAGTTCGTCGAACGTGACGTTACGCGCGCCCGGATCGTTGACGTCCGGCGAGATGCTTGCGGTTTTCGGCGTCGGTCCGATCGCGCCCGCGACGAAGCGCGGCTTGGTCGGCGTCGAATACTTGTCGCAGGCGGCGCGCGCGAGCTTTGCCGATTCGAGATTCATCTCGACTGCAAGCGCTTCCATTCCGTAGTCGGCCTGGGCGACCGTAGTCGCGCCAAACGTATTCGTTTCGATGATGTCCGCGCCCGCTGCGAGATATTGCTCGTGAATCTCGGCGATGATCTGCGGCTGGGTGATCGACAGCAACTCGTTGTTGCCTTTGATGTCGCGCCCGTAGTCCTTGAACCGCTCGCCGCGATAACGCGCTTCGTCGAGCTTGTAGCGCTGGATCATCGTGCCCATCGCGCCGTCCAGGATCAGGATGCGCGACTTGAGCAGCGCGGGAAGCGCCGCGCCGCGAGTGTAGGCGGCTTCGGAGCGGACTGGCTTGGCGGTTTGAGCGGGCTGGGTCATGGCGGACAAGGGCTTGCGCCGGCTTTTTCAGGAAACCTGTCATTGTAGCCGTTGCCGGGACGATTCGCCCGGCGCGGGCGGGCCGTGCTTCAGGGACTCTCGACGCCGGCTTCGCCTGATCCGGCTTGAACGACGCGAAACGGCCGCCGAAAAGAAAACGGCCCGGCAGGCGGGAAGCCTGCTGAGCCGTTCGATTCCTGCTGACCGCCTTATAAAGGCCGCCGGTTATGCCGGACGGCGCGGTCGATAGGTGTCGCCAAAAACGTTAAGCCGAACCCTGAGATCAGTGAAGGATCACTGGTTGATGCATCAGGCTGTCGAACTGGCCGAGAAACTCGTCTACTTCATCCAGCGACGGTTCCTCTTCGATCAGCTTTTGCACATGCTCGCGAAAACGTGCCGCCATCGCACCGTCGATGTAGATTTCGCGCTGCATATTCTTGTCCACGATCTCATACCCACCCGACTTCATCGCCAGCAGACCTTCCTGCGGCGGAAACTCTACGACACAATAATTGGGGCTGTTGTAGATCATTTGCATGGCGACACTCCTTATTTCCGTTGGCTCCTGGCCGTTCCTGCACCATAAATGGAGCGTGTGGTGTGGAATTCAAGGGGTGGGTCCGGGGATGACGCTTGTGAAGCTTCCGAACCTACCGGTTAGACCGGCCTTTCAAGAAACGTTTCAAGCAGTGCAGCAAAACGGTGAGATTGCTCGATGGGGGCAAGATGGGCAGCATCGAGAAGTTCGAACTGTGCGCCTTCGATGGCGTCTGCTATTGCCTGCGTGGTAGCAGGTGGTGTGCCCGAGTCGTGGCGCCCTGCCACGGTCAGGGTTGGGCAACGAATGTTTCCCAGCTTACTGCGTACATCGAATTCGCGCAGGGCTTCGCACGCCATTGCGTATCCTTCTGGCAACGTCTGCACCAATACTTCACGAATTGGCTCGACAGCTTCGGGATGCGCAGCCTGGAAACCGGGCGTCAGCCAGCGGCTCAACGTGCTCGGTGTAAGCGCTGCCATTCCGTCCGAACGTGCGGCATGCGCGCGTTGATCCCACGTGCTGCGGCCTTCGGGGGCGGTGCCTGGCGTGCTGTCGGCGATCGTCAACGTGTCGACTCGCTGCGGGTGGTCCAGGGCGAATTGCTGCGCGATCATGCCGCCCATCGACATGCCGACAAGATGCGTCGTGGGTGCGCCGAGTGCGTCGAGCAGCGCGGCGAGATCGTTTGACAGATCGCCGACACTGAACGGTTTGGCCGAAGCCGCCGTCTGGCCATGACCGCGCACGTCGTAACGCAGCACGGTGTAATCGTCGCGGAAATAGCCGGCGAGTTGATCCCATACGGATAAATCGCCGCCGAGTTGATGGATGAACGTCAGCCAGGGGCCGCCGCCCTCGTTGCTCAACACGTAGCGCGTTTCGATGCCGTCGATGTTCACTTGCATGCGGGCTCCTTGAAGGGATCGCAGTGGAAGATCCGTTTGCGCGCGCTGCATCTCGTGATCCGCCTTCATATCATCACAAGGCTGATTGATATACGCAGCATTTGCGCGAACGGTTGCAACAGACGTGCGAGTCGTGAGCGTCGCGGAAGTTTCGGCGATCTTCAGAGGCCTTATTCGGATTCTGCAGACGCTAAGGCTTGGGGTTGCCGGAGTCGGTTGGAGCGGGGGCGGCCGCAGGGGCCGCATCGACCGTAGCAGCCTGGGGAGTGGCAGGTGACATGCCGGCAGAATCCGCCGGCATGGCGGATGCGGCGTCCTTGCCGGTTTCATTTGCCCCTTCATTGCCGTTGTCATTGGCACCGGCACCGGCACCGGCAGCAGCACCAGCACCAGCACCAGCACCAGCACCAGCACGGCCATCGGGCGAACCCGTCTCGTCGATGTTCAATTTGCCGCGCCATACCAGTTCGAACTGCGTGCCATTCGGTTCCGTTTGAACGATGCGCGCGGGCAGCCAGCCGAGCGATGGTGCAAGCCACACGTCGATGCGTCGCAGGTCGCCGTCATGCCGGGGCAGGCGTTTGAAATGACGCGTTTCCAGATAGCCCTGGTCGGTGCGGATGGTTTCGTCGCCAATCGTCTCGACCGGCCAGTTTTCGCCGCTATTGTTGTCGACCACGAAGAACTGTCGCGTCACGCCCGGTTTGTACGCGGACGGATCGCCGCGCACCAGGCTCGCGAGCTGCATCACCATGCTGAAGCGGTCTTGCGCGCCGTCGGGCAGCGGCAGCGTGTCCGGGGTCCGCGTAAAGCCGATTTTCTTGTCCGTGCGATTGAAGATCGCGATGTCTTCCGCGCGACGACCGCGTTTCTCGCTGTACTGGTCCGGCGCGAGGCCGAAGGCATCAATACGGCCGCGGCTCGAGTAGACGAATGGACCGACGAAAGGCAGCGGCACGGACACGATCATTTCGTAGCCTTTCGCGTTGCTGGTCCAGTGGATCGTACCGGGCGCATTGCGCACGCCGTTGTAAAACGTGTCGTACTGCATTTCAGCCGATGGCGGAACGGAAAACTTCACGCCGGACGACGCCTGAGGCGCGCTAGCCGCAACAGGCGCGCTTGCGGCTCCCGCACTGGCGTTGGCGCCCGGGTTAGCGGTGTTGGCCGTTCCCGCAGCACTGGCTGCGACGTCGGATGCCGCCGTTGGCGGCTGCGCCTGCTTTTCCTCGTGTGCAGGCTGAAGCGCGGTCAGTACATGCTCGCGCGGCGGACTTGTAGCCGCTTTGCGCGCAGGCGCAGGAGCCGGCGCCGGTTGCACAGCGGCGGCGGGTTTGCTTTCGACACGCTCGGGTGTCAGCAGTTTGACCTGCACCGGCACGCGCTCGTTATCCGGCGGATTAAGCGACGCCCGATTGTGCTCGAACCATTGTGCGGCGATCCAGTGCACGACGACCACGGTCGCCAGCACAGCGGCCCAACGCCACGCGCGCGAACCGCGCCCTGACTCGCCGGGCGGCGGGCTATCGGAGCGGGAGCGGCGGGGGGCGGAGGCTGCGGCCATCGGCGAGTGAATGTGTATTGGAGAACGTGGTCTGGACGGGAGCGAATACGAGAAGCACGACAAGCGATCAAACGAACCGGTTCGACCGTCACGCCGCAAACGATGTTCCTCGAACTCCGGCGATCCCCGGCCTCAAAAGCCTTACATCACCTGTCTTCGCAGCGGGGCGTCGCACTATACCCCAGCTCGTACGACAGCTTTTGCGCGCATTCCCGCAAAGCCAGATCGATCTCACCGCCCCAGCGAATATCGAATGCGCCTTCGTGTCCCAGCGCGACGAGACCCATCGCAAGCTCGCCCGTCGAATCGAACACGGGCATGCAGAACGCGTGAATGGTCGGCAGCAACATACCTTCGACGCGCGCCGCTTCGTGCTCGCGCACCTGGGCCAGCACTTTGCCGACCTCATCATGCGTGCGTGGTCCGTTCATATGCGCCGACCGGCGTGAATCCGTCAGTTCACGTTCGAGCATCGCGGCCGTCTTGCTTGCGGGCAAATACGCGGCGAACAGCAGGCCGGTCGCGGAGCTGAGCAGCGGCATCACATCGCCGAGTTTCAGCGACGCCTTCGCGGGATGACTCGACTCCATCCAGTGGACCATGGTCGGCCCCTGATTGCCCCATACCGCGATTCCCACGGTGAGATCGAGCCGGTCGCGCAATTCGGCAAGCGCGATGCGCGCGAGTTTCACGCCGTCGACGCGTGCGAGCCGCGCGAGTCCCAATTGCAGCGCAAAGCCGCCGAGTTCATAGCGGCCCGACAGCGGATCTTGCGACACGACGCCAAGCCGCAGAAAGCTCACCAGATAACGGTGCGCCTTCGCCGGACTCATCCCCGCGCGCTGCGCGAGATCGCGCAGCATCATCGCGCGAGGTTCGTGGGTCAGCACGTCGAGCAACCTGAACCCGACCTCGATCGACTGAATGCCCGAACGCAACTTCTCTTCGCCGGAGTCGGCGCTGTCGTCGTCGGCTTCGGGGGCGTCGAGCGGTTCAGCGGAGTCGGTATCGGTACGGATCGCGCCGGAGCGGGCAGTTGGAGGCATGAGCGAGGCGCAGCAAGCGCGTTCAGAAGCAGTGAAAGAAGTGAATGACGACGCGCCCGCCGAAAACCCTCACCCACTTGGGCCGCGCCGATTCACCATCGTAGAATAGATTCCCTCCATCGTCACTAACACGGTTCACTCCCCTATGAAACTTGCCACGCTGAAGGACGGCACGCGCGACGGCCAACTGATCGTCGTGTCCCGCGACCTGCATACCGCGGCCATCGCCGACGCGATCGCGCCCACCATGCAGCGCGTGCTCGACGACTGGGCCTTCTACGCGCCGCAACTGCACGACCTGTACGACGCGCTCAACCAGGGCCGCGCGCGCAACACCTTCGCGTTCGACGCGCGGGAGTGCATGGCGCCGTTGCCGCGCGCATTCCAGTGGGCCGACGGCTCGTCGTACGTGAATCATGTGGAACTCGTGCGACGTGCGCGCGGCGCGGAAATGCCGCCCGAGTTCTGGACCGATCCGCTGATGTACCAGGGCGGCAGCGACGACTTCATCGGACCGAAAGACGACGTGCTGTGCGCATCCGAAGCGTTCGGTATCGACTTCGAAGCGGAAGTCGCCGTGATCACCGGCGACGTGGCGATGGGCGCGACGCCCGACCAGGCGCTGAGAAGCGTGCGCCTGATCACGCTGTGCAACGACGTGTCGCTGCGCAATCTGATTCCCGCCGAACTCGCGAAGGGCTTCGGCTTTTTCCAGAGCAAGCCGGCCACGTCGTTTGCGCCGGTCGCGGTGACGCCCGATGAACTCGGCGAACACTGGCGCGAAGGCCGCGTGCATCGTCCGATGATCGTGCATTGGAACAACAAGAAAGTCGGCCAGCCGGATGCCGGCACCGACATGGTGTTTCACTTCGGCCAACTGATCTCGCACGCCGCGAAAACGCGCAACCTGCGCACGGGCGCGATCGTCGGCTCGGGCACGGTGTCGAACAAGGACGCGAAACGCGGCTACTGCTGTATCGCCGAGAAGCGCTGCCTCGAAACCATCGAGCACGGTGCGCCGCAAACCGAGTTCATGAAGTTCGGCGATACGGTGAAGATCGAAATGTTCGACGAAGCGGGCAAATCGATTTTCGGTTCGATCGATCAGAGCATCGCGCCGCTGGATTGAAGCATCAGGGACGTGCGGAGCGCGGCATGAGACTGCGCCCGTATGTGCCGAAGCCGGCAGAAGCGAAGGGTTTCGCCCGATGCCGTTGGCATTGCGCGCCGCTACACTGACTGGCGCAGCGCGATAGAGGGGTGATTGGAGGCCTGCGCTGAGCTTGCGCGTAAGACCCGGCCTCACGCAGTGAAGCCTGTAAATCACGCAGGGGCCGGGCAAGAGAAACATGGCCTGAACCACGGCCACACAACAAGCAATGCTCAAGCAGCGTATCGGCAGCAGATCAAAACGAAAAACCGACGTGAGGAGACAGGCATGCCGCGATTTGAACGATCCACCGAACCGGGAAAGCGGCGCGCTCGCGCGTCGCATGTGAAGCAAAGCGCATCGGACGCCCGGTTCGCAAAACGTGCCGCCGCGTTGGGCATTTCGCTCGCGGGCGCTCTGGCTGGCGCATTACCCGCTGTCGCACTTGCCCAGGTCAAGATCGGCCTCGTGCTCTCGTTGACCGGACCCGCTGCGTCGCTCGGCATTCCCGCTCGCGACACAGTCGCGCTGCTGCCCAAACAGATCGGCGGCCAGACGGTCGAATACATCGTGCTCGACGACGCGTCCGACACCACGCAAGCCGTGCAGGACACCAAGAAGCTGATCTCCGAAAATCACGTCGACGCGATCATCGGTTCGTCGATCACGCCGAATTCGCTGGCGATGATCGACGTGGTAGCCGAAGGTGAGACGCCGATGATCTCGCTGGCGTCGTCCGCGAAAATCATCGAGCCGGTGGATGCAAAACGTCACTGGGTTTTCAAGACCCCGCAGACCGACGCGATGATGGCGTCCGCGATCGCCGAACACGCGAGCACGCACAACGTCAAAACCATCGCGTTCATCGGCCAGGCCGACGCGCTCGGCGAGACCTTCTACGCCGAGGTCGCCAAGTTTGCGAAACTGCATCACATCGACATGGTGGCGAGCGAGCGCTTCAATCGCACGGACCCGAGCGTCACCGGCCAGGTTCTGAAGATTCTCGCGACGCATCCCGACGCGGTGGTGGTCGGCGCGGCCGGCACACCCGCCGCGCTGCCGCCGAAGACGCTTCGCGAGCGTGGCTATAAGGGCTTGATCTATCACAATCATGGCGTCGGCAATAACGACTTCCTGCGCGTATGCGGCGCTGATTGCAACGGCACGTTCCTGCCCGCGAGTCCGGTGCTGGTCGCCGCGCAATTGCCCGCGGATCATCCGGCGAAACGGCTCGCGCTCGACTACATCGCGCGCTTCGAAGCGCAGCATGGAGCGGGCAGCGTGTCGGCGTTCGGTTCCTACACGTGGGACGCGGGCGTGCTGCTCAATCATGCGGTGCCGATTGCGTCGAAAGCGGGCGCGCCCGGCACGCCAGAGTTTCGCCGCGCATTGCGCGACGCGCTCGAAACAACCCAAGGTCTCGCGGATACCAACGGCGTCGTCAACATGAGCGCCACCGATCACCTCGGCCTCGATCAACGGGCGCGCGTGATGGTCGAAATCAGCAACGGGAAGTGGGTTTATCAGCCGCGTTAATCAGCTTTAACGAGCGCGAACGCGCGGCTCTCGACCCCGGTTCAACAGTTTCAGCGACACACGGATTGCTCATCATGTCTCACGCACCCTCTTCTTCTGCGCAGCATGGCAACGACGCGTATTACGCGCGCTATCAATCGCTTCAGTTGCACCGGCATCCGCACGGCGTGCTCGAAGTCGTGATGAACGGCGAGGGCGCGAACAAAAGCGGCCTCGCCACCGCCAACGCGCGCATGCATTTCGAACTCGCCGAAATCTGGCGCGACATCGACCGCGATCCCGACACGCGCGTCGCGATCATTCGTGGCGAAGGTAAAGGTTTTTCGGCGGGTGGCGATCTGCAACTGGTCGAAGACATGGCGACCGATTTCGACGTGCGCGCCCGCGTGTGGCGTGAGGCGCGCGACCTGGTCTACAACGTGATCAACTGCAGCAAACCGATCGTCTCGGCGATGCACGGCCCGGCGGTCGGCGCGGGGCTTGTCGCCGGATTGCTTGCAGACATCTCGATTGCAACGAAGACAGCGCGAATCATCGACGGTCATACGCGGCTCGGCGTGGCCGCCGGCGATCATGCGGCGATCGTCTGGCCGCTTTTGTGCGGCATGGCAAAAGCGAAGTACTACCTGCTGCTGTGCGAACCGGTGAGCGGCGAAGAGGCGGAGCGTATCGGCCTCGTGTCGCTCGCCGTCGACGAAAACGATTTGCTGCCCAAAGCATTCGAGGTCGCGCAGAAGCTGGCCAACGGCTCGCAAACGGCGATTCGCTGGACCAAATACGCACTGAACAACTGGCTGCGCTCGGCGGGCCCCGCGTTCGATACCTCGCTCGCGCTGGAATTCATGGGCTTTGCGGGCCCGGACGTTCGCGAAGGCGTGAACTCGCTGCGCGAACGTCGCGCACCAGATTTCGGCGTAGCCGACCCTTGGCGCGACGCGCCGCAAACGCCGTCCGCAGGCGACTCGGCGAGTGGCGAGCGGTCCTGATCGCGCGTGTCGCACGGTATGATTGAAGTGGACCCAGATCGAAGCCAGGCCGGGTCTGGCTCGACATCGAGCAGAACCCGAACCTGAATCAGACGCGCGCGGGACGGCGCTCACCTTCCCCTTATGCAGCGAGGCGACAAGCATGACCGACACGACTAATTCCACGCCGCCGTTTCCCGGCTTTCCTGGTTTTCCGCCCGCTGAAATGCTCGAACGCATGTGGGGCATGATGCGGATGTCGCCGTTCGGCTCGGCCTTTCCCGGTGCGCAATCTGGCGGCAATCTCGGCCCCTCGCTGTCGATGATGTCGGACATGATGGCGCCGCTCACCAATGTCGAGGAACTCGACAAGCGCATCACCGACATGCGCGCGGTCGAGCAATGGCTCAAGCTGAATCTGAGCATGTTGCAGTCGGCGATCCAGGCGCTCGAAGTGCAACGCGCGACGCTCGCCACATTGCGTGCGTTTGGCGCTTTCGCGCAGTCGTCGATGTCGCAACCGGCTGCGGCCAATGCGCCGAGTCCTGCGCCGGCCACGGGCTGGCCGCATCCGGCGGCGCCTGCTGCTGAAACTGCTGCGCAGAGCGCGTCCGCATCTGAATCGACCGAAAACGACGAGGACGAAACGCCCGCCACGCCGCCATTCGACGCGTCTGCGTGGTGGAATCTGCTGCAATCGCAGTTCAATCAGATCGCGCAGTTCGCGGTGGCGCAGCCCGCAGCGGCGGCTGCGGCGGCTGCCGCGGCAACGGACTCGGCGGCGAACGCATCGGCAGCGGGCGGAGCGGCAGAGGAGCCGCCAGGCGAACCGGCGGCAAACGCGGAACCCGCAGCCAAACGGCCGACGGCAAAACGCGCGGCTTCATCGACCAAACGTAGCGCTAGCGCGTCAACCGCGAAAAAGTCTATTTAAGGGCAGGAATTAAAGGCGGTTCGGCAAGCCATGCAACGCGCGAAAAGTCCGTTGGGCCGACGTGACACAGAACGACAAAATCGCCGTCTGTCATGGTTTTGCCGTGAATTGTCCGCGACACTTGGCCCACTGCTCGCTTCATTGAGAAATGTCAATCGGGCGGCTCCTATAGGGCGGGTTCAGTAAAGGCCGCGTGCTATCATTGTGTAAGCTTTATTTGGCTTTTGGGCGTGCGCTGACAAGAACCAATCCAGCCGCCCTGTATCATTCGCCGCCGGTAACACCGGCGCAGGGCTGGACGGTGCGGTTTTCATCGCAGACTGGCTCGACCTCAGGCATAGGGTATCCCTCACCCACGGTTGGCCGCATCGCGCGTAACTTACGGTTAGGCGCGCTTGCGCAAACGCCCGGACTTCTTTGCTGCCTGGTGCATCTAGGCAGTGGATTACCGCGTAAAATCGAATGTTTGGCCGACGCAAGGTATGTTTCGTGCGTCGTCAGTTAAGTGCTAAACGTAGCAGACACACACAGTATGCGCAGAACAGGGGTGGGACTATGAACACCATGCTTTATCCGGAACTTTATAAATCGCTCGAATCCGTTCGATGGGACATGGAGAAAGACATTCCCTGGGACAAGTTCGATGCATCGCTATTGACCGACGAGCAGGCTGCGACGATCAAGATGAACGCGATCACCGAATGGTCGGCGTTGCCCGCCACGGAAATGTTTCTGCGTGACAACCATCATGACAGCGATTTCTCCGCGTTCATGAGCGTGTGGTTCTTCGAAGAACAGAAACATTCGCTGGTGCTGATGGAATATCTGCGCCGCTTCAAGCCGGAAATGTGCCCGACCGAAGAAGAGCTGCACGCAGTGCGCTTCGAGTTCGATCCGGCGCCGCCGCTCGAAACGCTGATGCTGCATTTCTGCGGCGAAATCCGTCTGAATCACTGGTATCGCCGTGCGGCAGAATGGCACACCGAGCCGGTCATCAAACAGATCTACGAAACCATTTCGCGCGACGAAGCGCGTCATGGCGGCGCGTATCTGCGCTACATGAAGAAGGCGATGTCGCAAACCGGCGACATCGCGCGCGCTGCATTCGCGAAGATCGGCGTGCTGATGGCATCGGCGCGTCGCACGGAGAAGCCGCTGCATCCCACGAATCTGCACGTGAATCAGGCACTGTTCCCGCGCGACACGATCCAGTCGCGTCTGCCCGATCCGGAATGGCTCGAGCGCTGGCTCGACGAACAGATCCGTTTCGACGACGGCTGGGAAAAGAAGGTGGTCGAACGCATTTTGCACAACCTGTCCATTCTGTTCGAGCGCACGTTCAACACCGCGCAGGAACTGAACCGTTATCGCAAGGAAGTGGTCGCGCGTTTGCAGGCCGAACAGAAGTCGAGCGAACAGCCGGCTTGATGTGTTCGGGTTCGTAATCCGGGGCGCGGGTTGCTTAGCTTCCACGCTCCCGGTGCGAACAGAATCAAGGTTTTGAGAACGGTCCGACAGGCGCGAGCTTGCCGGACCGTTTTGCTTGATACCGTCCACGCTGTATCGTGACGGCCACTTCTACTTATTTCTCACTCCGTCATGGCCGCAATTTTCGAACGCAAGATTCTTTCGCGCGATGCATTGGCGACGCTGCGCCCCACGCTCGACGCCCCTGTCGTGTTCACCAACGGCGTGTTCGACATCCTGCATCGCGGGCACGTGACGTATCTCGCCGATGCGAAGGCGCTCGGCGCATGTCTGATTGTCGGCGTGAATAGCGATGCTTCGGTGCGCATGCTCGGCAAGGGCGACGACCGGCCGATCAACAACGAAGCCGACCGGATGGCGCTGCTGGCCGCGCTGGAAAGCGTCGACTACGTGGTGTGCTTCGGCGAGAAAACGCCGGTCGATCTGATCTCGGCGCTGCGCCCGGATGTGCTCGTCAAAGGCGGCGATTACGATATGGATGCGTTGCCCGAATCCGCGATTGTGCGTGGGTGGGGCGGCAAGGCGCTGGCGATTCCGTTCGAGCATGATCGCTCGACCACGGCGCTGTTGAAGAAAGTGCGGACGCAGGGCTGAAGGCCGCCGCTTACGTTGTGCAACGAGCCTGAACGCGGTCAGGCTCCGCGAGTGTGACGGGCTTTTACTGCGCCAACTCCGACGCCGCGATCGGCACTGCAGGCGCCGGTCCGCCGACAACCGGTTGATCGGCCGCTTCGGCAGCCGTGACCGGCTGCACTTTCAACCACTCCGAATTCACCTGCCGGTTCAGATGATTCGGCTCGCGTCCGCCCGCCGTGGGCGACGGGCCGAAAACGCCGCGCACCGCGACGAATGCCAGCACGTTGGCAAGAAACAGGATGGCGATCGGCCAGCGAAGCATTGTGGGTTTTCCCAGTCCAAAAAAGTTGAGCCGTCGCTATCTATCCCGATAGCGGGGCGCCATTCAGGCGTCGTGGTCCTGCGCGTGCGCGGCGGCAATCAGCGCCAGGCCGGACAGCACCAGCGAATCGTGGCGAGTATGCGGCACTTTGAGCGCGCTCGCCACTTCATCCACGGCACCGCCGCTGACTACCAGACGCACCGAAACCTGCCATTCATCCTGGAGGTCGCGCCACATCCGTTCGATCAAACCGGCCTGCGCGAGCGTGCAACCCGCCGACAGCGAACGCGGCGTGTCGGTTGCGAAAAACGGCCCGCGGCGCGGCGATTCAGATGCGCCCGACGTGCCCGCAGTGCCGAGCAGACCGCGCGCCGCGCTGGCGTCGAGCGTCGGCAGTTGCGCAGTGTGCTCGCCGAGCGAGCGCATCATCAAGGTCCAGCCGGGCGCGATCAGGCCGCCGACGAAACAGCCGTCCGCGCGCAATGCTTCGAGCGTGGTCGCGGTGCCGAACGTCGCAATCAGCAGATGCTCGCCCGGAAACGCGGCGCGCGCGCCGATCATGCCCGCCCAGCGATCGCTGCCGAGCGCGTGCGGCGTGGTGTAACTGTTGGTCACGCCGCATTGCTGGGCGCGGGCGCGGATCGTCGTGAGCGGCAGTTGCGGCCAGCGCGCGTCGAGCAACGCAGCGATGCGCGCCGCGACCTGTTCGCCCGCGACATTCGAGAGCCACGCGCCGCACGGCATCGGCAGATTCGACCAGGCGGGACGATCGTCGCCGCCATGCGTCAGCGCGCCGGACGCGAGTTGCGCGCCGTCCGCGTGGACCATCGCCCATTTGATCCGGCTATTGCCCGCATCGATCAGCAGATAAGGCGCGCCGCTCGTCATGCAGCACCGTCGGCCAGACGCAGCGAAACATCGCCGGTAGCGATCGTCTGACGGCCGGTGGCCGTGTCGAGCAGCAATTGACCGCGTTCGTCGACACCCGCCGCCACGCCGCGCGCGAGTTCTTCACCTTGTTCCAGCAACACGACTTCGCGGCCCGCGTATGCATGCACCGCGTTCCAGCGAGCCTGGAACGGCGCGAAGCCTTCCGCGCCGAAGCGCTGCAGCGCGGGTTCGAGCGCGTTGAGTTCGGCGGCGAGCGTGTCGGTGAGGTTGGCGTTCGGCAGCGCGCGTTGCAGCGCGGTCGGCACCGTGCCGCGCGCCTGCGGCGGAGCGGCGGCGTTCAGCGCGCCGACTTTGGCCGCGAGTTCGTCCGCGCCCTTCACATTGGTGCCGATGCCGATCACGACGGCGCTCGCGTCGTCGGTGCTCCACGCAGTTTCGATCAGGACGCCGGCCAGCTTGTCGCCTTCGAGCAGCACGTCGTTCGGCCATTTCAGCGCGATCTGACCGGGACCGGCGACCGGCAGCGAGCGCAAGCCGTCGACCAGCGCGACGCCCACGGCAAGGCTCAGCCCCGCCAGTCCTTCGAGCGGACGCGGCAGCACGCACGCCACCGAAAACAGCAGCGCATTGCCCGGCTCCGCATACCACGGACGACCGCGCCGTCCACGCCCGGCGGTTTGCAGATACGCGACCCGCACGATCGGCCGCGGCAGCGCGTTCGCTTTACGCGGCAGCGCCTTGACGCGCGCCATCAGGTCGGCGTTGGTCGAGCCGGTTTCCTCGACGATTTCGATCGGCCAGTCGTGCGCGTGCGCGCCGAACAGCGCGACGGCGCGTTCACGGTCGATACGCCAGTCGGCGCCGTTGTCAGCGGAAGCAGCGGCTGCCGCGCCTGGGGAGGGAGTCTTGGAAGCATTCATGGCTCATATTGTAGCGACAGCCAACCCTATGGGGTTTTGAGCACGGCCCATCCGCCGCGCCTTCGTTACAATGGCCCCTAATCCGATAACCAGATTCTCGCGATCCTTGAACTACGACACTCCGCCCGGCCTTGAAGTCGCGGCAGGCAGCCAAGGCAAGATCGTCCGGCTCTCGGGCCAGTGGACGGCGCTCGCGCTCGCTCGCGACAAGGCCACCGGGCACGTGATTCCGCAGTTGCGCTCGCTGGCCGGCGCCCAGGGCATCGGTGCGTGGGACCTGTCGCGCATCACGCGGATGGACCACGTCGGCGGACAGGCACTGTGGCGCGTGTGGGGCCACAAGATGCCCCCGGACACCGAACTCACCGATACGCAGCGCGACATTTTCGAGCGCATCGCGTTGCTCGACACGGTGCGCGAAAAAGCCGAACCGGTCGTCAAGTTCGATCCGTTCACGCGTCTCGGTCTCGCGATCTTCTCGTTCTTCGAACACCTGTACGGCGGCGTGAGCATGCTCGGGCGCGTGGTGCTCGATCTGTTCGCGATCCTGCGCAATCCGAAAATCACGCCGTGGACCGAAATCTCGGCGAACGTGTACAACGCCGGCGCCCGCGCGTTGCCGATCACCGCGCTGGTCGCGTTTCTGATCGGCATCGTGCTCAGCTATCTGTCGGCGCAGCAATTGCGGCTCTTCGGTGCGAACCAGTTCATCGTCAACATTCTCGGGCTGGCGGTGATTCGCGAACTCGGGCCCGTGCTCTCGGCGATTCTGGTGGCGGGGCGGTCGGGCTCGGCGATCACCGCGCAAATCGGCGTGATGCGCGTGACCGAAGAACTCGACGCAATGCGCGTGATGGGCATCCCGCACGGGCTGCGGCTGATCCTGCCGCGCGTGCTTGCGCTTGGTGTGGCGATGCCGCTACTGGTGATGTGGACCAACGTCATCGCGTTGACCGGGGGTGCGCTCGCAGCCAAGGTGGTGCTCGGCATCGACATGAGCTTTTTCGCGCGCGCGCTGCCGGGCGTGGTGCCGGTCGCGAATCTTTGGATCGGCCTGGGCAAGGGCGTCGCGTTCGGCATGCTGATCGCGATCGTCGGCTGTCACTTCGGTTTCCGTATCAAGGCCAATTCGCAGAGTCTCGGCGAAGGCACGACGACCTCGGTGGTGACCTCGATCACCATCGTGATTCTCGCGGACGCGGTGTTCGCAATCCTCTTCCAGAATGTGGGGCTAGGATGATCGCGCCACTCACTCAGGCCGTACGCGGCCAGCCGATGCCGTGCATCGCCGAGCCGGTGATCGAAGTCAACGACATCACCAAGCGCTACGGGCGCAACATCGTGCATCAGCATCTGAGTCTGGACGTGCGGCGCGGCGAGATCATGTCGATCGTCGGCGGCTCGGGTTCGGGCAAGACCACGCTGGTGCGGCAGATTCTCGGTCTCGAGAGTCCGTCGTCCGGCACCATCAAACTGTTCGGCGAAGACCTCTCGACCATCTCGCCGGAAACCGCGCTGCTGATGCGCAGCCGCTCCGGCATGCTGTTCCAGCGTGGCGCGCTGTTCTCGTCGCTGTCGGTATTCGACAACATCGCGCAGCCGGTGCGCGAACTCGGCAAGGTGCCCGAAGACCTGCTGCGCGACATCGTGATGCTCAAGCTCGAAATGGTCGGACTGCCTTGCAAACACGCATCGAAGATGCCGTCGGCGCTGTCGGGCGGGATGGTCAAGCGGGTCGGCATTGCGCGCGCCATCGCGCTCGAACCCGAGTTGCTGTTCCTCGACGAACCGACGGCCGGCCTCGATCCGCAGGCGTCCGATGAATTCGTCGAACTGATCTCGGCGCTGCATCGCGCGCTGGGATTGACGGTGGTGATGGTCACGCACGACCTCGACACGATGATCGCGCTGTCCACCCGCGTCGCCGTGCTGGCCGACCGCAAGGTGCTGGTCGCCGCGCCGGTCGAAGAGGCGGCGGGTGTCGACCATCCGTTTATCCGGGAATATTTTCTCGGCCTGCGCGGGCGGCGCGCGTTGCAGGCGCTGCCGCCGGAGCGGCGCGCGAAGTTGCCGCGTGCCGCGCTAGAGACGGCATCGTCCGAATTGCCGCTGTGAACCTGGGAACCTGACAATGGAAAACAAAGCACACGCCTTCTGGGCCGGGCTCTTTACGGTCGTCCTGCTGGTGGCCATTGCGCTGGCGGCATTTTTGTTCAACGTCGACCGCTCCGTGCGGGTGCCGTACGATCTGATTGCGCGCACCAACGTTACGGGGCTGTTCGCCGACGCGGCGGTGCGCTATCGCGGCCTCGACGTGGGCAAGGTGCAGTCGATCAAATTCGATCCGGATCATCCGGGGCAGATTCTGGTCCGCATTCTCGTCGATACGCACGCGCCGATCACTCATTCCACGTTCGGCAGCCTTGGCTTCCAGGGCGTGACGGGCATCGCCTTTATTCAACTGGACGACAACGGGCGGGATCAGCGACCGCTGCCGTCGTCGATCCACGATGTCGCGCAGTTGCCGATGCGTCCCGGTCTGCTCGACCAGTTGCAGCAACGCGGCGACATCCTGCTGCGCAAGCTCGAAAAAGTCACCGACGACGTGAACAATATGCTGTCGCCGGAAATGGTCGCGCAGTTGCACGGCACGGCGGCCAGTATCCAGAAGGCGGCCGACGGCATCACCACGCTGACCCAGCAGATTTCGCCGGCCACCGGCAAGCTGCCCGCGACGATCGATCAACTCGATCGCACGCTCGCGTCGACCAACCAGCTGATCACCAGCCTGAACCGGCCGGATGGTCCGTTCGAGATGAATCTGAATAAGGTCGGCACGGCCGCGCAACAGGCCGGCGACGCGTTGGCGCAGATGAACGTGTCGGTGCAGGACCTGTCGGCGCGAGTCGGTTACGACACGCTGCCGCGCGTCAATTCGCTCGCCGACGACGTGCGCACGGCGGTTCGCTCGGTCGACCGCGCGGCGGACACGTTGAGCACCAACCCGCGTAGCCTGCTGTTTGGCGCGCCGCGCCCGGCGCCGGGTCCGGGCGAAGCGGGCTTCACGTGGCCGGCCGCGCACACGGCTCACTGAATCAACTGAATCACCGAATCACTGAATTTGAAGTTCGAACAAAGGAAGATCCCATGTCACGCTCGATTAACCGATTGTTGTCCACGAGCGCCGCGCTGGCGGTGATGCTCGCGTTCGGCGTGCTGGCCGCCGGTTGCGCGGGCACGCCGGCCGCGCTCGCGGACATTCGCTATGACTTCGGACCGCCGAATCCGGCGGCGTCGGCGGGCACGTTGCCGGCAGTGAAGGTGCTCGACGTGACCGCGCCCGAGACGCTCGAATCCGACCGGCTGGTGTATCGCCTCAGCTACGCCGACGCGCAGCAGACTGCGTCGTACGCGAACAGCCACTGGACCATGATGCCGTCGCAATTGCTGACCCAGCGTCTGCGTAATGCGCTCAGTTCGCGCGGCACGGTGCTGACGGGTTCCGACGGCGTGGCCGCGCCGGTGTTGCGGGTCGATCTGAGCCAGTTCGAGCAGGTGTTCGACAGTCAGGCGGAAAGTCACGCCGCGATCACCGCGCGTGTCACGCTGACGCAAAGCGGCAAGGTGCTGGGCCAGCGCACGTTCATCGCGCGCGCCCCGGCGAGTTCCGCCGATGCCGCCGGCGGCGCGCAATCGCTAGCCGCCGCCAGCGATGACCTCGTGTCGCAAATCGGCGCGTGGCTTGGCGTGCAGGCGCTGGTCGCCGCCCAATGACGGGCTGGCAGCGCACGCAACGGAGCGCTGCATGAGCGAACGACCCTGGCTGCGCCGGCCCTCGGCGCTGGCCCGGCAGGCGCTGCTGCTGTACGCCGCGCTGATCGTGTACGGTTCGTGGTATCCGTTTTCCGGCTGGCGCTCGCTCGGTCTCGCGCCGTTTGCCTATCTGTCCGATCCCATGCCGCAGTATCTGACGGCGTTCGACGTCGTCACCAACGTGCTCGGCTATATGCCGTTCGGCGCGTTGGTGGTGCTCGCGGTTTATCCGCGCTGGCGGGGCACGCTGGCGGTTGCGCTGGCGTTCGTGCTCGGCGGCATGCTGTCGGGCGTGATGGAAGCCGTGCAGACCTATCTGCCCACTCGCGTTGCCTCCAATCTCGATCTGGCCGCGAACGCGCTCGGCGCGTTGCTCGGTGCGGCGATGATGTCGCCTGCAACCGGCGCGCTGCTCGATCGCGGTCTGTTGCGACGCCTGCGGCTGCTGTGGTTCGAGCGCGACCGGCCCGCGCTGGCGTGCCTCGTGGCCGCATGGCCGTTTGCGACGATGTATCCCGCGCCGCGTCTGTTCGGGCTCGGCAACTGGCCGCGCGCGTTGTGGCTGCGTTTCGATTCGACCACGCAAGATGCGCTGCTCGCGTGGACGCCGCCGGGCTGGCACGTCGGCGCGTGGCCGGCGCTGGTCGCCGCATGGTTGCCCGACGACACGTGGGAAGCCGTCATCACCACGCTCAATCTGTTCGCCGCGCTGATGCTGGCTTCGTTGCCGGTCAGGCGTCATGCGCCGCGCGTGCGTCTGCTGATCCTTTTTATTCTGACCACCTTGTGCGTGAAAGCGGGCGCGACGTTCCTGCAATCGCAATCAGGCCTCGCATTCGATTGGGCGACCCCTGGCGCGCTGATGGGGCTGCTGGGCGGAACCGTTCTTGCGCTTCTGGCCTTGCCCTTGCGGCGCAGAGCACGCGGGCTGCTGGCTGGCGTAGCGCTGACGGTCGCGCTGGTGTTCGTCAACCTGCTGCCGGTGAATCCGTATTTCGATGTCGTGCTCGCTGACTGGCGACAAGGGCGTTATCTGCACTTCAACGGACTCGCGCACTGGCTCGCGTGGATCTGGCCTTATGCGGCGCTGGTGTGGATGGCGTACGTGGCCGAGCAGGCGTGGCTGAAGCGGCGCACAAAGCGGCCGTGAGTGCCGGAGAGTGCCGATCAGCGCTCACCGAAGCGCTCGCGAGCGGACTTTTCACCCACCTTCGCGCGGCCGACGCCGCTTGACCCCGCTCGCTATAATCGTTCGCACAACCGGCACGGCACCGTGCTTACAACGGCATTCCCCCACTCTTACACTCTCGCCCAAGACACCATGGACTCCTTCTACAAGTACCACGTCTTTTTCTGTCTCAATCAGCGGGACCCCGGCGCCGAGCGCCCGAGTTGCGCGAACTGCAACGCGCAGGAACTGCAGGAGTACGCGAAAAAGCGCGTGAAGAAACTCGGTCTCGCCGGCCCCGGCCAGGTGCGCATCAATAAGGCGGGGTGT
The DNA here is from genome assembly GCF_050435665.1 of Paraburkholderia sp. GAS333. Taxonomy (NCBI): domain Bacteria; kingdom Pseudomonadati; phylum Pseudomonadota; class Betaproteobacteria; order Burkholderiales; family Burkholderiaceae; genus Paraburkholderia; species Paraburkholderia sp. GAS333. The sequence goes on from NZ_JBNDKS010000002.1 coordinate 657,961, forward strand.
CTGGATCGCTGCGAATTGGGACCGGCACTGGTCGTGTATCCGGAAGGCGTCTGGTACACCTACGTCGACGAAACCGATATCGATGAAATCGTCGACTCGCACCTTGCAAACGGCAAGATCGTCGAGCGTCTGAAAATCGATCAATAAGCCTCGAATATGAACGTTCACACGAAGAAGTATCTGATTGACGGCCCGGTCGGCAAGATCGAGGTCGCGCTGGATCTGCCCGACGAAATGCGCGAAAACGGCGCCGCGCCGCGCGGCATCGCGCTGGTCGCGCATCCGCATCCGCTGTTCGGCGGCACGATGGACAACAAGGTCGCGCAGACGCTCGCGCGCACGCTGACCGGCCTGAACTACGTGGTGTACCGGTCGAATTTTCGCGGCGTCGGTCAGACCGAAGGCGAGCACGACGCGGGCATCGGCGAGCGCGACGATCTGCGCGCCGTGCTCGATCACATGCGCGCCGAAGCCGGGCAGGGCGATCTGCCGCTCGTGCTTGCGGGCTTCTCGTTCGGCACCTTCGTGTTGTCGCACGTCGCCGCGAAGTTGCGCGAAGAAGGCGCGGCAATCGAGCGGATGGTGTTTGTCGGCACGGCGGCGAGCCGCTGGGAAGTCGCGCCGGTTCCTGACAACACGCTCGTCATTCACGGCGAAACCGACGACACCGTGCCCATTCAATCCGTCTACGACTGGGCACGGCCGCAGGAATTACCGGTTGTCGTGATTCCGGGGGCAGAACACTTTCTGCATCGCAAGCTGCATCTGCTGAAACGGATCATCGTCGACGCATGGCGTTAAGCCGTGCTCCGCGCGCGTTTTTCACGCTACAGGCCTGTAAAAACCAGACTTTATCGGTATGGCCCCAGCAAAGTTGGCGGAAATGCGCGCGTATAATGAGCGCTCTTTTTTGGGCGCAGCCCCGCCTGTCCGGCAGTTCGCGCGACGCGTAGTCTCATCTCGCGCGCAGCGGTGACGGATGCAGGGCGAACTGCGCGAACCGATCGCGTCGCCGGAAGTCCAAAGGGCGCCGCGCCGTTTTACGGCCAGACGCTCGCCGACCGGCTCTTCCAAACAATGCGCCCTGCGCGCGATGTATTTTTCCGCACGAATCGACCCTATGCGTTTCTCCACCACCGGCCGCACGTCAATCCCGTCAGTTGTTTCCTCCGCTCCCCACAAGCTTAGCCGCGCCGTCACCCTCGGCGCCGTGTTGACGGCAACCCTTGCCGCCAGCACCGCTTTTGCGCAAGTGCCGCCGCCGGCGGTCAACGCGCGTTCGTGGGTTCTGGTCGATGCCACCAGCAACCAGGTGCTCGCGTCCGGCAATGCCGACGAGCGCGTCGAACCGGCCTCGCTGACCAAGCTGATGACCGCGTATCTCGTCTTCGAAGCACTGCAGACGAAAAAGATCACGATGGACCAGACGGTGATGCCGAGCGAAGCGGTGCGTCGCGTGAAGACCGACGAATCGCGCATGTTCATCGAGGCGAACAAGCCGGTGACCGTGCACGACCTCGTGTACGGCATGATCATCCAGTCGGGTAACGACGCGGCGATCGCGCTGGCCGAACTGGTCGGCGGCAGCGAGTCGCAGTTCGTCGTGATGATGAACAACGAAGCGCAGAAGCTCGGCATGAAGCACACCCACTTCGCCGACGTGAACGGCATGCCCGACCCGCAGCACTACACGTCGGCGGGCGATCTGGCGATCCTGTCGGCGCGTCTGATTCGCGACTTCCCTGACTACTACAACATCTTCTCGGTCAAGGAATTCAAGTACAACAACATCAAGCAGCCGAACCGCAACCGTCTGCTGTGGATCGACCCGACCGTCGACGGCCTGAAGACCGGCCACACGCAAGCCGCCGGCTACTGCCTGATCGCGAGCGCAAAGCGTCCGCTGCCGGGCGCAACCGACGCGTCGCGCCGTCTCGTCTCGGTGATGATGGGCGAGACCAAGGAACACGACCGTGTGCAGGACAGCCTGAAGATGCTGAACTACGGCTACACCGCGTACGACACGGTGCGTCTGTACAAGGCGGGTCAGGTGGTCGGCACGCCGCGCGTGTACAAGGGCTCGCAGGACAGCGTGCAGATCGGCGTGAAGAGCGACCAGTACATCACCGTGCCGAAGGGCATGGCCGACAAGGTGAAGCCGCAGATCGACCAGGTCGACACGCTGATCGCGCCGATCGCGAACGGTCAGCAGGTCGGCACGGCGAAGCTGATCGCCGACGGCAAGGTGCTCGCGCAGTTCCCGGTGGTGGCGTTGCAGGCTGTGCCGCAAGCGGGCGTGGTCGGCCGCGTGTGGGATTCGCTGATGCTGATGTTCAACAAGAAGAAATAAGAGCCGGTTCGCAATGTCCGCAGCAGTTTCTGATGTGTCGCCAGATCCGATCGTTTATCTGAATGGCGAGTTGGTGCCGTTGTCCGAAGCGCGCGTGCCCGTTCTCGACCGCGGCTTTATTTTCGGCGACGGCATTTACGAAGTCGCGCCGCTGTATGCGCTCGAAGGCGGCCGCACGGCGTTCCGATTGCCGCAGCATCTGGCGCGGCTGGCCCGTTCGGTCGACAAGATCGGCATCGTCAATCCGTTTAGCGACGCCGGCTGGCGCGAGCTGATCGGCCGCGTGGTCGACGCGAACGAGGCCGACGGCAGTTTGTCCGCCGGTCAGGACGCAATTGCCTATATTCAGGTGACGCGCGGTGTCGCGAAGCGCGGCCACGCGTTCCCGGCCGGGATTCAGCCGACCGTGTTCGTGATGGTCACGCCGCTCAATCTGCCGGACGCCGCGCAGCGCGCGAAAGGCGTGCGTTGCGTGAGCGCCGAAGATCGCCGCTGGCTCAATTGCGATATCAAGTCGGTGTCGCTGCTGGGCAACGTGCTGATGGCGCAATTCGCCGCCGAAAACGACGCGTTCGAGACGATCCAGTTCCGCGACGGCATGCTGACCGAAGGGTCGTCGTCGAATGTGTGGATGGTGAAGGACGGCGTGCTGTCGGCGCCGCCGCGCAGCAACAAGATTCTCGAAGGGATTCGCTACGGGCTGATCGAAGAACTCACGGCCGACTGCGGCATCCGCTTCGAAGCACGTGAGATTGTCGAAGCCGAATTGCGTGCCGCCGACGAGATCATCGTCAGTTCGGCGACCAAGGAAGTGCTGCCGGTCACGCAACTCGACGGCCAGCCGGTCGGCGAGGGCAAGCCGGGCGCGGTCTTTGCGGCGTTGTACGCGGCGTATCAGCGAGCCAAGGTTAAGGAAGCGCAGCAAGCGCAGCAAGGAGCAACGAATGAATCAGCCGAACAACCCGAACGACTCACTGTTTGATTTTCCCTGCGATTTCCCGATCAAGATCATGGGCAAATCGCATCCGGAATTCGCCGAAACGATCGTGACGGTGGTCCGCCAGTTCGATAACGAAGTCGATGCATCGCGTGTGGAAACGCGTCCGTCCAGCGGCGGCAATTACACCGGGCTGACGGTCACCGTGCGCGCCACGAGCCGCGCGCATCTCGACGACATTTATCGCGCGCTGACCGGCCATCCGATGGTCAAAGTGGTGATGTAAAGCCTATGTATTACGGCGTGACGCGCAATGCTTCCGCCGACAGACCGGCGCCTGCCGAGGGACCTACCTCGCAGGCCCGGTCGAACAGTTTCTTGAAGCGCCCCACCTCGTCGAACACCCAGTCGTGAAACGCCTTGACCCGCGCGGTTTCGATCATTTGCGGCGGGCAGATGAAGTAGTACTGCCACGGGCTCGGGCCATCCACGTCGAATAGGCGTACCAGACGGCCTGCCGCGATTTCGTGCATGGCCAGCGAGCGGCGCGTGAGCGCGACCCCCTGGCCGTCGATGGCCGCCTGCAACAGATTCGACGAATCCTGATAAAGCACGCCGCGCTTCGGCTCCGGCCAGTCGGTGAGACCGGCGGCGTCGAACCACGGACGCCACAATTCGTCGTCGGAACGCAGTAGCGGGACTTTGGCGAGATCGGCTGGAACTTGCGGCAGTTTTCCGCCGTTGAAATTCGGCGAGCACGCCGGGAAGAAAATCTCCTCCAGCAGCAATTCCGCGTGCAGCCCCGAATATTTGCCGAAACCGAAGCGGATGGCCACGTCGACGTCGTCGCGCGCAAAGTCTGTCAGCGCATTGGTGGACAACAGTTCCAGATCCCATTGCGGATGCGCCTCGATGAAGCTGCCGATGCGCGGCGTCACCCAGCGCGCCGCGAACGACGACAGCATCGACACCACCAGCCGCCGCTCGCGGTCGCCGGCGCGGATTTCGCGAGTGGCATCGGCGAGCGCCATCAGCGCGGTGCGCACGTGCGTGGCATAGCGACGGCCGGTTTCGGTGAGCCGCACGCGCTTGCCGTCGCGCGCGAATAGCGACACGCCAAGCTCGGCTTCGAGCGCGCGAATCTGGTGGCTGACCGCGCCGTGCGTGACGAATAGCTCGTCGGCGGCGCGCGAAAAGCTTTCGTGCCGGGCGGCGGCTTCGAACGCCTTGATCGCGTTCAATGCGGGGAGTTGCCGGAGGTCCATCGCAATATTTCTCACATAGAGGTGAAAATAGATCGTTTTGCGTAAGTCCTTGCTACGCCTACGATTGTAGCCATCAAACGATTTTTGGCGAGGGCATCATGCGAGAAATTTCCTCTAGTATCGCCTTTGAAATTCGCACAGGCGAAACGCTTCCGTTGAAGGTGGCGCGCAGTACCAAACTGGTGGTGCATGGCGGCGCGGTCTGGGTGACGCGCAGCGACGACATTCACGATTACTGGCTGCAACCGGGGCATACGTTGCGGCTGCGGCGCGGCGAACGGCTGTGGTTGAGCGGCGAGGGCGTCGTCCCGGCGAAGATCGCGTTTTCGGTGCCGACGCGCTGCGACGAGCGCGCGTTGAACTGGCTCGCGCGGGTCGGCGAACGAATGGTGGCGCGGATGCGCGGAGGGTGGCGCACGGTTTGAGCATTCGCAGCGGGGCGGTTGGTAGGGGATGAGCGCGGCAGGGGCGAACACGGCGACGGCGACTTCAAGCGCCTCGCCTTGCCCGTGTCTGCTGTGTCTGCACCTGCATCTACACCGAGGCCAACGCCAACGGCCCTGACCTCGATCCGCACTTCTTGCGCAGCAGACGACGCCTCCGTATCAAGCCGGATTGCCGGCGCATCACGCGCCAAGCCATGTCCAGCTTGGCTTTGCAGCGATTCGGCCAACAACGTGCTCACCTTCACCCCCGGCGCGAATTCCCACTTTTCGGTAAACTAGCGGGATTATGTCCGCCACTCCGGTTTCACCGTCTCCCTCGTCCGCAACGGCGCCGCTAACGCTGCGCTGGTTGCGCAACGAACCCTACGAAGCCAGTTTCGAAGCGATGCGCGCGTTCACCGACTCGCGTACCGCCGACACCCCCGACGAAATCTGGCTTGTCGAGCATCCCCCCGTCTTCACGCTAGGCCAGGCCGGCGATCCGGCGCACCTGCTGGCCGCCGACAGCGGCATTCCGCTGGTCAAAGTCGACCGTGGCGGGCAGATCACGTATCACGGTCCCGGACAGGTGGTCGCCTACCTGCTGCTCGATCTACGCCGACGCAAGCTGATGGTGCGCGAGATGGTCACGCGAATCGAGCAGGCCGTGATCGACACCCTGGCGGCGTATAATCTCGCCGGAGAACGCAAGGCGGGCGCCCCCGGTATCTACGTGGCGCCCGGGCCGGACGCCGGGTTGCACGCTGGCGCCAAGATTGCGGCGCTGGGTCTGAAAATCCGCAACGGCTGTAGTTATCACGGCGCGAGCCTGAACGTGAAGATGGATCTGCAGCCGTTCCTGGCCATCAATCCATGCGGCTACGCAGGGCTCGAAACGGTCGATATGGCAACGCTGGGTGTTGTCGCCGGCTGGGACGACGTGGCCCGTACCTTTGCAGCATGCCTCACCGCAAACCTCGACGGCAGTCCCGCGGCCGTCGCCCAACCACAGGCCGGTGCGCTCACCGCCTGACTGGACCGAACGAATGACTGACGTTACCGCGAACCTCGCAACTTCTTCCTCGCCCGACAGCGCGCCGGCTTCCGCCGCTGCCTACGACGCCACCGCGAAGCAGAAGGCGCAAGCCAAAACTGCCCGTATCCCGATCAAGATCATCCCGATTGAAAAGCTGAAGAAGCCCGACTGGATTCGCGTGAAAGCGGCCACGGGAAATTCGCGTTTCTACGAGATCAAGCAGATTCTGCGCGAACACAATCTGCACACGGTGTGTGAAGAAGCGAGCTGCCCGAATATCGGCGAATGCTTCGGCAAGGGCACCGCCACGTTCATGATCATGGGCGACAAGTGCACGCGCCGCTGCCCGTTCTGCGACGTCGGCCACGGCCGTCCCGATCCGCTCGACGTGGACGAACCCGGCAACCTCGCCCGCACCATTGCTGCGTTGAAGCTGAAGTACGTGGTGATCACCAGCGTCGACCGCGACGATTTGCGTGACGGTGGCGCGGCTCACTTCGTCGAATGTATTCGTCAGACGCGCGAGTTGTCGCCGGAAACGCGTATTGAGATTCTGACGCCGGATTTCCGTGGCCGTCTCGACCGCGCGCTCGGCATTCTGAACGCCGCCCCGCCCGACGTGATGAACCACAATCTGGAAACGGTGCCGCGTCTGTACAAGGAAGCGCGCCCGGGTTCGGACTACGCGCACTCGCTGAAGCTGCTGAAGGACTTCAAGGCGCTGCATCCTGACGTCGCGACCAAGTCGGGCATCATGGTCGGCCTCGGCGAAACCGAAGAAGAAATTTTGCAGGTGATGCGCGATCTGCGTGAACACAATGTGGACATGCTGACCATCGGCCAGTATCTGCAGCCGTCGGAACACCATCTGCCGGTGCGCTCGTACGTGCACCCGGACACGTTCAAGATGTACGAGGAAGAAGCGTACAAGATGGGCTTCACGCACGCGGCTGTCGGCGCAATGGTTCGTTCGAGCTATCACGCTGATTTGCAGGCGCATGGGGCTGGCGTGGTCTGAGCGACTTCCGATTCGCGCTGATCGATGCTGTTGAAAAAGCCCGCGAAAGCGGGCTTTTTTATGCGTGCGACGATTCGGTTGAATGCGCTTCACGGAAAAATCGCATTAACTCCACGAACTCTCTCCGCTTCAAATACTCCTGCGGATTCGCCCCAGCGTCTTCCTGAACATCGAGGTGAACGTGCCTGTGCTTTGTTAGCCCCGCCCGGTATGTAAGGCACAAGCTCTCCCGCCTCAGTTCAAGCTCACCCTCAAGCCAGCACAACCTCGTCGAGCTTCTTTTTCAGCGCGGCAAAATCGGCGGCTTCGGCCGCCTTTTTATTCGTGACTAGCACATCGATCCTCTCGATCGGGCAATACGAAATGCGGCTGCGCTGGCCGATCTTGCTGTAGTCGGCGAGGATCGCTACGCGATCCGCGTTGGCGACCATCGCGCGCGCGACCTCGGTTTCCGCGTGGTCGTAACTGGTCGCGCCATGCCGATGATCGATGCCGACCGGCGACAGCAGCGCGAGATCCGCGCGATAGCGGTGGATATCGAGCACGGTCGTCGCGCCTGTGGTCGCCATCGTTCGATCGCTGATCGAACCGCCCAGCAGAATGACTTCGTTAGCCGCATCGGCCTGGTCGATCACGCCGCGCATTTTCAACGCGACATCGATTGAATTCGTGACGACGGTCAGGTTTGCCAGTTTCGCCAGCTCTTCGGCGAGCGCCGCCGTGGTGGTGCCCGCATCGACGAAAAGCGTCTGGCCGCTCGCGATCAAACCGACGGCGGCCTTGGCAATTGCCGTCTTGGCCTTGACGCGCATGTGCGCGCGTTCGGCGATCGGCGCTTCGTCGGCGGGCTTGATCGCACCGCCATGCACGCGGCGCAACTCACCGAGCGCTTCGAGGTCGAGCAGATCGCGCCGCACCGTCTCGCGCGACACGCCGAGATCCGTCATGATCCGCTCGGTCGACACACGTTGCAGCGTGGACAGCAACGCGCGAATTCTCTGATGACGGTCTTCCTGCCACATGCATTGTCCCTCGCTGAGTGTGCGCGTCTAGCTGTTCGTATTCATAGCCGCATCGTGGACACGGATGTGTGTCCGAACGATGTCAGGCAAGCTTTTCAGGCTGGATTGTGTTGTATTTTTTTGGCACCTTGCAACTTTGTGCGTTTCATTTTAGCCTTCGCAAATTGAAACGTCGCGCCTGTTCTGTTGCGCGGCAAGGTGTGCCGTCAGTGCGGCCGGCGTCGTCAGCTTCGTCATCCTGACAATGGTCTTGCAACGTCCGCGCATCAAAACGCGCGATACTACGCGCGGGTCTCGCACGTGAAATCCGAAGCCTGAATCGCTATGCATCACGGTCGCGCCGACGTGCTATTCGTCGGCGGCCGCAAACGTGTCGAGAGCAAAACCAACCGCTTTATCTGGAAGGTGACGGGACGTGGCAAACGGGATTGATCAATGGCCTTCTCCGCGACTGGTCGCGCATCGTTGCGGCGGCACGCTCGCGCCGGAGAACACGCTGGCCGGCTTTGACGCATGCGTGCGTTACGGCTACCGGATGGTCGAATTCGACGCCAAGCTTTCCGCCGACAACGAACTCTTTCTGCTTCACGACGACACACTCGATCGCACCACCAACGGCCACGGCGCAGCCGCCGATCACACATGGCAACAGCTTGCCGCGCTCGACGCAGGCGCGTGGCGTGGTCAGCAATTCGACGGCACGCGTCTGCCGACACTTGCCGACGCGGCGCAGCGTTGCAAGCGCGACGGCATTGCCGCCAACATCGAAATCAAACCGTGTCCGGGTCGCGATGTAATCACCGGGACGCTGGTCGCGCAACACGCGTCGACGTTGTGGCAGGAACAAACGCCGCCGTTGCTCTCTTCGTTTTCATTCGACGCACTGGCCGCCGCGCGCGATGCCGCGCCGTCACTGCAACGCGGCATGCTGTTCGAAGAAGTGCCGGCCGACTGGCTGCGCATCGTGCGTGAACTGGACTGCGTGTCCTTGCATGCGAGCCACCGCTATCTGAGCGAGCCGCTGATCGCGCAGATTCACGCAGCGGGATTGCGCGTGCTCGCGTACACGGTGAACGACCCGGCGCGCGCGCAACTGCTAGCGCAATGGGGCGTCGACATGATCTGCACGGATCGCGTCGATATCTTGCCGCACGATATGTTCTCCGCGCCGGTCGATTCTGTCTGAGCGAAGCAAGCGCGGTTGTTCGAATTAGAAATTTTCCAAACGTAGCAATTTCGGCAAAGGATGGGGAAGACTATGAACCGCACCGCGTTAGCTCGCATACTTTCGATGTCGGCCGTTGCGGGCGTCGCCGCCGCTGGTGTCAGCAGCGCATCGGCGGCGCCGCTCGACGCGCTGATCGCCGCGGCGAAGCAGGAGGGCCAGCTCAGCGTGATCGCGTTGCCGCACGACTGGTGCAACTACGGGCAACTGATCCCGGGCTTCGAGAAGAAGTACGGCATCAAGGTGAACGAACTGAATCCGGATGCGGGTTCCGGCGACGAGATCGAAGCCATCAAGGCGAACAAGGGCAACAAGGGGCCGCAAGCGCCTGACGTGATCGACGTGGGCTTGTCGTTCGGTCCGACCGCGAAGGCCGATGGTCTGCTGCAACCGTACAAGGTCGCGACGTGGAATTCGATTCCGAAGGAGTCGAAAGATGCGGACGGTTACTGGTACGGCGACTATTACGGCGTGCTCGCATTCGAAGTGAACGTCGACATGATCGACAAGGCGCCCGCCGACTGGAGCGATCTGCTCAAATCCGACTACAAGAACGCGGTGTCGCTGGCGGGCGATCCGCGCACGGCGAATCAGGCGATCCAGGCGGTGTACGCGGCCGGTATCTCGCAAGCCAAAGGCAATGCGACCCAGGCCGATAAAGCCGGCCTCAAATACTTCGCCGATCTGAACAAAAGCGGCAACTTCGTTCCGGTGATCGGCAAGGCGGCCTCGCTTGCGCAGGGCACCACGCCGATCATCGTGCGTTGGGATTACAACGCGCTCGCCGACCGCGACACGCTGAAGGGCAATCCGAAAGTGCAGGTCGTGATTCCAAAGACGGGCGTGGTCGCGGGCGTGTACGTGCAGGCGATCAGCGCATACGCACCGCATCCGAATGCGGCGAAGCTGTGGATGGAATACCTGTACTCGGACGAAGGCCAGATCGGCTGGCTGACCGGGTATTGCCATCCGATGCGCTACAACGAACTCGTCGCGGGCAAGAAAGTGCCGCAGGCGTTGCTCGACAAGTTGCCGCCGCCGTCGTCGTACAAGAACGTGGTGTTCCCGACGCTGTCGCAGCAGGACGCGTACAAGGACACGATCACGAAGCAGTGGGACGCAACCGTCGGCGCGAACGTCAAGTAGGCGACATCGCAGGGTTCAACCGTAGCGTGCGCGCCGCTGATTCCGAGCGGCGCGCATTGCATTTGCCAGATTGCTGCAAGGGTGAGCTATGAGCGCTTCATCGGATGGCGGGTCGGTGCAGCCGGAACTGCTGGTGCCGACCGTGCCGGGTCCGGCGCCTCGCGTCGATGGTCCGGGGCGCGCGTCGCCGTTACTTGCGTGGATCGGCGTCGTGCCGTTCTTCGTCTTCGCGCTGATGTTCCTGATTCTGCCGACCGGCTTCCTCATGATCGGCGCGTTCCAGGATGCGCAAGGCCACTTCACGCTCGCGAATCTGCGCGATCTGCTGGAACCGACCATCCTCGACGCGTACTGGATCAGCTTCAAGGTCAGTGCCGCATCCGCATTCGGCGGCGCGGTGCTCGGTTCGCTGCTCGCGTGGGCGGTGGTGCAGGGCAAGCTGCCCGGCTGGATTCGCCCTACGCTGATGACGTTTTCCGGCGTCGCGTCGAACTTCGCCGGCGTGCCGCTCGCGTTTGCTTTCATCTGCACGTTGGGACGCGTCGGGCTCGTGACGGTTCTGCTGAAAAAGTACCTCGGTTTCAATCTGTACTCGACCGGCTTCAGCATCCTCAGTTTCACCGGCCTCACGATCACCTACCTGTACTTCCAGATTCCGTTGATGGTACTGATGGTCACGCCCGCGCTCGACGGCCTGAAGCGCGAATGGCGCGAAGCGTGCGATTGCCTCGGCGGCACGGCATTTCAATACTGGCGCCATGTCGCGCTGCCGGTGCTGATGCCGAGCATTCTCGGCGCGGCGCTGCTGCTGTTCGCCAATTCGTTCGGCGCGGTCGCCACCGCTTATGCGTTGACGGGCAGCTCGTTGAACATCGTGCCGATCCTGCTGTTCGCGCAGATTCGCGGCGACGTGATGCACAACCCGAACCTCGGCTACGCGCTTGCATTGGGGATGGTGGTTGTCACCGGTCTGTCGAATGGCGGCTATATCTGGCTGCGTTCGCGCGCGGAAAGGGGGCGTCGATGAAAAGCCAGTCGCGCGTGGGCGCGTGGACCGCGGTGATCGTCGGGTCGCTGTATTTTCTGATTCCGCTGATCGCCACTTTCGAATTCAGCCTGCGGATGAAGCGCGGCGTGTATAGCTTCGAGGCTTACCGCGTCGTGCTGGCCGATCCGCGTTTTCAGGCCTCGTTCGGCTATTCGATTCTGATCGCCATCCTGACGATCGTGATCGGCATCCTGCTGGTGGTGCCGACGGCGTACTGGGTGCAGTTGCGTCTGCCGAAGCTGCGGCCGGTCGTCGAATTCATCACGCTGTTGCCGCTGGTGGTGCCGGCCATCGTGATCGTGTTCGGCTATCTGCGCATTTACAACAGCAGTTCGATTCTGCCGCTCACCGGCAACGAACGCGCGACCGATCTGCTGCTCGTGTTCGGCTACGTGACGCTCTCGCTGCCGTATATGTACCGCGCCGTCGATGCGGGTCTGCGTGCGGTGGATGTGCGTTCGCTGACCGAGGCCGCCGAATGTCTCGGCGCGAACTGGCCGACCATTCTGTTCAAGGTGATTTTCCCGAATATCCGCTCGGGCATTCTGTCGGGCGCGTTTCTCACCTTTGCGGTGGTGATCGGCGAATTCACGATTGCCAGCTTGCTCGACCGGCCCGCGTTCGGCCCGTATCTGCAATTGATCGGCGCGAATCGCGCGTATGAGCCGTCGGCGCTCGCGATCATTGCGTTCGCGATTACGTGGGCGTCGATGGGATTGATTCAGGTATTCGGCTCGGCTCGCGCGTTGAGCGGACAAAAAGTTTGACGGACTGAGACAGCAAACCATGGCATTCCTCGAGATCGAGAATCTGCACAAGACGTTCGGCGCGAACACGGCGCTGCATCACTTCGACATGCAGATCGAGCGCGGCGAGTTCATCACGTTTCTTGGGCCCTCCGGCTGCGGCAAGACGACGGTGTTGCGCATGATCGCGGGCTTCGAAACGCCGACGCGCGGCGTCATCCGTCTCGCCGACAAGGACGTCACGCACCTGCGCACGCGGCAACGCAAGGTCGGCATGGTGTTCCAGTCGTATGCGCTGTTTCCGAACATGACGGTGGCCGAGAACATCGGCTTCGGGCTGAAGATCGCGCGTCACTCTCAGGCGGAAATCAGCAAGCGCGTTCAGGAGATGCTCGACCTCATTAAACTGCCGCAACTCGGCGAGCGTTATCCGTGGCAACTGTCGGGCGGCCAGCAGCAGCGCGTGGCGCTGGCGCGCGCGCTGGCGGGCAAGCCGCAGGTGTTGCTGCTCGACGAGCCGCTCTCCGCGCTCGACGCCAAAATCCGCATCTCGTTGCGCCAGGATATTCGTGCGTTGCAGCGCGAACTCGGCATCACGTCGATTTTCGTCACGCACGATCAGGAAGAGGCGCTGTCCATTTCCGACCGGATCGTCGTGATGAACGAAGGGCGGGTCGAACAGATCGGCTCGCCATCGGAGATTTACAACTATCCGCGCACCCGGTTTGTCGCGTCGTTCGTCGGCACGTTGAATATTCTGGCGGGACACGTGGTCGATCCGGCGAGCGGCAAGATGGTCGTCGACGGTCAGGAGTTGACCACGACGCAGCAACTGCCGGCCGACGATGCGGGCAAGAAGCGCCTGCTCGCGCTGCGCCCCGAGGCGATCGTTCTGGAGCCTGCCGCGCCGGGTCGCAACACGCTGAACGCGACCGTCGAAGAGGTGAATTTTCTCGGCGCGGTGGTGCGCATCAGAACGCGCATCAAAGACGCAGTGATTTCGCTCGACGTGTTCAACGATCCGAATCGCGGTTTGCCGGAACGGGGGCAGCCTGTGTCGCTCGGTTTCTCGCACGAGAATCTGCTGGTGCTGGAAGAGGGCGCGGTTTAAACCCGCTCAAAAGTGCTTGGGGTTTTCCCGTAGACCGCGCCGCAGGCAATTCCGGATTCCCCGACAGCCCTTGTCCGGATTTCCGGAATCCCGGACGCCTTGCGCGTTTATAAGATAAAAAATCAATAAAAATCAACGTGTTAAGGCAATATTAAAGCTGGCATCGACCTTGCGAATTAGATAACGCGGCCGCAACGGTCCGACAACTAAAGCAAGGAGACAACGATGTCTGATTTCCCTTCTCGGTATTTCTGAATTCGTCGTCTTGTCGCGGCCTGATGCCGTGCACGAGCGTGACGACTATTCGTTCGCGAGATGCGCAAGCTGGCAGGCCTTGAGCTCATCCCCCTAGCAGGAACCATCGTGAAGAAACCTATCCACAAAGTGCTGTACGTCCAGGTGATCGTGGCGATCATCATCGGTATCGCGCTCGGGCATTTCTACCCGACTCTCGCCGTCGATATGAAGCCGCTCGGCGACGGCTTCATCAAGCTGATCAAGATGGTGATCGGACCGATCATCTTCTGCACGGTGGTGACGGGCATTGCCGGCATGGAAGACATGAAGAAGGTCGGGCGCGTCGGCGGCAAGGCGCTGCTGTACTTCGAAATCGTGTCGAGCTTCGCACTGGTGCTCGGGCTCGCCGCGACGCACCTGCTGCGTCCGGGCGCGGGCTTCAACATCGACCCGGCCACGCTCGACAGCAAGGCAGTCGCGTCGTACGCCGCCAAGGCGCACGGCCAGACCACGGTCGATTTCCTGATGCACATCATCCCGGACACGCTTTCTTCGGCGTTCGCGCAAGGTGAAATCCTGCAGATCCTGCTGATCGCGCTGCTGTTCGGCGCGGTGCTCGCCACGGCCGGCGAGAAGGGCAAGGTCGTGACGAACTTCATCGAAGGGCTGTCGCACATCCTGTTCGGCATCGTGCGCATCATCACGAAGCTGGCGCCGATCGGCGCGTTCGGCGCGATGGCGTTCACCATCGGCAAGTACGGCATCGGCTCGCTGCTGCCGATGCTCAAGCTGATCGGCACGTTCTATCTGACGTCGATCGTGTTCGTGGTGGTCGTGCTCGGCCTCATCGCGCGCGCGGTGGGCTTCAACATCCTGCGCTTCGTGGCGTACATCAAGGAAGAGATGCTGATCGTGCTCGGCACGAGCTCGTCCGAAGCCGCGCTGCCGCAACTGATGCTGAAGCTCGAAAAGCTCGGCTGCTCGCGCTCGGTGGTGGGTCTCGTGGTGCCGACCGGTTACTCGTTCAACCTCGACGGCACCAACATCTACATGACGATGGCCGTGCTGTTCATCGCGCAGGCGACCAACACCGACCTCACGTGGACGCAACAGCTCACGCTGCTGGCGGTGACGATGTTGACCTCGAAGGGCGCAAGCGGCGTGACCGGCGCGGGCTTCATCACGCTGGCCGCGACGCTGGCCGTGGTGCCGACCATTCCGCTGTCGGGCATGGTGCTGATTCTCGGCATCGACCGCTTCATGAGCGAATGCCGCGCGCTGACCAACATCGTCGGCAACGGCGTGGCGACGGTCGTGGTGTCGGCATGGGAGAAGGAACTGGACCGCAACAAGCTGAACGCCGCGTTGCGCGGTGAGGTCGCGGTCAAAGAGCCGGCTGGCGTTTAAGCCGCTCGCGTCTTCTCATACAGCGGACACCTGCGTATGAAACCGGTGTCCGCAAGCCAGTCCCAGCCGCCGTCGGCAATGGAAGCTCAAGCCGACGGCGCGTCGCCTTATGCCACAATGTCCGATCCTCATCGATCGGATATTGCCAACGTGACCCGCCGCCTGTTGATCCTCTTCGCGCTCGTTGCCGGGCTCGCGGCGGCGTGTGGACTCACCTACAGCATCGCGTGGAAAAGTGGTGTCGACACCTTGCGGCGCAACGCCGCCGTGCGGGCCGACCGTACTGCCAGCGCGCTGAAAAGCACGCTTGAGCGCTATGAGTCGCTGCCGTATCTGCTGGGCGAACATCCGATCGTGCAGGACGTGCTGATCGATCCCAGTCCGGCCAACGTCAAGCGCGCCAATCTCTATCTCGAAGACCTAAACCTGCACGCGCGGGCCACGGTCACCTACATTATTTCGTTCGAAGGCTACTGTGTCGCTGCCAGCAACTGGCGCGGTCCGGGCAGCTTTGTCGGCGCGAGCTATCAATTCCGGCCGTATTTTCTCGATGCGGTGAACGGCGGCGTGGGCCGCTTTTTCGGCATCGGCACGATTTCGCAGGCGCCGGGCTACTACATCTCGCAGCCAGTGCGGCGCGACGGCAAGATTGTCGGCGTGGCGGTCGTCAAGCTCGATCTGGAATGGTTTCAGGGTGTCGACGCAAGCGAACCGCTTCTCGTCACCGACGACCACGGCGTGATCTTTCTATCGTCGGTGCCGGCGTGGAAATATCACACGATCCGGCCGCTGTCGGGACCGGTCGCCGATTCGATCTATCAGGCGCGCCAATATGCGCAGCAGCCGATTGCGCCGCTGCCGGTGTCGATCGAGCGCACGCTCGAAGGCAACGCGCAGATCGTGCGGATTGGCGGCGGCCGTTATGCGCCGCGCTACCTCGCGTCGCGCCGCAGCATGGGCGAGCCGGACTGGCATCTGATCACGATGTCGCCGGTCGATCCGGTTGACGCCGATGCGCGCAAGGCGACCATCGTCACGGGCTTCGGTTACGTGTCGCTCGTGTTGCTCGCGTTCTACTGGCGCATGCGCCGCGCCCGCGTGCGCGAGGTGATGCGCAGCCGCGCGCTGCTGCAAAAGGCGTATGCGGAACTGAACCGGCGCGTCGCCGAGCGCACCGCCGATCTGTCCGAAGCGAACGAACAACTGCAGAGGGAAGTCGCCGAACGCACGCGCGCCGAGCAGGAACTGCGCGCCGCGCACGACGAACTGATCCAGGCGAGCAAGCTCGCCGCGCTCGGTCAGATGGCGGCGGGCATCACGCATGAGTTGAATCAGCCGCTGGCCGCGCTACGCAGTTTTTCGGACAACACGCGTGTGTTGCTCGAACGCGGCGATCAGGCGTCGGCGCGCGAGAATCTCGAAGCGATCGCGTCTCTCACCGAGCGCATGGGCAAGATCACCAATCAACTGAAGCTGTTCGTCGGGCGGGCTCGGCCACGCAGTGCGCGCGCGCCGATCATGCGGGCGTTGCGCAACGTCGTGGGCTTGCTGCAAAAGCGCTTGCAGGGTGTCGAACTCGACTACGTGCTGCTCGACGCGGACAGCGGCACGCGCACGCCGCTCAGCCTCGCCGACGACCATCCCGAACTGATCGCCCATTGCGACGATCTGCGGCTCGAACAGGTGCTGATCAATCTGCTTGGCAATGCACTCGACGCGACCTCGGGGATGAACCCGCCGCGCATCGTCATCGGGATCGAAGTCGGTGAAACAAGCCTCTCGTTCGTGGTGAGCGACAACGGCCCCGGCATTCCCGACGACGTGCTGCCGCGTCTGTTCGAGCCGTTCTTTACGACAAAGGAAATGGGCCAGGGACTGGGCCTCGGGCTCGCGATTTCATCGTCGATTGCGCGCGATTGTGGCGGCACGCTGGTGGCGCGCAACGAGCCGGACGGCGGTGCATCATTCGTGTTGACGCTGCGCCGCGCGCGCGTGCAGACGAGCCACACTACGGACCCGCTCACAACGGGCTCCTGAATCGGAATCAGATGGAAAACGACATGAACCACGGCCTGCAGGTGCTGTATATCGAAGACGACGAATTGGTGCGCCGCGCCAGCGTCCAGAGTTTGCAACTGGCGGGCTTCGACGTGATCGGTCACGCGTCGGTGGAATCGGCGGCGAAGATGATCAGCGCGGATTTCTGCGGCGTGATTGTCAGCGACATCCGCCTGCCCGGCGCGAGCGGTCTCGATCTGCTGGCGCAATGCCACGAACGCGCGCCCGACGTGCCGGTGATTCTGGTGACGGGTCACGGCGATATTTCGATGGCGGTTCAGGCGATGCGCGACGGCGCGTATGACTTCATCGAGAAGCCGTTCGCGTCCGAGCGGCTGATCGAGACGGTGAGGCGCGCGCTGGAGCGGCGCAAGCTGGTGCTCGAAAACACGGCGCTGCGGCGTGAACTGGCCGAACAGAATACGGTGGCGCCGCGGATCATCGGCCGCAGTCCGGCGATCGAGCAGGTGCGCCGGCTGATCGCCAACGTCGCGCCGACCGATGCGTCCGTGCTGATCAACGGCGACACGGGCGCGGGCAAGGAGTTGATCGCGCGCAGTCTGCACGAATTGTCGCCGCGTCGCGACAAGCCGTTTATCGCGGTGAACTGCGGCGCGTTGCCGGAGCCGATGTTCGAATCGGAGATGTTCGGCTACGAACCGGGCGCGTTCACCGGCGCCGCGAAACGCCGGATCGGCAAGCTCGAACATGCGTCGGGCGGTACGCTGTTTCTCGATGAAATCGAGAGCATGCCGCTCGCGTTGCAGGTCAAGCTGCTGCGCGTGCTGCAGGACGGCGTGCTGGAGCGCCTTGGCTCCAATCAGCCGATTCGCGTGAATTGCCGCGTGGTGGCTGCGGCCAAGGGTGACATGGCCGAGCATGTCGCGGACGGATCTTTCCGCCGCGACCTGCTGTATCGGCTGAACGTGGTGACGATTGCGCTGCCGCCATTGGGCGAGCGTCGCGAGGACATCGTGCCGCTGTTCGAACATTTTCTGCTGGATGCGGCGGTGCGCTATCAGCGTCCCGCGCCGATTCTCACCGACCGGCAGCGGGCGAGCCTGATGCAGCGCGACTGGCCGGGCAACGTGCGCGAGTTGCGCAATGCCGCCGATCGCTTCGTGCTAGGCATCGCCGAGGACCCCGTCATGTCTTTCGCCGCCGACGAAGCGGCCGCGCAACCGCTGAAGGAGCGTATCGAGCAATTCGAACGCGCGATGATCGCGGAGGCATTGGAGCAGGCGGGCGGAGCGGTCGCGGTTGCAGCGGACCGGCTACAACTCGGCAAGGCCACGCTCTACGAGAAGATCAAGCGATATGGCCTGGCGGCCAAAGGGGAAGGGGAGCGGTGAGGAGCGAATCGCGCCGGCGCGTTATGCGATGCCGGCGCGTTTGATTCAGGTATCAGATGTAGCGACGATGCCGCGCGTTCAGGCTGCTTTCAGCGCTTTTTCCAGCAGCTGGTCGAGTTCCGCGAATTCCGGCTCGCCCACATAGCGCTTCAGAATCTTGCCGTCCTTGTCGACGAGGAACGTGGTCGGCGTGAGCTGGACATTGCCGAACTGCTTGGCGGCCGAGCCGTCGTCCATCGCAACCTTGAACGGCAACTGGCGCGTTTGCGTGTAATTGGCCACGTACATGGGAGCGTCGTAGTTCATCGCGACCGCGACGAATTCCAGACCCTGGCCCTTGAAGCGGTTATAGGTCTGGACCATCTGCGGCATTTCCTTCATGCAGGTGTCGCAGTTGGTCGCCCAGAAGTTGACGAGGTAGACCTTGCCCTTGAGGTCGGCGGTCGAAACCTTCTGGCCCGACAGCAGCGTGAAAGTCGCGTCCGGCACACGTTGCTGGCCGGCAAACGCGAAATAGCCGGCAACGGCGAGTGCAATCGCCACGGCAGCCACGATGACGTAGCGAAGCGGGCTGGTTCGCTTGACGGCGGTAGACGGGTTGGAGCTCATGAACGGGAACCTCGAGAGTCGCGCGGAGCGCGCGGGACAGTGGTCGGTTGTGGGCTTTCGGCCCGGTGCTGGACAACTGCGCCATTGTAGCTCCATTCACCACGACGACGCAGGAGCGCGGGCGGGAGCGGATAATGGGGCTTCATGTTCCCGTCAGTCCGATCTTCTGTCCCTATGTCCCGATTCGATTTTGGCGTTTATCGTTTGATCGTCCATGTGGCGCGTCGTCGCTTTCCGGCTAAAGGTGGTTCGCGGCTTGCGCAGGCCCACGCCCGGTTTTCCGGTTCAGCATCGGCTTTCGCTAGCAACCCGTCTGCAAAACCGCAACTTCGGGCCATGCTTCGCACGACGGCCTGCGCGCTGGTGCTCGGCGCCGCGCTGACCGCCTGTTCGCCGACCTTCGACTGGCGAACCATCATGAACAACGATAACGGCTACACCGTCGATCTCCCCGCGAAGCCGAGCAGCGACCAGCGGGCTGTGCAGATCGACGGAAAGCCCATGCAGATGGCAATGCAGACTGCCGAAGCCGGCAACGCCGTGTTCGCAGTCGGCACCGTGATGCTGCCCGACGACGCCGATGCCACCCAACGCGCCGCACTCGATTTCCTGCGCGACGGCCTGGCCCGCAATCTGAGCGCCGCGCCAGCCGCGCATGACGTGCAAATCCCGTTGGCCGCGGGCGGTAAGGTGCCCGGTCTGGAAATGCAGCTAAGCGGCGAGGCTGGAGCGCAGCACGAAACGCGCACCATCTACGCCCGGCTGGTGGCGCACGGTCACCACGTCTATCAGGCCGCGATCATCGCCGCCAAACCGCTCCCTCAAGAGCAGGTCGATCAATTTTTTTCGTCGTTTCAACTGTATTGAAGCGGTACTTTTGCCCGGTTCAGCGCACTTTTAAATGAGTTAACTCAGTGAAAGTTTCTTCGTAACATCGTGCGCTAATCCCCGGTTTACGTTGAAGTTTTTCCTATCCACAGGTTGCCTGTGGATAACTCTGTTGAGAACTCTGCCAGATTTGCCGCAAAAGCCCATCCCGTGGGCATTCTGTCAGACGCGAGTTACGCAAGGTCTTTGAAAAAAACCAATGAAATCAACGGTTTTCTGGAGGGCCTTTCAATGCGCCTTTCAGTTGTTTCTAAATCTAACGAAGGCTTGAACTTGTGCATAAGTCAAGTCTTGACAGCGACTTTTTCTCTTTATACCGAGCCAAAAGCTCGCCGATACTGAATCGCCTCCGCAATCTGCGCGGCGCTCGGCATGGTGGCGCCCGCGAGGTCGGCGATAGTCCGCGCGACTTTCAGCACGCGATAGTAGGCCCGCGCAGACCAGCCAAAACGCTCGCCCGCTTCGCGTAGCAGCGCCTCGCCTGCGGCGTCCGGGCGACAGACGTCGTCCACCTGACGTCCGCCCAATTCGCGGTTGGTCATGCCTTGCCGGTTGATCTGACGTTCGCGTGCAGCGGCGACGCGTTGTGCAATCGGCGCGCTTGCTTCACCGGCCACGGCGGCGCGGGCCGACAGTTCCGCGGGCGTGAGCGCGGGAATTTCCAGCTGGATATCGATCCGGTCAAGCAGTGGGCCGGATAGCTTGCGCAGGTATCGCGCAGCGACGTCCGGCGTGCAGCGACAGCGGCCGCCAGGATCGCCCCGCCATCCGCATGGGCACGGATTCATCGCGGCGATCAGCTGGCACGCTGCCGGGAAGTCTGCCTGCAACGCCGCTCGCGAAATGGTGATTCGGCCGGCTTCAAGAGGTTCACGAAGGGTCTCCAGCGCGTTCCGGTCAAATTCCGGAATTTCGTCCAAAAACAAAACGCCCAGATGAGCCAAAGTGATCTCGCCGGGCTGCGGTGGATTGCGTCCCCCGACCAGCGCCGCCGCACTCGACGAATGATGCGGCGAGCGAAACGGTCGTTGCCGCCATTGAGCTGGTGAGAAGCCCGCCCGGCTGGCCGACAGCAACGCGGCGGAACTGAGCGCTTCGTCGTCGGTCATGGGCGGAAGCAGACCTGGCAGCCGCGCGGCGAGCATCGACTTGCCCGCGCCGGGCGGCCCGATCAACAGCACGTGATGTCCACCGGCTGCCGCGACCTCCAGCGCCCGGCGAGCCGCGCGTTGGCCGATCACGTCAGCCATGTCGGGGATGAGGGCTGGCGTGATTCCGGCCAGATCGGGTGCGGCTACGGGGTAAAGCCGCGCGTCCGGCGCGTCTGCCAGATGGGCGCATAGTGACGGCAGATCCGCCGCGCCATAAACATCGACGCCGGGCGCCAGCGCCGCTTCCGCTGCGCTGGCTGCGGGCAGATAGAGCTGCGGAGTGCGCTCCGTCAGCATCTGTCCCGCAAGGGGCTCGCCACACGACGAAATCGCACGGGGAGATGCCGTGCAGCCAGAAGAACCGGCGCCGCTGCGCGCGGTCCCGCAAGCCATCGCGAACGCGCCGCGCATTGGCCGAAGCGCACCAGTCAACGACAGCTCACCCGCAAATTCGCGATACAGCAGCGATTCAGCGGGGATTTGCCCGCTCGCCGCGAGAATGCCGAGCGCGATCGGCAGATCGAAACGACCGGACTCTTTAGGTAAATCGGCGGGAGCCAGATTGACGGTTATTCGTCTGACGGGGAAATCGAAGCTGCAATTCTGCAGCGCCGCGCGCACGCGCTCGCGGCTTTCGCGTACTTCCAGATCGGGAAGGCCGACGATCGAAAAAGAGGGTAATCCGTTGGCGAGGTGGACCTCGACGGTTACTTCGGGCGCGCGGCCAGAGGCCGGCGCGCGACTGCGCACCACGGCAAGCGACATGTTTTCTCCCGTCGGACCGCGTGCCAGGGCGCGCGCGAGTCCCCTAAAACGCTGATGACGTCACGGCTCGCTTGCCTGTGATGTGCAGCACTACGCAGCCACGCGGCTGCGGCTGAAGCGTTAAGGCGTTTGGGTTGCCGTGACGGGCAGCTTCTGTTCGAGCTCGGCGACACGGCGCTCCAGCTCTTCCAGACGGGCGCGCGTACGTACCAGCACCTGAGTCTGCGTATCGAATTCTTCGCGCGTGACCAGATCGAGTTTCGAGAAGCCCTGCGACAGCATGGCTTTGACGTTGCGTTCGACATCTTTGGCCGGCGAGTTCTTGAACAGCTCGCTCATGCGAGCCTGAAAATCGTTAAAAACGTCGTTCGGTTGTTTCATGGTGTTCCCCTTGGTGCACAAAAAATGTGCATGTTTCGTTACGTCTGTGCTTTGTTACGGCGAATGGGCTGTCTTGGTGCGTGCCCTGTTGAGTGCCGCCGCCGCATGAGCGCCTTTGGTGCGCGGCCATGCGTTGAAAACCTTCGAACACTCTAGCAACGATCCATACGCCGCGCCACCGTCCCCCGCCCGCGTTGGCCATCCGGCCAGGGCGGTTTGCGCCCCTTCTCAAAGACGCGCGGTGCGCAGTCTGACACAACATGGCATGCGAGTTGCTGTTACTGCCCCGCGCGCCCTGTCGGGAGCTTTTTACCGGCAGGCGAACGAGGCCACGCGAACGGGTTACGGGTACGCAAACGGGTTAGCAACGGGTTTAGCAAACTAAGCGAGGGATTTCATGAAACTCATTACCGCAATCATCAAGCCGTTCAAGCTCGATGAGGCGCGCGAAGCCTTGTCGGCCATCGGCGTCTCGGGCATCACGGTGACGGAAGTCAAGGGTTTTGGCCGTCAGAAAGGCCACACGGAGTTGTATCGGGGTGCTGAGTATGTGGTCGATTTTCTGCCGAAGGTGAAGATCGAGGCGGCTGTCTCGGACGACATCGTCGACCAGGCGATCGAGGCGCTCGAACGCGCGGCACGCACGGGCAAGATCGGCGACGGCAAGATTTTCGTCACGCCGATCGAGCAGGTGATTCGGATTCGCACCGGGGAGACCGGCGCGGACGCTCTGTAATACGAAAAGATAGCGACACAGATAGCGATAAGAGGAAACGAAAGATGCGCAAATTATTGATGTCCTTGCTGATGGCCGGTTCGCTGCTCGCGGGCGGTATCGGCGCTGCCCTCGCAGACGACGCGTCGGCTCCCGCAGCCGCTTCGGCGCCTGCCGACACGACGGCCAGCGCGCCGGCACCGGACGCTTCGGCGCCGGCCGCCGCACCCGCAGCGTCGGCACCGGATGCGACCGCTTCCGCTCCGGCTGATGCATCGGCCGCGGCTGCTGCCGCACCGGCTGCTCCGACCGCGCCGTTCTCGGTCGATTCGTCGAAGATCAATTCGGGCGACACCGCCTGGATGCTGACCTCCACCGCGCTCGTGCTGTTCATGACGATCCCGGGTCTGGCGCTGTTCTACGGCGGCATGGTCCGCAAGAAGAGCGTGCTGGCGATCCTGATGCAAAGCTTCGCGATCACCTGCCTGGTGTCGATCATCTGGGTGGTGATCGGCTACACGTTGGCCTTCACGCCGGGTAACTCGTTCATCGGCGGCTTCTCGCGCTTCTTCATGGCGGGCATGAACTACATCAAGGGCGATAAGGCCACGACGCTGACCGTCAGCCACCTGGCCCCGACGATCCCGGAAACGGTCTATGTGGTCTATCAGATGACGTTTGCGATCATCACGCCGGCACTGATCACGGGCGCGTTTGCCGACCGTATGAAGTTCTCGGCGATGCTCGTGTTCATGACGCTGTGGTCGATCATCGTCTACTCGCCGATCGCGCACATGGTCTGGGAACCGACCGGCTGGCTGGCTACGGCAGGCATCCTCGACTTCGCGGGCGGCACGGTGGTGCACATCAACGCCGGTATCGCGGCGCTGGTCTGCGCGCTGGTGCTCGGCAAGCGTGTCGGTTACGGCAAGGAAGCCATGGCGCCGCACAACCTGACGCTCACGCTGATCGGTGGCGCGATGCTGTGGGTAGGCTGGTTCGGCTTCAACGCGGGTTCGGCAGTGGCGGCTGACGGCCGTGCCGGTTTCGCGATGTTCGCAACGCAAGTGGCAACCGCAGCAGCAGCACTCGCATGGATGTTTGCTGAATGGGCGTCCAAGGGTAAGCCGTCGGTGCTCGGTATCGTGTCGGGCGCAGTGGCAGGTCTGGTGGCAATCACGCCGGCTTCGGGCTTCGTCGGTATGACGGGTTCGCTGGTGATCGGTATCGTTGCAGGCGTGGTCTGCTACTGGTCGGCAACGTGGCTCAAGCACAAGCTCGGTTACGACGACTCGCTCGACGCGTTCGGCGTGCACTGCATCGGCGGTATCGTGGGTGCGCTGCTGACGGGTGTGTTCGCAGTGAAGGACATCGGCGGCGCGGACGGCAGCATCGTTCTGCAAGCGAAGGGCGTGCTGACGACGCTGATCTACAGCGGCGTGGTGAGCTACATCCTGCTGAAGGTCATCGACATGGTGATGGGCATCCGCGTGACGGAAGAACAGGAACGCGAAGGTCTGGACGTGAGCCTGCACGGCGAACACGTCGAATAACGCATCGACCTGAAGTCTCCGCGGGCCCGTGCTCCCGGGCTCGCCGGATTACGAACAAGCGCAGCGATTTTGGCCCGCCTTCATGGCGGGCTTTTTTCTTGCTCGCACTCCTGGAAACAGTAGATTTCCCTGCCTATCATCCCAATAGCGAGAATGCATTCGCGTCCGCTTGCGATTGGAGAAACCGTCCCCAAATGGACAAAGCATTGGCTTTACAATCTTTTTTCTCCAGTCTGCGAGTGATCAATGGTTCCGCACCTAGTTACGGCGTTAAACGGCCCGCTGCTCGATCTTGAGCGGAAGATCCTCGACGCTACGCCCGCCATCGAACGCTGGTTCCGGCTCGAATGGCAGGAGCACACGCCGCCGTTCTACTGTTCCGTCGACCTGCGCAACGCGGGCTTCAAGCTCGCGCCGGTCGACACCAATCTGTTCCCCGGCGCATTCAACAATCTGCCGCAGGAAGTGTTGCCGCTTGCCGTGCAGGCCGCGATGGCGTCGATCGAGAAGATCTGCCCGGACGCGAAAAACCTGCTGGTGATTCCCGAGCGCCACACGCGCAACGCCTTTTACCTCGAAAACGTCGCCCGGCTGGCCGCGATCATGCGCCAGGCGGGGTTGAACGTGCGTTTCGGCACGCTCGACGAAAGCATCAACGGACCGGTGACCATCGCATTGTCCGATGGTCAGAAGCTGGTGCTCGAGCCGCTCGAGCGCTCGCAGCGGCGCCTCGGCCTGAAGAATTTCGACCCGTGTTCGATTCTGCTGAACAACGATCTATCTGGCGGCATCCCGCCGATTCTCGAAAATCTGCACGAGCAGTATCTGCTGCCGCCGCTACATGCAGGCTGGGCGGTTCGCCGTAAATCGACGCATTTCTCGTGTTATGACGACGTTGCGAAGAAGTTCGCAAAAATGGTCGAAATCGATCCGTGGATGATCAATCCGTACTTCGCGCACGTCGAAGGGGTCGATTTCCAGGAGCGCACCGGCGAAGAAGCGCTGGCCGATGCGATCGACGGCGTGCTGAAGAAGATCGCGAAGAAGTATCGCGAGTACGGCATCTCGGAGAAACCGTATGTCGTCATCAAGTCCGATGCGGGTACCTACGGCATGGGCGTGATGACGGTGCACGACGCGTCCGAAGTGGCCGCGCTCACCAAGCGCGAACGCGCGAAGATGGCGGCGACCAAAGACGGCCTCGAAGTGCACGACGTGATCGTGCAGGAAGGCGTGTACACGTTCGAGCGCATCGGTGAAGAAGTGGCCGAGCCGGTCGTCTACATGATCGACCGTTACGTGGTCGGCGGTTTCTACCGCGTGCACGGCAGCCGCGAGCGCGATCAGAATCTGAACGCGCCCGGCATGCACTTCGTGCCGCTCGGCTTCGAACACACGGCTCTGCCCGACGCGCACGCCAAGCCGGGCGCGGCGCCGCCGAACCGCTTCTACATGTACGGCGTGGTGGCGCGTCTGGGGCTGCTGGCCGCATCGGTCGAACTGGAAAAGACCGATCCGGAAGCGATCCAGGTCTAAGCCATCCTGAATGAGCGATGGCGGCATGCGTGCCGCCATCGTCATTTTCAACGACTATATTTACGAACAATGCCAAGCCCGTCAGGGCGCACCGGGAGCTTCATGGATATTCTTTTCATCGCCGATCCGCTCACGCAATTCAAGATTTACAAAGATTCGACTTACGCGATGATGGCCGAAGCGGCACGCCGCGGGCATGTGGTGTACACGTGCGAGCCGAAGCATCTGGCGTGGACGGGCGGCGACGTCGAAGCGAACGTGCAGCGTTTTGCGATTGTCGGCGACGTGACCGATCTGCATCGCGACGTCTGGTATGCCGCCGATCCCGCCGCGCCGCGCTCGCTAAAAAGCTTCAGCGCCGTGGTGATGCGTAAAGACCCGCCGTTCGACATGGAATACGTAACGTCGACGTGGCTGCTGGAAATGGCCGAACGCGGCGGCGCACGCATTTTCAACAAGCCGCAGGCGATTCGCGATCATTCGGAAAAGCTCGCAATCGGCGAATTTGCGCAGTTCGTCACGCCCACGCTGGTCACGCGCGACGCAACGCGTCTGCGTGCCTTCCACGAAGAACACGGCGACGTGATCCTCAAGCCGCTCGATGGCATGGGCGGCATGGGCGTGTTTCGCGTGAAGGCCGATGGCATGAACCTCGGTTCGATCATCGAAATGCTGAGCCACGACGGCGCGCGTTCGGTGATGGCGCAAAAATTCATCCCCGAGATCAAGGATGGAGATAAGCGCATTCTGTTGATTGGCGGTGAAGCGGTACCGTATTCGCTCGCGCGGATTCCTCAGGGGAATGAGGTGCGCGGGAATCTGGCTGCTGGCGGGTTGGGTGTTGCGCGACCGCTGACCGAGCACGATCGCAAGATCGCCGACACGCTTGCGCCGGTGCTTGCCGCGCGCGGTCTGCTGCTGGTCGGACTCGATGCAATCGGCGACTGGCTGACTGAAGTCAACGTGACGAGCCCGACGTGTTTCCGCGAAATCATGGATCAGACCGGCTTCGACGTAGCAGCCATGTTCATCGACGCGCTGGAGCGCGCGGCAGCCTGATAAAGCGGCATGATGCCGCCATCGCCGCGCCCTTGAATGCACGTGGCGACCCCCAAACTGGGTAGTAAATCCGCATCACGCGCGACACCGGATTTGGCGCGAAAATGAGCCTGCTACAATGCCCGCTCTTTCGCGCCAAGCCGGTTCAACAGCTTCCATGAGAGGCTTTCGACGCGAATTGGTGGACTATGTACGGGCAGTTCAGCAGGCAACTTCCGCAGGAAGGCATGCAGTTGCGAGCCGCTCGTCAAATGGTGCGTTCCAGCTCTCGTGACTGACGGCCGGTCGAGGGCGCTTGGGGAACGGGTTTCGTCCCGCTCCACGGTTCGGGGCCGTTATTTTGCAGTAAGGCTGACATGGCAGGCATTCTGATCATTGCGCACGCTCCGTTCGCCACCGCGTTGCGCGATTGTATTTCGCATATCTATGGTGGCTTGCCGGCTCGGATCGGCGTGATCGACGTTTCGCCGGATTGCGACCCTGTCCAGATGGTCGCGTTCGCGAATTCGGAAATCGAGCGCCTCAAGGAAGAGAACGGCGCGCTGGTGCTGACCGATATGTTTGGTGCGACACCGGCGAATATCGCAGGGCGCCTCGCCACCACGCCGAATGTGCGCGTGCTGTGCGGCGTCAATCTGCCGATGCTGGTGCGTGCGGTCTGTTATCGCGCGACGCCGCTCGACACCTTGGTCGACAAGGCGCTCGCAGGTGCGACCAAGGGTGTGCATGCCATCGGACCCGCTACGCCAGCGCCTGTCGCGCCCGCCGTGGCTTCCGGCGACTGCCTGCCCGCGCTACCGCCAGAGGCTGCCGCCGACACCTGTGTGCCGGCACTCCCCGAGGGCGCCGACCTGACACAAAAGGCAGACTCGGCAGGTTTATAGACAACTCGCGAGTCAGTCCTGGCGAAGCAGTCCGCAGATCGACCGACGCTTCGGGCCACGCTTCAAACGCATTGCAACTGGTTTGCAGTTTCATCTTCCACAACCTACTTACCCGCGCTTCGGACCATCATGCTGCAACAGGAAACGACTATTGTGAACAAGCTGGGGCTGCACGCGCGCGCGTCGGCCAAGTTGACGCAACTCGCGGGCAACTTCCAGGCTGAAATCTGGATGAGCCGCAATGGCCGCCGTATCAATGCGAAGAGCATCATGGGAGTGATGATGCTGGCAGCGGGTATCGGCAGCACCGTGTTGATCGAAACAGAAGGCGCCGACGAAAAAGACGCGATGGACGCATTGCTGAAACTGATTGCCGATAAATTCGGCGAGGGCCAGTGATCAGCGCGCACTCGTCGCGATGAGCGCTAACGCCGCGGTTGTCCGCGGCGTTTTTTTTAGCGCGTGACAATGCGCAGACGAAAGTCGCTGAGGTCGCAGTGAAGTGAAAAATTGTTCGCGCGTAACTGCATGATTCGTGTTGGCGGAACGCAAGCATACGGACGTACGAGCCATGACGATGACGATAATTCGTGCTGCACTGCACACAGCCCCGGCCTACTTGCAAAGGACGCGGAATTTATAATGAACAACACAGTCTGAGAGCATTGCAGCGGTTTGCCGCGGCATCACACAACTAGAGGAGGTGCGCGTGTCCTTCACGCTGCATGGAATTCCCGTGTCACGCGGTATCGCCATCGGGCGGGCCTATCTGATCGCCCCGGCAGCACTTGACGTAGACCACTATCTGATCGAACCGGCCCAGATCGAAGGGGAGGTCGAACGCTTTCGCGCGGCCCAGCAACACGTACATCGGGAGCTGGACACGCTGCGCGCCGATCTCGCAGCAGATGCGCCGAGCGAGATGGGCGCGTTCATCAACGTTCATTCAATGATCCTGAACGATGCAATGCTCGTTCAGGAAACCATCGACCTGATCCGCACGCGCCGCTACAACGTGGAGTGGGCGCTCACGGAGCAGCTCGAACGCCTGTCGCGCCATTTCGACGATATCGAAGACGAATATCTGCGTGAGCGGAAAGCCGACATCGAGCAGGTGGTGGAGCGCGTGCTGAAGGCGCTCGCTGGGGCATCGACGGCGCTCGATGGTGTACACGGCACGTGCGACGAAATGATCGTGGTCGCGCACGACATCGCGCCGGCCGACATGATGCAGTTCAAGACGCAGACGTTCCAGGGCTTCGTTACGGATCTCGGCGGACGCACGTCGCACACGGCAATCGTCGCGCGCAGTCTCGGCATTCCGGCGGCGGTCGGCGTGCAGCACGCGAGCGCGTTGATCCGCCAGGACGATCTGATCATCGTCGATGGCGATCATGGAATCGTGATCGTCGATCCCGCGCCGATCGTGCTCGAAGAGTATTCGTATCGGCAGAGCGAAAAGGCGCTGGAGCAGCGCAAGCTTCAACGCCTCAAATTTTCGCCGACGCAAACGCTGTGCGGCACGCGCATCGAACTGTGCGCGAACATCGAGTTGCCGGAAGACGCACGCGCGGCGGTCGATTCGGGCGCGACCGGCGTAGGCCTGTTCCGCACCGAGTTCCTGTTCATGAATCACAAGGACCGTCTGCCGGAAGAGGAGGAGCAATTCGCCGCGTATCGCCGGGCGGCCGAGTTGATGAACGGTCTGCCGGTCACGATTCGCACGATCGACGTCGGCGCCGACAAGCCGCTCGATTCGATGAGCAGCGGCGATGGTTACGAAACTGCCGCGAACCCTGCGCTGGGGCTGCGGGCGATTCGCTGGAGCCTCTCCGAGCCGCAGATGTTCCTGACGCAGTTGCGCGCGATTCTGCGCGCATCGGTGTTCGGTACGGTGAAGATTCTGATTCCGATGCTTGCGCATGCGCAGGAAATCGACCAGACGCTCGATCTGATCCGCGAAGCCAAGCGTCAACTGGACGACGCGGGCATCGCGTACGATCCGAACGTTCAGGTCGGCGCGATGATCGAGATTCCGGCGGCTGCCATCGCGTTGCCGTTGTTCCTGAAGCGGCTCGATTTTCTGTCGATCGGCACGAACGATCTGATCCAGTACACGCTGGCCATCGATCGCGCGGATAACTCTGTCGCGCATCTGTACGATCCGCTGCATCCGGCCGTGCTGCATCTGATCGCGTTCACGCTGCGTGAAGCGAAGCGCGCGGGCGTGCCGGTGTCGGTCTGCGGCGAGATGGCGGGTGATCCGGCGTTGACGCGTCTGTTGCTCGGCATGGGCCTCACCGAGTTTTCGATGCATCCGAGCCAGATCCTGGTGGTCAAGCAGGAGGTGCTGCGCTCGCATCTGAAGACGCTGGAGAAGCCGGTGGCCGATGTGCTGGCCTCGTTCGAACCGGAAGAGGTGCAGGCAGCGTTGAAGCTGGTGTCGCTGGCTTGATGGGTCGCTGGTTTCGCTGCCTGAAATGACAAACGCCGCACATGTGCGGCGTTTGTCATTTAGCGTCCAGAAGAAACAGCCTCATCAATCGTGATGCTTCGATCCGCATACCGGGCAATCCGGCTGACGCGCAATGCGCATCGTGTTCCATTCCATGCGTAACGAATCGAGCATGGTCAACCGGCCGACCAGCGGCGTACCGATTGCGCCGATCACCTTGAGCGCTTCAGCCGCCTGCATCGATCCGATGATGCCGACCGTCGGTGCGAACACGCCCATGGTCGAGCACGCGACTTCCTCGAACGGTTGGTCTTCGGGAAACACGCACGCGTAGCACGGCGACGCCTGATCGCGGAAATCGAACGTGCTGATCTGGCCGTCGAAGCGCAACGCCGCGCCCGACACGAGCGGCACGCCGTGCTTCACGCACGCACGGTTGATCGCATGGCGGGTTGCGAAGTTATCGGTGCAATCGAGCACGACCGTCGCGTTCGGCACTTCGCGATCGAGCCAGGCATCGTCGACACGCTCGGCCACCGCGTTCACCACGACTTCAGGATTGATCTGCGCGATCGCGTCGCGGCCGGACTCCACCTTCTTGCGCCCAACCGACGCGCTCACATGAAGGATCTGCCGTTGCAGATTGGTCAGATCGACGGTATCGGCATCGACCAGCGTCAGCTTGCCGACGCCTGCCGCCGCGAGATACATGGCGGCTGGCGAACCCAGGCCGCCTGCGCCGACGATGATCGCGTGAGCATCGATAAAACGCTGCTGCGCTTCTATGCCGATTTCATCGACGAGGATGTGGCGGGAGTAGCGGAGGAGTTGATCGTCATTCATGGCGGAGCGCGTGAGTGTGTCGCGCGATGGACGGCAAACCGGAGGTCTGCAGCGCGCGTTTCGTGTTGTTATTTTAATCGCGCAGAGGGTGGGATCGCTGAGGGTGATACTGCGTGTCTGCGCCGCAAGAGTTGCGGCGCAGACACGCTGACAGGCTTGCTGCTTACTTACCTTGCGTTGCCGGAGCCGAGGCCGGCGCCGTGCCCGATGCACCCGGAACCGGCTGCGTCGGCTTCACTGCGACCGGCGCGGACGCCGAAGTTTCCGGCTTGTTCTGCGCGAGACGGCGCTCGGACAGCGACTTCGATTCCTGCACCGGCTTGCCTTCGAGCTTGTTCAGACCTTGCTGCATCATGAAGTCGTCGGCCGAACCGAATTCAACCGGCTTGCGATCACGATCTTTCTGCCGCTGTTCCGGCGTCTTCTTGTCGTTCGCTTCTTCGAGCAGGCGCAGTTGGTCCATACGGTCCTGTTCGCGCTGTTCCGCTTCCTTCTTCTCGTTCGGATCTTGCGTGTTCGCAAGGTGATTCGAGTAGTCGACTTCACGGGTCACGAGTGCGTCGTCCGGATCGCCGTCTGCGTATTGATCGACCGCGACGTCAGGACGGATGCCCTTGTTCTGGATCGAACGGCCGCTCGGCGTGTAGTAGTACGCCGTGGTCAGACGCAGCGCGGTGTCGGCGGTCATCGGGCGGACGGTTTGCACCGAGCCCTTGCCGAACGTGGTCTTGCCGACGATCAGCGCACGGCGTTGATCCTGCAGCGCGCCAGCGACGATTTCGGACGCCGATGCCGAGTAGGCGTTGGTCAGCACGACCATCGGCACGGTCTTGAAGATTGCCGGGACGTCTTTCAGCGGATCGCTGTCGAAAGATTGCAGACGGTAGTTGTCGTACGTGTCGCGGTAGACCTGCTTCGAGTCCGGAATCTGACCGTTGGTCGACACCACCACCGAGTTCGGCGGCAGGAACGCGCCTGCTACGCCGACCGCGCTTTGCAGCAGACCGCCGCCGTTGTTACGCAGATCGAGGATCAGTCCCTTCAGGTTCGGCGACTGGCGCGCGATGTCTTGCAGCTTCGCTGCGAGATCCGGCACGGTGCGTTCCTGGAAGCTGGTGATACGGACATACGCGTAGCCCGGTGCGAGCACCTTGCCCTTGACCGACTGCACCTTGATGATGGCGCGCGTGACGGTGAGCGGGAACGTGCGGTCGTCGGTCTTGCGGAAGATCGTAAGCGTGACCTTGGTGCCCGGATCGCCGCGCATCTGCTTGACCGCCTGGTCGAGCGTCATGCCGCGAACCGGCTTGTCGTTGATACGCGTGATCAGGTCGCCCGGACGGATGCCTGCGCGGAACGCGGGCGTGTCTTCGATCGGCGAAATCACCTTGATCAGGCCGTCTTCCGACGAAATTTCGATGCCGAGACCTGCGAAGCGACCCTTGGTCTGCTCCTGCAGTTCTTCGTAATCGGTCTTGTCGAGGTACGACGAGTGCGGGTCGAGGCTCGACACCATGCCCTTGATTGCGGCGGTGAGGAGCTTTTTATCGTCGACCGGTTCGACGTATTCATGTTTGATCTGCCCGAACACTTCGGCGAAGAGCCTGAGCTGGTCTAGCGGCAGCGGCGCGGTGGCACTGGCGGGCTGCTGTGCCGAAGCGGAAAGTTGCAGGGTGGCAAATGCCCCGGTAGCAAGGCCCACGGCAATCAGGCCGATATTTTTCAGGTTCTTTCGCATAGAGTCTGTTGCGGTCGGAAGCGCGTGGCAGCGTCGTTAGAGATTTGGACGGACAAGTATAACTGCACACTCGCCCAGTCAGGGCGCGGCGCAGGCAATCGTGATTCGACAGCATGCTACGGGCCTGGTTCGTGGGATCAGGCTCGCGATTGCAAAGAATGGTGCGGTAGCGCGCGCAGGATGGCGGAGCCCGCCTGCGTGCCCGATGTCAGCCAGCTCTTGCTGGTCTTCGCAAAACTGTATTTCCGAACGGCCGGTGCTGGTGGCCGTGGCTCTTTGGTGGTTTCAGCGAAGGGCCACAGCCGGGTACGTTGGACTTAGCCCGCTTTGCCCTGCTTCGCGACGGCGGCTTGCGCCTTCGCGATCGCGTCCTGGTCGCCGAGGTAGTAATGCGTGATCGGCTTCAGGTTTTCGTCGAGTTCATAGACGAGCGGCACGCCATTCGGAATATTCAGGCCGACGATGTCGTCGTCGGAAATATTGTCGAGGTACTTGACCAGCGCGCGGATCGAATTGCCGTGCGCGGCGATCACGACTTTGCGGCCCGACTTGATGGCCGGTGCGATCGACTCGTTCCACAGCGGCAGCACGCGCGCCACGGTGTCTTTCAGGCACTCGGTGAGCGGCAGCTGCTCGCGCGGCACCTTGGCGTAACGCGGATCGCTGTACGGCGCGCGCTCGTCGGTCGGCTCGAGGGCCGGCGGCGGCGTGTCGTAGCTACGGCGCCAGACCAGCACCTGTTCGTCGCCGAACTTCGCGGCCGTTTCCGCCTTGTTCAGACCCGACAGCGCGCCGTAGTGACGTTCGTTCAGACGCCACGAATGCACCACCGGCAGATACATCAGATCCATTTTGTCCTGCACGTGCCACAGCGTGCGGATCGCGCGCTTGAGCACCGACGTGTACGCGATGTCGAACGAATAGCCGGATTCCTTCAGCAGCACGCCTGCCTGCTGCGCTTCGCTGTTGCCCTGTTCCGTGAGGTCGACGTCGACCCAGCCCGTGAAGCGGTTTTCCTTGTTCCACGTCGATTCGCCGTGGCGGATGAGAACGAGTTTGTACATGAGATTGCCGGTCGGTAGTGAGGAAGCGGTCAAGCGCTGCGGAGGTCCTCTAGAGGAGCGCCGCCATCGCGTCAGACGGTTATTTTATAATGGGTCGATTGCCCTTTTCGATTTCTCTCTTTTTCGGCGGATTTTCCGTGAAGTTTTTCACTGATTACACAAACCTTGTACTGATCGCGATCGTCCTCATCTCCGGTGGGTTGCTGCTGTGGCCGACGATCAGCCGGCGCGGCCGTGGCGGCCTGTCGGCCGCTGAAGCCACGCAACTGATCAACCGGCGCAATGCGGCGGTTATCGACCTGCGTCCCGCCGCCGACTACGCCAAAGGGCATCTGCCCGCGGCACGGCACCTTGAATTCGCTGAATTGCAGGCGAAAGTCGCGCAACTCGTGAAGAACAAGAGCAACCCGGTGCTGCTGGTGTGCCAGACCGGCCAGCAGTCGAACAAGGCAGCGCGTATCGTGCAGGATGCAGGGTATGCGGAAGTCCATGTTCTCGAAGGCGGTGTCGACGCCTGGACGAAAGCCGGTATGCCGGTTGTGAAACAAGGAGCAGCCAAGTGAACAAAGTGATCATGTACAGCACCCAGGTGTGCCCGTATTGCCAGATGGCCGAACGTCTTTTAAAGTCGCGCGGCGTCGAGCACGTTGAAAAGGTACTGATCGACAAGGACCCGGCCCGTCGCGAAGAAATGATGACCCGGACCGGTCGTCGCACGGTGCCGCAGGTGTTCATCGGCGAGACGCATGTCGGCGGTTACGATGACCTTTCCGCGCTCGATCGCGCGGGCGGTCTGATGCCGCTGCTCGAAGCCGCCTGAACCCGCTGTCCGAAGTCGTGCGCCCGCGGGCGTGCGATCGGGCGGCTTAAGCAGGCGGGTGACACACAAGCCGCCGCAATGTCGTCCCAACGGGGCGCACTATGCGGTGCAACGATCTGGCGGCCCATGCAGTCATGGGTCGCTGCCATGCATATCAATCAGGAATCACTCAATCATGTCCGACGAGAATAACCAGCCGTTCTTCAACATTCAGCGCATCTATTTGAAGGACATGTCGCTCGAGCAGCCGAATTCGCCGGGCATCTTCCTCGAGCAGGAAATGCCGTCGGTCGAAGTCGAAGTCGACGTGAAGGCCGAGCGTCTCGCCGACACCGTGTTCGAAATCCTCGTCACGGGCACGGTCACGGCCAAGGTGTCGGACAAGGTTGCATTCCTGATCGAAGCCAAGCAAGCCGGCATTTTCGACATCCGCAACATCCCGGCTGAGCAGATCGACCCGCTGGTCGGCATTGCCTGCCCGACGATCCTGTTCCCGTACCTGCGCTCGAACATCGCCGACGCGATCACCCGCGCTGGTTTCCCGCCGATCCACCTGGCCGAAATCAACTTCCAGGCACTGTACGAGCAACGCCTCGCGCAGATGGGCAGCCAGGAAGGCGCGGCGCAGAACGGCGTCACGCACTAACGTGTCGCAGGCAGTGCCGGCTATGAAGGTTGCTGTCCTCGGCGCCGGCGCATGGGGCACGGCCCTCGCCGGCCACCTGGCCCTACGGCACGACACGCTGTTGTGGGCGCGCGAGTCCGCGCTCATCGACGATCTCCGCGCTTCGAACGAAAACGCCCGCTATCTGGCGGGCGTTGCTTTGCCGCCTGCGCTTCGCTACGAAGCCGACCTGCTCGCAGCGCTCGACCACGCGCTCGCCGACGACGCGTTGTGCGTCGTGGCAACGCCCGTGGCCGGTCTGCGCGGTCTGTTCCGGTCGATGCGCGACGCAGGCAAGGTGCCGGCGCATATCGTGTGGCTGTGCAAGGGGTTCGAAGCCGAGTCGCAGTTGTTGCCGCATCAGGTGGTCGCGGCGGAATTGCCGGCGCATAGCAGTAACGGCGTGCTGTCCGGCCCGAGCTTCGCGCGCGAAGTCGGGCGGCGTCTGCCGGTTGCGTTGACGATCGCGAGCGCGTCCGCTGCGTGCCGCGAGCATACGGTGGCCGCGTTTCATCACGACGCCATGCGCATCTATACCGGCGACGACGTCGTCGGCGTGGAAGTGGGCGGTGCAGTGAAGAACGTGTTGGCCATTGCAACGGGCATCGCCGATGGACTCGGCCTCGGTCTGAATGCGCGCGCGGCGTTGATCACGCGCGGATTGGCCGAAATGTCGCGCCTCGGCGTGACGCTCGGCGGACGGGCTGAGACGTTCACCGGTTTGACCGGTCTGGGCGATCTGATCCTGACCGCAACCGGCGATCTGTCGCGCAATCGTACGGTGGGCATGCAACTCGCCACTGGCCGTACGCTCGACGATATTCTCGGCGCGCTCGGTCACGTTGCCGAAGGCGTGCGTTGTGCGCAGGCGGTTCTCGCGATTGCGCGTGCTCATGCAATCGAGATGCCGATTACGCAGGCGGTGTGCGCCGTGCTGTTCGACGGCGTAGCGCCTCGCGACGCCGTCAGCGCCCTGCTGCGGCGCGATTCCAAAGCTGAATAAGCGTTGTCTTTCAGCCGTTTAGCGTGGTTCGACGCTGAACGGCTGCTCAATTTCGCGGTCCACGTTTTTATCGACGCTTCGGATCGGCGAGGTTTCCCATCATGTTCAGGTTCAACGGATGCACGCTGGAAGCATGCGTGGTCGACATCACGACGCTTGCTGTGGACGCGATCGTCAACGCGGCGAACACGTCTTTATTAGGTGGAGGAGGCGTGGACGGCGCGATTCATCGCGCGGCGGGAAAAGAGTTGCTGCGCGAATGCGAAACGCTGGGCGGCTGTGCGACCGGCGACGCGAAACTCACCGGCGGCTATTGCTTGCCCGCCAGGCACGTGATCCACGCAGTTGGCCCGGTGTGGCGGGGCGGCGCGCACGGCGAGGCTGAATTACTGGCCTCCTGCTATCGCCGGTCGCTGGAAATCGCGGAGCAGGCGCAGTGCACCAGCATCGCGTTTCCCGCGATCAGTTGCGGGATCTACCATTTCCCCGCCGGCCAGGCTGTGCAAATCGCGCTCAATACCGTGCTCGGGACGCTCCCGCGCACGCCGCAAATTGAACGAGTGGTGTTCGCCTGTTTCGACGACGCCATGTTCGCGCGCTACGGAGCGGCATTGATCAGCGCTGAAAGCGGCACCTGACGCCGCCTTTACGCGATCTCAAGCGCCGCCGTCGAAGCCCGTCTGGCGCCACGCTTCGAACACCACGATTGCCACCGTATTCGACAGATTCAGGCTGCGGTTGCCGGGTCGCATCGGCAGACGGACGCGTTGTTCGCCCGCGAACTGGTCGAGCACCGAGTCAGGCAGGCCGCGCGTTTCGGCGCCGAACACAAACCAGTCGCCCGACTGGAAAGCATGCTCGTGAAAACGGCCCGAGCCGCGCGTCGTGAACGCGAACATGCGCGACGGATCAGGCGTCTCCTTGGCGACGAACGCTGCCCAATCGGCATGCACATTCATTTGCGCATATTCGTGATAGTCGAGGCCGGCGCGGCGCAGCTTGGCATCGTCGAGCGGAAAGCCGAGCGGCTCGATCAGATGCAAACGCGCGCCCGTATTGGCGCACAGGCGAATCACGTTGCCGGTGTTCGGCGGAATTTCCGGTTCTACGAGAACGACATTGAACATAGCGAGATCAGTAGGAGACTAGTTTTTTGGAGTGCGCAGCGCGACGAAGTTCGTGACCCGTCTCGCGCCGGCTGCTTTGAGCGTGTGGGCGAGCGCTTCGAGTGTGGCGCCGGTCGTCATCACGTCGTCCACAATACCAACGTGCAGACCGCGCACCGGTTTGGCGACCCGGAACGCGCGCCCCACGTTCTGCCGACGCGCGTCGTGATCGAGCCGTGACTGCGGTGCCGTGTCGAGCACCCGTTGCAGCAAGGTTGCATCGCTTCGTACTCGCAGCGCGCGAGCCAGCGGTTTCGCGATCTGCCAGGCCTGGTTGTAACCGCGCTCGGTGAGGCGTCGGCGAGCCAGGGGCACGGGTGCGATCACGTCGGGCCAGTCGGTTGAGTCATGCGCCGCGTCTTGTGCGAGCCGCGCGAGGCGTCGTGCGAATTCGTCGGCGAGCATCAGCCGGGAGCGGAATTTCAGACCGACGGCCAGCGTGTCCAATGGCGGACGGTAATCGGCGAGGGCAAAACTCGCGTCGAACGGCGGCGGCGCATCGCTGCAATCCCCGCAGCGAAACGAAGCGCGGCTCGAACGACCCGCGCGACGCGAGGACGCCAGCGGCACCGCGCACACCGTGCAGCGCGAGCGCGCTTCATTCCAGTAGGCTTCGTCACAGCCACCACACAACACGTTATGCGACAAATTGCCACATAACGCGCAGAGATTCGGTAAAGCGATTTGCACAACCTGGGGCCATACCGAATGCCAACTGCTCGCGAAACGCGAGAAGCTGCTAGCGAAAGACGAAGAAGAGGGGCGGAATGGCACGTGTGGGCGACCGCGAGGGCCGTTCGGCTGAATGCAAATAAGCGAACGAGTATACTTCGTGCTCTACGCCAGCACGACACCCATGTCCCCAACTCCCGCTCAATCTGGCCGTCCGGCCTATGATTCCCGGCGCCTCCGGCGTATTTTCGACCGTCGCGCCGAGACTTTCGGCGACGTCGCATTCCTGCCGCGCGAAATTGCGCAACGCATGCGCGAGCGTCTCGACTTCATCAAGGTCGCGCCGACGAGCGTGCTCGACGCCGGTTGCGGCGCGGGCGAAGACATCCCCGCACTGCGCGAACGCTTTCCCGAGGCACCGGTGTTCGGCACCGATCTGTCGCGCGGGATGCTCGCGCGAGCGTTACACCATGACTCCGGCGACACCAGCTGGCGGCGCTTTTTGCCGGCATCGCTCGGCAAGGCGCTCGGCGCGCGTGGTCCGCGATTCGCGCAAGCCGACTTTTCCGCGTTGCCGTTTGCGGGCGGCGCGTTCGAGTTCATCTGGTCGAATCTCGCGTTGCATTGGCACTCGCGGCCCGATCTCGTGTTCCCCGAGTGGCAACGCGTACTCAAGGTGAATGGCCTGCTGATGTTCAGCACGCTCGGCCCGGACACGCTCAAGGAGCTGCGCGGCGCCTATGCTGAAGTAGAGGCGGCTCACGGTGCGGCATCGCGCAAGCATGTGATCGATTTCGTCGATATGCACGACCTCGGCGATATGCTGGTCGAAAGCGGCTTCGAAATTCCGGTGATGGACCAGGAGACGATCACGATCACGTACAAGTCGCCCGAGTCGCTGCTTGCCGACGTGCGGCGCTGGGGCGCGTATCCGTTCGAACGTGACACGGCGTCGGCTGCCCCGGCGGCGCGCCGGTTGCACAAGGCTTTGCTGGCTGCACTGGAAGCGCGTCGTCGCGCCGACGGCACCATCGCGCTGACTTTCGAAGTGATTTACGGACACGCGTGGAAGGCCGTTCCGAGGACTACCGCGGAAGGGCACGGCATCGTTCGAATCGAGGACATTGGCAGGGGTTCACAGAGGAATCGTTGACGCGGAAAGAGGGCATCTGTTATGTCTGAAATTTCCGCTTCAAAAAGACCCGCAAAAGACCCGTGAAAATGGCGGAAAGGCTTGTCCTGTCGGGCTTTCGGGCCAATCGGGGCTTGCTTGTGGATGCTCTGGATCGCGCCTATAATGCGTCAGTTTGTCGCCAGGAGTTCCCACATCAGGCGCGGCAGACCGAGGCGCAGGGCTGCAACATGAAGTGAAGCTGAAGTGACGCGGTATGGTTCATGCGGCCAGATTTCTGGCGGCAAGGAATGGCCGAAGGCGGTGATTCGCAGGAGGCAGCGTTGGGCGCATCAGATCATCTGTTGGCAGATTCTGAGCCGGTCCTCAAAGACTGGACGATGAAACGCAACTGCTCGATCTCGCCCCGGCAGTTCATCTGTCTCTACGTGTCACTTGCGTTGTTCTCGCTGGCAATTGCATTCATGCTGGTTCTGGTCGGCGCCTGGCTGGTGCTGCCGTTCACCGGAATCGAATTGCTGGCGGTCGGTATCGCCTTTGCCATCTATGCGCGTCATGCTGTGGATTACGAGCGGATCCGGCTGTATCCGAATCGGCTCGTGATAGAGCAGGTCAGTGCCGAGCAGCTTACGCAGTTCGAATTCAATCCGCGCTGGGTGCGGATCGAGCCGGGCGCAACGCCGCGTGACCACATCAAACTGGTTTCGCGCGGCCAGACGATCATGATCGGGCAACATCTCGCGCAGTATCGGCGCGCGCAGTTCGCAGACGAATTGCGTATATGGCTCGCACGTTGTTAGACGTGCCAGGCACGAAGCGTTCAACCGGAATGCGAGAAAGCTGCCAGCGGGGTCGAGAGTTTGAATGGAAAATTTGGGTAAGGAAGCTATGAAAACAATCAAGCGAGCGCTCATGGGCGTGCTGGCGACAAGCGGACTGCTTTTCGCCGGAGCTGCCCTGGCAGTAGGTGATGCTCCTGGCGGCCCTGCCGTCAACGCCATCAACCTTCAGCCGCCTGCGTCAAAAATCGCTGAGGAGCTATTCAGCCTGCATATGTTCATGCTGGCGCTTTGCACGGTGATTTTTGTCGGCGTGTTCGCCGTGATGTTTTATTCGGTCTTTGCGCACCGCAAATCGAAAGGCCATAAAGCTTCGAATTTCCACGAAAGCACCACGGTCGAAATTATCTGGACGATCGTGCCGTTCGTGATCGTCGTCCTGATGGCGCTGCCCGCCACCAAGACCGTCGTCGCGATGAAGGACACCTCGAACGCCGACCTCACCATCAAGGTCACCGGCTATCAGTGGAAATGGGGTTACGACTACGTGAAGGGCCCGGGCGAGGGCATCGGCTTCCTGTCCACGCTGGCTACGCCGCGTGCGCAAACCGACGGTCATGAACCGATCGGCACGCTGTATCTGCAGGAAGTCGACAATCCGCTGGTCGTCCCGGTCGACAAGAAAATCCGCATCATCACCACTGCGAACGACGTGGTCCACTCCTGGTACGTGCCGGCATTCGGCGTGAAGCAGGACGCGATTCCGGGCTTCGTGCGCGATACGTGGTTCAAGGCTAACCGGGTCGGCACATTCCGCGGCTTCTGTACGGAACTCTGCGGCAAGGAACACGCGTTCATGCCGGTCGTAGTCGAAGTGCTGTCGGCAGACGACTACGCGAAGTGGGTGGACGTGCAGAAGAAGAAAATGGCCGCAGGCCAGGACGATCCGAACAAGACCTACACGTTGGCCGAGTTGATGGAGCGCGGCGGCAAGGTGTATGCAGCGAACTGCGCGGTGTGCCACCAGCCGACCGGCAAGGGCGCGGGCGAATTCCCGGCGCTCGACGGCAGCAAGATTGCCAACGGCCCGATCGCCCAGCACGTGAGCCTCGTGCTGAAGGGCAAGAACGCAATGCCTTCGTGGGCGCCGACGCTGAACGACGTCGAAATCGCTTCGGTGATCACATACGAACGTAATTCGTGGGGCAACCACACCGGCGACATTCTCCAGCCGAAGCAGGTCGCGGATGCCCGTAACGGCAAGCTGCCCGAAGGCGGCGACCATCTCGCCGACGCGGGCGCGGCGGCGGCTGCGAGCGGTGCGGCTGCAGGCGCAAGCGGCGCAGAAGCGGCATCGGCCGCGCCGGCAGCCGCGGCACCTGCATCCGCATCCGATAACGCAGCGGCGCCGCAGGCCGACCTGCCGGCGAGCATCTACTTCGACACGGGCAAGAGCACGTTGCCGGCCGACGCGAAAGCGGCAGTCGACGCAGCCGCGGCCTACGCGAAGGCGCATCCGGACGCGAAATTCACGTTGTCGGGCTACACCGACGCCACCGGTTCCGCCGAGCTCAACGCGAAGCTCGCGAAGACCCGTGCCGAAGCCGTGCGCGACGCGCTCAAGGCAGCCGGCATCGCAGAAGACAAAATTATTTTAAAGAAACCGGAAACGGTCACTGGCGGCAGCGACGCAAAAGCAGCACGACGCGTTCAGATCGACGCGGCTGCCTGACGTATTCACGGAAAGCACGCAGTATTCGCTTTAGGAGATTGTCATGTCTAGCATCGGACACGATGTAACCGCGGGCCACGAGCACGTGCACGGCGACCATGCACACGAACTGCCGCATGGCTGGCGTCGTTGGCTGTTTGCAACCAATCACAAGGACATCGGTACGCTGTACCTGATCTTCTCGTTCACCATGTTCCTGTCCGGGGGCGTGATGGCGCTGGGGATCCGTGCCGAACTGTTCGAGCCCGGCCTGCAGATCATGCGTCCCGAGTTCTTCAACCAGTTGACCACCATGCACGGCCTGATCATGGTGTTCGGCGCGATCATGCCGGCGTTCGTCGGCTTCGCGAACTGGATGGTGCCGTTGCAGATCGGCGCGTCGGACATGGCTTTTGCGCGGATGAACAACTTCAGCTTCTGGCTGCTGCCGGTGGCGGCGGTGCTGCTGGTCGGTTCGTTCTTCGCACCGGGCGGCGCGACCGCTGCGGGCTGGACGCTCTATGCGCCGTTGTCCACGCAAATGGGCCCGGGCATGGACTTCGCGATTTTCGCGGTCCACTTGATGGGTGCTTCGTCGATCATGGGCGGCATCAACATCGTCGTGACGATTCTGAACATGCGCGCCCCCGGCCTCACGCTGATGAAGATGCCGATGTTCGTGTGGACGTGGCTGATCACCGCATATCTGCTGATCGCGGTGATGCCGGTTCTGGCGGGCGCGATCACGATGGTGCTGTTCGATCGCCACTTCGGCACGTCGTTCTTCAACGCGGCAGGCGGCGGCGACCCGGTGATGTACCAGCACATCTTCTGGTTCTTCGGGCACCCCGAGGTCTACATCATGATCTTGCCGGCGTTCGGGATCGTGTCGCAAGTGATCCCGGCGTTCTCGCGCAAGCCGCTGTTCGGCTATAGCTCGATGGTGTACGCAACGTCGTCGATCGCGATCCTGTCGTTCATGGTCTGGGCGCACCACATGTTCGCGACCGGCATGCCGGTGACGGGCCAGCTGTTCTTCATGTACGCGACGATGCTGATCGCCGTGCCGACCGGCGTGAAGGTGTTCAACTGGGTCGCGACGATGTGGCGCGGTTCGCTCAGCTTTGAAACCCCGATGCTGTTCGCCGTCGGCTTCCTGATCGTGTTCACGTTCGGCGGTCTGTCGGGCCTGATGCTGGCGATGGCGCCGCTCGACATCCAGTATCACGGAACCTATTTCGTGGTCGCGCACTTCCACTACGTGCTGGTGGCGGGGTCGCTGTTCGCGCTCTTCTCCGGCTGGTACTACTGGGCGCCGAAGTGGACCGGCTGGATGTACAACGAAACGCGCGGCAAGATCCACTTCTGGGCGTCGATGTTCTTCTTCAACCTCGCGTTCCTGCCGATGCACTTCGTCGGTCTCGCCGGCATGCCGCGTCGTTACGCCGACTACCCGGCGCAGTTCACCGACTGGAATCAGGTTATTTCGATCGGCGCGTTCGGCTTCGGTCTGGCGCAGGTCTACTTCCTGTTCGCGGTTGCACTGCCGGCCTACCGTGGCGGCGGCGAACTCGAAGAAGCGGGCGACAAGCCGTGGGACGGCGCAACGGGCCTCGAGTGGACCGTGCCG
Source organism: Paraburkholderia sp. GAS333 (assembly GCF_050435665.1). Taxonomy (NCBI): domain Bacteria; kingdom Pseudomonadati; phylum Pseudomonadota; class Betaproteobacteria; order Burkholderiales; family Burkholderiaceae; genus Paraburkholderia; species Paraburkholderia sp. GAS333. The sequence continues at coordinate 701,562 of NZ_JBNDKS010000002.1, forward strand.
AGCCCGGCTCCGTTCCACACGTTCGAACATCCGCCGACCGTCGAATAAGCGGTTGGATTCTGGCGGGAGGCCTGGCTCTGGCGGCATCGTCTGGATGCAGCGAGTCGAACCAGGCCTCCACCGGCAGGCGGCGGCGCTCCAGTTACGACCGGCGCATCCGCCAGTCACAAAAGCATTCAGAAAGTCGAGCATGACGCGTAATCCACAGGAAAGACGTACGCCGGAACAGATTCGCGCGGGCAACAGGCGGATTGGGTTGGTGATGTTCGTGATCGCGGCAATCTTTTTCGCGAGCGTCATCATCAAGCAGCGCTGGTTCACCTGAGGTTCGCCCGGCGGTTGGTTTAGCAGCAGCCTCACCGCTGAAATCTGGTTAGCAGGTTTGTTGAGGATTCAGATGTCGACGCAACCGCCGGCTCAGGCCGACCGCTCTTTCAACCGTGTGATGCTGATCAAGCTGTTCATCGTCGCGGCGATGATGTTCGGCTTCGGGTTCGCGCTGGTGCCGATGTATCGGGCGATCTGCCAGATTACCGGGATCAACAACCTCGTTCAGCGCGATGCCACGGTGCGTGAGGCAAAGAATACGCAGGTCGACATGAGCCGCACGATTTCAATCGAATTCGATGCGAACGCACGCGGCCCGCTCGGTTTCAAGCCGGAACAGCGCAGCATGGACGTGCATCCGGGCGAAGTGACGACAGTGATGTACGAGGTCAGCAACGAACAGGCGCGCACGATCCAGGCGCAAGCCATTCCGAGCTATGCGCCGAAGCAGGCCACCGAGTACTTCAGAAAGATCGAGTGTTTCTGCTTTACGCAGCAGACGTTGACGGCGAACCAGACCAAACGCTTGCCGGTCGTGTTCGTGGTCGATCCGAAGTTGCCGAAGGACGTGAAGACGATCACGTTGTCGTACACGTTTTTCGAACTGAACACGCCGGCAGCGGCGACGGCCGGCAGCGCGGCGCCCACTGCCAGCACGACGAATCCGGCGGCGGCTTCCGCCAATCCCGCGTGACGGCAGCGGCCGTCGGCGAATGAAGACGAGACGAGATGAGCGATAACGGCGGCAGTCCGCGCAAAAGCAGTTTTGGTCAGTCGATGCGTGCCGTGTTCTGGTCGTTTTTTGGCGTGCGCAAGCGCCGCGATCTGGAAGCGGACGCCACGCAACTGAATCCGCTGCATGTGGTTGCTGCTGCGTTGATCACTGCGGCAATTTCCATTGGCGTGCTGATTCTGGTCGTGCGCGCGGTGGTCGGTTAAAGCGGCGCGCGTGCGGGCGACGTAGTGATGAGAGGCAAGGGCGGAGACAGCGGGCCCACGAATTAGAGAGAAGCGATGCGGTATCGACGCGTCGCCGAAGACACAGCCGGACATTCCGGAACAACTGGACTGAAGTGGAGAATCAAGAATGAGCGGTCAAAACGAGAGCCCGTACTATTTCGTACCGCATCCGTCGCGGCATCCGATCAGCGCCGCTATCGGGTTGCTGGTCATGCTCGGATCGCTTGCGGCCTGGATCAACGAACACGACTGGGCGCCGATTGGCGTCGTGGCCGGCTTGTTGTGGCTGCTCTTCACGCTGTGGCACTGGTTCGGCGACGCGATTGCCGAATCGGAAGGCGGCATGTACGGCAAGAATGTCGACAAGTCGTACCGCTGGAGCATGAGCTGGTTCATCTTCTCCGAAGTGATGTTCTTCGGCGCGTTCTTCGGCGCGTTGTTCTATGCGCGTGAAATTGCGCTGCATCAACTGGGCAGTCTCGATTACAAGCTGATCTGGCCGGATTTCTCGGCGGTCTGGCCGAACAACGGGCCGGCTGCGCTGGTGTCGCAATACAAGTCGATGCAGCCGTGGCCGGTGCCGACCATCAACACGGCGTTGCTTCTTTCGTCGGGCGCGACGTTGACGGTGTCGCACCATGCGCTGCGCGAGAATCATCGCAAGAAAGCGATCATCTGGCTGGCGGCTACGCTCGTGCTGGGCGTGTGCTTTCTGTTCCTGCAGGGCTTCGAATATTTTCACGCGTACAACGAACTGAATCTGACGCTGGCTTCGGGCGTGTACGGTTCGACGTTCTTCCTGCTGACGGGTTTCCACGGTTTCCATGTGTTCCTCGGCGGCACGATGCTGGCGGTGGTGCTGGCACGGCTGATTCGCGGTCACTTCACGGCCGAGCATCACTTTGCGTTCGAAGGCGCCGCCTGGTACTGGCACTTTGTGGACGTCGTGTGGCTTGGGCTGTACGTCGTCGTGTACTGGCTGTAACGCAATCTGGTTTGCGCTGACCGGTTATCCGGAGTGTGCAGGCCGTTCGCGCAACGCCGCTCGCGGCGAGCGCAAGCAGTAGGTAACGATCAAAGCAGCGCCGCCCTCGACCCTGTCAGGGCGGCGTTTTGTTTGGCGGATTGGAGGGCGGGTGTCGACGGTGAGCAGTGTTGCCACGCGCTCGAGACAGCAGACGCAGCGGTAAATCAGTTGCAGTCTTGATCGCTCGCGAGCAGCCGGCAATGGCCGGCCGACGCGAGAGTTGATCGCCGGACTCAGCGTCCGTACGGAATACCGGTGGACTGAATCCAGCCCATCCAGTGCGCGAAGAGGATGAACAGGAACAGCGAGATCGACAGACCCACCCGCGTGGCGAGCGACCAGACCATCCGTTTGGTTTTGCCCTTGTCATGCATCATGAAATACAGCGCCGACACCATGCTGGCGATGATCAGGACGAAGGCAATGGGAACGAGAATGTGCATGGAGCTAGCTGAAACCAGAAAGCGCAGAGGCAAGACGTTTATTATCGCACCGCATGCGGGCGTTTGCCGCAGGTTCCAGGCGTCGACGCCAGCACCGCTGGAGCGCGTTCAATGAAGATTCGCCTGATCCCCGCGTTGCTGATTCTGCTGGTGATTGTCGTGACCGTGCGGCTCGGTTTCTGGCAGCGCGACCGTGCCCATCAGAAGGAAGCGCTTGAGGCGCATATCACGCAGTTCGAGAATGCACCCGCGCAGCCGTTGGGCAGCGCGCCGGTCGAATTGAAAGACATCGAGTTTCATCGGGTGAAGGCGCGCGGCACGTTCGTCGCGGATAAGGTCGTCTACCTGGATAATCGTCCGTATAACGATCAGCCCGGCTTTTACGTCGTGATGCCTTTTAAACTGGCCGACGGCGGTTACGTGCTGGTCAATCGTGGCTGGCTGCCGCGCAATATGAGCAATCGCGAAACCATCGCGCCCTATACGACGCCACCGGGCGAAGTCGAGATCGAGGGTATCGTGCGCGCCGACGCGTCACGCGCTTTCGAGTTGGGGCAGGGCGGCTCGGCCGCGCATCAGTTGATCCGCCAGAATCTGGATACCGCCGCGTACGCAGCGGAAACCGGGCTGCCGCTGCACCCGTTCGTGATCCAGCAATTGAGCGACGACGGCGACCAACTGGTGCGCGACTGGCCCGCACCGGATAACGGCGTCGAGCGAAATTACGGCTACATGTTCCAGTGGTGGGGCATGGCGGCGGCGGCTCTGGTTTTTGGCCTGTACGCCGCGCGCCGCGCCGCCAGAAAAGAGCAGACGCAAGAGCACGCGCCGGGCGCGTAATGCAGCATGTATGCGGTGTGCCGGCCGGTCTGCCCTGCGCAGAAGGCGATCCCACCGCGCAATCACTGAAAGAGGTCCTGTAGTGTCGACGCAATCCCCCCGTTCGCCGCAAGCCCGCAAACCCGCCGCGCCGAAAGCGATGCCCGGCCAGCCCAACGGCCCCGGCTCCTGGAAAAGTGGCCGCTGGATTCTGCTGCTGCTGGTGATCATCGGCGCCGCGCCGATTGTCGTGTCGTATTTCACGTACTACGTCATCAAACCAACCGGCGGCAGCACGAGTTACGGCACGCTGGTCGAGCCGCAACGGCCGATTCCCGACTCGCTCGTGGTCACCGGTGAAGACGGCAAACCGCTGAAGCTCGACACCTTGCGCGGCCGCTGGCTGATGATCTCCGTCGACAGCAGTTCGTGCGACAAAGCCTGTGTCACGAAGCTCTATTTCATGCGGCAAATCCGCGCAGCTCAGGGGCCGGAACGCGAGCGCGTCGTAGAAGTGTGGTTGCGCACCGATGCAGACAAGGTCGCAGACGTGATACAAACCGCCTATCCCGAAACCAGCATGCTGGTCGCCGACCCGGCGCAGGTGTCGGCGTGGCTGCCCACCGATAAGGGCACCAAAGTGACCGACCACCTCTATCTGGTCGATCCGAACGGCAATCTGATGATGCGTTTTCCGAAAGATCCGAACCCGAGCAAGATCAAGGGTGACGTGACGAAGCTGCTCAAATGGTCGAGCATCGGCTGATGTCGCAAACAGGGTAAGAAAGATGTTCGTACTGCAACTGGCTTTGATCGGCCTGTGTATCGCGTTGTTGCCGCTGTCCTACGTATGGGTCAAGGCCGACGACAACAAATTCCGCAAGCTGGTCTGGCTGACCACCTTCCTCACGCTCGATCTGGTGATGTTCGGCGGCTTCACGCGCCTCACCGATTCCGGGCTCGGCTGTCCGGACTGGCCGGGCTGTTACGGCACGTCGTCGCCATTTATCGCGCATGCGGCAATCACGGCTGCGCATCAGCTGATGCCCACCGGGCCGGTCAGCATGTCGAAGGCGTGGATCGAGATGATCCACCGTTACTTCGCGATGGCGATCGGCGTGCTGATCATCGCGCAGACCATCATTGCGTGGACTGCGCGGATCAGGCGCCGTCCGTTGCACGTATCGCCCTGGTGGCCGACCTCGCTGCTGCTGCTGATTCTGGTGCAGGGCGCGTTCGGCGCATGGACCGTGACGATGAAACTGCAGCCGATCATCGTAACCACGCACCTGCTGCTCGGTCTTGCGCTGCTCGGCACGCTCGGCTGGCTCGCAGCGCGGCTCACGCCGTTGCCCGCATTCGAGCCGGAAATCGCGCGATGGCGCGTCGCGGCGCTCGCGGGTCTGATTCTGCTGATCGCGCAAATCGCGCTGGGCGGCTGGGTCAGCACGAACTACGCGGTGCTCGCGTGCACCGACTTCCCGACCTGCAACGGCCAATGGATTCCGCCGATGGACTTCGCGCATGGCTTCCATCTGTGGCGCGCGCTCGGCATGACCGGTGACGGCGACATGATCACCCAGGACGCGCTGGTCGCGATCCACTGGACACACCGCACCTTCGCGATCGTCGTGGTGGCTTATCTGGCGTGGCTCGCGCTGAAGCTACGCCGCTTCGAATCGCTGCGGCGGCCGGCGAGCGGCGTGCTGCTGGTGGTGATCATCCAGTTCGTCACCGGGCTGTCGAATATCGTCCTGCAATGGCCGTTGCCGATTGCGGTCGCCCACAACGGTGGCGCCGCGATCCTGCTGCTTTTGCTCGTTATGTTAAACTTTCGGATCGCTTATAGCCGTCCCGGCCGCGCCTCGCTCCCTGCGCGCGACGCCGCGCCAGCGTGACCTCCATGGACAGCACAACACTCTCCCAAACACCCGGTAGCCGGGTCTCCCAGTACATCGCCCTGACGAAGCCGCGCGTCACGCAACTCGCCGTGTTCTGCGCCGTCATCGGCATGTTTCTTTCGACGCCCGGCATGGTGCCGTGGACCGTTCTGATCGGCGGTACGGTCGGTATCTGGCTGCTCGCGGGTGCCGCGTTCGCCATCAATTGCCTGGTTGAACAGAAAATCGACGCGAAAATGCGTCGCACGTCGTGGCGTCCGTCGGCGCGCGGCGAGATCACTACCGCGCAAATTCTGCTGTTTTCGGCGGTGCTCGGCGGCATTGGCATGTACACGCTGTATCACTTCGCCAATCCGCTGACCATGTGGCTCACCATTGCCACTTTCGTCGGTTATGCGGTGATCTACACGCTGTTGCTGAAACCGGCTACGCCGCAGAACATCGTAATCGGCGGTGCATCGGGCGCGATGCCGCCCGCGCTCGGCTGGGCCGCAGTCACCGGTCACGTGCCAGGCGACGCATGGATTCTCGTGCTGATCATCTTCGTGTGGACGCCGCCGCATTTCTGGGCGCTCGCGCTGTATCGCCGCAAAGACTACGAAAACGCCGGTCTGCCGATGCTGCCGAATACGCACGGCGAGAAGTACACGCGTCTGCATATCCTGCTGTATTCGTTGATCCTGTACGCAGTCACGCTGATGCCGTTTATCTCCGGCATGAGCGGGGTTGTGTATCTGGTATCCGCCGTGCTGCTGGGCGCCGTGTTCCTCGCCTATGCGTGGAAGATCTATCGGGAATATTCGGACGATCTGGCGCGCAGAATGTTTCGTTATTCGATCGTCTATCTGTCGCTGCTGTTTGCCGCGCTGCTGATCGACCACTATGCGCGTGCCCTGATCGGCGCGTAAAACCATGCTCAAAAATCGCTTCGCGCGCGTGGCGCGTGCTGCTGTAGTGGCTTGCGCGCTCGGCGGCGCGTTGCTGGTGGCGGGCTGCGGCAAGCAGCCGCCGGCCTTCACCAATCTCGACATCACCGGCAATACGCAATTCGGTAGCGATTTCTCGCTGCCCGACACGTCTGGAAAAATCCATACGCTGGCGGATTACAAGGGCAAAGTCGTCGTGCTGTTCTTCGGCTACACGCATTGCCCCGATGTTTGCCCGACCACAATGGCGGAGTTGTCGCAGGCGTTGCAGCAACTCGGTCCTGAAGACGCCAAGCGCGTTCAGGTGCTGTTCGTCACCGTCGATCCCGAGCGCGATACGCCTGAATTGCTCGCGCAATACGTGCCGGCGTTCAACCCGACTTTTGTCGGCTTGCGACCCGCCGATCAGGCGCAACTCACGAAGATCACCAAGGACTTCCGCGTCTACTACGCGAAGGTGCGGGGCAAGACGCCCGACAGCTACACGATGGACCACACGGCCGCGAGCTACGTGTTCGATACGGACGGCAAGCTGCGTCTGTTCGCGCGCGACGGCCAGGGCGCGACGCCGTGGGTGCACGATTTCAAGCTGCTGCTCGACTGATATTGCAGGGGCAAATGAAATGGGCGCGTGATTTGATCACGCGCCCATTTTCAATTCAGGTCGCGGTAATTCTCAGTCCGGTATCGGCAGATTCAGACCCGGCGCGAGACGCGTGGTCTTGAACTCCGTCACGTCGTAATGCGCGAGCTTTTGCACGACAAACGGATCGGTGGCGAGAATTGCGTCCAGTCTGTCCCGCTCGATGCGCACCGCCAGGATAATGCCGCCGTCGCGCGGAAGTTTCGGGCCTGCGGCCACGAAAATACCTGCTTCGAAGTATTTGGTCAGGAACGCGCGATGCGCGTCCAGCGCATCGTCGATACGGTCGAGCGGGGCGGTATAGGTGACGTTGATGACGTACATAGGCGTTCTCAAAAGCAATGGACTGAGCCGCTCACAGGCGCGGCCACGGTTTTCAATTATCGGTCAGACGCCGCCTGATTGCGTGCGCGGCGAGAGTGCGACGACGCGCGCCGCCCAACCCGCATACCCATATGCGATCGGGGTATTTCCCATCCCGCCGGGCATATGAGACCATTTAGGGCTCAGTTGGCGGAGCGTTTGCCTTGCAGCGAATCGCCGCCGGCTTCCACCAGAATCTGACATCGATCAGAGCATCAACCAGAAACAGCGAGAAACACCATGCAGCGCAGAAACATTCTTAAAGCCCTCTCGGCAGTGATCGCCGGTGCGGCGATCTTCACCAGCTTCGGCGCGCACGCCGACGACAAAGTCATCAAGGTCGGCACCATCGGCGGCCCGGATGCGCAGATCTGGGAAGTCGTCACCAAAGTGGCGAAGCGCGAAGGCCTGAACGTGAAGGTCATCGAATTCAACGATTACGTGCAGCCGAACGCCGCGCTCGACGCAGGCGATCTGGACGCGAACAGCTTTCAGCACCAGCCGTACCTCGACAGCCAGATCAAGCAGCGCGGCTACAAGCTCGTCAACGCAGGTCTCACATACATTTCGCCGCTCGGCGTCTACTCGAAGAAGCTGAAGTCGGTGAAGGACCTGCCGCAAGGCGCAAAGGTCGCGGTGCCGAACGATCCGTCGAATGAAAACCGTGCGCTGCTGTTGTTGCAGTCGCTGGGTCTGATCAAGCTGAACGCGGGCGCGGGTACGGGTGGCAATAACGCGACCCCGCTCGATATCGCGGAAAATCCGAAGAAGATCAAGTTCGTCGAACTCGACGCAGCGCAATTGCCGCGCACGCTGGCTGATGTCGACGCTGCCGTGATCAACACGAACTTTGCGTTTGCAGCCGGCCTGCAGCCGACCAAAGACGCGATCGCGCTCGAAGACATCCACAGCCCATACGCGAACCTGATCGCTGTGCGCGCTCAGGATAAGGACAAGCCGTGGGTCAAGAAGCTGGTCGCCGCTTACCAGTCGGAAGACGTGCGCCAGTTCATCAAGACGCAGTTCAAGGGTTCGATGGTCCCGTCGTTCTAAGCGACGCGTGACCGGGTGCAGGCTCGCGTGGCTTGATGTCCGCGCCGGGCCTGCGCTTCAACGCTACAAATCCAGCTCCCACCTTTCGACCGTCAGGTCCTTGCCGAAACGGCGCTCAGCCGCTGTGCCGGCAAGCCGGAAACCGGCGCGCTCGCAGAGCCGGCGCGGTTCGCCCAGCATGCTCGCCGTGGTCAACGTGAGTTTTGTGTAACCCACGCGCCTCGCGAATCGCACGCATTCGCTGACCAGTTGCGTGCCGATGCCGAGCCGCTGCACGTCCGGTTCGACCCACAGCAGGCGCATGCCTGCCACCGTCGTCGATACCCCTACGACGCACACCGAACCCACCACCATGCCGTCCTGTTCGGCAATCCAGCACGTCTCGCGTAGCGGATCGTTGCGCTGCGTGTAATCGGCGACCACTTTCGCGAGCAACCCCTCGAACGAGCGGTCCCAGCCGTATTCCGCCGCGAACCACTGCGCCTGTCGATGCACCAGCCATCCGCATTCGCCCGCGCGCGGCTGACGCAGCGTAATCAGTTCGTGTTTGGGTTTGCCGCCGAGGATCCGCTCGATCAGTCTCATCGCCGTGATCAACCGTTCCTGCGTGAGCGCCGTCAGGCCGTCGAGCAGCGCGCACACCTCTTCGATTGCAGCCGTGTCGAGCGGCGCATAGGCCGCGTGACCGATGTCGGTCAGGGCGATCAGCGACTGCCGCGCGTCCAGGTCGGACGGACGGCGCGTAATCAGATTGCGTCGCTCGAAACTGGTCAGCAGACGGCTGAGATAACCGCTATCGAGACCGAGCGCCCGCCCCAGCACGGAAGCTGTCTGCGCACGTCCGCGATACAGCTCGTGCAGCACGCGCACTTCCGTTAGTGAGAATTCGCTTTTTGCGAGGTGCTCATGCAGAGCCCCGATGTGCTGCGTATAGAAACGGTTGAAATGGCGGACGGCCTGAGCACGTCGCAGCGCCTCGGAATCGGTCAAAGGCTGCTCCCCGGGGAATTGTTATGGCTTGGTACACACAACTATATTTGAACGTAACTCTTTGACAAAGCCAGCCACGCAAAGCGCGCGGCGTTACTGGGCTGTGCTGGTATTGAAGAGGTATTAATCGTGCTGCCGGATTCGATAGCCGCAGTCCCCGTGAAGCGCTCACAGGTATCTTTCAATAGCCCGAATACGGGTAAATCCTTATCTCGAAAAAGGCTACCCAGAAGCGCTTTCAAACCTCCAGAAGCCTTATCTGGTAAGGCTTTGCACGCTCCGATACCACCATGGAACCACTCGATTGACTGGTATTATGTTGGTTATATAATGGGCTCTCATTTTTCGTAGGCCGGTCTCTTTACAGCAGCCCCGGAGCCCCATGGAAACTCGCTGGTCCGCATTGATGCCCGACGCCCGCAACGTCACGCCGCTGTATTTGCAACTGGCGCGCAATCTGGCGACGGCGATCCACTGTGGCGTGTGGTCGGCGGGCGAGGCACTGCCGTCGGAGCGCACGCTGTCGGACGCCATCGGCGTGTCGCGCATTACCGCGCGCAAGGCTATCGAGCTGCTGGTCGAACAGGGTCTGATCCGGCGGGCGCGGGGCGCGGGCAGCTTCATCACGCCGCGTGTCGAAGATCCGCTGTCGCGGCTCACCGGCTTCACGAAGAAAATGCAGCAACGCGGTTTCCAGCCGGATTCGGTCTGGCTCGAGCGCGATATCCGCGCCGCCAACCGTGACGAACTGGTGCATCTCGGGCTGTCGCCCGGCGCGGCGGTGGCGAGTCTGCGGCGGCTGCGCCGCGCGGACGGCATCGTCATGGCGGTCGAGCATTCGGCGCTGCCGGCGGCGATCGTGCCCGATCCGCAGGCCATCGGCGTATCGCTTTACAGCTATCTGGAGCAGCGCGGGGCCGCCGTGGTACGCGCGTTGCAACACTTCCGGGCGGTCAACGCGTCGAGCGAAATCGCCTCGCTGATGGATATCGAACCGCGCACCGCGCTGCTTGTCATTACCCGTATCGGCTATAGCGCCGATCAGCGCGCAATCGAGCTAACCGACACGTATTGCCGCGACGACTACTACGACTTCGTCGCTGAATTGCGCACCTGAAAGCCGGCCACGCGGCCGGCCGCCCAATGCGGCGCCAGCGGGCGCGATTCAGTCACACCCCGTATCACGCCTCACCAGAGAGACTCATGCTGACCGGAAACATACTCACCACCGATGGGTGGATTCACGGCACGCTCGAATACGAAAACGGCCGCATCACGGCGCTGACAGGCAATCCCGTCGATCCGTCGACGAACGACGCGCCGTACATCCTGCCCGGCTTCATCGATCTGCACGTGCATGGCGGCGGCGGTTCCGACGTGATGGAAGCGGGCGACGCGATCGAAGTGATCGCCCGCACGCATGCGCGTTTCGGCACGACGAGCCTGCTTGCAACCACCATGACCGCGCCGCGCGACGAACTGATGAACGTGGTCGCCGGACTCGGCAACAACGCGAAGGTGCGCACGCCGGGCGGCGCGCGCGTGCTCGGCGTCCATCTGGAAGGGCCGTACATCAACCCCGGCAAGCTCGGCGCGCAGCCGGACGCGGCGGTCTCGGCCGTGATGGACGAGGTGCTGAAGTATCTGTCGATTGCGCCGATCCGCGTGGTTACGCTGGCGCCGGAAATCGCCGGCCACATGGAGATCATCTCCGCGATGGCCGCGCGCGGCGTGCGCGTGCAACTGGGCCACTCGCTCGGCACCTACGACGACGCCGTCGCCGCGCTCAAGCACGGCGCGTGCGGTTTCACGCACCTGTTCAACGCGATGTCGCCGCTGCATCACCGCAATCCAGGACTCGTCGGCGCGGCGCTCGCGCACGCCGAATTCGCCGAAATCATTCCCGATCTGCTGCACGTCCATCCGGGCGCGATCCGCGCCGCGTTGCGCGCGATTCCGCGTCTCTATGTGGTGACGGACAGCACGTCGGCCACCGGCATGCCCGACGGTGAATACCGTCTCGGCAGCCAGCACGTGACGAAGTGCCTGGGCGGAGTGCGACTCGCCGACGGCACGCTCGCCGGCAGCACGCTGACGATGGATCAGGCGCTGCGCAATCTCGTCTCGATCGGCTTGCCGATCGCCGATGTATCAAACCGTTTGTCGCGCTACGCCGCCGACTATCTCGGCATCGAAGACCGCGGCCGTATCGCGCGCGGTGCGTGGGCCGATCTGGTCGTGTTCGATCGTGAACTGGCGTTGACCGCGACTTACGTCGAAGGAGAAGCAATTGTCGAATATGCTTAAAGAGGCGCTGGCGTCCGCAGAAACGGTCGCCGCGCAACTCTCGGACACCTCGCATGTCGAGGCCCTCGCCGCGAAGCTGGCCGAACAGCCGCGCCATGTCGCGCTGACGGTCGCGCGCGGCAGCTCGGACCATGCCGCGAGCTACTTCGCGAGCCTGACGATGAGCCGCATCGGCGTGCCGGTCGCGTCGCTGCCGATGTCGGTCGCGACGTTGCAGCAAGCGCCGTTGCAGGTGCGCGATCAGCTCGCGCTGGCGTTCTCGCAATCGGGTAAGAGCCCGGATCTGATCGGCTCGATGCAGGCGTTGCGCAACGCGGGTGCGTTGACCGTGGCTGCCGTGAACGCGCCGGGTTCGCCTCTGGCCGATGCCTGCGAATGGCAATTGCCTCTGGTCGCCGGCCCGGAATTGAGCGTCGCGGCCACCAAGAGCTACATCGCGATGCTGTCGATTTCCGCCCAACTGGTCGCGCATTGGCAGAAAGACGCCGACCTGCTCGGCGCATTGAAGACGCTGCCCGATGCGCTGCAAAGCGCGGGCAAGCTCGACTGGTCGAAGGCCGTGGAAGAACTGCGCGGCGTTGAACGCATGATCGTGATCGGCCGCGGTCTCGGTCTCGCGATTGCGCAGGAAGCCGCGCTGAAATTGAAGGAGACCTCCGGCATTCAGGCCGAAGCGTTTTCAAGCGCGGAAGTGCGCCATGGTCCGATGGAACTGATCGACCGTGATTACCCGTTGCTGGTTTTCGCACCGCGCGGCCCCGAACAGGCAGGCCTGCTGCAACTCGCGCGCGACATGCAGGCGCGCGGCGCACGCGTGCTGCTCGCCGCACCGGACGACGTGCCCGAAGCGACGTTGCCGCTTGCCACCACCGCTCATGCGGCGCTCGATCCGATCGCCGCGATCCTGTCCTTTTACGTGATGGCCGCCGGCCTTGCCGCCGCTCGCGGACGCAACCCTGATGCGCCGCGCCATCTCAACAAAGTCACCGAAACTCACTGACGAGAAATCAGATGCGACGTGTCGAGGAGTCCCGCTTGAAGAGCCATTCTGAAGGCCACATTGTTTTGCTGGCGCCGCTGACCGGCCCGGTCGTGCCGCTCGCGCAGGTGCCCGACCCGGTGTTTTCGGGCGGCATGTTCGGCGACGGCATCGGTGTCGATCCGCTCGAAGGGCGGCTGGTCGCGCCGTGCGACGGCACCGTTACCCATCTCGCGCGCACTGGTCACGCGGTCACGCTCGCGACTGCGGAAGGCGCCGAGATCCTGCTGCATATCGGTATCGACACGGTCGAACTGAACGGCAAGGGTTTTGCGCCGATGATCGAGCAGGGCGCGCAAGTGCGTGCCGGCGACGTGCTGATCGAGTTCGATCAGGATCAGGTCGCGCTGAACGCGCCGAGCCTGGTGTCGGTGATCGCGATTGCGAATTCGGATGCGTTCGAGATCGTCGAGCGCGTGGAAGGCGGCATCGTGAAGGCGGGTGAAACGCCGTTGCTGGTGCTGCGTGCACGCGCCGGCGAAGCCGCCGACGCGTCGCGTCAACTGAGCGCCACGAAGGTGATGGACGAAGCTCGTCGCCAGGTCACGCTGATTCACGCGGGCGGTCTGCACGCGCGTCCTGCGGCGCGGGCGCGTGAAGCGGCGCGCGGTTTCGAGGCGCGCGTCGAAGTGCGCTACGAAGGGCGCAAGGCGGCGATCGAAAGCGTGGTCGGCCTGCTCGGTCTCGGCGCGGGCGAGGGCGCGACGGTCGAGTTGCTCGGCGTCGGTCCGCAAGCTCAGGCCGCGATCGATGCGATCGCGCACGAATTGACGCGTGAAGCGCACGGCGAAGTCGAACAGGCAAAGCCCGCGCGCCAGGCATCGTCGCCGGTGACCCAGGCCGCGGCCAGTTCCGCTGGCGAGCCGCCCGCACCGAACACGCTTGCTGGCGTTTGCGCGTCGCCGGGCGTCGCGGTCGGCAAGCTGGTTCGCTGGGACGACGCGGACATCGATCCGCCGGAGCAGGCGGCGGGTACGTCGGCGGCGGAAAGCCGTTTGCTCGACAAGGCCATCGCCACCGTCGACGCGGACCTCGACACGGTCGTGCGCGATGCGTCGCAACGCGGCGCGGTGGGCGAGGCGGGCATTTTCGCGGTGCATCGCGTGTTGCTCGAAGACCCGACGCTGCTCGACGCCGCGCGCGATCTGATCAGCCTCGGCAAGAGCGCGGGCTTTGCGTGGCGCGAAGCGATCTGCGCACAGATCGGCATCCTGAATAAAGTGGAAGACGCGTTGCTCGCGGAACGCGCCGCCGATCTGCGCGACATCGACAAACGCGTGCTGCGCGCGCTTGGTTATACGAATGCGTCGGCTCGCACGCTGCCGGACGAAGCCGTGCTCGCGGCGGAAGAATTCACGCCGTCCGATCTGTCGTCGCTGGATCGCTCGCGGGTGACCGCGTTGGTGATGGCGCGCGGCGGTGCCACGTCGCACGCCGCGATTCTCGCGCGCCAGGCGGGCATTCCGGCGCTGGTCGCCGTGGGCGATGCATTGCATGCGATTCCCGCCGGTACACAGGTCGTGGTGAACGCCACCACCGGCCGTCTGGAATTCGCACCGACCGAAGTCGATGTCGAACGGGCGCGCGTGGAGCGCAGCCGTCTCGCCGACGTGCGCGAAGCAAATCGCCGCACGTCGCAGCAGGCTGCCGTCACTTCGGATGGCCGCGCGATCGAAGTCGCCGCGAACATCGCCACGCTCGACGACGCGAAAACCGCCGTCGACAACGGTGCCGATGCAGTGGGCCTGTTGCGCACCGAACTGCTGTTCATCCACCGCGCGTCTGCGCCGACCGTCGACGAACATCGGCAGAGTTATCAGGGCATTGTCGAAGCGCTGAACGGCCGCACCGCGATCATCCGCACGCTCGATGTCGGCGCCGACAAGGAAGTCGATTACCTGACGCTGCCGCCTGAACCGAACCCTGCGCTCGGCCTGCGCGGCATCCGTCTCGCTCAGGTGCGCCCGGATCTGCTCGACGATCAGCTGCGCGGCCTGCTCGCCGTGCAGCCGCTCGGCGCGGTGCGCATTCTTCTGCCGATGGTCACCGATGTCGGCGAACTGATCCGCACCCGCAAACGGATCGACGAACTGGCGCGCGAGTCGGGCCGCACTGAGCGAATCGAAGTCGGCGTGATGATCGAAGTGCCGTCGGCGGCCTTGCTTGCCGATCAACTCGCGCAACACGCGGATTTCCTGTCGATCGGCACCAACGATCTGACGCAATACACGCTCGCGATGGACCGCTGCCAGGCCGATCTCGCTGCGCAAGCCGATGGTTTGCACCCGGCCGTTCTGCGGCTGATCGCGGCCACCGTGCAGGGCGCGGAAAAGCACGGCAAATGGGTCGGCGTTTGCGGCGCGCTCGCGGGCGATCCGCTTGCGATGCCGTTGCTCGTCGGCCTCGGCGTGACCGAACTGTCGGTCGATCCGGTGTCGGTGCCGGGCGCGAAAGCGCGCGTGCGCAACCTCGATTATCAACTGTGCCGTCAACGCGCCCAGGATGCGCTGGCGCTCGAATCGGCGCAGGCGGTAAGAGCAGCAAGCCGCGAAACCTGGCCGCTGGACTGAACCCCAAACGGTCCGCAGCGGGCTTCGCTGGATGAGTACCCATAGCTACAACATTTAACGACCACGAGACAAGGATTGGAGATATCAATGGATGGGAATCCGTTTCTGAAGATTCAGCGCCTGGGACGCGCGCTGATGCTGCCGATTGCGGTGCTGCCGGTCGCCGGCCTGCTGCTGCGCCTCGGTCAGCCCGATGTGTTCAACATCAAGATGATCGCCGACGCGGGCGGCGCGATTTTCGACAATCTGCCGCTGCTGTTTGCAATCGGCGTGGCAGTGGGTTTCGCGAAGGACAACAACGGCGTCGCGGGTCTCGCGGGCGCGATCGGCTATCTGGTCCAGATCGCGGTGATGAAGGACATCAACGACAAGCTGAACATGGGCGTGTTGTCCGGGATCGTGGCGGGTATTGTCGCGGGCTTGCTGTACAACAAGTACAAGGACATCAAGCTGCCCGATTACCTCGCGTTCTTCGGAGGGAAACGCTTCGTGCCGATTGTCACGGGGGTGGTCTGTCTGATACTCGGCATTGTGTTCGGCTACGTGTGGCAGCCGGTGCAGACCGTGATCGACACGGCTGGCCACTGGCTGACGACGGCGGGCGCGCTCGGCGCATTTGTGTTCGGCGTGTTGAACCGTCTGCTGCTGGTCACGGGTCTGCATCACATTCTCAATTCGCTGACGTGGTTCGTGTTCGGCACCTTCACGCCGCCGGGCGGCGCTGCGGTGACGGGCGACCTGCACCGCTTCTTCGCGGGCGATCCGACTGCCGGAACCTTCATGACCGGCTTCTTCCCGGTGATGATGTTCGGCCTGCCGGCCGCGTGTCTCGCGATGTACCACGAAGCACCGAAAGAACGTCGCGCGATGGTGTTCGGCCTGCTGGCCTCGATGGCGCTGACGTCGTTCCTGACCGGCGTGACCGAGCCGATCGAATTCAGCTTCATGTTCCTCGCACCGGTGCTGTACGTGATCCATGCGCTGCTGACGGGCCTGTCGCTCGCCATCTGCTCGGCGCTCGGCATTCACCTCGGCTTCACGTTCTCGGCCGGCGCAATCGACTACGTGCTGAACTACGGTCTGTCGACCAAGGGCTGGTGGGCGATTCCGATTGGTATCGTGTATTCGGTGGTGTACTACGGTCTGTTCCGCTTCTTCATCCGCAAGTTCAATATGGCGACGCCGGGCCGCGAACCCGCTGCTGCCGACGAACAGGTCGATTCGTTCTCGGCTGGCGGTTTTGTGTCGCCGGTGGCAAGCGCTGCGGTGCCGCGTGCGCAGCGTTATATCGCGGCGCTGGGTGGTGCGGCGAATCTGTCAGTGGTGGATGCGTGCACGACGCGTCTGCGTCTGTCGGTGGTTGATCCGAACAAGGTGTCCGAAAGCGAACTGAAGACGATCGGCGCGCGGGGCGTGCTCAAGCGCGGCGCGACGGCAGTGCAGGTGATCATCGGACCGGAAGCGGACATCATCGCCGATGAAATTCGCACGGTGATGGCGCAGGGTGGTGGTGAGGCAGCGAAGCCTGCGGTTGCTGCGGCTCCGGCCGCTGCTGCATCGGCGCCGGTAGCCCATGCGGCGGAAGGCAATCACGGCGGTCCGCTCGACCCGGACCCGCTGCGCTGGCTCGCGGTGTTCGGCGGCGCGGGTAACGTGGTATCGCTGGATGCGGTGGCGTCGACGCGTCTGCGTGTCGTCGTGCGCGATCCGTCGGCGGTGGATCGTCAGCGCCTGGCTTCGCTCGATACCGCGTGGGTGTCGGCGGATACGTTCCACATCGTCGTCGGCGACTCGGCGCGACGCTACGCCGACACGCTCGCGACTCACATGTCGCAAACCGGCGGCGCAACGCCTCTGCCTGCATGAGGTAACGCGTAGTTGCATGAAATAAAAAAGCGGCGCCTTGATTCGATTCAAGGTGCCGCTTTTGCATTAAGCGGCGAACGCCTTCCGGCGAACTAAGCTTTAACGTTTATCGGATTGCCTGGCGTCGATCCACGCTCCGCGCGATTCGAGCCACAGCACGTTGATAATGCCGAACGAAAGCGCCACGCCAATCCCGAGAATCCAGCTGAAATACCACATCGCAAACTCCTGTTAGGCGCAATGCCGTTCAATACATCGAATGGTGATTTTCTTTGAGCGCGGCGGCGGTCACTTTGCCGCGCATCACGCGATATACCCAGCTCGTGTAAATCAGAATGAGCGGCAGGAAAATAATCACGGCGACCAGCATGATTTGCAGCGTCATGCGGCTCGACGTGGAATCCCACATGGTCAGGCTGCTGCGTCCATCGAGCGACGACGGCATGATGAACGGAAACATCGAGAAGCCGGCCGTCAGAATCACGCCGATCACCATCAGCGAGGTCGACAGGAACGCGCTCTTTTCAAAGCGCGAACGCGCGAGCAACATTGCCAGCACGCCGCCGACGATACCGGCCAAAGGCGCGACCACCATCCACGGATAATTCGCGTAATTGGTGAGCCACAAGCCGGGTGCGCCGATCACGGTTTTCATCAACGGATTGGCGACCGCGTCGAGCGGCGGCGCGTCGACGATCTGATAGCCGCCGATCATCGTCGCGACCAGTGCGCCGGCAATCAGGAACAGCACCACGGCGCACAGCGCGGCAATGCGCAGCGCCAGCGACGCGCGCTCGGCGACGATACCGTCCGACTTGATTCTCACGAAAGCCGCGCCGTGCGCAGTCAGCATCGACACACTGACCAGTCCGCACAACACCGCGAACGGATTCAACAAGCCGAAGAAACCGCCGTGATACGTGACGCGCAGATCGGTATCGAACGAGAACGGCACGCCTTGCAGCAGGTTGCCGAACGCGACGCCGAACACCAGCGCAGGCACGAAGCCGCCGACGAACAAACCCCAGTCCCACGCAGTGCGCCAGCGCGGATTCTCGCGTTTGCCGCGATAGTCGAAGCCGACGGGACGGAAAAACAGCGCGAATAGAATCAGCAGCATCGCGAAATAAAAGCCAGAGAACGACGCCGCGTACGCCAGCGGCCATGCAGCGAACATCGCGCCACCCGCGGTGACAAGCCAGACCTGATTGCCCTCCCACGTTGCCCCGACCGTGTTCACGACGATGCGCCGTTCGGCATCGGTCTTCGCGATGAACGGCAGCAGGATCGCGGCGCCCATGTCGAAGCCGTCGGTGAGCGCGAAGCCGATCAGCAGCACGCCGATCAACACCCACCAGATCAATTTGAGGGTTGCGTAATCCATGATTATTTTTCCCTTGAAGCGCAGTAGCGAGCGGCGAATCAGACGGCCGAGTTGGTCGGCAGCGGCTGATTCAGCGGCTGATCGGTTTCATGGTGATAACGGCCCGTGTGCAGCGACGAAGGCCCGAGCCGCGCGTACTTGAACATCAGCATGATTTCGATGATGAACAGCACCGTGTAGAACAGCACGAAGCCCGCGATGCTCAGATACAGATCGCGCGGCGTCAGACTCGACGCGGCGAGATTGGTCGGCAGAATGCCCGCGATACTCCACGGCTGACGCCCCATTTCCGCGACGATCCAGCCGAACTCGGCCGCGAGCCACGGCAACGGAATCGCCCACACGGCCCAGCGCAGGAACCAGCGGCGCTTCTCCAGCAACAACGTGCGTTGCGCGCAGAACCAGAACGCCAGCACGAACGTGGCGAGGAACAGCAGGCCAAGGCCGACCATCAGGCGGAACGAGAAGAACAGCGGCAACACCGGCGGAATGGTTCGTTCGGCAGCCTGAGCAATCTGATCCGGCGTGGCGTCGGTGACGTTCGCGGTGAACGGTTTGAGCAGCAGCCCGTAACCGAGGTAGTCCTTGTGATTTTCAAAGTCGGCTTTGGCTTCGTCGGTCGCATCGCCCTGCTTCAGCTTTTGCAGCGCGGCGTACGCCACCATGCCTTCCTTGATACGCGCCTCGTTACGCGTGATCAGATCTTTCAGACCGATCACGGGTTCATCGAGCGAACGGGTGGCGATGATACCGAGCGCGTACGGCACGCGAATCGCGTAATCGGTGCGCTGTTCCTTCTGATTCGGAATGCCGAATACCGTGAACGACGCGGGCGCGGGCCGGGTCTCCCATTCGGACTCGATGGCGGCGAGTTTCACTTTCTGGACTTCGCCGGTGGTGTAACCCGATTCGTCGCCGAGAATGATCACGCACAACGTGGAGGCCAGTCCGAAACCCGCGGCAATCGCAAACGAACGCAGCGCGAACTCGGTGTCGCGGCGCTTCAGCAGATACCACGACGACACGCCGAGCACGAACATCGCAGCCGTCACATAACCCGCCGACACCGTGTGCACGAACTTGACCTGCGCGACCGGGTTGAACAGCACGGAGAAGATGCTGTCGAGTTCCATCCGCATGGTCTGGTAGTTGAAGGTTGCGCCGACCGGGTTGTTCATCCAGCCGTTGGCGACCAGAATCCACAGCGCCGACAGATTCGAGCCGAGCGCGACGAAGAACGTGACGATCAGGTGCTGCACTCTCGACAGCCGTTTCCAGCCGAAGAAGAACAGGCCGACGAAGGTCGATTCGAGGAAGAACGCCATCAAACCTTCGACGGCGAGCGGCACGCCGAAAATGTCGCCGACGTAATGCGAGTAATACGCCCAGTTGGTGCCGAACTGAAACTCGAGCGTGAGGCCGGTGGCGACGCCCATTGCAAAGTTAATGCCGAAGAGCTTGCCCCAGAACTGGGTCATGTCTTTATAAATCTGTTTGCCGGTCATCACATAAACCGATTCCATGATGACGAGCAGCCACGACAACCCAAGCGTGAGCGGTACGAACAGAAAGTGATAGAGCGCCGTGATGGCGAACTGGAGGCGCGACAGTTCTACGACTTCGCTAACGGGCATGTTGATCACCTTGAGACGGATGCGAGGCAGGCACGGACAACAATGCCTGTGCGACTTGTTCTGGCGGCATGCTCATATGCACCGCCTGCGGATGATTGAAAAATGTGTATTTGAGCGCCATCAGCAGAACGAACTTGATGGCGAGAACAATGGCTACGTCCCGAGCCATTGTTGGCCCGCGTACCCACCGGGTGAACCGCTGACGCCAGCGTGAACGGCGGGTAGTGCTGCGATTGAGGGCTATGGTCATGATCGGTCGAATCGACTTCACACCGGTTGTACCGGCTGGACCCAGACCGTTTTGGAGATCTGGATAGTGCACCCCGATTTTAGGAGCGGAACATGGCGCTCCATTCGCCAGCGGCGCGGCATTGTGTCGCGAAATTTGCCGCGTTTAATCAGTATTGCAACGTGGTTTGTGATACGTCAAGAAAGCCTTTGAACGTCGGGGCTGGTCTTGCGTCGATGAGGGGGGAGTGAGCGACCCTTTGAGTGAGTCGTTGTAGCGGGCGAAAAAAAGCCCCGCCATCTTGCGAGAGCGGGGCTTTTACGGCCATTCAGCAGTTGATTGCTAACCGGGGCGAACCGGCATGCGTCAGACTTTAGACGTTACGCGTATTCGGTCAGCGCACCGCGCATTTTCTTCATTGCGCTAGCTTCGATCTGCCGGATACGTTCGGCCGACACGCCGAACTCGTCGGCCAGTTCGTGCAGCGTCGAGCCGCCCGAACCGTCGTCTTCCACCTTCAGCCAGCGTGCCTCGATGATGCGGCGGCTGCGGGCGTCCAGTGCATCCAGCGCACTTGCGATACCGTCGCTTTGCAGCTTGTCGCGCTGACGCGAAGCCAGCACGGCGGTCGGTTCGCTATGCGAATCGGCGAGATAGGCGATCGGCGCGTACGACTCTTCGCCGTCTTCGACCTGGCCTTCCAGCGCGATGTCGCCGCCGGACAAGCGCGTTTCCATTTCGGAAACCTCTTCGCGCTTCACGTTCAGCTCTTTAGCCAGATCGTCGATCTGGTCCGGCGTGAACGCGCCCAGGCCTTGCTTGTGGCTGCGCAGGTTGAAGAACAGCTTGCGTTGCGCCTTGGTGGTGGCGACCTTCACCATCCGCCAGTTGCGCAGAATGTATTCGTGGATCTCAGCCTTGATCCAGTGCATGGCGTACGACACGAGCCGCACGTTCTGCTCCGGGTCGAAGCGCTTCACGGCCTTCATCAGACCGATGTTGCCTTCCTGGATCAGGTCGGCATGCGGCAGCCCGTAACCCAGATAGTTGCGCGCAATCGACACGACCAGCCGCAGGTGCGACAGGACGAGTTTGCGCGCGGACTGCAGGTTCTCCTGCTCGCGAAATTCGGTGGCGTACTGGCGTTCTTCCGCCGGCGTCAGCATCGGAATCCGATTAACGGCCTGGATGTAGGCGTCGATATTGCCCAGTTGACCGGGCAGCATAGAGGAATGCGAGAGCGCCAGTGCACCTGCCGAAGCGGCCTTAGCCGACGACGGGCTCAGAGTACTCGGAAGGGTCATTGCATGGCTCACGTAAAAAACTCCTTTGGAATCAGACAAAAGCGTATTCAGTAAACGACTCCAGCGATGGATGTTAGCACTCTGATTTACCGAGTGCTAATACTTAGAGCGCGTAGGGTCATCCAAGTTCCGTGAATTCCTATTGAAATTCAGATTTCAATAGCCATCATACGCGCTTGTTACTTGCCCTGTGCGGTGCGTAGGATTTACCGGATTTTGCGCTGTGGTTCTCATTAATGGCTTGAGTTTTCTCTATTTGAAGTCAGTAATTGCGAGAGTTTTGATTTATTCATACGATTCACCTAAAACTGATAGTCGTTAGAATACGCAAAAGAGAAGTGCATTAATAAACGTCTGCGAGTGCGGGTGTTAGATGGACAACAAAAATAATGCTTTTCGCGATCTGGCTCTAAAAGGCGCGATGGTTGCCGCGGTGCTAGGAGCTTCCGGGCTGGCTTCAGCAGACCAGTTCGGCGTACAGATGGGCGCAGGCGTCGGCGACCGGCATATCAAGAAGTTGGACCTCGGCCTTGCGTGGGACCCGAATCTGACGTGGTGGTACATCGGCGACTGGCACTTCTCGCTGATCGGCGAAGCGCACGCGTCCTGGTGGCACACTAACGAAGGCGACGTGCACGGCAACGTCGGCGAGATAGGGGTCACGCCGGTGATCCGCTTCATCAGGAGTTCGGGGATGGTGCGGCCTTATATCGAAGTGGGCGCCGGTGTCCGCCTGCTGTCGACCACACGCATTTCTTCGACCTTCTCGGTCGCCACCGCGTTCCAGTTCGCCGACATGGCCGGCGTCGGCCTGCAGTTCGGCGGCCACCAGCAGTATCTGGCCGGCTACCGCTTCCAGCATATTTCCAACGGCGGTATCAAAGAGCCCAATCCTGGTATAAATTTCAGCCAGCTATATTTGCAATATAACTTTTGACGACCGTGGCCCCGTTCGGCCTACCGGTGCAAGGGGCTGAGCAATGGCGGCAAAGTTAATCGAAGCGATTCGCGGGCTCGAACGAGAGCGATTTCGCGCGATGGTCGACGGCGACGGGCAATCGCTCGACACGCTCCTCGCGGACAACGTGAGTTACGTTCACACGAACGGCAAGCGTGAGACGAAGCGGCAGTTCATCGACGGGATTACGGGCGGGCGCCGCCGTTATCGGCAGATCGAAGTGCAGTCGCAGGACGTGTTGCCCGTGGGACCCGAGACGTGCGTCGTCACGGGTCGGGCGCTGATCGAGATGGAGGCGAATAGCGGCGCGCTGCTGTTTCCGATTGCGTACACCGCCATTCATACGCAGGAAGACGGGCAATGGCGGTTGATTGCGTGGCAGGCCACGCGATGCGCGCTGGAGTGAGTTACGTGCGGGTCCGTGTGCGGACAGTTTCCCGGAACAGTGTGTCGTGTTGACTCAAGCTGCTGGAGCTTCGGAAGCGCGGCGCGAAATCAATTCGCGGATTCGCTGAGTGAGTTTGCTCCAACGAACCAAACTCACTCCCGCCTCAAGCCGCAGTCTTCGCTACATCCACAATCAACTCGACCTGTCGCTCGATCGCGCTCGGCACAGGCGCTTCGCCGCGCAGCACCGCGCTGATCCACGCGGCGGTGGTCTGCGCATCGCGTGCCTCTGGCAGCTCGACCTCGGGCGCATCCGGCGACGAGCGCTCGTGCGGCACGCGCGTTTCGCACACGCCATCGTGCAACCAGTCGACCTGCACTTGTCGCCGCGTATCCGCGACCGCCTCGCCTTCGGTGCCGCGCGCGAGCAACGCACCGCCGGCCGCCGCATCCGGATGCGTGTTGAACAGCTGCGTGAGACTGTCGCGATACGGCGGATGCGTGTAGTTCACCAGACGCAGCCCGGCCGGCGCGAACGGCTGAAGAATCTTCACGAGCGTATGCGTCGAATTGCGCACCCCCATCCGTCGACGCAAGCCGAGAAGCCGCGCGAGCTTCGGCGCGAGCACGTCGATCGAGGTGAACGCGAGACGGCGCTCGGCGAGGCCATCTTCGATATCGGCGTGCGACTGCGCGTGCGGAATCTGCAGATGCGTGAAAATTTCCGCGCTCGTCACGCGGCCCGGATCTTCGGTTACGCCATGCACCAGCACCGGCACGCCTTCGCGCGCCAGCAATAGCGCGAGCAGCGGCACCAGATTCGGCTGTTTGCGCGCGCCGTTATACGACGGAATTGACACGGGCCGGAATTCACCGTGCGGCAGATGAACCGCCTCGAACGACGCATGCGCGCCCGCCAGCATCGCGGCGAGTTCGTCGGCGGTCTCACCCTTCACGCGATACGCGAGCAGCACCGCGCCGAGTTCGAGTTCGCCCACCCGGCCGTCGAGCATCGCCGTGTACAACTCGCGGGTGTCGTCGGCGGTCAGCGCGCGGGCGCCGTTCGGGCCACGGCCGATTTCCTTGATGAAGCGGGCGCAGGGGAAGGGGGTGTCGTGGGCGGTGTCGGCGGAATCGGTCATCGGGCGCAAATGGGACGTGGTGACGGCCCGCTTTCGAACGGTTCGCCACGGTATTCAAGGGACGTTACAGGGGACGTTATTGGGTGTGAGTATCGCATCTATGGCGATCCCGCGAGACGGCCGCCTGGCAGCGCAGGCGTTGAAGGCGTACTTGACGGGCGTTTCGTACGGGCACCGTAAGCCCTTCGTACTGGCTTCGTAGGGCGCCTGCGCAAGCCTGCCGGCCTGCCGCGCATCGTGCTTTGCAGCGCGTTAAACTCGATGTTTTATCGCCGCGTCGGCGGCATCAATCGAAGAATGGAGAACGGGATGAGTTATGTATTCGCACCCGCACCGCAGGTGGCGGTGCCGGTCGTGGGATCCAGCGAGCAATTCGCGGTGCGCCGCATCTACTGCGTTGGCCGCAATTACGAAGCCCACGCGCGCGAGATGGGACACGATCCCGATCGCGAGCCGCCGTTCTTCTTCAGCAAGCCCGCCGACGCCGTGGTGTACGTCGCGCCCGGCGAGACCGGCGAGTTTCCGTATCCGTCGCTGACGAAAAACGTCCACTTCGAAATGGAAATGGTTGCGGCAATCGGCAAGGGCGGCAAGGATATCCCGGCTGAAAGCGCGCTCGATCACGTCTACGGTTACGCGCTCGGTCTCGATATGACGCGCCGCGATCTGCAGGGCGAGGCGAAGAAAATGGGCCGCCCCTGGGACACCGCGAAGGGCTTCGATCACTCGGCGCCGATCGGTCCGATTCATCCGGCGGCGACGGTCGGCCATATCGGCAAGGGTTCGATCTGGCTGTCGGTGAACGGCGAGGACAAGCAGCGCTCAGACGTGTCGCAGCTGATCTGGTCGGTGGCCGAGACGGTCGCGTATCTGTCGACGCTGTTCGAACTGCAACCCGGCGACCTGATTTTCACCGGCACGCCCGAGGGCGTCGGCGCGGTTGTGAAGGGCGATCTGATGAAGGGCGGTGTGGACGGGCTCGGCGAGTTCAGCGTGCGCGTCGTCTGATGAGTTCAGGCGTGGAGGAGACAGACAACATGAAGCTCTACAGTTACTTCCGGAGCTCGGCGTCCTATCGGGTGCGCATTGCGCTGAACCTGAAAAATCTGCCGTACGACTACGTGCCCGTGCATCTCGTGCGCGACGGCGGCGAGCAGCTCAAGCCCGAATATCGCAAGGTGAACGGCGACGGCATCGTGCCGACTTTGGTCGACGGCCACGAGGTGATGCCGCAATCGCTCGCGATCATCGAGTATCTGGACGAAACGCATCCCGAGCCGCCGCTGTTGCCGGGTACGCCGGCCGACCGCGCATATGTGCGCTCAGTGGCTTTGCAGGTAGCGTGCGAGATTCATCCGGTCAACAATCTGCGCGTGCTGAAGTATCTGAAGCACACGTTGCGGGTCGACGACGACGCGAAAGACGCGTGGTATCGCCATTGGATCGAAGCGGGTTTCACGACGCTGGATGCTCACCTGGCAGGCAGCGCACGTACCGGCAAACTGTGCTTCGGCGATACGCCGACGCTCGCCGACGCGTGCCTGATCCCGCAGGTGTTCAACGCGCAGCGCTTCAAGGTGGACACGGCGAAGTTTCCGACCATCCAGCGCATTTACGACCACGCGATGCAGATCGATGCGTTTGCCCGTGCGGCGCCCGGCGTGCAGCCGGATACTGAGTGATGTGATGGCCGGTAGTGTGGCCTGAACGCAAAAGGGGCACTCCGTGGAGTGCCCCTTTTTTCATGTGCTTCTATCGGAGAACGCGGCGCTGCCCGCTGGTTCAACCGCCCAGCAGCGCGTCCGAAAACTCTTCCGCACTGAACGGCTGCAAATCTTCGACCTTCTCGCCAACGCCGATGAAATACACCGGAATCGGACGCTGTCGCGCGATCGCGGCGAGAATCCCGCCCTTTGCCGTGCCGTCGAGCTTGGTGACGATCAGGCCGGTGAGGCCGAGCGCGTCGTCGAACGCTTTGACCTGCGCGAGCGCGTTCTGGCCGGTATTCGCGTCGATCACCAGCAGCACCTCGTGCGGCGCGCCGTCGTGCGCTTTGCCGATCACGCGCTTCACCTTGCGCAGCTCTTCCATCAGATGCAACTGCGTGGGCAGGCGTCCGGCCGTGTCGGCCATCATCACGTCGATCTTGCGCGCACGCGCCGCACCGACCGCGTCGAAAATCACCGCAGCCGGATCTCCGCTTTCCTGCGACACCACCGTCACATTGTTGCGCTGACCCCAGATCGCCAGCTGCTCGCGCGCGGCGGCGCGGAACGTGTCGCCCGCGGCCAGCAGCACCGACTGGTTAAAGCTTTGCAGATGCTTGGCAAGCTTGCCGATGCTGGTCGTTTTGCCCGCGCCGTTCACGCCCGCGATCATCATGACGAGCGGCTGCGCGCGGCCGAGCATCAGCGATTTTTCGAGCGGTTTGAGCAGGTCGATGAGCAGCGTGCGGAGCGCGGCCTTGACCTGTTGCGGATCGGTGAGCCGTTCGGTACGCACCTTCTCGCGTAACGATTCGAGCAGGAACTCCGTGGCTTCGACGCCCGCGTCCGACATCAGCAGCGCGGTTTCGAGTTCTTCGTAAAGCTCCTCGTCGATCTTCGTGCCGACGAAAATACCGGTCAGACTCGAACTGGTTTTCGACAGACCGGTTTTCAGACGAGTCAGCCACGAGCGCTTGGCGCTGGCGTCCTGCGCGGGCGCCGGGACGATTTCGACGGTTTCTACGGTTTCGAGCGCGGGCTCGTCGAACTCGGGTTCCGGCTCGATGACAGCCGGAGCAGCTGGAGCAGGCGTGTCGACGCGCACCGGCGCTTCGACGGCTAGCTCGGGCGTCGAGCCTTCAGGCGCCGTCTGCGACTCGTCTGCCGCGGTATCGGACTCTTTCGAACCCTTGAATCGTTTGAAAAAGCTGAACATGATCTGGCGTGGTGAGAGCGCGCGCCGATGCGCGCAGCCGGTACGAACCGGCGGAAGCGGCAGGCAGCGTTGCGTTTGCGGGATGCAAGGCGCTGGAAGCCGCACATTTTATCAGGCGCGCCGCCGACCGTCGTATCGGCCGAACGGCCAGGCTGGACGCCGGCTGCCCCTGTGGTAACGTTGGCGCTCCGGCTCGCACATATCTGCGGTGCGAGCGCCTTCATAAAGTAATCGAAACTGCATGCCCCGTTCAGCACCCTCACGCGCCCATGGCGCTTCGTCCAAAGGCGGTAAGCCGCACGCGATCCGCATTATCGGCGGCGACTGGAAGCGCACTCCGCTGCCTGTTCTCGACCTCGACGGCTTGCGCCCTACGCCCGACCGCGTCCGCGAAACCTTGTTCAACTGGCTTGGCCAGAATCTGGACGGCCAGCGCTGCCTCGATCTGTTCGCCGGCAGCGGCGCATTGGGCTTCGAAGCCGCGTCGCGCGGCGCGGCGCGGGTTCTGATGGTGGAGCGCAATGCGCGCGCCGCCAGCCAGCTGCGCGCCAACCAGGAACGCCTCGCTGCGCGCACGATCGAAATTGCCGAAGCCGACGGTTTGCGCCTCGCCGCGAGTCTCGCGCCCGGTTCGTTCGACGTCGTGTTCCTCGACCCACCGTTCGACGGCGATCTGCTCGGCAAAGCGCTCGCTCTGGTCGTGCCGCTCGTCGCCGCAGAAGGCTTCCTTTACGTGGAAGCAGCCGAGGCGCTCGAACTCGACGGGAACGAGTCGCTGGCCGGATGGGAGATCGTGCGGCAAGGCAAAGCCGGCGCTGTCCACTTCCATTTGCTGCAGCGCGAAAATAAGGAATAATGCGCGTTCCAAAATAAGCGCCGGGCGGTTTATAGTCACGCGCGCAGTCGGTGCCAAATGCGTCGCGTGGACGCTTTGACGTGGCCCTTTGTCTGAAGAGAGGAGAAGTCTCATGGTAGTCGCCGTGTACCCGGGCACGTTCGACCCGCTGACGCGCGGTCACGAAGACCTCGTTCGGCGCGCGTCGAGCATTTTCGACACGCTGGTAGTGGGTGTGGCCGACAGCCGCAACAAGAAGCCGTTCTTCACACTGAAAGAGCGCCTCGATATCGCTCATGAAGTGCTCGGGCATTATCCGAACGTTCAGGTGATGAGTTTCAAAGGCCTGCTGAAGGATTTTGTGCGTAGCAACAATGCGCGGGTGATTGTGCGCGGTCTACGTGCAGTATCGGACTTCGAATATGAGTTCCAGATGGCGGGGATGAACCGCTATTTGTTGCCCGACGTCGAAACCATGTTCATGACGCCGTCCGACCAGTACCAGTTCATTTCGGGCACGATCGTGCGAGAAATCGCGCAGTTGGGCGGCGATGTCAGCAAGTTCGTGTTTCCGTCGGTCGAAAAATGGCTGAAGGAGAAGGTTGCTGCGCTCGATCCGAATGGCGACGCTTCGGCGGCGCAGGTGTAACCGGCATAAACTGTCGGTTTGACGGATTAAAGTCGGCTTCGGCCGGCGTGAAGTGAGAGAAGCATGGCCTTGATGATTACCGACGAGTGCATCAATTGCGACGTATGCGAGCCCGAGTGCCCGAACGACGCAATTTCGATGGGCCCGGAAATCTATGTGATCGACCCGAAGAAATGTACCGAGTGCGTCGGCCATTTCGACGAGCCGCAGTGTATTCAGGTGTGTCCGGTCGAATGTATTCCACGCGACCCGGATCATCTCGAAACACCCGACGGCCTGATGGCGAAATATCACGCGCTGCAGGCAGAGAAGGGCGAATAACTTTTTGCGGCTTTAAACGGTCGTGATGGATAAAAAAATGGCGAGGCCGTGGTGGCCTCGCCATTTTTTTGTAGCGGCGTCTGCTTAGGCGCTGAAAATCTCACGCAGCGCATTGAGCAGAATCTCGCATTCGGCATCGGTGCCGACCGAAATCCGCAGATGCTGGTCGATCCGCGGCGCCTTGAAATGGCGCACGATAATCTCCCGCTCCCGGAGACGCTGCAAGAGCGTCGCCGCGTCATGCGTCGGATGGCGCACGAACAGCAGATTCGCCGCCGACGGCACCACATCGAATCCCAGCGCAGTCAGCCCGGACGCCAACCGCTCGCGGCTGGCAATTACCTTGGCGCAACTGTCGCGGAACCATGCATCGTCCTCGTAAGCGGCGGTGGCGGCTGCTTGCGCCAGCCGGTCGAGCGGGTAGGAATTAAAGCTGTCCTTCACGCGGTTCAGCGCGTCGATCAGCTCGACATTACCGAACGCGAAGCCAACGCGCATGCCGGCCAGCGAGCGCGACTTCGATACCGTCTGAACCACCAGCAGATTCGGATAGCGATCGATCAGCGTAATCGCCGATTCAGCGCCGAAATCCACATAGGCTTCGTCGATTACCACGACTGAATCGGTATTTTTCTGCAGTAGACGCTCGATATCGGCGAGCGGCAAAGGCCGGCCGGTCGGCGCGTTCGGGTTCGGGAACAGCACGCCGCCGTTCGGCGCGGCGTAGTCGTCGACATTGATCGCAAAACTGTCGTTAAGCGGAATTGTCCGGTATTCGACTTCGAAGAGCCGCGCGTAGGTCGGATAAAAGCTGTACGTGATGTCCGGAAACAGCAGCGGTTTGTCGTGCTTGAGCAGGGCCTCGAACGTGAGCGCCAGCACTTCGTCCGAGCCGTTGCCCGCGAATACCTGATCTGCGCGAATGCCGTGATAAGCGGCCACCGTTTCGCGCAACTTGCGCGCGGTCGGATCGGGATAGCGACGCAGCGACTCGCCGGCCTCGCCCAATTCGCGCCGGATCGCGTCGAGCACGCGCGGCGACGGCGGATACGGATTCTCGTTGGTATTCAGCTTCACCGGGTGCGCGAGCACGGGCTGCTCGCCCGGCACATACGGCGTCAGACGGTGAACGATGTCACTCCAATAGCGGCTCAAGCGATTCTCCTGTCGATACGGTAACGGCGGCGGTCCATCAACGAGCGGTGCAGTTCAGGGATTGCGATGCAACTGCATCATCGCGCGCTCGAGTTCGCCCTTGATAACCTGCGGCATCACAGCGAGCGCACGCTCGACCGATGCGTCGATCACTTCCTGCTCTTCACGTCGCGGCGGCTTCAGCACGTAATTGGCGACGTCCGGCTTCGCGCCGGCCCGCGCGCTTTCAGGAATCAGGTCACGCGGATGACCGATGCCGATCCGCAGCCGCCAATACTGCTGCGACGACAGATGGGCGGTAATGTCCTTCAAGCCATTATGGCCGCCGCTTCCACCGCCGAGCTTCAGCTTGACGCTGCCCGGTGGCATGTCGAGTTCGTCGTGTGCGACGAGAATCTCATCGGGAAGAATCTTAAAAAACTGCGCCACCGCGACGACCGATTGACCTGAGCGGTTCATATAAGTCTGCGGTTCCAGCAGATGCACTTCTTCGCCGTGCAGCCGCGCTTTCGCATAAAAACCGTGGAAACGCCGCTCGTCGCGCAGCGTCGTTCCGGCTTCGCGGGCCAGTTGATCGACCAGCCAGAAGCCGGCGTTATGGCGCGTCGCGGTGTATTCGGCGCCCGGATTGCCGAGCCCGACGATCAGCTTGATCATGATTGCGTAGGTCCGTCTGGCTCGACGCGCAAGCGCGGCCGGGCCGAAAAAAACCGAAAAAAAACCCGCCGGGGAGAACCTCGGCGGGTCACATCGACCGTTTCATTGAAACGGATCGAGAGGATTGCTTGCTCTGAACCTGACAGGTTCTTAAGCAGCCGGTGCGTCGCCTTCGGCAGCAGCAGCGGCGTCGCCTTCAGCGATTGCGCCAGCCGGGATCGTTGCAGCAGCGACGACCGGGTTTTCTGCTTCGACGTGAGCAACCAGCGAAACGCCAGCCGGCAGTGCGATGTCTTTAGCGTGAACCGATTGACCCGCTTCGATCTTCGCCAGGTCGACTTCGATGAATTCCGGCAGTGCCGACGGCAGGCACTCGACTTCCAGTTCATTGACGACGTGCGAGATCACCGCGCTCGACAGCTTGACTGCCGGGTTCGATTCCTGGTTCATGAAGTGCAGCGGCACCTTGGTGTGCAGCTTCTTCGATGCGTCGACACGTTGGAAGTCCACGTGCAGCACGAGCTGACGGAACGGGTGGTATTGCACGTCGCGCAGCAGAACCTGTTGCGACTTGCCAGCCACTTCCAACTCGAGGATCGACGAGTGGAAAACTTCTTTCTTCAGCGCGTGCCAAAGGGCGTTGTGGTCCAGTTCGACCAATTGCGTGTCAGCACCAGCGCCATATACGATGCCCGGGGTCTTGCCCGAGTTACGCAGGCGGCGGCTCGCACCCGTACCTTGCAAAGAACGCTCGAAAGCGACTACTTTCATGTTGAATCTCCAATACACTGCCCGCGACCAGGCAGTAAAAACGGGGCCTCCAAGCCATTACGGCTGAGGCCCCAGAGCTGCGGCACGAACCTTCGTTCGCTCGCGCCGATTGTGCAAAAACGCAGCGGTCGCCTGTGGCAACACGCTGCGTCTTCGCAAATACTTAACTTTCAGCGAACAGCGACATCACCGAATCGCCGCGACGAATGCGCGAGAACGTTTCGGCAAGCAGGCCGGCGCTGGTCAGCGAACGGATCTTTGCGCACGAGCGGGCTTCTTCGCCGAGCGGGATCGTGTCCGTGACAACGAGTTCGTCGAGTGCGGAAGCTGCGATACGCTCGCCTGCGCCGCCCGACAGAACCGGGTGAGTAGCGTAAGCGAAAACCTGCTTCGCGCCGCGTTCCTTCAACACCTGAGCTGCCTTGCAGAGCGTGCCGGCGGTGTCGACCATGTCGTCCATGATCACGCAGGTGCGGCCTTCGACTTCACCGATGATGTTCATGACTTCTGCAACGTTCGCTTTCGGGCGACGCTTGTCGATGATCGCGAGATCGCAGTTCAGCTGCTTCGCCAATGCCCGGGCACGCACCACGCCGCCGACGTCCGGCGAAACGACCAGCAGGTTCTCGTAGTTCTGCTTGCGCAGATCGCCGAGCAGCACGGGCGTAGCGTAGATATTGTCGACCGGGATGTCGAAGAAGCCTTGAATCTGGTCGGCGTGCAGATCCATCGTGATAATCCGTTCGACGCCGGCGATTTCCAGCATGTTCGCCACGATCTTCGCCGAAATGGCGACGCGCGCTGAACGCGGGCGACGATCTTGACGGGCATAACCGAAGTAGGGGATGGCAGCAGTGATCCGGCCGGCGGATGCGCGCTTGAGCGCATCGACCATGATCATCAGTTCCATCAGATTGTCATTCGCCGGCGCGCACGTGGATTGCAGGACGAAGACGTCCTTACCACGCACGTTTTCCTGAATCTCGACCTGGATTTCACCGTCCGAGAAACGGCTAACCATTGCTTTGCCGAGGGGAATACCGAGGATTTTGACGACTTCCTGTGCAAGCGCGGGATTCGCGTTGCCAGTAAAAACCATCAGGCCGTCATGGCTGCTCATCATGCACCTGCTTCAGGCTGGGGGGCGAGGGGAAATGCGAGAAATTTTGGCAGGGGAGAAAGGATTCGAACCTTTGCATGCCGGAATCAAAATCCGGTGCCTTAACCAGCTTGGCGACTCCCCTACACTAACTTTGAGCTCCGCCGAACGTGGAGTTTCGTTCGACGATGCAAAACTTATGACGCGAAAGTAAAGAGTGGATGTTGATCGAGACCTTGTGCCACTGCGCTGTTCCATTCGCCGGGCAGTTTGGCTTGCGCCGCTTCTGCTTCAGGTTTACTACGAAACGCTGCAAAAACACTTGCACCTGATCCAGACATCCGCGCTGGCGCGATACTTTCAAACCATCGCAACACTTGCGCTACTTCCGCGTATTTTCCTACGACAACCTGCTGCATGTCATTGCGGCCAAAACTTTCTGGCCAATCAGTGTTGCAGCTAAGTCCTGCAGGAAAGTCCGTAATTGTGAGGGGTTTCGAATCTCTTGTCAACGATTTTTCGGAGAAAATCGCTGCAGTCGGAACCTGCACCCTCGGCGTCACTACCAGAAAGTGACGCGGCGGCAATTGTACAACGTCTAAAGTCTCTCCGACACCCTGCGCAAACGCGTTTTTCCCAAAAACAAAGAAGGGTACGTCTGCGCCGAGCGTTAGCGCCAACTCCTGCAATTCCTGGCGCGGCACATTGAGTTTCCACAGGCGATTCAGCGCGAGCAAGGTAGTTGCCGCGTCGGAGCTGCCGCCGCCGAGACCGCCGCCCATCGGCAGACGCTTCTCAATTTCAATGTCGACGCCTTCGTTCGAACCCGTGTGATTTTTCAAAAGCGTTGCTGCGCGCACGGTGAGGTCATGCTCTGCCGGCACGCCCGCGATTTCGGTGCTACGCGTGATAAGGCCGTCGTCGCGTCGCGTGAAATGCAGCGTGTCGCCCCAGTCGAGCAACTGGAAAACCGTTTGCAGCGTGTGATAACCATCCGGCCGGCGGCCTGTGATGTGCAGGAAGAGGTTGATTTTCGCTGGCGCGAGGCAATCGCGCAGCGAGTCGGTGGTTTCAATCATGAGTCGAGGCTACATGCGCCAACTGGCGCAGAAAAGGCGGCAAGGTTGTACCAGCAGACGCCGGCTGCTGAATGTTACTGATCCAGCACGAGTTTGATGTCGAGCGGCGGCTCGGCGCGGCTCAGGTTCAGACGTTTCACGCCAGTGGCCGGTGCGTCGGCATAGGCGAGATAGTCGATCGTCCAGCCGTCCTGCGTGATCTGCTTCAGACGCGACGGCTGCTCCGGATCCTTCTCGGTCTTCGCGCGCGACGTAGGCGCCGGCGAAGGTTGCAGCCAGTAGCGTAGTCCTTCCACCGGCAGCGCGAAACCCAGCGCATTCTGCATCAGCGTGGAGACGTTATCTGCGGTGAGCGGCTGGCGGTTGGGCAATTCGAGCGTGGCCGATGCCGGCGACGAAGTCACGATCGCCAACGTCTGCCCAAGCGGGTTACGCAACTGAATAGTCACGGTGTCGCCCGTTTCCTGCCACGCAAAATTACCGTAAGCATTGCGCTGCGTGCCGTTCTGATCGTTGTACTGGACCGCGAACCGGCCCTGATAGGAGCGGGTGGTTTGCGCGGTGACCGAGGTCGCCGCATTCGACGTGGACGGCCCCTGCGGCTTCACCGACGCACAACCGGCCAGCGCGACAACCGCCGCCGCCGCGAATCCGAGTGCCGCGCCGCGCGGCGCCCGGGGAAAGGAAATCAAACGGGAAAGATGCATCAAAGATCGTTCACCTGAAGACGTTGCAACGTTTTAACCAGCGTGTCGTTATCCGGCTCAAGCTTGCGCGCCTCGCGGAAAGCCGCGCGCGCCTGGTCCTGATCGCCGCTTTTCCAGAGCACTTCGCCGAGGTGTGCGCCAATTTCGGCGTTCGGCTGCATGTCGTACGCTTTGCGCAGCAGCTTGATCGCATCGGTCGTGTCGCCCATCCGGTACTTGACCCAGCCGACGCTGTCCATGATGAACGCGTCGTTCGGAGCCAGCGACGATGCCTTCTCGACCAGTTTGTCCGCTTCCGGCAGGCGCTGATTGCGGTCGGCAAGCGAATAGCCAAGCGCGTTGTACGCCTGCGGATTGTCCGGCTGCGTCTGGATCAGCTTGCGCAACTGGGCTTCCATCACGTCGTAATGACCGTTCTTTTCGGCGGCCATTGCGTAGTCGTAAGCGAGATCGGGGTCGTCGGGGAAAGCGGCCGTGGCTTGTTGCAGCCGCGACTCCGCTTCCGGGTAACGCTTCGCGTCGAACAGGATCGCCGCATCGGTACGGGCGATCAGCGCGAGGTCGCGTGCGTCCGGCGTCTGCAATTCGGCGAGCAACTTACGCGCGTCGTCGGTCTTGCCCTGCTTCGCGAGCAGTTGCGCGCGCGTGATCTGCGCCGGCACATATTGCTGGCTCGACGGCGAAATCTTGTTCAGCCAGTCGCTCGCCGCCGCTTCGTTTTTCTGCTCCAGCGACAGTTGCGCGAGGTAGATATACGCCTGACCCGCATCTGCACCCGGCGTTTTCTCAGCCTGCGTTGCGTATTGCGTCAGATAAGTCTGCGCGGCGTTGAAATCCTTCTGCTGAATCTTGATCAGCGCGAGCGCCATCAGCGGCGTGAGGTCGTTCGCGTTGGCCTTGTGCATGATCTCGAACTGCTTCTGCGCGTCGTCCAGACGGTCGCTGGCGAGATACATCTGCGCCAGCGCGAGACGCGCGTCATGCGATTTCGGGTTTGCCTGCACGTACTTTTCGAGCGACGCAATGCCTTCCTTGCGCTCTTCCGGGCCCATTTGCGACAGCGTGAGCGCCGCCGGCAAATAGTCGGGCTTGAGCGTGAGCGCCTGTTCGAGCGACTTGCGCGCACCCGGCGCGTCGTCGGACAGAATCTGCTGACGCGCGATGGCTAGTTGCGCTTCCGGCCGGTTCATGTCGTTCTTCAGCAAGTCTTGCAGCACGTGCAGACCGCCAATCCGGTTCGGACCGCGCGAAAGCAGAAGCTGTAGCGCGAGGATCGCGCTGCCGCGATTCTCCGCGGGTACGCGTGCGAGTTCGCGTGCGAGGATCGGGCTGGCGTCGTCGGGCTTGCCGGACAGCACGAGCAGCGACGCGTCGAGTTGCGCGGCGCGCTCCGAACTCGGCGCATACTGCTGCCACAATTGCGCGGCAGCTAGCGCGTCGGACGGACTTTGCGCGGCCAGCGCGATTTCGGTGGCGCGTTGCGCCATGCGCGGATCGTGCGTGTCGCGTGCAAGGGCTAGATAGGTTTGATAGGCCGGTGCCGGCTGGTCGCGTTGCAACGCGACTTCGGCGGCGAGCACCTGGAATACGATCTGGCTCGACAGCGACACGTCAGGCAGGGATTTCTGATCTTCCGCCGATGCCGGCCCCAGCGGGTCAGGCAACGTGACCGAGGTGTCGTCCGAGTCGGGAGACGGGTCCTGCGCGTGCGCGGGTACGGCAGCCAGCGCCCAAACGGCAAGCGCTGCTGCGCCGAGCATGCGGCGAGCGGACACGGCGTGCGGAACTCGGGATGCGCTAGCCGGGCGCTTCGAAAACAGCTTCACGAAGGACAGGTTCATGGAAATCCGTTCAATGTTTCGGACGATTGTAACGCGCTCGCTACAATAAGCGCACAACCACTCACGCAAGTTGCAGACCAGTCAGAGATGCCAGAGTTGCCAGAAGTTGAGGTTACCCGAAGGGGAATCGAACCGTATGTGTCCGGGCGCAAGGTTGAACGCGTCGATGTGCGTACGCCCGCATTGCGCTGGCCGATTCCGGCCGACCTTGCGAAAACCTTGCGCGGCCACGTCGTGCGGAAAGTGGAGCGGCGCGGCAAGTATCTGCTGTTCGAGATCGATGCTGGCTGGTTCATTGTGCATCTTGGCATGACCGGCACGCTGCGGGTGCTGCGTCACGTGCCGCATCCGCCGGAGGCAGCGAAACACGATCACGTCGACTGGATTTTCGACGACTTCATTTTGCGCTATCGCGACCCGCGCCGCTTTGGCGCGGTGTTGTGGCATCCGCGGGAAGCGGGCGACATCCTCGAACATCCGCTGCTCGCGAGTCTCGGCGTCGAGCCGTTTTCGCCCGCGTTTTCCGGCGCGCTGATGCATCGGCTCACGCGCGGCCGCAAGGTGTCGGTGAAACAGGCGTTGCTGGCGGGGGAAATCGTCGTGGGCGTCGGCAATATTTATGCGTCGGAGAGCCTGTTTCGCGCGGGCATCCGGCCGACCACCGCCGCGGGCCGCGTTTCGCTGGTGCGCTACGATCTGCTGGCCGACGCCGTGCGCGTGACGCTCGCCGCCGCGATCGAGAAGGGCGGCAGCACGCTGCGCGATTTCGTCGGCAGCGATGGCGAAAGCGGTTACTTCCAGCTCGACTATTTCGTCTATGATCGCGCGGGGCTGCCGTGCCGCGTGTGTGGAACGCCGATCAAACAGATCGTGCAGGGGCAGCGCTCCACGTATTTCTGTCCCACCTGTCAGCGCTAAATCTTCAATGCCTTCTCGCATAACTCCGCGTTCAACGTCGCGTTCGGTGTCGCCTAACGCGTCTGAGGCGCCTGCATTTCCCGCCATGCCCGATTTTTCCGCGCGGCTGATCGCGTGGCAGCGCGTGCACGGCCGTCACGATTTGCCGTGGCAGAACACGCGCGATCCGTATCGCATCTGGCTGTCGGAGATCATGCTTCAGCAGACGCAGGTGTCGACGGTGATTCCGTACTACGCGAAATTTCTCTCGCGTTTTCCGGATGTCGCCGCACTCGCCGCCGCGGCTTCCGATGACGTGATGGCTTTGTGGGCCGGCCTCGGCTACTACACCCGCGCGCGCAATCTGCATCGTTGCGCGCAGGTCGTGGTCGAGCAGCACGGCGGCGCGTTTCCGGCATCGGTCGAGGAACTCGCGGAGTTGCCCGGCATTGGCCGTTCCACGGCAGCGGCGATCGCGTCGTTCGCGTTCGGTGCGCGCGCGACAATTCTCGACGGCAACGTGAAGCGGGTGCTCGCGCGCGTCTTCGGAGTGGAAGGTTTTCCGGGCGAAAAGAAGGTCGAAAATGCGATGTGGACGTTGGCGGAATCGCTGCTGCCTTCGAATGCATCGGACGCCGAAGTCAGTTCGTACACGCAAGGTCTGATGGATCTCGGCGCGACGTTGTGCGTGCGCGGCAAGCCGGATTGCCTGCGTTGTCCGTTCGCGCCGGATTGCGTCGCCAACGTCACGGGACGTCAGCGTGTATTGCCGACATCGCGTCCGAAGAAACTCGTGCCGACCCGTCGAACGTGGATGCTGGTGCTGCGCGACGGCAATGCGGTGATGCTGGAAAAGCGTCCGCCGTCAGGAATCTGGGGCGGTTTGTGGAGTCTGCCCGAGGCTCCTGATGAAGCCTCGCTCGCCGAGCGTGCACGCAGTTTGGGTGGAGACGGCGCGGTCTCGGCACTCGCGCCGTTCACGCACGTATTCACGCACTTCAAGCTGGATATTGAGCCGCGGCTCGCAGAACTGGACGGCAGCGTTGGCGTGCTGTCCGCACTAGGCGACGCGGACACCGCGTGGGTCGCGCTCAGCGATCTCGATTCTTTCGGCGTGCCCGCACCCGTGCGCAAGCTGCTGGACAGCTTGCATGGCTCGCTGATCTGATTAATTCACAGCAACTGATGCTGCTGCATGTAATGATGAACTACGTCGATCCGCGCGCCGGCGTCCTGTAGTTCCATCAGTTTTTGTCGGGCGCGTAACGCAATCGGCAGCACTTCGGCAAGCCGGTTCGACACCCACGACGGATCGTCGAGCCTGAAAGGCTCCGCGAACGGCAAGCTGTCCGGGTCCCGTTCGCGGATCGTCGAGATGATCCGCTCGAGCACTTCCGCGCACGCGCCGAATTTGGCGAGCAACTCGTTGCCTTCGAGCGGCGCGTCTTCGCCAAGCGGCTCTGCCATCCCCACCAGCAGGCCGCTGCTTTCCACGCGATGCGAGAGCAGCCGGAAACGCTTCGTGCCTCGCGCACGAATCAGCAGCATGCCGAACGCTTCGACGTCGCACTCTTCGATTTCAGCGAGACAGCCGATCGCTTCGGGCACCGACGGCTCTTCTTCGCGCGCCACTTCCGCGCCGCTTTTCAGCATGCAGACGCCAAACGGCGTCTTTTCGCGCAGACATTCGCGCGCCATGTCGAGATAGCGCGCCTCGAAGATTTTGAGTGGCAGGAGGCCGTCGGGAAACAGCACCGTATGCAGCGGAAACAGCGGCACATCGGCAAGCACAGTAGAAGTAGAAGACATGGCGCAACGCTTCGAGTTGAGGCCGCGCGATGCGGCCGGTTAAGCCACTAACTTCGATGATTCGTCGGCATCAACCGGCGCATCGCGGTGCCGCACAATCACATTCGCCGATGCTGCGAGACGCGCGGCAAGCGTCTCCGCGATGAACACAGAACGGTGCTGGCCACCGGTACAGCCGATCGCGACGGTCAGGTAACTGCGGTTGTCGTCGCGGAAATGCGGCAGCCATTTGGCAAGAAACTTTTCGATGTCGTCGATCATTTCATGCACGACCGGCAACGCATCGAGAAAATCCATTACCGGTTTGTCGAGGCCGGTGAGCGGCCGCAATTCATGATCGTAGTACGGGTTCGGCAGCGTGCGTACGTCGAAAACAAAATCGGCGTCGAGCGGCACGCCGCGCTTGAATCCGAACGATTCGAACATCAGCACGAGCCCCGCATCTTCCTGCTCGATGAAGCGCTTGACCCACGCGCGCAACACGTTCGCGCGCAGATTGCTGGTATCGATCTGATGGCCGAACTCGGCGAGACCCGCGACCAGTTCGCGTTCGCGCTCGATGGCTTCCGCGAGCGACGTGAGCAGGCCGACATCGGCGTCATGCGCAGTGGAGCCGGACAACGGATGACGGCGGCGGGTTTCGGAAAAGCGTTGAATCAGCGACTGCGTACTCGCGCTCAGGAAGAGCACGCGTACGTCGTGGGAGCGTGAAAGGTCGCGGATCATGGCGGGCATTTCGTCGAGCGATGCGCTCGATCGCGCGTCGATCGCGACCGCGAGGCGTTCCTGCTTGTCTTCGGCGAGATATGTGGCGAGTTGCGGCAGAAAACGCGGCGGCAGGTTGTCGACGCAGTAATAGCCTGCGTCTTCAAGCGCGTTCAGGGCAACTGACTTGCCGGAGCCGGATATACCGGTGATCAGGATTATGCGCATGGCGTCGTCGAAACAGTACGTTTCATCATAGCATCTGGTCCCTATGCGCGTCCCTGCGGCCAGATGTCCGCCGCAGGCGTTTCACGGGTCGCGAAAATCAGATCAGTTTGCCGGGAAACTGGCTGTCGGGGTCTTGCATGGCGAGACGCTGGCGATCCATGAAATCGCGCAACGTATCGATACCGCGCAGTTGCAGGATCGTGTTGCGCACGGCCGCTTCGACCAGCACCGCAAGGTTGCGGCCCGCGGCCACCTGGATCGTGACCTTGCTGATCGGCAGGCCGAGCACGTCGACGGTCTGGCTCTCCAGCGGCAGGCGCTGGAATTCGCCATCGGGACGGCGCACCAACTGCACGATCAGCTTCAATTTCATTTTCCGCCGAACGGCCGTTTCACCAAAAATCGTCTTGATGTCGAGCAGGCCGAGACCGCGCACTTCGAGCAGATTTTGCAGCAGAGGCGGGCAGCGCCCTTCGACGAAGTCGGGGCCGAGGCGCACGAAATCCACCGCGTCGTCGGCAACGAGGCCGTGACCACGGCTGATCAGCTCCAGGCCCAACTCGCTCTTGCCGAGCCCTGAGTCGCCGGTGAGCAGCACACCCATCCCGAGGATGTCGAGAAACACGCCGTGCAGCGTGGCGCGCGGCGCAAGAATGCGCGACATGTACAGACGCAGGCTGTCGATTACCGCGGCCGCGGACATTGGCGTGGTGAACAGCGGCGTGGATGAACGCGTGCAGCGCAGCACCAGTTCCGGCGGCGCCGCGACGCCGCCGGCCACCACCAGAAACGGCGGTTCCAGCGCGATCAGCTCGGCCATGTGGCGCGAGCGGTCGTCGTCGGCCTGACGTGTGTAGTAGTCGATTTCGGCGTCGCCGAGCACCTGGATCCGGTTCGGGTGGATCAGGTTCAAATGGCCGACAAGGTCGGCGCTCGACGTGGCATTGGCGACCGATTCCGAAGAAAAGCCGCGCTCCCAGCCTTCATGCCCCGTCAGCCAGCTGAGTTTTAGCATGGCGGCGTTGTCGTCGAAAATGCTTTGGGCGTTGATGCTGGACGTGTCCATGAGTCAGTGACTCCAGTGTGGGCCGCGTACCGGGCAGAGAAGCGGCCGCGCTAACGCGCGCCGCGAGTCTCGCCAGGCGACACCCGCATGCGGATGGAAATCGCGCATGCGAATAATCGGCGTGCGGATAACCGCCGATGCATCAAGGTTGCCACTGAGTAAGCAGGCGATGCAATGCTTCGCGGTCTTCTTCCGTGTGCAGGCGCTCGCGGGCGTCGCGATCCGACAGCAACTGGGCGATTTCCGAAAGGATTTCGAGGTGTTGCTGAGTGGCCTGTTCGGGCACGAGCAGGAAGATCAGCAATGAGACGGGCTGGCCGTCGGGCGACTCGAAGGGGATAGGTTCGGCAAGACGGACGAACGCGGCGAGCGGCTGCTTCAAGCCTTTGATCCGGCCGTGCGGAATCGCGACGCCTTCGCCCAGCCCCGTCGATCCGAGGCGCTCGCGCGCGAACAGATTGTCAGTGACCGTGCTACGGGCGATGCCGTTCTGGTTCTCGAAGATCAGGCCCGCTTGCTCGAACACGCGTTTCTTGCTGGTGACCGACAGTCCGACGACGACGTTCTCGAGGGGAAGAAATTTGGCTAAACGATTCATGTTGACAGGCGAAAACGTGGCCTGGGTTCTCCTCGCTGGGGCGTTTGAGTGGCGTTCCATTCGTTCGATGCTCGCGAAGACGTACGTTGGAGTCCAGAAGCACAGGACTCCGGCAGACCGACTTCCGTATGAGCTAGCGTGACCCCGATGGTAACCGGAACATTATAGAACAGGGTAGCTACGGATGGTGCGGCGCGCCATCCATGCGTGGTGGGTTTTTAACGGTTTAGTCCAAAAGCCGCATTGCCACGCAAAAAAGGCGTTCCTGAAACGAAAAACCGCCCGATTCCGGGCGGTTTGGCAAGTACGGAAAATGAGGAAAAACCTCTAATTTTCCTTATTGCGGCGGGACGTCGAGTTGCGGCGCCGGTTGATACTTGATCGCATCGTGCTGATGACCTTGCAGGCGATCTTTATGGCGTATCACCTGCCGGTCGAGCTTGTCGATCATCAGATCGATCGCAGCGTAGAGATCGCTGTCACAGCTCTCGACGAAGATGTCCTTGCCTTTCAGATGGAGGTTGATTTCAACCTTTTGACGCTTGTCCTTTTCCTTGTGGTTGTCGACCGAGAGGACCACACTGCCGTCGATTACCTGATCGAAATGTCTTAGCACCCTATCCAGTTTGGTGATCACGTATTCGCGCAACGCAGGCGTTACTTCGAGGTGGTGTCCACTGATCTGCAGATTCATAGTGCTTCTCCAAGCTAGTGGCCGCTTGATCCGCACGATGACAGGTGTCCGGTCGATCTGTCGGCTTGCCTGAGTCGCCCCCCGGTGACTGACTTCTGGCAGGTCGCATCGGCCGGCCTGTCCGCCAACTGCGGAGCGGCCGGTAAATGCCCGCCACGGAAGGCGACGGGCTATAGAGACTTGCGCAGGTTGACTGCCGGAATCTTGAGAGCTTCGCGATACTTCGCTACGGTACGCCGTGCGACCACGAAGCCCTGTTCCGCCAGCAGTTCGGCTATGCGGCTGTCTGAGAGAGGCGATTTCGGGTTTTCCGCTCCTATCAGTTGCTTGATGAGCGCGCGAATGGCCGTTGAAGAGGCCGCGCCGCCCGTGTCGGTCGAAACGTGTGAGCCGAAGAAGTACTTAAACTCCAGCGTCCCAAAAGGGGTCAGCATATATTTGCCGGTTGTCACACGCGAGACAGTTGACTCGTGTAGGCCCAGCGTATCAGCAATCTCCCGCAAAACCAAGGGGCGCATGGCAATTTCGCCGTGCACAAAAAAGCTCTTCTGACGCTCGACAATGGCTTGCGCGACCCTCAGGATCGTCTCGAAACGCTGCTGGATATTCTTGATCAGCCAGCGGGCTTCCTGCAGTTGCTGGCGCAACGATCCGCTGCCCGGATCGCCCCGGTTATTGCGCAGAATGTTCGCGTACAGATGGTTGATGCGCAGCTTCGGCACCACTTCGGGATTCAGTTCTGCCTGCCAGCCTTGAGCCGTTTTGCGCACCATGATGTCAGGTACGACATAGTCAGCTTCGGCCTTGCCGTAGGCGGCGCCGGGGAATGGTTCGAGCGAGCGGATCAGCACGTGCGCGTCGCGCAGGTCGTCGTCGCTGGCCTTCAGGTGTTTGCGCAGACGCGTGAAATCACGTGCCGCGAGCAGTTCCAGATAGTGCGCAACGATGTCGAGCGCGAGCGTTCGCGTGGGCGACGTATCGAGCCGCAACAGTTGCAGCCTCAGGCACTCCGACGCTGAACGCGCGCCCACGCCCGCCGGATCGAAGCTGTGCAGAAGCGCCAGCGCGGCGTTCAGTTCGTCGACATCGACTTCGAGTTCTTCGGGCAGATCGGACAGCACTTCTTCGAGCGTGGCGGCAAGATAGCCGTCGTCGTCGAGCGATTCGATCAGGAAAGTGATCAGCGCCCGGTCGCGTTGACCCGCCTGGGTCACGCGCAGTTGCGCCATCAGGTGATCGCGCAGCGAGGTGCTCGATTCGTGGATTTGCAGCGGTGGCATGTCGTCGTCGTCGGACGCGTTGCCGGAACGGCCGTAGTCGTCGAGATTCCACTGCGACGCGTCGCCGTTGCTGTCGCCGGAGAGGCCGTTGTATTCGTCGACACCCTGCGGCTCGCCGTTCTCAGCGCGCTCGTTGCTGCTGGTGGACGAAGACGATCCGTTGCCGCCCATCTGGTCGGACGGCACGGAAGAGTTGGGCGCCTGCGCGATCAGCGAGCCGTCGGCCGCCACGCGCAATGGGCTCGCAATCCAGTCGTCCTCGTTTTCGAGGAGCGGATTCTGCGAGATCGCCATCGCGACTTCCTGCTGCAATTCGAGCGTAGACAGCTGTAGCAGCCGGATGGACTGCTGCAGTTGCGGGGTCAGCGCAAGATGCTGCGATAGGCGGAGTTGGAGGCTGGCTTTCATGGCAAATTGAGATTCATTGTAAAGAGTTTGCCACGACCGCGATACATTGCGGAATTCGCAATTACGCGCGCGCCCGTTTTCGGCGGCACCAGGCGCAGAACGGCCCAGGTCAAAAGTGCTGATGTGCGGTTGCCGCAAAAATAGTGCGGCAAGGGTTCGCGGAGACGCCCTCACGTCGTCCGCAATCCCTTGTGTGCTTACATGCGGAAGTGCTCGCCCAGGTAGACGCGCCGCACGCTTTCGTTTTCGATGATTTCGTTCGGCGCACCGGCGGCCAGCACGCTGCCGTCGCTGATGATGTACGCGTGATCGCAGATGCCGA
This sequence comes from Paraburkholderia sp. GAS333, assembly GCF_050435665.1. Taxonomy (NCBI): domain Bacteria; kingdom Pseudomonadati; phylum Pseudomonadota; class Betaproteobacteria; order Burkholderiales; family Burkholderiaceae; genus Paraburkholderia; species Paraburkholderia sp. GAS333. The sequence continues at coordinate 745,877 of NZ_JBNDKS010000002.1, forward strand.
GCGTCTCGCGCACGTTGTGGTCGGTGATCAGCACGCCGATATTGCGCTGCTTCAGAAACTTGACGATCTTCTGGATTTCAAGCACCGCGATCGGGTCGACGCCCGCGAACGGTTCGTCGAGCAGAATGAAGCTCGGATTGGTGGCCAGCGCGCGCGCAATTTCAACCCGCCGACGTTCGCCGCCCGACAACGACAGCGCCGGATTCTCACGCAAATGCCCGATCTGCAACTCGTCGAGCAGGGCTTCGGTGCGGCTCGTGATGGTGTCCTTGCTAAGCCGCTTGCCGTTCTCTTCGTGCTGCAATTCAAGCACGGCGCGAATGTTTTCTTCGACGGTGAGCTTGCGGAACACCGACGCTTCCTGCGGCAGATACGACAGGCCGAGCGAAGCACGCTTGTGGATAGGCAGCAGGCTGATCGATTTGCCGTCGAGGTCGATTTCGCCGGCATCGAGCGGCACGAGGCCGACGATCATGTAGAACGACGTCGTCTTGCCGGCGCCGTTCGGGCCGAGCAGGCCGACCACTTCGCCGCTTTTCACGTCGAGCGACACGTCTTTGACGACCGTGCGCGAACCGTAACGCTTCTTCAGATTACGCACGACCAGCGAACTGCTGGTGCCGGCCGGCTTGCGATTGGGGAGGGACGCGGAGGAGCTCACTGAGTCGGCGCTCCCTGGATCGTGGTGGATGGCACGAGCGTGGCTGACGCGCCGGTCAGCGGCGCGGCGCCGCCATTGCGCGGCGACAGCATCGCGCGCACGCGGCCGGTCGGGTTGCCCGGGCCGGCGACGTCCTTGCCAGCCTTCGCGGTATAGAAGTCGTTCTGGCCGTCGTACGTGACGACGCTGCCGTGCACCTGATCCATCACCGTCGACAAACCTTGCAGGCGTCGGACCGTGGCGTTCGTGGTGAGCGTAGTCAGATCCTGCTTGCCGTCGTAGTCGATACGAACGGCCGTGCCTTCGATGTATTCGTCGAGACCTTCGCGTTTCTGCCGGAAATACGACAGATTGCCGCCGGTGGACGTGCCGGTTGCGTACTGATAACCCTGCGGGTCTTGCGTCACTTCGACGCGATCGGCCCTGATCACGATCGTGCCTTTGGTGGCGACCACGTGGCCGGTGAAGATGTTGACCTGCTTGAGGTCGTCGTAAGTCATGTTGTCCGCTTCGATGTTGAGCGGCTTGTCCTTATCGGCGCGATCCGCGTGCGCGAGCGGCGCGAAGCCGGCCAGCGGCAACGCGACGATCAGCGCAGCGAGTCCGGCGCGGCACGCGGACAGGGTGCGCGTGCGGCCGGTATCAAAACGGGGGAACGATTCGTTCATGCAGTCACGCCTGGAATGGATTACCCGGGTTACTTGGGCGAGCTGCCGCCGGCGTCGGACGCGGCGATCGCGCCTCTTACGTTGCCGAACAGCTGCATCACCCGGGTGACGTTGTTGTAGTTCATGCCGCTGGCAGTCATCACCGACATGCCGCGCTGAAGTTTAACCGGCTTTTCAGTCTCGATCACATCGTCGTTGACCAGCACCCTAAAATGCTGTGAATCCGCTTGCATCTGCGGATCGCCGCCGCCGGGCGCACGCAGGATGCGCGCGTTGTCGTACAGATCGACGATCGATGCGTCGGCGTTCACCTTGCCGGTGTCGCCGGTCGCGGTGACGATCGGCTTGCCGGGCTGGAATGCACGCATGGCCGGTTTGACCAGATCGCTCAGTTCGTCGTCTTCGTAATGAATCAGCGACTGGGCGGTCAGCCGGTATTGCGTCGAGCCCGACTGATCGAGTTCGGAAACCGAGAAATTGTCGGCGAAATAGTCCGGCGTGTGTTCTTTCGGACGCACCACGCCTTCGTTCTGCCGCGGCAGCGTGGCTTGCAGCAGCCACCACGTGATACCGGCGAGCGCAGCCATCGCGACCAGCGGGATCAGGGAAGTCAGGCGAAACTGGTTCATCCGACGAGGCCTCGCTGTTCGCCGCTGCACGCAGCCGCCAGCAGCGCTTCATATTTGTGCTGCGCGCGCAACAGCGTATCGACGACTTCGCGCGCCGCGCCGTGGCCGCCGCGCGCCTCGCTGACCCAATGGGCCCGCGCGATCACTTCAGGATGCGAGTTGGCCGGAGCCGCCGCGAAGCCGACCTTCAGCATCACGGCAAGATCGACCCAGTCGTCACCCATGTAGCCGCATTCTTCGGCCGTCAAGCCAGTTTTCTGCAACAGGTCCGCAAACGCCTGAGGTTTGTCCTGAATGCCCTGATAAACGTGCGTGACGTTCATCTCTTTCGCCCGCGCCGCGACGATGCCCGACTTGCGCCCGGTGATGATCGCGGTGTCGATGCCGGCTTCGCGCAGCAGCTTCATGCCGTGGCCGTCCATCGAATGGAAGCCCTTCATCGTGTCGCCTTCCGCCGTGAACAGCAGGCCGCCGTCGGTCAGTACACCGTCGACGTCGAAAATCATCAGCTTCACGCGGCTGGCGCGTTCGGTTGCCGTAGCAGGGGCGATGGCCATCAGATCACCTTCTTCGAGAACAGGTCGTGCATGTTGAGTGCGCCGATCAGCTTGCCCGCTTCATCGACGACCAGCATCTGATTGATACGGTGGCGCTCCATCAGTTCAACGGCTTCGACCGCAAGCTGGTCCGGACCGATGGTGCGCGGGCCGGCCGTCATGACCGAAGCAATCGACAACTGGCGGAAATCGCCGTCGCGTTCGAGCACGCGGCGCAAGTCGCCGTCGGTGAAGATGCCGGTGACGCGCTCGTCGCTATCGACGATCGCGGTCATGCCCATGCGCTTGGCGGTCAACTGGAACAGCGCGTCGCGCACGGTTGCTTCAGGCGTGACCTTCGGCACCTGGTCGCCGGTGCGCATCACGTCGCGAACGTAGGTAAGCAGGCGCCGGCCGAGCGCGCCGCCAGGATGCGAGCGCGCGAAGTCGTCGCGTCCGAAACCGCGTGCGTCGAGCACCGCGACCGCGAGCGCGTCGCCGAGCGCGAGCGCGGCGGTGGTGCTGGCGGTGGGCGCGAGATTCATCGGGCAGGCTTCTTTCGACACTGCGGAATTCAGATGAACGTCGGCCAGTTGTGCGAGACTCGACGACGGGCGTCCGGTCATCGCGATCAGCTTCGCGCCGATCCGCTTGATGAGCGGCAGGATCGCCACGAGTTCTTCGGTTTCACCGGAATTGGACAGCGCGAGGAACACGTCGTCGGACGTGACCATGCCGAGGTCGCCATGACTGGCTTCCGCAGGATGCACGAAGAACGCCGGTGTGCCGGTGCTGGCCAGCGTGGCCGCGAGCTTGCGCGCCACATGGCCGGATTTGCCGATGCCGGAGACGACCACGCGCCCACGGCAACCCAGGATGAAGTCGATCGCCCCGACGAAACCATCGTCGAGTTGATCGCGAAGCGCGCGCACGGCGTCCGCTTCGATGTCGAGCACGTCACGAGCGAGCGCGAGTGCCCGGTCGCCATTGATTTTCGCTATCATTCGCGAAGTATAGCAAAGGCGCCTGTTCGCCGCGCCGGGCCTGCTGTGCCAAGCCGCTGCCTTTATCAGCCTTTTTACTGGCCCCTCAACCTTGTCGCACGGCGTTTTCGTGCGCGGTTCCGCTGACGAACGAGGACGCTTTACCCATGCGTTTTTGCCGATGATCTCCCCGCTCGAAATGACGCTGTTCCTGCTACTGGCATCGGTGGCGGGCGTGGTGATATTTCGCTTTCTGAATCTTCCCCCGATGCTCGGCTATCTGACGGTCGGCATCGTCGTCGGGCCGCATGCGTTTGGTCTGATCCCGGATTCGGTTGGCGCGCAGAATCTGGCCGAGTTCGGCGTCGTGTTCCTGATGTTCTCGATCGGGCTGGAGTTTTCGCTTGCGAAACTGCGCTCCATGCGCCGGCTCGTGTTCGGCCTCGGCCTGCTGCAGGTGATTGGCACGATCGCGGTCGCGGTGACGCTCGGCTTCGTGCTGGAGCGCTGGGTGCACATCACGTGGCAGGCGAGCGTGGCGCTGGGCGGCGCGCTCGCCATGTCGTCGACGGCGATTGTCAGCAAGATGCTCGCGGAGCGGCTCGAAATCGAAACGGAGCATGGGCGCAACATCTTCGGCGTGCTGCTGTTCCAGGATCTGGCGGTGGTGCCTCTGTTGATCATCATCGCGGCGCTCGGCGGCCGCTCGGACGATCTGGTCAGCGCGCTCGGCATCGCGGCGATCAAGATCGTCGTCGCACTGGCGCTGCTGCTGATCGTCGGTCAGCGCTTCATGACGCGCTGGTTCAACGTGGTCGCGCGGCGCCGCTCGCAGGAACTGTTCATTCTCAATCTGCTGCTGGTGACGCTGGGCGCCGCGTTCATCACCGATAAATTCGGCTTGTCGCTGGCGCTCGGCGCGTTTATCGCGGGCATGCTGATCGCCGAAACGCCGTACCGGCATCAGGTGGAAGAAGACATCAAGCCGTTTCGCGACGTGCTGCTCGGGCTGTTCTTCGTCACCACCGGCATGCTGCTGAATCCGCGCGTGATCTGGGAGCATCCGCTGATCGTGCTCGGCTTCCTGATCGGCCCGATCGTGTTGAAGGCGGTGATGATTACCGGCCTGTCGCGTCTGTTCGGCGCGTCGCCGGGCGTCGCGATGCGCACCGGCATCGGTCTCGCGCAAGCGGGCGAGTTCGGCTTCGTGCTGCTGAATCTGATTCTCGACCGCCACCTGGTCGACGCCACGTTGTTGCAGGCGATTCTCGCGGCAATGCTGCTGTCCATGCTCGCCGCGCCGTTCATGATCCAGAACGCGGACCGGATCGTGCTACGTCTGTCTTCAACTGAATGGATGATGCAGTCGTTGCAGATGACGCGTATCGCCACGCAAAGCCTGAAGCAGAGTGGTCACGTGATCATTTGCGGTTACGGTCGTGCCGGGCAGAATCTGGCGCGCATGCTTGAACACGAAGGTCTGTCGTACGTGGCGCTGGATCTCGACCCCGACCGCGTCGCGGCGGCGGCGGCGGCGGGCGAGTCGGTCGTGTTCGGCGATGCCGGGCGGCGCGAGTCGCTGCTCGCCGCCGGTATCCACCGCGCGGCGACGATAGCGATTACCTACGCGAATACGCCGTCGGCATTGCGCGTGCTGCACAACATCCACGAGCTGGAGCCGACGTTGCCGGTGATCGTGCGTACCGTCGACGACGCCGATCTGGAAAAGCTGCTGGCCGCCGGCGCGACCGAGGTGATTCCGGAAATCGTCGAAGGCAGTCTGATGCTGGCGTCGCACACGCTGGTGGTGATGGGCGTGCCGATGCGTCGTGTGGTGCGCCGGGTCGAGGAAATGCGCGACGAGCGCTATGCGCTGCTGCGCGGCTATTTCCATGGCGCCGACGACGTGGACGACGACGACGGTCACGAACAGGTGCGGCTACAATCGGTGCCGGTCGACGCAAACGCGGACGCGGTGGGCCGCACGCTGGCGGACCTCGGGCTGTTCGAGGTGGGCGTGGAGGTGACAGCGATCCGCCGGCACGGCATTCGCGGCGTCGAGCCGGACCCGTCCACCAAACTGCGCGCGAGCGACATCGTGGTGCTGCGCGGTCTGCCCGAACAACTTGCGGAAGCCGAGGAACGGCTGTCGAAACACCGTCGCGCGGGCGCTGCCGCCGCGTGATTCACGCAAGCAGATTGATGCAGCCGGGGCTGGTGCCCCAAGGCGGCGCTGCGCACGCAGACCGCTGCTGATCCAGTTTTTCATCGTTTCATCGGACCACTTCAGGTCCATCCGGAGACATCATGTCCAACGCGCTCGTGAGCGCGCCGCTCGATGCGGCCGACTACATCAAAAGCCATATTCGTACGGTGCCTGACTGGCCGCAGCCGGGTGTGCAATTCCGCGATATCACGCCGCTGTTGCAGGAGGCGAAGTCGCTGCGCATTCTGACCGACCTGTTCGTGCAGCGCTATATCGAGGCGAAGCTCGACTACGTGGCGGGGCTGGATGCGCGCGGTTTCATCATCGGGCCGATTCTCGCGCATGAACTGAACATCGGCTTCATTCCGATCCGCAAGGCGGGCAAGCTGCCGTACAAGCGACTCTCGCAATCGTACGAACTCGAATACGGCACCGCGACCGTCGAGATTCACGAAGATGCGTGCAAGCCGGGCGACCGCGTGCTCATCATCGACGATCTGATCGCGACCGGCGGCACGATGATGGCCGGCAAGATTCTGCTCGAGCGGCTCGGCGCGGTGGTGGTCGAGGGCGCGGCGATTGTCGATCTGCCCGAACTCGGCGGCTCGAAGCTGCTGCGCGAAGGCGGTCTTGAACTCTACACGGCGACGTCTTTCGAAGGACATTGAGCGCGGCGCTTCCGGCTTCACATCACGAAGGTAACGACGATGCCCAACTTCCTGCTGTTTCTGGCGACCTCGATTGCGATCACGGTCGCGCCCGGCCCGGACAACCTGCAAGTGCTCGCGCGAGGCATTTCGCAAGGACGCGCGGCGGGACTTGTCGCCGCGCTCGGTTTCGCCGCCGGCATCACATTTCACACGACGCTCGCGGCGCTCGGCGTGGCGGCGTTGCTGCGTTCGTCGCCGCTCGCGTTCGAGGCGATCAAGCTGGCCGGCGCCGCGTATCTGATCTGGATCGGCATCAAGGCGCTGCGCAGCCAGGGGCTCGCGACCGCGCATGAACGCGCCGCGCAGCCGCTCGCCACGGTGTTCCGCCAGAGCGTGCTCGGCAATCTGCTGAATCCGAAGGTGACGTTGTTCTTCGTCGTGTTCCTGCCGCAGTTCGTGCAGCCGCATGGCGCACAGGGCGTCACACTGCAGATGCTCGAACTCGGCGCGCTGTTCATGTTGCAGACCCTGGTGGTGTTTTCGCTGTTCGGCGTGTGCGCGGGGATGATCGGCGGCTGGCTCAAGCGTCGGCCGCGCGTGGGCGTGTGGCTCGACCGCCTCGCCGGGGCGACGTTTATCGCCATTGGGATTCGCGTCGCGCTGCGCGACTGACGTGATCGCATCACCGCAGACAGTTCGGAGTTTTCAGATGACTTTGCCTTGCATCACCGCCGCGCGCCGCTTCGACGCCGCGCTTCATCGGCCGTTCCGGATCGGCGCCGAACAGGTCGGCTGGATTCGCTCGGGCGATGTGCCGTTGCTCGCGCGCTGGCCCGACGTGTTCGACATCGGCGGCGCGGGCGTGACGCTGGCAGCCGCGTTCAATACAGTCGATTTGCGCAGCGCGGCGCTGGGTTCGGTGATCGGCGCGCTCGCCGCGGAAGGCCTCATTCCGGGCTGGCGCAACGAGACTTACGCGATCCGCAATGCGTTCGACGCAGCGCCGCTCGCGTACATCGAACGCGCGGCGTCGCGCTTCTTCGGCACGATGACCTACGCGGTGCATCTGAACGGCGTCGTAGAATATGCGGATGGCGGGGCACCGCAATTGTGGATCGCGCGCCGCAGCGACACCAAGGCCACCGACCCCGGCATGCTCGACAACGTGGTCGCGGGCGGGATCGGCTGGGGCTTCGGCGTCGAAGCGACGATCATCAAGGAATGCTGGGAAGAAGCCGGTATTCCCGAGGAAATCGCTGCGCGGGCTGTCGCGGGCCGTACCGCATATGTGTTGCAATCGCTGCCGGAAGGCACGCAGGCCGAGCAGATTTTCATCTACGACCTCGCGTTGCCCGCCGATTTCGCGCCGCGCAATCAGGACGGCGAAGTGGGTGAGCACCGGCTTGCGCGTATCGACGAAGTGGCGCGCTGGATCGAGGAAGGCGCCATGACCGTGGACGCAAGTCTCGCCACGCTGGATTGCCTGCTGCGCCGCCGCTGGATCGATGAAGAGGCGTGTGCGGGAATCGACGCATTGTTTGCGCCGCCTGCGCCTGATTGAGCATCGGCTGGCTCTGGCGCAAAATCAGCCGCTCATCGGTAGGCACCGCCGCACATCGCATAACGAAACACGCTGCAACGAGCAGTACAGACTGAACAAACCACGCAATGAAGAAGGGAGTCACCCAGGTCATGTCGACCGATCACAGCTTTATTCTCAAACTGTCGTGCGCCGACCGGCCCGGCATCGTGCACGCCGTGTCGGGCTTTCTGTTCGAGCGTGGCAGCAACATTCTCGACTCCGCGCAGTTCGGCGACAGCGGCACCGGCGAATTCTTCATGCGCGTGCATTTTCAGCAGGTCGGCGGCGATCCGGGACTGGATGCGCTGCGCGCGTCGTTCGGGACGCTGGCCGAGCAGTTCGGCATGCGTTGGGAGATGCACGACGCGTCGGTCAAACCGCGCGTGGTGATCATGGTGTCGAAGATCGGGCATTGCCTGAACGATCTGCTGTTCCGTTTTCGCACGGGTCAGCTTGGGATCGAGATCGCAGCGATCATCTCGAACCACAAGGAGTTCTACCAGCTTGCCGCGAGCTACGACATTCCGTTCCATCACTTCCCGCTGCTGGGCGGTACGCCCGACGCGAAGGCCGCGCAGGAAGCGCGTGTGCTTGAAGTGATCGACGAACATCAGGCGGACCTGGTGGTGCTCGCGCGCTACATGCAGATTCTTTCGCCGAAGCTGTGCGAAGCGCTCGCGGGCCGCGCGATCAACATTCACCACTCGTTCCTGCCGAGCTTCAAGGGCGCGAAGCCGTATTACCAGGCGTTCGACCGTGGCGTGAAGCTGATCGGCGCGACCGCTCACTACGTGACGACCGATCTCGACGAAGGTCCGATCATCGAGCAGGAAGTGGAGCGGGTCGATCACAGCATGACGCCGGAGCAACTGACGGCAATTGGCCGCGATGTCGAGTGCGTGACTCTGGCGCGTGCGGTGAAGTGGCACGTCGAGCATCGCGTCGTGTTGAACGGTAGCAAGACGGTGGTGTTCCGCTAAGCGTCAAACGCGGAGCTGTTGAAGTTGCGTTGACGCGTTTGCAGCGGAGCGGGTATGCGGCGACGTTCAATCGCCGCGCTTGGAAAGCCCGCTGGCATGGTCCATCCAGCACCATGCCAGCCGCTGCAAGCGTGTGCCGGTTCATGCCGGCGCAAAACCTCTGATCGACCTTCCAGAATTTCCAGACCGTCTAGGACCGTGCCGCCGATCGGCCCGCATCGCGTCCAGCATTCGCGTTTTGCGCCGAGCGGCGGCGCGCATTCATCTTCTTCAGCCAGATCAGCAGACCCGTCGCACTCAGCACGGCGACCGCGATACCCACGGCGCTGATCAGAATCCGTCCGCCAAGACCGAGGATGCGCCCCGAATGCAGCGGGAATTGCACCTGCAGGAACACATCCCCGGCCGAACCCTTTCCTGGAATCTGCTTGCTGAGCAGCTTGCCGGTGGCCGAATCCCAATACATCCACGGATTGCCTAGGCCCATATCGCCGTGGTCGTTGCCCGGCGCGTAGTACCCCACGCCGTACGCGTGCAGGAATTGCACGTAGTAAAGACCGCCCGGTGGCACTTGCAGGTTCTGCGCGCGGCCAGCCTGTTCGGCCAGTTCGACGATGCGCTCGCGGCTCAGCACCTGATCGCCCGGTTGCGGCGCGCGCAGGATTTCAGGGTTGTTGAGCGGGTCGGGCGTGAGCGTCGACAGCTTCGACACGATCGGCCGAACCACGGGCGCGGCGAGATTCATTGAGATCGACGTCAGCGCGACGATCATCAGCAGACCCCAGATCCACACGCCGCCCGAGCGATGCAGGTCGAATGTGAGCGCGTAGCCGCCGCGCTTCAAACGAAACGCAAACGACTTGCGCCACGCCTTGAAGCTCGGAAACGACAGCCACAGCGCAATCACGCTATCGAACAGCCAGACGATGCCAACGATCCCCATCAACCAGGTGCCGATATCGATGCCGCCGGTGAACGGCAATTGCAGCGTGTAATGCAGCTTGTAGATGAACGGCAGCAGGTTCAGCCGCGACAGCGACACGGCGCCCCACAGGCGGCGTCCCTGAATGTCGCCGGTGACCGGATCGACGGCAATCTGGTCGAAATCGAGCGCGTACGGCTGCTGGGTCGCGGGATCGGTGCGCGGCAGCACCATCATCTGCAATGCCCGGCCGGGCTCGACCGCAAGCGGCAAAAACGTCACTTGCAGACGCGGATCGGCGGCTTCCACGTGGCGCGCGAGTTCCAGCGCCGACTGCGTGGGTCCGGCCGTGCGCGCGTTGAAGAACGACGGGTTTAGCGCTGCATCGAGTTCATGATCCCACGCGATGATCGCGCCGGTCAGGCCGGCTACGAACAGAAACAACGCGGTCAAGACGCCGAACCATCGGTGCAGACGGACGAGCTGGCGTCTCATGCGCGAACCGGCAGGGCAGGGCGGAAATACGGACGGGAGGTCACGATCGCAGGCTTAATGTAAACGGGAATTATTCGCATCTTATGGGTTGATGCGAACTACTGCAAGTTTCCCGCCAATTGGCCGAAGCTAAAGGAGCAAGCGAAGGGGCAAGCGGGGCACTGACGCCTTGTCCGCTTGAATTGCGGTGCTAAATCGAGACAGCGTCCAGCTTGCCGTCCCGATTTGCCAGGATGTGTTTGGGGGTCACACCAGCCGCAAGTAGATCAGTTCGCGCTTGATATACGCGTAGAAAATCGGCGCAGCAACCACGCCGGGAATGCCGAACGCGGCTTCCATCACGAGCATCGCGATCAGCAGCTCCCACGCGCGCGCTTCGATCTGGCCGCCGACAATGCGCGCGTTGAGGAAGTATTCGAGCTTGTGAATCAGGATCAGGAACGCGAGCGACATGACCGCCGCCGGAAAACTGACCGACAGCGCGACCGCGACGATGATCGTGTTCGACATCAGATTGCCGATCACCGGCAGCAGCCCGAGGATGAACGTGACCAGCACCAGCGTTTTCGACAGCGGCAGCCGGTCGTGAAAGATCGGCAGGATCACCAGCAGGAAGATGGCGGTGAACACCGCGTTGATCGCGGAAATCTTGACCTGGGCGAACACGATGCGGCGGAACGCATCGGCGAAACGCGTCACGCGCGTGACGAAGGCCGTGGACAGCGGCAGCCGGTGCATCTGCTTCTGCGCGCCGACCGCGATAATCGCACCGATGATCATGCCGATCAGAATATGCGTGAAGCCGCGCGCCGCCGTCGTGCCGCTTTGCTGCAGCATGTTGGCATGCGTGTGCATCAACTCTTCGGCTTTGGCCTTCATCTGCTCGGTATCGACCGGCAAAGAATTGGCGATGAACTGCGGAATCCGGCCGCGTGCCTCGTGGATCAACTGCATGGCCTGGTCGAGCAGGTTCTGCACGCTCGGCACGTCGTTCTCGAAATGCTCGATGATGCCGAGCGTGAGACCGGTAAGTGCGCCCACGATCACGGTCGACAGAATCACCACGGCCAGCCAGCGCGCGCGCTTGCTCGACATGTGGCGCTCGATGCGCGGCGCGATGGTGTGGACGAGCTGAAACACCAGCAGCCCGGCGAGCAATGCGCCGAGCAGCTTCAGTTCGATCACCCCCCACATGCCCACCAACATCAGAACGTAACTGCCGATTTCGACTGCCGACAACTTCGGCAGGCTCATGTCGCTAGTCAGCCTGACCGGGCGTGGGCGTAGGTCCTGCACCTGCCCGTCGTCGCGCGCCTGATTCCGCTTGGCCATGGCTTCTTCCGTCTCCAACCCGTGATGTGCAGCGTTACTTTTTACTGGCCGACCGCTTCAGCAGCGGCGCCAGATACTTGCCGGTAAAGCTTGCTTTCGACTTCGCCACCTGCTCCGGCGTTCCTTGAGCGATGATTTGCCCGCCGCCCGCACCGCCTTCCGGACCGAGGTCGATAACCCAGTCGGCCGTTTTGATTACATCGAGATTATGCTCGATGATCACCACAGTATTACCTTGATCACGCAACCGATGGATCACTTCCAGCAGCAGCGCGATGTCGTGAAAGTGCAGACCGGTGGTCGGTTCGTCGAGGATGTATAGCGTGCGACCCGTGTCGCGCTTGCTCAGTTCCAGCGAGAGTTTGACGCGCTGCGCCTCGCCGCCCGACAGCGTGGTCGCCGACTGGCCCAGGCGGATATAGCCCAGACCCACGTCCAGCAAGGTTTTCAGCTTGCGCGCGACGACCGGAACCGGCTTGAAGAACTCATGCGCCGCCTCGACCGTCAGGTCGAGCACTTCGCTGATGTTCTTGCCTTTGTACTGGACGTCGAGCGTTTCGCGGTTGTAGCGCTTGCCGTGGCAGACGTCGCAAGGCACATACACGTCCGGCAAAAAGTGCATCTCGACCTTCAGCACGCCGTCGCCCTGGCAGGACTCGCAGCGCCCGCCCTTCACGTTGAACGAGAAACGGCCCGCTTCGTAACCGCGCTCCTTGGCGGCGGGAACGCCCGCGAACAGTTCGCGGATCGGCGTGAAGAGGCCGGTGTAGGTCGCCGGGTTGGAACGCGGCGTACGGCCGATCGGCGACTGGTCGACGTTGATCACCTTGTCGAAGTGCTCGAGCCCTTCGATCGATTCAAACGGCGCCGGCTCGGTGGACGAGCCGTACAGATGCTGCGCGACCGCGTGATACAGCGTGTCGTTGATCAGCGTCGACTTGCCCGAACCGGACACGCCGGTCACGCACGTAAGCAGCCCGACCGGCAGATCCAGCGACGCATGCTGCAGATTGTTGCCATAGGCCTCGATGATCCGCAGACGCCGTTCGTCCGGCGCTTTGCGCTCGTCCGGGAATTCGATGTTGCGCGCGCCGGACATGTACTGCCCGGTCATCGACGCCGCGTTCGCCTGGACCTGCTTCGGCGTGCCCTCGGCGATCACCATGCCGCCGTGTTCGCCCGCGCCGGGGCCCATGTCAACCACGTAGTCGGCCATGCGGATCATGTCTTCGTCGTGCTCGACGACGATCACCGAGTTGCCGAGATCGCGCAGATGCTTGAGCGTGGCGATCAGCCGGTCGTTGTCGCGCTGATGCAGACCGATCGACGGTTCGTCCAGCACGTACATCACGCCGGTGAGCCCGGAGCCGATCTGCGACGCGAGCCGGATGCGCTGCGCCTCGCCGCCCGACAGTGTTTCTGCACTGCGTTCGAGCGACAGGTAATCGAGCCCGACGTTATTCAGGAACATCAGACGCGCGACGATTTCCTTCACGACCTTGTCGGCGATCTCGCGCTTCGAGCCTTCGAGCCGCAGCGTCTGGAAATAGCCGAGCGCGTCGCGCAACGGCCAGCCGCTGATTTCGAAGATGCCGCGCGCGTCTTCGTCGTGGCCGATTCGCACGAAGCGCGCTTCGCGGCGCAACCGCGTGCCCGCGCAAGCCGGGCACGCCTGGTTGTTCTGATACTTGGCGAGTTCTTCGCGCACCGCGACCGAATCGGTCTCGCGATAACGCCGCTCCAGATTCGGGATGATCCCTTCGAACACATGCTCGCGCACCGATGTGCGGCCGCGTTCGTTGATGTACGAGAACGGGATTTCCTGCTTGCCCGAGCCGAACAGCAGAATCTTGCGGACCTTCTCCGGCAGGTCTTCGACGGCGGTGTCGATGTCGAACTCATAGAACGCCGCGAGACTTTGCAGCATCTGGAAGTAGAACTGGTTGCGCCGGTCCCAGCCCTTCACCGCGCCCGCCGCGAGCGACAGCGACGGATGCGCGACCACCCGCTTCGGATCGAAGAACGTGATCTGGCCGAGGCCGTCGCATTCCGGGCACGCGCCCATCGGATTGTTGAACGAGAAAAGGCGCGGCTCCAGTTCCTGCAACGAATACGAGCAGATCGGGCACGCGAACTTCGAGCTGAACAGCTTCTCCTTGTCCGTATCCATCTCGAGCGCGATCGCGCGGCCGTCGGCGAGACGCAATGCCGTTTCGAACGACTCGGCGAGCCGCTGCTTCATGTCCGGCCGCACTTTCAGACGGTCGATCACCACGTCAATCGTGTGCTTGTCGTTCTTCTTCAGCTTCGGCAGCGAGTCGACTTCATAGATCTTCGCGACGCCTTCGTTGGCCGTACCGCCGCCCGAGCGCACCCGAAAACGGATGAAGCCCTGCGCCTGCATTTCCTCGAACAGCTCGACGTGCTCGCCTTTGCGATCGGCCACGACAGGCGCGAGGATCATCAGCCGGGTTTCTTCGGGCAATGCGAGCGCGGCGTCGACCATCTGCGAGACGCTTTGCGCTTCGAGCGGAATCTCGTGGTCGGGGCAGTAAGGTGTACCGACACGTGCGAATAATAGTCGCAGGTAGTCGTGAATTTCGGTGACGGTGCCGACCGTGGAACGCGGATTATGCGACGTCGCTTTCTGTTCGATCGAGATGGCCGGCGACAGACCTTCGATCAGGTCGACGTCCGGTTTTTCCATCAGTTGCAGGAACTGGCGCGCATAGGCGGAAAGGCTTTCGACGTAGCGCCGCTGCCCTTCCGCGTAGAGCGTGTCGAACGCGAGCGACGATTTTCCCGAGCCGGAAAGGCCCGTGATGACGACGAGCTTGTGACGGGGTAAATCGAGGTTGACGTTCTTCAGGTTGTGGGTGCGAGCCCCACGAATACGGATTTGTTCCACGGATTTATTCCATGAACTGGCGGAAAGAGGAAGGGGCTAAACCTGCTACTATAACGACTTTTCGAGACCGCCGTTACGGCTTCCTGACAGCTGGAATCAGGCATAAGGCAAGCTGTAAGGCAGCGGTTCAGCGCCGCGGGAAAGAGGTCTAACTGGGGCCGTTTTCCGCGAGTACAAGGCACCCCCAGGCACCGCGACGCACCGCAAGGCGCAAGTGGGAATGCAACAGGGCCGCAGGTTTCCACGCCGCGCCGTTCGCATCCCGCCGTCACGCCGTCGTTGTGGTCAGCCGCCGGTTGCGGCCGTCCAGCGGGCCGACTGTCTGCGGTGCGCAACCCAGCTCATTCAAAGAAACGTTCCCGATGTCCAATCCGTCCGCCACATCCACACGCATGAGCGCGCCTGAAATGCGCGCGACCGTGTCGCTTGCCGCTATTTTCGCGCTGCGCATGCTCGGCCTGTTCATGATCATGCCGGTGTTCTCGATCTACGCGAAATCCATTCCGGGCGGCGACAACGTGCTGCTGGTCGGTATCGCGCTAGGCGCGTACGGCGTGACGCAGTCCATGCTCTACATCTTCTACGGCTGGGTGTCCGACAAGATCGGCCGCAAGCCGGTCATTGCCACGGGCCTGCTGATCTTCGCGATTGGCAGCTTCGTCGCGGCGGGCGCGCACGACATGACGTGGATCATCGTCGGCCGGGTGATTCAGGGGATGGGCGCGGTGTCCTCCGCCGTGATCGCGTTTATCGCCGACCTGACCGCCGAAGAACATCGCACCAAGGCGATGGCAATGGTGGGCGGCAGTATTGGCGTGTCGTTCGCGGTGGCGATTGTCGGTGCGCCGATCGTGTTCCAGTGGGTCGGCATGAGCGGCCTGTTCACGCTGGTCGGCATCTTCTCGATTCTGGCGATCGGCCTCGTGCTGTGGGTCGTACCCGATGCGCCGAAGCCGGTGCACGTCCGCGCGCCGTTCCGGGAAGTGCTGCATAACGTCGAACTGCTGCGTCTGAATTTCGGCGTGCTGGTGCTGCATGCCACGCAAACCGCGCTGTTCCTCGTCGTGCCGCGCATTCTCGAAGGCGGCGGTCTGCCGGTCGCGTCGCACTGGAAGGTGTATTTGCCGGTCATGGGCCTGTCGTTCGTGATGATGGTCCCGGCGATCATCGTCGCCGAAAAGCGCGGCAAGATGAAGGCCGTGCTGCTGTCCGCGATCGGTCTTATCCTGATCGGCCAGTTGTTATTGGGCGTCGCTCCGCATACGATTCTGAGTGTGGCGGCGATCCTTTTTGTGTACTTTCTCGGCTTCAATATTCTCGAAGCTTCGCAGCCTTCGCTGGTGTCGAAGCTGGCTCCCGGAACCCGCAAGGGCGCGGCCGCCGGCGTGTACAACACCACGCAGTCGATCGGTCTTGCGCTGGGCGGAATGATCGGCGGATGGCTGCTTAAAGTGGATGGTCAAAGCGCTGTGTTCTTTACGTGTTCGGGGCTCGTCTTTTGCTGGCTTATAATCGCCGCAAAGATGAAACAGCCGCCGCGCAAGGTCAGTACGTAACACGCGAAGCTTCGCGACAAATCGCGAAGGTCGCGGCGCACTCGGGGGCACATCCCGACATCACCCAGAACTCACCCGGCGGCGGGCAGAGGCGTTATTCCCGGCTCGGCCCGTCAGCCATGAGACGCGAAAACGCGCATTGCCGCGCCGCCCGCAACGGAATCAACAGGAGAAACTCATGGCATCCGTGAACAAGGTCATTCTCGTCGGCAATCTCGGAGCCGATCCGGAAGTCCGTTATCTTCCGAGCGGCGACGCAGTGGCGAACATCCGCCTTGCGACGACGGACCGGTACAAGGACAAGGCGTCCGGCGAAATGAAGGAAGCGACTGAATGGCACCGTGTGTCGTTCTTCGGCCGTCTGGCGGAAATCGTTTCCGAATATCTGAAGAAAGGCTCGTCGGTCTATCTGGAAGGGCGTATCCGCACCCGCAAATGGCAGGCGCAGGACGGCACCGACCGTTACTCGACCGAAATCGTCGCCGAGCAGATGCAAATGCTGGGTGGCCGTGGCGGCTCGATGGGCGGTGGCGGCGACGAAGGCGGCTACAGCCGTGGCGAGCCGTCGGAGCGTAGCGGCGGCGGTGGTGGCGGTGGCCGTGCGATGTCGGGTGGCGGTGCTCCGCGTGGCGGCAATGCTGGCGGCGGCGGTGCAAGCCGTCCGAGCGCGCCGGCTGGCGGTGGATTCGATGAAATGGACGACGATATTCCGTTCTAATCGAAGCGCTCACGCTGCATCGACGCACAAAAAACCCACGCAATCGCGTGGGTTTTTTTATGGCCGATCATGATCGGCATAGCATTCCGGCATTTCACCGCCGCAAATGGGTCAACGCGTCCCGCATGGACGCACTAGAAACCACAATCGGCCCCGTGAACGGCGTATCCAGATCGACGATCACATAGATCGCCGAAGCAATCGACACCGCTCCCAGCGAGATCGTCACCAGCGCCAGCGCATTGCGCGGCGTAATCAGCCCGAAGCTCAGAAAGATCACGCACAGCCAGAACGTCAGCGTCCGGAAAAACGGCTGCGAGATCGAACTGTGCGCCTCTTCCAGAATCTTCCAGCGCGCGTCGACGACTCGCCGGTATTGCGTCAACGCGTCGTCGAGCGCGCGTTGTTGCAGCGGATCGCTCGTGTGCAATCGCCGCAACTCCGTTCCGACCGCGGTCAGCATGTCGCCCAGCCGGAAGTTCTCCAGAGTCTGCGTGCCGCTCGACGGACCGAGGTCTTTCGGATAATCACCGGTCGGCAGCGGTTCGGTCGGCCATGTCGACGCGATGGCCGCCGCCGTGTACTGGCGCAGCAGGCGACGCGCTTCGCCGGTTGCGTCGCCGAATGCCCGCAACGTGGTGTCGAATTCGATCAGATCGGCGGAATAGGTGCGCAAATCGTTCGACGCGGTATCGAAACCGGCCTTCGCGGACGCCGTCATCAACCCGAGCACCAGCGCGGCAAACGTCACCAGCATGCCGATCACCAGCTGGATCAACTGCACGGTTTCATGCGCCTTGTGCTCTTCGGGTAAAAGCGGGCGTACCCACACGCCCACGCCGGTGGCGATCAGCAAAAGCGCGAAAACGAGTAGAGCGGAACCGACTTCCGACATAGACATGCTCCGAAAAACGTCTGCTTCGCCACTGTCCATCAACTGCGTTCGAACGAAAACCGGGATAGTCCCGTAAGGCGACGGCCGGCGTGAACGCCAGTCTGGACGGGGAAATGTTGATCTGCGGCAACGATCTGCCTTACCAACCATAAAGTTTCCGGTAATCCCGCCGTAGTCCCTCAATGTGGTGGTCGCTTAAATTTTAGACACAAGTTGCGGACCGGGCCGAAGGGTTTGGGCGCAGCACGCATGGCCGAGGCTATTGCAAATGTGCGGTCAGGCAGCCCAATGGAGACATGCCCGATGTTGAGAAATCTGTCGATTCGTACCTGCCTCACCCTGATGATCCTGCTGTTCGGCGTCGCGTTACTGCTGGGCGCCGCAGCGGGATTGCTGTCACTGCGTTCGAGCAACGCGTCGTTGCAGCAGATGTACACGGTGGACACCCCCGCCGTCGCCGATCTCGAAGGAAGTTCCGGGCAACTGCTGCGCCTGCGCCTTGCGCTGGCGACGTATGCGTCGCTGGTCGAACTGAACGATCAGGATGGCGCTAGCGCCGTGCTCAAGCGTTTCGATGTCTACCAGAAAGCGTCCGACGACCGCCTTGCCCACTATGTGAGCCGCGCGAGCGCCGATGCCGATGAACAGCGTCTGATCAAGGACATGCAGGACAAGCGCGACACCTTCCTGCGCGAAGGCGTGGCGCCGGCCCTGACCGCGCTCAAATCCGGCGACAAGAACGCATTCCAGCAATTGCAGGCGCACAAGCTGCCGTCGCTGTACAGCGCGTACGAGAAGGCGATGCTCTCGCTCGAACAACTCCAACTCGATCACGGCGCGCAGCGCTATCAGGACGCGCAGGATCTGTTCTACGCGATCTGTGTTGCAGTCGCGATCGGCATGGTGGTGTCGCTGCTCGCTTCGTGGATCGGCCGCGCGGTGTTGATGCGCGCGATCGTCAGTCCGGTCGATGCGACCATCGCGCAATTCCAGCGCATTGCCAACGGCGACCTGACGAGCCAGATTACCGTGACCAGCAACAACGAAATGGGCCGTCTCGCGGCCGCGTTGCGCACCATGCAGGAGTCGCTGATCGCGACCGTGAGCGCGGTCCGTCAAGGCACCGAATCGATCGATACCGGCGTGAGCGAGATCGCAGCCGGTAATACGGATCTGTCGCAACGCACCGAAGAGCAGGCGGCATCGCTCGAAGAAACGGCGGCGAGCATCGAGCAGCTGACCTCCACGGTCAAGCAGACGGCGGAAAACGCGAAGCAGGCGAGTTCGCTCGCGCAGGGCGCGTCGAGCCTCGCCGCGCAGGGCGGTGAGTTGACCGAGCAGGTCGTGGGCACGATGCATGGCATCGTCGACGACTCGCGGCGCATGGCGGACATCATCGGCGTGATCGAAGGGATTGCGTTTCAGACCAATATCCTCGCGCTCAACGCGGCGGTCGAGGCGGCGCGCGCAGGCGAGCAGGGACGCGGTTTCGCGGTGGTCGCGAGCGAAGTGCGCTCGCTCGCGCAGCGCAGCGCAGCCGCGGCCAAAGAGATCAAAGGCTTGATCGACGCGTCGACGGCGCGCGTGCAGGCCGGCTCGCAACTGGTTGAACGCTCGGGCTCGACCATGACCGAGATCGTCAACTCCATCGCTCGCGTAAGTTCGATCATGGGCGAGATTGCTGCGGCCGCGACCGAGCAGAGTACCGGTATCGATCAGGTCAACCTCGCCGTCGCACAAATGGATGAGGTGACGCAGCAGAATGCTGCGCTGGTCGAACAGGCTGCTGCGGCTGCGAGTTCGCTGGAAGACCAGGCGCGCCGGTTGTCCGCGGCCGTGGCGGTGTTCCAGACGGGCAATGGCAGTGCCGGATTGGCTGCACAGTCGGGTGGCCGGCGTGGCGGAGCGGGCCTCAAACCGGCGCTGAGCGACGCAGCCGGGTACGCAACAGCCTGAAGCAAAAGACGCCGCGGTCGGCTCACGCATGAGCCTCGCGGCGCTTCTTTCATCGATGGATCGGGATCAGAGACGGCACGCGCCGCAAAAAACCACACACCCGCTACCGCATCTGCGCGTAGTAATTCGCCAGCCCGTCGATCTCGGCGGGCGTCAATTGCCGCGCCACGTTCCGCATCTGCTCGTTGATGTCGTTGTGCCGCGCGCCGGAAGCGAACGCGCGCATCTGCGCAGCGAGATAAACCTCAGACTGTCCGCCTAACCACGGCGCCGCGCCTTTCCGGTCGAGTTGCCCGTGACACGCCGCGCACGGCGCGATATTGCGCTCGGGATCGCCCTGCATCGCGAGCTTCACGGCGTTCGCATCGGGTTCGTCGCCGCGCGGCAGAACTTCGGCTGCGGGCGGTCTCGGCAGCGACGCGTAATAAGCGGCGAGATCCTCCAGATTCTGATTGCTGCGCCCCGCGATGATCGCCTGCATGACCGCGCTTTGCCGCAGACCGTTCTGGTAATCGCGCAATTCCTTGTAGATCACGTCGGGGTACTGTCCCGCCAACGCCGGAGCAGTGACCGGCGGCGTGCCGGTCACGCCGTGACACATCGAGCAGTTTTGCGTCGCGATGGTCGCGCCGCGTCCGATCGAATCCGCGGTGGGATGGATCCATGGCGAAGGCGGCAACACGACCACTTCGCTCGGCACCGGTGCGTTTCCACTCGAACCGTTGTACCAGCTCGACGGCACGCCCGCCGCGCCGCAAATCGTCGCCCACAGACTGCGATCGCCGAATGCGCTGCTCGCCGACGGCAGCCAGATAAAGCCGATCAGAATCCCCACGACGGCAATCGCAATCGTGCCGCCCACGCTCCACGTGAACCACGGGTTACGCAAGCTGAAGACGCGTTCTTCGCTCATCGCTGCGCTCCGATGATGACGGCCGGCACGGAAGTTTGCGGCAGCCTGAGCAACTGCACGATCGGCACGCTGTAGTTGACGACCGTGAGGCCGATCATCAGCGCGACCCACAAGCCGAAGCTGTTGAGCGCGGCGGGCACGCGGTCCACCGGATGCGCGGCGGTCGCAAAGCGGAACTCTTGCGCCTCGATTGCCGGACCGAATTGCGATTTCGCGAGGATGTAGATGAACAGCACGCCGGACGCGACCAGCACCAATCCGCCGACCGCCGACATCCCAACCCAGAAGCCCTGATCCTGCATGCCCGACATGTTGTAGTCGTAATAGGCCATGCGACGCGGCGCGCCGAGCAGGCCCACGTAATGCCACGGCAACGTCACGACCATCATGCCGATGAACCACAGCCACAATTGCGTACGGACCAGCTTCGCCGAGAAGATCGCGCGTCCGGTGAGTTGCGGCCACAGTTCGTATGCGATCGCGAAATACATGATCACGATCGCGCCGCCGAAGATCAGGTGGAAGTGCCCGGTCACCCACTGCGTGTTGTGCACCGTCGAGTTCAGCTGATAGCTCATGTTGATGAGCCCGCCCGCGCCGCCGAAGCCCAGCATCACGAACGAAAATGCGATCACCAGCATCATCGGGTTTTGCCACGGTAGCGCGGTGAGCCAGCCGAACGCACCTTTGCCGCCACGCAACCGCCCCGCGATTTCGACGGACGCGCAGATCGTGAACACCGTCAGCAGCGTCGGCACCGACACCATGCCCGTGAATACCGCGTGCAGGAACTTGAAGCCGGAGCCGACCTGCGGATCGGCGAACAGATGGTGAATGCCGATCGGCATCGCGAACACGAGGAACAGGATGAACGACACGCGCGCCATCGAGTCGCTATACAGCCTTCCGCCGATCGCGCGCGGCACCAGCGTGTAGTACGCGATATACGCGGGAATCAGCCAGAAGTAGACGATCGCATGCAGTGTCCACGAGAACAGGATGCGCGAGAGACCGGCGTCGATGGTGTGCGTGAGGCCGAACGCGACCGGCAGGATCTGGAACAGAATCTCCAGCGCCGCGCCCACGGCGGTCCACGCCCACAGATACGCGCCCGCCACGTTCGCGAACATCGCGAGCGGCACGGGCTTGCCGGGGTTCGAGCGCTTCCACACGCGCAGATTCACGTGCATCAGCGCGACCCAGATCCACGAGCCGACCACCACCAATACCACGCCGAGGTAGTAGAACGGACTACCGATCATCGGCGGATAGAAGGTGTAGAGCACCGAAGCCTTGCCGAGCGCGACCGGCACCATCGCCATTACCGCGCCGACCAGCAGCAGATAAAACGCGGCCCATGCCCATTTGAGACCGACCAGACGCTGCGCGAGCGCCAGTTCGACGATCGCGTAACCGAAGCCCATCGACACCAGCGTCGGCATCACGTACGCCATCACCGAACCGTGCGCGGTGACCGAGCGGTAATACAACTCGGGGTCGCCGATCCACGGCACCAGCGGGCTGCGCACCAGCATCTGCCAGGCGCCGAGGAACAGCGCGATCAGAAACGCGATGAAGGCGAGCCAGAAATGGGCGAGAACGAGTCGCTTAGCGTGGAACACAGCTCAGCCTCCGTGATTGTCGGGCCATCGCGAAGAAGGTGGCTTTGTCGATCACCTTCACGTGCGCCCACATCGTCTGATGGCCGAAGCCGCAGAACTCGTGGCACGGCATGTTGTGATCGGCGGGATGGTCGAACTGCGTGTTCAGCGTCGCGACGTAGCCGGGCACGACCATCGTGTTGATGTTCGTATCGGTGACGAGCAGGCCGTGCACGACGTCGGCACTGGTGGTGCGGATCGTGATCGGCGTATCGGCGGGCACCAGCAGACATTGCGGCGTGAACGAGTACTGCTGCGCGATGAAACGCACCATCACCGAGCCGTCGGGCTGCACCGCGCTGCCCAGGTTGTCTTCGACGAATTCGCCGGACAATTGCAGCCGCGACGGGTCGATCGTCTCGACACGCGACGGCGGCATCATCGCCCAATGCAGGCCGGAAAAGACGATCACGGCCAGCATCAGCACGATCAGCCCGACCGCGAAAATCGCCCAGCGCCGTTCGGCGCGTAGTGCGACCGAGTGGCCGCTATCCGGTTGATGATTCGATTCGGTCGACATGGTCAGTGGATTACGCCGCGCGGCAGAAACGCGAAGAAGTAGAAGGCGAACCAGATCGCCATGACGATCACCGTCGCGACCCCGGCGACGGCAATCGCGCCATGCGGGCCGGACGCGACGACGCGTTCCACTTCGTCATCGGTGGGCGGCGCGCCGGGGGTGTCGTTCGGTCTCATGTCGGTTGGTTCTCCAGAGCAGCGGTTCAGCGGTTCGGTACGCGTGACTCAATGCAGCGGCGCGTTGCGCAATTCGTTGACCTGGCGCGCGTCCACCGGCTGGCCATGATTGCCCCACGCGGTGCGGATGTACGTGACCACCGCAGCCGCTTCGGTGTCGTTCAGTTCCTGCGCGAACGGCGGCATGCCGTACGGTTCGGGATTGCGCATGGTGCCGGGCGGGAATCCGCCGTTCAGCACGATACGGATCGGATTGACCGCCGAGTCCATTTCAATCGACTGATTACCCGCGAGCGGCGGGTAATGCTGCAGATGTCCTTCGCCGTTTGCGCCGTGGCAGAGCGCGCATTTGTCGGCGTAAATTTTTGCGCCGAGCGCGAACACGTTGTTATTGGTCGGCGCGCTCGGCCCCGACTTGCGACCGCTGTTGTCCGGCAGGCTTTTCAGATAGACCGCCATCGCGCGGATGTCTTCGTCGGTCAGGTATTGCAGGCTGTGATAGGTGACTTCGGCCATCGGGCCGTACACCGCGCCGCGATCGGAAATGCCCGCCTGCAACAGATCGACGATGTCCTTGATGCTCCAGTCGCCGAGACCGCCGTCCTTATTCGACGTGAGCGACGGCGCGTACCAGTTCTGCACCGGAATCAGACCGCCCGCGAACTGATCGCGCTTGGACGAGCCGCCGAGCATGTTGATTTTCGTGTGACACATCGTGCAGTGTCCGAGCCCTTCGACCAGATACGCCCCGCGATTCCATTCGACCGATTTGTTCGGGTCCGGCTTGAATTCGCCCTCGCGGAAATACAGCGTGCGCCAGCCGTATAGCAGGTCGCGCTGGTTGTACGGGAAGCGCAGCGTGTGCTTGCGGTTGGCCTCACGCACTGGCTCGACGGTCTTCAGGAAAGCGAAGATCGCGTCCGAGTCTTCGCGCGTGACCTTCGTGTATTGCGCGATCGGCATGGCCGGGTAGATCAGCTCGCCGTTCGGTTTGCGGCCGGTGCGCATCATCTTGAAGAACGCTTCCTGGCTCCACGAGCCGATGCCGTATTGCACGTCCGGCGTGATGTTCGGCGAATACAGCGTGCCGAACGGCGTTTCCATCGCGAGACCGCCCGCGAACAGCCTGCCGCGCGGCGCGGTGTGGCAGGCGATGCAGTCACCCGCGCGCGCCAGATATTCGCCGCGTTTGACGATTTCGGGACGGGTGTCGGCCTGCACGCCCGACGCGGCAGCGGGTGTTGCCGAGGCGGCTTCGGCAGCGTGACTTTGGGCTAAAAACGGCGCAGGCAGCGAATGCAGAAGCATGGCGCCGCCGCCGAGGATCAAACCGGCCATCAGCAGGCGAAATGTCGGCTTCATTGCGGTTGACTCCCGCATGCAAGAGGCAGCGGCCCGGCGGCCGACGCTGCGGGACGCGGGTCGTCCGGACGCGGCTGGCGCGCGAGCCAGCTCGACACGGCAGTGATGTCCTTGTCGCTCAGCTTGACCGCGATCGAATGCATGCAGTCGGGTGCGAGCGCGTGACGCGTGCCCGAGCGCCAGGTGCCCATCTGTCCGGCGATATAGCTCGCATGCAAGCCGAGCAGGCCGGGAATGCCGGGCTGCGTGCCTGTCATCCGCGCGCCGTGACACGCGATACACGCCGGGATCTTGCGCGCCGGGTCGCCGTGCATGACGAGCCGCTCGCCAGCGGCGAGCGTGGCTGCCGGAACGTCGCTGTTATCGGGAGCGGGATACGGCGGTTGCAGATCGGCGAAATACTGGCTGATCTTGCGTAGATAGTCGTCGGGCAGGAAGGCGAGCAGGTAGCCCATCGGCGGATAAGTCCGGCCGCCGTCACGAAACGCGCTGAGCTGATTGAACAGATAGTCGGCTGGTTTGCCGGCAATGCGCGGGAAGTAGTCGTTGTTCAGCCCCTGGCCTTGCACCCCGTGACACGACGTGCACGCACGAATGCGCTCGTCCATTGCCGAGGGCATCGCGCCGGAGGCGTCCGTGGCCGCCAATGCCGCGCCGCTCCACATGACGTAAAGCACGAGCAAAACCGAAGATCCGATAGTTCTACGCTGCACGCCAGGCCTCGTTGGGGAACGTTCTTTTTTATCGATTTGATTCTCACGCATTCGCGCGCGGATTCACTCAGAAATCTCGCGGGCGAATGTATGTCGGGCTGTCGGTCTTTTATAGCAACTGCATAACAGCGAATCAGAACGGACTTATTCCGGAACGCGAAGTGTTAATGCATGAACTGTGACGGCACTATGTCGAGACAGCTATTTCTGGTGCGCTTTAGCTTCGACTTTGGGTGCGACTTTAGTACGGCGATGCAATTGCATTTTCAAACACAATGATCTGCCTGAATGCGCCGAGGGGCGGCGGCTTTCGGGCTGCGGCGAATAACGCTTGAAACGAATCTGAAACGTCCGGCAGCGAGTGTCAGGTTGCAGCAATTTATGCGGTGCGTCAACAGCAAAACAAAGGCCGATTGATTGTGTGCCGCAACAATCATAGGAGGTGATTTGCGCGCTTTCAACTCGCCATTGCGCACCAATTGATATTGATCATTGGATGCTCAGGCAAACAATTGCATTAACGCGGTTCGCGCATTGCTGACAAGTTCGCTTTCGCCGATTCGCCCTGGCAGCAAATGAAACTCGACCGCCGGCAATGCGGGCAGCCCGATGCTCGAAGGACACGCGACCACGCCGCCGCCAATCGACGATTCGTTCAGGCAGGAAATGCCGAGTCCGGCCTTCAACGCCAGTTGCAAACCTGCGACGCCGGACGCGGAATGTGACACCACGTAGGGCACTTTGTGTTCGTCGAGCAGTTTGACGACGAAGCGCTGCAACTGACACGTCGACGGCAGTAAGACGAGAGGATAGGGCGTGGCGGGACCCGACGGGGTGTCGGCGGCGCTGACCCATAGCAGTTTCTCGCGCCGCACCACGGTGCTTTGCGCACCGCTGCGCCGGCCAGCGGCGCGCGGCTTGCCGGTGCCGAGCCGCAATGAAAGGCCGATGTCGAACCACGCATCGTCGGCCGCACTGCTGTCGATGGCCGCGCTCGGCATCACCGTGACATGCAGCTTCAATCGCGGATGCTGTTCGGAAAACGTTTTCAGAATCCGTGCGATGTCGTGCGGACGGTAATAGTCCGTGATCGCGATGCGCAACTCGCCGTCGAGCGAACGGCCTTGCAGGTCTTCGAACGCCGCTTCGCTCATCGCGAGAATGCGCCGCGCGTGGTCGAGCAGGCGGTTGCCAGCGGGCGTCGCGCACACGCCCTGTTTGCTGCGCACGAACAACGGCTGGCCCGCGCGTTCTTCAAGTTTTTTCAGCTGCTCGCTCACCGACGATTGCGACAGAAAAACACGCTCCGCGCCCGCTGAAACGCTGCCCGATTCGGCGACGGCGACGAAGGTCCGCAACTGTGTGAAGTCGAATCCGCGTTGATTCATGATTCGGTATATCCGATGGATGCTATCTATATTTCCGGCTTTTCCGATGGAATGCCCAACCGTAGGATACCTCCAGAATCTTTGCAATTGGAGCGAGTCATGGGAAATGAGGCAATGGCGGTTGCGGTCGCTGCACAAAAGCGTTCGGCGGCGCATCGATGGAAGGTGCTCGGGGTCGGCTTTGCCGCGAACGCGAGTTTTTCGGCGGCATTTTCGGGAATTCCAACGACGGCGGTTTTTCTGCGCGCGGGCTATCACCTGGACAATGGCGGTTTAGGACTCGTGCTCGGCATGCTCGGTCTCGGTATTTCGGTCAGCGAGTTGCCTTGGGGGTTGCTGACCGACCGCTGGGGCGACCGACGGGTGCTGCTGCTAGGGCTGTTGTCGACCGCTGCCGCGCTCGCCGGCCTCGCACTGTTCGTGGTGCCGGGCGACGCGCATGTGCCGAGTGTGACGGTGCTTGCGCTGGGACTTCTGCTGGTCGGCCTGCTCGGCGGCAGTGTCAACGGATCCAGCGGCCGGGCTGTGATGGCGTGGTTTCGCGAGGGGGAGCGCGGGCTCGCGATGAGCATCCGGCAGACCGCAGTGCCTGCGGGCGGCGGACTGGGCGCACTGGTGCTGCCGGCGCTTGCGTCGAGATTCGGCTTTGCGAGCGCTTATGGCGCGCTGGCGCTTGCGTGCGCGATCACAGCGGCGTTTGCGTGGCACTGGTTGCATGAACCGTCGCACGTCGATTCGGACGACGCGATCCGCTCACTTGCGGCGCAAGGCGCGACTGTATCGGCGGCTATGCCGAAGCAGGTCTCGCCGTTGCGCGACATCGGCATCTGGCGCGTCGCGCTCGGCGCGGGCGCGTTGTGCGTGCCGCAACTTGCCGTGCTCACTTTCGGGACGGTGTTCCTGCACGACTTCAGCCGGGCCGGCGTGCTGGCGATCAGCGTGACGATGGCGGCCGTGCAGACGGGCGCGGCGATCGCGCGAGTCTGGAGCGGCGGCTGGACTGACCGGCGCCGCAATCGACGGGCGTATATGCGCGCGTGCAGCCTGCTGACGGCCGTCCTGTTCGCCGTGTTAGCTCTCGTGACCGGCGTCGTGGGCATGCATCACATCACGATGACCGCGCTGCTCGCGGTGCTG
This sequence comes from Paraburkholderia sp. GAS333, assembly GCF_050435665.1. Lineage (NCBI taxonomy): Bacteria > Pseudomonadati > Pseudomonadota > Betaproteobacteria > Burkholderiales > Burkholderiaceae > Paraburkholderia > Paraburkholderia sp. GAS333. The sequence goes on from NZ_JBNDKS010000002.1 coordinate 773,424, forward strand.
ATCGTGCTGGGGGGCGTGAGCGCGTCGGCGTGGCACGGCGTCGCCTTCACCGAACTCGCGACGCTGGCCGGCACGAGTCGCGCGGGCACGGCGCTGGCAATCGGCAATACGTGTGTTTTTCTCACGTTGTTTCTGACTCCGCTGGCAATCCCGCCGCTGTTGTCGATTGGATCGTGGCCGATGGTTTGGGCGGTGGCCAGCGCCTGTGCGTTGCTCGCGTTGCCCATTTTTCCGCGCGCGATCCGGGTGCGTGAGGCACGAGCGGCGCGAGCCTGTGATGCAATCTGACGCTTAATCGAATTTCCACTTTCCGGCATAAAAAATAAATGGGCGTTCGAATAATCCACGTAATAAGCTGGCGAAAGAGATTTTCTATATTTGAATCGCATATCTAAGTAATTTGTCATTCAGAATTATTCGCTCCCGTTTCGGATCGATCCGATATTTATCGCCGGAAAAATATCTGACCATGGAGGTGGAACTGGTCGTGCCGGATAGCCTGGAAAAGTCAGGCAGGGAGAAGAAGAAATGATGAGCGACACCACAGAGACAGGCAAACCCGTTCGGGCGATCATCGCTGACGACCATCCATTGGTTCTGCTGGCGATCAACAATCTGATGAACGGCTACCCGGACATCGAGGTTGTCGGCCGCGCAGCAGACACCACCGACCTCTTCACGGAGATCGAACGCAACCCCTGCGATCTGGTGCTCATGGACCTCTACATGCCGGGTTCGTCGGAAAGTCACGGGCTGGAGGCCATCAGGCAATTCAAGACGCGTTATCCGAAGGTCGCGCTCGTCATCCTCACCATGGAGACCGAGGCGACTGCGCTGCAAAAAGTGATTTCTCTCGGCGTCGACGGTTTGGTGAGCAAGCGCGACCGGATCGATCTGATCCACGTGGCAATCGTCATGGCAATGGCCCGCGAATGCTATATCGGCCCCGCAATTCGTGCGCAGATTGCCGACGCCAACGTGACCCAGCGACTCGATTTCGTCCATACCATGTTGTCGCGCCGCGAGCTCGAGGTGTTCACACAATACGCATCGGGGTTTGGCGTCAGCGAGATCGCCGGGCGTCTGGGGCGCAGCGTCAAAACGATTAGCGCACAGAAATGCGCGGCAATGCGCAAGTTGTCGTTACAGAGCGACGCGGAGTTGTTCCGTTTCGCCGTCGAGCACGGCGTGGTGTCAGACGCGCAAGCGCCAGGTCGTTGACGAACCGGCGACGCGTCGCATGCGTGGCGCGTCGAATATAAAAAGTATTGGCATTGCCCGGGGAAGCACGTCGCGTGCTGGGCATGACAATCGAAAAGACAGCTAAAAATGACACACAAGATACGCGTCGCCGTGGCCGACGATCATCACTGCGTTCGTGCCGGCATCCGGTACCTGCTGCAGAACAACCCGAATATAGAGGTCGTCGGTGAGGCATCCGACACGCATGGTCTGGCGGTACTGCTGGATGCTCACCCGTGCGACGTTGTCGTCTCGGATATCGGCATGCCGGGAATCGACGGCGCGAGCAACTCGGTGTCGTTCCTGCGCCGCGTGTTGCGAGGCGGGCCGCGTCCTAACGTCATTGTGCTGACCATGAATTGTCATCCGCCTATGCTCGGCGGCCTGCTGAACATAGGTGTGACTGGAATCGTCAGTAAGCGTGACGCCGTGTCGGCTTTGATCGACGCGATCGAGGCCGTCGTTGCCGGTGAGATTTATCTGTCGGAGCAAGCGAGTATCGCGATCGGGAGTGCTGATCCGGAGCCACAGCTCCGCGCCGGCGTGCTGAGCGCACGTGAGTGGGAGGTGTTCCAGCTCTACGTGCAGGGCATGGCGGTGAGCAGGATTGCGGCGCGTTTGCAGCGTAGCGGCAAGACTATTAGTACGCAAAAGCGCAGTGCAATGCGCAAGCTCGGATTGGAAACAGACTCTGAACTGATCGAATACGCCCGGCAAATCGGCCTGGCCTGACAGAGGGCAGGTGGTGCGCTGTCCGAAAATCGTTCTGATGACGAAGGAATTTAAGAGTTTTCCCATTGGTACGTCGAGGTTCCCCTTCGATAATTCTGAATTCATTGAGACTGCATTGCTCGATCGCCGGATGACAAAGGTGTTCTGCGATCCGGAGTGATAGAGCGCGAGAAAATTCAGGGTGGATGCCTTAGTGCAATTGTGCGGCGCCGTCTGCCTCGTACACAGGAAATGGGAGGGGCGATGGTTGCGTTAGGTAAGCGTTTGTGTGGCGAAGGAATCGGGACTGCGTGGATCGTGTTCGTCGGCTGTGGCAGTTCCGTGCTGGACACCCGTGCAGTTTTGCAGGGCTATGGCGGACTGGAGATGTCGCTAGCATTTGGTCTCGCATTTATCACGGCCAGTTATGCGTTCGGAAAGACCTCGGGCGCGCATTTCAATCCTGCTGTCACCGTCGGTTTTACTGTTGCACAACGTTTTCCCGTTAAGGATCTGCTGCCCTATATCGTCGCGCAAACTCTCGGCGCGATTGCGGCTGCTGCGTTACTCCTCTACATCGCGAACGGGCGCCCAGGTTTCGATTTAGGTGCGAGCGAATTCGCGGCTAACGGTTTTGGCGAACATTCTCCTGCCGACTATCCAATGCATTCGGCGTTGGTCGTCGAATTTGTGCTGTCTTTCGCGTTTGTCATTGCGAGCCTGTCGATTGTTGGCCGTGAAAAGCTGGCGTCGATTGCTCCGCTGGTCGTCGGCGCGTGCTTGACGCTTGCTTATCTGGTATCGATTCCGGTTACCAACGGTTCGATTAATCCCGCCCGCTCCACGGCTCAGGCGCTGTTTGTCGGCAATTGGGCGCTGGACCAACTGTGGCTGTTCTGGGCTGCACCATTGGCGGCTGGCATCGTCGCCGGCGTCCTGTTTTCCTTCCTGAAAGAAAGCTCCGATTCGTCACGCGTTGCGCTTGCGGATGGTCAGGGGGATATCGCGTGAGTTGATCCCGGTGACAAATGTTCTGTTCATTCGCCGTTTTCTCCAGCGTATCGCTTTGATGCCAGCGCTCAAACGCACGGCGTTGTGTCTGCTCGCGGCGCCCTTATTGCTGGCCGTGCAAATGACGTCTGCCGCGCATAGACCTGGGGTTCAACCAAGTTCTCCAGCCGTCCACGCTTTTCCTGAAAAATTGACTGTCGGTGTACTCGCCGGCGGGTGGATGCCGTTCGACGTGTTGCAGGACAATCGGCTCAGTGGCGTCAGCGGTGACTATTTGCGCGCGCTGGTCGGACAAAACGTCGTTATCGAAAGCAGGACGTTTGCGGATATGCCGCAACTATTTGCGGCTGCCTGCGCCGGTCGTGTCGACATCGTGATGAGCCTTGCCCGCACTCCTGAGCGCGAACGTTGCATCAACTTCACTGCGCCTTATTTCCACTCGACGGTCTCGGCGGTCGTGCGCAGGAATGGCGAGCAGTACGCCGGCGTAGCTCAGCTCGCCGAAGCGCGCATTGCCGTCGAGCGAGGTTTTGCTCTTGAACGTTCGATCCGCGACGGCTTTCCGCGCGCGGAGATCGACACGTTTGCCTCCACGCGCGCGGCGCTCACCGCAGTAGTCCGTGGCGACGCCGACGCTTATCTCGGTTTTACGCCGGTCGTCCAGTACGAATTGGGTACTGAGGAATTCCGAGATCTGCGGGTTGCGTTCGAAGAAGCGGGCCGAACGTCCGACTTACGCTTTGGCGTGCCGCGCGGCAACACGTTGCTGCGAGATCAACTGAACCAGGCGCTCGCGTCGATGAACCCTGCCGACAGCGCTGCGATCCGCTTGCGCTGGTTGTCCGGCAATTTCGACTCGGAGCCGGACACCGGCACTCCTCGCCTCGATCTGAGCGTGCAGGAAAAAGCGTGGCTTCGCTCGTTGCCGCCATTGAAAGTCGGCTTCGACAGTAATGGACCGCCGTTCAGCTATGTCGACGAGATGGGCCGTCCCGCTGGCATCGCCGCCGACTATCTGGCGTATCTGAGCCGGAGTCTCGGCGTGGCGTTCAACCGCGCGCGCACGTCCGATTGGGCCTCCACGGTCGACGCCTTTCAGCGCGGCGACCTCGCCATTCTCGCCACTGCGTCCAACAACGGCCCGCATCTCAAGAATGCGGAGCATACGCAGGTGTACGAAAGCTATCCGATGGTGATCGTTGGGCGCGCGGGGGAACCGGCCGCGCGGTCGCTGGAGGATTTCGCATCGCGCCGGGTCGTTATTCCATCGCATGTCGCCGGTTCGGGTTCGCTGGCGCTCGAAGCTATTCCGGCCGACCACATCGTCGTCGCGCCGAGTCTCGACGACGCGCTGAGAATGCTCAAGTCCGGCGAAGCGGATGTGGTGGTAGGAAATGTGGCCGCGGTCGATCCTCTCCTCAGAACGCGTTATGCCAATGTGCTCAAGATACTTGGCACGATCGACGAGTTCGATTCGCTCGATTTCGCCGTGCGCTCCGATCTGGCTCCGCTTGCGGGACTGATCGATCGCGCGTTGCAAGCCATGCCGGCTTCGGAAAAGCAGCGTATCCGCCAGAAATGGGTGACGGCCCCTGCGCCGGACAATGGAATCTGGAGCGTGACCGCAGTTCGGCTGCTGCCGGTGCTGATCGGTATCGGCGTGGCGTTGCTGGTTACGTTGCGCGCATATTTGTTGTTGCAACGTGAAGTCAGGCTTCGCAAGGAAACCGAACGCGAGCTCGCACTGCAGCTCAACTTCCAGGAAACCATGATGGAGACCGTGCCGTATCCGCTCGTTGCAAAGGGGCTGGATGGACGCTACATGGCGATCAACCGGGCCTACGAGGAAGCGTGCGGCATGAGCCGCGAGGAAGTGATCGGACGCACCTCGCAGGAGGTGCTGACTTGGGGCGAAGCTAACAGCCGCGTTCTGGACGACGTAACGCGCGACATACTGAAAGGCGGCTACATCGCGCAGGTGGAATTGCAATTCGAGACACGGGAGGGGGAGTCACGGCACGGTCTGTTCTGGACCAGCGTGTGCAACGGTAGTGACGGCAAACCGGCGTACATCCTCGGAACCATGATCGACATCACCAATATCCGGCGCACCGAAATGCTCGCGCGTGAAACCGAACGGCGTCTTTTCGACGTGACTCGCTCATTGCCTGCCGTGGTGTTCCAGATGCAGCGCACGTTGGACGGTGTGTATTCGTTTCCGTTTATCAGTGGCGACACGCGACTTCTGTCGGGCAGCAGTGGCGAAGTCCAAACTACGCCGTTCGGCGAAGACGCGCCGTCAACCAGCCGCGATCTTGTCGATTTCCATCGGGTATCTGAGCAGGACCGGCCATTCGTGCTGGCTGAGCTGGAGCGTTCGGCTAGCGGCGAAACGCCCGTGCATATGGAGTTTCGTCTCAATGGCGAGCTTCCGCCCAAGTGGGTGCGCGCCGAACTGGTTCCGCGTCGCGAGGCGGATGGTCGCGTCGTATGGAGCGGCTACTGGGTGGATGCGAGCGTCGAGCGGGCGCGTTCCGAGGAGCTTGCACGAGCGCGTGACGTGGCGGAAGCGGCATCACGCGCCAAAGACGATTTTTTCGCCATGATGAGTCACGAAATCCGTACGCCGATGAACGGCGTTCTGGGTCTTGTCGAAGTGCTGGAACGCACGCCGCTGAATACGGATCAGGGCGAAATGCTGGGCATGATCCACGAGTCGGCGGGCGCTTTGTTGCAGATACTCGACGACTTGCTCGATTACTCGAAAATCGACGCGGGCCGGCTGACGCTCGAAGCCGAGCCGATCGACATACGTGAACTGGTCGACAATGCCGTCGGTCTCCTCGCGGGCCGCGCGCATGAGAAGGGGCTGAAGGTGCGAGTGGGCATCGCGTCGGAAGTCGCGGCGGTGTTGCGCGGCGACAGCGTTCGTCTTCGGCAGATTCTGTTTAACCTGCTCGGCAACGCAATCAAGTTCACGCCACAGGGCGAAGTTGAAGTGGCGGTGTCGGTTGTTGCTCAGAACGGCGATGCCCAGACGCTCGAAATGATCGTTGAGGACACCGGCATCGGCATCGCGTCGGAAGTCCAGGCGAGTCTGTTCGAGCCGTTCGTCCAGGCGGAATCGTCCACTACACGCCGCTTTGGTGGTACGGGTCTTGGTTTGACAATCTGCCGCAAGCTGATCGATCTGATGAGCGGCACGCTCACGCTACGCAGCGAAGTCGGCAAGGGCACTCGCATGATCGTGCGGCTGACCATGCCCGTAGAAGCGCAGCGCTACCACGTGAGCGGTTTGCGCGGAAAGCGTGGAGTCGTGCTGACCAACGACTCGCATGTCGGCCTGGCGCTGATGAACTTCGGGCATGCGCTCGGACTTCAGTTGCACAGTTTGACGCCCGACGCTGGTGAATTGCGCGATCGCGCTGCCTTGTCAGAAATCGATTTGCTGTTCGTCAGTGAAGACGTGACGTTGCCCGCGAACGTCGGCTTGGGTACACGTGTTATTTGCCTGACCGAGAAACCGAAGCCGTCCGGTTATCGCATTCTCGACAATAGGGTGCGTGTCAGCATTAATCCGATTTCGTGGCGCGGCCTCGGTGCCGCGTGCGCCGCCGCTATGACCGGGCTGCCGTCTATTGCGCCGCGTTTGGCCAGCGTTTCGCGCACGCCGGAAGGTGTCACGACGCCGCCGGACCGTGAACAGGCCATCGCGAGCGGTCGGCTGATTCTCGTCGCAGAAGATCATCCGGTTAATCAGGAGTTGATCCGTCACCAACTGGCGTTGCTCGGTTTTGCTTGCGACCTGACAAACGACGGCGTAGAAGCATTGGCCGCATTGGAGCACGCGAGCTACGGATGTCTGATCACGGATTGCCATATGCCGAACATGTCTGGCTATGAGCTGACGAGGCGGATCCGCGAAGGGGAGCGGGCAGGCGCGCATCGTTTGCCGATTCTGGGCATCACGGCGAACACCGCGCCCGAAGACCTGAATCTCTGTCGGGAGGCAGGAATGGACGACTGCCTTATCAAACCGACCCGGCTCGCCACGTTACGCGATTATCTGAGTCGCTGGTTCGGCACCGATAGCGCCAGACAAATCACACCGGAGGAGGCCGTTGCGGCGTCGGTGCCTGTCAGGCCGGTTGCTTATGGCGAAGCCGAGCCGTTTGTCCCCGTGGACCTTAGCCATATGACGCAATTGTGGGGCAGCGAATCGACCGTCAAGGCGTTGCTTGACGCGTTTGTTTCGTCCGTCAGGGAGGATATACAGTCGCTGTCGCCGTTGCTCGATATCGTCGAGATTCACCTTTTGCGCGAGTGGCTTCATCGTGTGGCGGGGGCTGCAAGCGTGTTGCAATATCCGCCATTGCTCAATGCAATTGATGGATATCGTCGCGACATTGCCGTCAACCCTACAGAGCAGGTGCGCCGCGACGGGCTGGCGTTGATCCGCAAATGCAATGCGATGCTGGATGGCATCGAGCAGCAGGCGGCATTGCTCGCGTAGGTTTTTGTTGCACGAGGAGGGGGTGACTACTGGCGTGTTTCGAGCGCGATTGCTAGATTGACGCGCACGTCGCCCGAAAAAAGTAAAACTGTAAGGCGAAAAAAAACGCGGCCGAAGCCGCGTTAAAGATTTGGAGACTTCCCTCGATGAAGGAGTCACTTCTCGCAGGCCGAAGCATAACCGGGATAGCCCGGTTGATTCACTACAAAATCCGCAATTAACTGTTTGAGGAAATCGATTAAAACGGCAATGCCGCGTCGATCGTCGTCATTGGATTCTGCAGTCAAACAATGTGTTTGGGCTGATTTGACGTCACTCAACCAGATCTATTTCTGTTGGCAGACGCGTTTAAATACGTAGCTCGGAGGCCTTGGTTCTATCAAAGTCTTTGGCCAGATTGATAGCCACAAGCGCCAACGTCATTGCAAGTCAACGTATCGCGGACCGATATGGACAACCACAAGTCCAGCGCTTCGCCAGGCCCAACCCGCGCAAAAAGAACACTCGCGCCCGCTATATCCCGCGCCCCAATGGTCAACCTTCCATGGGCCCTTTCTGAACATCTGCAAAGCTTTTGCACTAGTATGTGGTGGCTTCGCGCGCGGCCGAAATGTCGGTGCGGCGATGCATCAAAAGTCTGGAGAAGACCATGCTTACGCTGCGAAAACTGAATCTGGCTGTGGTGTTGTGGGCGTTGGCGTCCGGCGTCGCCTTCGCGGATACCGTGGCCCTGAAGGCCGATCTCGAACCGTCAAGCGAAGTGCCGCCGCGCGTCAGCCACGGGCACGGCATGCTGAACGCCACGTTCGATACATCGACGAAATCGCTGCAATGGACCATCACTTATGAAGGATTGAGCGGTCCGGCCACCGCCGCCCACTTTCACGGTCCGGCGCCAGTCGGCCAGAACGCGAAGGTCCAGGTGCCGATCGACAAAGGCGCGCTTGCCAGTCCGATCAAGGGATCAACGGCGCTCACCGAGCAGCAGGTTACCGATCTGATGGCCGGCCAGTGGTACTTCAACGTGCACACCGCGCAGAACCCGATGGGCGAAATCCGCGGACAGGTTTTGCCCGCAAACTGAACGTCGGCGTAGCCGAATCCAAGGCGGGCGAACATTTTTGAGATTAGAACCCGCCGTCGATCGACGCGGCCTGGAACACACGTACCATGACGGGACCCTACAGAAGGAGCCTGTCCCGATGAGTTGGCAAAGTGCACTCGCATGCTGGTATTTGCGTCGGCAGTTCCGACCGGAAACGCTCAAGCCGCGCATCAACGTCGAGCGGGCGCGTGCGTTGACGGCGAAGCGCGTCTGGTCGCCGCGCGTGCCTCGAGACTGGCGGTTGCGCGAGCTATATGGCGCGAACGACATGCCTTTGCGCGGCGAGTGGCTCGAACCCGCAACTAACGCGACGTCACCCGAGGCCGGCCCGACCGTGCTGTACTGTCACGGCGGCGGCTATTACTTCTGTTCACCGCGTACGCATCGCTCGATAGTGTTCGGACTGGCGACGCGTGCGCATGCGTCGATCTTTTCCCTCGAATACCGGCTTGCGCCCGAGCATCGTTTCCCAGCGGCGCTCAATGATGCGACCGCCGCCTACCGTCAACTGCTCGCCGACGGCATCGCGCCCGAGTCGATCGTGATTGCCGGTGATTCGGCCGGCGGTGGTCTCGCGCTCGCCACGCTGGTCGCGCTAAGAGACGCAGGTGATCCGCTGCCGGCCGGCGGCTTGCTGTTCTCGCCGTGGACCGATCTCGCCGCGACCGGCGCCAGCCTCAGCACCAATGACAGCGTCGATCCCATGTTCTGCGGTGCCGCGATCAAACGTGCCACGGAGGTTTATCTCGGTGATGCTTCGCCCACGGACCCCTACGCTTCGCCCGTCTACGCTGACCTGCACGGCTTGCCGCCGCTTTTCCTGATGGCGGGCAGCACGGAAGTGCTGCTCGACGACTCGCAGCGTGTCGCCGATAACGCACGCGCGGCGGGTGTCGATTGCGAGCTTGAGGTGTGGAAGAAAATGCCGCATGTGTGGCCGATGTTCGCGCCGTTCATCCCGGAGGCGAACCGCGCGCTCGATCACGCGGCTGCTTTCGTGCGACGCGCGACGAGCCGCGCCATGAAGGCCACCAACCCCACCAACGCCGCTACTCAACCGTCGAGCGTGACGTCCAGCGTCTGATAGACGGCCTCGATGGTTGGCTGGCCATATTGCCGTTCCAGCCGTCGCACGGTGAAGTGTCCGTGCGCAACCTGCTGGAAGTGGTCGATGAAAACCGTGTTGACCATCGCGCCGAGCACCGCGCCGATCGCCGGAATCGACTTGGCGGCGATCTGCTCGCTCACCTGCACCGAAAAGCGCGCAGCAATCGCGTTCAGCAGCCGCAACAAGGCCGCCGAGCCGTGCGCGCTGAAGCCCTTGGTCGCGATCTCCGAAGACGCCTTCGATACCGCCTGCGCCAGCGCGCCCCGCATGATGAAGTAGCCGAGATCGGCGTCGTCGTCTTCGCTCGACGTGCCGCCCATGCCGAGCACCGTCAGACATTGCAGCTGCGTTTCGATCGACGTCAGATCCTCGCCCTCGCTGCGCGCAATATCGCAGATCGAGCGGAACATCAGCGTGGTGGTGACCGGCAATTCGACGGGCAGCGCGAATAGCCCGAATGCGCCGCCGGCCGCCCCGGTGGTCGCCACCGCGAATTTGTGCAGCAAATTGCTCGGCCGGTCGGGCACGATGAGTGGCGTAGCATCGCGGCGACCCAGCGTACGCAGCGCGATCGACAAACATTTGCGCAGCGCCAGTTCGGTCGCATCGGTGACCTTGGCGTTGGCGAAGGCCGGAATACGCGACATCAGCTTTTCGATCGGCGCGCCGACGATGCTCGCCAGCTTCATCGCAAGCGCGGGGCTTTCGAGTTGATGTTTCGCGCGTTTTAGCGCTTTGAGATCCTCGTCGGATAACGATGATGTGGTCAGCGAACTCGGTTGCATGGGCCTCCCTGGCGTCATGTCATGTGCTTTCTTCAGTCGATTGCCACCGCCGCTAAGGCAGGTGGCACGTCCCGCTTAGAGCGTCGCAGCATGGTATGATTCCCGATCATTTGACGAGTCAACTGTTGCTCTATCAAAAATGGCTGTCCATACCGCGGCTCACCACTCGAGTGGGCAAGTCTTACCGTTCCGTGAATCCTTGCTGGCGATGCTCGGCATCTCCTTCGTCACGATGCTGGTCGCGCTCGACCAGACCGTGGTCGGCACCGCGCTGCCCACCATCGTGTCGGAACTCAGGGGCTTCGAACTCTACGCGTGGGTTGCCACGTCGTATCTGCTGACCTCCGTCATTACCGTGCCGATTTTCGGCCGACTCGGCGATTACTACGGGCGCAAACCGTTCGTGATCGCGTCGATCGTCGTGTTCACGGCAGCGTCGGTGCTGTGCGGCGTCGCCAACAACATGCTGTTTCTCGTGCTTGCGCGCGGCTTGCAAGGCATCGGCGGCGGGATGCTGGTTGGCACCGCGTTCGCGTGCATTCCCGATCTGTTTCCCGATTCGGTCGTGCGTCTGCGCTGGCAGGTGCTGATGAGTTCGGCGTTCGGGATCGCCAATGCCGTGGGGCCGTCGCTCGGCGGTTTTCTCACGCAGTATTACGGATGGCGCTCGGTTTTCTACGTGAATCTGCCGGTTGGTTTGCTGTCGCTGTTTTTCGTGTGGCGTTTTCTACCGCATCTGCGACACGTCGAGCATAAGGGCAAGATGCGGCTTGATTGGCCCGGCGCGTTGCTGATCGCCGTCGCGCTTGGTTCGCTGCAACTGTTCGTCGAGATGCTGCCGAAACACGGCTCGACGCTTGTCGCGTTCGGGCTGCTCGGCTTGAGCATCGTATCGGCCTATGCGCTGTGGCAGTGGGAAAAACGCTGCCCAACCGCGATTCTTCCCGTCGACATGTTCCGCAATCGCAGCCTTTCGGCGCTGTTTCTGCTCGCCGTGCTCGGCGGCTTCACGATGTTCTCGATGCTGTTCTACGCGCCGCTGCTGTTCCAGGGCGGCTTCGGCATGTCGCCAAAAGAAGCGGGGCTCGTGATCACGCCGCTGGTCGTGTTCATCACGTTCGGCAGCATTGCCAACGGGCGCATCGTGTCGCGCGTGCGCAATCCGAATCTGATGCTGTATGTCGGCTTTGCGCTGATCGCGTTGTCGTGTCTCGGGATCGTGGTCGCGACGCGTTCCATGTCGCAATGGGTGCTGATGTCGTTCATGGTGCTCGGCGGCCTCGGGCTCGGCTTCGTGATGCCGAACCTGACCATCTTCGCGCAGCAGACGGCGGGCCGCGAGCACCTCGGCATCGCCACGGCGCTGCTGCAGTCGCTGCGGATGATTGGCGGCATGATCGGCACGGCGCTCACCGGCACGCTGATCAGCCATATGTACGCGAGCGGCGTGCGCAGCGCGCTGGAAAGCGCGAACGCATCGCACTGGTTCAGCGATCTCGGCGATCCGCAAATCCTGATCAATCAGGGCGCGCAAACCGCGCTGGTCGATCAGTTGACGCACGCGGGCCATAATGGCGCGATGCTGCTCGAAAGCGCGCGCGAATCGCTGGTGGCCGCGATTCATCTGGGGCTCGCGATGGCGGCGATCATCGCGGTGGTGTCGGTGTGGCAAAGCCGCCGCGTGCCGCCGATCAAGCTCCAGCGCAAGCTCGAACCCGTGATTCACGCGGACTGAATTTTTAGACTGACGGTTTTACAGATACATCATGGAAGAACAGGATCGCGTCGCTGTCATGCAGCAATTCGGCAGGACTTATCGGGCGTTCATGTCGGCATTCGAGGCGCACGTCGGCCATCCGTTGCCGCGCTGGCGCATTCTGCTGGCGCTGCACGATCAGGCGGGCGAGGAGATGTCGCAGAAGCGTCTGGTCGAGCGCCTGCGTGTCGATCCCGGCGCGCTGACGCGTCAGTTGAAGACGCTGGAAGGATTGGGCTGGATCGTGCGCAGCATGGATGAGCGCGATAACCGCGTAACCAACGTGCGTCTGACGGAAGCGGGGCAATCGGCGACTGAAGCCAGCTTGCCGCGTCGCAATGCGTTTTTGCACGACACGATGACCGCATTGCCGGACGATGCGATGGGCGCGTTGTCGGGCGCGCTGAAGCTGCTCGAGGTGAGGATCGGGGAAGTGGCGGCGACGGCGGGCGCGCGCGGCGCGGAGGAGTGAAGCGGTAGAGCACTGCGAATTGATCGCGGTGTTCAACTGGGTTTGAAGCCCAGCTATCTTGTGCCGCGCAATCTCACGAACCATGAACCACGAACAGCGCGCCTTGTTGCCGCAACAAGACGCGCCGTCCGCGAAAGATCAGAAGAACGTTTCGATCACTTCAGTCACCCGATATTCCGGGTCGACCACCAGCAGCTGACGCCACTTGTCGAACGTCAGACACGGATGCGAGATGTCGAACGCAATCATGTCGCCCACCTTCAGATCGGCGCCCGCGGGAATCCGCAGATACGCGTGCTGATCCATCATGCCGAAAATCTCCCAGCCTTCGCTCGACGCGATATCACGCGGCGCTTCGGTACCCGGACGGTAATGACGCGACGGTTCCGGCATGCCTGCGTCGAAAGCGGCGTCGCGCTTGCCGAGACCGATGATCGCGCGATCCGGCTCGGGAATGGATTGCACGTACGCCCACAACTGCAGCGCGGGCAACAGGCCTTCGCCCATTTTCTTAGCCACCGGATTGCGCGCGAAAATATCGGTTTGCGCCTTGCGATACACGCCGACGTCGTGCGTCAGATAGCAGCCGGGCCGCAGCACGATCTCGACCTTGCCGGTCTCCGATGCCTTCACGAATTCTTCCGCGACCACGTCGTACCACGCTGATCCCGCGCCCGACAGCACGGCGGGCGTGCGCGCGAAACGGCCTTGCTGGACCAGATCGCGCGTAATCGCGACCGCGCTCTGCAGGAACTCGCGCACTTCGTGCTCTTCCTTCAACACACCTTCATACAACTCGACGCCAGCGAGCTTCAGGATCTCGGGATAGCGGGCAATCGCTTCGAGCACCGCATTGCGCTGCGCTTCGTCGCGCACGCCAGTGCGGCCGCCCGGCACGCCGAGTTCGAGCAGCACCTGCAGCGGTTTCTTCACCGACGTGAAGAACTCGCCCAACTGTTCGACGCCTTCGACCGAATCGACGAGACAGAAGAATTCGAAGTCGTGGTCGCTCAGCAACTCGGCGATCATCATCATGTTGTGACGGCCGACCAGCTGGTTAGCCATCAGGATTCGCGACACGCCGCCGTGATACGCCGCCCGCACCTGATGCGCGGTGGCCAGCGTGATACCCCACGCGCCGGTTTCAAGCTGCTTGCGAAACAGTTGCGGCGCCATCGTGGTTTTGCCGTGCGGCGCGAGCTTGACGCCGTATTCCGCGACGAACGCCTGCATCCATTTCAGGTTGTGTTCCACCCGATCCGCATACAGCACGGCAGCCGGCAGGCTGACGTCCTCGTTCAGCAGATTCCACTCAAGACGCGCGGCATCCGTCAGCTGGATGCTGGTGCCCGGAACGATGCCCAAGCCCTTGCTATAAGGATCAATCGTTGCGCCCTGATAGTTTGTAACTTTCATGTCTCCAAGCTCCATCGTCCGGTTAAATTGAATCGAAGTTGACTTTACCATGTTACCGAAAGTACGATGTTCGGTGAAATGTTATTTAGTACCACGTTTGGTGCAACCGTCGTCGCGAGGTTCTTTGCCAGCCTCGCATGACACCCCACAGTCTGCAATGAACTCAACCGCCGAACCGCTGGCTTTCGACATCGTCGCGCGCATCGCCGAATGCGCGCCGGAACTGCGCTCGGCCGAACGCAAAGTTGCCGCGCTGATCCTCGACGACCTCACCGGCGCGTCGCGCGCGAGCATCGGTGCGCTTGCGCAGCAGGCGGAAGTCAGCGTGGCGACCGTCACACGCTTTGCGAAGGCCGTGGGTTGCCGCGACGTGCGCGAGTTGAAGCTGCGGCTCGCGCAGGCGGCGGCGGTCGGTCAGCGCTTCCTGCAACCGGGCGGTCCCAGCGACGCACCGGAGCCGATCGCCACTCGCGTATTCGACGAACTGCAAACCGCGCTCGCGCATAACCATCAATTGCTGCGGCAGGCGCCGCTCGGCGATGCGGCCGCCGCATTGCGCGAAGCCAGAATGATCTACGTGTTCGGCATGGGCGGCGGTTCGACCGCGCTCGCCGACGAAATGCGCTTCCGCCTCGTGCGCCTGGGTCGACCAGTCGCAACTTATCAGGACGGTTTGCTGCAACGCATGGTCGCGAGCACCGTGTCGCGTGAATGTGTGGTGATCGCGCTGTCCACCACCGGGCGCGTGCCCGAGATGGTCGAGAACTGCAAGATCGCGCGCAGCTACGGCGCGACCGTGATTGCACTGACCGCACCGGCGTCGCCGCTCGCGCGCCTGGCCGATTGGGTGATCCCGATCGTCGCCTTCGAAACCGATTTCATTTACAAGCCGTCGTCATCGCGCTACGCAATGATGATGGCGCTCGATGTGCTCGTCACCGAACTTGCCGTCAGCCAGGGCGACGAGAGCCGCGAATTGCTGCGCCGCATGAAGCACGCGCTCGACACGCACCGCGGCGGCGGCGATCGACAACCGTTAGGAGACTGAATCCATGCATTCGCATCCCGAAGCCGCCGACACGCTGATTGTCGGCGCGCAACTGTACGACGGTACGGGCGCGCCGCCTGTCGAGCGCGACGTGGCGATCCGCGACGGCCGCATCGCCGCGATCGGCAATCTGTCGAACTGGCTCGCCGAAGAAGTGATCGAGGCCAATGGCCGTGCGCTGGCGCCGGGCTTTATCGACGTCCATACGCACGACGACACGCACGTGATCCGCTCGCCGCAAATGCTGCCGAAAATCACCCAGGGCGTGACGACGGTGATCGTCGGCAATTGCGGGATCAGCGCGTCGCCGGTTTCGCTGAAGGGCGATCCGCCCGATCCGATGAACCTGCTCGGCGAGCGCGACGCGTTCCAGTACCCGACCTTCGCCGCTTATGTCGATGCGGTGAATAAAGCGCGTCCGGCGGTGAATGTCGGCGCGCTGATCGGTCATACGGCGTTGCGCAATAACCAGATGGACCGGCTCGACCGCGCGGCAACGCCGCAGGAAATCGACGGCATGCGCGCGCAGCTCGAAGAGGCGTTGGCCAACGGTGCGCTGGGCCTGAGTTCGGGGCTCGCCTACGGCTCGGCCTTCGCTGCGCCGACCGAAGAAGTGATGGCGCTCGCCGAACCGCTCGCCGCAGCCGGCGCGTTGTACACGACGCACATGCGCACCGAGTTCGACGCGATTCTCGACGCCATGGACGAAGCGTTCCGCGTCGGTCGTCACGCGCATGTGCCGGTGGTGATCTCGCATCTGAAGTGCGCGGGTCCGTCGAACTGGGGGCGCAGCGAGGAAGTGCTGAAGTCGATCGAAGGCGCGCGGCGTTTGCAGCCGATCGGTTGCGACTGCTATCCGTACAACCGGAGTTCGTCGACGCTGGACCTGAAACAGGTCACGGGCGATATCGACATTACGATTACCTGGTCCGAGCCGCATCCCGAGATGGCGGGCAAGCTCGTGAAGGAGATCGCGGCGGAGTGGGGCGTCACGCAGCAGGAAGCGGGCAAACGCCTGCAGCCTGCGGGCGCGGTGTACCACAACATGTCCGAAGACGACGTGCGGCGCATCCTCTCGCATCCGGCGACGATGGTCGGCTCGGATGGCCTGCCGAACGATCCGTTGCCGCATCCGCGATTGTGGGGCGCGTTTCCGCGCGTGCTCGGTCATTACGCGCGCGACGCGGGTTTGCTGCCGCTCGAAGAAGCGGTGCGCAAGATGACGGGTCTGTCGGCGCGTCGTTTTGGACTCGCGCAGCGCGGTGAAATCCACATCGGCTATCACGCCGACCTGGTGTTGTTCGACCAGGCCAAAGTGCGCGACGCGGCGACGTTCGAGAAGCCGCAGCAAGCCGCAGACGGCATCGACGCAGTGTGGGTGAACGGCGTGCTGTCGTATCGCGACGGCGAAGTGACGGGCGAGCGCGCCGGGCATTTCGTGGCGCGCGGCGCGGCGTCGAAGGGTGACGCGCGCGGCGCGTTCTGATTTTATTCAACCGATTGATGGCGGTGCGCGCAGCGACGGTGTCGAACGCGCGCCCAACTTTTTAAGGAGCATGAAGATGAAGCGATATGGCGTGGAAGGCGGAAAGGGCACGGGCGGTCAGGTGATGCCGTTTGCGCGTGCGGTCGAAGCGGACGGCTGGCTGTTCGTGTCGGGCCAGACGCCGATGGAAAACGGCGAAGTGATCAACGGCGGCATCGTCGAGCAATCGCACAAGGCGATCCAGAACGTGTTCGCGATCCTGAAGGAAGCCGGTTACGGCGCGGAGCATGTGGTCCGCTGCGGCGTGTGGCTGGACGATCCGCGCGATTTCGCGTCGTTCAACAAGGTGTTCCGCGAGTACTTCGGCGAGAATCCGCCGGCGCGCGCTTGCGTGGTGTCGTCGATGGTGATCGACTGCCGCGTCGAAGTGGATTGCGTGGCTTACAAGAAGCCGGCGGCTTAAGGCTTTAAGGCTTCTGATTCGCCGCAGGGTTGATCGCAACCTCTGCGGCGAGTCGGGCTGCTTTACTGTCGGGCCAGGCGCATGTTGTCCGGCATCGGCAGGTTGTAGTTCGTGCGGAACGGGTTGATGTCGAGTCCGCCGCGCCGCGTATAGCGCGCATACACCGCGAGCTTCACCGGCTTGCAGACCTTCATCAGGTCGATAAAAATCCGCTCGACGCATTGCTCGTGAAAGCCGGTGTGATTCCGGTACGAGATGATGTAGCGCAGCAAGCCCGCGTGATCGATTTGTGGACCCACGTAGTGAATCTGCACGGTGCCCCAATCGGGCTGACCCGTCACCGGGCAATTCGACTTCAGCAGATTCGAAAACAGCGTTTCCTCGACCGGCGATTCATCGTGCGCGGCGCTCAGCAGCGACGCGTCCGGGTGATAAACGTCGGTATCCAGATCCAGACGATCCAGCGACAGGCCTTCGAATTCTTCCATCTGCAGCTTGCCGAATTCATACGGCGCGGTCAGATGAACCGACACGGTGGCGCCGCACGACGCGGACACGTCGCGCTTGATCGTGTCGCGCACCGCATCCATCGATTCGAACGACGTCTGCGCAAACGAGCCCAGATAAAGCTTGAACGACTTCGACTCGACGATATTCGGCGAGTCGGCCGGCACGAAGAACGTGGCCACCGCGATTTGCGGTTTGCCGCGCGCGTTCAGCCAGGACAACTCGTAAGCGTTCCAGATGTCCGTGCCGAAAAACGGCAACTGCGCGCCGATGCCGATCGCCTCGCGCGCGTTCTTGCGCGCGATCGGGAACAGCAACGACGCGTCGTATTGTTCGGTGTAAGTGGAGGCCTTACCCAGCGGTGATTGTTCGGGTGTCATGATGCGTTCACGATGCCACTCAGCACGTGCCCGGTCGCCGTCACGACGCGGGCCGATTCGCAATGGCCAATTTGGTCGTCGAAGAAAAAGTCGGGCTCGAACTCGCGCAGAAATGCGCTCTTGTCGAGGCCGCCGAGGAACATCGCTTCGTCGATTTCGATGTTCCACGCCATTAAAGTGCGGATCGCGCGCTCGTGGGCGGGCGCCGAACGGGCCGTGACCAATGCCGTACGAATATGCATCGGCGCGGCTTCGTCCGCGAGTTTTTGCAGCCGATGCAGCGCTTCGAGCAAGGGCTTCAACGGGCCGTCCGCGAGCGGCAAATTGCGGTTGTGAATCTCGTGGCCGACGAATGCTCGCAGGCCGTCTTTCTGGAAAACGCGTTCGGCTTCGTCGGAAAACAGCACCGCATCGCCGTCGAACGCAATCCGGATTTCGTCCGGATATTTACTCGCCATTTTCGCCGATTCGGGCAACACGCGCGCGGCCGGGAAACCGGCGGCCAATGCATCGCGCACATCGTCCTGATTCGCGGACAGAAACAGCGACGCGTTCAGCGGCTTCAGATAGCCGAACGGTGCGCGTCCGCGCGTGAACACGCCGCGCTCGATCGCGAGACCGTGCTCGCGGCACGAGTGAAACGCGCGCAGTCCGCTGATCGGATCGCTGCGCGACAGGATCACCACTTCGACGCGGTGGCCGCCCGCATTCAACGCCAACAGCTTGCGGATCAGCGGAAACGCGACGCCCGGTTTGGCGGGCACGGTCAGCCGGTCGCGCTGCAGCGCTTCGTACGCATGCAGGTCGCCTTCCTCGTACACGCGGTTCTCTTCCTCGAAGTCGAACAGCGCGCGCGACGAGATTGCCACTACCAGTTTGTCGACGAGCGAGAGAGCCATCTGCGGGTTTTAGTCCTGTCGGTTCGGATTGTTCAGGCGAGGAACAGGCGATAAACCGGGTTCTTCGTCTCTTCCCAGTACGGATAGCCGAGCGTCGTAAGGAATTTGTCGAACCCGTCGTTCTCGGTTGTCGGCACCTGGATGCCGACGAGGATCGAGCTGTAGTCCGCGCCCTGGTTTCGATAATGAAACAGGCTGATGTTCCAGTTCGGCGCCATCGACGACAGGAATTTCATCAGCGCGCCCGGCCGTTCGGGAAACTCGAAACGGAACAGGCGTTCGTCGTGCGCCAACGGCGAGCGACCACCGACCATGTAGCGGATGTGCTGCTTCGACAGTTCGTCGAACGTGAGGTCGACGGTGGCGAAGCCGTGCGTTTCGAATGCGCCTGCGATCTGCACGGACTCGCTGCGGTTTTTCGTTTGCACGCCGACGAAGATATGCGCCGAATTCGCGTCTGCTATACGGTAGTTGAATTCGGTGACGCTGCGCGTGCCGACCAGTTCGCAGAAGCGCCGGAAGCTGCCGCGTTCTTCGGGGATCGTCACCGCGAACACGGCTTCGCGTGCTTCACCGACTTCGGCGCGTTCCGCCACGAAACGCATGCGGTCGAAGTTCATGTTCGCGCCGGACGTGATCGCGATCAGCGTCTGGTTTTCGATGCCTTCTCTTTCCGCGTACTGCTTGGCACCCGCTACCGCCAGAGAGCCGGCTGGCTCCAGAACACTACGCGTGTCCTGAAACACGTCCTTGATCGCCGCACACAATGCATCGGTGTTCACGAGCAGCACGTCATCGAGATATTCGCTGCACAGGCGGAAGGTTTCTTCGCCGACCAGCTTGACCGCCGTGCCGTCCGAGAAAAGGCCCACTTCGTTCAGCGTGACGCGTTCACCGGCTTTCAGCGACGCGGCCATCGCGCACGAGTCGTCGGTTTGCACGCCAATCACCTTGATCTCCGGGCGCACCGATTTCACGTACGCCGCCACGCCCGCCGCCAATCCGCCGCCGCCGATCGGCACGAAGATCGCGTGAATCGGACCTTGATGCTGGCTGAGAATTTCCATCGCCACCGTACCCTGGCCTGCAATCACGTACGGGTCATCGAACGGATGCACGAAGGTCAGGCCGCGTTCTTCCTGGAGCTTCACCGCATGGCCGTAGGCGTCGCTATACGACTCGCCGAACTGCACGACTTCGACTGTTGCGCCGCCATGCGCGCGCACCGCATCGACTTTCACCTGCGGCGTGGTAGTGGGCACCACGATGATCGCCTTCACGCCCATGCGAGCCGCCGACAACGCCACGCCCTGCGCATGATTGCCCGCCGACGCGGTAATCACGCCACGCTGCAACGCATCCGCCGGAATATGCGCCATCTTGTTGTACGCGCCGCGCAGCTTGAACGAGAACACCGGCTGGTTATCCTCGCGCTTCAGATACACCGGATTACGCAGCCGCGCCGACAGATTCGGCGCATGTTCGAGTTCGGTCTCGCGGGCCACGTCGTAGACGCGCGCGGTCAGGGTCTTTTTCAGGTAGTCGTGGGAAGCCATGCGGGTGGCGCGGTGCGCTTTGTGAGACGGGAAAGCGTCAATGATAGCGCCAACGGTGCGGGCTCTGGCCTTTGGCGTCTGCGGGAAAGCCGGGGCGACGTCGCATCTGGACTGCTTTTACGTACCGCTGAGGCTGCGTTCGGGCTTCAGCGAGGTTGTGTCGAAAGCGGCTCGAACCTGCGTGGAAAACAGGCGGAACCGCAGCCGAACACGGCCCCAAAATCCCCACCCGACCATCCGGTCGATAAATTCTCCGCATGCCCGAACACAGCCAATTCTTTCCCGATTCTTTCCAAAAACGCGCAAACTCCCGTCCCACCTCCGATTTCACCCGTCAACGCGTGGCGGAATCATGCGGTAGAATTCCGTTTTGGAATAAGGATCGGAAGATGCACTGGCAGCCTCAGATCGCCCACTTGATGCCCGTCCCGCGTGAGTCCTGCCCCGCGGCGGAGCGTCTCGTCCGCCACGCACGATCGTGTAGCTGTATCTGAGCGCCGCGAAGAGACCGATGTGATCAGGCCGTCGGTTGTGCTTCGCTCCCCAAGAAGATTTCCAGCATTGCGCCCCACGCGCATTGTCATCCGACGCCTCCCAGTGAGCGCGCCCGGTTGACCTACAGAGTCGTCCAAACATGAACGCACCTCAAGTTTTCGATCCGCACGGTGCCGCCGCTGCGGTGGCCGCTGATCCCGAAGCGCGTCTGCGCGAAATTCCCTATAACTACACGTCGTTTTCCGACCGCGAAATCGTCATCCGTCTGCTAGGCAACGATGCCTGGGACGCGCTGGCCGAATTGCGTGCGGAACGCCGCACCGGTCGCTCGGCGCGGATGCTGTACGAAGTGCTGGGCGATATCTGGGTCGTGCGCCGCAATCCGTATCTGCAGGACGACCTGCTCGACAATCCGAAACGCCGCGCGATGCTGATCGAAGCGCTGCATCACCGGTTGTCGGAGATTGAAAAGCGCCGCCGCGCCGACCTGGTCCAGCATGGCGACGAAGCCGGTATCGACCGTGCTGCCCGCGTCGAAACGCTGGTGCAGGCGGCGCGCCGCGCCGTCGACGAGTTCGCGAGCGAGTTCCAGAAGACCTACGATCTGCGCCGCCGCGCGACCAAGGTTCTGGGCAAGGTCACGGAAAAAGACAACATCAAGTTCGACGGTTTGTCCCGCGTGTCGCACGTGACCGATGCGACCGATTGGCGCGTTGAGTACCCGTTCGTCGTGCTCACGCCGGACACCGAAGTTGAAATCGCCGGCATGATCAAGGCGTGTTTCGAACTCGGTCTGACCGTGATCCCGCGTGGAGGCGGCACGGGCTACACCGGCGGCGCGGTTCCGCTGACGCCGTTCTCGGCCGTCATCAATACTGAAAAGCTTGAACAGCTCGGCGCGGTCGAAATGACCGAATTGCCGGGCGTCGACCGCAAAGTCGCGACAATTTTCTCGGGCGCGGGCGTCGTCACGCGTCGCGTGACCGAAGCGGCCGAGCAGGCCGGTTTCGTGTTCGCGGTCGATCCGACTTCGCTCGATGCGTCCTGCGTCGGCGGCAATGTGGCGATGAACGCGGGCGGCAAGAAGGCCGTGCTGTGGGGCACGGCGCTCGACAATCTCGCCTGGTGGCGGATGGTCGACCCGGAAGGGAACTGGCTCGAAGTCACGCGCCTCGACCACAACATGGGCAAGATTCACGACATCGAAGTCGCGCGTTTCGAGCTGAACTGGTTCGACGGTAACTATGCGCCGGGCGAAAAGCTGATGCGCACCGAAGCCCTCGACATCAAGGGCCGCGTGTTCCGCAAGGAAGGCCTCGGCAAGGACGTCACCGACAAATTCCTCGCCGGCCTGCCCGGTGTGCAGAAGGAAGGTTGCGACGGGCTGATCACGTCTGCGCGCTGGGTGCTGCACAAAATGCCTGCGCATACCCGCACCGTCTGCCTCGAATTCTTCGGCCAGGCGCGCGAAGCGATTCCGAGCATCGTCGAAATCAAGGATTACCTGTTCGAGACGTCGCGCCAGGGCGGCGCGATTCTCGCTGGTCTGGAGCATCTGGACGAGCGCTATCTGCGCGCAGTCGGCTACGCGACCAAGAGCAAGCGCAACGCGTTTCCGAAGATGGTGCTGATCGGCGACATCGTCGGCGACGACGCGGATGCGGTTGCACAAGCCACGTCGGAAGTCGTGCGCATGGCCAACGGCAAGAGCGGCGAAGGCTTCGTCGCGGTCAATGCCGAGGCGCGCAAGCGCTTCTGGCTCGACCGCAGCCGCACGGCCGCGATCGCCAAGCACACCAACGCGTTCAAGATCAACGAAGACGTGGTGATCCCGCTCGACCGCATGGGCGAGTACACGGACGGCATCGAGCGGATCAACATCGAACTGTCGATCAAAAACAAGCTGCAACTGGTCGACGCACTCGAAGCGTTCTTCCAGGGCGGCAAGCTGCCGCTCGGCAAGAGCGACGACGCGAACGAAATTCCGAGCGCCGAACTGCTCGAAGATCGCGTCCAGCAAGCGCTCGATCTGCTAAAACGCGTGCGTACGCGCTGGGAATTCCTGCGCGACAAGCTCGATCTGTCGTTGCGCGAGGCGCAGCACTATCTGGTCGGTCTCGGCTACGAAGCGCTGGCGGAAAAGTTCGCCGATCGCGTGGATACCCAGGCCGACGCTCGCGTGTTCGACCTGACGCAGGACCGCACGATCCGCGTGTCGTGGAAGCAGGAAATCCGCGCCGAATTGCGCCAGATTTTCAATGGCGGCGAATTCAAGCCGATCCTCGAAGAAGCGCAGGCGATCCACAAGCAGGTGCTGCGCGGCCGCGTGTTCGTCGCGCTGCACATGCACGCGGGCGACGGCAACGTTCACACGAACCTGCCGGTCAACTCCGACAACTACGAGATGCTGCAGGACGCCCACACGGCGGTCGCGCGCATCATGAAGCTGGCGCGTTCGCTCGACGGCGTGATTTCCGGCGAGCACGGCATCGGCATCACCAAGCTCGAATTCCTGACCGACGACGAGATCGCGGAATTCCGCCAGTACAAGCAGCGCGTCGATCCGCATGGCCGTTTCAACGCAGGCAAGCTGCTCGAAGGCGCGGATCTGCGTAACGCGTACACGCCGAGCTTCGGCCTGATGGGCTATGAATCGCTGATCATGCAGCAGTCCGACATCGGCGCGATTTCCGAGTCGATCAAGGACTGCCTGCGTTGCGGCAAGTGCAAGCCAGTCTGCGCGACGCACGTGCCGCGCGCCAACCTGCTGTACAGCCCGCGCAACAAGATTCTCGCGACCTCGCTGCTGGTCGAAGCGTTCCTGTACGAAGAGCAGACGCGCCGCGGCGTGTCGATCAAGCACTGGGACGAGTTCAACGACGTCGCCGATCACTGCACCGTCTGTCACAAATGCGTGACGCCGTGCCCGGTGAAGATCGACTTCGGCGACGTGACGATGAACATGCGCAACCTGCTGCGCAAGATGGGCAAAAAGAAATTCAACCCGGGCAACGCAGCGGGCATGTTCTTCCTGAACGCGACGAATCCGCAGACCATCAACCTCGCCCGTACGGCGATGATGGGCGTCGGATACAAGGCGCAGCGCCTCGGCAACGAAGTGCTGAAGAAGTTCACGAAGAAGCAGACGGCGCACCCGCCGGCATCGGTCGGCAAGCCGCCGGTCACGCAGCAGGTGATCCACTTCATGAACAAGAAGATGCCGGGCAATCTGCCGAAGAAAACCGCGCGCGCATTGCTCGATATCGAAGACAACAAGATTGTCCCGATCATCCGCAATCCGAAGACGACCACGGCCGACACGGAAGCGGTGTTCTACTTCCCGGGCTGCGGCTCCGAGCGTCTGTTCTCGCAAGTCGGTCTCGCCACCCAGGCGATGCTGTGGGAAGCGGGCGTGCAAACCGTGCTGCCGCCGGGTTACCTGTGCTGCGGCTATCCGCAGCGCGGCTCGGGTCAGTTCGACAAGGCCGAGCAGATCGTCACGGATAACCGCGTGCTGTTCCACCGCGTCGCCAATACGCTGAACTACCTCGACATCAAGACGGTGGTGGTGTCGTGCGGCACGTGTTACGACCAGCTCGCCGGTTATGAATTCGAGAAGATTTTCCCGGGCTGCCGGATTATCGACATCCACGAATTCCTGCTGGAGAAGGGCATCAAACTCGAAGGCGTGAACGGCGTGCGCTACATGTACCACGACCCGTGCCATTCCCCGATCAAGACGATCGACCCGGTCAAACTGGTCAATCAGCTGATGGGTTCGGAAAACGACGGCTACAAGATCGAGAAGAACGATCGTTGCTGCGGCGAATCCGGCACCCTGGCGGTGACGCGTCCGGACATCTCGACGCAGGTCCGCTTCCGCAAGGAAGAGGAAATGCGCAAGGGTGCGGCCAAGCTGCGCGGTATCCCGCTGGTCGCCGAGGCCGGCGCGAACGCGATCAATACGGCCAATGCGTCGGCAGGTTCGGCGGGCGCGCCGGAGGGCTCCGTGCTGAAGGCCGGCGACGGTCCGCAGCCGAAGGGCGCGACCGACGTGAAGATCCTCACGAGCTGCCCGTCCTGCCTGCAAGGCCTGTCGCGCTACAACGAAGACGCGGGCACCGAGGCGGACTACATCGTCGTCGAGATGGCGCGTCACGTGCTGGGCGAAGACTGGATGGCGGACTACGTCCAGCGGGCGAACAATGGCGGAATCGAGCGCGTGCTGGTTTAATGGCACGACTGACGATTTTTGCCTGAGGACGACGATGGACTGCGTTTTTTGCCGTGAAGACGGCGGCGATGTGCTGTGGCAGGACGACACCCTGCGTGTCGTTCTCGCCGACGAACACGATTACCCGGGCTTCTGCCGGGTGATCTGGAATCAGCACGTTGCCGAATTTTCCGATCTCGCCGCGAGCGATCGCGATCGCGTGATGCAGGCCGTGTACGCGGTCGAACGCGCGATCCGGCGCATTCTTCAGCCGGTCAAGGTGAACCTGGCTAGCCTCGGCAACCAGGTGCCGCACGTGCATTGGCACGTCATTCCGCGTTTTTCGAACGACGCACATTTTCCGCTGCCCATCTGGGCGCCGCGCCAGCGCACGGTGTCCGAAGCGATGCTGTCGTCGCGCCGCGCGCAAGCCACATTGCTGCGCGAAGCGGTGCGGCAGGAAATCGAACAGGCTCTTGGCTGAGCACGGCCAGACTCGCCGCTTCACACTTCGCGTGGCGGAAGTGGCGAAAAAACTGCCGCGGCCCGGCAATTTCTTACGAGGCTCATCATGAGCGGATTGACCCCTCAGACTCCAGTACCGACCGGAATGGTCGTGCATTCGAAATCGCGCGTACTCGAATTGCAGTATGCGAACGGCGAATCGTATCGGCTGCCGTTCGAACTGCTGCGTGTTTATTCGCCGTCGGCGGAAGTGCAGGGCCACGGCCCCGGCCAGGAAACTCTGCAAACCGGTAAGCGCGAAGTGACGATCACGATGATCGAAGGCGTCGGCAACTACGCCGTTCAGCCGACTTTCTCGGACGGGCACGCTTCTGGCATCTATTCGTGGGACCTTCTGCACGACATGGCCCTGCGGCAGGACGAACTCTGGCGCGATTATCTCGCCAGGCTTGAGGCGGCCGGTGTCGACCGCGATACGCCGATGGTGCCAACTGGCGCTGCGCACGGGCACTGTCACTGATACGATTCGCCCCGAACGCCGCACTGACGCGGCGCAACATTTCAGAATACGCGAAAGGACGAGCGCGATGAGCAAAACCCACTTCGGCTTTCAATCGGTCGACGAACAGGACAAGGCGCAAAAGGTGGCGGGCGTATTCCACTCGGTCGCCTCCAACTACGACTTGATGAACGACCTGATGTCGGGCGGATTGCACCGGGCGTGGAAGATGTTCACGATCGCCCAGGCTAACGTGCGGCCGGGCTTCAAGGTGCTCGACATCGCCGGGGGCACGGGCGATCTGTCGAAAGCCTTCGCGAAACGCGCGGGCGAAACCGGCGAGGTCTGGCATACCGACATCAACGAATCGATGCTGCGCGTGGGCCGCGACCGTCTGCTGGACAAGGGCGTGATCACGCCGGCGCTGCTGTGCGACGCCGAGAAAATTCCCTTCCCGGACAACTACTTCGATGTGGTGACCGTGGCATTCGGCCTGCGCAACATGACGCACAAGGATGTCGCGCTTGCGGAAATGCGTCGCGTGCTGAAGCCAGCCGGGCGTCTGCTGGTGCTGGAATTTTCGAAGGTGTGGGATCCGCTCAAAAAGGTCTACGACGTCTATTCTTTTAAGGTGTTGCCGTGGCTCGGCGAACGCTTTGCGAAAGACGCCGAGAGCTACCAGTACCTCGCGGAATCGATCCGTATGCATCCGGATCAGGAAACTTTAAAAACAATGATGGAACAAGCAGGTCTCGACGGCGTCAAATATTACAATTTGTCAGCTGGCGTGGTAGCTTTACATGTGGGGACCAAATACTAGGGTTCCTAACCCATCGATTTTTAAAGGAAAGTATGAAAATGTCCGATTCAAATGTGTTATCTCCCCGTAAGGTTGGGCGCTCGCTGGTGAGAAGAATCGGACTGATCGCGGTGGTCGGTCTGATCATGGCCGGCTCGCTCGCTTCGCTCGATGCGGAAGCGCGCCGTATGGGCGGTGGCCGTAGTCTCGGCCGTCAGTCGAATACCGTTCAGCAGCAACAGTCGGCGCCGTCGCAGCCTTCCCAAAGCAATCAGGCCATGCAGCAGCGTGCGCAGCCATCTACTACACCGACTCCGCCCGCCGCGCCTAACCGTTCGCGCTGGCTCGGGCCGATCGCGGGTCTTGCCGCCGGTCTCGGTATCGCCGCGCTGCTGTCGCACTTTGGTATGGGCGAAGCGTTCGCTGGCATGATGGCGAACGTCATCATTCTTGCGGTGATCGCGATGGTCGTGATCTGGCTGATCCGCCGCTTTACGGGCCGCAAGCGCGATTCGGCGCAACCGGCTTACGCGGGCGCGTCGCCGTCGCTGAATGCGGGCAACACCGGCTATAACCAGCAGCCGATGGAACCGCGCTACAGCGCGCCGCCGTCGGGCTCGTACCTC
The DNA here is from genome assembly GCF_050435665.1 of Paraburkholderia sp. GAS333. NCBI lineage: Bacteria > Pseudomonadati > Pseudomonadota > Betaproteobacteria > Burkholderiales > Burkholderiaceae > Paraburkholderia > Paraburkholderia sp. GAS333. The sequence goes on from NZ_JBNDKS010000002.1 coordinate 800,979, forward strand.
GAACCGCAAGGCAATCCGCTGACCACGCCATCCATCAATCCGATGCCCGTCGTGCCGGCCGGCTTCGATTCCGAAGCGTTCCTGCGCAACGCGAAGGTGTATTTCGTGCGCTTGCAGGCCGCATGGGACGTCGGCAACGTGGAAGACATCCGCGAATTCACTACGCCGGAAATGTTCGCCGAAGTGCGTGTCGATCTGGCTTCGCGTGGTTCGGAATCCAATCAGACGGACGTGGTTCAGCTGAACGCCGAGTTGCTGGGCGTCGAAGAACGCGCGACCGAATACTTCGCGAGCGTGCGCTTCTCCGGCCTGATTCGAGAAGCGCCGGGTGCGGCGGCCGAGCCGTTCGTCGAGGTCTGGAATCTGTCGAAGGCGAACCGCGCTGGCGAAGGCTGGCTGCTTGCGGGCATCCAGCAGGTGGCGCAGCACTGAGCCGTCGGCGAGGCAACGCACAGGTGGCGCGCGTTGCCCTGACCGGATACCCAACGTTGGCCGTTCGGCTGAGCAAGCCGCGAAGCGAACGGACGTTACAATAGGAACCCGTGCGAGCACCTCGTTCGCGCGGGTTTTTTCTTGCCACTTTCGATGACCCTCGCCGCCAAGCCCTTCGCTGCTGCTGTCAATCATCTGCTCGCCCGCGAATCGTGGGCTCGTGAGCGCCTCGTCCCTTATGCGGGCAAGACTGCCCGGCTGTCGTGTCCACCGGTCGTGCTGACGCTGCTCGTACAGCCGGACGGCTATCTGGGCGCGGTTTCCGAATCCGATACGCACCAGTACGACGTGACCATCTCGGTGGCGTCGGACGCGTTGCCGGCCTTTGTGCAAGGCGGCCAGGCCGCCGTGATGAAGCACGTGAAGATAGAGGGCGACGCCGAGTTCGCCACGGTGATCGCGAAGCTCGCCGAGCATTTGCGCTGGGAGCCGGAAGAAGACCTGTCGAAGCTGATCGGCGACGGTCCGGCATGGCGGGTTGCGTCGGTCGTGCGAACAGTCGGCGAGCATGTGCAACGCACCGGCCGCAATCTGCTCGACACGGCCGCCGAATATCTGCTCGACGAGAATCCGCAACTGGTGCGGCGTACCGCGCTTGAAGATTTCAACGTCGAACTGGCCCGCGCGCGCGATGCATTGGCGCGCGTGGAAAAACGCATCGAGCGTCTTGAACAGAAGGTCGAAGCCCGCGGCGCAGATGCGCCGGGCGGCGCCGCCACGTCGCGCGGCACGCGCTAGTCACCGGGCACTACTATGCGTTTTCTGCGTTTCCTCAAGATTTTTTTCACGGTCATCCGGTTCGGTCTCGACGAGATGATGCTGAGCCGCGTCAACGACCGGCGCGTGCGTTTGCTGCTGCGTATCACCACCATCGGCCGTAAGTTCGACGCGCCCCCGGGCGTGCGTTTGCGGCTCGCGCTCGAAAGCCTCGGCCCGATCTTCGTCAAGTTTGGCCAGGTGTTGTCTACGCGGCGCGATCTGTTGCCAGTGGATATCGCCAACGAACTGGCGAAGCTTCAGGACCAGGTTCCGCCGTTCGATTCGGCGGTGGCAATCGGGCTGGTCGAGAAGTCGCTCGGCGCTCCCGTCGACGTGTTATTCGACGACTTCGAGCGTGTGCCGGTGGCGAGCGCGTCGATCGCGCAGGTCCACTTCGCGAAGGTGAAGGCCGGCCAGCACGCGGGTAAGGCGGTCGCGGTTAAGGTGCTGCGCCCGAACATGCTGCCCGTGATCGACTCCGACCTTGCGTTGCTGCGCGACATCGCCGTGTGGGCCGAGCGGTTGTGGGCCGACGGCAAGCGACTGAAACCGCGCGAAGTGGTCGCCGAATTCGATAAATACCTGCACGACGAACTCGACCTGATGCGCGAGGCCGCCAACGGCAGCCAGTTGCGGCGCAACTTTGCCGGGCTCGATCTGCTGCTGGTGCCGGAAATGTATTGGGAGTTCTGCACGCCCACGGTGCTGGTGATGGAGCGCATGGTTGGCGTGCCGATCAGCCAGGTCGAGACGCTGCGCGCGGCGGGCGTCGACATTCCGAAACTGGCGCGCGAAGGCGTCGAGATTTTCTTTACCCAGGTGTTCCGCGACGGCTTTTTTCACGCCGATATGCACCCGGGCAACATTCAGGTGAGTCTCGATCCGGCGCATTTCGGCCGCTATATTGCGCTGGATTTCGGCATCATCGGCGCGTTGTCGGACTTCGATAAAAATTATCTCGCGCAGAACTTCCTCGCGTTCTTCAAGCGCGACTATCACCGCGTCGCCACGTTGCATCTGGAGTCGGGCTGGGTGCCGCCCACCACCCGCGTCGAAGAACTCGAGAGCGCGATTCGCGCGGTGTGCGAGCCGTATTTCGATCGCGCGCTGAAAGATATTTCGCTGGGGCAGGTGCTGATGCGGCTGTTCTCGACGTCGCGCCGCTTCAACGTCGAAATTCAGCCGCAACTCGTGCTGCTGCAAAAAACCATGTTGAACGTGGAAGGCCTAGGGCGCTCGCTCGATCCTGAACTGGATCTGTGGAAAACGGCCAAGCCTTATCTCGAACGCTGGATGAACGAGCAGATCGGCTTGCGCGGCTGGTACGAGCGTCTGAAGATCGAAGCGCCGCAGTGGAGCAAGACGCTGCCGCAGTTGCCGCGCCTGATTCATCACGTGCTGGCGGAGCGTCACGACAACACGCGCGGCACGAACGACGAGATGATTCGCCAGATTCTGCTCGAGCAGAAACGCACCAACCGGTTGCTGCAAGGCTTGCTGATGTTCGGTGTGGCGGTCGGTGTTGGGGCGGTGCTGGCGCGGGTGGTGCTGGCGCTGGCTTATGGCGGTTGATCGACGGCTTTTGATTTCAGCGTCCGAATCCTGCGATCGATTTTCGCATCTGACGCAGGCGCCTGATTTCACGTCCGACGCGGGATCGCATTTCCGGCAAGTGAGCCGGTGGCGGATTACCGCGTCCATTCCGGCACCCGACTCCGGCGATTGACGGCAAAACTGCGAGGCTTTCCATGAGCGACCCGACCCGCGCTTCCGCGCCTGACTTTGCGACCCGCGATCCCAACTCCCCAGCTTTCTGGGACGAGCGTTTCGAGCGCGGATTCATGCCGTGGGATCAGGCTGGAGTGCAATCGGCATTCCGCTCGTTCGCCGAGCGCCACAGCGGCGCACCCGTGTTGATTCCGGGATGCGGCAGCGCCTACGAAGCGGTCCTGCTCGCCGGACAAGGCAACCCCGTCCGGGCAATCGACTTCTCGCCGGCCGCCGTCGCAGCGGCGCAACAGCAGTTGGGCGAGCAGCATGCGAACCTGGTAGAGCAGGCGGATTTCTTCACCTACGAGCCGCCGTTCACGCCCGCCTGGATTTACGAGCGCGCGTTTCTCTGCGCATTGCCGCTGGCTCGCCGCACCGACTACGCGCAACGGATGGCCGATTTGTTGCCTGCCGGCGCGTTGCTCGCGGGCTTCTATTTCATCGGCGCGACGCCCAAGGGGCCGCCGTTCGGGATCGAGCGCGCGGAGCTGGACGCGTTGCTCACACCGTACTTCGAGTTGATCGAAGACGAAGCGGTGAACGACTCGATCGCCGTTTTTGCAGGACGTGAGCGCTGGCTCACCTGGCGTCGTCGCGGATAGGAGCACAGGTGAGCACCGCCGGGCACGAGCGCAAGCGCCAAAGTGCCGTCGCCCGAGAATCTGCACTTGATTCACACACAGCCGCCCCAATTTGCGTGAACGGCGGCTGCGTCGACCATTGGTTCCTGAAATCCGGGGAACCCATAGTGTTTGCGGCTATAATTCAAGGCTTTGCAAGCGTTTACAAGATTTCAGTAGGGAAAAGATCATGCCGATCTACGCTTATCGTTGCGAGTCATGCGGTTTCGGGAAGGACGTGCTTCAGAAGATGAGCGACCCCCAGTTGACGCAGTGTCCCGAGTGCGGGAAAGACACCTTTCGCAAGCAGGTCACTGCTGCCGGTTTCCAGTTGAAGGGCTCCGGCTGGTATGTAACCGATTTCCGCGGCGGCAATGGCGGCACCAGCGCGCCAGCCAAGCCCGACGCAAATGGCGGTTCGAACGGCGCAAATGCCGGTTCGGGCGAGAATGCAGCGGCTGCCAATAACGGCGCCGCGAAATCCGACACGGGCTCGGCGAGCAGCACGGCCGCAGCCGGTTCCTCGAGCGCAGCCGCAACGCCGGCCGCATCTGCTGCCGCACCGGCCGCTTCGGCGAGTTCGAGCGGTTCCGGCAGCGCCTAGTGGGACTGCCGCCTTCAGGCGGCGCACACACAGCGCGTAGAGCTTCGGCTCGCGCGGCTTTCTGGCGGTACACATGACGACGAAAAAAACGACGCTCAAATCGGTGTTCCTGACTGGCCTGCTGGTGCTGGTGCCTCTGGCTATCACACTGTGGGTGCTCGGTCTGATCATCGGCACGATGGACCAGACGCTGTTGCTGCTGCCCACTTCGTGGCAGCCGGAACGGGCTATCGGCTATCGGCTGCCCGGGCTTGGCGCCGTGCTCACGCTGGCGTTTATCTTTGTCGTCGGGCTGTTGACGCAGAACTTCATTGGGCAGAAGCTCGTGAAGTGGTGGGAATTGCTGGTCGCTCACATTCCGGTGGTCGGCCCGATCTACACCAGTGTCAAACAGGTGTCCGACACCTTGCTGTCGAGCAGCGGCAACGCGTTCCGCAAAGCGCTGCTGATCGAATACCCGCGCCGCGGCTCCTATACGATTGCGTTTCTGACCGGCATTCCGGGCGGCGACGTGGTCAACCACCTGAAAGAAGATTACGTCAGCGTGTATGTGCCGACTACGCCGAACCCAACGTCCGGCTTCTTCCTGATGGTGCCGAAGAGCGAAGTGATCGAACTCGACATGACAGTCGACGCCGCGCTCAAGTACATCGTCTCGATGGGCGTCGTGGCGCCGTCCGCGCCTCCGGCGCCGGTGCGCCGCACGACAGTCGAGCCTCCGCTGTAATGCCGGCGCGCAAGTTTCACGCAGTGTTTCACCGGGTGTTTCACTGCAGCGCGCCGATCAACCAATGCATAACGAAAGACAAACATCATGTCGATGAGAACTGAATACTGCGGTCTGGTGACCGAAGAACGTCTGGGCCAAACCGTCTCGCTGTGCGGCTGGGTGAGCCGCCGCCGCGACCATGGCGGCGTCATCTTCATCGACCTGCGCGATCGTGAAGGCCTCGTTCAGGTCGTCTGCGACCCCGACCGCGCAGAAATGTTCAAGGCCGCCGAAGGCGTGCGCAACGAGTTCTGCCTGCAGATCAAGGGTGTCGTGCGCAGCCGTCCGGAAGGCACGACCAACGCCGCATTGAAGAGCGGCAAGATCGAAGTGCTGTGCCACGAACTGATCGTGCTGAACGCATCGGTCACGCCGCCGTTCCAGCTCGACGACGACAACCTGTCGGAAACCACGCGCCTCACGCATCGTGTGCTCGACCTGCGCCGTCCGCAGATGCAGCACAACCTGCGTCTGCGTTACCGCGTGTCGATCGAAGCGCGTAAGTACCTCGACTCGCTCGGCTTCATCGACATCGAAACGCCGATGCTGACCAAGAGCACGCCGGAAGGCGCGCGCGACTACCTCGTGCCGTCGCGTACGAACCCGGGTCAGTTCTTCGCGCTGCCGCAGTCGCCGCAACTGTTCAAGCAGTTGCTGATGGTCGCGAACTTCGATCGCTACTACCAGATCGTCAAGTGCTTCCGTGACGAAGACCTGCGCGCCGACCGCCAGCCGGAATTCACGCAGATCGACTGCGAAACCTCGTTCCTGTCGGAACAGGAAATTCGCGATCTGTTCGAAGACATGATCCGTCACGTGTTCAAGGAAACGATCGGCGTTTCGCTGGACGAAAAATTCCCGGTCATGCTGTATTCGGAAGCGATGCGCCGCTTCGGTTCGGACAAGCCCGACCTGCGCGTGAAGCTCGAATTCACTGACCTGACTGACGCGGTCAAGGACGTCGACTTCAAGGTGTTCAGCACGCCGGCCAACACGAAAGACGGCCGCGTCGCGGCCATCCGCGTGCCGAAGGGCGGCGAGCTGTCGCGTGGCGATATCGACAGCTACACGGAATTCGTGCGCATCTACGGCGCGAAGGGTCTCGCGTGGATCAAGGTCAACGAAGTGGCGAAGGGCCGTGACGGTCTGCAAAGCCCGATCGTCAAGAACCTGCACGACGAAGCGGTCAAGGCGATCATCGAGCGCACCGGCGCGCAAGACGGCGATATCATTTTCTTCGCGGCAGATCGCGCGAAGGTGGTGAACGACAGCCTCGGCGCACTGCGTCTGAAGATCGGTCATTCGGAGTTCGGCAAGGCCAACGGTCTGGTCGAAACCGGCTGGAAGCCGCTGTGGGTGATCGACTTCCCGATGTTCGAATACGACGAGGAAGACAACCGTTACGTGGCCGCGCATCACCCGTTCACGAGCCCGAAGGACGAGCACCTCGAATATCTGGAAACGGACCCGGCGCGCTGCCTCGCGAAGGCCTACGACATGGTGCTGAACGGCTGGGAAATCGGCGGTGGTTCGGTGCGTATTCACCGTGAAGAAGTGCAGAGCAAGGTGTTCCGTGCGCTCAAGATCAACGCGGAAGAAGCGCAGGCCAAGTTCGGCTTCCTGCTCGACGCGCTGCAATACGGCGCGCCGCCGCACGGTGGTATCGCGTTCGGTCTGGACCGCATCGTCACGATGATGGCCGGCGCCGACTCGATCCGCGACGTGATCGCGTTCCCGAAGACGCAACGCGCACAGTGTCTGCTGACGCAGGCGCCGAGCGAAGTCGACGAGCGTCAGTTGCGCGAGTTGCACATCCGCGTGCGTACGCCGGAACCGAAGGCGTAATGGCTTGAATTCACTGGCTTCATGCCATTGACTGCTGTCTGAAAACGACAGCAAAGCACCCGAAAAAGGCGCAGGAGGAAACTCCCGGCGCCTTTTTCTTTTTTTGCGTTACAGTCGAAGCAACTGCTTTCGAGCGTTTATTCGACCCTCCGCCGACATGTACCGCGCATAGGTTGCGCCCAGCTTTTACACCATGCCGAAACCGCCGAAAATTCCACAATCTGTCCTCGTCGTTATTCATACGCCCGCGCTCGACGTGCTGCTGATTGAGCGCGCCGACCATCCGGGGTTCTGGCAGTCGGTGACCGGCTCAAAAGATGCGCTCGATGAACCGCTCGCCGAAACGGCGGCGCGCGAAGTCGCCGAAGAAACGGGCATTGTGGTGGGCAGCGGTCTCGTACCGCCGGGCGCGTTGTTCGACTGGCAATATTCGATCGAATACGAGATCTATCCGGAGTTCCGGCATCGCTATGCCGAAGGCGTGATCCATAACACCGAGCACTGGTTCAGCGTGCAGGTGCCCGAGCAACTCGAGGTGACGCTCGCACCGCGCGAGCACACCGCGTTTATGTGGCTGCCTTATGAAGAGGCGGCGTCGCGCTGCTTTTCATCGTCGAATGCGGATGCGATTCTGCAGTTGCCCAAGCGGCTCGGCGCGCGTCTGTCCGGCGGGTTTTCCGCGGAGCGCAGCCGGTGAGCTCGGGCGGCGCAGGCCGTTTTGCCCGTTTGCGTCATGCGCTGCTCGGCCGCCGTTACTGGCAACGTTATCGCTTCACCAGCGACAACGACGTCAAGCTGCTGCGTTCCGGCGACGAGTTTTTCAGCGCGCTGATCGAACGGATCGACGAAGCGCAGCACGACGTCGTACTCGAAACCTACATCTTCTGCTACGACAAGGCCGGGCAAGCGGTGAGCGCGGCGTTGCTGCGCGCGGCCTCGCGCGGCGTGAAAGTGCGCGTGATTACCGACGGCATCGGCACTGCGCGTTTGACGATGTTCAACGAATGGCCGCTGGCCGGCATCGACCATCGCATTTACAACCCGCATCTGTTTGGACGTTTCGGATTTTCGCGCACGCATCGCAAGCTCGCGGTGGTCGACGACCAGTTTGCGTATTGCGGCGGCATCAATATCGTCGACGACTACGAGAACAACGGCGAGACGCTGCCGTTCCGGCGCTGGGATTTCGCGGTCGAGTTGCATGGGCCGGTGGTCGCCGACGTGCGGCAGGCGTTCGAGGTGCAGTGGCGACGGATCCGGCTCGGGCATCGGCCGATCGAGTCGCTGGAACCGGATCTCGGCACGCAGACGTCGGCATCGCTCGGCAGTTTGCGTCGTCGTCGCCGGCGCCGTAACGAGGAACTGTGGGCGGGCGGTCAGCCGTGCGTCGCATTCGTCGCGCGGGACAACCTGATCAACCGTCGCGCGATCGAAAAGGCGTATCTCGCCGCGATTGGCCAGGCGCGTCATGAGGTGCTGCTCGCCAATCCGTATTTCATGCCGGGGCGCAAACTGCGGCGCGCGCTGGTGTTCGCGGCGCGGCGCGGGGTGGTGGTGAAGCTGATCATCGGGCGCAAGGAATTCAAGGCGCTGGATTACGCGGTGCCGTTCCTGTATCACGCGTTGCTGCGGGCCGGCGTGCAGATCGCCGAGTATGAGAAGACGCTGCTGCACGGCAAGGTCGCGGTCGTGGATTCGAACTGGGGGACGGTTGGCTCGTCGAACCTGGATGCGCTGAGCCTGATGCTCAACAACGAGGCGAACGTGGTGCTCGTGAACGACCCGGCGATCGACGGTTTGCGCGACGCGATCCTCGGCGCATTCAAGGACTCGCGACGGATCGACGAAGCGCGATACGAAGCGCGGCCGGCGGCCGAGCGGGCGCTGAACTGGGTTGCTTATACGACCTACCGCGTGGCGATGAAGCTGTTGACGGTGGGCGGGTACGACTAGCAGAGGGCGGAGCTTTACGAGCCGATTCCCGCACGACGGCGAATCACGCAAAGGCCAATACCTACACGTCGGGAACACGGTCAAACCTTTCCCGACGTCATTGCAGACCGTTCCCGAAGCCCCTTTCCCAACCCCCAAACCATAATCACCGCTCGCCAGGGGTCGAGCGTCCGACGCAACGACCTCTCCACATCAAGCAGCGTTTGCCGGTGGCACTGCACCGCGCACCGTGAGCGCCGCAGCGAACCGGCCTGTCATGGAGGCTCGTCCGTTCATATGCCCGCTCATCCCCGCGATCCATCCGACAACAGCAGCACATCGACTCTCCACGAGCAGGCCATCGCTGCGTATCAGGCCGGCCAGCACGACACCGTCCAGGCGCTCGCCGGGCAAATCCTGACGCTGGATAGCCAGCATACCGGCGCGATGCATCTGAATGGCCTGCTGGCGCTTGCCGCCGACCAGCCGCAACTCGCGCAAGACTGGCTCGATCGGGCCATCCAGATCGGCCCGGAACCGATCCTGTACAACACGCTCTACGCCATCCACCTCAAATTGGGCGATCACGTCGGCGCCATCGGAAGCTTGCGCAAAGGACTCGCGCTACAACCGGATTTCGTCGCCCTCCACTACAACCTGGCGTTGACGCTGCAACATCTCGACTGTCCTGAAGACGCCGCGATCAGTTACCGTCGGACGCTCGAACTCGATCCCGATCACTCCGCCGCGCACAACAACCTCGGCCGCGTCTTCGCGGACCTGGGCGATACGCAAAAAGCCGAGCATCACTACCGCCGCGCGCTCGAACTCGCGCCGGCGAATCTCGTCGCGCGAAACAACCTCGCGATGGTGCTGCTCGCCACCGGCCGTTATCAGGAAGCGTGGCCTTATTTCGAGGACCGCTGGGTCAGCTTCCGTCACGCCGACGGAAGCCCCGCGCGTGTGCCTTTTCAGGCGCCGTTGCCGAGGTGGTCGGGTGACACGCGGTCCACGATCAGTGAAGCCGGGACCACGCGTAGGCCCAACGAACGCCTGCTGGTACTCGACGAGCAAGGCTACGGCGACAGTCTGCAATTCGTGCGTTACCTGCCGATCGCGCTCGAACGCTTTGCGCTGGTCGGCTATGTGTGCCCACCGCCGCTGCGTCGTCTGTACGAAGAGTCGTTGTGTTCGCGCTGGCCCGGTCTCGTGCTGCTCGACGAAACGCCGTCCGGTCCGGGCAACTGGGACCGCTACTGCCCGCTGATGTCCTTGCCGATGGCATTCGACACGCAACTCGCGACCATCCCCGCGAATACGCCTTACCTCTACGCAGATTCCGCGCGTGCCGCCGCTTGGCGCACACGGCTGGACGCGTTGCCGGATTCGAATTTGCCGCGCGTCGGCGTGGTGTGGGCGGGCGGCCATTCGGGCATCGCGGTGGATCGGCGGCGCAGTCTCGCCGCCGCTCAAATCGCGCCGCTGCTCGCGCTGAATCAGATTCACTGGATCAGCCTGCAAAAGACCGACGATCCCGCCAAGCTCGCTGATCCGGCCAGCCACGCGCGTCTCACGGACTGGACCGCCGACCTCGCCGATTTCGCAGATACCGCCGCGCTGATCGCGAACCTCGACCTGGTAGTTTCCGTCGATACGTCGGTCGCGCACCTCGCCGCGGCCATGGGCAAACCGGTCTGGCTGCTCAACCGTTTCGCGGGTTGCTGGCGCTGGCTGCGCGGCCGCGACGACAGTCCGTGGTATCCCAGCCTGCGTCTTTTCACGCAAACCCAGCGCGGCAACTGGGACGAGGTGCTAACACGGGTAGGCGCGTCACTCCAGCAGCGTTTTCCCCAGCAAAACCCACGCCCCTTCTAGATTCCAACTCGCTGCTGCATCATGTCAGCCGGCAGCGACAATCCGTCAAAACAGATTGGCCGATCTGCAACAATTGTCTAACGACAAAGGCCTCTAAAAAATCTGATTCCTCTGATTGACGGATGTCGCAAAATTGGGACTCGGTTAGAAACCGGTTTCTAATAAAGTCCTTGTTTCGCGGACGGCAGCACTCAATAATAGTACGGCCGTTCGATTTTCTTTCGGTCTCATTAGAACGGTAAAACAGCTATGCGAAAAGGCGAACAAACACGAGTCGCGATTCTTGAAGCGGCACTCGATCTGGCAAGCCGCGACGGACTGGAAGGTCTGACGATCGGCCTGCTGGCCGAGCGCATGCAGATGAGCAAGAGTGGTGTGTTCGCGCATTTCGGGTCGCGCGAAGATTTGCAGGTCGAAGTCGTGCGCGAATATCACCGTCGTTTTGAAGAAGAGGTGTTTTTCCCGAGTTTGCGCGAGCCTCGTGGCTTGCCGCGTTTGCGCGCCATGATTTCACGCTGGATCGAGAAACGCATTCAGGAAGTGACCACTGGGTGCATCTATATCAGCGGCGCGGTCGAATACGACGACCGTGCAGACAGCCAGGTGCGTGAGCAACTGGTGTCGAGCGTGACGATCTGGCGAGCGGCGCTCAATCGCGCGATTTCGCAGGCAATGGAAGAAGGGCATCTGCGCGCCGACACCGATCCGCAGTTGATGCTGTTCGAACTGTATAGCTTCACGCTCGGTCTGCATCATGACGCACGTTTCCTGCACTTGCCGGACGCCGTGCGCCTCACGTGGGCCGCGCTGGAAAAATTGATTGTTTCGTATCAAAGCGAAAGCCGTTAGCAGCGTCGTCGGGAACCTACACGGATTCGGCGGCATAGAAAGTTCCGATCCACGGACTCAGCTAACAGCCTGGCTTCTTGTCAAACTTGGGAGAGAGAGTCATGGGACAGTACGCCGCGCCGCTGCGCGACATGCAATTCGTGTTGCACGAACTGCTTAACGTCGAAGCCGAAATCAAGCAGATGCCAAAGCACGCTGATCTCGACGCCGACACGATCAACGCCGTGCTCGAAGAAGCCGGCAAGTTCTGCTCCGAAGTGCTGTTCCCGCTCAACCATAGCGGTGACCAGGAAGGCTGCACGTACGTCGGCGACGGCGTCGTGACCACGCCGAAGGGCTTCAAGGAAGCGTATCAGCAGTATGTGGAAGCCGGCTGGCCCGCCTTGGGCTGCGACCCGGAATACGGTGGCCAGGGCCTGCCCGCATTCGTCAACAACGCGCTGTACGAGATGCTGAACTCGGCCAACCAGGCGTGGACGATGTACCCCGGTTTGTCGCACGGCGCGTACGAATGTCTGCACGCGCACGGCACGCCCGAGTTGCAGAAAGCGTATCTGCCGAAGCTGGTGGCGGGTGTCTGGACCGGCACGATGTGTCTGACCGAGCCGCATTGCGGCACCGACCTCGGCATCCTGCGCACCAAGGCCGAACCGAATAGCGACGGCTCGTACGCGATCAGCGGCACGAAGATTTTCATCTCCAGCGGCGAACACGATCTCGCTGAAAATATCGTTCACCTGGTGCTCGCGCGTCTGCCGGGCGCACCGAACGGCACGAAGGGCATTTCGCTGTTCATCGTGCCGAAGTTCGTCCCGAACGAAGCGGGCGAGCCGGGCGAGCGCAACGGCGTGAAGTGCGGTTCCATCGAACACAAGATGGGCATTCACGGCAACGCAACCTGCGTGATCAATCTCGACAACGCGAAGGGCTGGCTCGTCGGCGAGCCGAACAAGGGCCTCAACGCGATGTTCGTGATGATGAATGCCGCGCGTCTGGGCGTGGGCATGCAAAGCCTGGGTCTGACGGAAGTCGCGTATCAGAACTCGCTCACGTACGCGAAAGAGCGTCTGCAAATGCGTTCGCTGACCGGCCCGAAGGCACCGGAAAAAGCCGCCGATCCGATCATCGTGCACCCCGACGTGCGCCGCATGCTGCTCACGCAAAAGGCCTACGCCGAAGGCGCGCGCGCGTTCTCGTACTGGTCCGCGCTGCATATCGACAAAGAGTTGTCGCACGCCGACGAATCGGCGCGTAAGGAAGCCGCCGACCTCGTCGCGCTGCTCACGCCGATCCTGAAAGCGTTCCTGTCGGACAACGCGTTCGAAGGCACCAATCACGCGATGCAGATTTACGGCGGCCACGGCTTTATCGCCGAGTGGGGCATGGAGCAGTACGTGCGTGACGCGCGTATCAACATGATCTACGAAGGCACCAACGCGATTCAGGCGCTCGACCTGCTGGGCCGCAAGATCCTCGGCGACATGGGCGCGAAGATGAAGAAGTTCGGCAAGCTGGTGACGGATTTCGTCGAAGCCGAAGGCATCAAGCCGGAAATGCAGGAGTTCGTGAACCCGCTCGCGGACATCGGCGACAAGGTGCAGAAGCTGACGATGGAAATCGGCATGAAGGCCATGCAGAACCCGGACGAAGTCGGCGCCGCTGCCGTGCCGTATCTGCGTACCGTTGGCCATCTCGTGTTCTCGTACTTCTGGGCCCGCATGGCACGCATCGCGCTGGACAAGGAAGCATCGGGCGATCCGTTCTACAAGGCGAAGCTCGCCACCGCACGTTTCTACTTCGCGAAGCTGCTGCCGGAAACGGCAATGACGATCCGTCAGGCACGCGCGGGTTCGAAGTCGATGATGGACGTCGAAGAGTCGCTGTTCTAAGCGAACGCACAACATCGAGGCAGACGCCGCGCGCGACAAAGCGGCGGCGTCTGGTTTCAGTCAGCCTCAAAGCCAGCCTCAAGACACACATCGCGAAGCGTTCAAGAAGCTTCGCGACATCCGCATAACTCCCCGGAGGAACGACGTGAGCAATCTGATCATTCGCAAGGTAGCCGTGCTCGGCGCCGGCGTGATGGGCGCGCAGATCGCCGCGCACCTGATCAACGCCAAGGTGCCCGTGCTGCTGTTCGATCTGCCCGCTAAAGAAGGCCCGAAGAACGCGATCTCGCTGAAGGCGATCGAGAATCTGAAGAAGCTGTCGCCCGCGCCGTTCGGCGTGAAGGACGACGCGCAATACATCCAGCCCGCCAATTACGACGACGACATCGCGAAGCTCGCCGAATGCGACGTCGTGATCGAAGCGATCGCCGAACGGATGGACTGGAAGCACGACCTGTACAAGAAGGTCGCGCCGCACCTCGCACCGAACGCGATTTTCGCGACCAACACGTCGGGTCTGTCGATCACGGCGCTGTCCGAAGGTTTCCCGGATGAACTGAAGGCGCGCTTTTGCGGCGTGCACTTCTTCAATCCGCCGCGCTACATGCATCTGGTCGAACTGATCCCGACCGCGACGACGCGCCCCGAGATTCTCGATCAGCTCGAATCGTTCCTGACGAGCGTGGTCGGCAAGGGCGTCGTGCGTGCAAAAGACACGCCGAACTTCATCGCTAACCGTGTCGGTATTTTCTCGATCCTCGCCGTCATTACCGAAGCCGCGAAGTTTGGTCTGCGTTTCGACGAAGTGGACGACCTGACCGGCTCGCGTCTGGGTCGCGCGAAATCTGCGACGTTCCGTACCGCCGACGTGGTCGGTCTCGACACGATGGCGCACGTCATCAAGACGATGCAGGACACGCTGAAGGACGACCCGTTCTTCCCGGTCTACGAAACGCCGGCTGTGCTGGCCGAACTGGTGAAGAAGGGCGCGCTCGGTCAGAAGACCGGCGGTGGCTTCTACAAGAAGGAAGGCAAGGCGATCAAGGTGCTCGACCCGAAGACGGGCGAGTACGTCGATGGCGGCGCGAAGGCGGACGAGCTGGTTGGCCGCATCCTGAAGCGTCCGGCGGCAGAGCGTCTGAAGCTGCTGCGCGAATCGGAGCATCCGCAGGCGCAGTTCCTGTGGGCGATTTTCCGCGACGTGTATCACTACATTGGCGTGCATCTGGAATCGATCGCCGACAACGCGCGTGACGTCGATCTGGCTATCCGCTGGGGCTTCGGCTGGAACGAAGGTCCGTTCGAAGGCTGGCAGACGGCGGGCTGGAAGCAGGTCGCGGAATGGGTGCAGGAAGACATCGCGGCGGGCAAGGCGCTGTCGAACGTGCCGTTGCCGTCGTGGGTGCTTGAAGGCGTGGTCGCCGAGAAGGGCGGTGTGCATACGAACGAAGGTTCGTGGTCGCCCGCTTCGAAGTCGTTCGTGCCGCGCTCGTCGCTGTCCGTCTACGACAAACAGGTGTTCCGCGCGCCGCTGGTCGGCGAGACGTCGGCCGATCCGAAAACCTACGGCAAGACGCTGTTCGAAACCGACGCCGTGCGTGCATGGGTCGATGATCGCGCGGGCGAGAACGACGTGCTGATCGTGTCGTTCAAAAGCAAGATGAACACGATCGGGCCGTCGGTGATCGACGGTCTGACGCAAGCCATCGAACTGGCCGAGAAGGATTACAAGGGCCTCGTCGTGTGGCAGCCGACTTCGCTGAAGCTCGGCACGCCGGGCGGTCCGTTCTCGGCAGGCGCCAACCTCGAAGAGGCGATGCCCGCGTTCATGATGGGCGGCGCTAAGGGCATCGAGCCGTTCGTGAAGAAGTTCCAGCAAGGCATGCTGCGCGTGAAGTACGCAAGCGTGCCGGTGATCTCGGCAGTGTCGGGCATTGCGCTCGGCGGCGGCTGCGAACTGGCGCTGCATAGCGCGAAGCGGGTCGCGCACATCGAGAGCTATATGGGTCTCGTCGAAGTCGGCGTGGGTCTCGTGCCGGCGGGCGGCGGTCTGAAGGAAGCGGCGCTGCGCGCAGCGGAAGCCGCGACGCAAGTCGGCGCGACGACCGATCTGCTGAAGTTCGTGCAGAAGTCGTTTGAGAATGCAGCGATGGCAAAGGTGTCGGCTTCCGCACTCGACGCCCGCACGATGGGTTATCTGAAGCCGTCGGACACGATCGTGTTCAACGTGTTCGAACTGCTCGACGTCGCGAAGAAGGAAGCGCGTGCGCTGACCGCGGCGGGTTACCGTCCGCCGCTGCGCGTGACGCAGGTGCCGGTGGCAGGCCGCTCGGCGATCTCGACGATCAAGGCGTCGCTCGTGAACATGCGCGATGGCCGCTTCATCAGCGAGCACGATTACCTGATCGCCGGCCGGATCGCGGAAGCAGTGTGCGGCGGCGATGTGGAAGCGGGCAGCCTCGTCGACGAAGAATGGCTGCTGCAACTGGAGCGTCGTGCGTTTGTCGATCTGCTGGGTACGCAGAAGACGCAGGAACGGATCATGGGCATGCTGCAGACCGGCAAGCCGGTACGTAACTAAAGCGCGGAACGAACGCGATAAAACTGCATGGGGTGGGAGTAAGCGCTAAAGCGCTAACTCCCACCGACCGCGAAAAGACTGCATGGGGCGGGAGTAAGCGCTAAAGCGCTAACTCCCACCGACCGCGAAAAGACTGCATGGGGTGGGAGTAAGCGCTAAAGCGCTAACTCCCACCGACCGCGAAAAGACTGCATGGGGTGGGAGTAAGCGCTAAAGCGCTAACTCCCACCGACAAAGGAGCCAAACATGGCAAAGCAATTGCAAGACGCATACATCGTCGCCGCGAGCCGTACGCCGATCGGCAAGGCGCCGCGCGGGATGTTCAAGAACACGCGCCCCGACGAACTGCTGGTGCACGCAATCAAATCGGCCGTCGCACAAGTGCCGGGCCTCGACACCAAAGTGATCGAAGACGCGATCATCGGCTGCGCGATTCCGGAAGCGGAACAAGGCCTGAACGTCGCGCGCATGGGCGCGCTGCTCGCCGGCCTGCCGAACACGGTCGGCGGTGTCACGGTCAACCGTTTCTGCGCATCGGGCCTCACGGCGCTCGCCATGGCCGCTGACCGCATCCGCGTCGGCGAGTCGGACGCGATGATCGCCGGCGGCTGCGAATCGATGAGCATGGTGCCGATGATGGGCAACAAGCCGTCGCTGTCGCCACATATCTTCGATCGCAATGAAGACGTGGGCATCGCGTACGGCATGGGCCTGACGGCCGAGAAAGTCGCCGAGCGCTGGAAGATCAGCCGCGAAGCACAAGACGCGTTCTCGGTCGAATCGCACCGTCGCGCCATCGCCGCGCAGCAAGCGGGCGAGTTCAACGATGAAATCGCCGCGTACACGATCACCGAACGCTTCCCCGACCTCGCCACCGGCGAAGTCCGCGTGAAGACGCGCGAAGTGTCGCTCGACGAAGGCCCGCGCGCGGAAACGACGCTCGAAGGCCTCGCCAAACTGCGCACGGTGTTCGCGAACAAGGGCTCGGTCACGGCCGGCAACAGCTCGCAGACGTCGGACGGCGCGGGCGCGCTGATCGTCGTGTCGGAGAAGATGCTGAAGGAATTCAACCTGACGCCGCTCGCACGTTTCGTCAGCTTCGCCGTGCGCGGCGTGCCGCCGGAAATCATGGGCATCGGTCCCAAGGAAGCGATTCCGGCTGCGTTGAAGGCCGCCGGTCTGAAGCTGGACGACCTCGACTGGATCGAACTGAACGAAGCATTCGCTGCGCAATCGCTGGCGGTGATTCAGGACCTCGGTCTCGATCCGTCGAAGATCAACCCGCTGGGCGGCGCGATCGCTCTCGGTCACCCGCTCGGCGCGACGGGCGCGATTCGTGCGTCGACGGTGGTGCACGGTCTGCGTCGCCGTAACTACAAGTACGGCATGGTGACGATGTGCGTTGGCACGGGCATGGGCGCGGCGGGCATTATCGAGCGCCTGTAATTGTTCGCCCCAGGTTCTCGCCATCACGAGTGACGAACCCGATGAACGGTTCGCAGGCTGCCAGGCTTGCGAACCGTTTTTACATTTGCATCCGCAGGAATTCCCAGCAGGACTACGAGGAGATGAAGGAGATGACGATGGATATCCTGGTCGAGCGCGCCGACGGCGTGTTGACGATTGCCTTCAACCGGCCCGGCAAGAAAAACGCGATCACGGCCGCGATGTACCAGACGATGGCCGACGCGATGGTCGAAGCGCACGGCGACGCGTCGGTGCGCGCGATCCTGATTCGAGGCAGCGCAGGCATTTTCAGCGCGGGCAACGATCTCGAAGATTTCATGAAGACGCCGCCGATGGGCGAGAACGCACCCGTGTTCCAGTTCCTGCGCGCGCTCGTGTCGGCGGAAAAACCGGTGGTGGCGGCGGTCGCGGGTCCGGCTGTGGGCATCGGCACGACCTTGCTGCTGCATTGCGATCTCGTCTACGCGGGCGACAACGCGAGTTTTTCGCTGCCGTTCACGCAACTCGGACTGTGCCCCGAAGCGGCGTCGAGCCTGCTGTTGCAGCGGGTCGGCGGTTATCAGGCGGCGGCGGAAAAATTGCTGCTCGGCGAAGCATTTGATGCCGCCGAAGCGCAGCGCATGGGCTTCGTGAATCGCGTGTTGCCGGCCGGCGAGGTCGATGCGTTTGCCGCTTCGCAGGCTGCGAAGCTCGCAGCGCTGCCCGCGTCGTCGTTGCGCGTGACGAAGAGTCTGATGAAGCGCGCCAGCCAGCAGGAATTGCAGACGCAGATGTCGGAAGAAGCCGTGCATTTCGGCAAGATGCTGCTCGCGCCGGAAGCGCGCGAGGCGTTCAAGGCGTTCTTCGAGAAGCGTAAGCCGGATTTCCGGCAATTCGACTGATCGATTGGATGGCCAGGAGCGTCCGGTTCTGCGCCGGACGCTTCGCTTCAACGCTTCATTTCACTGCTGCGGCTGCAAGGTGTCGTAGTCGACGTAGCCGTTTTCGCGGCAGAAGCTCACCAGCCGCACGCCCGCGTTGCGGGCAATCGTAATCGCCAGCGACGACGGCGCCGAAATCGTCGCGACCATCGGCACGTCGACGCGCGCAGCCTTGCGCACCAGCTCATAACTCGCGCGGCTCGACAGAAACACGAAGCCGTCGCGCGTATCCTCACGATCGAGCACGAGCTGGCCGATCAGCTTGTCGAGCGCGTTATGACGGCCGACATCCTCGAACGCGTAACGGATCGCGCCTGACGCGTCGCACCATGCCGCCGCGTGCAGGCCACCGGTGAGTTTGGTCAGCGCCTGATGCGCGGGCAGTTCACGCGCGGCGCGTGCAATCGCATCCGGTGCGAGCCGCTGCAAAAAGCCGGTGTCGGGCACCCGCTCCGGTTTCAGATCCAGCAGATCGATACTTTCGATGCCGCACACGCCACAGCCCGTGCGCCCCGCGAGCGCCCGGCGCTTCTCCTTCAGCGCGACGAAAGCGTGCTGCACCACCTGCAAGTGCACTTCGGCGTGCGGCAATTCTCCGTCGTCGTGTAATTCGACTTCAATATCCTGAATGTCGCTGCCGCGTTCGACGATCCCTTCCGAGATCGCGAAACCTACCGCGAACGCTTCCAGATCGCGCGGCGTGCACATCATCACCGCATGCGAAATGCCGTTGAAGACGAGCGCGACCGGCCATTCCTGGCCGACGTGATCGGTGACGGATTCGACCGCCGCGCCGCGATGCCGGTGCACCTGGCGCTCTACTGCGCCGGGTTGTCCGGCGGTGTCCAGTTCGTTCAAGCTGCTTTACTCCTTTGGATGCCGCCCGCGCGCAGGCGGTTGCCGGAGCGGGCCGCCGTCGCGCGAATAAGGTTCTAAAATACCTCAAGCTGGGCTTGCACGCTGCCCGCCATCCACGAGGAATACTGTCATGGGACTCAACGAAGCGCCGCTTCTGTTCAACTTCGAGGTCGAGTCTTCGGAGAATTTCACTTATATCCCGATGTCGGTGCGTTTCAATCTCGACCGCTTCGGGCTGCGTATTTCGCTGGATCAGTGGCAGTCGCTGCCGCTCGAAGACCGCAAGCTGCTGGCGCGTTTTCCCGTCGACGAAGACGCGCAGATCGAGCCGAATTTCGATCACGCGCTGTTCGAAATGCTGCGCACCCACGCGAATGTCGAGCCGGACTGGTTCACGCCGGAGGAGTCGCCCGCGTGGCGCCGCACCGACAGCGTGCCGGACGGTGTGACGCGGCAGGCGGAACTGGCGGGGCTGGCGAGTCCGAGCGTCGACCGCTGGGCGGAGCTGGAGCCGTTCAAGCGCTACGTGCTGGCGAAGCTGTCGCGCAAGCCGGAGGCCAACCACGACTTCATCCCGGCGATGAAGGAGTTTGGCGCGGCGGGGTAAGCGGGGCCGTTCAGTCAGCATCGCCAGATATTGGCGCTTAAGCCGCCAGTCCGCAGATATCGCAACGGTCGTCTAAACCTGACCGACTGTTTCGCGCTGTCGTCTGCCGGTCACTGAGCGTGCTTCGACATCTCGTGCAGCCTGCCGACGCATTCGTCCCGCTTCTTCCGACTGTCATACGTTTGCCGCGAGACGTCGATATAAACGCGTCGCACAACGAACCTCAAGCGCAAACGTTGTCGCCGAAACCTGGCGTGAAGCCGCACCGCACAACGCCTCTCCAGCGGTCATTTTTTTCATCCTCACACCCTCAACCCTGCCAGAGCCCTGCCGTTATTCATGGGTTGGCGCGTAAAAAGACTCCAATCGATGCGGCCCGACGCACCGAAAGCGACACGCGCTCCCGCACTCGGAACGATTGACGTTCGGAACCCATGACTCTTTTCTTATCGAAGCGGCTGCTGATCAACATCGCGGTCGTCGTCGCCGCGGTCGGTGCGAACGCGTTCGTTGCCTACACGCAGATTTGCGGTCAACGCGACGCCGACACGCGCATGCTGCGGTCGATGAGCGTGCGCCAGAATCTCGACGCCTATCACGCGGCGCTCGACGACGGCCTCGCCGCGCTCAGCCGCTTCGAAGCGTCGGACAAGTCCGAGCCGGTCAGCGCGGCCGCCGCGATGACCAGCCGGCTTACCGATCTGGAGCGCCATCTGGGCGACTCGTTGAGCGACGAACCCGCCGCGCTGGCCGCGCTGTCGGCGCTAGCCAAAGACAGCCACGCGCTCGAACACGATATCGAAGACGCGCTGCTGAGAGACCCCAGCGTCGGCGCGCAGGCGTCGCACGCGTGGGCCGCGTCGACCTACACACATCTGAGCATCGGACTCGATCGCGTCGAAGCCGGGCTGGCCGCGCTGCGCAAAGAGGAAAACCGCGCGTTGCAGGCGTCGCTGGCGGCGTCGGCGAACGAGACGCAGCGCGCGATGTTCGTGCTGATCGTGACGATGCTGGCGGGCAGCGTGCTGCTGTTCGTGACCTTCGGCGCGCGCGACAAGAGCGCGCGCGAAAAGCTGCGGACGCTGCGCGCGGTCGGCCGCAACGACGAACGTTTTCGCGGACTGTTCGCCGATCATCCGGTGCCGATGTATATCTTCGACCGCGAGACGCTGCGCTTTCTGGCCGTCAACGCGGCAGCGGTCCAGCAATACGGTTATTCGGAGAGCGAATTCCTCAATATGTCGATTCGCGCGATCCGCTCGCACGGCGAGATTTCGCGTCTCGAATCGCATCTGCAGCGCAGCGACGCGCTCGGCTATGGCCGCACGATGGCGGGCATCTGGCATCACAAGCGCAAGGACGGTTCGTCGATCAGCGTCGACGTGTCGTACCACGCGCTCGATTTCATCGGACGCGCGGCGCTGTTCGTGCTGGCCGTCGACGTGACTGATCAGATCAACGCGGAAGCCGAAGCACAGCGTTCGAACCAGATGCTCGAAGCGGTGATCGACAACATCCCGCAGCGTATTTTCTGGAAGGACGAGGAGTCGCGTTATCTCGGCTGCAACATGGCGTTTGCCCGCGATGCGGGGCTCGCGTATCCCGAGCAGGTGGTCGGCAAGAGCGACGCCGATCTGCCGTGGCGCGCATTCTCCGAGATGCTGCACAAGCACGACAAGGAGGTGATGAGCACCTCGATGCCGAAGATGAATTTCGAAGTCGACTTCGTGATCGACGGCGTGCATCGCACCACGATTACCAGCAAGCTGCCGTTCACCGACGGCGACGGCCGCGTGATCGGCGTGCTCGGCTCGTACACGGACATCACCGAGCGCAAGCGCGCCGATCTCGCGCTGCGTCTGCAAAGCCGCGCGCTCGACGCCAGCGTCAACGCGATTCTGATTACCGCGCCGTCGCCGACCGGCAATCTGATCGAGTATGTGAACCCGGCTTTCATGCGCATCACCGGCTACGATCCCGCCGAGGTGATCGGCCACGATTGCCGCGTCTTGCAGCGCGACGACCGCGAGCAGGAAGGCGTCGCGCTGATCCGCCAGGCGCTGGCGGCGAACCGCGAGGTGAGCGCGGTGGTGCGCAACTATCGCAAGGACGGCGCGCTGTTCTGGAATCAGCTGTTCATCGCTCCGGTGCCGAACGCGGAAGGCATGATTACGCATCACATCGGCGTCATCAACGACGTGACCGACCTGATGCGCTATCAGGAGCAACTCGAATATCAGGCCAATTACGATAGCCTCACGCGTCTGCCGAACCGGAACCTGCTGCGCGACCGGCTGGAGCATTCGCTGATCGTGGCGCAACGGCATCACTCTGGCGTCGCGGTCGTATTCCTCGATCTGGACGGCTTCAAGAACGTCAACGACAGCCTCGGACACAGCGTCGGCGACCGGCTGCTGGCGGTGGTCGCCGAGCGGCTCGCGCGCTGTTCGCGGACCAGCGACACGGTCGCGCGTCACGGCGGCGACGAGTTCGTGATCGTGATGACCGATACCGTCGACGAACAATCGCTGATCGCGTGGATGGAGCGCGTGCGCGCGTCGATTGCCGAACCGGTGTGGCTCGACGGCACCGAGCTTTATGTCGGCTGCAGCATGGGCGCGAGCCTGTTCCCGCAAGACGGCGACGATGCCGAAACGCTGATGAAAAAGGCCGATCTCGCGATGTATCGCGCGAAGGACATGGGCCGCAACACGTTCCAGTTTTATCAGCCGGAGATGAACGCGAGCGCCGGAGCGCGGCTGAATCTCGAACGGCGTTTGCGGCGCGCGCTGCGCGACAACGAATTCCTGCTGCATTACCAGCCGCAGGTGGACATCGAGACCGGGCAGATTGTCGGCACCGAGGCGCTGGTGCGCTGGCTCGACCCGGAAGTCGGGCTGGTGCCGCCGTCGTCGTTTATTCCGATGGCCGAGGAAAGCGGGTTGATCGGGCCGCTGACCGAATGGGTGCTGCGCGAGGCGTGCCGGCAGAACAAGGCTTGGCAGGACGAAGGGCTGCCGTCGGCGCGCGTGTCGGTGAATCTGTCGGCGCGGGTGTTCCAGCAGCGCGATATCGCGAGGCTGGTGATGCAGGTGCTCGATGAGACCGGACTCGAACCGCAATATCTCGAACTCGAACTGACTGAAAGCGCAATCATGCGCAACGCCGAGGAAGCGGTGTCGATGCTCAACGAGTTGCACGCACTGGGCATCGGTCTTGCCATCGACGATTTCGGCACCGGCTATTCGAGCCTCAGCTATCTGAAACGCTTCCCGGTGGACCGGCTGAAGATCGACCGGTCGTTCGTGTCGGATATCGGTGTATCGGGCGACGACGAGACGATCACGTCCGCGATCATCGCGCTCGCGCATTCGCTGAAGTTGCAGGTGATTGCCGAGGGCGTGGAAACGTCCGCGCAACTCGACTTCCTGAGAGAGCGCGCGTGCGATGAAATGCAGGGCTTCTATTTCGCGAAGCCGTTGTCGACGGATGCGATTGCGCAGTTGATGCAGGGTGGCGTGGGGATGGAGTTGGAGACGGCGTAGGGGGCGTGGGGCTGTTGCCCCTGGATTGGCCTTCGCCCCTCCACCGCCTGCCCCTTGCAACTGTTGGGCTCATCGCCCCCTCGCCGTTACTTCGCCGGTGTCTCCACAAACACCGGCAATTTCTCCGCCCACGCCGAAAACGCCTGCAAATGCGGATGCTCCGCCTTGTCGACGATCTCCGGCAACATCATCTGGGTGAAATCCCACGCTACCGCCACGGTGACGTCCGCTGCATCGAACTGTTCCTGCCGGGTTGGCAACGCCGCCGCCGCGACTTCGCGTTCGAGTTCCGCGTAAGCGGCGAGCAGCTGCGTGCGCACCCGCTCGACCCATGGCTCGTGCTGCTTCTCCGCCGGCCGCAGATTGCGCTCGTAGACGATCTGCACCGTCTTCTCGCAGGCGGCCAGCGCGAGGCCGGTCACGCGGGCGGCACGCAGCGCGTCGTCGGGACGGGTGGGGAACAGGCGCTGCTCCGGCCCGGCGAGCGTCGCCAGATATTGAAGAATCACCGTCGAATCCATCACGCAGCGGCCGTCTCCGGCGACCAGCGTCGGCGCCTTGACGACCGGGTTGATCTTCGCGAACTGGTCGTAGGTGCTGAACACCGAGACCGACTCGTGCTCGAAGTCGAGTTTCATCAGTTTGAGACAGATAGCGACTCGCCGGACGTACGGCGAGTCGAGCATTCCGATCAGTTTCATGTCCATTCCGTTAGAAGTTCTATCATCGTGCGTCCGGGCCTGATGCAACGAGGCATTGGTCCGACTGGCATAGGCCGTTACGCATTCAATCGATAGATTAAGCATCTCCGGGCATCAAAAAAAGCGACAATTACCGACGATCTCCGCCAGAATTTCTTACATGAAGCCGATTCCGCCACTTACCGCGCTCCGCTGTTTCGAGGCCGTCGCCCGTTTGGGCGGCGTGACTCCGGCGGCGCGCGAGTTGCATGTCACGCACTCGGCGGTCAGTCAGCAGATCAAGGTGCTCGAAGACGTGATGGGCGTCGTGCTGTTCATCCGCGAGGCGCGCGGGCTCAAACTGACCGAAGAAGGACGGCTTTACGCGCTCGACATTCGCGCGGCGCTGCGCGACATCACGCAGGCCACCCGCCGCGCGCAGGCGCGTCCGCATGAAAGCGAACTGGTGATCTCGACTTTGCCGTCGTTCGCGCAGCACTGGCTGGTGCCGCGTCTGGCGAGCTTTAGGGACGCGCATCCGTACTATCGGGTCCGGTTGCTCACCAGTCTGCAGATCGAGGATTTCCGCCAGGGCGTCAGCGATATCGGCATTCGGATGGGGCAGGGACATTGGCCCGACGTCGCGCAACAAAAGCTGTTCGACGACGACATGGTCGTCGTCGCCGCGCCGCATTTTGCGCTTGGGCCGAATGGCCGCCTGCCCGTCACCGCCGGGGACGTGCTCGCCTGTCCGCTGATCTCCAGCCCCGACGCGCCTTGGGCCGACTGGTGCCGGGCGGCGCAGGTGGCCGAACCGGCGGCGCAGAGCGTGGTGTTGTCCGCGAACGACTCGAATATTGTGATCGGCGCGGTACGGGCGGGGCAGGGTGTTGCGCTCGAACGACGCAGCCTGGTCGCGCACGCATTAGCGCAACGCGAATTGGTGCAGATCACCGATATCTGCGTGACTTATCCCTACCCGTACTGGCTCGTGTGGCGGCAGCGCGAAATTCTCGACGCCCGTCAGGCGCATTTTGCACAGTGGATCGAAGGACAAGTTGATGCTTATTTGCGCGGCGGCGGCGTTTTACCGGCCCATCCGGCGACGCTCCGAACGGCGTAGCTGGTGCTTCGCGCAGGCAAAAGCAATTTGCTCATGAATTTCAGTCGTATATATTCGTGGTTCCCATTTCAAAGCTGGCTGGGAAACACGAAGAAACACGAAGCACCGATTCAGGCAGCGTTTCGCCCGTCCGTTCGAGCGTCATTTTCGCTGCTCATACCCGGTTCCGGGCGCTGCGTTGTCGACTGACTATCCGCCAAACCGACTGGAGAGAACAATGTCGTCTTCACCTGCAAAGAAACTGGCTGTGCTGTTGACATCGGTTGTACTAAGCGTGGCAGCCGCCGCGCCTGCGTTTGCACAAAGCGGCGGCGGAGGAGGAGGCCCGGCTGGCGATAATTCCGACGCGGCGAAAGCGGACACCGGAGCGCGGCCGCACACCACGAAGGCGGAGCGCAAAGCTGCGCACAAACAGGCGCGAGCGAAGAAAAATGCCGAGTTGAAGAAGCTGGAGGCGAACGGCTATAACCCGGCGGCCAAAGATCCGAATTATCCGAACAATATCCAGAAGGCCGAGAAGAAAGCAGGAGAAGGTGCGAGCCAGTAAGCGGGGGGCTATCCGCTTGTGAGGCTTGTGTGGGCTGCAGAACCGCGAACGCTACCTTCGAAGCAACGAAGCAACGAAGCTCAACGCATGAAGCAAAACGAGGCGCGAAAGCGCCTCGTTTTTTATTTGTGCATCGGCCGCGGCAGTAAGCGCGGCTTTAGCGGCAGAAACTCAATCCAGCACCGGCAACGCGCGCGGACGACGGTCGCTGTCGGTTGCGACATAAGTCAGCATCGCTTCGGTGACCTTCACGACGTCTTCGGTCAGGCTCATGCGCTGCGCGTAGACCTCGACTGCCACTGTCACCGACGTATTGCCCGTCTTGACGATATCCGCGTAAAAGCTCAGCAGATCGCCGACGAACACCGGCTGCTTGAACACGAACGAATTGACCGCGATGGTCGCCACCCGCCCGTTCGCGCGACGGCTTGCCGGAATCGAGCCGGCAATATCCACTTGCGCCATGATCCAGCCGCCGAACACGTCGCCGTGGACATTTGCGTCCGACGGTTGCGGCACGACGCGCAGCGCGCAAGACTTTTGCGGGAGTTGAGGATCGGACATCGGGGGCACCCTTGAAAAACGTGTTTGGCCTGGTCGGCTCGACTGGCAGGCGGGGATTTCACGACAACGGCAGCCATCAACGGTGCAACGCGACGTGTACGGCACGAACCGCGCGGCCACGCTGCGGCCAGCGGCCGGACAGCCCATGAAAAGCGGCGCCAGCCAGCTTCTGCGACAATAGAAAGATCAGGAATTGTACGGGAAAGCGCCCAGCCAGGTCGCGCGGGAACGCAGTGTGCCAGTCGGCACGCGGCGCTCGGCGCACCGCTGCGAACTCCGGCATTTCCACTTTCCCCAGCCGATCCCCATGCGCCGCACGCCTTCGTCCGAACCCTCGCCGATTTCCACCCAGCCTCGCAACGACTGGCAGACCATTCTGTCGCTGCTGCCCTATCTCGCCACCTATAAATGGCGTGTCGGCTTCGCGCTGAGCTGCCTGATCGGCGCGAAGGTCGCCAATCTCGGTGTGCCGATCGTGATGAAGAAGATTGTCGACGGCCTCGCGTCGGTGCAGCATCTGACCGCGCTCGGCCGCGCGCACGACGCGCCCGGCATCGTGCTGCTGGGCGGCGTCGGCCTGCTGGTGGTCGCGTATGCGGTGGTGCGGCTGTCCACGTCGCTGTTCACCGAATTGCGCGAGATACTGTTTTCGAAAGTGACCGAAAGCGCGGTGCGTCAACTGGCGCTGAAGGTGTTTCGTCATTTGCATGCGCTGTCGTTGCGGTTTCATCTCGAACGGCAAACGGGCGGCATGTCGCGCGATATAGAGCGCGGCACGCGCGGCATCACGCAACTCATTTCATATTCGCTGTACAGCATTCTGCCGACGCTCGTCGAAGTCGGTCTCGTGCTCGGCTTTTTCGTCGTCAAGTACGAAGCGTATTACGCGGTCGTCACGTTTATCGCGCTGACCGTGTACATCGTTTTCACGGTGAAGGTCACCGAGTGGCGCACGCATTTTCGTCGCACGATGAACGACCTCGATTCGAAAGCGAATTCGCGCGCGATCGATTCGCTGCTCAACTACGAGACCGTGAAGTACTTCGGCAATGAGGAGTGGGAGGCGAGCCGCTATGACGAAAATCTCAAGCGTTATCGCACGGCGGCGATCAAGTCGCAGCGTTCGTTGTCGGCGCTGAATTTCGGGCAGCAGGCGATTATCGGCACGGGCCTCGTGTTCATTCTGTGGCGCGCCACGCAGGGTGTGATGGCCGGGCGTCTCACGCTCGGCGACCTGGTGCTGATCAACACGTTCATGTTGCAGCTTTATATTCCGCTGAATTTTCTCGGCGTCGTGTATCGCGAACTGAAGCAGAGTCTGACCGACATGGATCGCATGTTCACGCTGCTCGGCGCCAGCCAGGAAGTGCCCGATCTCGAGAATGCGCCCGCGTTGCAGGTGAGCGGTGCGCAGGTGCGTTTCGAGCACGTGAATTTCGCGTATGAACCCGCGCGTCAGATTCTGCACGACGTGAGCTTCACGATTGCCGCGGGCACGACGACGGCGGTCGTCGGTCATAGCGGCTCGGGTAAATCGACGCTCGCGCGGCTGATGTTCCGCTTCTACGATCTGGACCGCGCAACCGGCGGCGCGATTACGATCGACGGTCAGGATATTCGTGACGTCACGCAGGATTCGCTGCGCGCGTCGATCGGCATCGTGCCGCAGGACACGGTGCTGTTCAACGATTCGATCTACTACAACATCGCTTACGGCCGGCCGTCGGCGACACGCGACGAAGTGATCGCGGCGGCGCGGGCCGCGCATATCCACGAGTTCATCGAAGGATTGCCGAAGGGGTACGAAACGCCGGTCGGCGAGCGCGGTTTGAAGTTGTCCGGCGGCGAAAAGCAGCGCGTGGCGATTGCGCGAACCATCCTGAAGAATCCGCCGATCCTGTTATTCGACGAAGCCACGTCCGCGCTCGATTCGCGTTCCGAGCGCGCGATCCAGCACGAACTCGATCAGATCGCGCGCGAGCGGACGACGCTAATCATCGCGCACCGGTTGTCGACGGTGGTGCACGCGCAGCAGATCATCGTGATGGACAAGGGGCGGATCGTCGAACGCGGCACGCATGCCGAGTTGCTGCGCGCGAACGGACTGTTCGCGCAGATGTGGGCGTTGCAGCAGCAACGCACGGAGCAGTCGCCGGAGCCGATGGAAGCAGTCGGCGCGGGGGCGGGTGGGCAGTGAGCGGGCGCGGCTCGGCGTGCTTGCCGACAGGCGGGCGAAGCAGCGGCTGAAACGCGTCCCCGAGTTGTCGCGCTCGCGGGCTTTCGCGTTCAGCGCGCCTTCAGCCGCCGATCCAGCTCCTGCAATTGCCCCGGCGTCCCGACGTTCTCCCATAAGCCTTCATACAACTCGCCGCTCGCGAGTCCGCGCCCGATCGTGTCGCGGTAATACGGCGACAGTGCGCGACGCGTGCCGCGCGGCAGATCACGGAACATGCGCGTGTCGTAAAGCCCGATGCTGCCGAAAGTCAAACGCGGCTGCGCATCCAGAGACAGAACGCCGTCGACCAGACCAAAATCGCCATTCGGATGAAACACCGGATTCGGCACCATCACCAGATGCATGCCCGGCTCGTCGAGCGCCTTCAGCCGGTCGGCATGGCCATGCAGCGTGGCGTAATCGAAATCGGCGTACACGTCGCCCGCGACTGCGAGAAACACCTCGCTCGCGCCGTCGTCTTCCAGCAGCGGCAGCGCCTGCACGATGCCGCCCGCCGTTTCCAACGCCTCACCTTCGGCCGAGTAACGCAATTCGACCTGCCAGCGCGAGCCGTCACCGAGCGTCGACTCGATCTTTTCGCCGAGCCACGCGTGGTTGATCACAATGGTTTGAAAACCGGCCTGCGCGAGCCGTTCGATCTGCCACACGATCAGCGGCTTACCGCCCGCTTCGAGCAAGGGCTTCGGGCACGCGTCGGTCAGCGGACGCATCCGTTCGCCGCGACCCGCGGCAAAAATCATCGCTTTCTTCAAGGACATGGTGACCGGTCAGAACGTGTAGCCGACTTCATTCGCGCGGCCTTCGAGTTCGTCGAGCAGCTTCGCGAACGGACGCAGCGGCGCGTAGCGTTCCGCCACCTTGCGCGCATAGCCGATGAAACGCGGCAGATCGTTCATGTAGTGGGGCTTGCTGTCGCGGTAGTTGATCCGGCAGAACAGGCCGAGCACCTTGATGTGCCGTTGCAGCCCCATCCACTCGAGCTGACGGTAAAACTCGCCGAAATCGGGATCGACCGGCAGCCCCGCTTTCTTTGCCCGTTCCCAGTAATACACGAAGCAGTCGAGTTCGAACTCCTCGTCCCAGCCGATGAACGCATCGCGCAGCAGCGACGCGACGTCGTAGGTAATCGGGCCGTACACCGCGTCCTGGAAGTCGAGCACGCCGGGATTCAGCGGATTCGGCTGTGACGCGATCATCAGATTGCGCGGCATGAAATCGCGCAGCATGAACACTTGCGGTTGCGCGCGGGCGCTCGCGATCAGCAGCGCGAAGGTGCGGTCGAGCAGCCCACGGGTTTTGTCGTCGACCTCGCGCCCCAGATGGCGGCCGATGAACCACTCCGGCAGCAATTCCATCTCGCGGCGCAGGAACGCTTCGTCGAACGCCGGCAGCACGCCTTCGCGCGACGTGAGTTGCCAACGGATCAGCGCGTCGAGCGCGTCGCGCATCAGCGTGCGGGCGCGGCGCGGATCGTCGCCGGTTTGCGCTTCGGTCAGCGCGCCGAGGTACGAATCCGTGCCGAGATCGGTCACGAGCATGAGCCCGGCGTCGAAATCGACCTCCAGCACGCGCGGCACATGTACGCCCGCCGCGTCGAGCAATTGGGCGACCTGCACAAATTCGTGGCATTTTTCGGGCGGCGGGGCGTCGACGGCGATCAGCGAACCGCTGTTTTCGCCTTCCGCTGCCTTACCAGCGACACGGAAATAGCGCCGGAAACTGGCGTCGGATGATGCCGGAGCAAGCGTGTCGAGTTCAAGCGCATAGCGCGCCGCATGGCCTTTCAGCCAGGTCTTGAGCAGTTGCAGGCGGGAGTCGGAAGTGTCTTGGGAGGGAGGCAGCGTCATGTAAACCGGCGGCAAATTCTTAGGGGCAACGTCTTGCCATATAATACCCCACGACTTTTTTGACGCGACTCACGCTGGCTTTTTGCGCGTTCCGCTTCACCGCCCGCCTCATCGTTCGACAGATTGTAAATATTGATGTGCAGCCGACTGTCACGGTCGGGATGTGCAGGCGGTGGATCGTGACTGCAAAAGCTGACGGACGGGCCGATTCGCCAAACGATACATGCCGCCTAGACAGCTTTCCCAAACGACTCCCTCTTGTGCTGCCGCGCCGCGCAAAAGGCGGCTCGTCGCGGCGTTGATCGCCGTTCCGGGCCTGATGCCCGCGCTTGCGCACGCCCAGCTGGTGGGAGAAGCCGCGCAGCCGCAATCCATTTACGAGCCTTGGGGCATGCGGCTAGCGCCGCAGCTCGAGGATCATCCATTGCAGGCCGGCCAGACGCCGGCCACATTCGTTCTCGGCGACACCGCCAGCGGCACGATCGACCAGGACCTGGCGGCGAAGGGTTCGGCCGAAGTGCGCCGCGGTACCACCGTGATCAAGGCCGACGCGCTGCATTACGATCAGGACACGGACATGGCCGATGCTTACGGCAATGTTCACGTCCTCAACAGTGGCAACTCGTTCATCGGCCCCGACGCGCATTTGCGGGTGGATTCGACCGAAGGCTTCATGACTTCGCCGAAATACCACTTCACGCTGACAGGCGGCTCGGGCAGCGCCGAACGCGTCGATCTGCTCGACTCCGAGCGCTCGGTGTTCACGAAGGGCACCTACACGGCCTGCTCGTGCGAGACAAACCCGGCCTGGTACATCAAGGGCAGCGAGTTCGATTTCGACACCGGCGCGGACGAAGGCGTCGCGTACAACAGCGTGCTGTTCTTCCAGGGCGTGCCGGTGTTCGCGTCGCCGTGGCTGTCGTTCCCGCTGTCGGGCGAGCGGCGCAGCGGGCTGTTGCCGCCGACGTTCTCGCTGAGTTCGACCAACGGCTTCGAGCTGTCGGTGCCGTATTACTTCAACATCGCGCCGAATCGCGATCTGACGCTCACGCCGCGTCTGATCTCCAAGCGTGGTGTGCAGTTGCAGAGCACGTTCCGCTATCTGTCGCCCACCTATTCGGGTTCGATCACCGGCGAGTTCCTGCCTGACGACCACCTGACCCATACCAACCGGTACGCGCTGTACATCCAGCACAACCAGAATTTCGGTAACGGGTTCGGCGGCTACATCTACTACAACAAGGTCTCGGACAACACGTATCCGGAAGACCTGTCGTCGTCGGTGAATCAGTTCATGAACGGCACCCAGCTCCTGTATCAGCAGGAAGCCGGGTTGACCTACAACAACGGCCCGTGGTCGGTGCTCGCGCGTGAACAGCACTGGCAGACGCTGACGCCGTCGATCGCGCCGTATGGCCGCGAGCCGCAGTTGAACGTGAAGTACGCGAAGTACAACATCGGCGGCTTCGACTTCGGCGCCGAGGCCGACTACACGAATTTCCGGATTACCACGGCGGATCTGAGCGAAGGTCAGCGGGTGATGTTCAACCCGTACCTGTCGTATTCGGTGGTCGGGCCGGGCTATTTCGTCACGCCGAAGGTGCAATGGCACTTCGCGTCGTACAACCTGAACAACATCGGCACCGACCTGAGCGGCGTGCCGAACGCGCAGAAGAACTTCACCGAGTCGATTCCGACGCTGAGTTTCGACACCGGCCTGACGTTCGAGCGTTCGGTGAGGATTTTCGGCGCGGACTATATCCAGACGCTGGAACCGCGCCTGTACTACGTGTACACGCCGTACCGCAATCAGGAAAACGCGCCGCTGTTCGACACCGCCGACTCCGACTTCGGGCTGGCGGAGATTTTCACGCCGAACACGTTCGTCGGTAATGACCGCATCGCCGACGCGAACCGTCTGACAGCCGGCATCACCACGCGCTTCATCAACCCGGCTACCGGCGATGAGCGGGCGCGTTTCGTGATCGCGCAGCAGTACTATTTCCAGGACCAGCGCGTCACACTGGAGCCGAGCCAGACCAGCACGCAGGCCACCCATTCGGACCTGATCGCGGGCGCGTCGGTCAAGCTCGGGGCCGGTTTCGCTTCGGAAACGGCGTTCCAATATAATGCCGACAACAACGAGTTGATCAAGACGAGCGTCGGCTTCGGCTTCAGTCCGGCCACCGGCAAGGTGATCAACGTCGGTTATCGCTACACGCGCGCGAACACCACGCTGGACAACGAGCCGATCAACCAGATTCTGGTGTCGGGCCAATGGCCGCTCAGCCACCGGGTGTACGGCGTAGCGCGTTTCAATTACGACCTGGGCGGGCACCGGATCGTCGACGGCCTGATCGGTATGCAGTACGACGCCGATTGCTGGACGCTCGGCGCGGGGATCCAGCGCTACGCGAACGGGCTGAACACGTCGGGGCAGAATCAGTCGAGCACGCGGTTCCTCGCGCAGCTGACGTTCAAGGGCTTGTCGAGTGTCGACAACGGGCTGATGACCGCGTTCCGCAACGGCGTGGCCGGCTATACGCCGTTGCCGCCGCCGCCTCCGCCGGAATCACGTTTCACCAATTACGAATGACGAATGACGCTGCGCGATCATTCATGGCATGCGAAAAGACGGGCCAGGCGCGCCCGACATCATTGGAGTATCTGTGGCAATCATGAAAAAGCTTCGCTTGGCAACGCTTGCGGCCGGTCTGGTCGCCGCAGCGTCTTTCCTGTCGGTTGCGCCGGTTCAAGCTCAGGCGCTGCCCGGCACTAACGGTAGCAGCGGCAACCTCGGCAATGACGGCCAGACGGTCGACACCATTGCCGCAGTCGTCAACAACGGTGTCATTACGCGGCGTGAACTCGACGAGCGCATGGGCCTGATCACGCGCCGGCTGAATCAGCAGAACGCGCCGGTCCCGCCGGTCGATCAGTTGCGTCAGCAGGTGCTCAACCAGATGGTGCTGGAGCGCATCCAGTTGCAGAAGGCGAAAGACGACGGCATCACCGTCGACGACGCCGCCGTGCAGAAAACGCTCGAGCGTCTGGCGCAGGCGAACAACATGTCGCTTGAAATCTACCGTGCGCGGATCGAGGCGCAAGGGGTGCCCTGGACCACGTTCACCAGCGACGCGCGTACCGAACTGACGCTGTCGCGTCTGCGTGAAAAGGAAGTGGACAGCAAGATCACGGTGTCGGACGGCGAAGTGGCGAACTACATCGCCAGTCAGCGTGGCCCGAATGCGGGTGCGACGAGCGACCTGCATATCCAGCACATCTTCATCAATGCGCCGTTGAACGCGTCTGAAACCGATA
Source organism: Paraburkholderia sp. GAS333 (assembly GCF_050435665.1). NCBI lineage: Bacteria > Pseudomonadati > Pseudomonadota > Betaproteobacteria > Burkholderiales > Burkholderiaceae > Paraburkholderia > Paraburkholderia sp. GAS333. Next base: position 834,679 of record NZ_JBNDKS010000002.1, read on the forward strand.
TCGAAGCTGCGCAGAAAAAGGCCCAGGCTTTGCTGGCCGAGGCCAAGGGCGGCGCTAATTTCGGAAAGCTCGCGAAGTCGAATTCGCAGGCGCCGGATGCGTCGAAAAACAGCGGCGATCTGGGTTTCCTGGCACCGTCCAAGCTGCCGCCTGAATTCGTGAAGGCTGCGTCGGCGCTGCGTCCGGGCGAGATCAATCCCGATCTGATCCGCACCAGCGACGGTTTCGAAATCGTGCGCCTTGTCGAGCGTCGCGTGGGTCAGGGCAATAGCTCCGACGCGCCGAAGCTCACGCAAACGCACGTGCGCCACATCCTGTTGCGTGTCGGCGACGGCATGTCGGAACCGCAAGCGCGTCAGAAGTTGCTCGACATCAAGAGCCAGCTGGCAGCAGGCGGCGACTTCGAGAAGTTCGCCCGCACGTACTCGCAGGACGGTTCGGCGTCGCAAGGCGGCGATCTCGGCTGGATCAGCCCGGGCGAAACGGTGCCGGAATTCGAGCGCGCAATGAACAATTTGCAGGACGGTCAGGTCAGCGACCCGGTTCGCAGCGAATACGGTTATCACCTGATCCAGGTGCTGGGCCGCCGCGAAGCAGAAGGCTCGGTCTCGCAGCAGATGGATCTGGCGCGTCAGGCAATCGGTCAGCGCAAGGCGGAGCAGGCTTACGCCGACTGGCTGCGTGAACTGCGCGACACGGCCTACGTGGAAGTGAAGCCCACGCTGTCGAGCGCCCGTTAAGCGTATCGCCATCATGACAAGCGCCGCCAAGCCCTCCAGCCTGCCCTTGCAGATCGCGATCACGACCGGCGAACCTGCCGGCGTCGGCCCCGAACTGACGGCGCAGGCACTGGCCGGCGCAGCGGCGCACTGGCCTAACGCGCAATTCACCGTGCTGGGCGACGCCAACCTGCTCGCCGAACGCGCGCAAGCCGTGGGCGTCGATTGGACTGCGCTGGTGGCGGACGGCAAGCGCGTGCGCGTGCAGCATACGGCGCTCGGCGCGCCGTCGGTGGCAGGCAAGCTGAACGCCGCCAATGGCCGCTACGTGCTCGATCTGCTCGATAGCGCGATCGACGGCGCGGTGGCTGGCACCTTCGACGCGATCGTTACCGCGCCGCTGCAAAAAAGCACGATCAACGACGCGGGTGTGCCGTTCACCGGCCACACCGAATATCTGGCCGAGCGCACCCACACGCCGCGTGTGGTGATGATGCTGGCCGGCACCGGCAAGCGGCCGCTGCGCGTGGCGCTCGCGACCACGCATCTGCCGCTGAAAGACGTCTCCGCTGCGTTGACGATCGAGAGCATTCTCGAGACGCTTGCGATCGTCGATCGCGATTTGCGCAATCACTTCGGCTTGCCCGCGCCGCGTATCCTCGTGACGGGGTTGAACCCGCACGCGGGCGAAAACGGTTACCTGGGGCGCGAGGAAATCGACGTCATTTCGCCGGCGCTCAAGCGCGCGAACGATCAGGGTATCGACGCGCGTGGTCCGTATCCGGCTGATACGCTGTTTCAACCGCGTTATCTGGAACAGGCCGACTGCGTGCTGGCCATGTTCCACGACCAGGGCCTGCCGGTGTTGAAATACGCGACGTTTGGCGAAGGCATCAACATCACGCTCGGCTTGCCGATCATCCGCACGTCGGTCGATCACGGCACCGCGCTCGATCTCGCCGGCACTGGCCGCGCCGATTCGGGCAGCCTGATCGCCGCGATCGACACGGCGGTGTCGATGGCGCAACATCGTCGCACCAGCTGATTAAACGCGGCGAACCGGTTTTCGCGCGGTTCGTGTTGAAGTTGTTGGACATGTGAAGTGGTGCGTGAACGATGCCGCGCCGTTGCCTGATCCACGACGCGATAACATACCGCGACACGATGCGCAGCCTGCGCGGTCCGCGCAGCCGAATTCGGCGCGCCACGCGCATTCTTTTCTTTAAGCAGTTCTCTTTCTTAGCGTTTTCTTCGATGTCCACCAGCAGACAGCAACAGGGCCGGCACCAGGGTCATATCGCGCGCAAGCGTTTCGGTCAGAATTTTCTGGTCGACATGGGCGTGATCGATTCGATCGTCGACGTGATCCGGCCGCAGCGCGGCGAGCGCATGGTCGAAATCGGACCGGGGCTCGGCGCGCTCACCGAGCCGCTGATCGAGCGCCTCGCTACGCCCGAAACGCCGTTGCACGCGGTCGAACTGGATCGCGATCTGATCGGGCGTCTCAAGACGAAGTTCGGCGATCTGCTCGAACTGCATGCGGGCGACGCGCTCGCGTTCGACTTCGGTTCGCTGGCCGCTCCCGGCGAGAAGGCGTCGCTGCGCATTGTCGGCAATCTGCCGTACAACATTTCGAGCCCGTTGCTGTTTCACCTGACGTCGTTCGCGGATCGCGTGATCGATCAGCATTTCATGTTGCAAAACGAAGTGGTCGACCGGATGGTTGCCGAGCCGGGCACCAAGGCGTTCAGCCGTCTTTCGGTGATGCTGCAATACCGCTATGTGATCGACAAGCAGCTCGATGTGCCGCCGGAGTCGTTCAATCCGCCGCCGAAGGTCGATTCCGCGATCGTGCGGATGATCCCGTACGAATTGCACGAGTTGGCGCCCGTGAACGAGCGGGTGCTCGGCACGGTGGTGACGGCAGCGTTCTCACAGCGTCGCAAGATGTTGCGCAACACGCTCGCGGAGTTTCGTGATTCGGTGGATTTCGACGCGATCGGCTTCGATCTGCAACGCCGTGCGGAAGACGTGCCGGTTTCCGAGTACGTACGTGTCGCGCAGATCGTGGCGGAGAAGAAGTAGCGGGGTTTTGAGTTCGGTTGTGCTGCGGCGTCAACGTCGCAGCCTGACGCCAGTGTTGGTTTGGCAGGGCCCCGAGCCCCTGCCTAAGCCCTCAGCGTCTGGTAGGCGCATTGACCAGCGCGATCCCAATCAACACCAGCACGGCAGCCATCAGAAAGCGCAAGCTGAACGACTCACCGAGCAGCAGCACGCCGAACGTCACGCCGAACAGCGGCGTCAGAAACGAAAACACAGACAGACGCGACGCGATATAACGCGTCAGCAGCCAGAACCACACCAGATAGCTGACGAACGCGACCACCACCGCCTGATACGCGAGACTGGCCAGCGCCAGCGGCGTCACGGTTTCCACGCGAACCTGGCCGAGCCCGAGCGCCAGCGCTAACAACACCACCGCCGACACCGTCAATTGATACAGCAGCGTTTTGCTCGCGCTCGATTGAGCGAGGCGCGTTGCACGCACCACCACGGTCGTCGCTGCCCATGCGATGCCGGCCAGTACGCCGAGCGCGTCCCCGGCCACGCCCGAGAGCGTCGAGCCGCGCGCGGGGTGCCCATGCAGGAAGCCGTCGGCGAATGCCAGCGACATCCCCGCGAACGCGACGAAGATGCCGATCCACTGAACTCGCCGCATCCGTTCGCCGTCGACGAACCAGTGCAGGCCCAGCGCCGTAAAGCACGGTGCCGTGTATAGAAAGACCGCCATGCGCGACGCGCTGGTGAGCGTCAGTCCGAGAAAGATGCAGACGAACTCGGCGGCGAACAGCATGCCCGCGAGCAGGCCCGCACCCAGCGTGCCGTCGTCGCGAAACAGCGGCGTGCCGCGCGAGCGCGCCCAACCCCACACGAGCACGGCCGCAATCGCCGAGCGCAAGCCCGCCTGGAACACCGGCGGCAGCGCCGCGTTCGTGCTCTTGATCGCCACTTGCTGCAGTCCCCAGATCGCGCACAGGCCGACCATCAACAGGATCGCGAAGCTATCCGGGGCGCGGCGTGCGGGTAGGGCGGTGGTGCTCATGGGCCGATGGGTGGTGTAGTGGCGAGATCGGAGAGGGGACGGAGCGGTTGACAGTATCCGATGCGGCACCGAATCGCACTAGTCGGCCGAACGGCTAATTGACTGATGCAGCGGTTTCGAGGCGGTAAATGGGCCGCTGGTCTGCATCGAACGCGTCAAATGGGGCAATCGCGGCGGCGGGTAATCGGCTTTTACGAACCCTCCAGCGCGAAACCGCCAGCGCAACTCACACGATAACAAACCGGCTCCATCCGCAAAACGAAGCCCGTATCTCCTACGCGTGCTTCCCATCGCCCGCAAGCTTTTTTGCCTTCTTAGTTGCGAACCTGGCAACACCCGCGCAACACGTCCCCTGACTAATTTCTTGGCACCGCCGTTTCGCGCTAAGGTGCGAACTCAAGCGCTTCATCAGGAAATTCGTACGGACTGCGTGATAGCCGGATCAAAGCAGCGCCACGCGTCCAATGCAGGAACGCACGGGCAGCACAGCACGCTGCCGCCGCCGACGAACCCGGTCCGCGCCCAGCGAGCCGGTACGAGGAGACGAGATGAAAAACCTGAGCAGGTGGCTGGCAACCGTCGTGCCGGTGACGTTGGCGTCGTTGAACGGTCAGGCCGCGCACGCGCAGTCCAGTGTGACGCTCTACGGTGTCGTCGACGAAAGTGTTCGCTATCTGACCAACGTGAACAAAGCGGGCGATTCGTCGATCGGACTCGGCGTGGGCGGCCTCACGCAAAGCCGCTGGGGCCTGAAGGGCGTCGAGGACCTGGGCGGCGGATGGTCGACCTTCTTCAAACTCGAAAACCGCTTTTACATCAACAGTGGACAAAGCGATCCCACGCTGCCGTTCTTCAACGAAGCGCAAGTTGGTGTGCGCTCGAATTCGTTCGGCCAGGTGATCCTCGGGCGGCAGTACAACGTGATGATCGAAGGCATCACGATCGGCGGCTACGGCAGCAATCTTTGGATTCCGTACGATTTCAGCTTCCAGCCGGAAGTGACGATGACCGGCGGCATCTGGACCAGCAACCAGGTGCAGTATCAGGCGAAATACAACGGCTTTAACTTCGCGGCGGGTTACGCGTTCGGCGGCAATGCGGGCAATTCGTACGGCAGCCAGGTCGGCGCGGCCGCCGCTTATGCGCCTGCGGGCGGTCCGTTCAGCATCGGCGGCGCGTACGAGGAATCGAAGGATTCACTCAACGGCGCGGCATTGAAAGCGTGGACGTTCGGCGGTTCGTACACGTGGAATCACACGCGCTTGTCGGCGGGCTATATCGTCAATCAGCGCGATGCGGGCTTTTCCAATTTCGCGGACGGACCGTTTTCCGCGCCCGTGCTGGCCGCGCTCAAATACACCGATTTCGCGCGACGCCGGATGATTATGGGCGGCATCACGCAGCAGGTCGGCAACGCGTGGCACTTCGCCGCCAACGTGTGGCGCACGCTGCAGGACGGCACGACCGCCGAGAAGGACGGCTCGGCGTGGCAGTATCAACTGGTTGCCGACTACAACCTGTCGAAGCGCACCGACGTCTATCTGGAAGGCGATTACTCGCTGTACCGGGGCGATCTGATCGGCGCGCAACTGCAAGGCATCAACGGGATCGGGCTCGCACAGAAAAGTACGCAACTCGGCCTGATGGCGGGGCTGCGGCATCAGTTCTGAGCGCCCGGAAAACTGCGCCGCGCCCTGCAGCGCCGCGTGATTCCGGGTACATTGACGGTCTCGTTTTCACGTAACAGGGAGTGCACAATGCGCCTGCTTCATACCATGCTCCGGGTCGGCGACCTGGACCGCTCAATTGCCTTCTACACCGAATTGCTCGGCATGAAACTGCTGCGCCGCGAAGACTATCCGGACGGCAAATTCACGCTGGCGTTCGTCGGCTACACCGATGAACGCGACGGCACCGTGCTTGAACTGACGCACAACTGGGACACGCCTTCGTACGACCTCGGCAGCGGGTTCGGCCACCTCGCGGTGGAAGTCGAAGACGCCTATGCTGCGTGCGACAAGATCAAGGCGCAAGGCGGCACGGTCGTGCGCGAAGCCGGCCCGATGAAACACGGCACCACCGTGATTGCTTTCGTCACCGACCCGGACGGCTACAAGATCGAGTTTATCCAGAAGAAAAAGTAACCGGACGGCGGAGCAGGCTCAAACAATGAACAACGATAATCCCTACTTCAAAGAACTCGACGACATTCACGTTGAAATTCAGGCATTGTTCGACGGCTCCGCGGACGATGGCGCACTGCAGCGAATCGTGGCGCGTTTCGCGCCGCAATTCACGCTGGTGATGCCGTCCGGCGCCGCTCTCGATCACGCCGGCTTGCGTGAGACTTTCGCGAAGTTGCGCGGCGCGCGCCCCGGCTCGCAGATCACGATTCGCGACATGGAGATCGTCGCGGAGTATCCGTCGGGCGCGGTGGTGAAGTACCGCGAGTATCAGCGCGACAACACGGGCAATGCGAACGTGCGGCGCTCGACGGCGGTGCTGGATCTCGACGCGCAGGGCAAGGTGACGTGGCGTCATCTGCAGGAAACGTTCTGCGCGGAATGAGCGTTGAACGCCGCTGCCGGTCGTCAGGACCGGTCAGGATTGGCGGATAGCGGCTAGCCGCTGCGTTAACGCAAACCCGCAAACCCGCAAACCCGCAAACCCGCAAACCGGCGCTTCTTGCTGAAGCGCCGGCTTTACAAACAGGAAGCGCAGATCAGAGCGTCGGCAGCAATTCCGGCGGATGCGACTTCAACGTCTGCCGCGCCTCGCGGAATTCCGGAAAAATCGATTCGACCGTTTGCCAGAAGCGCGGACTGTGATTCATCTCACGCAGATGCGCGAGTTCGTGCGCGACGACGTAATCGATAATGGACAGCGGAAAATGAATCAGTCGCCAGTTCAGGCGAATCTTGCCGTCACTCGAACAACTGCCCCAGCGCGTAGCCGCTGACGAAAGAGCATACGCGCGATAATTCACGCCCAGCTTTTCCGAGTAAATGGCGAGACGTTCGCCGAACAGCCGCTTGGCTTCGCCTTGCAGCCAGCCTTGCACGCGGTCCTTGATCTGCTGCGGATCGGCCTGCAACGGTAACGGCACCTGTAGTGCCGCGTCTTTTGCGTTGAACGCCAGCATGCCCTGCGGCGCGCCGAGTGTCACCCGCACCGGCTGACCGAGATACGGCACCTCGGCGCCATCTTTCCAGTCGACTTTCGGCAATGCGCGTTGTTCGACACGCGTTTGCCATTCGATCAGTTTCGTGAAAATCCAGCGCTGCTTTTCGGTGATCGCAGTTTCGATATCGGCGAGCGTGACCCAGCGTGGTGCAGTGATGGTCAAACCGGTGCTGTCGATTGCAAAACCAATCGAGCGACGCGCCGAGCGTTTCAACGCGTAGTGCAGCGTGCGTGAGCCGATGGTCACGCTGCGCAGCTTGCTGCCGTCGGGTGCGAGCAGTACGGCTGGCCGTTGCTCGACCGGTGAACCCGTTGAAGACAAAGGCGCAGACGGTGACGGAGACGACGACGTCGACCCCGGCTCGGCGAAGAGCGGGAGATCGAGCTGCCGGTTATCGAGCGCCGCAGCGGGCTGCGACGTGGGAGACTTCTGCATCGGATTCGCTTCGCGCAATACGCCTTCGAGGGCGTGGGCGCGTCAGATTGGTGCGGCGGCGGAATCGCTTTCCGCCGCGCGATACGCAGTGGGATCGATACGGCGCATTTCAGCTTCGATCCACTGTTCGACGCGCGTGTTCACTTCGTCGGGCGTGAGCCCCGTCGTCTCAATCGGCTTGCCGATGGACACTGTGACTATACCCGCATATTTGAGAAACGAGTTGCGCGGCCATACGCGTCCGGCGTTGTGCGCGATCGGCACGACCGGTGCGCCGGTTGCGATCGCGAAGCGCGCGCCACCGGTTTTGTATTTGCCTTTCTTGCCGGTGGGCGTACGCGTGCCTTCCGGAAACATGATGACCCACGCGCCTTCCGCCATCCGCGCCTTGCCTTGCTTGATGACGGAATCGAACGCGTACTTGCCTTCCTTGCGATCGATATGAACCATCTTCAGCATGCCGAGCGCCCAGCCGAAGAACGGCACGTACAACAATTCGCGCTTGAACACGTAGCACAACGGCTTCGGCATCAACGCGGGGAACGCGAGCGTTTCCCACGCGGATTGATGCTTCGACAACAGCACCGCCGGACCATCGGGCAGGTTCTCGAAGCCCTCGATCCGGTAGCGGATACCGTTGAGCCAGCGCACCGTATTCAGCGTCGCGCGACACCAGCCGGCAGCCATCCAGTAACGATTGTCGGCGCGCATGAACGGGAACGCGATGAAGCATGCGGTCGCGTAAGGCACCGTGAACAGCACGAAGTAAATCAGCAGCAGGAACGAACGAATGAAGCGCATCGGCGTGGTCTTTGAGGGGTGGGGACGCGCGTGACGGGGGTGACGCGCGTCACTCCTGGGCGTTGGCGAGGAAGTCGAGCGCGAACGCTCGCAGGTCGTCGTGAACGATCGTGCCTTCAGGCAGGTTGCCGTTTGCAAGTGTCTTGCGGCCCTTGCCCGTTAGCACCAGATGAGTCGGATGGCCGAGCGCCGCGCCCGCTTGCAGATCGCGGATCGCGTCGCCGACGACCGGCGTATTGGCCGGTTCGACTTCGAAACGTTCGTTGATCATCTTCAGCATGCCGGGCTTCGGCTTGCGGCATTCGCAGTGATCTTCTGCCGTATGCGGGCAGAAAAACACCGCGTCGATGCGCCCGCCGACCGCCGCCGCCATGCGATGCATTTTCAGATGCATCGCGTTGAGCGCGTTCATGTCGAACAGGCCGCGGCCGATGCCCGACTGGTTGGTCGCGATCGCCACGCGATAACCGGCCTGGTTCAGCCGGGCGATCGCTTCGAGTGAACCGGGCAGGGCGACCCATTCGTCCGGCGACTTGATGAACGCGTCGGAGTCGACGTTCACCACGCCGTCGCGGTCGAGGATCACCACTTTTTTGGTCGGCATGGCGCGGGGCTCAGGCAGCGAGTCGGGAAATGTCGGCGACGCAGTTCATCTGCTGATGCAGTGCGACGAGCAACGCCAGACGGTTAGCGCGCAACGCCGGATCTTCGGCGTTGACCATCACGTCGTTGAAGAACGTGTCGACCGGTTCACGCAACGCGGCGAGCGCGGTGAGCGCGCCCGTGTAGTCGCGTGCGGCGAGTTGCGTCTGCACGCGCGGCGCGACCTGTTCGAGCTGCGCATGCAATGCCTTTTCCGCCGATTCGATCAGCAGCGTGACCTGCACGCCACCGGTCGCGCCGCCTTCCGACTTCTTCAGGATGTTCGAGATGCGCTTGTTGGCCGCCGCGAGCGATGCCGCTTCGGCCAGCGTCGCGAACTCGCGCACAGCGTCGAGACGCGCGACGATGTCGTCGAGACGGGTCGGGTTCAGTGCCAGCACCGCGTCGATTTCACCGGCCGCGTAGCCACGCTCGCGCAGCAGACCGCGCAGGCGGTCCATGCTGAATTCGTAGATGGCTTGCGTCGAATCGGCGACATTCGGCACTGCGGCGAATTGCGCGTAAGCGGCGCGCAGCAGTTCGACGAAGTCGACCGGCAGTTGCTTCTCGACAAGGATACGCAACACGCCGAGCGCATGACGGCGCAGCGCGAACGGGTCTTTCTCGCCGGTGGGTTGCAGGCCGATGCCCCAGATGCCGACCAGCGTTTCGAGCTTGTCGGCCAGCGCGACGACCGTGCCGGTCGCGGTGGCGGGCAATGCGTCGCCCGAGAAACGCGGCTGATAGTGTTCCGAACACGCGAGCGCGACTTCTTCCGGCTCGCCATCGTGGCGCGCGTAGTACGTGCCCATCGTGCCTTGCAGCTCGGGGAATTCGCCGACCATGTCGGTGATCAGGTCGGCCTTGGCGAGACGCGCGGCACGCGTGGCGAGCGCCACGTCTGCACCGGTCATCTGCGCGATGGCGCCCGCCAGCGCTTCGACGCGCTCGACGCGTTGCAGCGCCGACCCCAGCTTGTTGTGATACACGACGTTCGCGAGCAGCGGCACGCGCTCGGCGAGCGGCTTCTTCTTGTCCTGCTCGAAGAAGAACTTCGCGTCGGCCAGACGCGGGCGCACCACACGTTCATTGCCTTCGACGATATCGCCCGGCGTCGACGTTTCGATGTTCGACACGATCAGGAAGCGCGAGCGCAGCTTGCCGCTTGCATCGGTCAGCGCGAAATATTTCTGGTTCGTCTGCATCGTGAGGATCAGGCATTCCTGCGGCACTTGCAGGAACTCGTCCTCGAAATTGCACGAGTAGACCACCGGCCATTCGACCAGCGACGTCACTTCGTCGAGCAGCGATTCGGGCATCACCACCTGGTCGCCATTGGCTTGCGCGAGCAGATGCGTGCGGATGGTTTCCTTGCGGTCGACGAAATTCGCGACCACGCGGCCTTTGTGCATCAGCGTTTCAGCGTACGCGTCCGCGTGCTGGATCGCCACGAGGCCGTCAGACAGGAAGCGATGGCCGAGCGTGGTGTCGTCCGCGTCGATGCCCAGTGCGCTGACCGGCACGACCTCGTCGCCGTGCAATGCGGTCAGACGCTGCACCGGACGCACGAACTGCACATTCGTGCCGTCCGGACGCTGATAGGTCATGACCTTCGGAATCGGCAGCTTGGTGAGCGTTTCGTTGAGCGCTTCCTGCAGGCCGTCGGCGAGCGTCGCGCCCGGTGCGGCATAGCGCAGGAAGAACGCTTCGGCTTTACCGTCCTGCGCGCGCTCCAGATCGTTCACCGAGAAATCGGGGAAGCCGAGCGCCGCGAGTTTCTTCGCGAGCGGTGCGGTGGGTTGACCGTCCTTGTCGAGTGCGACGGAAACCGGCAGCACTTTTTCGCGCACGTGTTTTTCCGGCGCAACTGCGCGGACGTTTTTAATCGTGACCGCGAGACGGCGCGGCGTTGCATAACGTTCGAACGACACGTCGCCGTCGATCAGGTCGCGCGCCGCGAGGCGCTGCGCAATGCCTTCGGCGAATGCATCGCCGAGACGCGCGAGCGCTTTCGGCGGCAGTTCTTCGGTGAGCAGCTCGACGAGCAGGGTAGCTTGATGGGGTTGAGTCATGAGGTGATGTTCTCGTCAGTCCTGGTCGATCTTGCGTTCGACTTTCAGCGGCGGCGCCCAGGCGGGCATCGCGGCATCTTGCGCGTCGGTGGTGAGGCCGGGCACACCGTGCACCGGATTGCCGAGCATCGGGAAACCGAGCTTTTCACGCGACTCGTAGTAAGCCTGCGCGACCAGGCGAGACAGCGCGCGAATCCGGCCGATATAGGCCGCGCGTTCCGTGACCGAAATCGCGCCGCGTGCGTCGAGCAGGTTGAACGTATGACCGGCCTTCAGCACCAGTTCGTAGGCGGGCAGCGCGATCTGTGCTTCGATCATGCGCTTCGCTTCGGCTTCGTAGCTGTTGAAGAACGTGAACAGCAGGTCGACGTTCGCGTGCTCGAAGTTGTACGTGGACTGTTCGACTTCGTTCTGGTGATACACGTCGCCGTAAGTCAGACGACGGATTTCCGGGCCGTTCGGGCCTTGCTCTTCCCACTCGGTCCACACCAGGTCGTAGACGTTTTCGACCTTCTGCAGATACATGGCGAGGCGTTCGAGACCGTAGGTGATTTCGCCGAGCACCGGCTTGCAGTCGAGACCGCCGACTTGCTGGAAGTACGTGAATTGCGTCACTTCCATGCCGTTCAGCCACACTTCCCAGCCGAGGCCCCACGCGCCGAGCGTCGGGTTTTCCCAGTCGTCTTCGACGAAACGCACGTCGTTCTGCTTCAGGTCGAAGCCGAGTGCTTCGAGCGAGCCGAGGTACAGGTCGAGGATATTTTCCGGCGCCGGCTTGAGCACCACCTGGTACTGGTAGTAATGCTGCAGACGGTTCGGGTTCTCGCCGTAACGGCCGTCTTTAGGACGACGCGACGGCTGCACATAAGCGGCGCGCCACGGCTCGGGGCCGATGGCGCGCAGGAACGTATGAACGTGGGACGTGCCAGCGCCGACTTCCATGTCGATCGGCTGGAGCAACGCGCAACCCTGCTTGTCCCAATAGGACTGCAGTGTCAGGATGATTTGCTGAAACGTGAGCATGAAGTGCCTTTCGGGCAGTGGGCCGACCCGTAAGCGCCGAAGCGCTCGGGATGGCCGTGGAGCGAAGTGCTAAACCGTAGATTTTAACGGAAAGGGAAGGGGGTGTCCGTTTTGCGGGGTCGGACGCGAACGTGTGCGGTTTTTGAACGACAAGGGGCCGCATGGTGCGGCCCCCGGCTCATCGGTCGCGGCGTGCGGTCAGGTCGCCGCCAACTCCACCTTCGGCGAAAACGAATCGCTTTGCGCGACCGGCCAGTACTTCTCGAACAGCGAGTAACGATATTTATTGTTCAGCAGATCGTTCGGTTCCAGATACTTCAGCAGTTCCGACATCAACCGCACTTCATGCGACGACACGCGCCGCACGATGTGATGCGCGCGCAATTCCGCCGGATGCTTCAATCCGGCAGCCTGAATGATTTCCTTCAGGGCGTGCAGCGTGTTGTGGTGGAAGTTGAACACGCGGTCGGCCTTGTCCGGCACGACCAGCGCGCGCTGACGCACCGGGTCCTGAGTCGCGACGCCGGTTGGGCAGCGTCCGGTGTGGCAGGTTTGCGCCTGGATGCAGCCCACCGCGAACATGAAGCCGCGCGCCGCGTTGACCCAGTCGGCGCCGATCGCGAGCGTCTTTGTGATATCGAACGCGGTGATCATCTTGCCGCTCGCGCCGATCCGGATGCGCTGACGCAGGCCGATCCCGACTAGCGTGTTGTGAACCAGCAGCAGCCCTTCCTGCAACGGTACGCCGACGTGATCGGTGAATTCCAGCGGCGCGGCGCCGGTGCCGCCTTCCGCGCCATCCACGACGATGAAGTCCGGCAGGATGCCGGTTTCCAGCATCGCCTTCGCAATGCCGAAGAACTCCCACGGATGTCCGATACACAGCTTGAAGCCGGTCGGCTTGCCGCCCGACAGCGTGCGCAGGCGATCGACGAATTCGAGCAGCCCGCGCGGCGTCGAAAACTCGGAGTGCGTGGCGGGCGAGATGCAGTCGCGGCCCATCGGCACGCCGCGCGTTTCGGCGATTTCCGGCGTGATCTTCGCGGCGGGCAGCACGCCGCCGTGACCGGGCTTCGCACCCTGCGACAGCTTCACTTCGATCATCTTCACTTGCGGCTCGGCGGCCTGCTTCGCGAATTTTTCCGCGCTGAAGGTGCCGTCATCGTTGCGGCAGCCGAAGTAGCCCGACGCGATTTCCCAGATGATGTCGCCGCCATGTTCGCGGTGATATTTCGACATCGAGCCTTCGCCGGTGTCGTGCGCGAAGTTGCCTTTCTTCGCGCCGAGATTCAGCGCCATGATCGCGTTCGCCGACAGCGAGCCGAAGCTCATCGCCGACACGTTGAAGATCGACATCGAATACGGTTGCGCGCGATCCGGTCCGACGACGACACGGAAGTCGTGGTTATCGAGCGTGGTCGGTGCGAGCGAGTGGCTGATCCATTCGTGCGCGACGGCTTTGACATCGAGTTCGGTGCCGTACGGGCGGCTGTCCACGTCATTCTTTGCACGCTGATAAACGATGCTGCGCTGAACGCGCGAGAAAGGTTTTTCGTCGGTATCGTTTTCAACGAAATACTGGCGGATTTCCGGTCGAATGAATTCGAACATGAAACGGAAATGGCCCCACAGCGGATAGTTGCGCAGAATCGCGTGACGTTGCTGGGTGAGATCGAACACGCCGAGCGCGACGAGCGCGAGCGGCACGATCACGCACAGCCACGAAAGATGATGATTGACGGCGAGCACCGCGCAGACGGCCAGCAGCGCAACTGCGCACCACAGGGCCAGATAACGTCGAGAAAACATGGGGACTCCAGTGCAGTGAAGATCGTCACGGCGGGATCGTCGACGCTGTCGGCACAGACGGAATCCACCGCGCGGGAAAACTGGCGACTGCTTGTTATGGTGAAGCTGCCCTCGACCAGGAGCGCCGGGGCGTGGGTGCGGCGCGAAGAAAATACGCCAGGTTGAAAACGAAACGCTTGAACGCAAAAAAGGAAACTGCGGCGGCGAACGTGACCAGACCTCACGATTCGCTGCCGCTGCCGCTGCCGCTGCCGCTGCCGCTGCCGCTGCCGCTGCGGCGCTTAACGGCCGCCCAGCAGCGCCGCTTTTTGCGGCTGACGCGCGACCGGCTGCCCCGTCACCGCATGTTCGATGATGCCGCCGCCCAGGCACACGTCGCCATCGTAGAGCACGGCCGATTGCCCTGGTGTGACAGCCCACTGCGCGGTGTCGAAAGTCAGTTCGAAGAGGCCTTCGCTGGCCGCCGTGTTGAACGTGCACGGCGCATCCGCCTGCCGATAACGCGTTTTCGCGCCGCACGCGAAGCCGTCCGCCGGCGGTTCGCCCGCGACCCAGCTCGTGTTGCCCGCGCTCAGCGTATGGCTCAGCAGCCACGAGTGATCGTGCCCTTGCGCGACGTACAGCGTGTTCGACGGAATGTCTTTGCCGGCCACGAACCACGGTTCGCCGCTGCCTTCCTTGCTGCCGCCGAGGCCGATGCCCTTGCGCTGACCGAACGTGTAGAACGCGAGACCGATGTGTTCGCCGACGACCTTGCCGTCGGTGGTTTTCATCGGGCCGGGTTGGGTCGGCAGATAGCGGTTCAGGAAGTCGCGGAACGGCCGTTCGCCGATAAAGCAGATGCCGGTCGAGTCTTTCTTTTTCGCATTCGGCAAAGCGATCTGTTCGGCGATTTCGCGCACCTTGGTCTTCGGAATCTCGCCGAGCGGGAACAGCGTCTTCGACAACTGGGCCTGATTCAGCCGATGCAGGAAGTACGACTGATCCTTCGTATGATCGAACGCTTTCAGCAGTTCGAAACGGCCGTTGTTCTCACGCACGCGCGCATAGTGGCCGGTCGCGATGGTTTCCGCGCCGAGCGACATTGCGTGATCGAGGAAGGCCTTGAACTTGATTTCGGCGTTGCACAGCACGTCCGGATTCGGCGTGCGGCCGGCCGAGTATTCGCGCAGGAATTCGGCGAACACGCGGTCCTTGTATTCGGATGCGAAATTGACCGCTTCGACGTCGATACCGATCAGATCCGCCACCGACACCACGTCGATCCAGTCCTGCCGCGTCGAGCAGTATTCGCTGTCGTCGTCGTCTTCCCAGTTTTTCATGAACAGGCCGACCACGTCGTAGCCCTGTTCTTTCAGCAGCCACGCGGTAACCGACGAATCGACGCCGCCCGACATGCCTACTACGACTTTCTGCTTGCTCATAAGGTGCTCACTGGGTGCTGCATCACTGCATGGATCGTGGGGATGGCCGCTCGTGACGGCTACCTTTTTTGCCCGACCGAATGCGTATGCACGAAGTCGAGCGGGAAACGCCGGCCTGCGAGGTAATCGTCGATGCACTGCATGACGAGCGGTGTGCGATGCCGTTCGGGACACGCGCGCAGTTCGTCGGCGCTCATCCACAACGTACGGACGATATCGGGGTCGAGTGCGCGCGCCGCGTCGGGTTCGCCGCTCGCGCCGCAATAGGTGAAGCGCAAATACGTGACGCCCTCACTGCCGGGACGCTCGAAATGGGTCATGTACATGCCGACCAGCGCCTCGGGCGCGAACGGATGGGCCGTTTCTTCGAGCGTTTCGCGGATCACCGCGTCCAGCAGCGATTCGCCCGCCTCCAGATGGCCGGCGGGCTGGTTCAGGCGCAAGCCGTCGACGGTATGTTCCTCGACGACGAGGAAGCGCCCGTCACGCTCGACAATCGCCGCCACGGTGACGTGCGGCAGCCAGGTTTCCGGTTTCATGGGTGCGCATTTTACCGTTTATAGGCCGGGGCTGCCGGGAAGCGGGTTGGGCGCCGCGATGCCCCTCGCATCCGCCGAAGCCCCCGTATTGTCCCCGGTTTTGGCGAACAGACGGTTTCGGTTAAAGTGGGGCGTTAGCCGTTGCACTTGCAAGCCGGCGTGCCTCGTCGGCGGAACTGTCGTCAAACAGGAAGTCGAGGAGGAACAACGATGCACATCGGAGTGCCAGCCGAGACGCGCGCGCACGAAACCCGTGTCGCCGCGACGCCTGAAACGGTCAAGAAATACGTGGGCCAGGGTCATCGGGTCACGATCCAGAGCGGCGCCGGTACCGGTGCAAGCTTTCCTGACGATGCCTTTACAGCCGCCGGCGCGGAAATCGTCGACGCGGCAAGTGCTTTCGGCGCCGATCTCGTCCTCAAAGTCCAGTCCCCGACCGATTCCGAACTGCCGCTGCTAAAACGCGGCGCTGTCCTGGTCGGCATGCTTGACCCGTTCAATACCGAAAATTCCGCAAAACTCGCCGCAGCGGGCGTCACTGCGTTCGCGCTGGAAGCCGCGCCGCGCACCACGCGCGCACAAAGCCTCGACGTGCTGTCGTCGCAGGCAAATATCGCCGGGTACAAGGCGGTGTTGCTGGCGGCGACGCTGTATCCCCGCTTCATGCCGATGCTGATGACCGCCGCCGGCACCGTCAAAGCCGCGCGCGTGCTGATTCTCGGCGCGGGCGTCGCCGGCTTGCAGGCGATCGCGACGGCCAAGCGCCTGGGCGCGGTGATCGAGGCGTCGGACGTGCGTCCGGCCGTGAAAGAGCAGATCGAATCGCTCGGCGCGAAGTTTCTCGACGTGCCTTACGAAACCGATGAAGAGCGCGAAGCCGCGCAGGGCGTCGGCGGCTACGCTCGGCCGATGCCGCCGTCGTGGCTCACGCGGCAGTCGGCGCTGGTCCACGAGCGGGCCAAACAGGCCGACGTGGTGATCTCCACTGCATTGATCCCCGGGCGCGCCGCACCCACGCTGATTTCCGTCGACACCGTGCAGGCGATGAAACCCGGCTCTGTGCTGGTCGATCTCGCCGCCGGACGCGGTGCGGAATACGAAGGCCGGCGCGGCGGCAATTGTCCGCTCACCGAAGCGGACCAGGTGGTGATCAGACATGGCGTGCAGATCGTCGGCTATACGAATCTGGCGTCGATGGTGCCTGCCGACGCGTCGTCTTTATATGCGCGCAACCTGCTCGACTTCCTCAAGCTGATCATCACGAAGGAAGGCACGTTGAACATCGATCTCGCGGACGACATCGTCGCGGCCACGCTGCTGGCCCGCGACGGCGAAGTCACGCGCAAGGGCTGAGCAACAGTGATGCATGGGACCGGCGCAGGTGCGTTGCAAAGTCGAACGCGAACCCGCTAACTCCGGTCGACCGCTATAAATTGCATGGGAGGAGAGTGGCAATGGAAGTCATCAACCACACCGTCATCAACCTGATCATCTTCGTGCTGGCCATTTACGTCGGCTACCACGTTGTCTGGAACGTCACGCCCGCGCTGCACACGCCGCTGATGGCCGTGACCAATGCGATTTCGGCGATCGTGATCGTCGGCGCGATGCTCGCTGCGGGTCTCACGCTCGGCACGCCCGGCAAGTTCTTCGGCACGCTCGCGGTCGCGCTCGCGGCGGTCAACGTGTTCGGCGGTTTTCTCGTCACGCGGCGAATGCTGGAGATGTTCCGCAAAAAAGAACCGAAAAAGCTCATCGCCGATAAGACCGCCAAGGAGAACGCGTAATGAGCCTGAACGTCGTCACGCTGCTTTATCTGGTCGCGTCGGTCTGCTTCATTCAGGCGCTTAAGGGGCTCTCTAATCCGAAGACGGCGCGCGTCGGCAATACCTTCGGCATGGTCGGGATGGCGATTGCGATTCTCACGACCATCGCGCTGATCATCAAGGAAGCCAACGCGCTCGGTTCGAACTTGGGGCTTGGGCTCGGCCTGCTGCTGGTCGCATTGCTGGTCGGCGGCGCGGTCGGCTCGTTCGTCGCCGCGCGCGTCGAGATGACCAAGATGCCGGAACTGGTCGCGGCCATGCACTCGCTGATCGGTCTCGCAGCCGTGTGCATTGCCTATGCGGTGGTCTCGGAACCGGCCGCATTCGGCCTCGTCGATCCCGAGTATCCGGTGCCGGGCTTCCTGCCGTTCGGTAACCGCATCGAACTGTTCATCGGCACCTTCGTCGGCGCGATTACGTTTTCGGGCTCGGTGATCGCATTCGGCAAGCTGTCGGGTAAATACAAGTTCCGGCTGTTTCAAGGCGCGCCGGTCGTGTACAGCGGGCAGCATCTGATCAACCTGATGCTCGCCATCGCGATGCTCGGCTTCGGCGTGATCTTCTTTCTCACGCAATCGTGGCTGCCGTTCATCATCATGACGATCATCGCGTTCGTGCTCGGCGTGCTGATCATCATCCCGATCGGCGGCGCGGATATGCCGGTCGTCGTGTCGATGCTGAATTCGTATTCGGGCTGGGCGGCGGCGGGCATCGGCTTCTCGCTGAACAATCCGATGCTGATCATTGCGGGCTCGCTGGTCGGCTCGTCGGGCGCGATCCTGTCGTACATCATGTGCCGCGCGATGAACCGCTCGTTCTTCAACGTGATTCTCGGCGGCTTCGGCAACGAAGCGGGCGCGGCGGCGGCAGGTGGATCGACGGAACAGCGTCCGGTCAAATCCGGTTCCGCCGACGACGCGTCGTTCATGCTCGGCAACGCCGAAACCGTGGTGATCGTGCCGGGCTACGGGCTCGCCGTGGCACGTGCACAACATGCGCTGAAGGAGTTGACCGACAAGCTGGTCGAGAAGGGCATCGAGGTGAAGTACGCGATTCACCCGGTCGCCGGACGCATGCCCGGCCACATGAACGTGCTGCTCGCCGAAGCCGAGGTGCCGTACGACATGGTGTTCGAGATGGACGACATCAACGGCGAGTTCGGCCAGGTGGACGTGGTGCTGGTGCTCGGCGCGAACGACGTGGTGAATCCGGCGGCGAAGAACGATCCGAAGTCGCCGATCGCGGGCATGCCGATTATCGAGGCCTATAAGGCGCGCACGGTCATCGTGAACAAGCGCTCGATGGCGGCGGGTTATGCCGGGCTCGACAACGATCTGTTCTATATGGACAAGACGATGATGGTGTTCGGCGACGCGAAGAAGGTGATCGAAGATATGGTGAAGGCGGTGGAGTGAGCGGGAGGAAATCGCGGGCTGCGTGACTGCGGCTCGCGATTTTTTGCGATGCGGAGCGGGGCGCGAGGGCGAGCCCTGAGATCGCGGCGCGCAGGGCTCCTGCGATGTATCTCCGCTAGCTTAGACCTGACTCCTGAACCGAAAAACCGCCGCTCACCGCGGCTTCGCATTCACATGCCGCAACAGATCAGCGAGCCGTCTGCCTTCCTGATCCGGGTACTGCTCCACCACCCGCAAATCGCGCATCTTCTCCAGCGAAAAGTTGCGGAAATCGCCGCGCAATTCGCACCATGAGCCGAGCGTCCAGCGCGCGCCCCAGTAGGCGAGCGCGAGCGGCCAGACCCGCCGCTCGGTCGCCGCGTGATTCGCGTCGACGTACGCGAAACTCACCACGTGGCGTGCGTCGATCGCGCGATGCAGCGTATCCAGTTGCGCGGAAAACGCTTCCTTGATGTGAAACGACGGCGCGAAGATCGCCAGCTTGTCGATGGTCGCGCGCTTGTCGGCGGGCATTGCCGATGCGATCTTCGCAAGCGCCCCGCGCGCGCCGCTCGCGAAATCCGCGCCGCCCCACGATTCGAGCATGCGTGCGCCTGCGGCCAGCGCGGCGAGTTCATCGACGGTGAAGGTGAGCGGCGGCAGGCTCGCCGCGCGGCTCAGCCGGTAGCCGATGCCGGCCTCGCCCTCGATCGGCACGCCCGACAGTTGCAGATCGCGGACATCGCGATAAACCGTGCGCAGCGAGATGTTCAGCCAGTCCGCGAGTTGCTGCGCGGTGGTCAGGCGGCGTCCGCGCAGCAGTTCGGCAATCTGGAACAGGCGGTCGGCGCGGCGCGTCATCGTGGGCGTCTTGTAGAAAAGGACGGGAACGGTTCCGCGATGATAGCGCCGCATGGTGCGCTCCGGTCAAGGGTCGCTGGGGCGGGGGCTTTGTCATGCCGGCCTCATCGGGCGCTGTGTCACGTCGCTCCACGGCTCGGTGCGTTACAGGTACTGCACTGTACTGCACTGTACTGCACTGCACTGCACGCCCGCAGCCACGCACAGGCGAAGGCTCATGCAAGCACCGCCCGCCGCCGCAAACCGCCACGCATTTCACCCGTTAGTCAGCGAATGCAGCCCGACGCGATTGCCTTCCGTATCGGTAAAAAACGCGATGTAGCCGATATCCTGCGGCAGTTGGATCACCGGCCCGTCGGTCTTGCCTCCAGCTTTTTCGATGCGGGCGAGGACGGCGTCGACATTCGGCTGCGCAGTCAGATAAACGCAGACGCCGCCGCTGGCGGGCTTCATCGACGGATTGTGGACGATTGCGCCGCCGGTGGCCGGGTCGTCGTAGCTGAACACGGCAATCGGCTGATCGCCGAATTGCTGGCGATTGAGTTTGACGTCGAGCGCGGTTTCGTAGAAGCGGACGGCGCGATCGAAGTCGACGGAAGGAATTTCGAACCAGGCAATGACTTTCGATGATGCGGACATGACACTCTCCCTGCAAGGTGGACGGCGGGTAAGCCGCGAAAATCGCCGGATGGCGTGAAGAGAAGTGTGCAGGGGGGCTACTGACAGCGTGGTGTCAGCAGGGTGAGTGGGCATCAGACGAAAAAAAACCGCAGAGCCCCAAGGCCCTACGGTTTTCATTGCATCGACAAAACCAGCACGTGCGCAAGAAGCACTTGGCTTTACTCCGCCGGCGTATCGTTCTGCGGCCGCTGACGCACGCTGCCCGCGATCAGATCGAAGCGGAACAACCGGCATTCCAGCGCGCCGTTGAACAGCGGTGTTTTCGTCGATTCGCGCAAACGCAACTGCCCCGGCAACTTACGATCCGACGTCAGAATGAACGCGTGCCAACCGGTGAAGCGCTGCTTCAACGCGTCGCCGAGCAACTTGAAAAACTCGCTGTCCGGCGCTTCTTCCTGAATGCGGTGGAAGCTGTCGTCGTCGCGATTCTCACGATTGCCGCGACCTTCGCGAATCTCGCCGCGCGCATTGCGCCCGCGCACTTCGATCCGCTCGCCATACGGCGGATTCGCCACGAGAATGCCCGCGTCCGAACCCGGCGGCGTTATGCCGCGCGCGTCGACCTGCTTCAGCGGAATGTTCGGCAAGCCGGCGCGCTGGAAGTTGGCGCGCGCCTTGTCGAGCATGTCGCCGGAAATATCGCTGCCGAAAATCTGCAGATCGGCACGCGAAGTGCGCGCTGCGTGTCTGGCGTCCAGCGCGGCGCCCTTCAGCGCCTGCCAGGTTTTCGTTTCGAATTGCTTGAAGCGCTCGAAGCCGAACATCCGGTCCGCGCCGGGCGCAATGTTCAGCGCGACCTGCGCGGCTTCCGCGAGGAACGTGCCGCTGCCGCACATCGGGTCATACAGCGGCGTGCCGGCGGTCCAGCCGGTCAGACGCAGGATGCCTGCCGCGAGGTTCTCGCGCAGCGGCGCCGCGCCCTTGTCGAGACGCCAGCCGCGCTTGAACAGCGGATCGCCCGAGGTGTCGAGATAGAGCGTGCAATCGGTCGCGGTCAGGAAGGCGAACACGCGGACATCGGGGTTGCCGGTGTCGATGCTCGGTCGCGCGCCGCTGACTTCGCGCAGACGGTCGCAGATCGCATCTTTCACACGCAGCGTCGTGAATTCGAGGCTGCGCAGTGGCGACTTGATCGCGGTGACGTCCACCCGCAGCGTTTCGTTCGCCGAGAACCACTGTTCCCAGCGCTGTTCGACGGCGAGCGCGTAAATATCCTGTTCGCTGCGATACGGCCGATGCGCGATTTTCAGCAGCACGCGGCTCGCGAGACGCGAATGCAGGTTGGCGGCCATGCCGGCGGCCCAGCCTCCGCGGAAATGCACGCCGCCCGGCACCTGCGCGCCGGCGATGAATTGTGCGCCGTTCAGATGTTTGGCGGCAATTTCGGCGAGTTCGGTCGCGAGCGAGGCTTCAAGGCCGCGAGGGCAAGGGAGGAAGAAATCGAAGGACATTGAGGTTGCCGGAAGGCGTTAGATAAGGCGCTATTGTACGCGGTCGAGGTGGCGCGCCATGGGGGATTGCGTGGAGGGCCGCGCAAGCAGTGCGGCGCGGCGCATGCCGATCGGGGCCGGCGACGCCGTGGGCGCGTTCCACGCTTGAGCTTCATGGCTGCGCACGAGCACAATGCAGCGGCCCCGTTCATTCGTTAGAGCCGCCGCGCCCGGGTTTGCTTTACCGCGCTTCGCGCTCCGCTTTCGCCGGCCACACCAGTTCCAGCGGATGCCGGAACACCCGCTGCCAGATCGCACCGCGCAGCGAGCGCACCGCATTGCGCCGCAGATCACGCGATTTCACCGCCATGTAGAACGCAAGCGCGAAACTCACGGCGACGTTGAGAATCGCCATGCTGCCGACACCCGCCACCGCCCACCACAACTCCGGCAGCTTCAGCGCCCCCTTGCCGAGCACGCCGAGCGCGACGCCGATCGAACCGGCGCTGAGCGTCACGTGACGCACTTCGAACGAGAAGGCGAAGGCGGTCAGGATCGCGGGCACGAGTCCGAGCATCAGGCCGAGCGTGATATTGCCGACGACCCCTGCCACGTTCGCCCGGCAAAAGTGTGCGATCCGGTCGGCTCCCGCTGCGCCGAGCGTGATCCGCAGACGGCGGTTGTAGGCGAGCGCATCGGCGACGCGATGCAGCACGAACCAGTTGTCCGCCCAGCCCGCGAGCAGACTCGACGACCACAGCAGTACGCCGGTCAACGCGGCGTAGAACGGCGTCGGTCCCCATAGCGAGAACGAGTGCAGTGTGGCGTGCGCTTTTTCCGGCGAAATGATGTCGGCATGAAACAGCGCATGCCACAGCAACTGCACGCCGAGACACACGGGAAACACCAGCAGAACGTTACCGAGCACGGCGGCGGCTTGCGTGCGCATCAGCGCGGTCACCGAACTCACGAAACTGTCGACACCCGCAGGTGTGCCCACGCCGTCGAGTTCGCGAGCGAGGGTGGGTGCGGTCATCGCCGGCTGCTTGGTGGCGAGCGAGAAGTGCAGGAAGTGCATCAGCAGGAAGCTGGCCGCGTAGTTGATGCCGGCCAGCAGTCCTTCGAACATCGCGTGGAAATGCGCGCCGGTAATCGCGAACTTCACGCAGACCGTGACGACGGTGACGAGTCCGCCGCCGGCCGCCATCCGCAGCATCTTCAGATACTCGGCGCGGTCGCGGGCGATGTAGTGCTCGCCGGTATCCGCGCTGTATTCGACGACCTTGCGCGCGAGCAGCGAAAAGTTGCTGCGCATCAGGTGCGCGACGCTCTGGCTCGCATGATTCGCGTTGACGAGTTCGGCGGTCAGACGTGCGCTCGCGTGCGGATCGTCGTGCGCCATCCAAGCATTCAGTAGATGCTCGGCGCGCACGATCCGCATGCGCATCCGTTCGACCTGGAACACGATGTCGACGCTCACGCCGTTGCGGTACAGGTGCGCGAAGACTTTGTCGGTGGCGCCACGGCATTCGTCGAGCAGCAGGCGCAGGTAGTTCACTTCGCGCAGCAGTTGATCCTGCGGACCGCCGGCCGCGAACGCGTGATGCGCGGCTTCGACGGCGAGCATCGCGCGCGTGAGGCGGTAGAACGGCTGCTTTTCCATCGCCACGCGGACGTCGCTGGCGTCGCTCACGTCGTGCGAGTCGTGCACGTTGTCGCCGTTGTCGTGACCGGCGCGCGTGCCGCCCAGGCGGCTGCGCACCGTTTGCGACAACCCCGTCGAACTGATCTGGCAGGTCAGGTTGTGCAGCGCGGCCAGCAGGTCGAGCGAAAACGGCGTGGCGTCGCGCTGCTCGTCGCCGTCGGCGGCGTAGTCGAACAGCGCGTGAATGCGTATCAGCAGATCGGTGGGCAGCGCGGCGATCCATTCGGCGTCGCGCTCCGAGCTGAACATCAGCGTGACGATCGCGGTGAGGTCGCGGCGGTTCGGCGCGGGCGGGATCAGCGAGGCTTCGAGGCGCTCGAACAACGCGCCGAAGAAGCCCGAATGCACCGGCATGCCGGCGTCGCAGAGCAGCGAGAGGCCATCGCTTTCACGCAGCAGCCTGCGCAGAATGCCGGCGACGTTCGCTTTCCACGCGGGATTGCGGTCCAGCACATGGAGCAGGTAACGGATGCGCGTATGCGGCGGGGTCGATTGAGATGGCGTGTTTTCAGCGGCGGCGGGTTGCACCGCGCGGCCCCGGCGAATCCAGTGCGCCAGTTCGATCAGCCATTCGCTGCGTTCGGGGTAGGGCGCGGTGCGGTCGGCGATCGCCAGCAAGGCATCGAGCTGGTGACCGCCGTCGCGTGAAGCACGCCATTTCTTGATGAATCGTTTGATCGAATCGAACACTTCAAGCGCCAGTGCCCGTGCTGCCGGTTGCCGACGGACACGCCGGCACGATCACGTTGGCTTTGGCCGAAGACGACGAAGAAGAACCGCTCTGCGAATTTACCGCCGCCATCGCCTTCACCGCCGACGCAACCTGCACGGAAATCTGCTGCAACGCCTGCCGATGACCATCGACCAGCGCGTCATACCCGCCGCTGACCGGCTGATTGACCACACTGCGGCACGTCATCACTGCGTTGCTGCTGACCGAACGCACGCTCCACACCGCGTCGATCAACGCGTGCGAGCCGGGCCACGACTCGAAGCGCTGCACGTTCATGCTGACGCGATACACCGGCGTCGCATTCGGATGAGCCGTGCCGTACACGTCGATGGTGCCGAGCTGCTGCGTCAGATCGGTCGACAACGCACGCCGGATTTCGTCGCCGGGCAGCGACGCCCAGCGCTCCTCTTCGAGCACCCGGACTTGGGTCGGGCCGGTTTGCACGACCAGCTGATTCTTCGCGACTTGCGGCGGCACGTCGATCGGCGCGACTTCGATCATCCATGCCGGAGCGGCCGAGGTTCTGGCCGTGGCGAGCGGAGCCGGGGCTGCGGCGGACGCCGACGCGCCGTCCGCGCCCAGCGTGTAAAAGCGGCTCGCCGGCGACGAACACGCGGCCATGGCGACCAGCGCGGCCAACGCGCCGGCATACACAGCGCCGCGGACGAGCCCGCGCGGCGGGCGGGGGGGCCGGGCAAACATCATGGTTTATCTCCTGATTTACCGCGCAACAGCGATTCGGGATGACGCTCGAGGTAATCCGACAGCGCGTTCAGCGACTGCAACGTGCGCGTCAATTCCTGCAACGCCTGATGAACATCCGACTGCAACGGCGAGTCCTGCTGCAACGTCGCCTGTGCCGAGCCGAAGGTCTGCTTGGCCGCCGCGAGCGTGTCGCGGGCTTCCGGCACGACTTCCTTGTCGAGGCGCTTGAACAGGCCGTCGGCGTTCTTCAGCGCGCTGTTCAGGTTGTCGCCGATCTGGTCGAACGGAACCTTGTCGAGCTTCTTCGCGATGTCGGCGACCTGAACCTGCAACTCGTCGAGCGTGTTCGGAATAGTCGGCAACTCGAGCGGATCGCTGGCGACATCAACCGTAGCCGGCGGCGCCTTCGGGAAGATATCCAGCGCGACGTACAACTGGCTCGTCAACAGATTGCCGGTGCGCAACTGCCCGCGCAGACCATGCTTGACGAGCGCCTGCAACAGGCTCTGGCCCGCCAGGCTGCCCGGCTGCGGCGCGGTCTCGCGGAAGCGCTTGCCGAGGCGGTCGGGGTAGATGTTCATCGTCACCGGCATCGTGAAGCTGCGCGTCTTCGGGTCGTAGTCGATGCCGATGTTGGTCACCTGGCCGAGCACGATGCCGCGGAAATCGACCGTTGCGCCGATCGACAGCCCGCGCAGCGACTGGTTGAAGTTCATCACCACGCGCAGCGGCACGCCGTCCGGCTCGCGCATCGCGTCCGATTCGTCCGAGCCGAGGCGGAACGTCATGTTGTTCGGCGCCTGCGCGCCGACGCCCTGACCCGGCGGCGACTGGAACGACAGACCGCCGACGATCACCGTCGCGAGCGATTGCGTGTTCAGCTTGAAGCCGCTCGAATCGAGCCGCAGATCGACGCCGCTCGCGTGCCACCAACGTGAGTTGGTGCCGACGTACTGGTCGAACGGCGCGGACACGAACACTTGCATGGTCACGCCGGTGCCGTCCTTATCCAGTGAGAAGCCGACCACCTGGCCGACCTGCACGCGCCGATAGAAGATCGGCGAGCCGATGTCGATCGAGCCGAGCGAGTCGCCGTGCAGGATGAACTGATGGCCCTTCTGGTCGCCGGTAATGGGCGGCGGCGTTTCGAGGCCGACGAAGTTTTTCTCGGAATCGGTCGAACGGCCCGCGTCGGTGCCGATGTAAGCGCCGGAAAGCAACGTGGTCAAACCCGACACGCCGCTCGCGCCGACCCGTGGCCGCACCACCCAGAAGCGCGAATCCTTGACCGCAAAGTGTTCGCCTTCCTTGGTCAGTTGCACTTCGACGAGAACGTGCGACAGGTCTTTCGACAGCGTGATGGTCTTCACCGAGCCGACCGTCACGTCCTTGTACTTGACCTGGGTCTTGCCGGGTTCGAGACCTTCGGCGCTGATGAAACTGATCGTGATGGTCGGGCCTTTTTCCGTGACCGATTTGATCACGAGCGCGATGCCGATCAGCGCGGCGATCAGCGGAATCACCCAGACGAGCGACGGCAGCCAGCGGCTGCGCGGCTCGATCTCGGGGTCCGGCAATTGCGGCGGCAGCTTCGGTCCGTTCGAATCGCTGCGCGGCGCATCGCTGGAAGCGGGCGTCGGTCCTTGCGGGCTAGTCATGGTGAAGATCCTGAGGTTTTTGAGTACTGCCTTCCACGTGGTCCCAGATAAGGCGTGGATCGAATTGCATGGATGCCAGCATGGTCAGAATCACCACCGAACCGAAGGCGATCGCCCCCGGCCCGGCGGTAATCACGGCAAGCGATTTGAAGCGCACCAGCGCGACGGTCAGCGTGACGACGAACACGTCGAGCATCGACCAGCGGCCGATCCGCTCGACCATCCGGTACAGCGTGGTGCGCTGGTCGGGCCGCCAGCGCGAGCGGCGCTGCGCGGTGACGGTGAGCAGCACGAGCACGGAGAGCTTGAGCATCGGCACCATGATGCTGGCGACAAACACGATGATCGCGAGCGGCCAGTCGCCCGAGGTCCAGAAATACACGACGCCGCTCATGATGGTGTCGTCTTCGGAACCGAGCAGCGACGCCGTGTGCATGACCGGCAACAGATTTGCCGGAATATACAGCAGCGCGGCGGCGATCAGCAGCGCCCATGTGCGCATCAGGCTGTCGGGGTTGCGCGAGTGAAGCTGCGCGCCGCAGCGGGTGCAGTGCTGCGGCGTGATGGAGCGGATGCGCGGTTCGACGCGTCCGCACGCGTGGCAGGAAACGAGGCCCGCGCGCCGGGCAGTGACGTATTTCATCGCGATGTCATCCCTGATGGGGTGCGGGCGGCACGCCGCCCGGAGCAGCGGGTTTCGCGTTCGGCTGAGCGGCGGTTTGCGTCGTCGGCGGCAGATCGTGCGGCAGATGATCGTGCGGCAGATCATTCGGTGCAGGCGGCCCGGCGACCGAGCTGACGGCGACCGCCGCGCTATCCGCCGAAGTGCGCGGCAATGGCCGCTGACTGCGATCGCCGAGTTCGTCGGCGAGATCCCACAGCACGCGCGGATCGAACGTGACGACCACCGCGAACATCAGCGTCAGCACCCCGAACGCGAACAGCGCCGCTTCCGGGATCACGCGCGCGAGGCTGATCATCTTCACGATGGTGATCAGCACGCCGAGCATGAACACTTCGATCATTCCCCACGGCCGCACGAACTGGATCGCGCGCAGCACCCGGTTGAACGCGGGCGGCACATAACCCGCGCGCAGCGGGATCAGCACGTAAAGCAGTGCAAGCAGTTCGGTGAGCGGGAAGAGGATGGTCGAGCAGAACACCATCACGGCGACGATCTGCATGTCCTCGTCCCACAGCGCGATCAGCGCGCCGAACAAGGTGGTTTGCGAGGTGATGCCGTTGGTTTCGAGTTCGACGATCGGGAAGCCCTGGGCGATCAGAAAGGTGATCAGCGCGGCCAGCGTCATCGCGCAGATGGCGTCGAGCTTGCGCGCCACGCCGCGATAGAGCGTCGCTCCGCAGCGCGGACAGCGCGCGGACACGCGCCCCACAAGCCGTGGCTTGCGGAACAGCGTATCGCACTCATGGCACGCGATCAGGTTGTCATGTTCCATACGGCAGAAGGGCAAACGACGTGAGGAGAAGCGTGCAAGGCCGGTTTTTATACGGGTCGGACGAAAGTGTGGAGCAATAGTACCAAACGCGGCTTCCAGGCCGCACCGGGCCTCGCTCCGCGCGCGGACGAACGGATCTTATACCGTGCGCAAGCACCGGACGACATGGCTCTGACAACCTCCGTCCCTAATTGTTCAGCCGCCGCCTGCTCCCTTTGCAAAATTCGGACCAGCCCGTCTCCATCAGAGTGCAGCCAGCTTTTTGCGCTTGCGGTAGCATGGCGCCCTTGACGTGTACCGCAGCGCGCCGCAGCAGACCTATGCCCCCTTCCGAGCCGCCGATGCCTCGTGCATCGACGTTGGAAACCAGGGAATAGCAGGGCAAGTTGCGTCGTTAACCTCTCTTAGCTTGCGTTGATCAGTCATGGCACTCAATCCTTCATTTGGCGGCAGGGAGTCGTACACGCGCACGGCCATTGCATTTCACTGGCTGATCGCGCTGCTGATCGTCTGCGGCTTCGCGCTCGGCTGGGTGATGACCGACATCCCCGGCTTCACGCCCACCAAGCTGCGCTACTTTTCCTGGCATAAATGGATCGGCGTGACCGTCTTCGCGCTCGCGATCCTGCGCATTCTGTGGCGCGCGACTCACACCGCCCCGCCGATGCCGCGCCGCATGCCCATGTGGCAGCGCGGCGCCGCGCATCTCGTGCATCTGCTGTTGTATGTGCTGATGGTCGCGATTCCCGCGTCGGGTTACCTGTATAGCTCGGCGGCCAATGTGCCGGTGGTCTACCTCGGGCTGATTCCGCTGCCGCGCCTGATCGCGCCGGACCCGCATCTCAAGGAATTGCTGAAAACCGTTCATATCACGCTGAATTACACGTTGCTCGTGCTGGTCGCG
Organism: Paraburkholderia sp. GAS333; assembly: GCF_050435665.1. Classification (NCBI taxonomy): domain Bacteria; kingdom Pseudomonadati; phylum Pseudomonadota; class Betaproteobacteria; order Burkholderiales; family Burkholderiaceae; genus Paraburkholderia; species Paraburkholderia sp. GAS333. The sequence continues at coordinate 863,784 of NZ_JBNDKS010000002.1, forward strand.
CTGCATGTGCTGGCGGCGCTCAAGCATCAATGGCTGGATCGCGACGGCCTGCTGTCGCGCATGCTCCCTTTCCTCAAGTAAAAGGATCCCCATGAAGGTCTCGTTTTATCGCTATATGCTCGCCGCGTTCGCCGCGGCCTCGCTGACCGCAGCCGGCAGCGCGCTGGCTCAGGTCGATGTCGCGAAGAGTTCCGTGACGGCGACCTCGAAGCAGATGAACGTGCCAGTGGAAGGCAAGTTCAAGAAATTCACCGCGCAGATCAAGTTCGATCCGGCGAAGCCCGCCGACGGCAGCGCGCAGTTGACCATCGACGTGGGCAGCTACGATCTCGGCGACGAAAGCTACAACGACCAGGTGCGCGGCAAGGACTGGTTCGACGCGAAGACTTTCCCGAGCGCGACGTTCGTGTCGAGCGCGATTGCGGCGGCGGGCGGCAACCAGTTCAAGGTGACGGGCAAGCTGACCATCAAGGGCAAATCGCAGACGGTGACCGTGCCGGTCACGGTGACGCAGCAGGGCGGCACGCAAACCTTCGACGGTTCATTGCCGATCAGGCGTTTGCAATTCGATATCGGTACGGGCGAGTGGAAAGACACGTCGGTGGTCGCCGACGATGTGGTGATCAAGTTTCATATCGTTTCAAGCAAGTGACGTTCGTGAAGTCGTGACACTCGCCGCGCGGTTCGGCGAGGCTTTTTTACAGATACCCAGGAGCATGAATTGAAGACATCCCTGTTGATCGCGGTTGGCGCGCTGGCTTCTTCGTTGTCGCTCGGCGCGTTTGCCGCCGACACTTACCAGCTCGACCCGACCCACACGTATCCGAGTTTCGAGGCGGATCACTTCGGCGGCCTGTCGGTGTGGCGCGGCAAGTTCACGAAAAGCTCCGGCACGGTGACGCTCGACCGCGCAGCCAAAACCGGCACCGTGGATGTGACCGTCGATCCCGCTTCGGTCGACACAGGCAATGCCAAACTCGATGAGCATCTGAAGACGGATGCGTTCTTCGACGTCGCCAAATATCCGTCGGTGACTTACAAGGGCACCGATATCAAGTTCGATGGCGACAAGCCGGTCGAAGTGATCGGTAATCTGACGATTCGCGGCGTGACGAAGCCGGTGAATCTGAAGATCGAATCGTTCAAGTGCATGCAGCATCCGATGCTCAAGCGTGAAGTGTGCGGCGTGGAAGCAAGCGCGCAATTCAATCGCGCCGATTTCGGCATGGATTTCGGCGTGAAATACGGTTTCAGCATGGAAACGAAGCTGCATATCCAGACTGAAGGAATCAAGCAGTAAGCGCTTCTTTTCTGCTTCTGCATGACGGCTTTTAATACCGTTATCGAATAGCGCAGCGCATTGCGCCGCAACACAAAACCGCTTCATCCGCATTCGCGATGAAGCGGTTTTTTATTGCCTGTGCGGCCTGATACGCAAATTAAAGCCGTATGCGGCAGTGCTTTCAATTTGCCACTCGCATTGGATTAATTTTCAAGTTAAATAGAGCGCTGAAGCCGAGCCGGTTATGCGCGTATCCGGTTCGGACAAAGTCGGGTTATCAGAGGAAAGGCCCGCATCAAAAATATGGCGCGCAAACTGGAGATCTCGATGAACGCAACGACAGCAACAAGCATCGCGGGGAGCCGACAGAATTCATGGCGGGCAGTAGTCGCCGCGTCGATCGGCAATGCGCTGGAATGGTTCGACCTGGTGGTGTACGGCTTCTTCGCAGTGATCATCTCGAAGCTGTTTTTTCCGGCCGGCAACGACACGGTCTCGCTGCTGCTGACGCTCGGCACCTTCGGCGTGTCGTTCTTCATGCGGCCGCTCGGGGCGATCGTGATTGGCGCGTACGCCGATCGCGCCGGACGCAAAGCTGCGCTCACACTGTCGATCCTGCTGATGATGAGCGGCACGCTGATCATCGCCATCTTGCCGACCTATAAGAGCATTGGCCTTGCGGCGCCGGTGATCCTCGTGATTGCGCGTTTGATGCAGGGCTTCTCGGCGGGCGGCGAATTCGGCAGCGCGACCGCCTTTCTCGCGGAACACGTGCCGGGGCGGCGCGGCTTCTTCGCGAGCTGGCAGGTGGCGAGCCAGGGGCTGACCACGTTGCTGGCGGCGGGCTTCGGCGTGTTGCTCACCGGCCAGTTGTCGCCGGAACAGATGACCACCTGGGGCTGGCGCGTGCCGTTCTTTTTTGGTCTGCTGATCGGGCCGGTCGCCTGGTACATTCGCACGAAGCTCGACGAAACGCCCGAGTTTCTCGCGGCGGAAACGACTGACACGCCGCTGCGCGATACCTTTGCGAGCCAGAAGCTGCGGCTCCTGATTGCGATCGGCGTGGTGGTGCTGGGGACCGTATCGACCTATCTCGTGCTGTTCATGCCGACTTATGGCGTGAAGCAACTGGGGCTGGCGCCGTCGGTAGCGTTCTCGGCGATTGCGCTGACGGGCGTGATCCAGATGGTGTTCTCGCCGGTGGTCGGGCATCTATCGGACCGGCGCGGGCGGACGACGATCATGCTCGGCTCGGCAGTGCTTCTGCTCGTGCTGATCAATCCGGCCTTCGTGTATCTGGTCGCGCATCCGACCTTTGGCACGCTGATCGCGTTGCAGATCGTATTCGGTTTTCTGATGACCGGTTACTTCGCCGCGTTGCCGGGCCTGCTGTCGGAGATGTTCCCGGTGCAGACGCGCACGACCGGCATGTCGCTCGCCTATAACATCGCGGTGACGATTTTCGGCGGCTTCGGGCCGTTTATCATCGCGTGGCTGATCAGTGTGACGGGATCGAAGGCCGCGCCGAGTTACTACATGATTTTTGCGGCGCTGGTGAGTCTGGTGGCGTTGATCGCCGCCCGTCGCAAGCTGGGTTTCCGTTGACTGTTATCTTGAGAGTCTTGAAAGCGCGGCTGTAAAACGCGGCTGTAAACGCAGAAGGCCGGTTCTTTCGAACCGGCCTTCTGCTTTGCACCGTCTATCTAAAAATCAGACTTGCGCGCCCGCATTCGGGTCGTTCGGATCAGCCCGGTCTTTCTTGTCCTTCAGCAGATCTTCGCGCTTCACGCCGAGCCACATGGCCAGCGCCGCAGCGACGAACACCGACGAATAGATACCGAACAGAATACCGACCGTCAGCGCGAGAGCGAAGTAGTGCAGCGTCGGACCGCCGAACAGGAACATCGACAGCACCATCATTTGCGTACAACCGTGCGTGATGATGGTTCGCGACATCGTGCTGGTGATCGCGTGGTTGATGACTTCGGCCACGGTCATCTTGCGTTCGCGACGGAAGGTCTCACGAATCCGGTCGAAAATAACGACCGATTCGTTCACCGAGTAGCCGAGCACGGCAAGCACCGCAGCCAGCACCGACAACGAGAATTCCCACTGGAAGAATGCGAAGAAACCGAGAATGATCACCACGTCGTGCAGGTTGGCGATCACGCCGGCTACTGCGTACTTCCATTCGAAGCGGAACGACAGGTAAATCACGATACCGATCACCACGCAGGCGAGCGCCATCAGGCCGTCGGTGGCCAGTTCCTTGCCGACCTGCGGGCCGACGAACTCGACGCGCTGCAACTGCACCTCAGGCGTGTCGGCCTTCAGCGCGCCCATCACCTGGTCGCTCTGTTGCGCGGACGTGAAGCCCTGCTTGAGCGGCAGACGGATCAGCACGTCGCGCGAGGTGCCGAAGTTCTGCACCTGAGCATCGGCGTAACCGAGTTTGGCCAGCGTGTTGCGCACCGGATCGAGCGGCGCTGTGCCCGGATATTGCACCTCGACAACCGTACCGCCGGTGAATTCCACCGACAGATGCAGCCCGCGATGCGCGAGGAAAAACACAGCAGCAAGGAACGTCAGCAGCGAAATCACGTTGAAAATCAACGCACGCTGCATGAACGGAATGTCTTTGCGAAAACGGAAAAATTCCATGGTCTTGTTCTCCGGGACTCAGCGGGATGAACCCGGTTTCTGCGGCGTGCTCGACGAACCTTGCGTCGAACCCGACGTCTGGTCCGACGTGCCCGGCGCATTGCGGCGACGCACGGTCGGCTTGCCGCCGCGCGCCTGCTCGATGGCTTGCTGCGCCTTCGACTTGCCCTTGGTCACCGCGGCGACTGCCTGTGCGGTGTCGGTGGCGGCATCGTCGTTACCGAGGTAAGCGTTCGAGCCTGCGGGTGCAGTTTCCGGACGCCATACCTGACCGATCGCCAGCGACTTCAGCTTTTTCTTGCCGCCGTACCAGAGGTTGACGAGGCCACGCGAGAAGAACACCGCCGAGAACATCGACGTCAGAATGCCGATACAGTGAACCATCGCGAAGCCGCGCACCGGGCCGGAGCCGAACGCGAGCAGCGCGAGGCCGGCGATCAGCGTCGTCACGTTCGAGTCGAGAATCGTTGCCCATGCATGCGCGTAGCCGTTCTGGATAGCCAGTTGCGGCGGCGCGCCGTGGCGCAGTTCTTCACGCACCCGTTCGTTGATCAGCACGTTCGCGTCGATCGCCATACCGAGCGCGAGCGCGATAGCGGCGATACCCGGCAGTGTGAGCGTGGCCTGCAGCATCGACAGCACCGCGACCAGCAGCAAGAGGTTCACCGACAGACCGATCACCGAGATCACGCCGAACAGCATGTAGTACGCGATCATGAAGACGGCGATCGCTACGAAGCCCCACACGACCGAATGGAAGCCCTTGTTGATGTTGTCCGCGCCGAGGCTCGGGCCGATCGTGCGTTCTTCGATGATTTCCATCGGTGCCGCGAGCGAACCGGCGCGCAGCAGCAGCGCGAGGTCGGCGGCGGCTTGCGGGTTAGGCTGGCCGGTAATCTGGAAGCGGTCGCCCAGTTCCGACTGGATGGTCGCCACCGTCAGCACTTCGCCCTTGCCCTTTTCGAACAGCACCATAGCCATCGGCTTGCCGATGTTGTCGCGCGACACGCTCGCCACCGCACGGCCACCGGCCGAGTCGAGGCGAATGTTGACCGACGGACGCTGATGTTCGTCGAAGCCCGCCGACGCGTCGATAATCCGGTCGCCGGTGAAGATCACCTGCTTGCGCAGCATGACGGGCGCCTGATTGCCTTGCGTGAACAGTTCGTCGCCCGGCGGAACCGGGTCGTTCGGGTTCGGATGCAGATTGTTCGGATCGGCGAGGCGCGCTTCGAGCGTGGCCGTACGGCCGATGATGTCCTTCGCCTTCGCCGTGTCCTGCACGCCCGGCAGTTCGACCACGATGCGGTCGGCGCCTTGCTGCTGGATCACCGGCTCGGCGACGCCGAGTTCGTTCACGCGGTTATGCAGCGTGGTGATGTTCTGCTTGAGCGCGGCGTCCTGCACGGCGCGCTGCACGGCCGGCGTGAACGTGCCGACCAGTTGCAGACCACCGTCCTGACCCGGCTGCGTCGCCCACTGGAGTTCGCTGATGCCGCGGCCGAGCAGCTTGAGCGCCGCGTCCGCCGTGGCCTGATCCGCCACGTTGACCACCACCGACTGGTTCACGCGATTCACGCCGCCGTCGCGGACATTGTTGTCACGCAGCAGCGTGCGCACGTCCGATGCGTCCGAATCGAGCTTCTTGTTCAGCGCGCCTGCCATGTCGACCTGCAACAGGAAGTGGACGCCGCCGCGCAGGTCGAGACCGAGGTACATCGGCAGAGCGTGCAGCGCGGTCAGCCAGTTCGGCGACGCGCTTTGCAGGTTCAGTGCGACGACATATTGCGGATCGGTCGGGTCGGCGTTCAGCGATTTTTGCAGCAGGTCCTTCACGCGCAATTGCGTGTCGGTGTCCGGCAGACGCACGCGGATGTTCGCGTTGGTCGACGAGTTGTCGAACGTGACGCCGTCCGGCTTGATCTGATTGGCGGCGAGCGCGGCTTCGACCGAAGCCAGCGTGGTCGAGTCGAGCCTGACCGTTGCCTTGCCGCTCGACACCTGCACCGCCGGCGCTTCGCCGAACAGGTTGGGCAGCGTGTACACGAGACCGATGACCAGAGCCACCAGCATCACGGCGTATTTCCAGAGGGGGTAACGATTCATGAGTGGTCCAACGGGAAGGTTGGCTTGGAAGCGATGCGTCCGGCGATGAGCGCGGGCGATTCAGCAGATTTGCGTGAATCGCCGCGAGGCCGCGCCGGACGCGAGAGAGCCGGCCTTACAGCGACTTGATCGTGCCCTTCGGGAGAATCGTCGTGACCGACGCTTTTTGCACGGTGATTTCCGTGCCTTCCGAGATTTCGACGCCGACGTAAGCCTCACCCACCTTGGTGACCTTGCCCACGATGCCGCCGTTCGTCACCACTTCGTCGCCCTTGGCCATGGCTGCGAGCATGTTGCGGTGCTCTTTCTGGCGCTTCATTTGCGGGCGAATCATGATGAAGTACAGCACGCCGAACATCAGGATCAGCGGCAGAAAGCTCATCAGGTTCGATTCAATGCCACCTGTTGCTGTGCCTTGGGCAAAGGCATTGGAAATGAACGACACGTTGGTCTCTCCGTTATCAGTCAAACGATCAAAAAAATCAGCCGATTATTCTACCACCGGCCAGTTAGGCGTCGGGACGGCGAATCGGCTTTGCGATCAACCGTTTAAAGCCTTTTACGCCCGACGACGAAAGTGAATTGTAAGGTTTTCTTCGGCAGCGACAGCGGATTCTTCTGTGGAATCCGCTGCCGGGCCGCGTCAGGGCGCCTGTTCGACGCCTCGCGCGCGGTTTTCGTGGAAGCGTTTGCGGAACGGCTCGAACATTTTTGCGTCGATCGAATCGCGCATTTCCTGCATCAGTTCGAGGTAGTAGTGCAGGTTGTGGATCGTGTTCAGCTGGGCCCCCAGGATTTCCCCTACCCGATGCAGGTGATGCAGATAACCGCGCGTGAAATTGCGGCAGGTGTAGCAGCCGCATTGTTCGTCGAGCGGGCGCAGCGAATTCTTGTGCACGGCGTTACGGATCTTGATGTCGCCGAAACGGGTGAACAGCCAGCCGTTGCGCGCGTTGCGGGTCGGCATCACGCAGTCGAACATGTCGACGCCGGCGGCTACGCCCGCCACCAGGTCTTCCGGCGTGCCCACGCCCATCAGGTAGTGCGGCTTGTCGGCGGGCAGCTTCGGGCCGATGTGGTTCAGCACGCGCATCATGTCTTCCTTCGGCTCGCCGACCGACAGACCGCCGATCGCGAGACCGTGGAAATCCTTCTCCGCGAGACCCGCCAGCGACTCGTCGCGCAGGTCTTCGAACATGCCGCCCTGGACGATGCCGAACAGCGCGTTCGGGTTGCCGAGGCGCTTGAACTCGTCGATCGAACGCTGCGCCCAGCGCATCGACATGCGCATCGAATCGGCCGCTTCCTGATGCGAGGTCGGCACGTTATTGGTCGCGTACGGCGTGCATTCGTCGAACTGCATGACGATGTCCGAGTTCAGCACTTTCTGGATCTGCATCGACACTTCGGGCGACAGGAACAGCTTGTCGCCGTTGATCGGCGATGCAAACGTGACGCCATCCTCGGTGATCTTGCGCAGATCGCCAAGCGAAAACACCTGAAAACCGCCGGAGTCGGTCAGGATCGGCTTATTCCAGCCCATGAAGCGGTGCAGACCGCCGTGCGCCTCGATGGTTTCGAGACCGGGGCGCAGCCACAGGTGGAATGTGTTGCCGAGAATGATCTGCGCGTGCATCTCGTGAAGCTCGCGCGGCTGGACGGCTTTCACCGTGCCGTAGGTGCCGACCGGCATGAAGATCGGCGTTTCGACCACGCCGTGATTCAGCGTGACGCGGCCGCGGCGCGCCTGGCCGTCGGTGCCGAGCAGTTCGAATTTGAGGCCGTTTTCGGGGCGCACGTGGTCGCCGAGATACGCGCCGTGGTCGGCGCGCGTGCTGCTGATGTGACCGTCGGTCATCTAAAAAACTCCTGTGCTACCGGAGAACAGTCCGGCGCAAATGTTGAAACGCCGCCGGAAGGATCGCGGCGGCTGGGGAACTGCAAAAACTTGAAAAACAGCGCGGTTAGCGCGCGGGCGGCGTTGGCGTTCAGTCGTCGCGGCGCGTCAGCAGCATCGCGTCGCCGTAACTGAAAAAGCGGTAACGCTGCTCGATCGCGTGACGATACGCGGCGCGGATCGTTTCCACGCCCGCGAACGCTGAAACCAGCATCAGCAACGTCGATTTCGGCAGATGGAAATTCGTCACCAGCCGGTCGACCACGCGGAATTTATACCCCGGCGTGATGAAAATATCGGTTTCGGTGCTGGCCGCGCCCAGCGGACGGCCGGCGGCGTCGGCATCGCGCGCGGCGGCTTCGAGCGCGCGCATCGAGGTCGTGCCCACCGCGATCACGCGATTGCCGCGCGCTTTGGTCGCGGCGATCTTGTCGGCCAGGGACTGCGGCAGGTGATACCACTCGCTGTGCATCTTGTGTTCGTCGAGATTCTCGACCCGCACCGGCTGGAACGTGCCCGCGCCGACGTGCAGCGTGAGCGTCGCGCGTTCCACGCCGTGGGCGTCGAGTTTCGCGAGCAGCGCTTCGTCGAAATGCAGGCCGGCCGTGGGCGCCGCGACTGCGCCCGGATTCTGCGCGAACACGGTCTGGTAGCGGGTTTCGTCGGTCGAATCGGGATCGTGCTCGATGTACGGCGGCAGCGGCAGACGGCCGAACTGCTCGATCAGCGTCAGGCAGTCGTCGGGGAAATGCAGCGTGTAGAACGGCTCGACACGCTCGCCGAGCGTGACGTCGAAGGCGTCGGCCAGACGGATCGTCGTGCCCGGCTGCGGGCTCTTGCTCGCGCGGATCTGCGCGAGCGCGGTGCGCTCGCCGGTCAGGCGCTCTACCAGCACTTCGACCTTGCCGCCACTGGCCTTCTGGCCGAGGAAGCGCGCCTTCAGGACTTTGGTATCGTTGAAGACCAGCAGATCGCCGGGCGCGATGCACTCGGGCAGCTCGGCAAAGCGGCGGTCGATCAGACGCGCGGTGTCGGCGGAAACGGAGTTGTCCACCTCGAGCAGACGGCTGGCGCTGCGCTCGGGCAGCGCAACTTGCGCGATCAGCTCGGGTGGCAGATCGAAATCGAAATCGGAAAGCGTAAGCATGCGAACGACTGGATGCGAATTGAGACTGAATTGAGCCGAAGCCTAAGCCGGGCGGCTATGATTGCGGGACGCTGAACAGCCCGCGAGCCCGCGCGCTGTATGGCGTGCGAACCCTTTGACAGCCGATATTGTACTTGCGAAGCAGCCCATGCCTTTGTCCGACCGCCGATTGCCCTCCGCTAACGATGAACCGGGCGCCGAACCGAAGCGCCGCGTCGCACGGAAGGGTGAGGCGGTTGAGGTGGCGGTGGCCGCCGGTTTGACGGCGCACAGGCGCGGGGGCACGTCCGCGGACGGCCAGCCTGATATCGAGCCGGATGCGAACCCAGGCGAGACGTCAGATGACGCATTGAGTCATGCATCGAGCCATTCGTCGGGTGAAGCATCGAGCAAGGTCCCGCCAAACGAATTCGGCGACAAGCCCGCAGGGAGTTCCGCTGGCCGCTCGACCTCGAAGTCCTCCAGCAAATCCGCCGCCAAGGCTCCCGTCAAAACCGTCGACAAGCTCGCCAAGCTCGGCCTCACCCGCGACATCGATCTCGTGCTGCATCTGCCGATGCGCTACGAGGACGAAACCTCGCTGACGCCGATCGGACACCTGCTGCCAGGCGGCATTTCACAAACCGAAGGCGTGGTGTTCGACAACGAGATCGCGTATCGCCCGCGTCGTCAGTTGCTGGTGAAACTGCACGACGACGCCGGCGACGAACTCGTGCTGCGCTTCCTGAATTTCTACGGCTCGCAGGTCAAGCAGATGGCAATCGGCGCGCGGCTGCGGGTGCGCGGCGACGTGCGCGGCGGTTTCTTCGGCATGGAGATGGTCCACCCGGCCGTGCGCGTCGTCGATGAAGACACGCCGCTGCCGCAGGCGCTGACGCCGGTCTATCCGAGCACCGCGGGCGTGACGCAGGCGTATCTGCGTAAATCGATCGATAACGCGCTGTCGCGCACGTCGTTGCCGGAACTGCTGCCCGAGCCGATCGCGCGAACTTACCTGCAGCCGCTCGGCGTGCCGTCGCTGATGGACGCCGTGCGCACGCTGCATCATCCGGGCGTGCAGTCCGACGAGACTGCGTTGATCGACGGCACGCATCCGGCGTGGGTGCGCATCAAGTTCGAAGAGTTGCTCGCGCAGCAGATGTCGTTGAAGCGCGCGCATGACGAGCGCCGCACGCGCGCCGCGCCGGCCATGCCGCGCCGCAAGCTGGGCGACGAAGCGGCGCTGGTCGCGCGTCTGTTGAAGGCGTTGCCGTTTGCGTTGACGAAGGCGCAGGAGCGCGTCGGCGGAGAAATTGCGCTCGATCTGACGCAGCCGCATCCGATGCAGCGTCTGCTGCAAGGTGACGTCGGCAGCGGCAAGACGATCGTGGCCGCGCTGGCCGCCGCGCAGGCGATCGACGCCGGTTACCAGGCCGCGCTGATGGCCCCGACCGAAATCCTCGCCGAACAGCACGCGCGCAAATTGCGCGGCTGGCTGGAACCGCTGGGCGTAAGCGTCGCGTGGCTGGCGGGCAGCCTGAAGACCAAAGAAAAGCGCGCCGCAATCGAAGCCGCCGCGCTTGGCACTGCGCAACTCGTGATCGGCACGCACGCGATCATTCAGGACGCGGTGGAGTTCGCGCGCCTCGGGCTCGTGATCGTCGACGAACAGCACCGTTTCGGCGTCGCGCAGCGGCTCGCGTTGCGCGCGAAGGCGCAGAACGCCGCCGATGGCGCGCGCGACTTCCAGCCGCATCAACTGATGATGTCCGCGACGCCGATTCCGCGCACGCTCGCGATGACCTATTACGCCGACCTCGACGTATCGACCATCGACGAGTTGCCGCCCGGCCGCACGCCGATCCTGACCAAGCTCGTGTCCGACGCGCGCCGCGAAGAGGTGATCAGCCGCGTGCGCGAGGCCGCGCTGACGGGGCGTCAGGTGTACTGGGTGTGTCCGCTGATCGAAGAGAGCGAGACCTTGCAGTTGCAGACCGCGGTCGAGACTTACGAGACGCTGGTCGCGGCGCTCCCGGAACTGAAGGTCGGCCTCGTGCATGGACGCCTTGCGCCCGCCGAGAAAGCCGCCGTGATGGACGCGTTCACGCGCAATGAAGTGCAGTTGCTGGTCGCGACGACGGTGATCGAAGTGGGCGTCGACGTGCCGAACGCATCGCTGATGGTGATCGAACATGCCGAGCGCTTCGGCCTCGCGCAGTTGCACCAGTTGCGCGGACGGGTGGGGCGAGGCAGCGCGGCATCGGTATGCGTGCTGCTCTACACCGGCCCGCTGTCGATGACCGCCCGGGCACGCCTGCAAACCATGCGCGAAACCACCGACGGCTTCGAGATCGCCCGCCGCGATCTGGAAATTCGCGGCCCCGGTGAGTTCCTGGGCGCGCGGCAATCGGGCGCGGCCATGTTGCGTTTCGCCGATCTCGAAAACGATCAATGGCTGATCGAACCGGCGCGCGAGGCGGCTGCGGCTCTCCTCGAAAGATATCCCGAGGTGGTGATCCAGCATCTGGCGCGCTGGCTCGGTGCGCGCGAGCAGTATCTGAAGGCATGAAAGCGGCCCGCGCGCCTTGCTACGACAAGGCGTGCGGGCCGATGCGCCCGAAACCAGAGGTTGGCGAACCGACCCTATCGGTGTATAACTAGAACCTATCGAATTCACAACACTGATTGGTCCCCGAATGACGCTCACCGAATTGAAATACATCGTTGCGGTTGCCCGCGAGCGGCACTTTGGCCGGGCTGCCGAAGCGTGTTTCGTCAGCCAGCCGACCCTGTCGGTGGCGATCAAGAAGCTCGAAGACGAACTCAACGTGCAGATTTTCGAGCGCGGCACCAGTGAAGTCAGCGTCACGCCCATCGGTGAACAGATCGTCACGCAAGCTCAGCGCGTGCTGGAGCAGACGCTGGCCATCAAGGAAATCGCGAAGCAGGGCAAAGATCCGCTGGTCGGACCGTTGCGGCTTGGCGTGATCTACACGATCGGACCGTACCTGCTGCCCACGCTCGTCAAGCAGATGATCAAGCGCGTCCCGCAGATGCCGCTGATGCTGCAGGAAAATTACACGCTCAAGCTGATCGAACTGCTGAAGCAGGGCGAAATCGACGTCGCCATCATGGCGCTGCCGTTTCCCGAAACCGGGTTGATGCTGCGTCCGCTGTACGACGAGCCGTTTGTCGTCGCGTTGCCGTCGGGTCATGCGTGGGAAAACCGCCCGAAAATCGACGCCGACGATCTGAAGCAGGAAACCATGCTGCTGCTCGGAAGCGGTCACTGCTTCCGCGATCACGTGCTGGGTGTGTGCCCTGAACTGATGCGTTTTTCGCAGAACGCGGACGGTATCCAGAAGACGTTCGAGGGTTCGTCGCTCGAGACGATTCGCCATATGGTCGCGAGCGGCGTTGGAATTACCGTGCTGCCGCGCATGTCGGTGCATGAGGTGAAGCCGCACGCAGGCGGTATCGACGCCGGTCTGCTCAGCTATGTCGCGTTCGACGAGCCCGTGCCGGATCGCCGCGTGGTGCTCGCGTGGCGCAAGAGCTTCACGCGGATGCCCGCTATCGATGCGATTTGCGACGCGATCAGTGCGTGCGATCTGCCGGGCGTCAAGAAGCTGGACCTGCCCGTCGCCGTCAACTGATTCGGTGACTGTTCTGGCAATGCCTTCAGCGCTTGCCATCGGCAATAGTTCGGGCTGACCGCACGTTCCTTGCGCAGTCAGCCCGAAAAAAGTTGCCCACCAAACAGGCAACAGCCCCTCCCTATCGAATAGATAAAATTAATCAAACACGATTATTCGATAGCATTGTTATAGTTTCCTCCATGGATCGCCCGATCCCAAGTCTCACAAGACACCGGAGGAACTCATGACGCAACCGAACCCGCAGCAAATCCAGGCTCTCGCCGCTCAGTCGGTCCGCGCAACCGCCCGCGGATTCAGCGCGTCGATCAGGAGCGTGCGTACCGTCGCGATGTCCTTGCTGGTTGACCGGGCTCTGTCCGCGTAAAGCCGCTGAACGGCAACCCCGGGCAACGCCGGCATCAGGTGCCGCGCCTCTCTCCCCAATCTCATTCGATAAAAATCAAGCAGGAGTACCGCATGTCCGAACAGAAGCTCACCAACGCCGCCGGCGCACCCGTCGCCGATAACCAGAATTCGATGACCGCAGGCGTGCGCGGTCCGGTCGTTCTGCAAGATGTCTGGCTGCTCGAAAAGCTCGCCCATTTCGACCGCGAAGTGATTCCCGAGCGCCGCGTTCACGCGAAGGGTTCGGGCGCGTTCGGCACGCTGAAGGTCACGCACGACATCTCGCGCTACACGAAAGCCAAAGTGTTCGCCGAAGTCGGCAAGGAAACGCCGCTTTTCATGCGCTTTTCGACGGTGGCGGGTGAGCGAGGCGCAGCCGACGCCGAGCGCGACGTGCGCGGCTTCTCGATCAAGTTCTACACGGAAGAGGGCAACTGGGACGTGGTCGGCAACAACACGCCGGTGTTCTTCATTCGCGATCCGCTGAAGTTTCCGGACTTCATCCACACGCAAAAGCGCGACCCGTACACCAACATGCGCAGCAACGTCGCTGCGTGGGATTTCTGGTCGCGTCACCCTGAATCGCTGCATCAGGTGACGATTCTGATGAGCGATCGCGGCATTCCGCAGAATTTCCGCCAGATGCACGGTTTCGGCTCGCACACGTACTCGTTCATCAACGCGAGCAACGAGCGCTTCTGGGTGAAATTCCACTTCAAGTCGATGCAGGGCATCGAGAATTTCACCGATGCCGAAGCCGCCCAGGTCGTCGCGCAAGACCGTGAAAGCGCGCAGCGCGATCTGCTCGGCAACATCGACGCGGGCAATTTTCCGAAGTGGCGTTTTGCGATTCAGATCATGCCGGAAGCGGATGCCGCGACGTATCGCTTCAATCCGTTCGACATCACTAAGGTGTGGTCGCAGAAAGACTATCCGCTGATCGACGTCGGCACGATCGAGTTGAATCGCAACGCGCAAAACTATTTCGCGGATGTCGAGCAGGCTGCGTTCACGCCCGCCAATGTCGTACCGGGAATCGGCTTTTCGCCGGACCGCCTGTTGCAAGGCCGCCTGTTCTCGTACGGCGATACGCAGCGTTATCGCCTCGGCATCAACCACCATCAGATCCCGGTGAATGCGTCGCGGGTGGCCAATCCGCATTCGTTCCATCGCGACGGCGGCATGCGTGTGGACGGCAATCTCGGCGGCAACGTGAATTACGAGCCGAACCGTTTCGGCGACTTCGCTCAGGACGCGAACGCGTCGGAGCCGCCGCTTGCGGCAGGCACGGTGGATCGCTACGACCATCGCGCGGACGACGATTACTACACGCAGCCGGGCATGCTGTTCGCGCTGTTCGACGACGCGCAACGTGAGCGTCTGTTCGGCAATATCGCGCGCCATATCGATGGCGTGCCGCAGGACATCGTCGCGCGGCAGATCGAGCATTTCCGCCGCGCCGACCCGGCTTATGCGGAAGGTGTCATCGCCGCACTGGCCCGGTTGCAGGAAGGCCGCACGAAGTAAAGCACTGAAGCACTGAAGCACTGAAGCAATGCAGCAAGGCGGGGCGCAGCGGCGTCCCGCCGGTATCGATACGAACCTGAGTACGCGGAGCACGTTCATGATCCAGATGATGATGGCCACAATCGGCGCGCCGGCCGCACGCGGCGCACAACAGCGTCACGCGTTGACATGGCGCAAGGCGATGGGATTCGCGATCGTCGCGAGCGGGCTGGCGGTGGTCGTCATGCAGGCGCTGCAACACGCGCTGGGCGGGTGATTGCAGCCGCACCGCGAATGCGGCAAGCGACCACGGTGCGCGCGAACGCCACGGATTTCAGGCTAAACTGTCGATCGTTCGATGTGTCAGGTTCGCTTTACGCAAACCGTCATTTTGCCGACCGGTTCGTATCACTCTTCAAAGGAGTCATCATGGCCAAGAAAGAAGCCACAGTCGCAGCCGTACAGCACGTCAATATCGGAATCAGCGACAAGGATCGCAAGAAGATCGCAGAAGGTCTGTCGCGTCTGCTCGCCGACACCTACACGTTGTATCTGAAGACCCACAACTTCCACTGGAACGTGACGGGTCCGATGTTCAACACGTTGCACCTGATGTTCGAAACGCAATACAACGAACTGGCGCTCGCGGTCGACTCGATCGCTGAACGTATCCGCGCGCTGGGCGTGCATGCGCCGGGCAGCTACAAGGAATTCGCGAAGCTGTCGTCGATCCCGGAAGCGGACGGCGTGCCGGCTGCCGAAGAAATGATCCGCCAGCTGGTGGAAGGTCAGGAAGCCGTGGTGCGTACCGCACGCGCAATTTTCCCGTCGACGGAAGCAGCGAACGACGAACCGACCGCCGACTTGCTGACGCAACGCATGCAAACACACGAAAAGACCGCGTGGATGCTGCGCTCGATGCTGGCTTGAGATCGATCGCCGATCGACCGTTTTGCCCGGCCAGCATTTGAGTGCCGGGGCGAAAAGTCAAAAAAACCTCCCTTCGCGGGAGGTTTTTTTTCGCGTGCGCGATTTTGCTCGCCACACTGCGGCGCTCCTGACAATGTGCCGTCGGGCGGCGTAGCCTGCATTGAAACTGGCGCCAATCTGGTCCCGAACGCATCGTCGTGACGCATTTCGCAACTAACTCACTCCCGCCGCCCTGAGCAACACACCCCTACTGCCTGTGGGATAATCGCGGTTTGCCCAGAGCGCGGCTCACAAGGTTGTTCGCACGGGCGCACGAGGGCCTTTATTCCCACGGCCCGCTTCCTTACTGCGATATTTCTCCCACAACCACAATGCCCGTATACCGTTCCAGAACCACTACCGCCGGCCGCAACATGGCAGGGGCACGCTCGCTGTGGCGCGCCACCGGCATGAAAGACGAAGATTTTTCGAAGCCGATCATCGCGGTCGTCAATTCGTTCACCCAGTTCGTGCCCGGTCACGTTCACCTGAAAGACCTCGGCCAGCTCGTCGCGCGCGAAATCGAAGCTGCGGGTGGCGTCGCCAAGGAATTCAACACCATTGCTGTCGACGACGGCATCGCCATGGGCCACGACGGCATGCTGTATTCGCTGCCGAGCCGCGACATCATCGCGGATTCGGTCGAATACATGGTCAACGCGCACTGCGCGGACGCGATGGTGTGCATCTCCAATTGCGACAAGATCACCCCGGGCATGCTGATCGCGGCGATGCGCCTGAACATTCCGGTGATCTTCGTGTCCGGCGGCCCGATGGAAGCCGGCAAGACGAAGCTCGCGAATCCGGTCACCAAGACGCTCGAATTCAAGAAGCTCGACCTGGTCGACGCGATGGTGATCGCAGCGGATTCGTCGTATTCCGACGCCGACGTGGCCGAAGTGGAACGCTCGGCATGCCCGACCTGCGGTTCGTGCTCGGGCATGTTCACGGCCAACTCGATGAACTGCCTGACCGAAGCGCTGGGTCTGTCGCTGCCGGGTAACGGCACGGTGGTCGCCACGCACGCCGACCGCGAGCAACTGTTCAAGCGCGCTGGCCGCCGTATCGTCGAACTGGCTCGCCAGTACTACGAAGAGGAAGTGGAAAGCATCCTGCCGCGCGCCGTGGGCTTCAAGGCGTTCGAAAACGCAATGACGCTCGACATCGCGATGGGCGGTTCCACCAACACCATCCTGCACTTGCTGGCGATTGCACGCGAAGCCGAAATCGACTTCACGATGGACGACATCGACCGTCTGTCGCGTATCGTGCCGCAGTTGTGCAAGGTCGCGCCGAACACGAACAAGTACCACATCGAAGACGTGCATCGCGCGGGCGGCATCATGGCGATCCTCGGCGAGCTGGATCGTGCGGGCAAGCTGCACACCGACGTGCCGACCGTGCACGCGCCGACGCTGAAAGACGCGCTCGATCAGTGGGACATCGTCCGTACGCAGGACGAAGCCGTGCGCACGTTCTATATGGCGGGACCGGCAGGAATTCCGACGCAGGTCGCGTTCAGCCAGAACACGCGCTGGCCGAGCCTCGATACGGATCGCGCCGAAGGCTGCATCCGTTCGTACGAGCACGCGTTCTCGAAGGAAGGCGGCCTGGCCGTGCTGACCGGCAACATCGCGCTGGATGGCTGCGTGGTGAAAACCGCGGGCGTCGACGAAAGCATTCTGGTGTTCGAAGGCACGGCTCACGTGACCGAGTCGCAGGATGAAGCGGTCGAGAACATCCTGAACGACAAGGTCAAGGCCGGCGATGTCGTGATCGTCCGCTACGAAGGCCCGAAGGGCGGCCCCGGCATGCAGGAAATGCTTTACCCGACGAGCTACATCAAATCGAAGGGTCTGGGCAAAGCCTGTGCGCTGCTGACGGACGGCCGTTTCTCCGGCGGTACGTCGGGTCTGTCGATCGGTCACTGCTCGCCGGAAGCGGCAGCGGGCGGCGCGATTGGTCTGGTGCGCGACGGCGACAAGATCCGCATCGACATTCCGAACCGTACGATCGACGTGCTGCTGTCCGACGAGGAACTCGCGCGTCGTCGCGAAGAGCAGAACGCGAAGGGCTGGAAGCCGGCGAAGGTGCGTCCGCGTAAGGTGTCGGCGGCGCTGAAGGCGTACGCGAAGCTGGTGATGTCCGCGGATAAGGGCGCGGTGCGCGACCTGTCGCTGCTGGACGATTGATACGGCGGCGGGCTTTTTTAGCCTGTGTCTGCTGATGAAGCCGCCCTTCGGGGCGGCTTTTTTTATTGGCGCTGGGGGTAGGGCGTTTGAGCGCGGCTGGTTTTTGGGTGGTGCGCTGAGCCAGCACGCCATGCCGAATTGCGCGGCCGAGTGGGCCCACGGCTGGCTACGCTAGGCGTGACCGAGCTAAGCCGAATCGAGCCACCCCCTCCCGCGCACGCCAAAGCTCCCCGCACTCCGCATCCCGTAAAATAGCCGGACCCTCTTTGCACTCCACCGACTCCGCCCATGTTCGCCCGACTTCCCCTGTATTTGCGGCTCGTCCGCATGGACAAGCCGATCGGCAGCCTGCTGCTGCTGTGGCCGACGCTCAACGCGCTGTGGATCGCGTCCGACGGGCATCCGTCGTGGCCGCTGCTGGTGATTTTCACGGTGGGCACGGTGCTGATGCGCTCGGCGGGCTGCGCGATCAACGATTACGCGGATCGCGATTTCGACCGCTACGTCAAGCGCACCGAGAATCGGCCGATCACGTCGGGCAAGATCAAGGCATGGGAAGCCGTGGCGCTGGCGGCAGGCTTGTCGTTGCTGGCATTTCTGCTGATTCTGCCGCTGAATACGCTGACCAAGGAGTTGTCGGTCGCGGCACTGTTTGTCGCCGGCTCGTATCCGTTCACCAAGCGCTTCCTCGCCATTCCGCAGGCCTATCTGGGCATTGCTTTCGGCTTCGGCATTCCGATGGCGTTCGCGGCGATCCAGGATCACGTGCCGATGCTCGCTTGGGTGATGTTGCTCGCCAACGTGTTCTGGTCGGTCGCGTACGACACCGAATACGCGATGGTCGATCGCGACGACGACATCAAGATCGGCATTCGCACGTCCGCGCTGACGTTCGGCCGCTTCGACGTCGCGGCGATCATGCTGTGCTACGCGGTGACGCTGGGCATTTACGTCGGCATCGGCGTGATGCTGGGGTTCGGCGTGCTGTACTGGCTGGGATGGGCGGCCGCTGTGGGCTGCGCGATCTATCACTACACGCTGATTCGCAATCGCGACCGGATGGCGTGTTTCGCGGCGTTCCGGCATAACAACTGGCTCGGCGGCGCGCTGTTTGTCGGGATCGCCGCGCATTATGCGGTGGCTGCGATTTGAGACAGGTGAGCGCCGATTGCTGCATTTTTTCGGGAGTCGCCGCGGCCTAGATTTGAAGCAGGGCGGCGCTTGCCAACGCGGGCTACGCGAGAGGTGAAGCGCAAAACACGCCTTCGACAGATTTTGCCGCTGGCCTGGTTTCCCGCATGCGCCAGGGTGGCGAGCACGCCAGCCAGTCATCCAAGGCGGCTCGATGGGCGGGTAGTCCCCACTCGAGCCAAAGCTCCGCGTCCGGTTGCGTAGCTGTATTTGCCGCCGCCCCTTCATCGCAAGACGATGAAGGGGCGCGGATGAACGTCCTCAGTCCCGGCGCTTACTGCTTACCAAACTCCTCGCCCATTTCCTTCGCGCGCGCATCGGCAGCGAGCACGCCACGCACGATCGCATCCTTGATCGCGCTGGCGTCGAACGATGCCAGTGCCGCCGCCGTCGTGCCGCCCTTCGACGTCACGCGTTCACGCAGCAGGCTCGGCGGTTCGTCGGAATTCGCGGCCAGTTGCGCGGCGCCGGTGAAGGTCGCGACAGCCAGCGCGCGGCCCTGTGCTTCGTCCATGCCGAGCTGGCGCGCGGCTTCCTGCAGCGCCTCGATGAAATAGAACACGTAGGCCGGTCCGCTGCCCGAGATCGCGGTGACGGCGTCGATCTTCGCTTCGTCGTCGAACCAGACCGTTTCACCGACCGCACCCAGCACTTGCGACGCGAGCGCGCGGCCTGCTTCGTCGACGCTCGCGGTCGCGACCAGTCCGGTCACGCCCATGCCGATCAGCGCAGGCGTGTTCGGCATCACGCGGACAATGCGGGCGTGGCCGTTCAGCCAGCGCGACATGTCGTCCATGCGAATGCCCGCGACGATGCTCACCACCAGTTGCGACGCATTCAGATGCGGAGCAATCGATTCGGCGACGGCTTTCAGGATTTGCGGCTTGACTGCCAGCACGACCGCGTCATACGCGGCGAGCGCCTCGTCCGCCGCTGCGCCGGTGCGCACACCGAACTGATCTTCATTGCGCTTGCGCGCGTCTTCGTTGGGATCGATCGCGTAGAGGTCGGCGGGCGCGACGCCACGCTTGATGAGGCCGCCGATCAACGCTGCGGCCATGTTGCCACCGCCGATAAAAGCAATTTTCATGATGTTCCGGATGAGGTTTCGTGAAGCGCCCCGGAGGCCGCGAAGGCCTGCCAAGGGTCAGTTAGAGTAATCTCGCGCGCCGAAAATCGCGGTGCCGACCCGCACGATCGTCGCGCCTTCCAGCACGGCCGCTTCGAGGTCGCTCGACATGCCCATCGACAGCGTGTCGAGTTCGAGCCCGTCGTCGCGCAGACGCTCGAACAACTCGCGCAGCGCACGATGCGGCGCGCGTTGTTCTTCGATGCCGCCGCCAGGCTCGGGAATCGACATCAGTCCGCGCAGAGTCAGCTTCGGCAACGCGGCGATCGTCTGTGCGACTTCGACCGCCTCGGCAATGCTCACGCCGCTTTTCGACGCCTCGCCGCTCACGTTCACCTGCAGGCACACGTTCAGCGGCGGCAGATTATCGGGACGCTGCTCCGACAGCCGCTGCGCGATTTTCAGCCGATCGACCGAATGCACCCAATCGAAATTCTCGGCGACCGGCCGCGTCTTGTTCGATTGCAGCGGCCCGATGAAATGCCATTCGAGCGACGCGCGCAGATCGGCGAGCGTCTCGATCTTGGTCAGCGATTCCTGCACGTAGTTTTCGCCGAATGCACGCTGACCACAGGCATGCGCGGCGCGAACGTCTTCGGCGGGGAAGGTCTTGGAGACCGCGAGCAACGTGACCGAACGCGCATCGCGTCCGGCCGCCTGCGCGGCCACGGCGATGCGCTGCTGCACCGCTGCGAGATTGTGAATCAGATCGGGCATGGAACGGAACCGGTAGTCCAGCGAAAGGCAATGACTGGATTATACGGACAGCATGTGCTCGACCAATTCGATCCAATGCGCGACCGGCGTTCCAGTGCCGCTTTGCAGATGTGCAATGCAGCCGACGTTCGCCGACACGATCACTTGCGGTTCCTGCGCCTGCAGGCGCTCCAGCTTCTGATCGCGAAGTGCGTACGACAATCTGGGCTGCGTCAGCGAATACGTGCCCGCCGAGCCGCAGCACAGATGACTGTCGGCGGGAAGGCGCACTTCGAGGCCGAGCGCGGCCAGCAGATGTTCGACCTTGCCGCGAACCTGCTGACCATGCTGCAACGTGCAGGGCGGATGAAACGCGACCGTGTGAACCGAGCGGCGGCGCGTTTGCGCGACCAGCGCTTCTTCGAACTCGGGCAGGATCTCCGAGATATCACGGGTCAATTCGACGATACGGCGCGCCTTTTCCGCGTAAGCCGGGTCGTGGCGCAGCAGGTGCGCGTATTCCTTGACCGTCGCGCCGCAGCCCGACGCGTTCATCACGATCGCTTCGGCACCCTGCTCGACAAACGGCCACCATGCGTCGATGTTCGCGCGCAGGTCGTCGAGCGCGTCGTCGTTGTAGCCGAGATGCAGGCGGATCGCGCCGCAGCAGCCGGCATCGGGCGCGATCACGGTTTCGACGCCGAGTGCGTCGAGCACCCGCGCGGTCGCGATGTTGACGTTCGGCATCATCGACGGTTGCACGCAACCCGCCAGCATCAGCATTTTTCGCGGATGTTTCGCGGTCGGCCATTCGAGCGGACGCTGACGCGCGGGCACCTTGTCGCGCAATTTCTTGGGCAGAAGCGGGCGGAAACGCTGACCGAGTTTCATGGTCGGCGTGAAGATCGCGCTGTTCGGCACGACGCTCGCGAGCAGGCGGCGCGTGAGCCGCTGCCCGAGCGGGCGCGTCACTTTTTCTTCGGTGATCTTGCGGCCGATTTCCACCAGCCGCCCATATTGCACGCCGGACGGGCAGGTCGTTTCGCAATTGCGGCAAGTCAGGCAACGGTCGAGGTGAACCTGCGTGCTACGCGTGACCGGCGCGCCTTCCACCATCTGCTTGATCAGATAGATGCGCCCACGCGGGCCGTCGAGTTCGTCGCCGAGCAACTGGTAGGTCGGGCAGGTGGCCGTACAGAAACCGCAGTGCACGCAATTGCGCAGGATGGCGTCGGCTTCGTCGCCATCGGGCGTGTTGCGAATGAAGTCCGCGAGGTTGGTTTGCATCGCGTCGCTCAGAAGTCGGAGTAGAGACGGCCGCGATTGAAGATGCGGGCCGGGTCGAAAGCGTTTTTCAGGCCGCGATGGATTTTCATCAGCGGGGCGGGCAGTGGGGTGAACACGCCGGCGCTGCGGTCGTAGCCGTGGCCGGTGCGGAAAATCGTGGCATGGCCGCCAGCCTGTTTCGCGCTGATGCGCACGGTTTGCGCGTCGGTGTCGGTGATCCACCAGCGCTGACCGCCGCCCCATTCCATCAGCTGCGCGCCGGGCAGTTGCAGCGGTTCCGTAATCGACGGCAATGCAAGACGCCAGAGCGCGGCCTTCGGCGGGATGCCCGAGAAAAACGAGTCGGTCTGCTCGCGCAAGCCGGTCCAGAAACGTTCCGCTTCGACAGCATCGACCACTTCGCCGCCGAGCGACGTACGCGCCGACTTCACCGCCGCTTCGGCGCCGGCCAGCCGCACGACGAGCGTGCCGTGACGCCACGCACTAGCGGTAATTGGCAACGGTCGGCCACCCCATTCGTTGAGCTTGCGGACGGCATCGGTGCCGTTCATGTCGAACTTGATGGTGGCTTCGGCCTGCGGCAACGGCAGCACCTTCACCGACAATTCGAGGATCAGGCCGAGCGTGCCGAGCGAGCCGGCCAGCAGACGCGAGACGTCATAGCCGGCGACGTTCTTCACGACCTGTCCGCCGAAATGCAGTTTCTGGCCTTGCCCGTTCATAACGACCGCGCCGAGCACGAAGTCGCGCGCCGCGCCCGCAGCGGGGCGGCGCGGACCGGAAATGCCGGCCGCGATGCAGCCGCCCAACGTGGCTTGCGGGCCGAAATGCGGCGGCTCGAACGCGAACATCTGGTGGTGCTCGGCGAGTGCGGCTTCGATCTCCAGCAGCGGCGTGCCCGCCCGCGCGGTGATGACGAGTTCCGCCGGGTCGTACGCGATGATGCCGCGATAAGCGCGCGTGTCGAGGATGTCACCTTCCAGCGCCTGGCCGTACCAGTCTTTGGTGCCGCCGCCGCGGATGCGCAACGCGCGTCCTTCGGCGCTGGCCGAACGCACGCGTTCCGACCATACGGCGACGATGTCGTCCTCTTCCATGGTGTCCTGCTTCGTTGTGTTTCGATCGATTGTACCTGGCAGGGGCCCGCTGACAACCAGGAGCGGACCCGCATCGGGTAATCAGGGTGGCAGGGCTTAAGACCCGCCACCGAAGCAGTTTTACGTTTCTTTCGCCGTCTTAAAAGCGCGGCAATTCCGGGTGCGGCAGCAAGCCGCCACGCACGTGCATCTTGCCGTACTCCGCGCACCGCGCCCGCGTGGGAATGCCTTTGTCGGGGTTGAGTAGGCCCGGTGAGTCGAAGGCTCGCTTGACGGCGTGAAATGTGTCGCGCTCTTCGGGCGAAAACTGCACGCACATCGAATTGATCTTTTCGATGCCGACGCCATGCTCGCCCGTTACCGTGCCACCCAGTTCCACGCATGCTTCGAGGATGTCGGAACCGAACGCCTCGGCCCGGTGCCACTCGTCCTGGTCGTTGCCATTGAAGAGGATGAGCGGATGCATGTTGCCGTCGCCCGCATGGAACACGTTGATGCAGCGCAGGCTGTAGCGCTTCTCCATTTCTTCGATACGCGCGAGAAGCGGCCCGATACTGCGGCGCGGCACGGTGCCGTCCATGCAGTAGTAGTCCGGCGAGATTCGACCGGCGGCCGGAAAGGCGTTCTTGCGGCCGGACCAGAAGCGCAACCGTTCGGCCTCCGAGCGCGAAATCTGGATGCGGGTTGCGCCCTGTTCGCGTAGCACTGCCGTCATGCGCACGATTTCGTCGGCGACTTCTTCGGGCGTGCCATCCGATTCGCACAGCAGGATCGCCGCCGCGTCGAGGTCGTAGCCCGCGTTGACGAATTCTTCGACCGCGCGCGTGGCCGGTTTATCCATCATTTCGAGGCCCGCCGGAATGATGCCCGCCGCGATAATGCCTGCCACCGCATCGCCGCCTTTCACGACGTCGTCGAAACTGGCCATGATGACCTGCGCCATTTGCGGTTTCGGGATCAGCTTGACGGTGACCTCGGTGACAATCGCGAACATGCCTTCGCTGCCGATCAGCACCGCCAGCAGATCGAGGCCGGGCGAGTCGGGCGCGAGCGAGCCGAACTCGACGATCTCGCCTTCCATCGTCACCGCGCGAACGCGCAGCACGTTGTGCACGGTAAGGCCGTACTTCAGGCAATGCACGCCGCCCGAGTTCTCCGATACGTTGCCGCCGATCGTGCAGGCGATCTGCGACGAAGGGTCGGGCGCGTAGTAAAGGCCATATGGCGCGGCCGCTTCAGAAATGGACAGATTGCGCACGCCCGGCTGAACGGTGGCGGTTCGCGCATACGAGTCGACTTCGACGATTTTTCTGAAGCGTGCAAGCGACACCACCACGCCATGACGGATCGGCATGGCGCCGCCCGACAAGCCGGTGCCCGCACCACGTGGCACGATCGGCACTTCGAGACGATGGCAGATCTGCACAATGCGTTGCACTTGCGATTCCGTTTCCGGCAACGCAACCGCGAGCGGCAGACGCCGGTACGCAGCGAGCCCGTCGCATTCATAAGCGACGGTATCTTCTTCGCGGTACAGCAGACAATGGGTCGGCAATACGGCCATCAGCGCCTGTACGACTTCGCGCTGGCGCTGGGCGAGAACTTCAGCCGTCAGTTCAGCGGGTGCGTTCATGTGACTTGTCTCCTCCAGCTTTGACTGATCGTGCTTGTCGGGTTGGCGCGGACGTTTTTGATCAACGCCCCGCGCGCCATGCGATATCTCGCAGTACCTCGATACCTCAGGCCGCCCAGGCGAAAATCTTTCCCGGATTCATCAGGTTATGTGGATCGAGCGCGTGCTTGATCGAGCGCATCGTATCCACCGCGACGTCGCCGTGTTCTTCGAGCAGGAAGCCCATCTTGTGAAGGCCGACACCGTGCTCGCCGGTACACGTGCCGTCCATGCGCAGCGCGCGTTGCACGATGCGGTGGTTGAGCCGCTCGGCTTCGACGAGTTCTTCCGGCTTGTTGGGATCGATCAGGATTGCGACGTGGAAATTGCCGTCGCCGACGTGGCCGACGATCGGGCAGGGCAGCGGTGACGCGTTCAGATCCTGCTCGGTTTCCATCACGCACTCGGCGAGGCGCGAGATCGGCACGCAGACGTCCGTGGTGACTGCGCGGCAACCGGGCTTCAACTGGATCATCGCGAAATAGGCATTGTGACGCGCATTCCACAGCCGGCTGCGGTCTTCCGGCCGGGTCGCCCACTCGAAATCTTCGCCGGAATTTTGGGCGGCGATTTCCTGTACCAGTTCGGCCTGTTCCTTGACGCCGGCCTCGGTGCCGTGAAATTCGAAGAACAGCGTGGGCGCTTCACGAAGCGTCAGATTCGAATGGCGATTGATCGAGCGGATCGCGAGCGAGTCGACGAATTCGACGCGCGCAATCGGCACACCCATCTGGATTGTCTCGATGACGGAGCGCACTGCATCGCCCATCGACGGAAATGCGCAGATGGCGGCCGACACCGCTTCCGGTTGCGGATAAAGGCGCACGGTGATTTCCGTGATGACGCCGAGCGTGCCTTCCGAACCGACAAAGAGACGCGTGAGGTCGTAACCCGCCGACGATTTGCGCGCCCGCGTGCCGGTTTTGATCACGCGGCCGTCTGCCAGAACCACGGTGAGGCCGAGCACGTTCTCCCGCATCGTGCCGTAGCGCACGGCATTCGTGCCCGACGCGCGCGTGGCCGCCATGCCGCCGATGCTCGCATCCGCGCCCGGGTCGATCGGAAAGAAGAGGCCGGTGTCGCGCAGCGCTTCATTCAACTGCTTACGGGAAATGCCCGGCTCGACGGTGACGGTCAGGTCTTCGGCGTTAATCGACAGGACCCGGTTCATTTCGGACAGATCGATCGACACGCCGCCTTGCACGGCCAGCAAATGCCCTTCGAGAGATGAACCGTTGCCGTATGGAATGATCGGCACGTTGTGCTGGCCGCACAGCTTGACGACGGTTTGCACGTCTTCGGTGTTGCGTGCGAACACGACGGCGTCGGGCAGTTGGGGATCGAACGGCGATTCGTCGCGGCCATGGTGCGCGCGAACGGCTTCGGCGGTTGACACGCGCTCAGCGAAAGCGGCTTGGAGCGCGCCCAGCAACTCGACGGGAAACGGCCGGCGCAGCGGGGCCGGCGGCACGGGATGGTTCACGCTTGTCTCCTGATCTTTGGGGCAATGCTGTTTGCAGCAGGTGTTTCATTTTACGCCGATCGCCCGTGAACCGGCGTCGGGGCCGGCTCGCGCTCCTATAATGGCGGCGACCTCACGATGCGCGCAATATGGATAAACGCGGTGACCGACCTGGCCGTTTCAGACTACGTACGGCGGTGATTTGCGGTGTTTTCTTTTAAAGCCTACTTGAACTGTATTGCATGGCCGCATCGTTACTGAATGCAGGGAGAAATGATGGGTAACCGTTTGAGCAAGATCGCCACCCGTACCGGTGATGACGGCACCACCGGTCTCGGCGACGGCCGCCGCGTACGCAAAGACAGTGCGCGCATTGCCGCGATTGGCGATGTGGATGAACTCAATTCGAACCTCGGCGTGCTGCTGTGTGAAAACCTGCCGGACAACGTGCGCGCGGCGCTGGTCGCGATCCAGCATGACCTGTTCGATCTTGGCGGCGAGCTTTGCATTCCCGGCCACACGATGATTACCGGCGAGCACCTTGCCCGACTGGACAGTTGGCTTGCCGATTACAACGCTGCACTGCCGCCACTGAAGGAGTTCATTTTGCCGGGCGGTTCGCGCGCTGCCGCGCTTGCTCACGTTTGCCGCACGGTTTGCCGTCGCGCCGAACGGGCGATTGTCGCGCTCGGTGAAAACGAGACTGGGGACGAGACGATTAACGCAGCGCCGCGCCAATATGTAAATCGGCTGTCGGACCTGCTGTTCGTGCTCGCGCGCGTGCTCAATCGCGTGGACGGCGGCACCGATGTACTGTGGCAGCACGACCGCACAGCGTAGGTCCGGCCGTTACCCAATCGCCAAAGTGACCGGCTTGCCGATCCGACTCATCATTTCCACCAGTGTGTCGATGGTGAACTTCGTGGTTTTCTTGTTGACCACGTCAGATACGCGCGGGCGCGACACCATCAGAATCTCGGCCGCCTCGGCCTGCTTCAGATGATGCTGTTCGATCCAGCTCGACAGCTCGGTCATGAGTTGCTCCTTGAGCAGCCGCGTGTCGTTGATCTGCTTCTGCGACGCGGCATACAGACGCTTCGCCTCGTCGGGTGAAAAGCCCAGTTCGGTGAACAGATTCGCACCGGGCTTTGTCACGTGACGAATTTTGGTGTCGGTCGTCATTGTTCAGTTTTCCTATCAGTGATGATCGCGCGGTAACGCGTCTCGGCAATCTTTTTATCGAGCGGACCCAGCTTTTGCGTTTTCTTCTGGAAGCAGTGCAGGACGTAGAGCGCTTCGACGAACTTCGTCACATACATCACGCGAAAAATGCCTTCGGATTCCCGAATGCGAATTTCGCGCGTTCCTGCGCCAATAGAATCGAATGGCTTCCAGTCGTCAGGGTCGAGACCTGCCTGAATCTTGCGAAGCTGAAACCCTGCTCGACGCCGTGGTTCTTCGGGAAATGCAAGTAAATCGCGAAAGCTGGAGCCTAGCCAGCGTATTTCTTTTTCATGCTCCATAGCCGCCTTTCGTGTACAAAATATTATACGTAACGTACCGCCCGGTCAAGTAGCATCCGACTTGGAAGTGACCCGGCGGATGAGTTGTTACGGTACAGAGGCCGCTCGCGAAGCACCATTCGTCCGTTCGGCTAATGCAAGCACAGAAAACAAAAAGCCCGGCTCGAATGAGCCGGGCTTTCTACGGTCTACGAAGCAGCTGCCGATGCAGCCGCTCAAGCGTTTTTAGTTGCCGCTGCCGCGCGCAACACGGCGTTGCTTGACCGATTCCGCGAGACCTTCCAGCACTGCAACGCTTTCGTCCCAGCCGATGCACGCGTCCGTGACGCTCTGGCCGTACGTCAGCGCGCAGCCTTCCTGCAAGTCCTGACGCCCCGCCACCAGGTGCGATTCCACCATCACGCCGACAATCCGTTCGTCACCCGAAGCAATTTGACGGCCGATATCCGCGCACACCGGAATCTGGTTCTCATGCTTCTTCGAGCTATTAGCGTGGCTCGCGTCGATCATCAGGCGCGCCGCGAGACCGGCCTTGCCGATGTCCGCGCAGGCCGCGTTCACGCTGTCCGCGTCGTAGTTCGGCGTCTTGCCGCCGCGCAGAATGATGTGGCAGTCCTCGTTGCCCGCCGTCGACACGATCGCCGAGTGGCCACCCTTCGTCACCGACAGGAAATGGTGCGGCTGCGATGCGGCCTTGATGGCGTCGACGGCGATCTTCACGTTGCCGTCCGTACCGTTCTTGAAGCCGACCGGGCACGACAGGCCCGACGCGAGTTCGCGGTGCACCTGCGACTCGGTGGTTCGTGCGCCGATTGCCCCCCACGAGATCAGATCGGCGATGTATTGCGGGCTGATCATGTCGAGGTATTCGGTGCCCGCCGGCAGGCCGAGTTCGTTGATGCGCAACAGCAGTTCGCGCGCGGCGCGCAGGCCGTCGTTGATCTTGAAGCTGCCGTCCATGTGCGGATCGTTGATGAGACCCTTCCAGCCCACCGTCGTACGCGGCTTTTCGAAGTACACGCGCATCACGATTTCGAGTTCGCCGGCGAAGCGCTTGCGTTGCTCGATCAGACGGCCCGCGTATTCCATCGCCGCTTTCGGATCGTGAATCGAGCACGGCCCGATGATGACGATCAGACGGTCTTCCATGCCGTGCAGGATCCGGTGCATCGCATTGCGCGAGTTGTAGATCACGTTGGACACCGTTTCATCGCAGGCGAATTCGCGGATCAGATGAGCGGGGGGCGTGAGTTCTTTCAATTCGCGAATACGGACATCGTCGGTGTTGTGCGGGGGCATGTTGTTCTCCTGAATCAGTTCTTAGCGTGTTCGCCTGCGTAGCGGCAGACGGCAATCAAAAAGTGTTCAACGACTAAATTTCAGATACGGTTCAAATGAATGGGGCGAAAAAAAACCGCCAGACTTAGCTGGCGGTTTTTCGGGAATTCTTGGTGTTTCGTGCACTAACACCCCTCTCGATCCGCCAGCGGTCTGAGATAGCCAAAAAAGTAAAAATAAAACTTGGCGGACATGGCGAAATAGGTCGCTGGTCAAAAAGGGTGAGTGACTTTATACCCCGCTGAGGCTCGGGTGACAAGCTGCAGCGGGTAAAAATGCGGAGAATCCGCATACTTCGCGCTTTCTATGCGCGAAGTATGCATTTGCTGCAAAATCAGGCAGTGCCGCCAACCGTCATACGGTCGATACGCAGCGTCGGTTGGCCGACGCCCACCGGCACGCTTTGGCCTTCCTTGCCGCACACGCCGACGCCCGAATCGAGCTTCATGTCGTTGCCGATCATGCTGACGTATTTCAGCGATTCCGGGCCGCTGCCGATCAGCGTCGCGCCCTTCACCGGATACGTGATCTTGCCGTTTTCGATCATGTACGCCTCGGACGCCGAGAACACGAACTTGCCGTTCGTGATGTCGACCTGGCCGCCGCCGAAATTCACCGCGTACAAGCCGTTCTTCACCGACTCGATGATTTCCTGCGGATCCTTGTCGCCGTTGAGCATGTACGTATTGGTCATGCGCGGCATCGGTAATGCAGCGTACGACTCGCGGCGCGCGTTGCCCGTGACCGGCATCTTCATCAGACGCGCGTTCAGCGTGTCCTGGATGTAGCCCTTCAGGATGCCGTCTTCGATCAGCGTCGTGCACTGGGTCGGGTTGCCTTCGTCGTCGATATTGAGCGAGCCGCGGCGATTCGGCAGCGTGCCGTCGTCGACCACCGTCACGCCCTTGGCTGCAACCTGTTCGCCGATCCGTCCCGCGAACGCCGACGAGCCCTTGCGATTGAAGTCGCCTTCCAGACCGTGGCCGATCGCTTCGTGCAGCAGCACGCCGGGCCAGCCCGGTCCGAGTACGACGGTCATCGCGCCGGCCGGAGCCGGACGCGCGTCGAGGTTCACCAGCGCCGCATGCACCGCGTCGTCGACGTAACGCGACAGCACTTCGTCGGTGAAATAGCCGTAGTCGAAGCGGCCGCCGCCGCCGCCGCTGCCGATCTCGCGGCGGCCGTTCTGCTCGGCGATCACGGTGACCGACACGCGCACCAGCGGACGGATGTCGGCCGCGAAGCCGCCATCGCTGCGCGCGACCAGCACCACGTCGTATTCACCGGCGAGGCCCGCCATCACTTGCTGGATGCGCGGATCGCGGCCGCGCGCCATCTTTTCGATGCGTTCGAGCAGCTTGACCTTGGCGGTCGCGTCGAGCGAGTGGAGCGGATCGGACGGCAGGTACAGATCGCGCCCGGCAATGCCGGTCAGCGACGAGGCCGCCTTGATCTTCTGCTTGCCGCCGCCCGCCTTGGCGATCGAGCGCGTGGCGAGGGCCGCCTGACGGATCGCTTCGGGCGACAGGTCGTCCGAATACGCGAAGGCCGTGCGGTCGCCCGACACGGCGCGCACGCCGACGCCCTGGTCGATGCTGAAGCTGCCCGATTTCACGATGCCTTCTTCGAGACTCCACGCTTCGCTGCGCGTGTACTGGAAGTACAGGTCGGCGTAGTCGATCTTGTGCGTGAAGATTTCGGCGAGCGTGCGGGTGAGCAGGGATTCGTCGAGACCGTAGGGCGTCAGGAGGATGTCCTTGGCGGTGGCGAGATTACGGATACCGGGTTCGATGATGTTCATGCGAAGTATGTTCTGCTCGATACGGAGGATTCGGTTAGCGCCCGGTCGCTATATGCGTGACGGGCGCCGCAGTTTCAATGTCGTTTCAGCTCAGCACGCGATGACGCCACGCGGGCAGGCTCTGTCGCACTTCGTCGATGCGCGCACGGTCGAGATTGCCGGCGACCACGCCGGCCCCTTCGTCGCGCACTGCAACGATCTCGCCCCACGGGTCGATCAGCATGCTGTGGCCCCACGTGCGGCGGCCGTTTTCATGTTGCCCGCCTTGCGCGGCGGCCAGCACATAACACTGGTTTTCAACCGCCCGCGCGCGCAGCAGCAATTCCCAATGCGCGCGGCCGGTGGTGTAAGTGAACGCGGACGGCACCACGATCAGCGCGCAGTCGCCCATGCGCCGGTACAACTCGGGGAAGCGCAAATCGTAGCAGACCGACAGCCCGACCCGTCCGAACGGCGCCTCGAAGCTGCAGACCTCGTCGCCGGGACGGATGGTGCGCGCCTCGTCGAACGATTCCTGGCCTTTTTCGAAGTTGAACAGGTGGATCTTGTCGTAGCGCGCGACTTCGTTGCCCTGCGGGTCGAACACCAGCGTGGTGTTCAGCACGCGCGACGGTTCCGGTGCCGTGACCGGCAAGGTGCCGCCGATCACCCAGACCTTGTGCCGGCGCGCGGCATCGGCGAGAAAACGCTGGATCGGGCCGTCCTGCCAGGGCTCGCGCACGGCCAGCTTGTCCGTGTCCTTGAAACCCATGAAGCAGAAGTATTCGGGCAGCAGCACGAGTTGCGCGCCGTCGGCGGCGGCTTCGGCGATCAGGCGTTCCGCGTCGGCCAGATTGCGTTCGCGATCCGGCGTGCTCACCATCTGCAACGCGGCGACACGGAAGCTGCTGGCAGGAGAGCCGCTGGACCCCGCGGCGGATGAAAGTGGAGAGACGTGTGTTTCGCTCATGAGCGTTTCGAAAAACTCCCGGCAAGGCGGTGGCGGGGACTGCGGGCGCCACTTACGTCGTTGATGTCGTTCAGGACTGGCTGGGACCGCTGGGGCCGTACCGACTTTTTGTGACCGGCCCGACGCGCAGGCAAAGGGCCAGATAAAGTTCAGTTCGCTTCCACGGTCGAAGCGGGAGCGTCCATCTTACCGCGATCGCTCTTCACCCGCTCGACGTGCGGCTTCGCCCACGAACCGGTGATCGCATAGTCGCGCGCGAACATGTGCGACACCGAGTGCGACAGCGCCAGATCGGCCACCAGCGCACCCAGCCCGAATAGCGGATTGATCACCGTCGCGGCGATCACGCCCGCCCCAGCGCTGACAGTAGGGACGAGATGCACATGCAGATCCTGGGTTTCCTGCGCGAGATCGATCGATCCCTTCATCTCGGCGCGCGCCGGGGCGGTCACCAGCTTGAAGTTGTCCGTGCGGCCAATGCCGTCGTGAATCTGCGCGGTGCCGCTCACCTGCTTGAACGGCAGACCTTCGCCGATCACGTCGCGGAAATCGAGCGTGACGACGCGCGCCAGGCTTTGCAGACTCAGCACGCCCAGCAACGTGGCCACACCTTGATCGATCTTCAGGATCTGGCCGTGACGCAGATCGACGGCGAGATTGCCGTCGAGCGTCGGATAGTCGATCGCGGTCGGGCCGCCGCGCCATACCATGCGGCCGGACAGCGAACCTTCGCCGGCCTTGATCGTGCGCGGCTTGCCGAACTGTTCGAGCAACGCGCCCGCGTCCTTGATATCGAGCTTGAAATCGAACACCGTGCGGCGCTGGGCGGCTTCGTCGGCGGAATTGTCCGCGCCGGTCGAGGTGCGCCAGTTCGCGGTCGCGGTCAGCTTCGCGGCGGGGTTGGTGACGTCGAGCTTGTCGAGTTGCCAGACCGGTACGCCGTCTTCGGTGAAATTGTGCGCGTTGACTTCGAGCTTGCCGATGTTGCGGTCGCGCACGATCAGCTCGTTCACGATCAGATCGATCGACGGCATGTTCTGCGCGGGCGCCGACATCGCCGGGCCGAGCAGATCCTTGTCGGCCACCGATGGAATCACCACGCGGGCAAAGCGCGCCTGCAACTCGCCGGGCGACTCGCGGGTCGCGCCCGGTAGCCACGACACATGGCCGGACACCTGGTTCGACGCGATGTTCGCCTGCCACTGGCGATCCGCATGCGACGCGCCGACGATCACGTTGTCCCAGTGGCGTTTGAGCAGCGTCAGCGTGTCGATGTGCAGCGCGAAGCGGCTGGGCAGAAATTGCGCGACGGCCGGGTTCGGCGTAGCGGCGGTAGCGGGCGCGGTGGCTGTAGCGGACGTGACGGGCGCGGCGGCGGGGGTGTCGCGGTTGCGCATCTGCGTGACGAGCGCGCGCCATGCGTCGGCGTCGAACTCGGGTATGTCGATATTGGCGACCACGCCTTGCGACGGCAGATCCGCTGGCTTATTAACGCCGATCGCGCCGCGCACGACTGTCGGCGCGGCTTTCGGCTGATAGCGCAGCACATAAGTCGCGGCGATCGGCCCGAAGGTCAGGTCGGCGCGTTCCAGACCCGCTTCGCCGGGAGCCGGCGACGGGTTGACCGCGAAGTGCAGCGGCATGGCCGTGCCGAGCGGTTTGTCGAACGGCGCGGGGAAGTCGAGGCCGAGGCCGGTGAGGTCGGAATTCGCCGTCACTTCCGGCAACTGCCCTTTCGCGCCGCGCACGTTCAACGCGTACGGCGCGCTGCCGCTCATGCGCGTCAGTACCTGCGCAGCGGGGCCATGCAGATTGAGGCCGCGTGCGGCATCGACGGCGATATGGCCGTTCAGGTTCAGCGCGTACGTGCCGTTCTGCCGGAAGCCGCCGTTCGCGTGCACGTCGCCGCCGAGGAACTGCCCGGAGAGCCGGTCGACCTGCGCCGTATGCTCGGTGAACTTCACGCGGCCGTTCAGTTGCGATAGCGGCGGCACGTTGTCTACGCTCAGCCGGTTGTTCAGGAAGCCCACTGCACCTTCCACGCCGATGTGCGGTTTCGGCGTACGCGGAATGGTCAGCTTCAGCGCGAGCGACGCCGGTCCCTCGGCGCGAATCTTCTCGGTCTGGTGTTTGGCCATGATGCCGAGCGAGCTGTCGTTCACGTAGTCGAGCATGTCGGCGAGCGGCCCGCGCCCGTTGCCCTGGATGATGAGGTTCGACGCCTTGGTGCCGAGGTCGTCGATCTTGCCGTTGACGCCGGTGAGCGCGACCCGCTTGTAACGTCCACGGTCGATATCGAAGCGCATCACGTTCTGCTTGAGTTCGAACACGCCGTCGATGTCGTCGAGCGGGGGCCACACGTTCGGCGTGCCGTTGCGCATGTTGCGCGGCGGGTAGGGCGACGGGTCGAACTTGCCGCCTTTGAACGGCGCATAGACGCGGAAAATCCCGGCGCTGGGGTCGCGCGCGTACGGGAACTTGGTCAGGTCGCCGTGTATTTCGATCGTCGCACCATGCGACATGCCGGCCTGCAGACCGTGGCTTAGATAGATACGCAGCTTTTCGCTGATGCTGGTCGGCAGATAGCGGTAAATGCGCGTGACCTGCGCGCGCTGGAAGTCGGCTTTGAGGTCGAGCGAGCCGCGTCCGTGGCCGGGGTTGCTGTAGTCGGCGGAGGCAGTGGCCGCGACGTCCGCGTTCGACACGCCGAAGTCGGCCAGCTTCACCGTGAACGCCGGACGGTTTTCGCCCGGCGCTTTGGTGCCCATGGTCCAGTCGGCGCGGCCATGCAGACGGTCGAGCTTCAGGCGCGGGTCGTCGAATACGCCCGGCAGCGTGATGGCCACGTTGGAGGTGTCGAGAATCGCGGTGCCGTGGTTTTCGTCGGCATCGACGCTGCCCCACAGATTTTCGATCCCGGGGATGCCCGCGCGCGGGTGATTCAGCGGCGTCAGCCCGGGCGGCGGTTCCTGGGCGGCCACGCTGATGCCTTGCAGATCGCCCTTGAAACGATAGCGCTCGATCGGTTCCGCGCCGGTCGGCCGATGATCGCTGCCCGCCTCGCCGGACTCCGGCTTGCCGCGTTCCACTTCGATCACATAGTTGGCAACGAGTCCGCGTGGATTGAAGCGCACGAGGCTGTTCAGCAGGGGTTTAGGCAACGGCAGCGCGCGGCTGAATTCCGCGAGAATGCCCAGATCGACGCGATCGCCGCTGACGCTGAGCAGTTGTCCGTGCTGCTGCGAGGCCATCCGGTAACGCCCGTTCAGCGTCGCGAAGGCGAGCGTGCGGGTGAGCGGAGTGCCGTCATCGAGCGGCGGCTGGCCGAGTTCGGCGCGCAGATTTTTTAGTTGCAACTGATAGTCGTCGCCATCGGCTTCGACGCGCCACGAGAAGTGAGCGACGGGCAGCAGCAGCTTCGGTTGCGTCGGACGAACGCGCAGCGCCACGTCCATGCCGGTGAGTTGCCCGCTCGCCGCCTTCATGCGGCCATCGGAGAAATCAATCCAGATAGCGTTGCCGATGCGCCCCGCGTAAGTCTCGATCGGGAAATTGACGTAGCGCGCGAGGGTGGGCAGATCGACGGGACCGGTCGAGACATACGCCTGCCCGGTCCAGTTGATCGGCTTGCCGATCGCGGAGAGCGGCGCGTGCCGGAAGTTCGTGCGGAAATCGATCGGACCGTGCAGCACCTGGCCGTCCGGCGGCGCCTGCAGCGCGAGCCGGTGGTCGTAGCCGTCGTTGAGAATCGCAATGCGGATGTCGCGCAGCGCGAGTTCGGGCGCGTCGTGCTGCGCATCGCGCCAGCGCAGTACGCCGCCGCGCAGCACGATGGCCTGCTGACGCAACAGCCAGGTGGACAAGGTGTCGTTGCCGCTATGCCGGGTCGGCACCGGCACGCCCGCCACCGACATCACGCCGTCGCTGCTGCGCGACACCAGCACGTCCGGCTGATCGACGATCAGGCTCGACAACGCCGGATGAAACTGCCACAGCGACTTCCACGACAGCGTGGCGGTGGCGTGCGGGATGGTCAGCGCGGGCCGCCCTTCGTGATCGCGAATCACCAGGTTGGTAACGTCGAGCCCCGGCTGAAATCCGCTCCAGTAAGGCGCGAGCTTGCCGATAGTGAATTGCGTGCGCAGCTTTTCGGAAACTGCTGCCTCGATGCGCGGCCGGAACGAATCGACGCGCGGCAGCACGACATAGCGCAAGCCGAGGAACAGCCCCGTTGCAATAAAGTAGAGGACCAGCGCGAGCGCCAGTGCCACGCGAAAAATCCGACGCAGCACGATGTGGTCGCTTCCGCTCACAGGCCGGACCTGCCCGGTTACGTGCGGGTCGGCGGATTCGTTTCGCTCGGACATGCTGCGGCGGGTGGGCGTATGGTAGTTTTGCGAATTAACGACGAAATGTAACACACGAGAAAGCGTCGGCGGACTTCCGGCAAACCCTGTCTGCATGCCGCGTCGCCGCTTGCAGAGCCGTCAACTTTCCGTCGTGTTACAGCGAACTGAACAACGCTAACAAGCAACGAGCGAGCCCGACCCCTGATGACCGACGCCACTCTCCTGAGTTCCAGCTATTCCCACTACGCCGCGCGTGCTGCGGCAGCCCGTCCGCAACTCGTTGCGCATGTCACGGCGCTGGCGTCGGCGCCATTGAGCCGCGAGCGTATCGACGCGCGTTTCGATGCGTTGTGTACGGAAGCGGCGGGCGCGGCTGGTACGCCATTGAGCGAGGACGCGCTCAAACGGGCGTTGCGCCAGTTGCGCACCGAAGTGTTCTGCGCGGTGATGGAGCGCGACCTGGCGGGCGA
The DNA here is from genome assembly GCF_050435665.1 of Paraburkholderia sp. GAS333. NCBI lineage: Bacteria > Pseudomonadati > Pseudomonadota > Betaproteobacteria > Burkholderiales > Burkholderiaceae > Paraburkholderia > Paraburkholderia sp. GAS333. Next base: position 900,530 of record NZ_JBNDKS010000002.1, read on the forward strand.
AGCCGACATCGCCGAAGTCACCGGCGCGATGACCGATCTCGCGGAGACGACGATCCAGCGCTCGCTCGCGGTGTTGTCGGCGGAACTCGAAGCGCTTTACGGCGAGCCGCGCGGACCGCAAGGCGAGCGGCTCGCGCTCGGCGTGGTGGGCATGGGCAAGCTGGGCGGGCGCGAGTTGAACGTGTCGTCGGATATCGATCTGATCTTCGTCTATGAAGAAGACGGCGAGACGGCCGGCGGCCAGCGCTCGCCGATCGCCACGCAGGACTTTTTTACGCGACTCGGTAAGCGGCTCATCGGCGCGCTCGCCGAAGTCACCGCCGATGGTTACGTGTTCCGCGTCGATATGCGTCTGCGGCCGAACGGCGATTCGGGGCCGCTGGTGTGCAGTCTCGGCATGCTCGAAGAATATTTCTACGTGCAGGGCCGCGAATGGGAGCGTTATGCGTGGATCAAGGGGCGGCTCGTGTCCGAAGGCGCGAGTCCTGCCGCGCAACGCTTGCAGAAACAACTCGACGCGATCGTCACGCCGTTCGTCTACCGCCGTTATCTCGACTTCGGCGTGATCAGCGCGATTCGCGCGCTGCATCTGCAGATCCGCCAGGAAGCGCAGCGCCGCGCGTCGATGCGTCCCGACAAGGCCGACGACATCAAGCTCGGGCGCGGTGGTATCCGCGAAATCGAATTCAGCGCGCAGGTGTTTCAGCTGATTCGCGGCGGCCAGGATGCGGGCTTCCGCGTGCGGCCGACGCTCGCCGTGTTGCGGCACGCAGCCACGCATGGGCTGCTGGACCCGTCGGTGTGCGTGAAGCTGTCGCAGGCTTACCGGTTCCTGCGCGAACTCGAACATCGTCTGCAATACCGTAACGACGCTCAGACGCACGCGATGCCGGTCGATCCCGACGAGCGCATTGCGCTCGCGCAAGCGATGGGTTGCGACTACGTGACCTTGATGACCCGGCTCGACGCGCATCGCGAATTCGTCGAGCAGCAGTTCGACCAGATTTTCGCCGACAAGGTGAGCGGCCGCGACGGCTGCGGCGCGCCGGAAGACGGCGCGGCTGCGTGGGTCTGGAGCAGCGCGCTCGCCGACGATAGCGCCGACGAAGCATTGCGCGCGCGCCTCGTCGAACTGGGCGTAGCCGAGCCAGGCGATTTGCTGTCGCGGCTGCGTGCGGTCTGGCAGTCGTCGCGTTACACGGGGCTTGCCGAGCGAAGCCGGCAACGCTTCGACATCGTCGCGCAACGGGCGCTGGAAGCCGCGCGCACGCTGGAGCCGGAGGCGCGGCGCGGCAATACGATCATGCGGTTTTTCGATCTGCTCGAAGCGGTCAGCCGGCGCGGTGCTTATCTGGCGCTGCTGACCGAGTATCCGCAGGCGCTGCATCAGGTGCTGTCGGTGCTGGGCGGCTCGCGCTGGGCGGCGGGTTATCTGATCCGCCATCCGCAATTGCTCGATGAACTGCTCGATGAAGAGGCGATCAACAGTCCGTTCGACTGGCCCGAATTCAAGCGCACGCTGCGCTTGCGCCTCGCGGCCGCCGACGGCGTCGAACAGCAGATGGACCTGCTGCGCCACGCTCACCAGGCCGAGGTGTTCCGCATTCTGCTAATCGACCTTGCGGGCAAGCTGAGCGTCGAGCATGTGAGCGACCGGCTGTCCGAGCTCGCCGACGCCGTCCTCGACGTGACGCTCGAAGCGGTCTGGAAGCAGTTGCCGAAGCGCCATCGCGAGGTGCCGCGCTTCGCGGTGATTGCTTACGGCAAGCTGGGAGGCAAGGAACTGGGCTATGCGTCCGATCTCGACGTGATCTTCCTGTACGACGATCCCGACGATGCCGCCGCCGACGTGTACGCCACTTACGCCCGTCGCCTGATCACATGGCTGACCATGGCGACCGGCGCAGGCACCCTGTTCGATGTTGACTTGCGGTTGCGGCCGAACGGCGAGTCGGGGCTTCTCGTCACCGATCTGGACGCGTTCCGCCGCTACCAGTTGCGTGAGGGCGATGCCGCCAACACCGCGTGGGTGTGGGAGCACCAGGCGCTGAGCCGCGCGCGCTTCTGTGCCGGCGATGTCGACATCGGCGCGAAATTCGAGGCGATCCGAGAACGGGTGCTGACCACGCCGCGCGAGGCCGAGCCGCTCGCCAAGGAGATCGTGGAGATGCGCGCGCGGGTCGAGGCGGGGCATCCGAACCATACGCCTGGCCTGTTCGATCTGAAGCACGATCGCGGCGGCATGGTGGATATCGAATTCACCGTGCAGTACTGGGTGTTGCTGCATGCGGCGAGCGATCCCGAGCTGATCCGCAATACCGGGAATATCGCGTTGCTGCGCGAGGTGTCGCGCTTCGGGCTGATGAGCGAGACGGAGGCGGAGACGGTGGGCGCCGCGTATCGGACGTATCGCAAGTTGCAGCACAAGCTGCGGCTGGACGGGATGGAGAAGGCGCGGGTCGATCCCGGGTTGGTGACGACCGAGCGTGAGGTGGTGCTGGGGTTGTGGAGGCGGGTGTTTGGGTGAGGAGGTGCTGCCTGCTGATTGGGCGGTGGCCGGGCCTTTGCGACGGATTTTTCGTGAGACGTGATGCGCGGAGGGCGGCTACGAATCTCGGCTGGCGTGTTGCCTTTCCACTCTAGAGACAGACCGGGACTTCATATGCTGTCCCGGTCTCGTGCTGGTTCTAACTCGTGCAATCGCTCACGCAGGCTGCGGGGCACTCAGGCCGTTCACTAGCTAAGCCGCCAGCATTTCCCTCGCGTGCTTGCGCGTGGTCGCGGTGATTTCCAGACCGCCGAGCATCCGTGCGACTTCTTCGACGCGGCTCGCCTTGTCGAGCGAAATCACGCTGCTCACCGTACCGCCCTTGCCATTACCCGCTTTCGCGACCTGAAAATGATGGTCGCCGCGCGCGGCTACTTGCGGCAGGTGGGTCACGCACAACACCTGGCGCGCTTGCCCAAGCTGATGCAACAACCGTCCCACCACTTCGGCGACGCCGCCGCCGATGCCGGTATCCACTTCGTCGAAAATCAGCGTGGGTGTCGGGCTCGCCGCGCTGGCAATGACCGCAAGCGCGAGGCTGATCCGCGCCAGTTCGCCGCCCGACGCAACCTTTGCCAACGGCCGCAGCGGCACCCCCGCATGACCGGCGACGCGGAACTCGACCTGCTCCAACCCGTGCGCGCCGCCTTCGGGCAGCGGCACCAGCGCGACTTCGAAGCTGCCGCCTTTCATCGACAGTTCCTGCATGCCGGTGGTGACCGCCGCGCCTAGCGCGTTGCCCGCTTTGGCTCGTGCCTTCGACAGTTTCCTGGCTTCGGTCAGGAAGGCTTCTTTAGCCTTGGCTTCTGCTGCGTGCAGGCTGTCGAGATCGGCCGCGGCGTCGAGCGCGGCCAGTTGCGCGCGGCGAGCCTGATGTTCTTCGGGCAGCGTTTCCGGCTGAAGGCGGAACTTGCGTGCCGCCGAGTGCAATGCATCAAGGCGTTTGTCGACCTGCGCGAGCCGGTCCGGATCGAGTTCGAGCCGCTGCGCGTAATGACTCAGCGAATACGCGGCTTCCTGCAACTGGATTTCCGCGGGTTCGAGCGCGGCCAGCACGTCGTTCAATGCCGGATCGATTTCCGCGAGGTCGCGCACTTTCGACACGATCGACGCCAGATGCGTGATCATTGCCTCGTCCGATTCCGACAGCGCGCCGAGCGCCCCTTGCACGCCATCGATCAGATTCGCCGAATGCGACAGCCGCCGATGCTCCGTGTTGACCTCTTCCCACTCGCCTGGCTGCGGCGAGAGTTTGTCCAGTTCGGTGAGCTGCCAGGCGAGCCGTTCGCGTTCCAGTTGCAACTCGCGGTCGCGGGTCTTTGCGTGCTCAACCGCCTGCACCTTCTCGCGCCACATGCGCCACGCCCGCGTAACGGTCGCGGCGGTGTCGGAAAGCCCGGCGTGCGTGTCGAACAGTTCGCGTTGCGCGTCCGGGCGCATTAGCAACTGGTGCGCATGCTGGCCGTGAATGTCCACCAGCATTTCGCCGACTTCGCGCAACTGCGCGAGCGTCGCCGCCGTTCCGTTGATGAACGCCCGCGAGCGCCCGTTCGCATCGACCACGCGCCGCAACATGACGGTGCCACCGTGGTGGCCGTCGTCTGCGGCCGGCCCGAGTGCCTGCTCGTCGAGCCATTGCTCGACCTGCGCATGGGTTTCGAACTCGGCCGTGATGTCGGCGCGGGTCTCACCGGTGCGCACGACATTCGCGTCGGCGCGTGCACCGAGCGCGAGTGCCAGCGCGTCGATCAGGATCGACTTGCCGGCGCCGGTTTCGCCGGAGAAAACAGTAAAGCCGCCGTCGAATTCGAGATCGAGCGCGGCGACGATGACGAAGTCGCGTATCGAGAGGTGGCGAAGCATGGAGGTCGTCTGATGAGCTTGAAATTCAGGTTCCGGCAGCGGCGACTACGATGGCGTTGGTGTCCAGCGTTGCTTCGCCGCTCAGGGCTTGGTGTCTTCTTCGTGCGACGGGTATTCGTTCCAGTGCAGCTTTTTGCGCAGCGTGGCGTAGTGGCTATAGCCGACCGGATGCAGCATGGGCACCGTATGGCGTGAGCGGCGCACCTCGATCGTGTCGCCCAATTCGAGCGATGTGAACGACTGCATGTCGAAATTGACGTTCACTTCACGCCCGGACACGATCTGGATGCTGACCTTCGAGTCGTCCGGCAGCACGATGGGGCGGTTCGACAGCGCATGCGGCGCGATCGGCACCAGCACGATGCCCTGCAATTGCGGATGCAGAATCGGCCCTTGCGACGACAGCGCGTAAGCGGTCGAGCCGGTCGGCGTGGCGACGATCAGGCCGTCCGAGCGCTGGTTGTACATGAAGCGGCCGTCCACCGACACATGCAGCTCCGCCATGCCGGAGAAGCCGCTGCGGTTGACCACGACGTCGTTGAAGGCTAGCGCGTGATAGATCGGCGTGCCGTCGCGCATGATTCGCGCTTCGAGCAGCACACGTTCTTCGCGCTCGAATTTGCCGGCCAGCATTTGCGGCACGATCTCGCGCATGTCGGAGATCGGGATGTCTGTAATGAAGCCCAGCCGCCCGTGGTTGATGCCGATGAGCGGCGTGCGGTACGGCGCGAGCTGGCGGCCGATGCCGAGCATCGTGCCGTCGCCGCCCAGCACCACGGCCACGTCGGCGCGCGCGCCGATTTCGGCTGGGCGGAGCGCCGGATAGTCGGTGATGCCGATTTCGGCCGCGGTGTCGGCTTCGAATACGACTTCGAAGCCGCGCTTTGCGATGCACGAGGCGAGCGCGGTCAGCGGCTCACCGATGCCCGGCGTATTGTTGCGCCCGACGAGCGCGACGGTCTTGAACTGGCTGGTCACTTGCATGCCGGCATTACACCATAGGTAGGGCCTGAAAAGAACCGCTGACAGACGCGGTAGCGAGCCGGCTCGCACGGGCTGTCAGCGCATCTCGCGATTATCGTTAGAATGGTGAAGCCTTGATGACATGCACGCCGGCAACAGCCTGCATATTTGTCAGGAGTGGGCGCGGTTGGCGCTCGCCGTCGTCGCGTCATTGAGCTAAAATTTTCCCTCATGCTAGATCCTCGCGCACAAACCCTCCTAAAAACGCTGATTGAGCGCTACATCGCCGAAGGTCAGCCGGTCGGCTCGCGCACGTTGTCACGTTATTCGGGCCTCGAACTGAGCCCGGCCACGATCCGCAACGTGATGTCCGATCTCGAGGACCTGGGGCTCGTGATCAGCCCGCACACTTCCGCAGGCCGCATTCCCACGCCGCGTGGCTATCGTCTCTTTGTCGACACCATGCTGACGGTCGAATCCGCGGCCGACGAAGAAGCCGTGATGCGCACCGTCAAAACCACGCTGCAGGCTGGCGAGCCGCAAAAGATTGTCGCGGCGGCGGCCAGCGTGCTGTCCAACCTGTCGCAGTTCGCCGGCGTGGTGCTGACGCCTCGCCGCAGCCACGTGTTCAAGCAGATCGAATTCATGCGTTTGTCCGACAAACGCATTCTGTTGATCATCGTGACGCCCGAGGGCGACGTGCAGAACCGCATTATGGCCACCCAGCGCGACTTTTCGCCGTCGCAACTGGTCGAGGCCTCCAATTACATCAACGCACATTTCGCGGGCCTGTCGTTCGACGATGTGCGCCGCCGTCTGCGTGAAGAAATCGACGAGCTGCGCGGCGACATGACCACGCTGATGCACGCCGCCGTCACCGCGAGCACCGACGAGGCCGACACCGGCGAGACCGTGCTGATTTCCGGCGAGCGCAATCTGCTCGAAGTCGCCGATCTTTCGTCTGACATGGCGCGACTGCGCAAGCTGTTCGATGTGTTCGATCAAAAAACCAGTCTCCTTCAGTTACTCGACGTGTCGAGTCACGCGGCGGGCGTGCAGATTTTCATCGGCGGCGAGTCGAATCTCGTGCCGATCGAAGAAATGAGCGTGGTCACCGCGCCGTACGAAGTGAACGGCAAGATCGTCGGCACGCTCGGCGTGATCGGGCCGACCCGCATGGCCTACAACCGCGTGATTCCGATTGTCGACATCACCGCGCGGTTGCTCTCGCTGACGCTCAGCCAGCAGTAACCATCGCGGTTGCAACCCGAGGCAAGTAAGCCGAAGCCGTGCCGCAAATGATGCGCGAGCCGGCGCCGCTTGCCAATCGGCCGAACGGCCAGGGGTGCTTGGGGCGGCGGGCACGAACCGCGCCGCTATAATGAATCTCTCCTGAATCCGACTCGCCGCCTCAAGCGGTGACCTCTGCTGCCTATGCGCTTCGACCTCGAGCGGCCCTCACAGAACGCCACGTCACATCGTGTCGCCGTGCTGCTGATCAATCTCGGCACGCCCGACGCGCCGACGCCGCGCGCGGTCCGACGCTATCTAGCGCAGTTCCTGTCCGATCCCAGGGTGGTCGAGATCCCCGCGCTGCTCTGGCAGATCATCCTCCGGTTGCTGATTTTGCCGTTCCGCAGCCGCAGCTCGGCGAAGAAATACGCGGCAGTCTGGATGCCGGAAGGCTCGCCGCTGCGTGTCTACACGGAAAAGCAGGTGGAGGGTTTGCGCCACCTGCTGCACTTGAACGACTACACCGTGCTGGTCGACTACGCGATGCGCTACGGCACACCGGGCATCCCGGCAATGCTGAACCAGTTGAAGCTGGCGGGCGTCGAGCGCGTGCTGCTGATGCCGATGTATCCGCAATATTCATCGTCGACCACGGCCACGGCTTTCGACGACGCCTTCTCGGCGATGAAGCGCATGCGAAATCAGCCGGAAGTCCGCACGGTGCGCCAGTACGCCGATCATCCCGCGTACATTGCTGCGTTGGCTGCGCAGGTGCATCAATATTGGCATCAGCATGGCCGGCCCGACTTTGCGGCGGGCGACAAGCTGGTGCTGAGTTTTCACGGCGTGCCCAAGCGCACGCTCGATCTGGGCGACCCCTACCATGAACAATGTCAGCAGACTGGCGCGTTGCTGATGCAGGCGCTCGAACTGACGCCGGTGGAATGCCGTATCACCTTCCAGTCGCGTTTCGGCAAAGCCGAATGGCTGCAGCCGTACACGGCGCCTACGCTTAAGGAGTTGGGCGCGGCAGGTGTGCGACGCGCCGACGTTTTTTGCCCGGGTTTCACTGCTGACTGTCTTGAAACGATTGAAGAAATCGGCATGGAAGTGCGCGACGAGTTTCTGCACGCGGGCGGCAAGGAGTTTCACCGGATTGCCTGCGTGAACGCATCACAGCCGTGGATCGCCGCGCTTGGTGAAATCGTCGCGCAGAATCTGCAGGGCTGGCCGGTGCAGACGGTGCCTGTGCCGCACACCAGCGGCAGTGGAGCAAGCTGATGAACTACCAGATATCTATGGAAGCGGGCGCTAAGTTACGCATTGACAAATGGCTTTGGGCTGCGCGCTTTTTCAAGACTCGTTCGCTCGCGGCGGACGCGGTTGACAAAGGTCATGTGCGGATCGGCGGCGCCAGCGTCAAACCGGCGAAGGACGTGCGGGTCGGCGACCTGGTCGAGATCGAAATCGAGCGGATTGTGTGGCAGGTGGAAGTGCTGGGAGTGTGCGATGTGCGTGGTCCTGCTAGCGTCGCGCAAACGCTTTACGCTGAGACCGAAGAGAGCAAGGTAAAACGGCAGGTGGAGCAGGAGCGGCGCAAGACGTATCGCGAACCGGCCGCCGCTTTGCACGGCCGGCCGACCAAGCGCGACCGGCGCACTATCGACAGATTTTCTGGTGGGGATTGAACAACTGCTCGATGGTCGCGTGCACACCGCCGTATTCCGTGGTGTGATCGTTGACCGCCCCGGACATGCAGATTGTGGTGGTGCCCGCAATCAGAACCAATGCGACCACCCCGATTGCAAAGGTCAGTTTCACGGTGCCCCCTTGGGAAGATTCTTTATTGAAACGGGCGAATCAGGTGGAAATTCAATAAATGCAATGAGCCGGTAAGGTAGACGTCAGATTAGGGTTAACGTGTCTTTTCCGATGCTTTAATGGAGCATAGGTCACTTGCCGGCTTCCCTCAATCTCTATCTGATTGCGCCGCAATAATGGTTGTAACGGCGGATTTCGACTGAATCCCGCTAGTGTGAAAAGAGCGGGCAGACCCGCTTGAAATGGGTCTTTCCGGCCCCATCTGCCGTTTCGTTATGCGAATGTACGTCGGACGATGTGTCGCGATTTTGCAACGCACAAATCGCACTATGTTCACGTATCGCCGCCACTGTTGGCTTTTACTTTTTAACGACTTTCAGCGACATGGAAAACACGCAAGAGAACCCGACGAGCCAGAATCCCACGCCCGCCGACGAAACCGCGCGCCAGGCCGCGGAGGCTGCGGCATCCCAGCAGGACGCGGCTGCTAACGCCGGTGAGCCGGCGCCGGAAAGCGCTGAGCAGATCGCGCTGGCCGAAGCTCAGGCGAAGATCGCCGAATTGCAGGAAAGCTTCCTGCGCGCGAAGGCGGAGACCGAAAACGTGCGCCGCCGTGCTCAGGAAGACGTCGCCAAGGCCCATAAATTCGCGATCGAGAGTTTCGCCGAGCATCTGCTGCCGGTGGTCGACAGCCTCGAAGCCGCGGTCGCTCACTCGTCCGACGATCTGCAGAAAGTGCGCGAAGGCGTCGAACTTACGCTGCGCCAATTGAGCGGCGCGCTGGAAAAGGGCCGCGTCGTCGCCCTGAATCCGGTCGGCGAGAAGTTCGACCCGCATCGCCACCAGGCTATTTCGATGGTGCCGGCCGATCAGGAGCCGAACACTGTCGTGGCCGTGCTGCAAAAAGGCTTTGTGATTGCCGACCGCGTGCTGCGTCCGGCACTCGTCACCGTCGCGGCGCCGAAGTAAGCACGTAGCGTCCTGTAGACGCTTCTGCAGCAAATCTCGCCCGGCAGGTGCAGCCATGGCCAATATTCCCGTCGACGCCACCGCGTTCGCCGCCTTCGACATGCAGGAACTCAGCGCCGACTCGTTCGACGCTGCCCTTGCAGGAGCCGGGGATGATCTGGCGGTGGTGTTTTTCTGGGGTCTCGACTGCTTCAATTGCGAGATCGCCAAGAAAGCCATGCTGGCGCAACCGGACGCGATCCGTGCGCTCGGCCTCAGGTGGTTTCACAGCAATGTCTACGAGCACCGCGAACTGGGCCGGCGCTTCATGCTTCACGGCGTCCCCACGTGGTTCTTCTTTTATCGCGGCAAGCGGCTTGGCCGGGCAACCGGCTGGCACGGTCTTGGGCAGTTTCAGGCAGCGGTAGCGGCCGCGCGGGAAAAGATTCAGGGCATCGACGCCGCAGACAGCATCCATGCCGATAGCGCGGATTCGGGCAAAAGTTCGACCGATTGAAAAAAATTAAAGACCGCATCGTAAAAGAGGTCTTGAAAACGATGCGGACGCACTTATGTTGAGTGCAGGTAGGAATTCAGAGCGGATCGCCTTGCCGCCAGATGGGCAAACAGGGCGATTCCCGCAGCGATCAAAGTCAGGAGAACAGTAAAAATGGGCAAAATCATCGGTATCGACCTCGGCACGACCAACTCGTGCGTGGCGATCATGGAAGGCAACTCGGTCAAGGTCATCGAGAACTCGGAAGGTGCACGCACCACGCCGTCGATCATCGCTTACATGGAAGACGGCGAAATTCTCGTCGGCGCACCGGCGAAGCGTCAGTCGGTCACGAACCCGAAGAACACGCTGTACGCGGTCAAACGCCTGATCGGCCGCCGCTTCGAAGAAAAAGAAGTGCAGAAAGACATCGCTCTGATGCCGTACAAGATCATGAAGGCCGACAACGGCGACGCATGGATCGAAGTGCGCGATCAGAAGCTGGCACCGCCGCAAATCTCGGCGGAAACGCTGCGCAAGATGAAGAAGACCGCTGAAGATTACCTAGGCGAGCCGGTCACCGAAGCAGTGATCACGGTTCCCGCGTACTTCAACGACAGCCAGCGTCAGGCAACCAAGGACGCAGGCCGCATCGCCGGTCTGGAAGTCAAGCGCATCATCAATGAACCGACCGCAGCTGCGCTGGCCTTCGGCCTGGACAAAGCTGAAAAGGGCGACCGCAAGATCGCGGTGTATGACTTGGGCGGCGGTACGTTCGACGTATCGATCATCGAAATCGCCGACGTCGACGGTGAAATGCAGTTCGAAGTGCTCTCCACGAACGGCGATACGTTCTTGGGCGGTGAAGACTTCGACCAGCGCATCATCGATTACATCATTGGCGAATTCAAGAAAGAGCAGGGCGTCGATCTGTCGAAAGACGTGCTTGCATTGCAACGCCTGAAGGAATCGGCTGAAAAGGCAAAGATCGAGCTGTCGTCGAGCCAGCAGACCGAAATCAATCTGCCGTACATCACCGCAGACGCGTCGGGTCCGAAGCACTTGAACCTGAAAATCACGCGCGCCAAGCTGGAAGCGCTGGTTGAAGAACTCATCGAACGCACCATCGAGCCGTGCCGCGTTGCTATCAAGGACGCAGGCGTGAAGGTCGGCGAAATCGACGATGTGATTCTGGTCGGCGGTATGACCCGCATGCCGAAGGTGCAGGAAAAGGTTAAGGAATTCTTCGGCAAGGATCCGCGCCGTGACGTGAACCCGGACGAAGCCGTGGCCGTTGGCGCCGCGATCCAGGGTCAGGTTCTGTCGGGCGACCGCAAGGACGTTCTGCTGCTCGACGTGACCCCGCTATCGCTCGGCATTGAAACGCTCGGCGGTGTGATGACAAAGATGATCAACAAGAACACCACGATCCCGACCAAGCACGCACAGGTCTACTCGACGGCTGACGACAACCAGGGCGCCGTGACGATCAAGGTGTTCCAGGGCGAACGCGAAATGGCAGCAGGCAACAAGCTGCTCGGCGAGTTCAACCTCGAAGGCATTCCGCCGGCACCGCGCGGCACGCCGCAGATCGAAGTGAGCTTCGACATCGACGCGAACGGCATCTTGCACGTCGGCGCGAAAGACAAGGCGACCGGCAAGGAAAACCGCATCACGATCAAGGCAAACTCGGGTCTGTCCGAAGCAGAAATCGAGAAGATGGTGAAGGACGCCGAAGCGAACGCTGAAGAAGATCACAAGCTGCGTGAACTGGCCGATGCCCGCAACCAGGGCGACGCGCTGGTCCACAGCACGAAGAAGGCGCTCACGGAATACGGCGACAAGCTGGAAGCCGCCGAGAAGGAAGCGATCGAAACCGCGCTGAAGGACCTCGAAGAAACGCTGAAGAGCGGTTCGGCTGACAAGGCGGCGATCGAAGCGAAGATCGAAGTCGTGGCAACCGCGTCGCAGAAGATGGGCGAAAAGATGTACGCCGACATGCAGGCAGCGCAAGGCGCCGAAGCAGCGGCAGCGGGCGCGGCAGGTCCGGGCGCGTCGGCTGGTGGCGCAAGCCAGCAGCAGGACGACGTGGTCGACGCCGACTTCAAGGAAGTGAAGAAGGACTAAAGCCAGGTCGCATTCAGACCGTAAAGCCGCACACGGCAACGTGTGCGGCCCGGCTGCACAAGCAGCGCCCCACCAGGGCAACACGCAACGTGCAAAAGCGGTTATCTCGCCTGGCGAGCCTTTTGGGGCTCTCCGGGCACATTTGTTTTATGGAGGGCGTTGTTTCGAGCCGGGTCAAAGCGGCGAAAAACGGCGGCCGGACGAGTCGCAAGACTCCAGCATTCAAGAGGAGCCACCGCGTCGCATTGCGCGAGTGGCGTTGAACCGATATGGCGAAACGGGATTACTACGAGGTTCTGGGCGTCGCAAAGAACGCGAGCGACGACGAAATCAAGAAGGCTTATCGCAAGATGGCGATGAAGCACCACCCCGACCGCAATCCGGGCAACAAGGATGCGGAAGAGCATTTCAAAGAGGCGAAGGAAGCCTATGAAATGCTGTCGGACTCGCAAAAGCGTGCCGCGTATGACCAGTATGGTCACGCGGGCGTCGATCCGAACATGGGTGCGGGGGGCGCGCAGGGCTTCGGCGGTTTTGCCGATGCGTTCGGTGATATTTTCGGCGACATCTTCGGCCAGGCGGCCGGCGGTGCAGCACGCGGCGGTGGTGGACGCGCGGGCCCGCAGGTGTATCGCGGCGCCGATCTGCGCTACAGCATGGAAATCACGCTGGAACAGGCCGCTCACGGCTACGACACGCAAATTCGCGTGCCGAGCTGGGTGTCGTGCGAAATCTGCCACGGTTCGGGCGCGAAGCCCGGCACCAAGCCGGAAACCTGCCCGACCTGTAGCGGCGCGGGCCAGGTGCGCATGTCGCAAGGCTTTTTCAGCATCCAGCAGACTTGCCCGAAGTGCCACGGCACCGGCACCTACATCCCCGACCCGTGCGGCCACTGCCATGGCGCGGGCAAGGTGAAGGAAACCAAGACGCTGGAAGTGAAGATCCCCGCAGGTATCGATGACGGCATGCGTATCCGTTCGGCCGGTAACGGCGAGCCGGGTATCAACGGCGGTCCGTCGGGCGACCTGTACGTCGAGATTCATATCAAGCAGCACTCGGTCTTCGAGCGCGACGGCGACGACCTGCATTGCCAGATGCCGATTCCGTTCACCACTGCGGCGCTCGGCGGCGAAATCGAAGTGCCGACTCTCGCGGGCCGCGCGAGCTTCACGGTGCCGGAAGGTACGCAGTCGGGCAAGACGTTCCGCCTGCGTGGCAAGGGTATCAAGGGGCTGCGTTCGAGCATTGCCGGCGATCTGTACGTTCACGTTCAGGTCGAAACGCCGGTCAAGCTCACCGAGTCGCAGCGCGAATTGCTGCAACAGTTCGAGAAAGCGCTGGTGGAAGGCGGCTCGCGGCATAGCCCGCAGAGCAAGAGCTGGTTCGATCGGGTGAAGAGCTTCTTCGATTAATGGCGGTTTGAAGTTTGGCGGTAAGCATGACGGCAGATGAGTGCGGCGCAGTTTTCGCGCTGCTCGACGATTGCGACGCGACGGCGGCGCGCCGGTCGAGTCGTCTGTACACGGGTTTTGTGCACGAACGGGTTTGCGCGGACGCCGCGCAACTCGACAGCGTGTGTGAGACCGTGGCGGCCGATACCCGGCATGGTTTGCACGCCGTCGTGCTGGCCGACTATGAGTTTGGCCGGACCCTGCTCGATCTGGAGCGGCTTGGGTCTTCGAAAACGCAGCGTGGCGATGCCACGCTGCGTTTTTTATTGTTCGAACGATGTGAAAAGCAGTCGCGTGAAGAGGTCGATGCGTGGCTTGCGGCGCGCGATGGCGCAGCGGCCGAGCCGTCGGTAGCGGGCACGGCGAACGTGCGCGCGAGCGTCGATCGCGCGCAGTTCGGCACGGCAATCGACGCGATTCACGCGGCTTTGCGGGCGGGCGATTCGTATCAGGTCAACTACACGTATCGGCTCAATTTCGACGTGTTTGGCTCGCCAGTCGCGCTTTATCGGCGATTGAGGGCGCGGCAGCCTGTGCCGTTCGGCGCGCTTATCGCGTTACCGGGCGATAACTGGGTGGTGTCGTGTTCGCCGGAGCTTTTCATTGAAAAGCAGGGCGCAAAGCTGCGCGCGCGGCCAATGAAAGGCACCGCGTCGCGCTCGGCCGATCCTGTCGAAGATCGGCGCGCGGCGGAGTTTCTCGCGAACGATCCAAAGAACCGCGCTGAAAACGTGATGATCGTCGACCTGTTGCGCAACGATCTGTCGCGGGTTGCGCAGACGGGCTCGGTCAAGGTGCCGGCGCTGTTTTCGGTGGAGCCGTATGCGTCGGTCTGGCAGATGACGTCGACCGTCGATGCCGTACTGCTACCTGACACCTCCTTCGCCGGAATTATTAGAGCGTTGTTTCCGTGCGGCTCGATCACTGGTGCACCGAAGTATCGAACGATGCAACTGATCGACGAACTGGAGAGCACGCCGCGCGGTCTTTACACCGGCGCGATCGGATGGCTCGACGCGGTGGCGTCATCGTCGGGACAGGATGCGGCGTGCGGCGATTTCTGCCTGTCGGTCGCGATCCGGACTTTGACGTTAAGCCGTAGTCCACAAACCGGCGCGCTGCGAGGCACGATGGGTGTCGGCGCGGGCATCGTTCTCGACAGCGTGGCCGCCGACGAATATGCGGAGTGTCAATTGAAAGCGAGCTTCCTGATGGGAGCGGAGCCTGGCTTCGATCTGTTCGAAACGATGTACGCGACGCGGGAAGAGGGCGTACGCCATCTGTCGCGACATCTGAAGCGGCTGTCGTCGAGCGCCTCGGCGCTAGGCTTCAAACTCGCCGACGAAGCTAGCCTTCGTGCGCAGATCGCGGCGAAATGCGCGGAGTTGCCGTCGCAAGTCGCTCATCGGATGCGGCTTGCGTTGAGCAAGAACGGCACGCTTCAGATCACGGCCGCCGAATTGTCGCCACTAACAGCATCGGCGGACGCACCGATCGGAGTCCTGCTCGCAAACGAACAGGATTTCCCGGCGACGCAAGCCAGCGATCCACTGCTGCTTCACAAAACCACCCGCCGCGCCGAATACGACCGGGGCTGGCGCGAGGCCGAAGCTAAAGGCGCATTCGATACGCTCTTCTTCAACGAACGAGGCGAGTTGACCGAAGGCGGTCGGTCGAACGTGTTTGTGAAGCTGGACGGGCGCTGGTGGACGCCGCCGCTCGCGTCGGGCGTGTTGCCCGGCGTGATGCGCAGCGTGCTGCTGGATGAGGATGCCGACGGCTTGCAGGCGGCTGAACGCGTGCTGACACGCGCCGATTTACTAAATGCCGAAGCGATGATGGTCTGCAATGCGCTGCGAGGGGCGATGCCGGCGCGGGTTGTAGACTGAAGGAAGCGCGAAGGAGAGGCCGCCGGAGTGCTGGCGGCGATGCCCACCGTCGCACGCACACACGCGGCAGCGAATCAGATGCATGGATCGATACTCGTGGCACATCTGGTCGAAGCTGGCGCCAGTACAATCGCCTCAACCACGCCCCCCATGCAGCACCCGGCTCATCCAGTTCCCCAAGCGCTTATGCCACGCAGAATGATGCACGTCATGCGGTACTTCGGCATGCTCGCGGATTCCTGCGACGTCGATCAGGCAGAACGGGCTCATCGCGATCTCTCCTCGTCTTAGGTTCATGGCAACACGGCTCGCGGAAGAGCCGCATTGCCACATAAACGAAGGTAGACCACCGGTTTTGCAGCCAATGTAGGATGGACCTCACAACGGCCGAAAAAAAGCCCGTCTGGTCCTATCCGCTACGGCTCAGTAAGAGAAAAAACTCAGAACGTATGTTCGGTTCCTGGGAACGAACCATCCTTTACTGCACGCACGTACGCTTCCACGCCCGCCAGAATGCTCGGCTGTCCCTGCATGAAATCCTTCACGAAACGCGGGCGCTTGCCGGGGAAAATACCCAGCATGTCGTGCAGCACCAGCACCTGACCCGAGCAATCCAGACCCGCACCGATTCCGATCGTCGGAATGCGCAATTGCTTCGTGACTTCGCTCGCGAGTTGCGACGGAATCGCTTCCATCACGATCAATTGCGCGCCAGCCGCTTCCACCGCGAGCGCGTCTCGCAACACCTGACTCGCGCCTGCTTCGGTCTTGCCCTGCACCTTGAAGCCGCCGAATGCGTGCACGGACTGCGGCGTGAGGCCGATGTGCGCGCACACCGGAACCGCGCGCTCAACCAGAAAACGCACGGTGTCAGCGAGCCATTCGCCGCCTTCGAGCTTCACCATTTGCGCGCCCGCGCGCATCAACTCCACCGAGCTACGGAACGCGTCTTCCGGCGTGCCGTATGTGCCGAACGGCAGATCGGCGACGATCAGCGCCGATGGCCGCGCGCGCGCCACGCTCGCCGTGTGATATGCGATGTCGGCGAGCGTCACCGGCAGCGTCGTCGTCTGACCTTGCAGCACGTTGCCGAGCGAATCGCCGATCAACAGCGTATCGACGCCCGCTCGATCCAGCAGCGACGCAAAGCTCGCGTCGTAACAGGTGAGCATCGCGATTTTTTCGCCTGCGTCGCGCATTGCCTGCAGCTTCGGCACGGTGATCGCGCTCCGGCTGGCTTCCTGCAAATAAGTCATGGGTCAATCCATTGGAAAAAAAGCTGGCCGCGCCGCTTACAGCGACGTGCCCTTGACAAAGAATTCCTTGCGGCCGCGCATCGTTTCGATGCGCTCGGCGAGTAGCGCAAGGTCCGCGTCCGAGTCGAGCGGATTCAGATGTTCAGCGTTGACCGTCAGCACGGGCGTGCGGTCGTAGTGGTAGAAGAATTCGTTGTACGCGTCGCAGAGTGCGCGCAGGTAGGCGTCGGAAATCTGCAATTCCATCGGCACGGCGCGCTTCTGGATGCGCGCGAACAGCACTTCAGGGCTGGCCTGCAGATAGACCACGAAATCCGGCGCGGGCGCGCTGACTTCGATCTGGGCCGCGAGCGCGCGATACAACTGCCACTCGTCTTCCGGCAACGTGAGACGCGCGAAGATGTCGTTCTTCTGCGTCATGAAATCGGCGATGAGGGGTGTGCCTAAGCCTTGCGCGGTGTTCACTTCCTGCGTCTGCTGAACGCGCTGCAATGCGAAGTGCAATTGCGTGGGCAGCGCATAACGCGCGGTGTCGCGATAAAAACGCTCGAGAAAAGGATTGTCTTGCGGACGCTCGAACAATTCCTGCATCGACCAGCGTTGAGCGAGACGACGCGCGAGCGAAGTCTTGCCGACGCCAATCGGGCCTTCAATCGCGAGATAGCCGAACGGTGGCCGCAGTTGCGGCGCCGTGACCGTGAGCGGCGGCGAATTCATTCGCAGCGCCCTTTTTCGGTTGCACCGTTAGCGCTCAATGCATTGAGCATAGGACACTGACACGGCCCCTTCACTTTCTCGATACGTTGATCGCTGACGCCGCCGAGCAGCGCCTCGGCACGGCCGTGTTGCGGAATGACCAGCGCCGAGTCGATCTCGACCAGCGGCACCAGCACAAAAGCGCGCTCGGCCATACGGGGATGCGGCACGATCAGATCGGGTTCGTCGATCGATTGCTCGCCGTACAGCAGGATGTCCAGATCGAGCGTGCGCGGTGCATTGCGAAACGGCCGCTCGCGCCCGAACTGATGCTCGATCTTCTGGCATAGCGCCAGCAGATGCCGCACGGGGAGTGTCGTATCGACCTTCACGACGCAGTTGAAATAATCGTCACCGCCCGCGTCGATCGGGGCAGTGCGATACAGGCTCGACTTGGCGAGCACGGAGATGGTGTGCTGTTGTGCGAGGCACACCACTGCGTCTTTCAGGGTCTGGCGCGCGTCCCCGAGATTCGCGCCGAGGCCGAGATAAGCAACCGTCATGGCATAACTTCCTGCAACTATCGTTCGACGGCTTCAGCGAAACGCTGTGTCAGTCTTCGTGCGAGCCGTCGTGGCCCGCGTCGTCGTCTGAGCGTTCGGCTGGCGTGCCGCCCTCCATTCCCTCGCCCGGCTTGCGGCCTTTGGCGCCACTGCTGCGCCGCCGTCGTTTTCTTGGGCTCCGGTCCTTCCCGCCTTGCGTGAGCAACGTCTCGCGCGCGGCAATGTCTCCTTCGATGAACTCCGTCCACCACGTACCGACCGCCTCGTCGAGTTCGCCCGATTCGCAGCGCAACAGGAGGAAATCATACCCCGCTCTAAATCTTTGGTGTTCCAGCAGCTTCAGCGCGCTTCTTCCCGAGCGTTTCTCGAGGCGCAACTGCAAGCCCCAGATCTCGCGCATATCCGACGAGAAGCGCTTGTGGATCGCGAGTTTCTCGGTTTGCATGTCGAGAACTTCGTCCATCGCGCGATGCAAAGCGGGTACTGGATACTCGCCGTTCGCTTCGAACTTCTGCCAGCGCTGCTGCACGTCGTGCCACAGCAGGGTCGCGAACAGGAAGCCCGGCGACACGGGCTTGCCGGCGCGCACGCGAGCATCGGTATTGCTCAACGCAAGCGTAATGAATTTTTCGCCGATGGGTTGTTCGAGCACCACGTCGAGCAGCGGCAACAGGCCATGATGCAGACCTTCCTGACGCAGACGCTTCAGGCACGCAAGCGCGTGGCCGGACAGCATCAGCTTGAGCATCTCGTCGAACAGACGCGCGGCGGGCACGTTGTTGATCAGATCGGCCATTTCGACGATCGGCGCACGCGTGTTGTCTTCGATCTCGAAGTCGAGCTTCGCGGCGAAACGGACGACGCGCAGCATGCGCACCGGATCTTCGCGATAACGCGTGGCCGGGTCGCCGATCATGCGCAGCAGACGCTCGCGCATGTCGGCCATGCCGTTGTGATAGTCCAGCACGGTTTGGGTGGCCGGATCGTAGTACATCGCGTTGATCGTGAAGTCGCGGCGTGTGGCGTCTTCGTGCTGCTCGCCCCACACGTTGTCGCGCAGCACGCGGCCGCTCGCGTCCACCGCGTGCGTGCGGCGGTCGAGTTCGTCGCGCTTCAGGCGGCGTGCCGGCGGCGCATCGGCTGCGGGCGGATCGACCAGCGCCCGGAACGTCGAGGTCTCGATGATCTCCTGCCCGAACTGAACGTGCACGATCTGAAACCGGCGACCGATGATGCGTGCGCGGCGGAACAGCTTCTGCACCTGTTCGGGCGTGGCGTCGGTGGCGACGTCGAAGTCTTTTGGCTTGATGCCGAGCAGCAGATCGCGCACTGCACCGCCGACGATAAACGCCCGGTGCCCCGCCTGTTGCAGCCCTTCGGTAACGCGAATCGCGTTGCGCGAGATCAGCGCCTGGTCGATACGATGCACGTCGTGCGGAATGATGACCGGCACATCCGGGTCGCGCACAGCTTTGGCGGTGGAAGCGCCGCCAGCGGTGGTGCGGGCGGGTTTGCGGCGCGCCTTGCTAGCGCCGCCCGTGGTCGATGCCGAACGCACGCGTGCGCTACCGGTTTCGTCTGCTTCGGCTTGGGCGGGTTGGGCGTCTTCAGCGGGCGCCGTGTCCTGGCCGAATAGCTTGCGGATAAGTTTTTTGATCACGAGGGTTGAAAGAGTTCGAGGATGCGCCAGCCTTTGGCTTGCGCATGGGCACGCAATGTGTCGTCCGGATTGGTCGCGATGGGGTCGGTGACTTTTTCGAGCAACGGGATGTCGTTGTGCGAGTCGCTATAGAAATAGCTGTGCTCGAAATCGCTCCAGCTTTTGCCGAGCGAAGCAAGCCACGCTTCGGTGCGGACGATCTTGCCTTCCTTATAGCTCGGCGTGCCCGTGGGGCGGCCGGTGTACGGCGAATGCGGTTCGCCGTCGACGGTTTCCACCTCGCACGCGATCAGCGCATTGACGCCGAACGCCTGCGCGATAGGACGCGTGATGAATTCGTTGGTGGCCGTGACCACGCAGCACAGGTCGCCAGCTTCGCGGTGCTGCTTCACGAGTTCCAGCGCGACCGGGAAGATGGCCGGCGTGATCACTTCGTGCATGTACTTTGCGTGAAGCTCGGCCAGTTCCGCGCGCGTGTACTTCGCGAGCGGCGTGAGCATGGCGATCAGATAGGCGTGAATGTCGAGCTTGCCGGCCTTGTAGTCGGCGAAAAAGCGATCGTTTTCACGGGCGAAATTTTCGGCGTCGACCATGCCTTGTTTCACCATGAAGCGGCCCCATTCGTGGTCGCTGTCGGTGGGAATGAGCGTGTGGTCGAGATCGAAGAGTGCGAGGTTAGCCATGGGGGCCTATTTTACTTGAAGCGGATGAAGCGGCGTGTGAACCCGCAACCGTGCCAGTGGACGAGCCGCCGGCGGAGCCCGGTACGCCGCGCTGTTCCTCCAGCATGATGCGCAAAAGCGGTAGCGTGACCGCGCGTTTCTGTTCGAGCGAGAAGCGGTCGAGCGCATCGAGCAGCGCCATCAGACTCGGCATGTCGCGGCGAAAATGCGTGAGCAGGTAGGCGGGGACGTCGTCGGCGAGCATCAGGCCGCGCTCGCGTGCCGCCAGTTTCAGCACCGCCGCCTTGCCTTCGTCGGGCAGCGGCGCGAGATGGAACACGAGTCCCCAGCCGAGACGCGTGCGCAGATCTTCGCGCACGCTCATGCCGATCGGCGGCGCGTTGCCCGCAGCGACCAGCGCGCTGGTGGGATGCGCGCGCACTTCGTTGAACAGGTTGAACATGGCGATCTGCTGCGCGGCGGAGAGCGCGTCGCAATCGTCGATTGCATACAGCGCGACGCGCGGGTCGAAGCTGAACGCGGCGAGGCTGCTCTGCGGACCGGCAAAGCGCGCATGTCCCGGCGACGCTTCGTGCACCAGCGCCTGCAACAGATGCGTGCGGCCGCTGCCGGACTCGCCCCAGATGTAGAACGAGCGATCGGCGACCGGTCCGGCGGCGAGCGCGTTGTCGAGCTCGCGCAGGCGCGTGACCAGCTCGGCGTTCGCGCCTGCGAAGAAATTGTCGAATGTCGATGGCGGCGGGGTGCCGAGATCGAGCGTCAGTTGACGAAGCACAGTAAGTTAATGCCGAAAATGAGGCTAAGGCCGCGTCGGCCCTCAAGCGGGCCTAGAACAGTCAAAGAGCAGTCAGTTGTTGTAAAGCGTGCTCGCCAGGTAGCTTTGGCGCAACTCGCGGATCGCGACCGACAGGATTGCGCTGAACGGCAGCGCAAGCAGCACGCCGAAAAAGCCGAACAGTTGCCCGAACGCCAGCAACGCGAAAATCACTGCGAGCGGGTGCAGCCCGATCCGCTCGCCGACGAGTCGCGGCGTCAGATAAAAGCTCTCCACGAGCTGCGCGAAGCCGTAAATCAGCGCGACCGCGCCGAAACCGTACCAGTTGCCGAACTGTAACAGCGCCGCGATCAGCGCCAGCACCAGGCCCGTTGCAAACCCGAGGTACGGGATAAACACCGCCAGCCCCGTAAATATGCCGACCGGCAACGCAATCTCGAACCCGGCGACGCTCAGCGCAATCGCGTAGTATGCCGCCAGGATGACCATCACGAGAACTTCGCCGCGCAGGTATTGCGACAACATCTCGTCCATGTCGCGCGCCAGTTGCTGCGTTTTGTCGAGCCAGCGGCGCGGAATCAGCCTCTGAATGCGCGCCAGCATGCGGTTCCAGTCGTACAGCAGATAGAACAGCACGAGCGGCACCGTGACCAGATTCGCGATCAGCGCGAGCATCAGGTTGCTGCTGGTGCGGATCGACGTCCACGCGTACAGCGCGACGGTTTGCGCGCTGCCTTCAAGCTGCGTCATCACGAATTCGCGGATCTTGACGAAATCGAGCGAATCGCCGAGGCCCAGCATGGCCAGCTTGGGCTGGAGCCACGCACTTGCATGCGCGAGCAGCACGGGCACCTGCTGGCGCAACAGCGGCCCCTTTTTCTGGATGACGGCGAGCACCAGCAAGACGAGCACGCTCATCATCAGCGTGAAAAACAGGATCATCGCGAGCGCTGCGAGGCCGCGCGGTATGCGCCGGCGTTCCATCCACGACACGCCCGGCTGCAGAATGTACGCGAGAATCGCGCCGAGCAGAAATGGCGTGAGCACCGGGCTCAGCAGCCAGAGCAGCACACAGATGCATAGTGCAATGACCAGCCAGATCAGCGCACGGCGCTGCATCGGCATCAGAATCGAGGAATTTTGTTGCAAGTTTGTTTCCCTGGTGTCGTCGGAACCGGATGAATCAAATTCCAGCCAGCCGGCCAGCATCGGGTAAAATCGCATTTTACCGACCTTCTCGCTCTTCCCCATGAATCAACCGAAATCCGCCGCCCCTGACGCCCAAGGTTTGTCGTATCGCGACGCCGGCGTGGACATCGACGCGGGCGACGCCCTTGTCGACGCGATCAAGCCCTTTGCCAAAAAGACGATGCGCGACGGCGTGCTGGGTGGCATCGGCGGTTTCGGCGCGCTGTTCGAAGTGCCGAAGAAATACCGCGAGCCGGTACTCGTATCGGGCACCGACGGCGTGGGCACCAAGCTGCGCCTCGCGTTTGAACTGAACAAACACGACACCGTCGGCCAGGATCTGGTGGCGATGAGCGTGAACGACATTCTGGTGCAAGGCGCCGAGCCGCTGTTCTTCCTCGACTACTTCGCGTGCGGCAAGCTGGACGTCGCCACGGCGGCCACGGTCGTGAAGGGTATCGCTTACGGCTGCGAACTGTCGGGTTGCGCGCTGATCGGCGGCGAAACGGCGGAAATGCCGGGCATGTACCCGGACGGCGAGTACGATCTGGCCGGTTTCGCGGTCGGTGCGGTCGAAAAGAGCGAGATTATCGACGGCAGCACGATTGCCCCGGGCGACGTGGTGCTGGGTCTGGCATCGAGCGGTATCCATTCGAACGGTTTTTCGCTGGTGCGCAAGATTATCGAGCGTGCCAAGCCTGATCTGAACGCCGATTTCGACGGCCGTTCGCTGGCCGACGCGCTGATGGCGCCGACGCATATTTACGTGAAGCCGTTGCTGGCGCTGCGTCAGCAGATCGCGATCAAGGGCATGGCACACATCACGGGCGGCGGTCTGGTCGAAAACATTCCGCGCGTGCTGCGCGAAGGTCTGACGGCTGAGCTGGATCATCGCGCATGGCCGCTGCCGCCGCTGTTCTCGTGGCTGCAAAAGCACGGCGGCGTCGCCGATGCGGAAATGCATCGCGTGTTCAACTGCGGTATCGGCATGGCAGTGGTGGTGTCGGCGGAAGACGCTGAAACGGCTATCGGTCTGCTGTCGGCGGCGGGCGAACTGGTCTGGAAAATCGGCTCGATTCGCGAAAGCGCGGCCGGTGAAGCTCAGACGGTTGTGATCTAAAGGCGGGGCTCCCGCGCGGCGGCTGGCTTGTAAAGGCAGGCGCCGTGCGGGTTGGTAGTTCAGGAATTCGTCGTATCGAAGCTCCCGGTCAGGGAAAGCTTCAAACCAGCGTTTCAACCACTTCAAGTACCCGCGCAGTCGCGTGCGGATCGCAGCAATCGACCACCACTCGCTCCGGCATGCTTCGCAGCCATGTGAGCTGGCGCTTGCACAGTTGCCTCGTAGCAAACACGCCCTTGTCCCGCATCGTCGCGTAGTCGGTCGCGCCATCCAGGTATTCCCACGCCTGCCGATAGCCGACGCAGCGCATCGACGCCATCTCGGGCGATAAATCGCCGCGTTCGCGCAACTTCACCACTTCGTCGATGAAACCGCTGTTCAGCATCGCGTCGAAGCGCTTCTCGATGCGCGCATGCAGCACGCTCCGGTCGGACGGTTCCAGCGCAATTGGGACAAATCGCCAGGCGTTCGCGGCGTCGTCCTGACGCGTGGGCGCGGCGAGCAGAGTCGACATAGCCTGGCCTGTCAGCATGAACACTTCGAGCGCGCGCTGAATGCGCTGCGAATCGTTGGGCGCCAAACGTGCAGCCGTGATCGGATCGACGGACTCGAGCCGCGCGTGCATTGCCGGCCAGCCGTCGCGGGCGGCGTCGGCGTCGAGTGTGGCGCGCGTGTCGGGATCGGCGGAGGGCAGGTCGTTCAGGCCTTGCGTGAGCGCCTTGTAATACAACATGGTTCCGCCGACCAGCAGCGGCAGCCGTCCGCGTGCGTGGATTTCGGCGGTCAGCCGCAACGTGTCCGCGCGAAATTGCGCCGCCGAATAGGCATCGGTCGGATCGACGATATCGATCAGATGATGCGGCGCCACCGCGCGTTCGTCGGCGGTGGGCTTCGCGGTGCCGATATCCATCTCGCGATAAACCAGCGCCGAATCGACACTGATGATTTCCACCGGACGACGCGCGGCCAGCGCCAGCGCGGCTGCGGTCTTGCCGGATGCGGTCGGGCCGAGCAGGCAGGGGATCGGCGTGGGCGCGTCGGAAGAAGGACGTAATGTCATGGGCAAACCGGATGCAGCACGTTATTGCCCGCGCATGAACAGCCGATCGAGATCGGACAGCGTCAACTGATACCACGTCGGACGCCCGTGATTGCATTGGTCGGCGCGCTCGGTCGCTTCCATCTGACGCAGCAGCGCGTTCATTTCATCGAGCGTGAGGCGGCGATTCGCGCGCACCGCGTGGTGGCACGCGAGCGTGCCGAGCAGTTCGTGCTGACGCTCGGTCAACACGCGCGAGCCGCCGAACGCGTGCAGATCGGACAGCACCGCGCGCGCGAGCGCCTGCAGATCGGCGTCTTTCAGCAACGCGGGCACCGCGCGGATCGCCAGCGTGGTCGGCGACAGAACGGCGAGGTCAAAGCCGAGCGCGTCGAGCGTGTCGCGTTCTTCTTCCACGGTGCCGATTTCGATCGGATCGGCGGGCATCGTCTGCGGAATCAGCAGAGGCTGCACGGCGATTGCGCGATCGGCGAGCGCGTTCTTGAACTGCTCGTACAGAATGCGCTCGTGCGCGGCGTGCATGTCCACGATGACGAGCCCGTGTGCGTTCTGCGCGAGCACGTAAATGCCGTGGATCTGGCCGAGCGCGAAGCCGAGCGGCTGCTCGTCGTGAGCGTTGAACGAGGGCGACGTGTAAGGCGCCGATGCGTTATACGGGGATGAATTTTCAGCGGCGGAGTCGCGTGCTTCGAAAAGCGTGGCGCCCTCGGCGGTGCCCGACTGTGTGTCTTTGCGGCCAAAGAGTGCGTCGTAAAACGCCAGCGGTTGTGCGACCGGCAACGTGCCTTGGGTCATACGCGCCTGGCGCATCCACGTGTTGCCGGGTTGCGATGAGCTTCCGAAGCCGCTGCCGGAGTTGCCACCCGAGCCGCCGAAGCCGCCGCCCGAGCCACCAAAGCCACCACCCACTGGCGAACCAAAGCCGCTACCGCCCACGCCCGCGCCACCCAACGGCGTCGCACCAAACGAAGCCGGGCTGCCGGCCGGCGCTTCCAGGTGCGCCGCGTGTCCACCCGACGTCGTTTCCGGTGATGCGCCCGCATGCCGCGCCAACGCGCGCTGCACCGCATGGAATACGAACTGGTGGATCGAGCGCGAATCGCGAAACCGCACTTCGATCTTCGACGGATGCACGTTCACATCGACGCCCTCAGGCGGCAGATCGAGAAACAGCACATACGACGGATACCGATCGCCATGCAGCACGTCTTCATAAGCGGCGCGCACCGCGTGGGTGAGCAGCTTGTCACGCACGAAGCGGCCATTGACGAAGAAATACTGCTGGTCGGCGCGGCCCCGGCTCGCGGTCGGCAGACCCGCGCAGCCATAAACAGCCAGCGGACCCGCGGATTCATCGAGCGGCAAATGGGCAGTCGCGAACGTCTCGCCGAGAATCTTCGCGACGCGCACCGGCGGTTCGCTCGCATTCCAGTGTTCGACTGCCTTGCCGTTATGCAGCACCGAAATCGCGACGTCCGGCCGCGCGAGCGCCGCGCGTCGAATCTGTTCGAGACAGTGGCCGAGTTCGGTCTGTTCGCTCTTCAGGAATTTGCGGCGCGCGGGCGTGTTGAAGTACAACTCGCGCACTTCGATCGTCGTGCCCTGGGTGCCGGCCGCTGGGCTCAGCACGCCGGTTTGCGCGTCCACGCGCACGGCATGCGGCGCGTCGGCGGTGCGGCTGGTGATCGTCATTTCCGCGACCGACGCAATCGAGGCCAGCGCTTCTCCGCGAAAGCCGAGCGTGGCGACCGCCTCAAGTTCGGCGAGCGAGCGGATCTTGCTGGTCGCGTGACGCATCAACGCTAACGCGAGTTCGTTTTCCGGAATGCCGCAGCCGTCGTCGGTGATTGAGATCCGTTTGACGCCGCCTTCGTCGAGCAGAATGCGCAGCGTCTGCGCGCCCGCGTCGAGCGCGTTTTCCAGCAATTCCTTGACCACGGAAGCCGGCCGCTCGACCACTTCGCCGGCGGCGATCTGGCTGATCAGTTGATCGGGGAGCGGCTGGATCGCGCGTAACGGGCGCGGCGTTCTGGCAGAAGCCGCGGCAGACGAGGCATCAGAAGCTGCAGCGGACACTGGGGCCGCAGCGGCGGAGCCGACGGGCGTTTCGGAAAATTCGGACATGGCGAAATTATAACGATTCGTCACGACGTGCCGGGGAGCGCACTAAATGGCCGCAGATTTTTAATCGCGGCCGGGCACTTTCGGTATCATGACGCGGTCAATTTCGGGCGGCGAGCATGCGCTCGTTGCTATCTGCCGCTATCGTTCGCAAGTCTGCCGCGCATGGCTGTATTTCGCGGGCTGTATTCCACGATTACCCCCGTTTTCACAACGCTCAACAGAGGACGCCCCCTTGGACACGTTGCTACATTTCGTCAACCTTGTCTTGCATATCGACAAGTTCCTCGGGGACTTCATTCACGTGTACGGCGCCTGGGTCTACGCCGTGCTGTTCCTGATCGTGTTCGCCGAGACCGGCCTGGTCGTTCTGCCGTTTTTGCCAGGCGATTCGCTGCTGTTCATCGGCGGCGCGTTCTGCGCGACCGGTGAGATGAACCTCGGCGCGTTGATCCTGTTGCTGCTGATCGCAGCGGTCGCGGGCAATACCGTCAACTACATGATCGGCCGGGCTATCGGACCTCGGGTGTTCAATTCGCACATCCCTTTTCTCGAACGTTTTCTCGACCGCAAAGCGCTGCAGAAGACGCACAACTTCTACGAGAAGCACGGCGGCAAGACGATCGTGCTCGCGCGCTTCATTCCGGTAGTGCGGACTTTCGCGCCGTTCGTGGCGGGCGCGTCGGAGATGACGGTCAGCCGGTTCCAGTTGTTCAACATCATCGGCGCGCTGTTGTGGGTGCTGCTGCTCGTGTTGCTCGGCTACTTCTTCGGCAACATTCCGTTCATTCGCCAGTATCTGAATGTGATCGTGCTGGTGGGTATCGGCGCGGCCATCGTGCCGGTTCTGCTCGGCGCGTTGTGGAAGATGTTGCGCAAGGGCGACGCGAAGGCAGGCAGCCGCTAAAGCGCTATTGCGGAGATGCGTCAGGGCTGCATGAATGGCGCTGACGAACAAAAGGCGTCGCGAGATTCGCGACGCCTTTTTTCATTTTGCGTTGGTCGATAGTTGCGGTCTGGAATCAGCGGCGCATGCGGGTGTTGCCAAAGATCTCTTAACTAGCCACTAACAGCCCGCCGCCGCGAATAAGCTCATCGCGCTCAGGTAATCGCGCGCGGTGCGAGCGGCGTCTCCGGCGTCGGATAACCGGCTTCCTTGAAGGTCTGGACAATCGTCCGGTTCGTGTCGAAATAGACCTGCCAGTAATGTTCGTTGGCCGTATAGGGACGCACGCATAGCAGCGGCCCTTCCGGCGTGAAGCTCAACACTTCGATGTCTGGAGCGGGATCGGTGGCGACGTTCGGAATCTGCGAAACCGCCGCCTTCAACCGGTTCATCGCATCGGTGGGATCGACGCCGTTGGCGATCTTCGCGGTCAGTTCCACGCGACGTACCGGCAGCACGCTGAAGTTCGAGATCGTGTCGGAAAAGATCTTGTTATTGCCGACGATGGTCGTCACGTTGTCCGGCGTCACGATCGTGGTGCCGAACAGACCCAACTCTGAAACCGTACCGGTGACGCCGCCAGCGGTGACGAAATCGCCGACCTTGAACGGCCGCAGCACCTGCATGAAGATGCCCGCCGCGAAGTGGGCGAGCAGACCGCCCCAGGCGGTGCCGATCGCGAGACCGAGACCGGCGAGCAGCGCAGCGAACGAGGTGGTCTGTACGCCGAACACCTGCAGGATCGCGAGGATCAGCAGGAGGTTCAGCAAGGCGCCGAGAATCGAGCCGAGGTAATGAGCCAGCGTGGGATCGACTCGGCCGTTGCGCGCGAGCACCTTGCGCAGCAAACCGGTGATCAGGCCGATAACCCAGCGGCCGACAATCCACAGGACAATCGCCCCGAGAACCTTGGTGCCGAGGTCGACGCCCCGGGTCATGATGAACACGCGTACGGTATCGAGATCCAAGATGTCCCTCGTTGGGTAAGTTGCCTTCGACTGATTGAACGACGGTGGCGCAATACAGCGGCAAATGCCCGGCGAGGGGCGCAAGCGGTAACTCTCGGTCTTCGGGAGTTATAGGCGACGGCGCGCGCATGTGCAAGGACCGTTCCAGACCGCGAGGAGGGCGGCCTGGCGGGAATGGCAAGTGTTCTGGCGGTTGTCTGTTCGGGCGAGCGGCGCGCGCGTCTTTCGAATGTGAGGCGTCTTTCCGGCGCTGAATCTTGTGGCGTGTGGCGCAAGCTGCACGGCGCTCGTCCTACCTATGCAGATGCGACTCCGAATACTGCGATGTGCTGATCACAACCGGCTCGTCGGCGCTAACCTGTCGCGGCCGCGCACGGCGGGCGACGTAACTCCACACGACGGCGGCAGCAATCGCGAGTCCATACGCGCAGGCTCGTTCGACGAACGCATCGGGCGAGCTGAACTGGCCGTAGCGGCTCTGCGAATCCGCGAACACGACGAAGGTCAGCGCTGCATCGAGAAGAAGCGCGAACAGCGCGAGCGTGACGAACACGTGAGAGCCATTGACCGGCCGCCCCGGCGCGAACCGGTTATACAGATGACACGCAATCCGAACGATCACAAGCAGCGCGAGGTTCGAGACGAGATCGAGCAGGAAATGGGTCATATCGATTGATTGAATATGCAGGGCCGCGGCATGGCCGAAGCGTTTGCTCGCGCGATGTCTCAGCATGCCTGGCTGGATCGGCGGCGATCATTGCATATCTTTCTATCTCGATAAATGGCGAGCTTGGGCGTCCGTTGTATGTCGTCCGTGATGCTGAGTCTGATGCGGGAAATGGCTGACTGGTATCGGCGAAACGGCGGTAGGCAGCGTGAGAAAATGCGGTCTTGTTCGTGAGGAATGCGATAGGGCTTGAAGTGTTCGGCGAGGTGTTGACGGCTTATCGATCCTCACTCGATGTGATTGTCGAACTCGCCGGATGTCAGCGCGACCAACCGGTCGATGACAGTCGCCATTCAGGAACGCAATTTCGTGTGGGCACGCGTAGCGTAATATTTCGCAGCGTGGGTGCCGATACAGCACGCCCATATCAATCGAGGAGACAGACGTGACTCAGCAGCAAACCGCAGCGGCAATCCTGGCAGTCGGCACATACACACTGAAAATGCCCCATGTAGATGGCAAGGGGAGAGGCATTTATCTGCTGGGCTTCGATCCGTCGACGGGCCGTCTCAGTGAACTCGCTGTGGAAGAAGCGGTGAATCCATCGTATCTGACGTTGTCGGCGGATCGGCGCAGGCTGTACGCGGTGCGCGAGGTCAATGCCGAAGATAACCCCGGCGTCAGCACCTACGAACTCGACGCGGCAAATCACACGCTGACACTGTTGCACGACACGCCCACGCAAGGCGTCTGGCCGTGTCACGTCTCGGTCGATAACGACCGCTCGCTGCTGCTGGTATCGAACTATCTGACTGGCGAAGTGCTGTCGTATTTGCTCGATGCGAATGGCGTGCCGTCAGGCGAGCCGATCGTGCTGACCCGTGACGGCACAGGGCCGGACAGCGATCGTCAGGACGGCCCGCATGCTCATTGCGCGCGGGTCGGCCCGGATCGTCGCCATGTCTATCTGGCCGACCTTGGTGTGGATGCGGTCGTGCGTCATCCGTTGAATGGCGCGAACGTGAATCCGGTTGCCGATCTGACGGTCATGGCGGCGCCGGGCGCGGGGCCGCGTCACCTGCTGTTCACTGACAGCGGCGCTTACATGCTGGTCAATTACGAAATGTCGTCGACTGTGCGGATGTATCTGCTCGACGGCGACGACGTGTCGCTCGTCAGCGAAGTGTCGAGTCTGCCGCAAGATTTCGCCGGGAATAGCGGCGCGGGCGGCATGCGCCTGCATCCGTCGGGACGCTTCGTCTATGTCGGCAATCGCGGACACGATTCGATCTTCGGCGCGCGTGTCGACGAAACGACCGGTTCGTTGACGCCGATCGGCACGTGGAGTCTCGGTGGCCGCACGCCGCGCGATCTGGCCGTCTCGCCCGATGGCGAGTACCTGCTGGCGGCATCGCAGGACGAGGCGTTCATCCGCGTATTCTCGATCGACGCGCAGACCGGCGAACTCGCCTTTACGGGTTACGACTATCCGGTTTCGAGCGCGGTGTGCCTCGAATTTCTCTGATGAGATTTGCGCGATGAGAAGCCCATCGGCTCGCGCGGATCGAGTCTGGATTCTCGGCGCGAGTGTTCGCCGAGCTCGGTCCTCGCCGGAAATGGAAAAGACGGGCGGTTTCACCCGTCTTTTTATTGATGTGCTCAGCGTCTTCGGCAAGACGACCTGTTTCGCGGTATCGGAGTACGTTGCCCACTATCGTACCGCAGCAGGTGTTGCCTCGTTCCGTATTCAGCGGTAATTCGATATCGGAAACGCCTGTGCGGAGAGCGATCTGCTTCAGGCCGTCATGCTCTCAATGTAGTTCGCCTGCACTGACAAGGCATTCGTGGCTCGGGCTGAGCGACAGCGCCGCATCGAGTGCTGCGGCAACCGTATCCGCCTTCGGACTGGCGATCATGTCGCTATGGCCTGCCGCCACGTCGATGACCTTCAGCCCTCCGCGTGCTACCCGCCTCCACAACGGTAACGGATCGCCGGGACCCTCCGTTCGGATCAACGCGCGTACATACAGAATCGGCCCGGCGCTGTATCGCTTCGGCCGGTACGTGGCCATGGCGACCTGCATTGCCTTGCGGACGCGCAGCAGCATCGGCGGCAATCCGAGCGCATTGGGTTCGGCCCGGTGCGCCTGGTATCCCAGGCGTAGGCGTAGCCGGTCCATTGCCCCAACGACCTTGGCGGACATGTAGCGAATGCGCTGTGCCGGCGACATATCGCGGAACGTCCGCCATTGCTGGGCGACGTAGCGCGTTTCGTAACGCATCCACGCATTCCACGGCAGAAAATGCTCGCTGACATGCGTGTCGAGCAGACACAGTAATTCGATGGGTTCGCCTGCGCGATGGAGTTGCTGTGCAATCTCAAGGGCGATCAACCCTCCGAACGAGTAACCCGCCAGCGCGTACGGTCCGTGCGGCTGCAACCGGCGTATTTGAGCGAGGTAAGCGCGCGCCATCTCGACTACGTGCAGTTGCAGCGGCCCCTCGCCGTCGAGACCTTGTGCGTTGAGTCCGTACACCGGTCTTTCCGTTCGCAATGCGCCGATCAGCGCCCGGCACTCCATCACCGAGCCGGTGACACTGTGCGCGAGAATCAGCGGCGTTCCGCTGCCCGTGCGCATCAGCACCAGGGTGCCCGAGGTCGCGGTTGCAGGCCCGGCTTCCAGGATATCGGCAATCTGCGCGATGGTCGGCGCGGCCATCAGGTTCGCAAAAGAAAGCGTGCACCCGCTTGTCTCGTGAATATGGGTCGCCATCTCCGACGCGAGAAGTGAGTCGCCGCCCAGATCGAAGAAGTTATCGTCGCGGTCTATCGGCCCGAAACCGAACATGCGTTCCCATAGCGCCCGCAGGTACGACTCCATCTGTTCACGGGTGTTGCCGGGCGACGGCAACGCGCTGGCCGCTTCAGTCGACGAAGTTTGCCGGCGGATAGCGTCCAGACACTCGGGATTGCGCAGCGCCGCTGCGTTTCTGGCCGGCAGTCCGTTGAGCGCGTCGCGTGCTGCGGCTTCCGACGGCTTGCCGCTATGTGTGGTCGGCAGCGCGTCGACCGCAAGGATCAGATCCGGCACGTGCGAAGCCGAGCCGCGGCGAACCAGGTCACGGCGCACGCGCGACTGCAATGCGGCGGAAAGCTCAACGCCGCTTTGCAATACCAGCAGCAAAACGATGCCGCGACCGTGCGAGCCATCAGTCGTCATTGCGTTCGCGCGATGGCGGCCTGCATTGGGCGAGGCGTCCCCAGTATTAGAATCGACGACCATCGCCTCCTGTATGCCGGGAATGTCGTTCAGAATGCGATAGATTTCCGCGGGTCCGACGTTCACGCCTCCGACGTTCAGCACGCCGTCGACGCGTCCGTGCAGTCGCGCCGATCCCCGCGGCGTCAATTCGATCAGATCGCCGTGAGTCCAGACACCAGGATTAGCCGCGAAGTACGACGCGTGAAAGCGCGCCCCGTCGGCATCGCCGAAAAAACCGAGCGGCCGCGATGGAAACGGATTGGTGCACACGAGATGTCCGACTTCCACTGCCGGCTTGCCGTCTTTCCACGCCTGGACGTCGAGGCCGAGACTTCGGCATTGCGCTTCGCCCGCGTAGACCGGTAAGTTCGGATTGCCAAGTACAAAGCAGCCGACGATATCGGTGCCTCCTGAAATCGACTGCAGTGGCAGTGGTCCGACGTGTTCGCGCACCCAGTCGTACTGCGAGTCGAACAGGACCGCGCCGGTCGACAGCACCGCGCGCAATGCGGACAGATCGAATTGCTGCGCGGGCTCGAGTCCCACCTGCTCGCACATCTTCAGATACGCGGGACTTGTGCCGAACACGTTCGCCCGTTGCTGGGCCGCCAGCCGCCACAAAGTGTCGACCGTCGACAGCGGCCCGTCGTATGTGATGACTTCGACCCCGGATGCCAACGCCGAGAGCTGCCAATTCCACATCATCCACGCGCAACTGGTCTGGAAATAAAGCTTGTCCCCGGGGTGCAAGTCGGTGTGCAGTCGGTGCTCCTTCAAGTGTTCGAGGAGCGTGCCGCCGGCACCATGCACGATGCACTTTGGCTTGCCGGTCGTACCCGACGAAA
The DNA here is from genome assembly GCF_050435665.1 of Paraburkholderia sp. GAS333. Classification (NCBI taxonomy): domain Bacteria; kingdom Pseudomonadati; phylum Pseudomonadota; class Betaproteobacteria; order Burkholderiales; family Burkholderiaceae; genus Paraburkholderia; species Paraburkholderia sp. GAS333. The sequence continues at coordinate 933,680 of NZ_JBNDKS010000002.1, forward strand.
ACATGATGAATAGCGGGTGATTGAACGGGAAGCGGCGCCAGACGAAGTCGGCCGGATCGGACTGTGCAATCAGGGCGCCGAGGGAGTGGACCGGCAGCGTGACATTGTCCGGCAGCGGTCCGTCATCGAGACTAATAATGCCTTCGAGCGAAGGCATTGCCGATGTGAGGCTGGCGATGTTATCGGCGGGCGGCGTTCCCCTGTCGAACGTACGTGTTGCTGTGTGTGCGAACAGCAGTCTCGGAGCGAGCGGCGAGAAGCGATCGAGCAGTGCATCGGCGCCCATTTCCGGTGCCGCGCTTGCGACCGTAGCGCCAAGCGCGGCGACGGCCAGCGTGCTGACGACGGCCTGCGCATCGTTGCGCATGATCATTGCAACACGATCGCCGCTGCGCAAACCAAGACGTTCGAGCGTGCCGGCCAGACTGGCGACTCGCGCGCGTAATTCGCCGCGCGTCAGACATAGGGGCGGCGCGTCGACATGGCACTCGGAGAGGGCTGGAGCCTCGGCGCCGGCGGCATTGAAGCCGAGCAGGCAGTCCGCATAGTTCAGGTTCAGGCGAGGGAAAAAGCTCGCATGTTCGATCTCGTCGCCTACGCAGACGGGCTCAATCTCGCCCGTGATTTGTATATCCGCGCACCACTCGATCAGGCTGCGCCAGAAAGTTCGATATTCCCGTACCGAAAACTCATGCAGGCGCGCGTAATCGGACAGGGATAAACCAGTGCGCGCTTCCAGAACTGCGGCGAAGGCGCTCATTTGCGATGCGGCGATCTGCTCTGGTTTTGGTGAAAAGGCTGGCACACGCGAATTGATCCCGATGGGTGGGGTAGGGGAGGGGTGAGGGAGGAACGTCATATTTGGAGCTCCTATCAAGATAGATACCCCACGAGAAACGGGTGCATTCGCGCCCTGTTTAAAACGATTCCGTCGACGTCTGATCGAGTAGGCATCGAAGGTTCATCGAAGTGTTCATACGAATATACGAGCGGGTAAGGAGTTGAAATGTGCGGTAGCGAACTCTAAAGGAGGTCGTCCGGCGACTTCTCCCAGAGTCGTTCCGACATCTGATGACGCTTAGCAGGAACGGCGGGGGGGCGAGCGAGGCTCTGATCCATGACGAAGCGGTTCGGCATATCGAAAATCACGTTACCCCGCCGCTCTCGCGCGGTAGTTTTCGGCTTCGCGCTCCGAAACCCAGCTCCTGACGCTTTTCCGATTGATAACTGCTAATAAGTGTTGCATGCGACTATCTAATCGCCACTTGAGCCATTTCGGCATTGGCCCGCGTGCTTCGTCGCGTTACACCTGCTCCACCTGTCCTGCTTGCGCCCCCCGCCGGGCGGCTCTGCAGACTTCTTTCCCGCGCTTTCGTGGATACGTAGCCGCCCTGGATGAGGCCCGCAAGAAATGCTGGTTCATAAAGCGCAGTCAGTGTTTATAGGCACCCCCGCAGTATTAAGACCTTCGGCAGACTGTGGCTCGCTGGCGGAAGTTGCTACCAATTCCTTACGTCAGATTAATTAAGGATACAGAATGGCCTAGTAAAAACCCTGGATTTATTCTCGATTTCAAAGTTTTTGGAAAATCTGCTTACAAATAGAGATGGCTAGCGAAAAGCAACTGGCTTTTTCCGCCAATCGCTGACATTTTTTAACTGTTTGGTTAATGGTTGCGTTTAAAACATTTAGCTACATAAAGAGTCTGGATGAATGAGATTCATTTTAAGTCGTCGTATGTCTGGCTAATGCTGGTTTTTGGCGTAAGACGAAGAAGGTCGCGTTTTGCTATACAAAGCAAAGGGTAAGGGCCGCTAATGCATCCATTGTGTAACCCGATATTTTTTATTGATTATTTGTTCATACAAATGAATTTCGTTCTTATTAAATGTCACGCCGATAAACATAGCCGAGTGCGAACAAATAATAGTCGTTCTATTAGATTTAATTTTCATTTTTCCTTGGCGTATAAAATTTTTAGCGAAAATGGCAGGTTTTAAAACAATAAAAAGTTACAAACGTACATCATGTAACAACAACACGGTAGAATTTCCGCGGTTACATCAGGTAATATTATTGCCAGTCGATAACTATTACCGACTACGTTCAATGTCTCATCGGCCCGCTCACGGTCTCATCGAGACGTGACGCGCGAGTTGTTCCAGAAACTCTGGTTCCTCCAATCCGTAAGTTCGTCTTAATCCGCTGAGATGCCTTTTCGGAGCCGCCGCTCAACGCGCGCGGCTGTCGAGCGCTGGGTAGCGCAAACGTTTGCCACCCTCCTTTTTTGCGCTGGTATCCGCCTTAAAACCTCGCGTGCGGCTGATGTCGCAGGACCGGATTTGCACGGCCTATGCGCGCGACCCATTGGAAAGATTGATGTTTTCGAAGAACAACCAGGTTGAAAGCACTGTAGTCAATACAAAAACCGCAGTTCGTCGTAAGTTGCTTGGCTCCTTCGTCGCAGGCGGCGGCGCTCTCCTTCTCGCTGCGTGCGGTGGTGGCGGCAATAGTGATTCGTCTAATGCCGATGCTGTCGCCAATCGCGCCAAGGGCCGAAGCAATAGTAGATCCACGTCGTCGTCTTCCACGTCGACTGCTGCAGCGAGCAGCACCACCACGGCCGCGACGACCGATACTGGCACCATGACCGTGGCTCAGGCTGTCGCACAAATGCAGTTGCCGCATGAAGCGAATCCGAAGGGCGTGCCAATCAGTTATGACTGGGCCGCTGCGCCCTGCATCTGGCAAAGCACTCCGCCGTCCGGATTCACCGCGATTACCGGCTGGGGCCAGGTTCAGTTCGCGAACGGATCGGGCACCACAGCGGCCGCCGATGTCCTTCAGTTGCGCAATTTCAAGACCTACGTGCTGGATTCGTCCGGTGGTCTGACGCTGGTGCAGGATCAAGGCACGATCGCCGGCGCGCTGATGCTGCCGACCTTCGCGGATAACACCTCGTTTGCCACCGAGCTGACGAATTCCGGTGGGGTGACCACGGTGACGCTGAATCCTGCCGACTCGTTCCAGTTCTGGCCGTCGGACAGAACAACGCTTCCTGCGGGTGCGCAGGGTGTCATCACGACGTGTGAAGCAAAGATTGCCGCGCCGACCGGCACGACTGATCCCAATATCAATACCAGCTATATCATTTCGCTGGGCGCCGACTGGTGGCAGTCCCTGACTGCGGGCTGGAACAGCAGCTACAGCACTAACGCTGGTGCGGGTAACGGCCGTTTCATTTACCTGACCACGGATTGGCAGACCGTCAGCTTCACGACGATCCAGAATGCGTCGTCGACCCTGTCGGCAACGTCTTTCTCGGTGTAAGACTGTTTGGGTGGCGAACGCGCCACGTTGAATTGAGCCGCACCCCGGAACTCAGGCACTTGTCTGAGTTCCGGGGTGTTTTTTTATGGGTATGGAGCCGTAGTTCAGATGCTCGGCGGTCAACGGTGGCTGACGGGTGGTCGTGGCAGTAGTCGGGGGTCGGGGTTGGTGCGTGCGCGTGCCGTAGGCATGGAGCGGGTGGCAGGCGGAAAGCGGATGCGCGGCGAAGCAGCGTTTTGGGGTGACGGCGCGCCTGATCGCGCTCGCGGTTTTAACGGCTGCGGGTCAAATTGGAGAGATATGTCCACTGCGGGATGACATGTTGTCAGCACAATGATTGAGCCGGTTGGCCGGTTGAATATGGAGGGCGCGACTGATTCAGCTTCGAACTGGGCGGCTGCTATTGCGGTTGTTCCGTTGCCTTCTTCGAAAGCCGCTCAGGCGTCGTCAGAGTCAATATCAAGAGGTGCTGGAGCCTGAGTATCGCTATATCGCGATGGGCAGCCGAGACAAGGGTTCTACGAAGTAGAAAGAAACGGCGCAGAAACGAAAAAGGGCCCAGCGTGCGCTGGGCCCTTCGTATCTTTGGTAGGCCGTACGGGATTCGAACCTGTGACCAACGGATTAAAAGTCCGCTGCTCTACCAGCTGAGCTAACGACCCAAAAGAGAAGCGAGATTATATCGATAGCCTTTGGAGGCTGTCAACCCTTTGGCTTAACATTAGCTATCGATACTTCAAACAATGAAAAACCCGAGGTATGTCTACCCCGGGCTCTCCAGCGAGAGGCGCGCGTGACTATAGCTTCGGACACTGCGCGTTACTGCAACTACCTAACCGCAACTACTTGATCTGCGACAGCTTGCTCTGCGCTGTCTGTGCGACATCCGAGCCGCTGTACTGTGCGACGATCTGCTCCAGCGTCTTCTTGGCCGCAGCCTTCTGACCTTGCTCGAGCTGATTGTTCGCAATCGCCAGCAATGCTTCCGGCGCACGCGGATGCTGCGGATACTTCGCCACCACACCCTGCCAGGTCGCCGTCGAGCCCTTGTAATCGCGCAGTGCATACAGCGCGTTGCCGAGCCAGTACTGCGCGGTCGGCTGATAAGGACTGTCCGGATACTTGGAGATGAAGCTGCGGAACGACGCCGCCGCATTCTTGAAGTCGCCGCTGCGGAACTGCTGCGAAGCCGCATTGAACGAATCGGTTTCGCCCGGCTGCACCTGGCCCTGAACGCCATCCACCGTCTGTTGCTGCGGCTCGAATTTCTTCAGGCGCGTGTCCAGATCGGTGTAGTAGTCCTTCTGCTGCTTTTGCAGCGTGGTGAGCTGGTTGCCCATGTCCTCGTTCTGCCCACGCAACGTCGCGACCTGCTGATTCAGCTGATCGAGACGGTTGGACTGATCGAGGATCGTGCGCTGTGCGGCCGACAGCTGGCTCGACAAACTATCGGTCTTCGAACGCAGATCGAGAATGGCCTGACGGGCCTGATCGTCGTCGAAGATGCCTGCATGTGCGGGCACAGCCGCGAAGGCCGTGCCTGCGACACAGGCCGCTGCCGCAAACCGCGGCCAGGAGAAACGATGCGTCATTCGGCTCATCACCCGTTGACTTACTGTTGATACACGAGGTCGGCGCGGCGGTTTTGTGCCCACGACGATTCGTCATGACCGTCAGCTTGCGGCTTTTCCTTGCCGAGGCTCACAGCTTCCATTTGCGAGTCAGCAACGCCCATCAGCGACAGCGAACGGCGAACAGCTTCAGCACGCTTCTGGCCGAGTGCCAGGTTGTACTCGCTCGTGCCGCGTTCGTCGGTGTTGCCCTGGATCAGGACGTGACGTTGCGGGTGGCTCTTCAGGTATTGCGCGTGTTGTTGCAGCAGCGACTGGTAGTCGTCCTTCACCGAGTAGCTGTCGAAATCAAAATAGATGCTGCGCTTGGCGAGCGGGCTATTCGGGTCGTTCAGCGGGTCGACGTTGACCTGTGCGACATCGGTCGGGTTCGGTTGCGTCGAAACTGCACCGCCCTTGTTAGCGTTTTCGTCGAGCTTGACGCCCGAGTGACATGCAGCCAGCGCGCCGACCATCAATACAGCAAATACGAAACGAAGTTTGGACATCATTTTGGTTACTCTCCTTGTGTTATTGCATCAACGTTATTGCATAAACGGGCCCCAGGACGGCTCGCGCACGCTGCCGCCCTGAACGGACAGGACCTGCCGAGTGCGACCGTCGGTCGATACTGCGGCCAACACGCCACGGCCGTTCACCTGTGTGGCGTAAAGAATGTACTGACCGTTCGCCGCGAAGCTCGGCGATTCGTCATGTGTCGTGTCCGTCAGGCCTGTGGCTGTGTTGCCTTGCAGGTCCTGGATATAAAGTTTGAACCCGCCGCCGACGCGCGAGATATAAGCGAGCTGCTTGCCGTCCGGGCTCACGCGCGGGCTGGTGTTGTAGCTGCCCGTGAACGTGACGCGTTGCGCAGGACCTGCGCTTTCGCCCTGGATCGACATCTTGTAGATCTGCGGTGCACCGCCACGGTCGCTCGTGAAATAGATCGACTGACCGTCGGGAGAGTAGGTCGGCTCGGTGTCGATCGAGCTGCCTTGCGTGAGTCGGCGCAAGCCGCTGCCGTCTGCATTGACCGCGAAAATCTGCGTGTTGCCGGTGCGCGAAAGCGCGACGGCCAGCGTGCGTCCATCCGGCGACCACGCCGGCGCGCTGTTATTGCCCTTCTGGTCCGACACGACCACACGACGGCCCGTAGGCAGATCGTGGATGTAGACGATCGGCTTCTTCTTTTCAAACGAAACGTAAGCGACCTTGGTGCCGTCCGGCGACCACGCCGGCGAGATGATCGGCTCGGGGCTCGACAGCGCGATGTGCGCGTCCTGGCCGTCCGAATCCGAGATTTGCAGCTGATAACGGCCGCCCGTCTTGATCACATACGACAGACGCGTGGCGAACACACCGCGACCGCCCATCAGCTTCGCGTAGATGTAATCGGCGACCTTGTGCGCGCTCATGCGCAAACCGCTTGCCGGGCTCACCAGTACGAGGCCGCCGAGGCTTTCGCCCTTGACGGTGTCGTACAGCTTGAAGCGCACTTCGTATTGACCGTTCGGCAGGCGGTTCACGCTGCCCGACACGAACGCATTCGCGCCCTTGGCTTTCCAGCTGCCGAGGTCGACGGAATCGGTTTCCGACACCGGCGTGGAACCCGCGTCGATGTTCGTGAATTTTCCGCTGCGCTCCAGATCCTGACGCACGATCGTGCTGACCTGCTGCGGCGAATTCGCCTCATTGGCGAAATTCGCCGTGGCGATTGGAAACTGGGTGGACCCGACGCCCGTCACGAGTACGTTGAGTTGTGCGTTAGCTGCACCGCCAACGGCGATCAGGCACGACGCTACAAGTGTCCGCAGGCCTAGCTTGGTCATCAAACTCATGCTGTATGGTTTCCCCAAAAAACGGTTTTACTAACACTTCACGACAGCAGACAGACCCGAAAAGAACTAATTCGTTCCCGAGCGCGCCCCGCGAGCGGGGCGCCATATCTGCCGTCAACTGACAGTCAAACTTGCTGCAATCAACCTGCCGGGCGCAACGTGATCAGGAAACTGGTCGGCGTCTTGCCGTTGATGTCCTGCGGCATCGGGTCAGTCAGGTGCACGGCTCGCAACGCGGCGTCGTCCCATGCTGCGTTGCCGCTGCTGCGCGAGATGCTTGCATCCAGCAACGTGCCGGTCGGCGAACAGCGCACCGAGATCACGGTCTCCAGACCCGCCGTCTCGCCGCCCCACGAGATTTTCGGGCGAACCGCGCGACGCACCTTGTCCGCGTAACCCGGCGAAGTCGCCGTGCCACCCGAACCGCTGCCCGTGCCGCTTTTCGCCAGGCCGTTGCCGCTCGAGCTGTCACCCGCGCCACCCATCATCTGGGCGAGACGCGCGCGCCGCTCTGCATCCATCTTCTTCGCTTGCGCCGCAGCATCGGCCTGTGCCTTGGCCTTCGCTGCCTTCTGCGCGTCGGCCTTCTTCTGCGCTTCAGCTTCGGCCTGCTTCTGCTGCTGTTCCTGCTGCTGTTCTTTAAGCTGCTGCTTTTGCTGTTCGGCCAGTTGCTGCTGTTTCAGCTTCTCGGCCTGTTGCTGCTGTTGTTGCTGTTGCTGCTTCAGTTTCGCTGCCGCGGCCTTTTGCGCTGCGAGTTGCGCAGCCTGATCGGCGGCCAGTTGCTGCTGACGCTTCGCATCGGCTTCCTGCTGAGCCTGCAGTTTCTGCTGACGCTGCTGTTCAGCCAGTTGCGCCTGACGAGCCGCTTCCTGTTGCTGGCGTTTCTTTTCCTGCAACGCGATATCGGCCTGTTCGTCGGGCACCGGCGGGGCAGGGGCGACCGGCGCGGGCGGCGGCGGAACGGGACGCGGGATCGCCGTGTCGGGCACCTCGGTCCACAATTCCGCTTCCGCGCCTGCGGGCGTGCTGTTTTGCCACTGAATGCCGTGGTACAGGAAGAACCCGAGCAGCGCGTGCATCACCAGAGCGAACGCAAAGGCTCGCCCGGTGCCGCGTTCACGCGGTGGCTGGAGCGGGTATTCGGAATTCTTGCGGATCATTGCGATTTGACGAGCAATCCAACGCGCTTGACGCCCTGGCCTTTCAGCTCGGACATCACGTTCATCACGACTTCGTACTTGACGGTCTTGTCGGCGGCAATCACGACCGGCTGGTCAGGATGCGATGCCGCGCGGTTGGCGATAAAGCCGTTCAGATCCGCCTTCGTCATGTTTTCCTGCTGCTGCGCGCCGGAGTCGTCCTTGTATTTGACGCTCATGTTGCCGTCGGCGCGAATGTTCACGATGACGGGCGGCGTTTGCTGTTGCGGCGCGGCACCACCGACGGTCGGCAGATTGACGATCGACGGGGCGACCAGCGGCGCGGTCACCATGAAGATCACGAGCAGCACGAGCATCACGTCGATGTACGGCACGACGTTGATGTCGGCCATCGCGCGGCGCTGACGCGAGCCGCGCATGCTGGAGGAACGAGAGCCTGCCATCGTGGACTCCTTACTGTGCCTGGCGCTGCAGAATGTTCGAGAATTCTTCGATGAAGGTCTCGAAACGGATCGCCAGACGGTCGATGTCGTGCGCGTAGCGGTTGTAAGCCACGACAGCCGGAATGGCCGCGAACAGGCCGATCGCGGTGGCCGTCAAAGCTTCGGCGATGCCTGGCGCAACGTTCGCGAGCGTGGCCTGCTGAACGTTGGCGAGGCCGCGGAACGCGTTCATGATCCCCCAGACCGTACCGAACAGACCGATGTACGGGCTGACCGAGCCGACCGACGCGAGGAACGCCAGATTGGCTTCGAGCACGTCCATCTCACGCTGGAACGCGGCACGCATCGCGCGCCGTGCACCGTCGAGAATTGCGCCTGAATCGTTCAGGCGCTTCTCTTTGCCTTTCAGGAATTCGCGCATGCCGGATTCGAAAATTCGTTCCAGCGCGCCGATGGTATGGCGGTTGTTCGCAGCACTTTGATAAAGCGCCTGCAGGTCGCCGCCCGACCAGAAATCGCGTTCGAAGCGTTCAGTTTGCGCCCGCGCCCGGCGGATCGCAAACCACTTGCGGAAGATGAAAGTCCACGACAGCAGCGACAGCAACAGCAGCAGGGCCATGACAGCCTGCGCCAGCAGGCTCGCGTTGAGTACTAATGAAACGATCGACAGATCTTGTGTAGTGTTCATAAAGGTTCGTTTTAACGTCCCGGGAAGGGGGCGTCCGGCTGCAAGGTCACTCGAAGCTTGCCGTGAGCAAAACGGAAGCATCGGCGATATCGCAAGCCGAACCATGCTTGGTGTTGCTTGATCGATGCGAGTTCACTGGCCCCGTATCAACGGAGTTCAGGTGTGATTCGTTGACACGCCGCCGCCGACTTCCGGTCCGCGCCGCAAAGCAGCAAGAACCGGCGGAGGAATCGCGGTCGGGCGAAGCGCGATACGGTCGACACAGCCAATCCGGATTGTCCCTGTAGCAAGCAGCGTGCCGTCACGCCACGCTTCCTGCGTGAAATCCACCGAAGCTCGGCCAAGACGCTCGATCCGGCTGACAATTTTGACGATATCGTCAAGCCTGGCCGGCGCCCGATAGTCGACCGCAGTATTGCTGACAATGAAAATTGCGCCAGTTTCATCCGCCAGCCGGGCCTGGTCGACACCGCACGCGCGTAGCCATTCGGTACGCGCCCGTTCAAAAAATTTCAGGTAATTGGCGTAAAACACGATGCCGCCGGCGTCGGTATCTTCGTAGTACACGCGGATAGGCCACGTGTAGCCGATTTCCGTGCCAGGCTGGCTGGTCGAAATATTCATGCGGCGCATTTTACCGGAACGCACACCCCCGGGTCTGTTTCAAAGTGTGCGCCCCGTCTGGCGGGCTTTAGCCGCGATGAATAGACAATCCGGCGAACGATTGAGCCACCGGCATCAGCTCGATCGTGTTGATATTCACGTGTGCCGGACGAGTGGCGATCCAGTAAACGGAGTCGGCGATATCTTCCGCCGTCAGCGGCTGAACGTTTTCGTAGACCTTGCCGGCTTTTTCGTCGTCGCCGCGATAACGCACGTTCGAGAATTCGGTGCCGCCGCACAAGCCCGGTTCGATATCGGTGACGCGCAGTGCCGTGCCGGCCAGATCGGCGCGCAGGTTCAGACTGAACTGGCGCACGAAGGCTTTGGTGGCGCCGTAAACGTTGCCGCCCGCGTACGGCCAGCGGCCTGCTACGGAACCCAGGTTGAAAACATGCCCGCGGTTGCGTTCGACCATGCCCGGCAGCAGCGCATGCGTGACTTGCACGAGGCCTGTGCAGTTGGTCTCGATCATGGTGTTCCACTCGTCGAGGCTCGCCTTTTGAGCAGGTTCGGTGCCGAGAGCGAGGCCCGCGTTGTTGACGAGGACGTCGATTGCAGCGAAATCGGCCGGCAGCGATGCCGGGACCGCTTCGACAGCGGCGCGGTCGCGCACGTCGAGTTCATAGGGCAGAAGTGCGTCGCCGAGTTCGTCGGCGAGGGCTTGCAGACGGTCTTTGCGGCGAGCGGTGGCGACGACGCGATGGCCGCCCTTGACGAAGGCGCGAGCGATAGCAGCGCCGAATCCCGCGGACGCTCCGGTGACAAACACGATCATTGCAGTTTCCTGGTCGGTGAGAAGCAAAGGCCCCAAGCCTACTTGCAATGCGGCGCTGCGGCAAGGTTGAACCAGCCGTATAAGAGGCTCTGGCACGGGCACGCAGCGGAATCGCGGGCCATTTTCGTCCGATGTTTGCGCGCTGCACGGAAGGATGCGGCGGGGTGTCTTTCCAGGGGGCGCCGCCGCACCCGTGAGCCGGTTGCCTATTCGATCCTCTTCCAATAAACTAACGCGCTCGACCCTGCGTGACTGGCGATAGAACCGATTCAACCAATCGGATTCAAGGTGGAACAACCCACCGTGAAGCGCGGGGTGCCGTTTTGCCGTTCGCCTGGGCAGCCGTGATCCGCGCGCATTCATCTGCGCTGACGGTGGCTGTCCTGCCTCGCGTGTGCGGCGACTCTCCAATCGCCACGTCAGGGCTGGCCCAGCCGCCAGCAGCGCTGCGTACCCTCTACGCAAAGTTCGGCGCACGATCCGGTCAACCTGAACACACTCAACGGAATCCGTATGTTTGACAGAGCCCAAAGCACCATCGCCAACGTCGATCCTGAACTCTGGAAGGTCATCGAGCAGGAAAACCGCCGTCAGGAAGAGCACATCGAACTGATCGCGTCGGAAAATTACACGAGCCCGGCCGTGATGGCTGCGCAAGGCTCGCAACTTACCAACAAGTACGCCGAAGGCTACCCGGGCAAGCGCTACTACGGTGGCTGCGAATACGTCGACATCGCCGAGCAGCTGGCGATCGACCGCGTCAAGCAACTGTTCGGCGCCGAAGCTGCCAACGTGCAGCCGAATTCGGGTTCGCAGGCTAACCAGGGCGTGTTCTTCGCGATGCTCAAGCCGGGCGACACGATCATGGGCATGAGCCTCGCCCACGGCGGTCACCTGACGCACGGTTCGCCGGTCAACATGTCGGGCAAGTGGTTCAACGTGGTCAGCTACGGCCTGAACGAAGCGGAAGACATCGACTACGAAGCGGCTGAGAAGCTGGCTCAGGAACACAAGCCGAAGCTGATCGTGGCGGGCGCGTCCGCGTTTGCGTTGCGCATCGATTTCGAACGCCTGTCGAAGATCGCCAAGTCGGTTGGCGCGTACTTCATGGTCGACATGGCGCACTATGCCGGCCTGATCGCAGCGGGCGTCTACCCGAATCCGGTGCCGTTCGCCGACTTCGTCACCACCACCACGCACAAGAGCCTGCGCGGCCCGCGCGGCGGCGTGATCCTGATGAAGGCGGAGTTCGAGAAGCAGATCAACTCGGCAATCTTCCCGGGCATTCAGGGTGGCCCGCTGATGCACGTGATTGCCGGTAAGGCCGTCGCGTTCAAGGAAGCGCTGTCGCCGGAATTCAAGGAATATCAGCAACAAGTGGTCGAAAACGCACGCGTGCTGGCGGAAACGCTGGTTAAACGCGGTCTGCGTATCGTGTCGGGTCGCACCGAAAGCCACGTCATGCTGGTCGATCTGCGCGCGAAGAAAATTACCGGCAAGGCAGCGGAAGCGGCCCTCGGTGCAGCGCACATCACCGTCAACAAGAACGCAATCCCGAACGACCCGGAAAAGCCGTTCGTGACGAGCGGCGTGCGTCTCGGCTCGCCGGCCATGACCACGCGCGGTTTTGGCGTGAAGGAAGCCGAGCAGGTCGGTAACCTGATTGCCGACGTTCTGGACAACCCGGAAGACACCGCTACGATCGACCGCGTGCGTGCTCAGGTTGCCGAGCTGACCCAGCGTTTCCCGGTCTACCGTTAAGCCGTTATGCATTGTCCCTTCTGCCGTCACGCCGATACGCAGGTTGTCGATTCGCGCGTATCCGAAGACGGCGCGACGATTCGCCGGCGCCGCCGCTGCCCGGCCTGCGACAAACGTTTCACGACGTATGAGCGGGTTGAGCTGGCGCTGCCGTCGGTCGTCAAGAAGGACGGCAGCCGTACGGAATTCGACCGCCGCAAGATTGTCGCGAGCATGCAACTGGCGCTGCGCAAGCGCCCGGTTGCAGCAGACGCGATCGACGCGGCGGTTGCCCGCATCGAGTATCAATTGCTCGGTAGCGGTGAGCGCGAGGTGCGCAGCGAGCGCCTCGGCGAGCTCGTGATGAACGAGTTGCGCGCTCTCGACACGATTGCCTACGTTCGTTTTGCTTCCGTTTACCGGCGCTTTGAAGACGTCTCCGAATTTGAAGACGTGATCGAAGAATTTCGCCGCGCCTCTTCTCCTCCCAAGCCTGCTCGCAAGCGCTGATTGCTGTTGCGCATCGCTTCGCAAGCGAGCGTCCGTCGTTCTTCGCCTTGTTTCGCGCATCTACATCTCCTGCTGCCGTTATGGTCCGTCGCGTGAATTTTTGCGCGGAATAGCGTCCTGGTGCCACCTGGCCATTCGGCCGATGGTTGAGCCTTCTCCGAATTGCTAGATTGGCCGCACTCTTCGAAACGATCAGGGGTGCAGATGAAATACGACGCCGTTTACCGGCCGTCTGACGGCGGCTTCACGCTTGTCGAAACGCTGGCCGTGCTCGCGTTGCTGGCGGTGATCGCGGTCCTGGCGACGCCATCGTTCGTCGCGTGGCATGTCCGCGATCAGGTCGATGCGCGCACAAGGGCGCTTGCCTCGACTCTCGCTTTTGCGCGCAGCGAGGCGCTGCGTCGGGGCTCACGTGTCATTGTTTGCAGGATCGATTCGGCGCGACGTTGCCTGAGCACGGGCCAGCCCTGCGCGAGCGGTGTTGCCGACTGGTCGTGCGGATGGGCCGTTTTTGCCGACCGCGCGGGCACGCTTTCACTACTGCGGGCGCAACCGCTGCTTGCGGCGGTAAGCATCGTCGGGGTACAGACAAATCTGACATTTACGCCGCCTGCCGGCCAATTGATTGGCACCTTCCGTAGTTTTGATATCGCACCGGCTGCGTCGTCGAAAGCGACACAAGGGGCCAAGTGGCGACGCTGTGTCCACATCGCGGCGGGTGGCCGCGCGAGGATTTCCGAAGGCGCCTGCGGAGCAACGTCATGACTCGATATCCGTTCAACCCGCGACCACGTTGTCGCGCATCAAAGTCCACTGGCAGCTCGCTGATCGAAGTCATGCTGGCCGTTGCGTTGATGGCAGTCACAGCGCTCGGAGTTATTGCCGGGCAATTGTGGACCGCCCGCGAAGCCCGCGCGATGGCAATGCGCGAGCAGGCGGCATGGATCGCCGATTCCGTGGCCGAGGCAATGCGTACGCCAGCATTGGCCGATTCCGCCACGCGGCAATGGAGCTCACAGGCCACTACGCTCTTACCGCATGGGGAAGCTTCGTCAGGCGACAGCGCGGGCGTGGCCATCGCGCGAGTCACGTGGACATCCGTCAAGGACATGCCGGCAAACGGTGACGTAATCGACAAACCGGAGTCCTGTGGCGGCGCGGATGTCCCTGCCGGCACCTCATGCGTCGCGCTGGCGTTGATCCGATGACTTCGCGCAAATCCGGCTCTCACGGTCAAACGCTGATCGAGTTGCTGATTGCAATGGCCTTGGGACTCGTTGTGACGGCAGGCGCCGTGTCGCTCTACTCAAGTCAGCGCGCTGCGTTCGAGCGTGCGAGCAACGCCACGACAATTCGCGAAGCCGGGTTGACCGCCTTGTCGCTGATCGGCCAGCAAGTGCAAATGGCCGGCTTCGTTCCCGCGGATGCCGCAAGTTATAGCGGCCCGCCGCCGTTGTCCGGATGCTCGGGCGGTCGTCCAACGGGGGCTGACGACAGTCTTGCCTGCACGACCTTGACCAGCCGGTCGGACGGCGTCGCGGTTCGATATGTGGGGGATACGGTGTCCACGTGGCCATCCTCAGCCGGCAACGTCACCGATTGCCTTGGACAAGCGGTGACAGGCGACGTTGCGGCGTTTGGGGAGCAGGGTGCGCTGGTGGTCAACCGCTACTTTGCCAGCGTCAGCACGTCGACCGGCGAGCCTGAACTCTATTGCGAAGGCAGCGGCAAGGTGGGCTCTGCGCAACCTCTGGTGGAGGGCGTCGAGCGCATACGGGTCAGATACTGGCTAGCCAGCGCGTTGAGCGCAGTAGACGCATCAGCGGTAGCCGTCGATCAATGGACAAACGTCGTGGCCGTCGATCTTTGCGTGCTCGTTCGTGGTTCACCGCAGGGTCAGCGGTCACGTTATGTCGATTGCGACGGCGTGAGTGTCCTCGGCACCGATTTGCGTCCACGGCAGGCGTTCTCGCGGCGAGTGGCGTTGCGTAATCACCCGGAGGGTTTTCTGTGACCGACCGATCAAAAAATTCCGGGCTATGCCGCGAGCGCGAGAAAACTTCACCAGGTTGCGATGTGCCGTCACGTATTCGAGGTCTCGGTGGCACCGGTCGCGCTCGGCGTGTTCTCCAGCGCGGTGTCGTGCTGCCAATCGTTCTGCTGATCTCAACCATGATGCTGACCACGTCGGCGGTATGGTTCGAAACGTCGTTGGCGGCAGCGCGCTCGGCCAGCAATGTGCGTGACTATTTGCAGGCCTTCCACGCCGCAGATTCAGCGCTGATTGCCTGCACCCGCACTGTCGTTGCTGCGGTTGCAGAAGCGGTCCAGGCACCGCCGGTTGCGTCCGTCGAGCCGACTCAATGGAAACTCAAAAGTGCATTCGAGGCTGGAGCAGTCACGCCCGTCGCGCAATGGCCAGGCTCGCAGCGCGCGCCGCAATGTTTGATAGAGACGTGGCGTCTCGCCAATCGCGTTGATGCTCAAGCGTATTTGCTGACTTCACGCGGGTTCGGGCGTAGCGACGACTCGCAGGTGTGGTTGCAGATGGAGTTGGTGATTGATGGCGGAGCGATCGAGCGTCATTGGCGGCGCGTCGCGGCCAGGCCGTTTTGAGGGAGAGTCATGAAAGCGCCAAACACGTCCGCGTTCACGTTGCTCGAATTGATGATCACGCTGGCGATAGCCGCCACCCTGGCTGTGTTCGCGGTGCCCGCGTATCGCAGCCATATAGCGCGAACGCATCGCATCGACGCAGCTTCGGCGTTATATCGGGCAGCGCAATTTATCGAGGGGGCGGCAAGTGACGGTGTCCCGACATTGCCACCGGGACTGGACCAGGCGCCGCAATTCGGAGTGTCGATTTATCGCTTGCGCGTGCTGGCCGCCGATGACACAAACGGTGGCTATTCGATCGAGGCAACGCCGGCGGAATCGGGCCCGATGCGTGACGACGCCTGCGGGACTTTCACACTCGACGCGACCGGCCTGCGAGGCAATAGAGGTTCGGAAAACGAAGGCGGTTCTATGCCGGCGAGCGGCGAGTGCTGGAATACAACCTGACGACAGAGCGTGCGACAGATAACCGCTCAGTTGCCCAAACAAACTATCGATTCACTAACCTGGAACCCTTCAATATCCGCCATCCACCGATTCTTCTTTAGCCCGAGGAGAAGCAGCCGCCCCGGCAGGTGCCGCCGACTCGCGTTTCATCTGCTGCCAGATCCGATACGCTTCCCACGCGGCGAGCCCGAGGCTGCCCCATTTGAGTGCCGGCTTTGCACCGGCCGCGACCGTGGCACGCAATGGCTTGGCAAGCAACATCGAAGCAATCGAGCTAACAAACGGATATTGCTTAAGCAAAGCGCCAATGGTTCCAGCGTTGATAAAGCTCGCCTTTTCGCCGCTGCGGGTCCGTACTCCACCAAAGCCCGGCACGATAAATTTGAGCCAGCTGAAATGCGTAACTGCCTGTCGCAATTCGATGGTCGCCTGAGCGAGCTCCATTCGCTCGACATCCGCGCGCACCAGCAGCAACTCCTTGCGCAACGCACGCAGATGCGGCGCGCTCAGATCCTTCGCCTGATGGCGCTTGTTACGGAAAGCGGTGTCGGAATGGCTTTGGCTCATGGCGTATCGACGGCAGTGGAGGTGAGGTGGGACGGCCGTTCGACGTCAGTCAGGTCGAACAGAACAGCAAAGGCGAAGCAGATTCACAACCGCAACTCAGCGCGCACCTGCACACTGGCTGAACCTTACGCTTCAAGGTTTGCGAAATACGTCGCGATCTTTCTCGAACTCGGCAACCGTGGCTTCGAACACCATAGGCGCATTGCGCAAGCCGCTGCGCGCTTTCAGCGCACAAGCGAGTCCCGCGATGGCATAAACAAGGGTGATGCCGGCAAGCGACTGCCACCGGTAGGTGTCCCAGAATGAAATCGCGATGAGTGCAGTCAGCGCGATGAGCGCCATCGTGGCGAGCATCATGGCTGCCAGGCCAAGGAACAGCACGCCGAGCAGACGGTCTTTTTCTTCGGCGAGTTCAATGCCGACCAGTTCGAGCCGTGTCTGCAGAATGGCAAATACGGAACCGATAATGCGGCGCAACGGACTAGGTTCTCCGCGCTGCGAGTGTGTTTCGATGGTCATGGCGTCATGGCTGTGGGCGTTGCGCGTGAAGGCCTGCCTGGCGCGAGCGCGCGCCAGGAAAAGCAGACCGGCCAGGCATGCGCCGGTCTACCCGATTCGCTGGTGCGCCGGACGAAAATCCGACCGACGACCTCATCAATATTGCTTGCGATGTCTTACTTGCGATTGATCAGCAGACCCAGCAGCACGCCCGCGCCCGCAGCGATGCCGATGGACGCCCACGGATGCTCATGCACGTAGTCGTCGGTAGCGCGAGCGGCTTTCTTGCCTTTCTCGACCACCACGACCTGCACGTCAGCGGCCTTTTCCTTAGCCTGCTTCAGGCGCGTCAGCGCCGTTTCACGCAGTTCCGAAGCGCGCTCGCCAGTGGCGCTCGCGGCCTGTTTCAGCAGATCCTCAGCGTCCGCGAGGACGGTTTTGATATCCGACATCAATCTCTCCTTGTTGACTTCCGACATTGACAACTCCCCTTCGTCTCACGGCCACGCGTGAATCGTAACCAAAGAAACGTTTGCTGGCGAGCGCCGTGCCCGGTTGATTCGAGGAACGCACGAACTGTTCCCGACGCAGCAAAACCATAGAAATGCAGTTTGGAAGGTCAATCTTCCCAAAAGTATGCGTAGCATGGAGTTGATCTGTCCCGCAAAGTTTCCACTAAATCGGTGAAAATTACAAAAACGCATAAAGTAGTGACGCGATGTTCGTTCGCCATGTACTGTCGTTGCCATATGCTTTATGTTTGCGGGGCGTTGCGGGCAACAGCCCGCGCGGGAAATCCGACTACCTTTAAGGAGATGCACAATGAGTCTACGTCTTGGCGATATCGCGCCGGATTTCGAGCAGGAATCGAGTGTTGGTCATATCAGGTTTCATGAGTGGCTGGGCGATAGTTGGGGCGTGCTGTTCTCGCACCCCGCCGACTTCACGCCGGTCTGCACGACCGAACTCGGCCTCACAGCGAAGCTGGCCGGCGAGTTCGAAAAGCGCAATGTGAAGACGATCGCGTTGTCGGTCGACAGCGCCGAGTCGCATAAGGAATGGATCAAGGACATCAACGAGACGCAGGCCGCGAACGTCGGCTTCCCGATTCTCGCTGACGGCGACCGCAAGGTGGCCGAGCTGTACGACATGATTCACCCGAACGCCAACGAGACGCTGACGGTCCGCTCGTTGTTCGTGATCGACCCGAAGAAGAAGGTGCGTCTGATCATCACGTATCCGGCCAGCACCGGCCGCAACTTCGACGAAGTGCTGCGCGTGATCGACTCGCTGCAACTCACCGACAACCATTCCGTCGCGACGCCGGGCAACTGGAAGCAGGGCGACGACGTGGTGATCGTCCCGTCGCTGAAGGACGAAGAAGTGATCAAGCAGAAATTTCCGAAGGGCTACAAGGCATTGCGTCCGTACCTGCGCATGACGCCGCAGCCGAACAAGTAAGTGGCTAATGAATCGCGCGGGTCATGCGGCTCGCGAGGTTCATCAAGCGCATCGCTAGTTGCAATATGGCGCTGCAAACAAAGAAGGCCGGTTCAACATTGAACCGGCCTTCTTTTTTCAATCGAACTTCAGAACAGCATCAGCGAAAAATCAGAAGAACGCCTGGATGCCCGTCTGCGCGCGCCCGAGAATCAGCGCGTGAATGTCGTGCGTGCCTTCGTACGTATTCACGACTTCCAGATTCACCAGATGCCGCGCAATCCCGAACTCGTCCGAAATACCGTTGCCGCCGAGCATGTCGCGCGCGAGTCGCGCAATGTCCAGCGCCTTGCCGCATGAATTGCGCTTCATGATCGACGTGATCTCGACCGCCGCCGTGCCTTCGTCCTTCATGCGGCCGAGGCGCAGCACGCCTTGCAGGCCGAGCGTGATTTCAGTTTGCATGTCGGCGAGTTTCTTCTGGATCAACTGGTTTGCGGCGAGCGGCCGGCCGAACTGCTTGCGATCGAGCACGTACTGACGCGCGGTGTGCCAGCACGACTCGGCCGCGCCGAGCGCACCCCACGCGATCCCGTAGCGCGCCGAGTTCAGACACGTGAACGGGCCGCGCAAACCGCTGACGTCCGGGAAACGGTTTTCTTCCGGCACGAACACGTCGTCGAGCACGATCTCGCCGGTGATCGACGCGCGCAAACCGACCTTGCTATGAATGGTCGGCGCCGACAGCCCCTTCCAGCCCTTCTCGAGAATGAAGCCGCGGATCGAATCCTTGCCGTCTTCCTCGAGCTTCGCCCACACGACGAACACGTCGGCGATCGGCGAATTGGTGATCCACATTTTCGAGCCCGACAGCGAGTAGCCGCCGTCCACTTTCTTCGCGCGCGTGATCATGCTGCCCGGATCGGAGCCGTGGTTCGGTTCCGTCAGACCGAAGCAGCCGATCCATTCGCCGCTGGCGAGCTTCGGCAGGTACTTCTGCTTTTGCGCGTCGGAGCCGAATTCGTTGATCGGCACCATCACGAGCGACGACTGCACGGACATCATCGACCGGTAGCCGGAATCGACGCGCTCCACCTCGCGCGCGATCAAACCGTATGCGACGTAGTTCAGACCGGGGCCGCCGTATTGCTCGGGGATGGTCGGGCCGAGCAGGCCGAGTTCGCCCATTTCACGGAAGATTTCGATGTCAGTCTTCTCGTGGCGGAACGCTTCGAGCACGCGCGGTTGCAGCTTGTCCTGCGCGTAAGCGGCGGCGGCGTCGCGCACCATGCGTTCGTCTTCGGTGAGCTGCTGATCCAGCAGCAACGGGTCTTCCCAGTGAAACTGCGCGGCCTCGGCCATGACGTATCTCCTGATTCTTGCTTGATCCAAGCTTGACTTGTGTTCCGCTATGCGAAACAATGTTTTGCAAACGACACCCGAGTGTATCACCCGATGACGCCAGCATCCACTCCCCCTGAACCGCTCGACGAGCGCAAATTCGTCGTCGCCCTCGCGCGCGGGCTGGACTTGTTGCGTGCGTTCAAGCCGGGCGAAACAATGCTCGGCAACCGCGATTTTGTCGAACGAACCGGGTTGCCGAAGGCGACCGTCAATCGGCTCGCCTATACGCTCACCGTCCTCGGATATCTGCGGCTCGATGAAACGCTCGGCAAATATGCGCTGGACGCGGGCGTGCTATCGCTGGGTTTTGCGCTGCTATCAGGTACGGACACGTTGGAACTCGCGCGCCCGCACATGCGCACGTTCGCGCGCGAGGTGGGCGCGGCGGTGTCGCTCGGTTGCCGCGACGGGCTCGACATGATTTATCTGGAGACGATCCGCAGCGAGACCGCGTTGACGCTCGGGCTCGCATCCGGCTCGAAACTGTCGATGCTGACCAGCTCGATGGGACGCGCATATCTGGCCGTGCAGCCGCCCGACGTGCGCGCGGCGTTGCTGATCGACTTGAAGAAGGCGGCGGGCAAGGTAGGCGCGGCGCTGGTCGCCGATGCCGAAGCGGAAATCGCCGCGTTCGCTAGTGAGCGTTGCTGCTATTCGTTCCGCGCGTGGCACGACGATGTGAATGCGGTGGCCGTGCCGTTTCGCGAGCCGCGCGAAGGGCGCTGGCTGGTGCTGAGTTGCAGCGGACCGGCATCGTCGATGGGAGAGGAGGTGTTTCGCGAAAGCGTTGCGCCGAGATTGAAGGCGCTCGCGCGGCGACTGGGCGATACGGGTTGAGGCGCGAGCATGCCTGACTGAAACCCGTGGCGTAACGTGGGGAAAAAAGACGATTGGCACATGAGACGCCCACTGCATGCCGACAGCAGATGCTACTAACGGTGAATCGGGAGGGCGCTACCTGCGATAAAAGCCGGGATACTCCCGCACGCAGATAGTCTTGGCTCAACCGTGGCGACAGATAACGCATCTATTCGCCCCACTCATGAGCCCAAGCCGCACATCGCCTCGCAATCTCACCCCGATCAAACCGCCCGATCGTGATAATGCGCGGTGAACAACGGCCCCTGCACAAACCGCACGTCGTACTGCTGCAACGCGAGGAACTGCGCTTCGTCCATCACGCGATTGAAAATCAGCGGAATCTTCAAACGGCTCGCATAGCCGACTAGCGGCTTCACCGTTGCATCGCGCAACGCGATGGCGGCGTCCATCTTGATGAAGTCGAGCCGCGCCGCTTCCGATACCGACAGAATCTGCCCCGCGTTCGACAGATTGCCCGCCACCTTGAAACCGTAGTGCTGATAGCTCCTGGTCAGATAGCCGAGAAAGGTCTTGTGCGCGACCGCCGCAGCCGGCAACTCGATCACCACTCGCGACGGGTTCAATCCGAACGACACCAGCACGGTCGAAAAATGCCGCCCGTGGTCGTACTTCACACTCTTCAGCAAACGCTCGTGCACGCGCAGAAACAGCAGCCCATGCCGCTGCGCGCCGAAGAAATTGATCGCATGCAACGCCCGTGACATGCGGTCGAGCGCGACCAGTTCCTGATCGTCGCCGATCCGGTCGAAAGGATCGAACACGTCGAACGGCGCAGAGTCCAGCCGATGCGTGACGGCCTGGAAGCCGAGTTCATCGCCGAAACGATCCACGCCCTCCGCGCCCGACGACAGCGACTGCGCCAACGCATGCACGCTGATGTCGAAGATCGGCTCATAGGAGCTGGCCAGTTCGAGGTCCCTGAAGCGCGCCAGAGCGATGTCGCCGTGCTCCCCTTGTCCCATCGTCAGATGTTCGCCGAGAAACGGGTGGCCGGCGGAGCGCTTGATGAGATCGGGGATGGTCGGCGGAATCATGGAATAAAAGAATGAGCAGGATAAATGCGCAGTCGCGCGGCGACGCGACTCGATTGCCGCATCCATTGATGGTAGCAGTCCGCAAAGCGCGGTCATGAACAAAATGCTCATAACGTTATCCGCCGAACGCTTGTGGGCGCGGCTCGCGGCGCTTTGGTCCGGGGTGGTTCAGGGTATACGTTAGTTTCACTATTCGTAATTAGTTTTACTATGTGTAACTCGCGACGCCGTTGCGAATGAGATTCAACGGATGCGGAGAGTGGAACGGCGGGTGGTTTGCCCGAACGCATCTCGCACGTGCGGCGGACCGCGCCCCACCCGCGAGATGCGCCTCAAGCCGCACCGGCCCATCGAGCCACACGGCCGCCCAACCAGTCCGCCCAGGATCAGGAGACAGCTTCATGAACGCCAACCCGGCCGCGGCCGCCAACGGCCCGCATGCCACCAACGTGCTCGACGTCGAGCACGTGCTTCGCGACACCCATCAGCCGGCATTCCAGATGATGCTGTTCGCGCTCTGCGGGCTGTGCCTGCTGATCGACGGCTTCGACGCGCAGGCGATGGGCTACGTCGCGCCGAGCGTGATTGGCGAATGGCACGTGTCGAAGGCGGCGTTGGGGCCGGTGTTCAGCGCCAGCCTGTTCGGCATGTTGCTGGGTGCGTTGGGCCTGTCGGTGCTGGCCGACCGGATCGGGCGTCGGCCGGTGTTGATCGGTGCGACGTTTTTCTTTGCGCTGTCCATGCTCGCGACGCCGTTCGTGTCGACGATTCCCGCGTTGATCACGCTGCGCTTCATCACTGGTCTCGGACTCGGCTGCATCATGCCGAACGCGATGGCGCTGGTCGGCGAGTTCTCGACCCCCGCGCATCGCGTCAAGCGGATGATGCTCGTGTCGTGCGGCTTCACGCTGGGCGCGGCGCTCGGCGGCTTCGTTAGCGCCGCGCTGATCCCGGCGTACGGCTGGCGCGCGGTGTTCTGGGTCGGCGGCACGGTGCCGTTGCTGCTCGCGTTCGCGATGCTTGCCGCGTTGCCCGAGTCGCTGCAATTTCTCGTGCTCAAAGGGCGCAGCACACAGGCATTGCGCTGGCTTGCGAAGTTCAACCCCGCGTTGCCGATCGACGCGAACACGCGTCTCGTCGTGCGGGAAAAGGGCAACGGCGGCGCGCCCGTCGCCGAACTGTTCCGCGCGGGACGCGGCCCGGTGACGGCGATTCTGTGGGCGATCAGCTTCATGAACCTGATCGATCTGTACTTCCTGTCGAACTGGCTGCCGACCGTCATGCGCGACGCCGGTTATTCGGCGGGCACGGCGGTGATCGTCGGCACTGTTTTGCAGACGGGCGGCGTGGTCGGCACGCTGCTGCTAGGCTGGTTTATCGAGCGCTTCGGTTTCGTGCGCGTGCTGTTTGTGTGTTTCATCGGCGCGGCGCTGGCGGTCGGCGCGATCGGATCGGTTGCGCATGCGTTGCCGTGGCTGCTGATCGTCGTGTTCGCGGGCGGCTTCTGCGTGGTCGGCGGACAACCCGCGGTCAACGCGCTGGCCGGACACTTTTATCCGACCACGCTGCGCTCGACCGGCATCGGCTGGAGCCTCGGTATCGGGCGGATCGGCTCGGTGATCGGACCGCTCGTCGGCGGTCAACTGATTGCGATGAACTGGTCGAACGCCGCGCTGTTTCAGGCCGCCGCCGCGCCGGTGCTGTGCTCCGCGCTGCTGGTGATCGCGCTGGCCGGTTTGACGCGGCTGCGTGGCCGTCCGTCCGGAACGCAGTCCGCGTGACGCGAAAAAGAGTCGAGTATCAACGGAGAACCTTGCATGGATACCCCAACACGTAAAGCGGCCACAACCGCGCCCGCAACGAGTTCGCGACTCGAGATCGAGCCGGGCTATCAGTCGGGATTCGCCAACGAATTCGCGACCGAAGCGTTGCCCGGCGCATTGCCCGAAGGCCGCAATTCGCCGCAACGCGCAGCCTACGGGCTGTACGCTGAGCAGATTTCTGGCACCGCATTCACCGCGCCGCGCGGACACAACCGCCGCTCGTGGCTGTACCGGATTCGTCCGGCGGCCGTGCATATGCCGTTCACCCCATTGCCTTCGGACCGGCTAGTCGCGAACTTCGCCGAGGTGCCTCCGACGCCGCCGAATCAGCTTCGCTGGGACGCGTTGCCGATGCTGGCCGACGCCACCGATTTCATCGACGGCTGGGTGACGATGGCGGGCAACGGCTCGGCGGAATCGATGAACGGCTGCGCGATTCATCTGTACGCGGCGAACCGTTCGATGCAGGACCGTTTCTTCTACAGCGCCGATGGTGAACTGCTGATCGTGCCTCAGGAAGGGCGCCTCGATATCGCGACCGAAATGGGCCGTCTCGAAGTCGGGCCGTTCGAAATCGCGGTGATCCCGCGCGGCGTGCGCTTCTCGGTGAGCCTGCCGGACGACACCGCGCGCGGCTATATCTGCGAGAACTTTGGGGCGTTGCTGCGCTTGCCGGATCTCGGTCCGATCGGCTCGAACGGCCTGGCGAATCCGCGCGATTTCCTCACGCCGCACGCCGCGTACGAAGACCGCGAGGGCGACTTCGAACTCGTCGCGAAGCTGAACGGCAATCTGTGGCGTGCGGACATCGGCCATTCGCCGCTCGATGTAGTTGCGTGGCACGGCAACTACGCGCCGTACAAGTACGACCTGCGGCGCTTCAACACGATCGGCTCGATCAGCTTCGACCATCCCGACCCGTCGATATTTCTGGTGCTGCAATCGCAAAGCGACACGCCGGGCGTCGATACGATCGACTTCGTGATTTTCCCGCCGCGCTGGCTCGCTGCCGAAGATACGTTCCGGCCGCCGTGGTTCCATCGCAATGTCGCGAGCGAATTCATGGGGCTGGTGCACGGCGTGTACGACGCGAAGGCCGAGGGCTTCGTGCCGGGCGGCGCGAGTCTGCATAACTGCATGACGGGTCACGGCCCGGACGCCGACACGTTCGAAAAAGCGTCGCACGGCGATACGTCGGTGCCGAAGAAAGTGGGCGACACGATGGCGTTCATGTTCGAAACGCGCACGCTGATCAAGCCGACCCGTTTCGCACTCGAAACCGCGCAGTTGCAGGCGCATTACTACGAGTGCTGGCAAGGTCTCAAGAAACATTTCAACCCGGAGCAACGATGAACGCATTGAGCGATCTTCAGGCGACGCTCGATCCGTCGCGCAGGAGCTGGGTCGAGTCGGCCAACGATTCGACCAACGATTTTTCGATTCAGAATCTGCCGTTCGGTGTTTTTAGCGACAGGCAGAACGACGCGCGTCGCGTGGGCGTGGCGATTGGCGACCAGATCGTCGATCTCGCCGCGTTACAGGCGGCAGGGTTGCTGAAACTGTCGCTGTCGTCGTCGACATCGAAGGCGGATGTTTTTGCGCGCGATACGCTGAACGATTTCATAGCGCTGGGCCGCGATACGTGGCGCAGCGTGCGGGTTCAATTGAGCACGCTTCTGGCTCGCGACACCGCAACACTGCGCGACGACGCTGCGTTGCGCGCGAAAATTCTCGTGCGTCAGGCCGACGCGAAGCTGCATCTGCCCGTGCAGATTCCCGGCTACACCGATTTCTATTCGTCGAAGGAACACGCGACGAACGTCGGCTCCATGTTCCGCGATCCGAAGAATGCGCTGCTGCCGAACTGGTCGGAGATGCCGATCGGCTACAACGGGCGGGCGTCGTCGGTGGTGGTGAGCGGAACGCCGGTGCGTCGGCCGAACGGTCAGTTGAAGCTGCCGGATCAGGAACGCCCGGTGTTCGGCGCGTGCCGCAAGCTCGATATCGAACTGGAAACCGGCTTCGTGATCGGCGCGGGCAACGCACTGGGCGAGCCGGTGGCGTGCGCGGATGCCGAGGCGCATATCTTCGGCATGGTGCTGCTGAACGACTGGAGCGCGCGCGATATCCAGCAATGGGAATACGTGCCGCTCGGCCCGTTCAACGCGAAGACGTTCGCGACCACGATCTCGCCGTGGATCGTCACGCTAGACGCGCTCGAACCGTTCCGCGTCGCGCAGCCGGTACAGGAGCCGCAGCCGCTCGCGTATCTGCGTCACGAGGGCCAGCACGCGTTCGATATCACGCTGGAAGTGACGCTGCGTCCGCGCGAGGCGAAGCAGGCGAGCACGATTGCGCGGACCAACTTCAGGCACATGTACTGGACGATGGCGCAGCAACTCGCGCATCACACGGTGTCGGGCTGCAATACGCGCGTGGGCGATCTGATGGGTTCGGGCACGATCAGCGGGCCGACGGAGGATTCGTTCGGCAGCCTGCTGGAACTGACATGGAACGGCAAGAAGCCGCTGGAGTTGCGCGAAGGCGGCACGCGCAGTTTCATCGAAGACGGCGACGAACTGACGCTGGCGGGCTGGTGTCAGGGCGACGGATATCGCGTGGGATTCGGCTTGTGTGCAGGCGAGATTTTGCCCGCGCTGAAGTGACGATCAAGCCGCGCTGAACCGGCGCGGCGCTAAAAAAGGGGAGATCGGCTTACACGCCGATCTCCCCTTTTTTATGCAGTGGCAACTCGCGTCTGCGCATCCGCGCGCGTGCCCAATCCGTCGAGCCGAACGATCAGCCCGCGATCTCCGTGAAGCCGCGCCGCTTTTCCCACCACACTGCAACCAGAAACGCGAGCGCCGCCGCCAGCAGCACGCCGACCATCGCGTCGTTGCCCACCCGCTTCATCAACGCACCGGCCACCAGCGGACCACCGAAGCTTGCCGCGCTCCACGATGCACCCACCAGCGAACTCGCCGACACTAGCGCGACGCCGCGAAAGCGCTCGCCGCACGCGACCAGCGACAACGTATAGATCGCGCCCGCCGCCGCGCCGAGCACATACAGCAGCGGCCAGCACAACCACGGCGAGTGGACCGCCCACGGCAGCAGCGGCAACAGCGCGACGACCACGATCCCGCATCCGGTATGCACCCGCTCTCGCCCCAGCCGGTCCGCGAGCCAGCCGATCGGAAACTGCATCGTCGTATCGCCGAGCAGCAACGCCGACGCGAACAGCACGGCCACCTCGCTCGCGATGCCGTGTGACATCGCGAACAGCGGCAGCAGCGACAGCGCGATCGTGTCGAACAACGCGAAGAAGCCTGTGCCAATGACGAGCGCGGGCATCTGCGGCAACACGCGACGCCAGCCGCCGTGCGCCGCGTGTTCATCGTCGTGAGCGTGCGGGGTCGTGCGGATCGTCGCGAGCATCGGCAATGCCAGCAGAAAAATTGCGCCGCACAGCAGAAAACGCCCATGCGTGAATCCGGCGATCTGGCTCACCAGCACCGGCCCCGACATCTGGAATAGCGTGAAGTTGGTCGCGTAGATCGCGATGACGCGGCCGCGCGAAGCGTCGTCGGCCAACTGGTTGACCCAGGCCTCGCCGATCGTGAACAGCAGCATCAACGCCGCGCCGCACAACAGGCGCAACACGGCCCATAGCCACAGGTTCGCCGAGAGTTGCATCAGCGCGGTGGCGAACGCGACCACCAATACCGCGCCAACAATCACCTGGCGGCCGCCGAAGCGTGCCGCGATCCATCCGGCCAGCGGCACGATGATGAGACCGCCGCCCGCTTGCGCCGCCGTCAGCAGGCCGACGACGTCGGTGCCGTAACCGGCTTGCGTCAACGCGAGGGACGTGAGAGGAAGCGTCGCGCCGCTGCCGAGTCCGACGACGGCGACACTAAGGATCAGAGCGAGGAAATCGCGGGTGAAGATGACTTTCATCGGGCGGGATGCTACTACGGGCGCCACGCATTGGCACCTGTCGTGTCGGACGGGGCGCCCGCAGGACGTTGCGGCGACGCGTGTGCATGACGCGTGCCGGCAACGATTGAAGAGAAGAAACTGAACGGGCGAGAAAACGGCGCCCGCATCGTGCAACCAGTTCGAGATTAACCCGCCACCGCCATCCGCTGCGCGCGCCGGTCGATCGACACCGACCACAGCGTCAGCAGCAACGCGCCAATCGATGTCGCCACGCCGACCCACGGCAGCGTGGTCAGCGGTGCGCCCGCACCGATCGCCATGCCGCCGAGCCACGCGCCAGTCGCGTTACCGAGGTTGAACGCGCCCTGGTTCAGCGTCGAAGCCAGATTCGGCGCGTGACTTGCACGGTCGACGATCAGCATCTGCAGTGGCGGCACGATCGCGAAGGCAAGAATGCCCCACACGAAAATCGTGATCATCGCGGGAATTTCGGCGTGCATCGTGCCCGCGAAAATCGTCAGGATCACGACGATCGCCAGCAGGAACGCAACCAGCGATGGCATCAGCCGCCAGTCGGCCAGCTTGCCGCCGAGCGTGCTGCCCACCGTCAGGCCGAGACCGAACAGCAACAGCACCATCGTGACCGCGTGCGGCGTGAAGCCGGTCACGTCTTCGAGAATCGGGGTGATGTAGGTGAAGGTCGAAAAGAGGCTGGCCGACGCGAGCACGCTAATGCCGAGCACCATCAGCACCTGCGGGTTTTTCAGCACGCTGAATTCGCGGACGAGACTCGCTTTCTCCATCTCGATCTTCGCGGGCAGACACACGGCCAGCGCCGCCGCGGCGACGATGCCGATACCGGTCACGGCCCAGAACGTCGCGCGCCAGCCGACCGCCTGGCCGAGCGCGGTGCCGAGCGGCACGCCCAGCACGTTGGCGAGCGTCAGGCCGGTGAACATCAGCGCAATGGCTTGCGCGCGGCGGTTCGGCGCGACCAGCCCCGCAGCCACGACCGAGCCGATCCCGAAGAACGCGCCATGGCAGAACGCCGTGACGATGCGCGCGGCCATCAGCACCGCGTAACCGGGCGCCACCGCGCACAGCAGGTTGCCGACGATGAACACGCCGATCAGGCTCATCAGCGCTTTCTTGCGCGGCATGTTGGCGACCGCGATCGCCACGATAGGCGCGCCGATCGTCACGCCGAGCGCATAAGCCGACACCAGCATCCCCGCAGCGGGAATCGAAACGGACAGATCGCGCGCGACATCGGGCAGCAGCCCCATGATCACGAATTCGGTGGTACCGATTCCAAACGCGGCGACGGCAAGGGCTAGCAGGGGTAAAGGCATGGTGGCGGAGCGTGAATCAGCACGACGGGAGCGCCGTGCGGCCGACGCGCGTTTTCGGGGCGAAAACGCCTGCGCCGGGCAGGGATAAAGCAGTAGGGGATTCTACCTAAGACAAAACGACGCGGCTGATCCGTAAGGCAATTGTTGTTTTTTGCTGAAAACGGGACGGGGCGCGCGTGTCTTGAGGCGGCGCTTCGAACCCTAAAGCGAAAGAGGAATGCTCAGCGTTTCGTGAGCGGGCCCGCCTGCAACGGATCGCCGTGACGGCCCGCACCTCCGGCAAAATTCGCCGCCCCGGCGACGCCTTCGTCGAACACCGCCCGATAGCCGCCCGCGCCTTCGCGACGCAGTGCTTCGGCGAGGTCGTCGAGCGTGCTGTTCTCCAACGCGGAGCGGCGATCGGCGAGCAGTGCTGCCTGCGGAAACGCGGCCAACTCCGCCGCCAGTTGCTCGGCGGCCACTCGGGCGGAGCCTTTCGGCACGACGCGGTTTGCGAGCCCGAAGTCGAGCGCTTCCTGCGCACTCACCGCGCGTCCGGTGAGAATCAGATCGAGCGCTCGCGACAGTCCGATCAGACGAGGCAGCCGGATCGTGCCGCCGTCGATCAGCGGAATCCCGACGCGTCGGCAGAACACGCCCAGCACCGCATCGTCTTCGACCACCCGAAGGTCGCACATCGCGGCCAACTCCAGTCCGCCCGCCACCGCATAGCCGGCGATCGCCGCGATCACCGGTTTGCTGAAGCTCATCCGCGTGGGACCCATCGGGCCGGGGCCGTTGCCATCGGCGTGCAGTTCATTGCGGCGGGTGTCGTCGGCGAGCGCGCTCAGATCCGCGCCCGCGCAAAACGTGCCGCCCGCGCCGAACAGCACCGCCGCGCGCCACGCGGGCTCCGCCTCGAAGCGGCTGAACGCGTCGCTCAACGCCTGCGCAACCGGACGGTCCACCGCATTACGTCGCGCCGGACGCTCAAGGACGATCGTCGCCACGCCGTTATCCTCGTTAGATTCAATGCGTACGTATTCACTGAAATTTTGGGTGGTTATCATCGTTGAACCCGTGGAGGTCGGTACCCGCGAACGCGCTTATCCCGCGTGCTCGCGCGAGGTGCCGATGCAGAGTAATTAATAGAGTGGCTCGTCATGCTTCTTTCACACTCGGCTCGTAGCGTTAGCGCTCTATTCACACGCTGGCGTTTTTTCGCCGGCTTATCGAGCCTGCCTTTGCCCTTGTCCAATTCATCGCCAACCGGTGCGCCGGGATGTGCTGAAACCGTCTGGCTCGTGCCGCTGCACGAACATCCATGGTACGACCACGTGCGCCTGAAACGCGTCTTCGTCACCGACGGCACGCGGCACCAGGTCGTGCTGGTCGACGTGCGCAAACTGCTCGCCTGCGCGGATCGCGATAACACCGACTACGTGCTGCGGCCCGTCGCCGAATGGCATTCGGGCAAGGTGCGCGGCATCCGCGAGTTTCTCGATCCGGACAGCCCTCGCGTGCCGCAGATGCCCTACGTGACGATCTCGACGCGTCGCGCTTCGGGTCTGCTCGGCTGGCTCGGTCTGGAGCGCGAAGGGGTGGTGGCGTTTCGCAACGGCCAGCATCGCGCGCGTTATCTCGCCGATGCCGGCGCGCGCTGGTGTCCGGTGGAAGTGCACGAGCGCGAGGCGGGCTTGCTGCGCGAAATGTGCGGCGCCGCAGACGACGCCCGCACGGCGATTCGCGCTGTCTCATTGAGCAAGGAAGGCGGCGTTTAAGCAGCCGTTTCTGCTGTTACTCCGCCGGAAAAAGAGTCGCTCGCAGCGCTTACGCGTGGCTCGCCGCAAGGACCGTATTGCGCGGCGTGCCGCCCTGCCAGGCCGCGACGTTGTCGAGCGTGGTCTGCGCAATCTCGTTCATCGCCTCGCGCGTGAAGAACGCCTGGTGCGCGGTGACGATCACATTCGGGAACATCAGCAGGCGCGCGAGCACGTCGTCCTGGAGCGGCAGATTCGAATGATCTTCGAAGAAGATGCCGCCTTCTTCCTCATACACGTCCAGACCGAGATTGCCGAGCTGACCGTCTTTTAGCGCGCCGATCAGCGCGTTGGCTTCGACGAGCCCGCCGCGCCCCGTGTTGACCAGCATCGCGCCGCGCTTCATCTTGGCGAGCGCGGGTCCGTTGATCAGATGGTACGTGGACGGCAACAGCGGGCAGTGCAGGCTCACCACATCCGATTCGGCGAGCAGCGTGTCGAGCGGCACGTAGCGTGCGCCGAGCGCGAGCAGATCGTCGGCGGGCGTGCCGGGATCGTGCGCGAGCACCTGCATGCCGAAGCCCGCCATGATCCGTCCGAACACGCGCCCGATCATGCCGGTGCCGACCACGCCCACGGTCTTGCCATGCAGATCGAAGCCCAGCAGCCCATGCAGCGAGAAATCGCCCTCACGCGTGCGCGCGACCGCACGCGGCAAGCGCCGGTTCAACGCGAGAATCAGCCCGACCGCGTGCTCGGCTACCGCATGCGGCGAATAGGTCGGCACACGCACGACGGGAATCCCAAGACGCTCGGCGGCGGCCAGATCGACGTGATTGAAACCCGCCGAGCGCAGCGCGATCAGGCGCGTGCCGCCTGCATGGAGTTGCTCCAGCACGGTGGCGTCGACATGATCGTTGACGAATGGGCAGACCACTTCATAACCGTGCGCGAGGATCGCCGTTTCGCTATCGAGATGCGACTCCTGGAAATGCAGTTCGTAACCGTGGGAGGCGTTGGTTTCGGTGAACGTGTCGATGTCGTACTGACGGCTGCTGAAGAGGATCATGCGCATGACGGGCTCCGGAGAAGACCCGCCGCTTTCGAAGCCGCGCATTAGTCACACGGCAAAAGGGCAGGTCAGTGCAGTTCGTTGAACCTGGTGCAGTACTCGGTGCGGTTTGGCGATTCAGTATAAGGCACTCATTGCGCGGACTACTGCATGGCGCAGAGCAGCATAAATCGCGTTGGCCTTAAGTGTGGACCTTTACCGAAGCTCGTGTTTCGTGAAGTCGCCGGCTTGTAATGAAAATCATATTGACAGTCGTCCCGATCTACAATATTTATTAAAAGCAGTCTAAAACGCACGTTTAGTGGTACTGCAAGAAACCGGCCAACTGAAGATTATGTCTTTTTCACGGCGTCAGACAACTTCGCGAGGAAATAGTGATTGTCGAGCTAGCGGAAACTTATCCCGGTTCCGGTTCCGGTTTCGTCACTGCGGCGCGGCGTAATTTTCCGTACGTCTTTCGCCTATTCCCCTCTGCCATTGGCTTTCGGCTCGCCGACTCCCGATATACGGTTTAACGAACGTTTGAAAGAATTGTCCGGCTATATAGGTCGGAATGGATTCACTCGTTTTATAGCGCGATTTTTTTTCAGCTATCTACTAACAAGACGTCAATCGGCGAGCCAACATGATCGGTGAATTGCTGAGATCGCAACCGGAGATCGCACTCTTTGCGAGCCTTGCAATTGGCTATTTCATTGGATCGTTTCGCGTCGGGCCGATTCAGCTAGGCGGCGTGTGCGGCACGCTGATCGTGTCGCTGCTATTGGGGCAAACCGGCGCGCGCCTCGCGCCCGATCTTAAGAACATTGCGTTCGCGCTTTTCATCTTCGCGCTCGGCTTCACCGGCGGCCCGCAGTTCTTCGCCAACATTGGGCGCGGCTGGCGGTATGGCCTGTTGTCGGTGGTCGAGATCGTGTCGGTGCTGGTGCTGATCATGATCGCCGTGTTCGTGATGCGGCTCGACGCCGGGACCGCAGCCGGTCTGCTGGCGGGCGCGGCGACGGAATCGGCGGTGATCGGCACGGCTTCGGAGGCGATTGGCAAGCTCGGCCTCGGCAGCACGGAGACGTTGCGTTTGCAGGCCAACATCGTGACTGCGTACAGCGTGAGCTACCTGTTCGGCCTGATCACCATCGTGCTCTTTACCAGCCAGTTCGCGCCGCTGTTGTTGCGTATCGACCTGCGCGAAGAGGCCGAGCGCGTGTGGCGCGAGCTCGGCGGCGACGGCGCGTTCGGCGAGGGCCAGCAAGCCGCGGCGCCCGCGCTGGTGGGACGCGCGTTTCGCGTCGGTGCGGCGGCCGGCACCACGATTCAGGCCTTGGAGCAGCAGTACGGTTTCAATCTCACCGTCGAGCGCGTGCAGCGTGCAGGCGCAATGATTCAGGCCGATCCGCAATTGCAACTCACCGCCGACGACCTGATTCTCGTGGCCGGACGGCGCGAGGCGGTGGTCGCCGCGTCGGCGGGATTCGGCGAAGAAGTGGACGGCTCGACCTTCGGCGAGGTGATCGCCGAAAAGCTCGATGTCGTGATGACGCGCGGCGACCTGCATGGCCGGACCATCGCCCAGGTACGCGAGCAGGCGAAGCCGGAAAACGGACGCGGGGTCTACATCGCGGCCGTCACGCGGCTGGAAACCACGGTGCCCGCGCTGCCCGGCACCGAACTCAATCGCGGCGACGTGCTGACGCTGGTCGGCGCGAAAGCCGATGTCGAACGCGGCGCGAAGCGCCTCGGCTATATCCTGCCGCCCACTCTTAAAACCGACTTCATCTATCTCGCGCTCGGCGTGCTGGTAGGCATGGCAATCGGCCGGCTCGGCGGACGCATCGGCGGCGTGTCGATCGCGCTCGGCACGGGCGGCGGCTGTCTGCTGTCGGGGCTGCTGTTCGGCTGGATCCGCTCGCGTTATCCGCTGATCGGGTCGCTGCCTTCGGCGGCCGCGCAGATTCTGAAGGACTTCGGTCTCGCCACGTTTATCGCGGCGGTCGGGTTGTCGGCGGGACCGGACGCAATCAAGCTCGTGCGCGAATACGGTTTGGCGCTGCCGGTGGCGGGCATTCTGATGGTGCTCGTGCCGGGGCTGCTGTCGCTGTGGATCGGCCACAAATTTCTCAAGCTCGAAGCGCCGATGCTGCTCGGCGCGATTGCCGGCCAGCAATGCAGCACGCCGGCGATCAGCGCGCTGGTTGGCGTGACCGGCAATTCGACCCCGGTGATCGGCTACACGATCACCTACGCACTCTCGAACATCCTGTTGCCGTTGATGGGACCCGTGGTCGTCGGACTCGCCGGCAAGTTCGGCTAGTCCGGTTCGTCGGCCTGTCTGCGCATGTGCGGTGCGCAGACGGAAACGGCATGTCGTACACAACGCAAACGCGGGACGCGAAACCTCGCCGCACCGCCGTCTCAAGCACTACCCAGTACTCAGTATCGCCAACTATTCAGCGAGGGCACGATGGACTGGTTACATGACATCTTTCACAAATCACCCGAGATCGCGTTGTTTCTGTCGCTGGCGATCGGCTACTTCATCGGGCAGATCAACTTCGGCAAATTCCAGCTAGGCGGCGTGGGCGGTTCGTTGCTGGCGGCGGTGGTGGTCAGCCAGGTGGGCGTGACGATCGACAACGGCGTGAAGTCGGTGATGTTCGCCGTGTTCATCTACGCGGTCGGTTACGACTCCGGTCCTGGCTTTTTCAACTCGCTCAATCGCAAGACGCTGCGGGAAATCGCGATGGCGGTGTTTCTTGCCGTCTCGGCGCTGGTCACCGTGGTGATCTGCGCGAAGCTGTTCCATCTGAACAAGGGGCTGGCAGCCGGACTCGCGGGCGGCGCGCTGACGCAGTCGGCGATTATCGGCACGGCGGGCGACGCCATCGCGCGGCTCGGCTTGCCGGCGGATCAGGTGAAGTCGCTGCAATCGGACGTGGCGATTGCGTACGCGGTGACCTACGTGTTCGGCTCGCTCGGGGCGATCATCGTCTGCGTGAATATCCTGCCGAAGTTCATGGGGCAGGGCTTGCGGGAGGCGGCGATCGATGCCGAGCGCGATCTCGCGTCGGGCGCGTCGTCTAACGCGCCGGGGCAGATATCCGCGTTGCCCGAACTGGTGGGGCGCGTGTACAAGATCGACGTCAGCGCGGGCAAAACCGTGAAGGCCGTCGAGACCCAGCATCAGGACGGCCTGACGATCGAGCGCGTCAAACGTGACGGCCAGGTGCTCGACCCGACGCCCGATCTGGTCCTGCAACTGAACGACATCGTGCTGGTAGTGGGACGCCGCGAGGCGGTCGTCGCGTTCGGTGCGAACGGCAGCGAGGTGGCCGATTCCGAGGGCATCGGCATCGTCATGCAGACACGCGACGGCGTGTTCACGCGCAAAGGCATGAATCACACGACGATCGCCGCCGCGCGCCAGGTCGTGGATCGCGATATGCGCCACGGCGTCTACTTGCAGAACATCACGCGCGCCGGTCAGCCTCTGCCGATCCTGCCGGAAACCAAGCTCGAACATGGCGACGTGATCACCTTCTACGGCTCGCCGAAAGACACCAAGCGCGCCGTCGACGCAGCAGGCTACGAGTTGCCCCGCACGATCAAAACCGACTTCATCTACATGGGCGTCGGCCTCGTGCTGGGTCTGCTGATCGGCCTGATCGTGATCAACGTGGGCGGCATTCCGTTGACGCTCGGTTCGGGCGGCGGCTGTCTGCTGGCCGGTCTGCTGTTCGGCTGGATGCGCGGCAAGCATCCGATGTACGGCGTGATGCCGTCGGCCGCGTCGCGACTGTTGCAGGACTTCGGTCTTGCGGCGTTCGTGGTGGTGGTCGGCCTCAACTCGGGGTTGCAGGCAGTCGTGACGGTCAAGCAACTTGGCATCACGATCTTCCTGCTCGGCGTGTTCGTCACGTTGTTCCCGCTGCTGCTGACCATGCTGTTCGGCCGCTACGTCCTCAAGTACAACAATGCGGCGATTCTGGCCGGCGCACTGTCGGGCTCGCGCAGTGCGAACCCGGCGTTCGGCGGCGTGCTTGACAAAGCCGAAAGCGCGGTGCCGACCGTGCCGTTCGCGATCACCTATGCAATCGCAAACGTCGCGCTGACGCTGTTGGGGCCGCTTGTGGTCGGGCTCGTGTAGCGCCTGGTCAACCCTCTCTCTCACGCCGGCCGCAAGCGGTGCGACCGTCGCGGCACCGGCGTCTTTCATCTGCTTATTGGAGAACGCATCATGGCAAAGGATAAGGGCGACAAGAAGCACGCGGACATGGCGCAACCGGGTCTCTCCGCGCTCAGCCCGTTCGAACTGAAAGACGAACTGATCAAGGCCGCTGGCGGCGGCGCGGTGGAGCGGCCCGCCAATGCGTCGATGCTGAACGCCGGGCGCGGCAATCCGAATTTTCTCGCGACGATCCCGCGTCACGGCTTCTGGCAACTCGGGCTTTTTGCGATGCGCGAGTCCGAGCGCTCGTTCGCGTATATGCCGGAAGGCGTCGGCGGTTTCCCTAAGCGCGAAGGACTGACGGAGCGCTTCGATCTGTTCCTGCGCGAGAACAAGGGCGTGCC
Source organism: Paraburkholderia sp. GAS333 (assembly GCF_050435665.1). NCBI lineage: Bacteria > Pseudomonadati > Pseudomonadota > Betaproteobacteria > Burkholderiales > Burkholderiaceae > Paraburkholderia > Paraburkholderia sp. GAS333. Next base: position 969,819 of record NZ_JBNDKS010000002.1, read on the forward strand.
CGGGATCGACTTTCTGCGCGGCGCGATCTCGTACGTGCGCGATCAACTCGGTTACTCCGGGACCGACTTCCTGTACGAAATGTGCGAGGGCATTCTCGCGTCGAACTATCCGGTGCCGGACCGGATGCTCAAGATATCCGAGTTGATCGTCGGACAGTATTTGCGCAAGGAGATGATCGGCGATCATCCGTTTGTCGGCGAATTCGACGTGTTCGCGGTGGAAGGCGGCACGGCGGCGATGACGTACATCTTCAACACGATGCGTGAGAATCACCTGATCAAACCGGGCGACACGATCGCGCTCGGCATGCCGATTTTCACGCCGTATATCGAGATTCCGCGTCTGAACGACTATCAGTTGAACGTGGTGAATCTCGAAGCCGATGTCGCCAGTGGCTGGCAGTATTCGAAGAAGGAACTCGACAAGCTGCGAGATCCGAAGGTGAAGGCGTTCTTCCTCGTGAACCCGAGCAACCCGCCGTCGGTGAAGATGAACGACGAGAGCCTCGCCTACATCGCCGAGATCGTCAAGGAACGCCCCGATCTGATTCTGCTGACCGACGACGTGTACGGCACCTTCGCCGACGACTTCGTTTCGCTGTTCGCGCTCGCGCCGAAGAACACGATTCTCGTGTACTCGTATTCGAAATATTTCGGCGCGACCGGCTGGCGTCTGGGCACGATCGCGACGCATCGCGACAATGTGCTCGACAAGCTGATCGCCGAATTGCCGAAGGACGCGAAGAAGCAGTTGCACGAGCGTTACGAGTCGATCACGACCGAGCCGGACAAGCTGAAGTTCATCGACCGCCTGGTGGCCGACAGCCGCACCGTCGCCCTGAATCACACGGCGGGGCTATCGACGCCGCAGCAGGTGCAGATGGTGCTGTTCTCCCTGTTCTCGCTGATGGACACGCCGGACGCCTACAAGAACGCGCTGAAGCGCCTGATCCGCAAACGCAAGCAGGCGCTCTACGAAGAGGTGGGCATTTCGTTCGAGGACGACGATCCGAATCAGGTCGACTACTACACGATTCTCGACATCGAGTTTCTCGGCGAGAGGATGTTCGGGCGCGAGTTCGTCGAGTGGCTTTATAAAAACACCGAGCCGTCCGAACTGCTGTTCCGGCTGGCGCGTGAAGCGCGCGTCGTGCTGCTGCCGGGGCGTGGCTTCGGTACCCAGCATCCGTCGGGCCGGGTGTCGCTTGCCAATCTGAACGAGTCCGACTATCGGCAGATCGGACGCGCGCTGCGCAAGCTGATCGAGGACTATGTCGAGCAATTCAACGCGGCAACCGGCAAGAAGCTCGATAAAACCGCTGTGAAATAACGGCGCATTCCGCTGCGCGAACCGACAAGCATAGTCAAAAAACTTGCGCAATCGCGCGGATCGGTGAATGATCGGACGAGTGGCCTCACCGGCATCACGCTGGTGAGGCCATTCGTTCCTTAGCGTTCTGACATTCACGTACCGATCATGCCGACTCCCTCATCCCATACTGTTGCATCCGCAGTGCCCTGTCCGGTTGTCGAATCGCTCGACGCCATCCTCCCCGAAGAGCCGCTACTGATGATGGGCGCCGGCCCCGTGCCGATTCCCGCGGCCGTCGCCAAAGCCAACACGATCGTCATCAATCACCTGGGCGCGACGATGGTCAAGGTAATCGGCCAGGTGAAGACGATGGCGCGCTACGTATTCCAGACGCAATCGAAATGGGTGCTGGGCGTGGCGGGACCGGGATCGGGCGCGATGGAAATGGCGATCTCCAATCTGGCGTGGGAAGGCACGCGCGTGCTGTGCATCAAGAACGGCTTCTTCAGCGACCGGATGGGCGAGATGGGCCGCCGCGTCGGCGCGAAGGTCAGCACGCTCGAAGTGGACGACCGCACGGTGGCGAGCCTTGACCAGATCGCCGAGGCGATCCGCCGCGAGCGTCCCGAGATCGTGACCGTGGTGCAGGGCGAGACGTCGAATACGGTGTGGAACTACCACCTGAAAGATATCGCCGCTCTGGCGAAAGCAGCCGGCGCACTGGTGATCGTCGATGCCGTGTGCACGTTGAGCACGATGCCGCTCGAAATGGACGCGTGGGGTATCGACGCGGTGATCACAGGCGGGCAGAAGGGCTTGTCGTCGATTCCCGGCGTCTCGCTGATCGCGTTCTCCGACGCCGCCTGGGCGCGCGTCAAGGGACGCACCGCGCCGAATGCGCATTGGTGTCTCGATGCGTCACTCGCGGAAAACTTCTGGCATAACGCCGGCTATCACTACACGGCGCCGGTGTCGGGCGTGCTGGCCTTGCACGAAGCGCTGCGGCTGGTGTGCTCCGAGACGCTCGAAAAGCGCTTTGCGCGTCATTTGAAGTGCTCGCTGGCGCTGCAGCAGGGCGTGACCGCGCTGGGCTTGCAGTTGTACGCACCGGAGCCTTGCCGCCTGAATTCGGTGGTCGGAATCGAAGTGCCGGCGGGGTTGACTCCGGCGGATGTCTGTTCGCATATCTCGCGGCAGCATCAGGTGGAAATCTCGGGCTCGTTCGGGTTGCCAATTGTCCGCATCGGGCAGATGGGCGAGCAATGCCGCGAACACAATCTCTTCCGCACCGTACACGCGCTCGGCCGGACGATGGTGGATCTCGGCGTGAAAGTGGATCTGCCCGCCGGCGTCGCGGCACTCGAATTGGGTTTGTCCGAGGGCAAGTAGGCGCTACGACGTGGTGAACGACCGGGGCAGCGCGACTGGATGACATGCCGTCCGTGCTGCCCGGTCGACATCAGGCGCCGCGTAGCGAGTCGTACACATCGCGGATGCGCTGATAGTGCGTGTCGGCGGAAAATTCCTGTTCTGCCTTGCGCCGCGCCGCCTGCCTCATATCGGGTTTGCCGCGCTGCTCCCAGACGGTTCGCACCGTTGCGCAAAGCGCATCCGCATCGCCTGGCTCGACGAGATAGCCGTCCTCTCCCTGCGAGATCAATTCCGGAATGCCGCCCATGCGCGTGCCGATCACCGGCCGTCCCAACGCGAAGCTTTCCAGTACGGACAACGGACAGTTTTCGTACCATTCCGCCGGCAGGATTGATGCGACGGACTGCGCCACCATCGAATACAGTTCCGCGCCGTTCTTGAATCCGGCAAAGCGAATGTTGTGGCTCTCGGCGGCGAGTGCCTGGACTTCGGGAAGAAGCGCTCCTTCTCCAATCACAACCAGCGGGATATCTGGCATTTTCATGAACGCCTTGATCAGCGTCAGAATGCCTTTCACGCGCTCGATCCGTCCAAAGTAGACAAAGTAGCGACCGGATTCCGTGTGCGGCGTGAACTGCTTGATATCGATGAAATTCGGTACGACCGAAATCCTGCGCGGATCAATTCCGTTCTCCGACATCCGCGTGGCGCTGAATTGACTTACGGCGATGAATCTGTCGATCGCGTCGACACTGCCCAGCCAGCGCGAGACGTAAGACTCCGACATGGATATGGCACTTCGCAGATACGACCCGCGGTTGCACTTATTCACCACCGCGCGCCAATAATCTTTCCCGTGACATGCTTCGCATGGTACGCCGCCACGGTCGCAGGTATAGACGGGGCAGATCAGCTTGTAGTCGTGAGCGGTTTGAACAACGGGAATGCCCGCGTTCTTCAGGACCGGCAGGATCGACGACGTCAGCTTGCCGTAGTAAATGTGGAGATGCGCAATATCGAATCGCTTGCCGGAAACAAGCTTCTGAAGATTGTTTTTTGCAGCAGCCGAATAGTGAAACTTCACCACGTCCATCACCGATGGCGATTCGAAATCCGCAGCGGGTGGAAAGTGTGTCGCCCACTCCGAAGGCTGGTCCCTGTCGCTCTTCGCGCAAAACGGCACAACCAGATTCCCCTGTTGCGAAAGCAGCTCGCCCAGCGAGAGGAAATAGCGGTCCGAGCCACCTCTGACGAAGTGATTCTGCGATACGTTCAATACGTTCAATTGCGTGTTCATGATTTCCTCAACGCTTCATTTGCACTGGCAACTTCAGTGCCACGCATGTCTTCGGATTGATTGGCCCTGGAACGCCGCAGGCTGGTGGACAGCGCGCCTGCCGTGAAATAGAAGAACGACATCACCAGAAAGTTGTTGACGAGGTTGTCGGAGAAAAAGTAAATGAAAATAAAGACTGCGGGAATCGAAATGAAAAATCCACCGATCCTTTTTAGTACCAGGATGTTCAGCACGATAAAGCAGATGAACAGACCCGGGCCGAGTTCGAAGAAGAACCGGAGATAGTCGTTGTGCGGCACGAGATTCAGGTCGGTGAGTTTCACGCTGCTGCCGACGCCGAAACCGAATAGCTGGTTGATCAACGGGCCGTCCGTGTACAGGCTGATCAGATTGACCCAGTGCTTCAGGCGGAAGATCAGCGAAATGTCGCTCGTTTCTGCTGCGACATAGATCTGCCCATAGTCCATTTTGGCGAGTCCCCAGATTCCTCCGGACTCGGCCAGGACGCTGTTGAGCGAGCGCCATGCCGTCGTTGCCCGCGACAGGATCCCGAGGTTACCATCGAACTCGAAGTAAAAGGCAGCGCCCGCAGCTGCGGCGGCTGCACCGACCACCAGGTTACGCACGATGTTGAAGCCGGAATAGACGAGATAAAACGCGAACAAAATGGCCACCAATGCGCCCAGCGTCTTAAACGCTACGACGCTCACTGCGAGGTAAGCCACGATGATCCAGCGCCTGACGCCCCCCAGCATCAACGTCCATGCACTGACGACGGTAAATGCGACAGCGTTGTTGCGATTCGCGAAGAACGAGAGCGTCTGTTCGTTGAAGTCGCTGTTCGCGCCGCCGCCACGGTACAGATCGAACAGCGCGCTGAGTACAGGCAGTCCCACGAACAGCGCAACCAGTAGCCGGCTGGGCGCATTTTCGAAGTATTCCTCGTCGGTCGTTAATCCGGTGACATAGAACATGAAGATGGACAGTATCTTGATTGTCTCGCCGATCTCCGCAGTATCGATGTTGACCATCAGATTAGCCGCGGCGAAAAAAAGTACGAAGCCAATCAGGACGCGAGCACCATGTTCGAGCCGGTTGAATTGCCCAAGCAGAACCATGCCGACCCGCAATACCAACGCGAACGCGAAGCCATTGGCAACCAGTTTCAGGGCTTCGCTCTGACCTGCGAAAGCCCAAAGCACGAGAATAACGACATAGCCGAATTCCCATAACAGCAGCGATTTGTAGGAGAAGCCGCTGCGCGAGTACTCTCCACTGGCAATTCTGGCATTCATGCCATCTCCGATAAATGTGACGCTGGCCGGACGGCACAAGACATGCTGCGAGCCGCCATCAACTTGCATTGACCAGGCGGAACACGGATAGCAGGGGGACTGGCGGCACTATTGGTTCGTGCACATGCTGGGATGCTTCCGGTCCTTTATCTGCACCTGAACCGCATCGGAACGTGACGCCCGGCGCAGCCCAGCCGCTCTGGTCACCCCCGCGACTACCTGACCACCCGTTCTGCGCGGCGGCGCCGTTTTTCCGGGCCTGTCGGCAATTTGTCTGTCTTGTTGCCTGCCACTGTAGCCGCGTGTCGGACGGGGAACTGCGCGAAAGTGCACATTTTTCGAACAAACCTATGAGCCGCGTCGGTCATCGTGGAAAGCGCGGTCGTGACGCTGCCGTTTATCGATCGCCATGGTTCTGCGGTCCGGCCGCCAACCGGCCCCATCGCCTTGTTCGATCAGGCAGACGCGCCAGTCAGGATCAGCCGCCCGGCGTTCCGGGAAAAGGCGCAGAAAGCGAACCAGAGATAATCGAGACGACGATGTCCACGCAACTGGACGGCGCAACCGGCAATCCTGAAAAACAGCAACGTGTAGCGATAGAGATCGGGTAGACGTTCGAGACGCGGCCACAGAAAAGCCTTCAGCCGATCCGGATCGATCCGCACTCCCGCGTCAGACCAGTTGAGCAGTGCAATGGCCAGATGGACGCGCCGCTGCGGTTCGCGCGACGCACGACCGATCTGGGCATCGTGAATGCGGTAGCGGACGAGCGGTTGTCCGAGGTTGGATAGCTTGCCGTAGCGCCCCAGCACGGTCCAGAACTGATAATCCTCGGCGAACTGGTAGCCCGCGTCGTAGCGCAAGCCGTGATCGCGCAGTGTGCTGGCGCGGAGCATGACCGACGGGTGACCGAAGCACGTGCCGAACAGCAGCGCCGCCCGGCACTTGAGGTCGTCGCGGGGAAATCGCAGCAAGCCTTTCACCGCGCCGAACTTGATCATGTTGCCGCCGCAGACGACCACCTCCGGCTCCCGCTTGAGCGTCGCCAACTGGAGTTCGAAGCGATGTGGGACGGCAATGTCGTCCGCGTCCATGCGGGCGATGAATTCACCTCCGGCGCGATCGAGTCCGTAGTTCAACGCGGCGACGATGCCCTGGTTCGGCGTGTTGAACAGCACTATCCGCTTGTCGCGCTTCGCATAGTCTTCAACGATCTCGCGCGTGCCGTCGGTCGAGCCGTCGTTGATGATCAACAGCTCGAAGTCGGTCATGGTCTGGGCAAGCATCGAGTCGATTGCCTCGGCGATGTGTGCTTCGCCGTTGAATACCGGCAGGACGACGGAGACCGCCGGCTTTTTCTCCGGCGCGGCGGCCTGGCCGCGTGGCGTGTCGAACATCACCTGGCTCATCGCTTTCTCCTTATCGACGCCGCTCGCGCCGTCATCCTTACCGGCCCGCCGGGCCTTGCCGAAGCCGCCATTGAAGATGGCTGTCATGGTTGCGCTGCCTCGTTGCCTGGCTTCGCATCGAGGGCCGAGGCCTTTGCTGCGCCGGTCGGGGGCGCCGTGCGCCACGACTTCAATGCCTGAGTCAGGCGTTTGATGCCGAACGCGAGTACGCCGACCCGGGTCGTTGCAATCTGGAAACTCTTATTGGGCACGATATTTTTACCGCTCCAATAAGCTTTGAAGCGTTCGGTGCCGACGCCAAAATCGACATCTAATCCGAGATCGAAGGCGCGCTTCATACTGATCTCTTTCAGAAGCAGACCGGGTTCAAACTTCTCATACTTTCTGTCGAAAGCGCCGATCAGGTCGGTCAGGCACGTTTTGCCCATGCCGACGATGCTTGCCGCGATCGGCACACCGTCAAGCGTGGCGATGTACAGATATCCTTTCGACTGCTCATCGGTCGAGTGCAGCAGCGCCGCCAGATAATTGCGATACGTGGGCGCGTCGAGCCACGACGAAGTTTTCCCTTTGCTCGCGGCCCATTCGCGTTTGCGCTCGACCATCCAGTTGACCCATGTGTCGAACGAACCTGCATCTTCCGGTCCGAGCAGCCGGGCGACCAGCTCACCGTGTTGCGACAGCTTGCGAAACCGGGAGCCCGGTCGCTTTCTGTCGCGCGTTGCGAGGCTCGCGCAAAAAGTGTCCCAATTCTGGAAACGCGGGAGGATCGCTTTCATCGATACATCGCTCGACGACGCCATGACCCGCGCTTGCCTCTCCGCGAGTTCGTGCAACGGGTTGCCGACATCGACATAGGGCACCATGAAAATATCGGCCCCGCAGCGTTTGCAAGCGGCGTCCCACGCACTCGCGATGGCACGCGACGAGTGTGGACCCTGAGCTAACAGCATGCTGGTGTGCTCGATCGTGCCGGGCGTTAAAGGATCGAGCACGCTCCAGAACAGGCGTTGGTGGCTCACGAGCGGCCACACCAGCAGAAGTTTTCCGTTCTCCCGATAAACGATGCAACGCAGCTTCTTGCGTTGCGGCTGCGCGACCATGGTCCAGCAAAGCCAGCAGACAGCAAAGGCCTGAAAATGCAGACCATTGGCCTCGTTCCACAACTCATCCCATTCGACCTGCAATGCCTGCAGGTCGGCGGGATCGGCCACGATCGTGATCCCGGTGGTTCCAGCACCCATAAGTTTTCCTGCCTTTATAGCGTGCAGGCTATCTGAGGTCCGTTTCGAGTATTGCGTGGGAGGCCTCACTGCCGCACATCATGAATCGACATCGAATGCCGCGTGTTCACGTCGGCATCGGCTCACTTGCGGTCCGAACCGTCAATCTGACAACCTGCTACCCAACATGCGCTCTCTGGCGCCACGCCAGCGCTCGCTAGCTATATGAACTCTGTTGCTCCTGACCAAACTGCGGAGGACTCTCACGCCCGACCGGACGGGCTGCGTGATCGGCGTAGGCATCGCTCTCTTTCTGCGGCAAAGCGTGCGCGGATTTCGTACCGGCGGGGCTAGCCGGCTCGACACCGGACGGGAGCGCCTTGCGCCGCGTTTTCGCTGCATGGATCAGACGTTTGACGTGGAATGCGAGGACACCGACCGGGCTGGCCGCAATCTCGAAGCTTTCGTTCGACACGATATTCTGACGGCTCCAATACGCTTTGAAGCGCTCCGTGCCGACACCCAGATCGATATCGAGTCCAAGGTCGAAGGCATCCTTGATGGCCATTTCCCTGACGATCTGGCCCGGTTCGAATTTCGCATAACTCTGGTCGAAAGCGCCCATCAGACCTGTCATGCATGTTTTCCCCATCCCGACGATGGTAGCCGCCACCGGCACGCCGTCGAGGGTGAGGACGTACAGATGGCCTTTCGATTGCGCATCGGTCGAATTGAGCAGCGCTATCAGATAGTTGCGATATGTGGATCCTGCGAGCCATGTCGAGGCCATTCCTTTGCGGGACGCCCACTCGCGTTTGCGCTCCATCATCCAGTCCACCCATCGGTCGAACGAGTCTGAATCTTCCTGTCCGAGTCGTCGGGCGACCAGTTCTCCCTCCTTCGACAGCTTGCGAAGCCGCGCGCCGGGCCGCTTTTTCTCGAACGGTCCAAGGCTTACGCAAAACGTGTCCCAGTCTACGTCGCGCGGGAAGGTCGCGATCATCGCCACGTCGCTCGACGCTGTCATCACCCGCGCATGCCGCGACGCGTGCTGATGCAATGCGGTGCCGACACCGACGTAGGGCACCATTAAAGCGTCTCCGCCGCAGCGCTTCAGAGCGGCCTCCCAGGCGCTGGCGATCGCGCGCCTCGTGTGCGAGCCCTGGGCAACGAGCATGCTGGTGTGCTCGATCGTTCCGGGTGTCAGCGGATTGAGCACGCGCCACAAAAGACGGCGATGACTGACCAGCGGCCAGACCAGCAGAAGTTTTCCGTTCTCCCGATAGACGATGCAACGCAGGTTCTTTCCCTGTGGCTTTGCCACCTCCGTCCAGCAAGACCAGCACACGGAAAAGGCCTGATAGTGCAAACCGTTGGCCTCGTTCCACAACTCATCCCATTCGGCTTGCAGCGACTGAAAGTCTGCGGGATTCGATACGACGACAATTTCGGTGGTCCCAGCGGCCATGCATACCCCTGTATGGTGCGAAGCGATCCGAGGTCCCTTCGCACATTGCATGAATGTGCATCGTCACCGTGGGCCCCGAATCTGCGTCGAAAGTTGCCTGGTTAGATTAGTTGCAGCCTATTTACGATCTGACACGTAATCCTGTACATACGCCTGAGTGCCGTAGCGGCGGGCCATCGCGTAGTTCGTGATATGGACCTTGACGCCGTTGAGCAGAATGCCGTTGACCTTCGCGCCAGATTGCGCAAGCCGTTTGACCGATGCGTCGATCTCACCGGTGAGCGTGTCGCCGAAGCGCGCGACCAGGAAGATCGATCCGGCGATCGGCGCCATGACGCCGATGTCCGATACCGCAAGGATCGCCGGCGCGTCGATCAGCACCAGGTCGTAGTGCTCCGAAGCCTGCTCGACCGTTTCCCGGAAACGTTCGCTCATCAGCAGGTCGGCGGGATTCGGAGGGTATGCGCCGGTCTGAAGAAAATCGAGATTGCGCTGGACGTCCTTCGCGAGGACGTCTTTCATCGAGCGTTGACCCGACAGCACGTCGGCGAGACCTTCCCCGCGCTTCACGCCCAGATGTTGCTCGAGGCGGCCTTTGCGCAAATCGCCGTCGATCAACAGCACGCGCTTTCCGCCGGCGCTGAGCACCGTCGCCAGATTGGCCGAGAGAAACGATTTGCCGATGCCGGGCAGCGGCCCCGCCAGCATCACGACGTTGTTGCGTGCCCCGACGACAGCGAACTGCAGCGCAGTGCGGAACATGCGCAGACTTTCGATCACCGGGTCGCCTGGATAGCAGACGGCGAGGGGAAGCTGCTGTGGCTGGCCGGATTCGGCGCGCCGCATGATCGTGGTCTGTTTGTCGCTGAACGGAATCGTCGCGAACACGCTCAAGCCGGTATCCGATTCGATCTCGTCCGTGTCCGTCACGCCGCGGAACAGGCGGTCACGCGCCACGGCCAACGCTGCGCCGAGCAACAGTCCTCCCACGAGAGCCGCGGCCAGCACCAGCAGCTTGGTGGGTTTGACCGGCCGGATCGGTACCTCGGCCGGATCGACCAGTTGCACCGAGCCTGCGGTTCCCGCGCTCAGCACCTGCATTTCCTGAACCTTGGTGCGCATCGACGAATAAAGCTCTTCGCTGATACGGAGGTCGCGCAGACGCCGGAGCGCTTCCTGCTCGGTCATCGGCATCGCCTTGATCTTTTCGTTCAGGCGGTCGATGGCCTGCTGGGTCGTGCCAATCTGCTGGTCGATTGCGACAACGTCTGGGGACGTCGGAGCGAACGTGGCCATCTTCTGTTCACGTGCACGCCGCAAGGTCACCATCTGCGTGGTTTCATCGGTCAATTGCCTGGCCAGCAAATGACTCTCTTCGCTAATGTCGATGATCCCGTGCTCGTTGCGATAGCTGTTGTAAGCCGCTTCGGCGTCGTTGACCTGCGCCTTCATCGCCGGCAACTGCTCGTTCAGCCGCGCGAGCGTCGCCTTGGCGTTATCGGACTTGAGCTTGACGTTCCACTGCAGATACTGCTTGCCGATCTTGCCGATAGTCTGGGCGACCCGGTGCCGGTCGTTGCCTCGAAGCACCGCCATCAGCACGCCGGATTTGTTGCCTTCCTCGGTCACCTTGACCGTTTTCTGCAACTCGTCTACCACCAGTTGTTCAGCCTGACGCTGCAGGATGAATTCGGCATTGGGTTCACCGTCGAGCGACGTCACGCGCAGCGTGATCGGCCCTGCATGCGACTGGAAATGTTCGAGCGCGCCAACTTTGCCTTTAACCGGATCGGGCAGACCGGGGCCGAGGAGTTCGTACGCGCCGCCGGCCAGTGCTCGCAGCATATAGCGTTTGCCCTGGAATTTCTCGGGAACGTCAAAGTCGCCCACCACGACGCTTTCGCTTCCCCACACGAAACCTCCGAGACCGAGGAAGCCCGGAGTCGAGATGTCGTCGTTGAGTCGCGCGATCGCCGCGCCGAAGATCGGGAAATAACGGGGACGCGCATCGATGTAGAGCTTGTCCTCATCCACCGCTTCCCACAGGATGCTTCGTGACGTGAGCAACTGTGCTTCGCGGTCGGCCGACGACTTGTCATTGAAGGGACGTGACACGTAATTCAGCAGATCTTTCTGTGCCTCCGTCGGAGTATCCGACGACTGATCGATCTTGACCAGAATATGAGATTCGTAAACTGGTGGGCTGAAAAATACATAACCGCAAGCGAGCACAAACACGACGATCGTGGTAACCGCGATCATGGTTTTGTGATTGAGCAATGTTTCAATTAACGTTGTCAGCGTGATTTCATCAGAACGTGTCCGCCATTTGCCCGGTATCTGATTTTCGTTTCTCATGGCCACCTCGTTGAAGAATTGCCGCGTCTCTTCAGATTAATACGCAGCGCCTGACGGATTAAGCAGTCAATCAGGCCGTAATGGCCTAATGGGTCTTATGAAAAAGAAAATGAAAACTTACGATGCTGAAGGCTAGCATTCAAGTCCAGTAGGCTCTGCGTGCTAGGTCACATTGCCCTGAAGATTCGCTGAATTCAGCCTAAATCAGGCCCTATCGGCCCAATGCGATCGAGAGCAAAACCTTGGGCCGTCTCAATGTCACAAGCATGACAGAACCGCGCATAGCAGGTCTGCCTGCCTGCAATATTAATGTAAATAAATGTCGCCCGTATTTTTTAAATAGAAATCGACGTGAGAGTTCGCTAGCGCACATAGGTAAAAAATCGCTCAGTTCTATGATCGCTCCTGTCTGTTCTGAATAAATTGCCTAATTCCCTGTTGAATCGCTGCGCGTATATCGGCGAACGATGGCGGAATTGGCATGGTCGGCGAATTGAATAGATGAGTGGCGGCCGGATTATGTATGCCGGTTGGTCTGTACGCTTATTAAAATTCGCCGAAAAAATAAATGAAGAAGGTTTAACGCCGCACGTGGAATGAGCCAATCCGTATGCGTCATTAACGAGTCGACGTAAGCGCAAGTCAGAAACTTAGGCGAGTCGGTCTGCTGGCCGGGTCAGCGCTCGCCTGTCGAGGTGGTCCGCAATAAGTATGTGCTGCTGGTTCGGTCTATCGAGGGCCGTTCCCAAGACCTTGCTCTAAAGCGAGGCAGACATCCGTTTGCTTCGAAAACTGACATTGCGCCGTTGCGTTGGCATTGAGCCCGGAGCGAAATGTATGACAGCCAAAAAAACAATTGCCATTCTCGGCACGCGCGGCATACCCGCCTGTCACGGCGGATTCGAAACTTTCGCGGAGCGTCTCGCGCTCCATCTCAACGAACAGGGATGGATTGTGACGGTTTACTGTCAGGGCACCAAGGAGATGTCGAAGCCTGTGCATGACACGTGGAGAGGCATCCGTCGAATCACGTTTCCGGTGAGCCGCGAGGGAGCGGCCGCGACACTGGAGTTCGACTGGACCTGCGTGCGGGATGTTGTCAAGAACCCCCCGGGGGTCGCCTTGACGCTCGGCTACAACACGGCGATCTTCTGTATCTGGATGCGCCTGTGCGGTGTGAAAAACATCATCAACATGGACGGCCTGGAGTGGCGGCGCGACAAATGGCGCACGCACGAGCGGGCGTGGCTATGGCTCAATGAACGCATTGGCTGCTGGGTGGGGAACCACCTGATCGCGGATCATCCTGCGATCGCGGATCATCTGTCGACTCGCGTGTCGCGTAACAAGATCACCACAATCACGTATGGCGCGGATCACGTCGAGAAAGCCAACCGCGACAAGCTGGCGGATTTCTCGCTGGCCGCGGACAAATACGCGATCTTTATCGGCCGGCCCGAGCCGGAGAATTCGGTGATGGAAGTGGTTCAGGCCTTTTCGCGCAAACGGCGAGACGCCAAACTGGTTGTGCTTGGCAACTACGAGCCCAATCGACGGCCATATCATCGTGAGGTCATGGATGCGGCGAGCGACGAAGTCGTCTTCCCCGGGGCGATCTACGATACGGACATGATCCGGGCTCTGCGCTACCACGCGCGCTTCTATCTGCACGGACACAGGGTGGGCGGAACCAACCCGTCGCTGGTCGAAGCGATGGGCGCCGGGAGCGCCATCATCGCGCACGATAATCCTTTCAATCGATGGGTGGCGGGTTCGGGAAGCCGCTATTTCTCGTCGACGAATCAATGCGAAGATCACATCGAGGAACTGCTGAAAGACGATTCGGCCGTGGCGAAGATGCGTTCGGACAGCCGCGAACGCTTCGCCAGTACGTTCCAATGGTCCGGTGTGCTAGACGAGTACGAGACGTTGCTGGCGCGCTACTGCGTCAAGGCGGAAGAGCCGATGGCGCTCACGCCGGAAGAGCGGCTGTGAACTGAGAACCAGGATGTGGCGATGAGCTGAAGGGGCGCGTGCGCCCCTTTTTGCGTTGCCCCTGATGGATGAAAGGTATGGGACAAGGACGAAGCGTGGCGACGCTGGATCAGCGATGGAAGGGCAGGGCGAAGCGTGAGGAAGCCAGATAGATGCGAGAGAGCGAAAGTCGGAGCGAAGCGTGGTGGCGCCGGCTGGAAAACGGAAATTGCGACCCGTCGATGAGATTGCTCCGCTGTCTTCTTCGCCTCAGTCGGCGGAGGGAGCGCCGCCTTTTACGCGTTGCAGCAGATTGCCTGCCGATTCGACGGTCGCCTTGATATTCCGATGGATCTTGCGGAATGCCGAGTAATCGCTTCTCATGCGACGAATCTCGAAGCGGCGAACCAGCTTTCCGCCGAATCCGGAGAGGAACATCAGGATGCCCTGATTTGAAATCCCGTCAAAATCGAACACCAGTTGCCGCTCATGTGCCAGGCGGATGGCGGTCCAGATGAGAAGACTGACAGCGCCGCCGTGAGCGTCCTGTTTGCGCGACGAGAGGAAGTAATAGAGCGCCGTGTTATCGGCGACGACCGCGACCGCCGCCTGTAACTGGCCATCCTTGCCGTAGCACCCGAGGAGCTTGCCTGCGTCTCGCTTGATGACCTCGGCCAGCAGGCCTTCCATCATCGACGAGCCGTACATGTTGCGCTGTTGACGCACGCCAAGATTGGCATCATAGAAGCGCACGAAATCCTTCGCGCAACGGATTTCCTGAACGCTTAGTTGCTCGGACGCGCGACGAATCACATTGCGCGTATTTGGCCGCATGTGGGTCCACGTGTCCTGCTCGGCCTGCTCGGGGAAAATTTTCAGCGTGAAGTTGACGGATACCTTGAACTGATTGAAAGCAAACGCAATCGCTTCGGCCTCCGAGACGCGGGGGTCCATCTGCTGCTCAAAAAATGCGGAAGGCGGCAGTTGCTTGACGAGCTTGTCGCAGACGTTGAATCTATGGCGCCATTCATCGTCCGCGTTTCCGCCAGATGACCTGATCACGGGCCCGAGGCAACGCGTCAGCATTGGCATTTCCGAGACTTTCCAGACGCCTTTCGTCACCAGCAGATACGGCATTTCGCCGATCACTTCGTTTTTCTCTGACACCTGGGCGAGATGCCACGCGCCTCCGGTGGTCGCGTTGAGCCACCACGGCTCGTGGAAGATCGAGCGCTCGATGAGACCTGACCGCGCTTCCGGGACGGGACGCATGATAGCTGCCTCGCTGCCCGTACTCCTGAAATCCATGAAATGTCCGGTCGGGTTGGACGGATGGAATAAATTGATGGTCATCGCGTGCTGTTATCACTCGTCAGGGTTACAAAGGCCGAACCCCTTGCATGAGAGAGTTCGCCCGCGCTGTTGTGCGCTTCGCACACCTTGCAGAATTCAATCGACGCAGCCACCAGTCTTTACTCTACTCGCCGCTGGCTAGGATGATGTTTTCTTGGATTATAGGGAGGCTTTGGTTTAAAACCGTACGGAATCCCACAGTGGGGTTTAGCGAGTGATTCTGGATGAATAGTTTCTTCGTCCAGAAGTAATTACCTGCGCCGCAGAGGACTGCACAAACGCGGATTGCATATGACTAAAAGATGTCATCTGCGCCGGCGTCTGGCGATTAATGGCCAAAAGCACGCAAGTCGCGCGCTGTGAATCGATGCTCATGCGTAGGGCAAATATTCGGCTGGAGGCGGGCTGGAGACTGGACTCGCGATCCGTCCTGACTGCTGGGCATAAATCCTCGCGAACCGCCGCGACGGTTAAATCAAATCACATCCGGTTCATTTGAATTAAAGAAATCAAACAGTATCCGCATGGTGTCTGGGGATTGCTCGTTTCTCGCGTGCCGATTTTTCGGTCGAAACACGCGGGGACAGCTATTTTTCATTCTTATGATGTTTGCTATGCGAATGATATTAATTCTCGTAGTTACCTTCAGTCTTTATTAACTCATCGCAGCGGCTGCTACATTTTTTCCCGGCACAGTAGAATGCGGTTTCGAGCTCGCGATTCGGAAAACGACCGCAGTGCATCGAGAAGTCGACGGATCATCGGATGTATGGCTCAGAAGCAAATGGTCACAATGTGTTCCTGCGCTAACGGCTTAATTCGTCCGTGGGGGGCTCCAGATGTTTTCGCTTTTCTGTTGCGGGCAAGGCCGATCATGAAGGGTGGCGTGAAGCTTATCGTCTGTGCGAGTGTCGGGTGTGTTGGCACGGCGTCGTTGCTGCTTGCCACGGGCTCATCGGGTCAGTCATCACCTGCATTGCAAATGTCCGTCGCCACAGCGATACAACAAATGGAAATGGCACACGAGGCCACCCCGGGCGGTGTGCCGCGATCCTACGACTGGCAGGCGCGACCGGTAGTGCAGGCGGGCAATCGCCCGCCGAGCGGCTTTCATGCGCTCACCGGATGGGGCCAGATATTTGTCTCATCCAGTGCAGAGCCGGCGACGCTCAACGTGTCGCTCCGAAATTTTCGTACCTATCGTCTTTCCAGATCCGGTGATCTCGAGCTGATCCAGTCGACCAATACACTGGACGGCGCCCAGTTCAATCCTGACTATCGGAATAACGTGAACATCGAGGCGCAAATCGGTACGGACGCAAATGGCTACACCACCGTGGTGACAAATCCACGCGCAGCCTTTCATTTTTGGCCGTCCGCCGGCAAGGTGCGTTTTGACTCCCGAAACATGGCCGGAATCCTGGTGGCGGTAGAAGCGAGAATTAATCTGAAGGATGGGCAAGCCGCAGCAGACGTCGACAACAAATACGTTCTGTCCGTGGGTGCCGACTACTGGGCTGCTATCGACTCCACATGGAACCACTATCGCAGCAATGTCGGGGTTGCGATTGGACGGTTCCAGTTTCTGACTACCGAGTGGAAGTGCTTCACGATGACGACCATTCCCAAAGAAAACAGCGCAGCGTTGGCGATGCTACCGGCCTGCTAATGTGGAGCCGGGGGGCTCGCCGCATATCGCCAGGGAAACAACGCGCCCAGCAGGCGTCGTGCAGACCGGTGAGTGCGCGTTGTCTGAGCGGTTGATGCTCAAGTGTGCCGCGTCCACGTGGGAGGTATAGCTGAAGAAGCTGGAGGCGGGGCGGAGCGCCGTTCGGCTTGCAGACTTTTTTGGTCTGGCGGCACACAGCGCGCACGTTTCAAAGATTGGGATCGGCCAGCGAACTCGACGGTGACGGTTTTTCGAGCTTGCTGGACTGGTGCGCGTTCCGGCCATAAATGACAGCCCAGAAAACGATGAGCGAGACGGCCGTTGCAGTAGACGGCCCATACATGATCCACGCCTTCGGCATGATGAGCGGCGAGACCGCAATGGCAAGCAGCGTGACGCCCTGCTTGATCAGTATCAGCCGGTATTGGCGCGCGGCAATCAGCCAGGTTGTCAGACCGTAGTCCACGAACAGCACAATCGAGCAACCTGTCGCGTAGATCATCACCGCTGCGCCGGCTTCGAAGGCCGGCCCATAGATCGCCAGAAATACCCAGTGGCCGATCACCAGACTACCCATAAAAGCGACGGCACCGAGCGCGCCCAGATAAATGCCGAGCTTGAGCGCCTTCTCGCGAAGTTGTACGTCATTTCGCGCAATGAAAACCATGCCGGGTCCGAGCGCGAGCGAGAGCGCCGAGCCGACCGCATTCCATTGTTCGACTAGTGACGCCGCCGCAGAATAGACGCCGAGATCCGCTTTCGAGAGCAGCATGCCCAGCAGGACGCGATCGAGTTTCACGACCAGCATGCCTGCTGCGACCGCGGGCCAGAATTTGAGTCCGCGAACCAGCAGCGTCTTCGTCACCATTTCGTCGCCGTTCAGCGATTTCGGCTTGCTGGTTGCCAGCTTGCTGTAGCGGAGGAAAGGGCCGCCGGCAGAGACAATGGCTTCGATGGGCCATGCGATCGACGCGAAGAGCGGGCCGGCCGAAGCATGAGCGGCCATGAACAGCCACGCCACTCTCACGACGCTGGCCAAGGTTCTCGCACGGGTGACGATCCACGGACTTTTCTCGGCATATGCCATGAGCGAGCCGAGCGAGATCGGCTCGATAATGAGCAGCACACTGGCCACGATGGCCAGTTCGGCACTGGAGCGGGACATCAGAAACCAGACCCCCACGCAAAAGGCCAGCATGATGCAAAGCGTCGACAGCAGCCGCAGACGAAACGCACGGTAAAAGACGATGTGGCGCATCCGCGGATATTTGCCGAGGATCGGCGCCACGGATTGAGCACTGAACAACAGGGCGGCGCTGCCGGCGACGGCCGAGAGCGATAACGCGAATTGCAATTCGCCGAACGGGCCCGCGCCGTAGATCTTCGCGAAAAGATGGTTGCTGGCGACAGCGGCGACGGCAGCCACGATTTTTTCCAGCAACACGCCCGTCAGCGACGAAAAAAGAAGCACGTTGAGTGGTTTCACGATGCCCCTTCAGCTTTCATTGCATGAAGGCGCGCCGAGCAAACGGAGTCGGATGCGATCGGATGAAGACACACGGAAATGAAGCGAACTCATACGGTCCCTTGTCATTTTCTAACGTTGAGTGCTGCTGCGAACCACGTCCATCGGAAGCGAGCACGGGCGAGAGAGGGAAAATATCCCTTTAGTCTGATCGGTGGGTCTCGCAGTGAATGCGGTCATGCAAATTCATTCTGATCGACATCTGCGCTAAACGCCGACGAAATGGCGAAGTTTTTTGAGGAAACTGTACGCATGCGGGGCAGCGTGTTGAGCGATGCGGATTGTTTGCTGTGCTCTCGGAGCTGTTGATGAATTTCATCTAACCAGCCGCTACCTGAAGTGGATCTTAGCGGATCGTTCTGATCGGCTGATTGATTAGGTTCACTTATTATCATTTCAATTCATTACATTTTTTCGACCGACGAATGCGACATCTCCTTCGGCATGGCTGACCCATGTCGACCTGTGCGTGTCGCAGTGACTGCGCAAGTTCATGGTATGGACGCTCGCTACCCCGGAAAGCGGCAAATTACTTTTCGGTTTAATCTCGCCTGAAAAGCGCGAGTACCCGATTTATTCGTCGGACAACCTTGGTGAACGTTCTACTCGATCCAACTCCGACTGCATATAGGAGCTTTGAAACCTTATAACTTGTGGTATTTCGAGAGAATGTTCCCTGCCGCACACTATGGCGCGACAGTCGGAATCATGGATTTTGAGGGAACGTTTGCGCGGTCGAACGTATAGGGACGTTGAGCGCGATCAGATCTATAGTTTCCTGCGCGAGAACGGACAGGACGGGCATTACATTGCGATGCGCGGTTTTCTCGCGCAAGGATTAACGATTTCCTTGCGCGAAAACTTACCAAAACTTACGGCGTAATGGGCAAATTATTTTGTCTGGTATTACGCAGATACAGCACGGTGGACAAACCCACCGCCGCCGCAGCGGCAATCGCCGCAAACAGAAACACCGAGCCATAGCCGAATTCACCGGCGATATACCCGGCGAGCGGCCCGGTAATCCCCAGCGACAAATCGAGAAACACCGAATACGCGGACAATGCCGCGCCGCGGCTGGCGGGCGGCACCAGCCCGACCGCTTCGACGCCGAGCGCCGGGAATACCAGCGCGAAGCCGAAGCCGGTCAACGCCGCGCCGGCCAGCGCGATATGCGGCTCGGGCGCGAGCCACAGCATCAGCAGACCCGCGCATTCGAACGTGAACGAAGCAATCGCGACGCGAAAGCCGCCGTAGGTCTTGATCGTGTTGGCGAACAGCAGGCGCGCGCCGATGAACAGCGTGCCGAACACCGTCAGCGACAACGCCGCGTTCGGCCAGTTTTTCGCCGCGTAGAACAGCGTGATGAAAGTGGCGATCGAACCGAAGCCGGCCGAGCCGAGCGCGAGGCCGATACCGTGCGGCAACACGCGCGTGAACACGCTGCGATACGACATCCGCTCGCCATGGACGATCGGCACCGGCGCAATCGGACGAGCCAGGTAGAAGCCGAGCGCCGCGAGCAGGATCACCAGAATGCCCAGCGCCGCAAAACCGACCGAGTGCGAAATCGCGACGCCGAGCGGCGCGCCGATGGCCAGCGCGCCGTAAGTGGCGATGCCGTTCCACGAGATCACGCGGGCGTTATGGTGAACGCCGACCCGGCCGATGCCCCATAGAATCGCGCCCGTGCCGCACAGACTTTCGCCGAAACCCAGCACCAGCCGGCTCAGCACCAGCAGCGTGAGGCTCACCACCGGCCAGCGTCCGCACAGCACGGCGAGCAGCAGCAGAACGCCGCTTGCGCCGCAACCCATCAGGCCGATCGACACCGTGCGCTTCGGCCCGAGCGTATCCGCCGAACGACCGGCCAGCGGGCGCGATGCGAGCGTCGCCAGGTACTGGACGCTGATCGCCGCGCCTGCGAGCACGACGCTAAAACCGAGGTCGCCGTGGACGTAGCCCGGCAGCACCGCGAGCGGAATGCCGATGGTCAGGTAGCAAAGAAACGTGAAAAAAACGACCGGAATGATCTGCAGGGTCGTCGCAAATTCGCTGCGAGGTGGCGCGGAGTCGGTGGACATGGGGAAAACGAGACTTGAAAACGGCGGGAAGCCGTGATTTTCCCATGGAACCGATTCTCTTGCAGGGTTTGCTTAATTTTTAATCCCACCAATCAGGATTTTTGGACTCTTATAGTGGGGAGTTTTGCGCGGCAAAACCTCTCCTATTGACCCGCGATCTCCCGCGAACTTGCAAAAAACGCTTATCCAGGCTGGCCGTTAATCTGTAAAAAATATAAAAATACGGCGAAAATTCCATTTCGACATAAGCTCATCGGCTTTCAAATCTATCTCGATATCGTTTTGCGGATATGTCCCGCATGCGATCCGAGCTATGGGTTGGTTTTATTGACGGTGATAATTTTCGAATCGTCACCGCAGCACGTCCGCCCATCCGCATTCCGCACGGACACAGAACAAACGAGAGTAAGAGACATGACTGAGCCGATTCGCTTCTACCACCGCAACGCGATCCGCGAGATCAAGGACGCGCCCGTCACCCGCACGGTGCTCCAGTATCTGCGCGAAGACGCGCATTGCACCGGCACCAAGGAAGGCTGCGCCGAAGGCGACTGCGGCGCGTGCACGGTCGTGCTCGGCGAGCGCAACGCGGCGGGCGGGGTCGACTTCAAGGCGGTCAACGCGTGCATCCAGTTCGTGCCGACGCTCGACGGCAAGGCTTTGTTCACCGTCGAGGACTTGCGTCAGCCGGACGGCTCGCTGCATCCGGTGCAGGAAGCGATGGTCGAATGCCATGGGTCGCAGTGCGGTTTCTGCACGCCCGGTTTCATCATGTCGATGTGGTCGCTGTACGAAAAGCACGGTCACGAACAGAGCTGCGCGAACAAAACCGTGCCGTCGCGTGAAGCGATCGGCAACGCGTTGACCGGCAACCTGTGCCGCTGCACCGGTTATCGACCGATCGTCGATGCGGCCGTGCGCATGTTCGAAGCGCCGGCTCCGAAAGCGCCGGTCAATGTTGCAGCCCTGGCCGATAAGCTCGCCACGCTCGAACGCAAGGACACCTTTCACTACCAGCACGCGGGCCAGCAGTTCGCCGCGCCGCGTACCGTCGACGCCCTCGCGAAGCTCAAGCAGGCCGAGCCCGGCGCGCGCATTCTCGCGGGCAGCACGGACATCGGCTTGTGGGTCACGAAGCTGATGCGCGAGTTGGGCAACATCGTCTATGTCGGGCAGATCGCGGAATTGCAGAAGCTCGAAACCGGCGATGACTGGATCGAGATCGGCGCGGGCGTGAGCGTCGAAAAAGCGTACGCGGAAATCGCGAAGCAGTACCCGGAACTGAACGAAATGTGGCAACGCTTCGCGTCGCTGCCGATCCGCAATGCGGGCACGCTCGGCGGCAATATTGCCAACGGTTCGCCGATCGGCGATTCGATGCCTGGCCTGATCGCGCTGGGCGCGCGCGTGATCGTGCGCGGCGGCGAGATCGAGCGCGAGATGCCGCTCGAAGACCTGTACCTCGCGTATCAGAAGAAGGACATGGCAGAGCACGAGTTCGTCGTCGGACTCAAGGTGCCGACGCGCACCGGCGCGCGTCAGAACCTGCAATTCCGTACTTACAAGCTGTCGAAGCGCTTCGACTCCGATATCTCGGCGGTGTGCGCGGCGTTCTCGTTTATCGCCGACGGCAACGTGATCCGCGAGCCGCGCATTGCGTTCGGCGGCATGGCCGCGACGTCCAAACGCGCGACGCACGCCGAAGCCGTGCTGCGTGACGCCGACTGGCACGAAGCCACCGCGCAGGCCGCGATGATCGCGCTCGGCAACGACTACGCGCCGCTGTCCGACATGCGCGCGACCAGCAACTATCGTCTTGAGGCCGCGAAGAACACGCTGTACCGCTTCTGGCTCGAAACGCGTCCGAACAATCCGCTGCCGAAAAGCGCGCTCGACGTGCGCGCGGTTGCCGCGGCGTGCGCGCCTGCTGGCGCGAGCGTCTGAGTCGCGCCGCGCATTCGAAGCCTACGGAGAACAACACAATGAATCAGCAAGCCGAACCGTTCTTCAAAGACCTGAAGGAGCTTGACGACTTCACGCAGGTCCACGTCTCGCGTCCGCACGAATCCGCGCATCTGCACGTGAGCGGCCGCGCCACTTATACCGACGACATCCCGACGCTCGCCGGCACGCTGCACGCCGCGCTCGGTCTGTCGACGAAACCTCACGCGAAGATCGTGTCGATGGCGCTCGACAAGGTGCGCGCGACGCCCGGCGTCGTCGCGATCTTCACTGCGGACGATATTCCCGGCGTCAACGACGTGGGCCCGATCATCCACGGCGACGATCCGATTCTCGCGGACGGCGTCGTGCAATACGTCGGTCAGCCGATTTTTATCGTGGTCGCGACGTCGCACGAAACGGCACGCCTTGCTGCGCGCCGCGCTGAGATCGTCTACGAAGAACTGCCCGCGATCCTGACCGCGCAGCAGGCGCGTGCGGCGAACCAGCACGTCTTGCCGCCGATGAAACTCGCGCGCGGTGAAGCCGGTACGAAGATCGCGCGCGCCGCTCGTCGCGAGGCCGGTGAAATGCTGCTCGGCGGGCAGGAGCAGTTCTATCTGGAAGGGCAGATTTCGTACGCGGTGCCGAAGGACGACGACGGCATGCACGTCTACTGTTCGACGCAGCATCCGACCGAAATGCAGCACATGGTCGCGCATGCGTTGGGCGTGGCGTCGCATAACGTGCTGATCGAATGCCGGCGGATGGGCGGCGGCTTCGGCGGCAAGGAATCGCAATCGGGGCTGTTCGCGTGCTGCGCCGCGCTGGCTGCATGGAAGCTGCTGTGCCCGGTGAAACTGCGTCCGGACCGCGACGACGACATGATGGTCACCGGCAAGCGTCACGATTTTCACTACACGTATGAAGTCGGTTACGACGACCAGGGTGTAATCGACGGCGTGACGGTGGACATGACGTCGCGCTGCGGTTTTTCCGCCGACCTGTCCGGTCCCGTGATGACCCGCGCGCTATGCCACTTCGACAACGCGTACTGGCTGTCCGACGTGACGATCGATGGCTTCTGCGGCAAGACCAACACGCAGTCGAACACCGCTTTCCGCGGTTTCGGCGGACCGCAAGGCGCGTTCGCGATCGAATACATCATGGACAACGTCGCGCGCTCGGTCGGCGAAGATGCGCTCGACGTGCGCCGCCGCAATCTGTATGGCAAGACCGAGCGCAACCAGACGCCGTATGGCCAGATCGTCGAAGACAACGTGATTCACGAACTGATCGACGAACTCGAGGCGACCAGCGAATATCGCGCGCGCCGCGCGGCGATCAACGAATTCAATGCGAACAACGAAGTGCTGAAGAAAGGGCTGGCGCTGACGCCGGTCAAGTTCGGCATTGCGTTCAACGTGACGCACTTCAACCAGGCCGGCGCGCTCGTCCACATCTATACCGACGGCTCGGTGCTCGTGAATCACGGCGGCACCGAGATGGGCCAGGGCTTGAACACGAAGGTCGCGCAGGTCGTCGCGCACGAATTGGGCGTCGGCTTCAACCGCATTCGCGTGACCGCGACGGACACCAGCAAGATCGCCAATACGTCGGCGACGGCGGCATCGACGGGTTCCGATTTGAACGGCAAGGCCGCTCAGGATGCCGCGCGCCAGTTGCGCGAGCGTCTGTCCGCGTTTGCCGCCGAGCGTTTCGGCGCGGGCAATGTGAGCGCGTCGGAAGTGCGTTTTCTGCATGACCGCGTGGTGGTCGGCGAAGTGATCGTGCCGTTCGAAGAAGTGATCGCGAAGGCGTATGTCGCGCGAGTCCAGTTGTGGTCGGACGGCTTTTACGCAACGCCGAAGCTCTACTGGGATCAGTCGAAGCTGCAAGGCCGGCCGTTCTATTACTACTCGTACGGCGCGGCCGTGTCGGAAGTGGTGATCGACACGCTGACCGGCGAAATGCGCGTGCTGCGCGCGGACGCGTTGCATGACGTGGGCGCATCGCTGAATCCCGCGCTCGATGTCGGGCAGGTGGAAGGTGCGTTCATCCAGGGTATGGGCTGGCTCACGACCGAGGAGTTGTGGTGGAACGCGGGCGGCAAGCTGATGACGCATGCGCCGTCCACCTACAAGATTCCGACCGTCAACGATACGCCGCCGGACTTCCGCGTCAGGCTGTTCAAGAACCGCAATGCCGAGGACAGCATCCATCGTTCGAAGGCGACCGGCGAGCCGCCGTTGCTGCTGCCGTTCTCGGTGTTCTTTGCGGTGCGCGATGCGGTGTCGGCGGTGGGCGACCACAAGGTCAATCCGCCGCTGAACGCACCGGCCACCAGCGAGGAAATTCTCAAGGCGGTTGGCGCGGTGCGGGCTGCAACCGTCGAGTCGCGTAACGTGGCGCGCGTTTAACAGCCGGTTCGGCATTGATGGGAATGATCGACATGAACGTTTCTTCGTCCATCCAGATCGGCCGGCGCAGCGCCGTCCAGTTGTCGCGTCCGGCGCCGATGCACATCGTGCTGTTCGGCGCGGGTCACGTCGGGCACGCACTCGTAACGCTGCTCGGCAGCTTGCCGTGCGTGGTCCAGTGGGTCGACGAGCGCGACGAACTGTTTCCCGACGAGACGCCGCCCAACGTGCAGATCGAGGCCACCGACACGCCCGATGTCATCGTCGATACCGCGCCTCCGGGAGCGTATTTTCTGGTGATGACGCATAACCACGCGCTCGATTTTTCGCTCGCCGCACGCATCATGCGACGCCGCGATTTCACGTACTTCGGGATGATCGGCTCGAAGACGAAGCGGGTGAAATTCGAGCGGCGATTGCTGGAGCGTGGCGTCGAACTGGACCGGCTCGTCGAGATGACGTGTCCGATCGGCGTGGGCGGTATCGTCGATAAAGCGCCGTCGGCGATTGCGGTTGCGGTGTGCGCGGAGTTATTGCAGATCCGCAGCCGGCAGATGGCGGCGCAGGTCGCGATACAGAAGCTTTGCGCGACGGTTTGAGGGGGAACTTTCGCGCTTGAAAAAGTGAGCGGAGTGGGGCGGCGCGCGGAGGTTGAGCGAGTGGTTGGCGTGGTATGCGATGTAACGCGCCGGATACGCCGCGCGAGACGTGAAGCTTGACGCTGGCCGCGCATGAATGTGACGCGCTTGCTCCTGAAGCCCGCATGGCATGAACGTGCGCGCGTCGCGCTTTTACCGCCGGCTTCACTTCAGGAGCCGCGTCGCCCGCAGCAGACTCGTCAACTCTCCTCAGAGACCACCACCTTCCTGCGCTCAGGCCGCTTTGCGCGCCGTACTTTCCGCGCGACCAGTTCATCCGACACCTGGGACATCAGCGCCCGCAGCCAGCCCACATCGCTCGGCCGGTCAGGATGCGGATGCCACATCTGATAACACTTGATCCGCGGAAACGCGATCGGCACTTCGACGATCGCGAGCGGCAGCATGTTCGCGTAGTGAGCCGCGAACCGGCGCGTGGTCGTGAAGATCAGATCCGATTGCAGCAACGTCTGCGGTACGAGTCCGAAGTACGGCAGCGTGGCGACGATGCGCCGCTCGGCGCGTGCCCGCGCAAAACCCGTGTCGATAGCCCCGCCGCGCGCGCCGCTATACGGCGTCGGCGCGAGATGCGGCGCGGCGAGATACGCCTCGCGCGTCATCGGCACGCGGGTGAGCGGGTGATCGGCGCGCATCAGACAGACGACCGTATCCGCGAACAGATCGCTGCGCTCGAAACGCGGATCGGGCTTCGGCCAGTTGCCGATCACGAGATCGAGTTCACCGGCGTCGAGCGCGGCGGAGTGATCGAGCAACGGTCCGAGCGATTCCATCTCGAGCCGCGCATGCGGCGCCGCTTCGCGAAAGTGCGCGATGACGGTCGGCATGAAGAAGTCGTTCAGATAATCCGGCGCGGCCACGCGGAACGTGCGGCGCGAGCGGCCCGGATCGAAGTCGCCGTGCGGCGTCGCGACGAAATCGACTTCGCGCAGCACGCGTTGCGCGGACGCCAGCAGTGACTCGCCATATTCGGTCGGCACCATGCCCGACTTGCCGCGCACGAGGATGGGGTCGTTCAGCGTCTCGCGCAGTTTGCGCAGCGCGGTGCTGATCGCGGGCTGAGTCTGGTTCAGACGCAGCGCGGTCTGCGTGACGCTGCGCTCGACCAGCAGCGTGCGCAGTACGCGCACGAGCCAGATGTCGAGAGAGGCGGCGGTGTCATCCATGGTCAGGGCGAGGCGGTGCAGGCGGATCAGGCCGGTGAAGCGTCGAACGAAGCCGCCTGCGGGACGGCCCGCGTACGGGGCGCAAAAGTTTATAACCTTAGGCCCGTTTGCGGTGTAGCGGCATAGCGGCGACGGTATGCCCAGCATCAGCGGGACTGTTTCGCTGCGATTGCGCGGGCGCAGGGTGGGGTGTGCGGAACCGCGTGCGTCATGTTTTGCGCTCGGGCGACCTGACGCAATGTTGCATGCCGCCGACCGTCTACCTGATTACCTCGAACCCGCCGCGTGACTCCTTGAAAACAGCAGCCCGGCTGAAACCGCGCGCAACGATCCAATTCAAGCCGTCGGCTCGAGTGACCCCGGCGGCAACGAACTCACCCGCTTCACTTCCCGCGATTCGAGCCAGTTCGGCGTACGCGCGCAGTACAGCACCATCGGCAGCGCGTCTTCCCCCCAGAACAACTGTTCGTTCAGACGAAAGGTCGGCACGCCATACACGCCCAGGCCGATTGCATCGGTCGTATTACGCTGTAATTGCGCCTTCACGGCTTCGCTTTTGATCAGCTCAGGACCGTCCGCCACGCCGACGCGTTCGCAGAGTTCGGCGAACGCGGCATCGCTGGACGGATCGCGGCCTTCGCGCCAGATAAAGCGGAAAATCTCCCGCACAAACTGGATGTCGTTATGCGCGGCGGCGGTGGCGAGCAGCAGCGGCTTCATCGAATCGAACGGATGCGACGGCGGCATCTTGTACGGAATGCCGAGTTGCTCCGCGCGGAACAGCGCGTGGCGGTACATGAAGATGCGTTTGGCGGGCACGCTGTAGGCCGGCTGTTGCCCCCAATGCTTATACAGATCGTTCAGCACCACCGGCGTGAACGCGTAGTCGAAGCCGGGCCATTTGTCGTGCTGCTCGAGCAACAGATAAGTAAACGGCGAGACAAAGTCGTAAAACCACAGCGGTTGCGTGGCGTCGATGCCAACGGTCATAAATGTCTCCCGGATTGCCTGCTTCGGACGGTGTGTCTGTCATACCGTCGAAATTGTAATGATCTTACGCGGTGCGGTCGTGGCTTGCACCGGTCAATATGCTTTCGGGTTGGGGGTGCCGGAGGTATCGGCGATTGCGCCGCCGTCGCCCGCTTCGTTCGCTTTGCGCGCCTCGTTCGTGGCTGGCGCCGCTGGCTCGGCGACTTCCTGTGCGGGTTGGCGGGGCGTGCCGGGTGTCCCGGTTCCGTGCCCGGGATTGGGATGAGGATTCGCGCCGGTGTCCCGCGGATTGTGCGGCCGATTGGGCGTGCCAATGTCGTCGCCGTTTTCCGAACCCTCGTCCGCATCGTCCGTCTGCATCTCGCGCGCTTGCGTGAGCCGCCGACGCACGAAGCCGATATGCTCGCGCAGCACATAAAACTGATCCGCGTACGCAAGCGGCATCTTCAGCCCGTTGACGGAGTCCTCGATCGCGTCGAGCCGTTCGATCAGCGACGCGCGCTCGGCCGCCGAGTGTTCGCTGAGCGCGCTGCGCTCGATCGCGATCAGCGAGCCATACCAGCGGTAAATCCTCGACTTCACCCGCCACGCGTACAGCCCCGGCACGATCCGCAATGCCGGGATCAGCAACACGATCAGCGGGACGACGACCACCAGCAGCCGGTCGGCGAGGCTCGCGATCCAGAACGGCAGCGTCCGGTAGAGGAAGCTCTTGCCCGACTTGTAATAGCGCGCGGCGTCGTCGCTGATCGGGAAATCGTGTGACAGCGGCGCGGGGAATTCGCCCGCGCGCTGCATGATGCTGGCCCCGCCGTGCACCTCGCGCGCGGCCTCGATCAGCAGATCCGACAGCGCGGGATGCAGCGAGTCGCGCGCGACCAGTTCAGCAGTCGGCGCGACCATGTTGATCGACGCAGACGGCAGATTCTTGCCGAGGTCGAACGCGCCCATCGGCATCCTGAGCTGGGTCAGGTAAGGGAAGCGGCGCGTGTACGCGTCGGCCTGCGAGAAGTCGTAAAAACGCACGTTCGGCGTGCGGTACAGCTTGCCCATCACGGCCGGTTGCGCGGAATCGCCCGCAAGGAAGGCCGCGTCGACCTTGCCGGAGACCAGCGCTTCGGCGGCGTCGTCGCCCGACAGCGGCAGCAGTCTGGTCGGGCCGCCCGGCACGATACCGTTGGCTTTGAGCAACGCCAGAGCCAGTTCGCGCGTGCCGCTGCCCTCGGCGCCGACGGCCAGCCGCTGACCCTTGAATTCGGAGAGCCACATGACCGGCGGCCCGTGATAGAAAATCGCCAGCGGCACATAGGCGACGCTGCCGAGCGACATCAGCCCTTTGACCGGCGCGCCCGGCGAGATGCCGTCCTGCACGAAGCCGACATCGACCTTCGCGGCGGGGTCCGAAAGCCGCTTGAGATTTTCCACCGAGCCTTCCGACGACAGCACGGTCAGCGTGATGCGGTTGCGCGCCAGGATGGTCTTGTACTTCTGCGCGGCGTTCCAGAAGGTACTGCCTTCGGGGCCGGCGCTGATGGTGAGCGTGTTCGGCGGCGCGGGCTGGATGAGCCGCACGGCGACCCAGATCGCGACGATGACGAGCAGCAGGATCGGCCCGAACGACACCGCCAGATCGCGCCAGGAGATCGCGACGAAGCGGGCGACGAGTCGGGGAGGGCTTTTGCGGCCGGTGGCTGGCTTCATCGGATGACGTGACGGCGACGGTCGAAAGTGAACGGGGACAGCGTTGTACGGCGCGGAAAGCGGGTTAAATCCGGCGATGCGGGCATGGCAGGCCTGGGTGGCAGCCGGAGCGCCAGCGCGCGTCGCGCCGATGGTACCTGAGATTCACGCGCTGGCGGAACGCAGCGCGGCGGCTGGCGCCGACAAACCCGTAACAAAACGTGAACGCTGGATGAATGCCGGGTGAACGGCGGGTGAACATCGTATGACGCTGTTGCGGATGCCGTAGCCGCCACTTCAAAGCCGCCCGCACCACACCCGGACACCGTATGCAACAGCCGTCCACGCCAGCCACCCGCCATCCCGCAGGCGACTAAACCCTTTGCGCTTCAGGCTCGCCTGGATTAAATTGGCAGCGCTGCCGCGAACCAACGTTTGCGCGGCGCGACCCGGCACGACACACAAGAACCGGGCGCGTCGCAGACTTCGCGGCTTGCGGGTTTCCTCGCCGCGCTGCATGCCCGCCATCGCTTGCGGAAAACGGCAGACGGCAGCCCGCCTCTCCAGCCTCTCGCACCTCGTGTTGCAGCCATGTCGGCCGCCGCCGCGCCGCGTTGCGTTTTGTCGCAGCGCGCCGCGCCGGAAGCGGTCGCCGGGAGTCGTAGCCAAGCCGCTAATACATGCGGTCCAATGTGAAACTAAGGAGCAGAGAAACTATGAAATCGGTCGGTTTTCTGAAAACGCTGGGTTCGGTTGTAGCGATGGTGGTGGCGTGCAACGTGTACGCGCAGGCAAGCGATGCACCGGCCACGGTTTCCCCGGCGGCGTCCAACGTCAAGGCCGGCAAGCGGGCGAATAACCAGCTGGGCCGCAAGGTGCGCGCCGCCCTCACGAAAACGCAGGGCCTCGACGTGTCGAATATCGCCGTGCGCGCTCGCGGCGGTGCAGTGACGCTGACGGGCACGGTGCCCGACCAAGGCCAGATCGACTCCGCCGGTACGGCCGCCAAGGGTGTTGCAGGCGTGTCGTCGGTATCGAACAAGCTGACGGTCATGCAACAGTAATCGGTCTGTCATGAGCATGCGGCACGAATCGGTGCTGCATCCGGCAGACGCTGACCGCGAACCGCGCATCGGGATGGTGCGAGGTGGTGGAGCCGGCTAGAAACCGGAAGGCGCCATCTTGATGCAGGTTTGCAAGCCAGGCTTCGGCAACTCGCCGAAGCTTTTTTTTCGTCCTTTATTTTTCGACGCGAGGCTTTTTTGAAACTGGGATGATGGGCTGACGCCGTTGCGCCCCGGCCTTTAGCGCAGCGACGGCCCGTCCGTGCGCTGTGACACATTGTTGACGTGTGCCGAGGCGTACTGTGGATGCATGGGAACCGGAGCGAACGTCATGGGAACCACGCTTTTGCGCTATACCGATCTGCCGATCGGCGATCGGGCGGCTTTTGAACTGGTCTGCGCGCGGCACGGTTTCACGCCGGTGCATTTCGACATCAGTGCGTGCGCGACGTCCGGCGAGCCTGCGCACGAGCGGCTCGTCACGGTGCGACGCGGCGGTTGGGCGCAGTCTTATCGAGACCGGCACGGGCAATGGATACGGCAGTTCGAGGCGGATCTGACCTGCCGGTTTTTCAAGTAGGCGGCGGGTGGTGAGAGGCGAACGCGCATCGTCGTCGATGTGCGCGCTCGTGCTCATGCTTGCATCAGTGCATCCGGCCGCTGTATGGCCATAACCCACGCCGGAGAAGCGGTTCGCGACCCGAGTCTCAGGCCAGCACCAGCCGCGCGCCGACCAGCGTCAGCGTGGCGGCCAGCAGATTGCGCAGCAGCGCATCCGGCGCGCGCGACGACAGATAGCTGCCGACCGCGATACCCGGCAACGATCCCACCAGCAGCGACAGCAGCATCGACCAGTCGATCGAACCCAGCAGCCAGTGCCCCGCGCCCGCCAGCAGCGTGAGCGGCACCGCATGCGCAATGTCTGAGCCGACGATGCGCGTGGTCGGCAGCAGCGGATACAGCAGCAGCAACACCGTCACGCCGATCGCGCCCGCGCCCACCGAAGTCAGCGAAACCAGCACGCCGAGCACCGCGCCCGTCAGCATGGTCAGCGCCAGCGTGCGGCCCTGTTTCGGCACGCGCTGCCGACGTGCGCCGAGCGCCGCGAGCTTCGGACGAAATACCAGCGCCACCGCCGTGACCAGCAATGCCGCGCCGAGCACGATCTGGATCAGGCGGCTCGCGCCGGGCGTGTCCATTCCATAGCGATGCAGCAGGATCAGCGTGATCGTGGCCGCCGGGACGCTGCCGGCGGCGAGGCGCAGTGTGATCTGCCAGTCGACCGAACCTTTCAGGCCGTGCACGAGCGTGCCGGTCGCCTTGGTCGCGGCCGCATACAGCAGGTCGGTGCCCACGGCGGTGGCCGGATGCACGTTGAACAGCAGGACCAGGATCGGTGTCATCAACGAGCCGCCGCCGACGCCCGTCAGTCCGACCAGGAAGCCGACGAACAGGCCGGAGACGGAGTACAGCAGATCGATGTGGGGAAGTGCCATTGAGCGGACCGTCGACGGTCGGGTGGAGTTGAACGGAGTGCGCGCATTGCACGCAGCGGACTGATCGGCGGGCGGGCTGCCAGAGCTTTTGGGGCCGAGGTGCTTGCGTCTGCCTGCGCGGTCGGCCGGAGTGCGGCGGGGAGGTCGCGGCCAGCGCGCCACAGGCCCGCTGCGATGCGGCGAAAGCCGCTATTGTCGCAAAACTGCCGCGCTTGCGTACAACACACGCTCAACCGGGGCCGCGCGCGCTGCGCTGCCCACTGCCGGTTTCCGCCGATGTCGGCCGTGCGCGGTCCGTTTCGCTCAAAGCGCGCGGCGGATTTCGACGACGCCGAATGCGGCCAGCGTGAAGCCGACGATCCGGTCGATAGCAACCCGCAGCCTGCTGCCGATCGCGTGCCGCGCGAGCGACACCACGGTCACGAGGAAGCACCACCACGCAATCGATCCGCAGAACACGCCGCCGACCGTGGTCAGCGCGATCGTCGACGAGAACGCGCCGCGCGGCGCGAGCGTCGTGAACAGCGCGGCGAACATGATGACGGTCTGCGGATTGGTCAGCGTGAGCAGCAGCGAACTCGCATAGGCGCGCAGCGCGCCGGCCCGGCCGACCTGCGCGAGCTTGCCGTCGCCGTTGCCATTGGTGGTGTCGGTGGCGGGCTTTTGCAGCAGCGTGCGCACCCCGAGATACAGCAGGAACAGACCGGCGATCAGATGCAATGGACGGTCGTACGCGAGCATGAACTGCGAGATACCGACCAGACCGAGCGCGGCGATCAAACCGTAGGCGGCATCGCCGGTTGCAATCCCGAAGCCGATTGCCAGGCCCGCGCGCGGGCCGCCGGTCAGCGTTCGGCGGATGCACAGCATGCCCATCGGACCGACCGGCGCGGCGATCGCCAGGCCGACGCCCGCAGCGGTGAAGAACAGACTGGTGGTGGACATGGAAGGCCCTTGACTGGTTGTTATCGGGTGAGGTGGTGCTTGGCTGTCAGTGCCGTTTGCTACGAAGACGAGCTCGGGCCGCCGGCAAGCCTCCCAGCATAGCCACACCGAAAAACCCGGACAAGACCGGGCAAAGCCGGAGAAGCTTCGTTTGACTGTAGGGCGAGAGATGACAGAAGGCGCGGAATATGAGTAATAGAAGCCCCGGCACGAAGAAGCTCCCGCACGAACCGGCCCGCCCAGCCAGCGAGCCGTGGATACCCTAAGCCGGGCTCCGTCACCGCGTCACTCGGGCATAATTTTCCCACTTCAATTTTCGGGGACGCGCCCGCTCATGTGGCAGATCGATCAGATGTCACTGCGCTTGTTCATCGCCGTGTGCGAGGAAGGCACGATTGCGCGCGCGGCCGAGCGGGAGTTCATCGCGCCGTCGGCGGTTAGCAAGCGGCTCGCCGATCTCGAAGCGCTGGTCGACGTCGCGTTGCTGTCGCGCAGCCAGCGCGGCGTGCGCGCGACCGCCGCCGGCGAAGCGCTGCTGCGGCACGCGCGGCTCATCATGCGCGGTCACGAACGCCTGCAGGCCGAACTCAGCGAATACGCGGCCGGCGCGCGCGGTCATGTGCGGGTGCTGGCGAACGTGTCGTCGATGGTGGAGTTTCTGCCCGAGGCATTGTCGGTGTTTCTGAAGGCGCATCCGCAGATTCGCGTGGATGTCGAGGAGCGCGTAAGCGGGGAAATCGTCCGTGGCCTGGAAGAAGGCGTCGCCGATCTCGGCATCTGCCGCGACGTCGTGCCGATGGGTAGCCTCGACGTCATTCCGTATCGCGCCGATCATCTCGCGCTGATCGTGCCGCGCGCGCATCCGCTGGCAGACGAGGCCTCGGTCGGTTTCGCCGAGACGCTGGCTTTCGATCATCTCGGGCTGGCCTCGAATGCGTCGGTGAATGCGTTGATGCAGCGCATCGCCGTCGAGAAGGGCAGCGAACTCAACTACCGCACTTACGTGTCGACCTTCGACGCCGCTTACCGTTTCATCCAGGCCGGACTCGCGGTGGCGATCCTGCCGCGCGAAGCGCTGCCCCGTCATGCCGCCGACGAATACGGCATCGTCGCGGTGCCGTTGCGCGAAGCGTGGGCCGAGCGGCGCTTCGTGATCTGCATGCGCGACCGCAGCGCGCTGACGCTCGCGGCGTCGCATCTGCTCGATCATTTGCTCAAGGTAGCTTGAGTGTGGACGGCTCGCCGAAAGACGCATCTCCGGCTGCGCCAGCGCGCCTTGCTGCGTGACGTATCGACGCTTTGACACGCGGCTTGCCCGCGCCCCGGCGCTGCAATCACCCCCTGACAAGCCCTTAAGGGTTTCCCCTTCGCTCCCGGAAACGCCCGCCGCGTCGGCGTGAGCGGCCATCGCGAGCGGCGATGGAGTGCGTCGTCAACGCAGACTTTTCGACACGCCTGCGCACGGGCACGCTGTCACCCAATGCTTCATTTCCCGCCTCCCCGGCGGGATTCCAGATTGGGACTACAACCATGAGTGACACCCACGAACGCGTCGTCGTGACCGAGGTCGGCATGCGCGACGGCCTGCAAAGCATCGCTCGCACGATGCCCACCGAGTTCAAGCGACGCTGGATCGACGCCGCCTATGCAGCGGGCGTGCGGCATATGGAAGTCGCGTCGTTCGTGCCGGCGAAATTGCTGCCGCAAATGGCCGATGCCGACGAAATCATCGCCCACGCGCTGACCTACGACGACCTGATCGTGACCGCTTTGGTGCCGAACCTGAAGGGCGCGCAGCGTGCGCTCGACGCAGGCGTGCACCGGATCGTCGCGCCGGTGTCGGTGAGCGCCGCGCATAGTCTCGCCAATGTGCGCAAGACGCCCGCTGAAATGATCGACGCGTTTGCCGCGATGCGCGATCTGATAGACAGCGCAGCGGCGCAAGGCGCGCGACGCGTCGAGTTGATCGCAGGGTTATCGGCGGTGTTCGGCTGCACGCTGCAAGGCGCGGTGCCTTACGCGGACATCGCGGCCATCGCACGGGACGCCGTTGAGGCGGGCGCCGATGTCATCGCGCTCGGCGACACCACCGGCGAGGCGACGCCGCGCCAGGTCGGCGAGATCATCGATCTGGTGCGCGACGTGGCCGGCGACACGCTGCGCTCGCTGCATTTTCACGACACGCGCGGCCTCGGCCTAGCCAACACGCTGATCGCGCTGCAACACGGGATTCGCGAATTCGACGCGTCGCTGGCAGGGCTCGGCGGCTGTCCGCATGCGCCGGGCGCGACCGGCAACGTCAATACCGAAGACCTCGTGTTCATGCTCGACAGCATGGGCTACGACACGGGCATCGATCTCACCCGCCTCATCGCATCGCGCGACGTGCTCGCCGAAGCATTGCCCGGCGAACCGTTGTACGGCTATCTCGCACGCGCCGGTTTGCCGAAGCAGTTCACCGTTGCCGGCGGTCGTCGTCTCGAACCTTCTCTTTCGCAGGTGCTGCAATGAACACTTTTTCGTCCACGCCGGAGCAACCGGCGTTGCCGCTCGCGGGCATCCGCGTGATCGAGTTGTCGCATATGGTGATGGGCCCGACCTGCGGGATGATTCTCGGCGACCTCGGCGCGGAAGTGATCAAGGTCGAGCCGCCGCGCGGCGATGGAACGCGTCGGCTGCTCGGTACGGGCGCGGGCTTTTTCCGCACCTTCAATCGAAACAAGAAGAGCGTCGCGCTCGATCTCGATAGCGAAGCGGGCCTGGCCGCGTTGCACAAACTCGTCGATACCGCCGACGTGTTCGTCGAAAACTTCAAGCCGGGCCGCATGGCGAGCCTCGGTCTGGATTACGCGACGCTGCGCGCGCGCAATCCAGAACTGATCTACGTGTCGCACAAGGGCTTTCTCAACGGTCCTTACGAACACCGTCTCGCGCTCGACGAAGTCGTGCAGATGATGGCGGGCCTCGCCTACATGACGGGGCCGGTGGGGCGTCCGCTGCGCGCGGGCAGTTCGGTCAACGACATCATGGGCGGCATGTTCGGCGCGATCGGCGTGCTCGCCGCGTTGCACGAGCGGCACGCGAGCGGACGCGGCAAGGAAGTGCAGAGCGCGCTGTTCGAGAACTGCGTGCTGCTGTCCGCGCAACATATGCAGCAGTTTGCCGCGACGGGTGTGCCCGCGGCACCGATGCCCGAGCGGATCAGCGCGTGGGCGGTGTATGACGTGTTCACGCTCGCGCACGGCGAGCAGATGTTTATCGCCGCCACCGGCGACGGTCAATGGCGCGCGCTGTGCGCGATTCTCGAGCGTGGCGATCTGCTTGCCGATCCGTGTCTCGCGACCAACAACGATCGCGTGCTGGCGCGAGAGTGGTTGCTGAAAACATTGGGCGAGACGCTGAACCGGTTCGAAGGCGCGGCACTCGTGCCGTTGTTCGAGCGCGATCATATTCCGTTCGCGTCGATCACCAAACCCGAGGAACTGTTCGACGATCCGCATCTGAACGAAAGCGGTGGCCTCGCTCGTCTGACACTCGACGACGGCAGCGAAACCGCCATGCCGCTGCTGCCGATTTCGATGGATGGTGCGCGTTTGCAGCCGCGCCGGCCGATCGCGAAGGTCGGCGAGCACACGGCGGAGGTGCTGCGCGGATTGGGCTATGACGAGGAGCAGGTTG
The DNA here is from genome assembly GCF_050435665.1 of Paraburkholderia sp. GAS333. Lineage (NCBI taxonomy): Bacteria > Pseudomonadati > Pseudomonadota > Betaproteobacteria > Burkholderiales > Burkholderiaceae > Paraburkholderia > Paraburkholderia sp. GAS333. The sequence goes on from NZ_JBNDKS010000002.1 coordinate 1,006,193, forward strand.
CGGCGTTGGGCGGTGACGTGAGAGGGACGCGGGTGCCGCGCGAGGCGGCTTGACAGGAGACGTGGCGCGCGCGATTTCATGACGCTTATCCGGCAGCAGACCGGAATGCTCACGCGGCTTTGAATGGGATTGGAGTGGGCGCTAAAGCGCTCAAGACATGGAGACGGACGATGAAATCGTCGAATCAAACGGTGTATGCAGCAGTCGCCGACACCGGCACCCTGGGCGGCTTGCCAGCAGGCACCAGCGCCGGAACATCGCCAGGCGCGCGCGCCGATGAAATCGCGCTGGGCGGCGCGCGCATTTCCGCGCGGCTCGACCGCCTGCCCGCCACACGGTCGATCTGGAAGCTCGTCATGTTGCTGAGCCTTGGCCTCTTCTTCGAACTGTACGACCTGATGTTCTCCGGCTATATCGCGCCAGGACTCGTGCGCAGCGGCATCCTCACCGCGACCACGCATGGTCTGTTCGGCACCAGCGGCGTAGCGAGCTTCATCGCGGCGCTATTCGCGGGCCTGTTTATCGGCACGGCGGCGTGCGGCTTTCTCGCCGACCGCTTCGGCCGCCGCGCGATCTTCACCTGGTCGCTGCTGTGGTACACAGCGGCCAACATCATCATGGCGTTCCAGGACACCGCGCTCGGGCTGAATCTGTGGCGCTTCATTGCGGGCATCGGCATTGGTGTCGAGATCGTGACGATCGGCACCTACATCTCCGAACTCGTGCCGAAGCACATACGTGGCCGTGCGTCAGCGTGCTCGCAGGCAGTGGGATTCTGCGCGGTGCCGATCGTCGCGTTCATGTCTTACCTGCTGGTGCCGCATCGCTTCTTCGGTCTCGATGGATGGCGTCTGGTCGTGCTGACCGGCGTGGCCGGCGCCGTCGTCGTGTGGTGGATTCGTCTGCGCTTGCCGGAAAGCCCGCGCTGGCTCGCGCAAAAAGGCCGTATCGACGAAGCCGATGCGGTGATGAAGCGTCTCGAAGCGCGTGTCGAAAGCGAATACGGACGACCGTTGCCGGAGCCGTCATTACCGGAACCGGTGCGGGCTCGTGCAGCGTTCCGCGATTTGCTGGTGCCGCCGTATCGCAAGCGCACGCTGATGCTGATCATCTTTCACGTATTCCAGACGATGGGTTATTACGGCTTCGCGAACTGGATTCCGACGCTGCTGATCAAGCAGGGCATCACGGTCACGACGAGCCTGATGTACGCGAGCATCATCGCGATTGCTGCGCCGCTGGGGCCGCTGCTGGGCATGCTGATCGCCGACCGTTTCGAACGCAAGACGGTGATCATCTGCATGGCGGGGGTGAACGTGGTGTGCGGGCTGGCATTCAGCCAGGCGCGCGAGACGGTGCTGCTCGTGAGTCTGGGTGTGTGCCTCGTGCTGGCGGGCAACATCATTTCGTACAGCTATCACGCGTATCAGGCCGAGTTGTTTCCGACCAGTATTCGTGCCCGGGCAGTAGGCTTCGTTTATTCGTGGAGCCGCATTTCGGCGATGTTTTCCGCGTTCGTCATTGCAGGGTGTTTGAGCCGCTTTGGCGTGAACGGCGTATTCGTTTTTATTTCCGGCGCAATGGTCGTGGTGATGGTCGCCATTGGAATGCTGGGACCGCGAACGCGCGATGTCGCTCTGGAAGATATTTCGAAATAACGCGCAGCAATAGGCACTCCCGGAAAGACGCCGGATATAAAAAAGGCCCGCTGAAAACAGCGGGCCGATTCGTTTTAATGCTTCGTCTGATGCGTCGTTCAATGCTTCTTTTGTGTTGCCGATACAGTCTGTGCTACGCGAATGGGCGGCGCGCCCGATGGCGAAGTAGCCGGTTGCGGCTTCTTGTCCTGCTTCGGCTTCTTGACTTCGCGGTTGCTGCGCATTTGACCTTTTGCCATGATGGGCTCCCAATAGGCATTTCCGGCGGTTTTCGCTCCACAAGGGAGCGGTGCCGTCAGTGTGCGCTGAATCCGCTTTTGTTGTTGGTGTTTTTGCCTCCATTGGCGCTCATCCTGTGCAACGGGCATAAAAAAACGTCAACCGGCCCGGGAGCCAGCTGACGTTTCTGTTTTCGTCATGAAGATGACACCGCCAATTGCCGCGTCCCTTCAATCATGCAATTGACTTACATGCCGACGTATCCAACCGGCACCGTCGAATTCGCCTGCGCCACCGACGCGTTGTTCGACACCACATACACCGGCGATTCCGTCAGGTTCAGCGTCAACGTTCCGTTGGTGTAATTCGCGCTGCTCGCATTGCCCATCATGTCGACCACCTTCACGGTGCCGCTCGTGCCGGGTGCATCGACTGCGAGGCTGTACGACACGTTGTACGTCGAACTGAAACCGGTTGCTGCGCTCCACACGTTGTTGCTGTGCGCCCACAGTGCGGTAATCACCGCGCCGTTGCCGACCTGCTGGAACGCGTATGCATAGACACCGTCAGGCGTGCCGTTCACCGGACCGAGCGTGGTGGTGCCGTCGAGCGTATGCGTCATTGCGCTGATCGCCATCGCCACCGGCTTCGGACTGATGTTCGTCGCACCGAATGCGCCTTGCGCGTCGTTCAGATCGAAGAACGTGCCGTAGCCCACTTCGCCCGGGTAATCCGCGCCGTAGAACACGTAGGTCTGATTCGCGCCTTCGCCGAGCGTGATGATGTGCATGCGCGCGGCCACCGCGGCCTGCGCGTACAACACGTTCGCGGTCGGATAGTTCGGACCGTACGCGCTGCCGAGGTCGTAACTGATGCCTGCTTCCGTCGAGAACAGTTTCATGCCGGTGCGATAGTCGGTCGCCATTTCAGCGCGCAGATTGCGCATCTGGCCGCGCAGCGAACCATCGGCGGTGGACGGATCGCTGTCGTAACGCTCGGGCGGATGCGACGGCGACGTGCCAGCGTCGTAGTAACCATGCGTGGCCACCGCGTCGATATATTGGCCGAAGCCGAGCGACGCCAGGCGCTTCAGATGCGACGTGGTCAGGCTCGGGAATGCATCGGCCGGACCCATCACGACCGCGTGCGGATCGGTCGAATGAATGCCCTGATAAACCGCCTTGTACAGCGCGACGAAGTTGGCGTCGGTGTCGGCCCACATCTGGTTCGGCTCCCACGTCACCTGATAGTAGTTCGACGACTGGCTCGGGAAATACGTCGCGCGAATCGTGTTCGATTCGGTGCCGACGCGTGCCATGTAGTTCTGGTAGTACGACAGATCCGACGGCGGATTGGTGTCGTCCTGGAACGCACCGCTCGCGCTCGCCCACGCGGGAATGCCGTCGAGGCGGATCAGGCGCATCACGCTGCCCGACTTGTAGAACGGATCGAGGTTATCGGCGGAAGGGTTGAACGTGTTCGGACCGTTCGGCTCCATGCTCGACAGTTGACGGTCGTCGATCGTCGACGAAATGCCGAGTGCCGCGAGCAGCGGGCCGTTGTCGTTCGCCCCCTGCATGCCGAAGCGATGCTGCTCCTGGCGCGCGTACGTGACAGCGGGAATCACGCTCGACAGATCCGGCGTGACGCCGAACGTCGCGATGCCGACCGGACGCGTGCCCGCTTGCGGCAACTGGCCGCCGTTTTGCGCAAGCGTGCCGGTGGCCGCGAAATAACCGGCGAGCGTCGACGTGCAATTGAACGTGATCGCTTTCGCGCCGCTTGCCACCGGCGTGCTGCCGCTGGCCGCGACTTTGCCGAGCGTGTCGGTGACGGCCCAGTTCAGCGTGTCGGCGCTCGACACGTTGGTGTTGAAGACGAGATTGAAGTTGCTGCCGTTCGCGAAGATGCGCGTGCCGTCGGTGCTCGGGGTATCGGCGGAAATCGTCGCGCTGCCTGAGCCTGCCGCCGTTGAGGGCGACGTGCAGGTCAGTGCTGCCGCCGTGGTGCCGGCTGCATTCTGCGTGGTGGAGTTGGTGCTGGTGCCGCTGCTGTTAGCGCCCGCGGCCGCCGAACTGGTCGCGCTACCGTTGGCCTGGGTCGCCGCGGTGCTGCCGGCACTGTCACCGCCGCCACCGCCGCCGCATCCGGCGAGCGCGAGGGACAGGGTCGAAAGTACGAGAAGTTGCGATTTCATCAATCTGTAAGCGATGCTTTAGCTGGACGTTCGTCTGTCGGGTCGTCTGTCTGAACGGGCGAAGAGCGCGTACAGAGCGCGCAAAAAACGCGGCAGAAGACGGGACAGGCGAATGTCGGGTTCATCTGCAAGCCAGCCGACGACGAAGCGCTGACACTGGCGTCCTGGACACACAACCGTCGGGTTGCGTGAAGGGCGATGTCTTCCGTGAATGCCGGCCTCTCGTCCACATTGATTTCGTCTGCAAAATTCAGGACGTGCAAATCCCTGCCGCGAGATGCGACGGGTTTGGCGGAATCGGACGACCGGGGAAGGTACGACGAAAACAACCGAGGGGCTTAACGAATAGCGAAGTCTTTACGAATACGGTGCGTTTAATCGCGCCGTTCGCCGGATTTTTACTGGTTCGTCAGCAGGCAGGTAATTAACAGGAAGAATCGACCGCAACGATACGCATTAGTCGGCTTAAAAGAAGTAACGAGTCGTTACGTATGAACAAATCAACAGTACTTATTGCATTAATCCGACAAAAGAATGAATAAGCGCGAAGCTGTCTTTATCCGCCAGCAGCGTTTATTCGGGAATGAGATTCGCACCGATTCCCGACTACCGGAAAACGGCCGTAGAAACGCTGAAATGGGTGCTAGCGCTCATTGGGGAGCCGAAGGAACCTTGGGGTTGGCGTAAAAGTGCTGGACCTTCGGTGTAACGTTTCCTCGCGACTCTGAATTCGCAGCGGAACAGTCGCGGTTTCAGGGGGCACGTGACACGCTTCGCCGCGCGAGGCGCGTCACATAAACGAAGATGGGATGCCGACGTTACATGGGGAATTCCGATAACGGGGGCGGCTTGTCCATTCGCTGCGCAAAAAAGGCGGTTATCCAGAGAGATAAATCGTGAGGATTCTTCAACTGGTTCACGCACCGCGGTTGTCCGGGGCAGAGGTACTCGTCAAAGGTGTGGCGATTCAGCACCAACGCGCTGGCCATGAGGTGTGCATTGCATCGCTGTTGCCGCAACAGGATGACTTCGTCGACATTCGCGCTGAATTGCAGGCGGCGGGTGTGACGTGCCTGTTCCCTAAAGTGCACTACGGCCGCATCGGCAAACTCCTGCATCTGTACCGGGTGGTGCGTCAATTCCGGCCCGACTTCATCGTGGCGCATGCGACGCTGGCCGCGCTGTATGTGCGGCTGTTGCCGGTTCATACGCCGATTGCGTGGGTCATGCATTCGGGCGTCAACGATTTCGAGAACAGCGCGCTGAAGCAGGCCGAGCGTCTGCTGTCGCGCCGGGCACGGGCGATCATCGGCGTATCGCAACAGAATATCGACGACTACCTGCGCGAGATCGGCAAGCATCCGTCGATGATCGTGATTCCCAATGGCGTCGATGCGTCGCTATTCGCTGAAGACCACAGCAAAGCGACGCCCGCGCTCGAAGTGCCGCCGAAGCAGATCGTGCAGATCGGCCGCTATATCGAAGGCAAAAGCCAGCTAGACACGATTCGCGCATTCCAACGCGTTCTCGAGATTCAGCCCGACGCGCGTCTGATGTTTTGCGGTGTTGTCGAAGACCTCGACTATCACGCGGCGGTAGTAGCGCTGGTGCGTCAGTTCGGACTGGAGAGCAGGGTGACGGTGGGCGGTCCACGTTCCGATGTGGCCGCGATCCTGCGTTCGTCGCGCGTGTTCGCGATGCCTTCGCGTTTTGAAGCGCAGAGCATCGGTTTTCTCGAAGCGCTGGCGTCGGGCATTCCTGTGGTGGCCAACCGGATTCCGTCGTTCGGTTTCGCGACTGCATTTGCGGGCGTGAGTCTCGTCGATACGACCGACCCCGACGCGTACGGACGCGCTTTGCTGAATGCGCTCGACACGCCGCGCGCCAATCGTCAACTGGCCGGCTATACGCTGCACGACACGGCCGACCGCTATATGTCGATCGCACGGAAATTCGCACAGAATCTGCAGGTGTCGGCCTGATCTTTTCTCCTGCCTGCTCCTGTTTGGCCCTGCATCGACCGGCTCGCGTTATTGCGCGAGCCGGTCGATTCGCATGGTCTCCGAGAACAGGCCGGGTAGCCGGCCCAAGTCCTGAGGCGCGCTCAACGTGAGGCCGTTTTCCGCCGGATAGCGGAACAGCGACGGTGCACCGCCGGTGAAATAGAAGTCCCCCAGCGTTGCATCGATCCGCCGGTACAGCACGAGCGCCGTACCGCTTTTATCGCGCACGTAAGCAGGAAACACATCGGACCACGACATGCCTTTCAACGACGTTGCCTCGACCGGCGCACTGGCCGCGCCGGTCATGTCGACGGTGGCGACGTCGATCATCGCGTCGTCGTTGGTGGCGTCGAAATGCGGGGTCAGCAGGATCAATGAGTCGCTGTTCTTATCGTGTACCGTGCCCGCCGCGACCTTCACGAAATCAGGGATGAAGTTCGCCGGCAAAATCTGACGCTCGCCTACGGTCATGCGCGTGCCTTCGCTGGCGATTCGCGTGAGCGCGAGACGCCCGTCCACGTTCTCCACGGCAACCAGCGACGCGCGCGACCCCGCGGTCTGAAGCGCTAGCAGACGCGCATTCTGCTGCACACCTTTGGCCTGCGCGACAAGCGCGGGCGCGGAGCCGGCGAGCCCCTGCGCTTGCGGCGATGCCAGCCACAAATCGAGCCCGCTATCGGCCCGCTTCTGCGCGATCAGCACGCTGGCCCGCCGCGTCCCGGTGAAGTCCGCCGCCACGTATTGCTGCGTCAGATCGGGCCGGAACGCGTTGCCGGTCTGCAACCATAGGCGAGGCCGCTCGAAGCCCGTACCGGTGCTGTGGAGCAGCCAGAAGGCGGTTCCCCCCTGCCTGGCCGTGACGACCATCAGATCGGCCTTGCCGTCGCCGTCGAAATCGCCGAGCAGGAAGCGTGCGCTGTCGAAGCACAGCGAGTCGGCGTTGCAACTGGGCGTGGCCGTGGCGACCGGATCGAAGCGCACGTTGCTCGCATACCAGAGCACCGGCTGCGCCGCTTTCGCCAGCGAGGCCGCGTACACGTTGAAGCCCGGGCCGTCATGCTGACGCTGCACATACACCGCGGATTGCTCGCCCGTACCCGCGACATCGCCGACCATCAGCGTAGCGAGCCGCAGGTCGTTCGCCTGATTGTGCTGCGTGGCGCTCCACCGGTAGCGGGTGGTGAGGGCCGTGCAACCGCGCATCGACAGCTTGCCGTCGTTTTCGCCGAGGCAATGCCGCTGCGGCGTGTAGACGAGGCCGAAGTCCCAGGGCGTCCAGCGTTGCGCGATGTCCCACTGGTCGCAGGTTTCGGAGACGAGGAAGCCGTCGCGTTCAGCGATGCATTGCGACGTCGCGACGCTGACGAGCGCGGCATTGCGCGTGTTGCCGGGATAAACGGTGAGCGGGTCCCATCGCCATTGCTGCGCAGACGAACCGTTGCACGCGCCCAGCGCCGGCGCCTGGCCCGCGCCGGTCGAAGTCACGCAGCGATTCGACGCTGCGTTGAACAGTTGCACCGGGCGCGAGACGAAATCGGCCACGCGGCGATCGGTGCGATCCGCGAACGCGTAACGGCGCGCCACCCAGTTGCCGTCCCATTGAAACTCGCCGAACACATGCGACGATTCGCTGCCGTCGATCGAGAAATAGCTCGCGACGATATCGCGCTTGCGCTGCACTTCAGCGGGGGCGAGATTGGCGGGCCAGCCGCCGGTCGGGTAAGTGACGTGATAGACGATCGGCACGCTTTTGCCGAGCGTCTGCGCAACATGACGCGTAATGCGGGCGGCGTAAATGTGATCGGGATGCTCGATGAACGGCACGGTGTCGGGATTGAGCGTGTAGATCTGCGTGGCTTGCGCGAGTATCACCTTCAGCGTCGCAGAGAGCGCGTCGCGATCGTATTTCATGCGCACGGTGCCGTCCGCATTCATCGGATATGTGGAGAGCGTCGCGTGCTGTTCCCATAGCAGACCGAGCGGCACGCGACCGCCGCGTACGGCGCCGCCCGGCAGACGCAATTCCAGTAGACGTACCTGAGGTTTGGCCTTCAGCACCATCTGATGAACGAGCCGCCCGCCGAGCGTGATATTCGATTCGATCCACTCGTCAGCCACGCCCGCCATGCGTGCATAGGCGAGCCGCGAGGCGCGTTCGCGGGTGAGCACATACGCAAAGTCGGCACCGTTGGCACCGCCGATCAGATGGACCGTGGTGATGCACCAGCCCGCGTCGAGCCGCTCGCTGATTGCCGGGTCGACGAACAGCAGGTCGTCGTCGAGGTGAGCGACCACGGTGACCAGGGTGCCGGCGTTGCAGGTGGCTGCCCGCGCGGGAGCCGCAAACCCGGCGCAGAACAGCAGCGCGAGAAGCGCCATGGATGAATCGCGAACGAACCTGGCTACCAGTAATCGCATGGTGATTCGATGCCCTGTTGGAGGGCTCGATCATACTTCAGTTGATTAGGCTGGCGCGTTGGCGAACTCACAGTCGGCGTTATATTCCGCGCTGCGATACCTGATCGGCCGCACACGACAAGCAACCAGCGGGCGTTAGCGGAAATAAGCCTTGGTGTTCTCGTGGACGTCGCTGCGAGCGAGCAATTCCGTCGGCGAAAGCCACAGATAGTCGCTGTGCTGATCGGGCCGTCCTAGGGGCGTGGTGCCGGGCAGCGGCAACGCATACGCGAGCACGACGTAGTGAGTCGATACGTCCGGCTCGTTCGCGAAGTTATCGCTGTAGTGATGTTCGAAGACACCATCGAATCTCGCGGCCGAGCGCGTCAGGTTCGCGAGGCCCAACTCGGCGTCGGCGATGCGCGCGAATGCCGAGTCGAGCGTTTCGTCCTTGAGAATGCGTCCGCCCGGCACGAACCAGGTGCCGCGCGCGGGACGATTGCGGCGGCGTCCAACGAGAATGCGCCCGTGCGCATCGCTGACGATCAGATCGATCGAAACAAGCGGCGTGAGGCGCACAACGTCGAGGAAATCGATCTGGCTCAGCATGCAGGCTCCGGTGAGGGTGGATCGGCGTGGAGCGGTGGGTTTGCGCACGCTAGCCGCGATGATCGTCGTCATTGCGCGTGAGCTGGTCGGACGCGCTCGCCAGCAGGAGGGCAAGCAGAACCGCACCGATCGCCACGAAAAGTAACGCCCCGACCATCCCGGCAAAAATCAGCATTGCCCATGCAAAGCCGTTCATAGTGCGGCTCCAGCGTTGTTATGCATGCTAGCCCCGTCCCCGTCTTCAGTTATGTTCGCCAGCCAGCGCTGGCACTGTTTTCGCACTCGAGTTCAGTTGCGGCGCGCGCTGCTAGCGCGCCACATATCCTTCGGGTGTCGTCACCGCGTTTTTGAATACATCGGCATTGCCTGACACCACGTAGACAGGCGCGGGCGACAGCTTCAGATTCGCCACCCCGTCGCGATACGCAAGCGTGCTCGCGTTGCCCATCATGTCGAAGACGGTGACCTCGCCCGACGAGCCCGGTGCATCGACCCTAAGCGGGTAATTCACGTTCGCGCTCGCGTCGAAGCCGGCTTTCGCGTTCCATTTATCGTTGTCGTGGGTCCATAGCGCGGTCACGATCTTGCCGTTGCCGAATCTGCGAAACGCGTAAGCGTAGACACCGTCAGGCAGGTTCTTCAGCGGCCCCAGCGTATTCGTTCCGTCGACGATTCGCGTCATTGCCGCCACCGCGAGCGCGGCCGGTTTTGGGCTGATGTGTGTCGGTCCGTATGCGCCGTCCGGATGATCGAGTTCGAAGAAGATGCCGTAGCCCGGCGCGGCGTCCGGCATGTCGGCGAGATAGAAAACATAGGTCATGTCGGCGCCTTCGCCGAGCAGGATCAGATGCGTGCGCGCAACGACCGCCGCCTGCGCATACAGCACGTTGGCGCCCGGATAGTTCTTGCCGTACTTTTCGCCGATGTCGTAGCTGATGCCGGTCTCCGTCACGAATAACGGAGCGCCCGGTTTCAGATATTGGCGTAGTTCGTGACGCAGCGCGCGCATCGAAGCGGGTAGAGCGCCGGACACGGTGCCTTTATTGCCGGTATCGGCGACACGCTCGGGAGGATGCGACGGCGACGTGCCGATGTCGTAATAGCCGTGGACGCTCATCCCGTCCATATATTTGCCGATGCCTAGCGGACCGAGTCGGCGCATCCACGTCACGTTGCCCTGCACCGACGAATACGTCAGACCCATCACCACCGCATGCGGATCGGTCTGATGGATGCCTTCCCACACCGCCTTGTACATCGCGACGAAATTCGCGTCGCCGTCGCGCCAGGGCAATCCGCCGTCCGCGTCCGGCTCCCACGTCACCTGGTAATAGTTGTCGCGCTGTTTGGGGAAATACGTCGTACGAACCCGGTTCGATTCGGTGCCGACTTTCGCCATGTAGTCCTTCATTTGCGCGAGCGAAGTGGGCGCGTAGCTGTGCGTTTCCTTGCCGGTCGGGCTCGCCCATGCCGGAATGCCGTCGAGCTGGATCAGCCGCAAGATGTCGCCGGAGCGGAAGAAGGGCGTGAGCTGTTTCGTGGCCGGGTCGAAGGTGCCGGGCTTTTTCGGCTCTTCCATATACCAGTTGCGATTGTCGTTGACCCACGACAGACCGAGCGCTGTATATACCGGACGATAACCGTCGCCATCGCAACAGTGCTGGCCGGGTGCGAGATATGCGCTGCCCTGTCCGCCGAATCGATGCAAGTCGTCATAGGGAAAGCGCACGGTTGGCAAAGCGGATGACGTGTCCGGCAGCACGCCGAACGTGGCGATGCCGGTGGGACGCGTGCCGCGCGATTCGAGTTGCCCGCGCGCGCGTTCGAGCGATGCGGAGACCGCGAAATAACCGGCCACCGTCGACGCGCAACTGAGCGTGGATTGCAGCGCGCCCGCCGCCACCGGAAAGCTGCCGCTCGCGCGCACCACATTCCACGCATCGCGGATCTGCCAGTTGAGCGTGTCGTTTTGCGTGGGACGTGTGGTGAAAATCAGCGCGAACGGTTTGGTCGTCGTGAAGAGTCGCGTACCGTCGCTGGGCGTGTCGGCTTCGAGCAGATCGCCGTTCGCCGTTGCGCGTACTTGCGATGCAGGCGCGGAGCAGCGCAGACCCTGGCCTGCCGGCATCGGCAGATTGGCGGGCATGGTGTCGATCTTCTTTGCAGCGGTCGCGGCGGGGTTTTCATTCGCAGCGGTTTGCGCCACGGCGCAACGTTTTTCGGCACCGGGTGCAGGATCGCCGAACACACCGTTGTTGCACGCAGCAGTGTTCGAAAATGTTTTAACGACATGCTGTTCCACCGTCCCATACAACACGTCGCGCGTGCCGTTGAACTGACACGTGCCGTATTCCGCTGCACATGGGGTCCACTTTCTGCCGTCGACGGTGATGTCGGCATTGGTCGTACCTTTCGTTGCCGTTGGTGTCGTCGTTGACGAGGCCGCAGCACCGGCTGCTTCGCATTGACCGGTCATCATCAGACCGGTCACGATGAACGCAGCCGCAAGAGCCGACATCTTCAGCCTCCGGCTGCGTATCGCCAACCTGCCGGTCAACGTTCGCAGAGCGCATTGTGCGCGTGCATTCAACATGGTCCACCCCGTCGTTTTTTTTACCCGCTTCCCCGTGACGACACCTTCTGTATTGCGTCGTCATGTTGCCGGATCATTAGGTCAGAACAGCCGCCATTCGTGTTTGCGGCGATCTGTTGCGGAAACCGCATAGTGCATTTCCGCAACCCGCTGGCGGAAACTACCCAGTGCTTACCCGGCACATTCGGCCATCGGCCCGCCTATTGGGAGCGGTCCAAAGTTGTCTTATAACCGTGTTTCACGACTGAAACATTAATCGTCGTGTTTATATTCCGGATATCCAATAACAACTAATTAAATAATTCCGCGCTGCGCCAATGTGCTTATATTAGATGATGGTTTTGCTCATTGCATCTCCATTATTTGTATCATCGGAAGAAATTCCAATGTCGCGCCAATCGGCAATTGATGCCTCGTGCGGGCCGGTATTTCGGGTTCGGCCGCTCTGTAGAGAAAAAAGTCACTGAAAATAAGCACTCAAACAGGCGGATCAAATAGTAAGCCCACGGTTTTCGAGTGGTGATGTAGTGTGCGGCAGCGTACGCAAACAGTTTTCCGTCTGCATTAACATTTCGCGGAATGCTGATTCTTTCCTATGTGGAATCGGCGATTAATTTAATGAAAAGGCCAGGAATCCGGAACGTTTCCGAAATTCACTGGCCGGCCGGCAAGCCATCGCGCCAACATGTCTGCGAATTCGGTCATGGCGGTGAAATGCTTGAATGGCCGTCTCTATGATGCACCGCACAGAGTTGGCCGCCTGTGTCCGTTAAGCTGAAAGTGGAACTGCTTTCTGATGCGAGGATAACCATGACCTGTGCGAGTCTCGAGTCTGCAATGCTGCGCTGGGTGCACGCGCCGAACAAGGGTATGCGTCGCATCGCGATACTGATGTTCAACGATTGCTCGTTGCAAGGCGCGGGTGTTGTCGCCGAGGTTTTCCAGGCCGCCAATGAAATGGCGGCGGCCGGATCGGGAAGCTGGTTGTACGACGTATCGTTTTTATCCGCCGACGGCGGCATGGTGATGTCGTCGTCCGGTTTGCGTGTGTGGACAGACGGACTCGACGCCCGGCATTACGGTGGCTTCGACGCGCTGTATGTGGCGGGCGGCAAAGGCGCGGCAGCGGCGGCGGGCGACGAACGGCTGATCGCGTGGCTGCGCCGCGTGCGCCGTAACACCGGCATGATCCGGCCGATCGCCGAAGGTCGCGCGTTGCTCGAAACGGCCTATGTGCCCGAGCGCAACGAAAGCAGCGAGTTTCATCCGCAGACAAATGGAAATGGCGCGCGGCTGCCCGAACATGCGGCCGATGCAAGCGACCGCCTCGAATCGATGCGAAGCGCGCTGGCGATGATCAAGCGCGACCTGGGCGGCGCCACGGCGCGAACCGTGGCCGAGCGTCTGCTGGCCGATTCGTGCTCGAATCTCGCGCCGTTGCTGGGCGAAGACGGCGCGCTGAGTCCCGGCGACAAGGTGCGCGCGGCGGCTCGCTGGCTTCAGGAAAATTGCCAGCAGGCCATTTCGATTGCAGACGCCGCGCAGTTCGCGGCGATGAGCGAGCGCAACTTTCTGCGTCGCTTCAAGATGGAAATGGGCATTACGCCGTCGAGTTTTCTGCTGCACGAACGTCTCGCGGTGACGTGCAGCCTGTTGACCGAATCGGAATTGCCGGTCGACAAGATTGCCCGCCGCACCGGCATGGGCAACGGGGACAGGCTTGCGAAAGTATTCCGCAAGCGGATGAGAATCTCCCCCACCGAATTCAGGATTCAAAGCCGCCGCATGGTCGGCGAATAAAGCACACGGGGTAGCCCGGCGGTCAGGCGCGAAGCACGGCGTCGGGGAAATGTTTCCTTAGACTTTTGAGAATTATAAGGATTCCGATATGTCGATTCAGGGAGCTGTAAGCACCACAGCCGTGGACCAGGGCGATGTGGGTGCGGGGGCAGCTAGTGCGCGTTGCACACACATTGTCCCGGTGATCCTCGCAGGAGGATCAGGCACGCGGCTGTGGCCCGTGTCGCGCGAAAACTACCCGAAGCAACTGATCGACGTGGTCGGCTCCGACTCGCTGCTGCAAGCGACGGCGCGCCGTATGGACGGCTTTCCCGCCGGCTGGAGCGTGGACGCTTCGCCGATCGTCGTATGCGGTGAGGAACATCGCTTCGTCATTGCTGAACAACTTCACGAAAACGGCCTCGACGCTCGTCTTGTAGTGGAACCCGCGCGGCGTGACACGGCACCGGCACTGACGCTGGCGGCCTCGGTTGCGTGTGCGGGCGGCGCCGATGCGATTCTCGTCGTGATGCCCGCCGACCACTCGATCGCCGATGTATCCGCGTTGCAGGCCGCACTGGAACGTGCCGCGCGTTACGCGGAACAGGGCGCGATTGCGACGCTCGGCGTGCCGCCCACGCGTCCCGATACGGGCTTTGGCTATATCCGCATTGGGAATGAGTTGGCCGACGGCGGTCACGCAATCGACGGCTTCGTCGAAAAGCCCGCTGAAGAACTTGCGATGCAGTACGTCGCGGCCGGAACGTACTGGTGGAACGCGGGCATTTTTATCGTGCGCGCCAGCGTGTGGCTCGATACGTTGAAGCGTCTGCAACCCGACATGCACGCAGCGTGCGAACGCGCATTCGTCGGTGGAAAAACGGAAGGCATGGTGTTTCGTCCGCTGGCCGAAGCGTTTCTCGGTGTACAGGGCGACTCGATCGATTACGCGGTGATGGAGCATCTGACCAACAAGTCCGATGCCGATCCGGCGAGCGAGGTGGATGCCCCGGACACGATCAGCGACCCATTGGCGAATGCCGTGACGGCAGCCGGTGTCGTCGTCAGGCTCGATGCGGGCTGGTCCGATCTCGGTTCGTGGGACGCCGTGTGGGCCGCGATGGACAAGGACGCCAACGGCAACGCCGGACGCGGACGGGTGGCCTTCGAAGGCGCGGTATCGAGTTACGCACATTCGGAAGGACGGCTGGTGGCCTGCGTCGGCACGACCAACGTCGTGGTGGTCGAAACCGCCGACGCCGTGCTGGTCGTCGACCGTTCGCGCGTTCAGGAAGTGAAAGGGCTGGTGTCGCGCATCAAGGCGCAACACGCGCCCGAAGCCGACGCGCATCGCAAGGTGCGCCGCCCGTGGGGTTTTTACGATTCGATCGACCGGGGCGAGCGTTTTCAGGTCAAGCGGATCGTCGTGACGCCGGGCGCGCAACTGTCGCTGCAACTGCATCACCACCGCGCGGAACATTGGGTCGTGGTGTGCGGCACGGCGCTCGTCACACGCGGCGAAGAGCAGTTCCTGCTGAGTGAAAACGAATCGACCTACATTCCGCTCGGCATCAAGCACCGGCTGGAAAATCCCGGCAAGGTGCCGCTCGAAATCATCGAAATCCAGTCGGGCTCCTATCTGGGCGAAGACGACATTGTGAGGTTCAACGACAACTACGGCCGCTGCTCCTAAACAGCACGCCGGATTCATCGCGGACAAGAACGTCAGGAACGGCAAGAACGAGGTAAGCAAAATGCGCAGGTTTCAGGATTTGCTCGCGCGAGTTTTCGATGTCGCGTTGGTGTTGGCGGGGGCGACGGTGGCGTCGCAGATCCGCTTTGATTACCTCGCTCAATCCGGGTTCTATTGGGCGCTCGTGATGTTTTCGGCCGCGTTTGCGCTGGCTATTTTCCCGGCCTTCGGTGTCTACGAATCGTGGCGTGGCCGTTCCAAGCTGGCGCTCGCGGGTCAGGTGTCGCTCGCGTGGTTGATGGTGCAGGGCAGTGCGCTCGTGCTGATGTATTCGCTGCATCGGGCCGATCTCGTTTCGCGGTTGTGGTTCTCGTACTGGACGGCAAGTACAGGCGGCTTTCTGATCGCTTACCGGTTGATCACGCATGCGGTGCTCGGCCGCGCTCGCGGCGCCGGCATGAATCTGCATCAGGTGGCGATCGTGGGGAGTGGCTCGCAGTGCAACGCAATCATTCGTCGTATCGAATCGACACCGACGGCAGGCTTTCACGCAACCGCCGTCTACAACACGCGGCCCGACGAATCGACGGTGACTAATTCACGCGTGCCGGTATTCGAAAGTGTGGATGCGCTCGCCAATTACATCCGCACGAATGACGTGCACGAATTGTGGCTGATGCTCTCGCTCACCGAGGAGCCGCTGATCTGCTCGCTGATCGGCGAATTCCGCGACGATCTGGTGAACATCCGCTTCATGCCTGACGTGCGCAGTCATGCGCTGTTCGAAGGCAGCGGCGTGATCGATCTGCTCGGCGTGCCGGCAATCAACCTGGTGGCGTCGCCGCTGTCGGCCAGTTCGATGCTGAAGAAAGAAATCTTCGACCGGCTGTTCGCCGCGACTGCACTGATTGCACTCGCACCGCTGATGCTCGGCATCGCCGTCGCGGTGAAGCTGTCGTCGCGCGGCCCGGTTCTCTTCAGACAGAAACGCAAGGGCGCGGACGGCCGGGTCTTCACGATCTATAAATTCCGCTCGATGCGTCTGCATACCGAAGCGAAAGGCACGCTCAGCCAGGCCACGCGTCACGATAAACGCGTCACGAAAGTGGGCGCATTCCTGCGCCGCACGAGCCTCGACGAGCTGCCGCAATTTTTCAACGTATTGCTGGGCGACATGTCGGTCGTCGGACCGCGTCCCCATGCACTCGAGCACGACGACCTCTATCAGAAAGTGGTCGCGGGCTACATCAATCGCTATCGCATCAAGCCGGGCATTACGGGATGGGCACAGATCAACGGCTTTCGTGGCGAGACTGACCGCATAGATAAGATGGAACGTCGTGTCGAACATGACCTGTACTACCTGGGCCATTGGTCGTTCGGACTCGACATGCGGATTATCGGCGCGACGATCGTCGCAGGACTGGTGCATCGAAACGCTTACTAAGTAGTTAAAAACACGTCCAGCACGCTTCTCCCCCGAGAACGTTCGCTGTGGCGCTAGGAGGAAGGAACATCATGAGCTCACTTGGGTTACGCACGGGAAGTCTCCTGGTCTTCACCACGGCCGCACTGCTTTCCGGATGCGGGATCGCTCCGGGCCAGCGGATGATCACGCCGGCGGCGGTACAGGACACTGGGGGTGATTTCAGCACCGAAGCGTCGCAGCAACAGCAGATTCCGATCACGGACATCAACCTGTCGCTGCTGCGCAAGATGAACGCGGACAACGCGTCGGCGGCAGTTCCGTCGAAGACGCTTGGCCTGTTCGGCAAACCGGTGGCCTACAAGGCCGGTCCCGGCGACGTGTTGCAGATCGTCGTCTGGGATCACCCGGAACTGGCCGCCGCGCTCGGCCAGCCGCCGCAAAACTCGAAGACGTCGGACGCGATGCCCGGCTTCCTCGTCGACGAAAACGGCGACGTCCAGTTTCCGTATGCCGGCACGCTGCACGTGGCAGGCAAGGACTCCGCCCAGATCCAGAAAGAGCTGCATAGCCGTTTGAGCAAGGTTTATCAGAAGCCGGAAGTGACGGTGCGGATCGCGTCGTTCCGCGCGTCGCAGGTTTATCTCGACGGCGAAGTACGCACGCCGGGCGCGCAGTCGGTCAACGACATCCCGATGTCGCTGACGATGGCGATCAACCAGGGCGGCGGCTTTACCGCGAATGCCGATCGCAGCCGCGTGGAACTGGTCCGCAACGGCGTCAACTATCCGATCAACGTTGACGACCTGATCAAGCGCGGCCGCAACCCGTCGGACATTTATCTGCAACCGGGCGACCTCGTGCGCGTGGCGGCTCGTGAAGACAGCGGCGTGTATGTGATGGGCGAAGTCAACAAGCCCGCCACGATCCTGCCGATGCGCAACGGCTCGATGACGCTTTCTCAAGCCATCTCGGACAGCGGCAGCTTCGACTCGAACACGGCGGCGGCACGTCAGTTGTTCGTGATCCGCAATTCGACCAGCGAATCGCCGCAGATCTATCACCTCGACGCGACCTCGCCGGTCTCGATGATTCTCGCGAATCAGTTCGAGCTTCAGCCGAAAGACGTCGTGTATGTCGGACAAGGTGGTCTGGTCCGCTTCAACCGTGTGCTGAACCTGCTGCTGCCGGCGATCAACGCGGCTGTGACGGGCGCGGTGCTCGCGAAGTAACAGCCGTGCAACGCAACACGTGAAACTTGAACCGCCGGGCTTTGTTGGGTGAAGAAAAATGGCCATCAACTTCGAAAACCGTTACACCGACGTGTCCGGACCGGACGAGCTTCATTTGTCGGACTATCTCCGCACGATAGTGCGCGGTTGGCGCACCGTTCTGATGGTGACGCTGATCGCGATTGCACTGGGGTGCGCTTATGCGTTCCTCGCGCCGCCGACGTACCGGGCGGACGTGCTGTTTCACGTCGAAGACAAGACGGCCAATGCCAATGGGAACGGCAAGGATTCCTTGCCGCCGCTCACCGGCATGTTCGACACCAAGCCGTCCACGGCGGCCGAGATCGAGTTGCTGAAGTCGCGGCTCGTCACGGAAGAAACCGTGCGCAATCTGCACCTCGACATCTCGGCATCGCCGCGCTATTTCCCCGTGATCGGCGGGATGATCGCGGGGCTGGTGAACGGGCAGTGGGGTTTCAGATTGCCGCAGTTCATCAACCTGTCCGGCTTCGCCTGGGGTGACGAGGCGATTTCGGTGTCGCGCTTCGATACGTCGAAGGAAATGTACGACACCACTTTCACGCTGGTGGCGGGCGCCGACGGCACCTATGTGCTGCGCGATCGCAACGGTATTGCGATTCTCTCCGGCAAGGTGGGCGAGACCGTCGAAACCGATACCGCCGATGGTCCGATCACGCTGCATGTCGACAAGCTGGTCGGTGCACCCGGTTCGCGTTTCGAATTGCAACGCGCGTCGACGCTGAGCACGGTGGATCGTCTGCAGAAGGCGCTGGTCGTGCAGGAAACCACGCTGCAATCGGGCGTGATCCGCACGAGCCTCGAAGGCGGCGACCCGGCGTTGACGGCAGCGATCGTCAACAGCATGGCGCGTGAATTCGTGCGCCAGGACGTGGCGAGCCGTTCGACCGAAGCCGAGCACATGCTGGCGTTCCTCGATCAGCAACTGCCGGGTTTGCGCAAGGAACTCGACGACGCCGAGCAACGCTACAACAAGTTCCGCAACACGCATGGCACGGTCGATCTCGGCGAAGAAAGCCGCCTGCTGCTGCAACAGATCGTCGACAGCAAGACCAAGCTGCTCGATCTGCAACAGCAACGCGCGGAGATGATTCAGCGCTTTACGCCGAGCCATCCGGCCGTCGCCGCACTGGATGCGCAGATCGCCGCATTGCAGGGCGCGCAGGCCAACATGAACCGCAGCGTAGCCGTGATGCCGGACACCGAGCAGACCGCTCTGCGTCTGCTGCGCGACGTGCATGTGAATACCGAGCTTTACACGAACCTGCTCAACAGCGCGCAGCAACTGCGAGTGGCGAAAGCCGGTCAGGTGGGCAGCGTGCGCGTGGTCGATTTCGCCGAAACGCCTGACGAACCGGTGCGCCCGAAACGCGTGCTGGCGATCCTGATCGCGCTCGGCGGCGGTCTCGTGATCGGCATCATGCTGACCTTCTTCAAGCGCGCAATGTACGGCGGCGTCGAACGCCCGGACGAACTCGAAGCAATGCTCGGCGTGCCGGTGTTCGCGGTGGTGCCGCGCAGCCAGACGCAATTGCGTCTGCAGGAAAACGTGATGCTGCGCCGTCGTGGCCTGCATGTGCTGGCCCAGCAGGCACCGGAAGACATCGCCGTGGAAGGCGTGCGCAATCTGCGCACCTCGCTGCAACTCTCACTCGATCACGCCGAGAACAACGTCGTGATGATTACCGGTTCGCGGCCCGATAGCGGCAAGTCGTTCCTGTCGGTGAATCTGTCGGCCCTGGTGGCGTCGGCGAACAAGCGCGTGCTGATTATCGACGGCGATATGCGGCGCGGCGACGTTCACTCGCACTTTGGTATCGCGCATCAACCCGGTTTGTCGGATGTGCTGAGCGGCGGCGATCTGGCGTCGATGATCCAGCGCGACGTGCTGCCTGGCCTCGACGTGCTCGCCAAAGGCACGCTGCCTTCGCATCCCGCCGAGTTGCTGATGAGCAAACGTTTCGAAACGATGCTCGAAGAACTGAAGCCGCAATACGACCTCGTGATCGTCGATACACCGCCGGTGCTCGCGGTCACGGATTCGACGCTGATCGGCAAATATGCGGGCACGACGTTGCTGGTGGTGCGCCACGGCCGTCATCCGCTGAACGAAGTGGCCGAGACGGCGAAGCGTCTGCGTACCGGCGGCGTCGGTATCAGGGGCGTGCTGCTCACCGACGTGCCGCAGGAAGGCGCGTTCCTCGGCTCGGGTTATCAAGGGGGGTACTACGGTTACGACAGCATCGCGGGTTGAGTGGACATCGAAAGGCCGCCCAATCGCGATGTGGCGTTCGCACGGCAGGAATGGGTATCGCAAAGCTTAACGAGGAGAAGGCTTCATGAAACGCAAGGTCGCGCTGATCACCGGCATTACTGGACAGGACGGGTCGTACCTCGCTGAGCTGCTGCTCGCCAAAGGTTACGACGTACACGGCATCAAACGCAGGTCATCCCTGTTCAATACAGACCGGATCGATCACCTCTATCGCGATCCACACGACCCGGACCAGCGGCTCTTTCTGCACCACGCGGACCTGACCGATTCGACCAGCATCCTGCGCGTGATTCAACGCGTGGAGCCCGATGAAATCTATAACCTCGCGGCGCAGAGCCACGTGGCGGTGTCGTTCGAGGAACCGGAATACACGGCGAATGCGGATGGCCTCGGCGCGCTGCGGATTCTCGAAGCGATCCGCATTCTCGGCCTGCAGCACAAGACGCGCTTCTATCAGGCGTCGACGTCCGAGCTATACGGGCTCGTGCAGCAGGTGCCGCAATCGGAGACTACGCCGTTTTATCCGCGTAGCCCGTATGCAGTCGCGAAGCTGTTCGCGTACTGGACCACGGTCAACTATCGCGAAGCGTATGGGCTCTACGCATGCAACGGGATTCTGTTCAATCACGAATCGCCGGTGCGGGGCGAAACGTTCGTCACGCGCAAGATCACGCGCGCGGTGGCGCGTATCGCGGTCGGCATGCAGAAGACGCTGTATCTCGGCAATCTGTCCGCATTGCGCGATTGGGGCCATGCACGCGACTACGTGGAAATGCAATGGCGCATGCTGCAACAGGATCTGCCTGAAGATTATGTGATCGCCACCGGCGTGCAGTACAGCGTGCGTCAGTTCGTCCAGCACGCGGCCGCCGAACTCGGCGTGACGGTGCGTTTCGAAGGCACCGGCGTGGATGAAATCGGCATCGTCGAAAAGGTCGAAGGACGCGAGATCAAGATGTCGCCGGGCGATGTGATCGTACGTGTCGATCCGCGCTATTTCCGGCCCGCCGAAGTCGAAACGCTGCTCGGCGATCCTTCGAAAGCGCACGCGAAACTCGGCTGGCAACCGACGACATCGTTTGCGTCGCTCGTTAAAGAAATGGTGCGCGCCGATTATCAGATTGCACGACGTGACGCGCTCGTCACGCTTGCCGGATTCACGGCGCTCGAACATCACGAGTAACGCGATGAACAAACACTCACGCATTTTTGTCGCGGGGCACCGCGGCATGGTGGGCTCGGCGCTGGTCCGCCGTCTGGTTGCCGAGGGCTACACCAATGTGGTCACGCGCACGCGAGCCGAACTCGATCTCACCGATCAGAAGGCCGTGAACGGCTTTTTCGACAGCGAGCAGATCGACGTGGTGTTGCTCGCGGCCGCACGCGTCGGCGGCATTTTTGCGAACGCGTCGCAGCCGGGCGAGTTTATCTACGAAAACCTGGTGATCGAAACCAACGTGATTCACGCTGCGTATCGGGCGAAAGTAGAGCGATTGGTGTTTTTCGGTTCGTCCTGCATTTACCCGAAGCAATGTCCGCAGCCGATTCGCGAAGAGTATCTGCTGACGTCGCCGCTGGAGCCGACCAACGACGCGTATGCGATCGCGAAAATCGCCGGTGTGATGCTCTGCAATGCGTACAACCGCGAATACGGCACGCAGTATGTGTCGCTGATGCCGACCAATCTGTACGGTCCGAACGACAACTACGATCTGAACAGCAGCCACGTGTTGCCTGCGCTGCTGCGCAAGGCGCACGAGGCGAGAGAAAGCGGCGCCGCCACGTTGACCGTGTGGGGGTCGGGTACGCCGCGCCGCGAGTTCCTGCATGTCGACGATCTCGCGGCGGCCACGTTGTTCGTGCTCGAACATAACGTGACGGAAGGGCTGTTCAATGTCGGCGTAGGCGAGGATCTGTCGATTCGCGAACTGGCCGAGTGCATCTGCAAGGTGGTGGGTTTCGAGGGTGAACTCGTGTTCGACGCGTCGAAGCCCGACGGCACGCCGCGCAAATTGCTCGACGTCTCGCGTCTGAAGGAAATGGGCTGGCACGCGACGACCGGTCTGGAGGCGGGCATTGCCGCCACCTATCGCGACTTCATCGAAACGCATTCGAGTTCGACGGCTACGGCTTGACAGGTTTGAAGCTGGGTCTGAAGCGAGACCCGATACGCTTCGTGCACAACCCGGAACCGCGAGGCGCGGCACCGGACGAGAGAACGAATACCAGTAGTGGCGTGCGGGTGTGACACGCGCCAGGCACGCAGGGACGATTTTTCGAGGAGCGGCATACAAAATGACAGCGTCAGTCACGATCTTCCATAACGTCGTATGGTCGCGCCACAAAGGTGTCGTCTTTTCTGCGCTGCATAACATTTCGGCATCCGGAGCAATCCGGTATTCGATGGTGCAGATCGCGGATACCGAGCACGACCGCGTCGGCTTTTCCGAGGTGGATTATTCGTTCCACCGCTATCCGATGCAGAAGCTGTTCGACGGCTGCTATGAAGATGTGCCGACGATGAAGATGATCGTCCGGCTCACATGGGAGGTGCTGAAGGCCAAATCCGATCTGATCGTATTGCCCGGCTATCACCGTCCCGAGTATTGGGCGATGCTCCTGGCGTGCATCGTGACCGGCAAGCGGCGTGCGGTATTTTGCGACTCCACCGCGCGCGACCGGCCGAAGAAGCTGATCACGTCGATTCCGAAAAGAGTGTTCTTTTCGCTGTGCGACGGCTATTTCGGTTTCGGCGAACGCAGCCGCGAATATCTGCTGTCGCTTGGCGCGAAACGCGAAAAGATTTTCGTGCCCTGCCAGGCCGCTGCATTGCCGGGGTCGTTCTCGCCGGAGCGCGCGCTGGTCGAGCGGGTCGCTGCGCGAGCCGGCGATCCGCCGGTGTTCCTGTTCGTGGGACGTCTGTCGGAAGAGAAGGGCATCGGCACGCTGATCGACGCGTTCGCGGGCCTGCGCAAGCGTATTCCGGCTGCGCGTTTGCGCATCGTCGGCACGGGTCCGATGGCCGATGCGTTGCACGCGAAGGTCGCCGAACTGGAGCTGGGCGACTCGGTGACGTTCGTGGGCAGTCTGCAGGACGAGCCGCTGACGCAGGAGTATTACCACGCGACCTGCCTCGTCCTGCCGAGTTATAGCGAACCGTGGGGGCTCGTAGTGAACGAGGCGCTCGCGCACGGTTGCCCGGCGGTGGTCAGCGAGAGTTGCGGCTGCGTGCCCGAGTTGGTGATCGACGGCGTGAGCGGTTATGCGTTCACTGCCGGCGACGTACCCGCTCTGCAGCGCACGATGCTCAAGGCGATGGAGGCATTCGCCGACGCCAGCGGTACCGCGCATCGCTGCATGGATGTGATTCGCCGCTTCGATCCCCCGTCTGCGGCCGCGAATATCGCTCGCGGCTGCGCATTGATGTTGAGCGACTGACACACAAGTTACGGCAGTGCCGACCCCGCGAAGACCACAAACGTTCTGGCAGCCACAATGAAGATTCTGATCTACGGCATCAACTACGCGCCGGAACTGACGGGGACGGGTAAGTACACGGCGGAAATGGCTGTGCTGCTCGCGAGCCGGGGTCACGAAGTCCGGGTGGTATGCGCACCGCCTTACTATCCCGAATGGCGCGTCGCGGCGGGTTTTGCCGCGTGGCGTTACCGGCGCGAGACACGCGACGGCGTGACGCTGTGGCGCGCGCCGCTGTGGGTGCCGTCGAATCCGACCGGCATCAAGCGGATACTGCATCTCGCGAGTTTCGCGGTGAGTTCGTTGCCTTTGCTCGCGCGCCACGCGCTGTGGCGTCCCGACGCGGTCATGATGATCGCTCCTACGTTGATGTGCGCGCCCGCGACGTTGGCGCTCGCGCGCGTCACGCGGGCCAGCGCGTGGCTGCATATTCAGGACTATGAAATCGATGCGGCATTCGAACTCGGCCTGCTGAAGAGTTCGCGTGGTGCTCGCGTGGCGCGCTGGATCGAAAGCGCGTTATTGCGGCGTTTCGATGCGGTTTCGTCGATCACGCGGCAGATGAGCGCCCGCGCTACCGCGAAGGGTGTGTTGCCCGCGCGCGTCGTGTGTCTGCCGAACTGGGTGGATTCTTCGAGCATCTTTCCGTTGTCGCGCGCGAGCGAATATCGCCAGCAGCTCGGCATCCCGGAAGGCCAGAAGGTCGTGCTGTATTCCGGCAACATGGGCGCGAAACAGGGCATCGAAACACTCGCGGATGCCGCCGCGCTGCTCGCCGCGCGCACCGACGTGACTTTCGTTTTCTGCGGTAGCGGTGCTGCAAAAGAGAGTTTGCTCGCGCGTTGTGCGGGCTTGCAGAACTGCATCTTCATTCCGCTGCAACCGGCGGAGCGCCTGAACGAACTGCTCAATCTCGCCGATATCCACGTGCTGCCGCAACGCGGCGATGCTGCCGATCTCGTCATGCCGTCCAAACTCACGGGCATGTTCGCCAGCGGTCGCGCGACCGTGGCGATGGCGCGTCGCGGCACGGCCTTGCATGAGGCAGTGAGCCCGCGCGGTGTGGTGGTGCCACCCGACAACGTCAAGGCGCTGGTGGCCGCGATCAACGTGCTGGCGAGCGATGCGGAGCGGCGTGCGGCGCTTGGCCGTGCCGCGCGTCATTACGCGGAGAGCACGTTGTCGCCG
The DNA here is from genome assembly GCF_050435665.1 of Paraburkholderia sp. GAS333. Lineage (NCBI taxonomy): Bacteria > Pseudomonadati > Pseudomonadota > Betaproteobacteria > Burkholderiales > Burkholderiaceae > Paraburkholderia > Paraburkholderia sp. GAS333. Next base: position 1,030,978 of record NZ_JBNDKS010000002.1, read on the forward strand.
GAGTCGACGATTCAGACCTTTGAGGAAAAGCTGGCGACGGTGTTTCGTCAGGCAGGCGTGAGGCGGGTGAAAACAGGTGCCGCGTATTTCAGTCAGCGGCCTTCCACTGTCGTAGCCAGGCCGAGCAAGCCGGCTACCGCGGAGGAAGCCGCGCCGGATTGATCCGGTACGCGGCCATCATGACGGCAACCTCACCAGGGCGAACGATAGACCGTGCGCTTACTCGCGTACGGATCGGCGTAAGCGTTTCTTGCGGCGCCTTCGGGTGTGAGGCCATCGGCTGCATTCGGACGGCCTGGCTGACCCGCTACGCGCATCGCGCCATTCGCTGCGCCGGGTGCTTTGCGTTGACCTTTGCCGACGACCGGGCGAGCGGCTTGCGCTGCCTGGCCGTCTCCATTCATCGTCATGCGCTGTTGGTCGGGAATTGCCGTGCGTTGTGCGTCGCCGAGACTAAGTTGCGGGGTGTCGCCGTCGCCGTAGTCGCGCGGTGCGCCGAGCAGCGATTGCTCCTTGACGCGATTTTTCGCGAGCCGGTCGGCCGGGGCCTGCATCGCGACGCCGTTATCGTTAGCGGCGGGTGCAACGGCGGGCGCTGCGTTTTGCGCGAGCGCCGGCGTGGCGCAGGCGGCGCATGTGGCGATGACCACGCATATCGAGCTAGCAGTGTGGCGGATCGAATGATTCATGTTGCCTCCAGGGAGATGCAGTCGTGTTGAAGCTATCGTGCGCCAGGCTTCACGCGCGTAGCCGCCAAAACGCTTGCCTGCACAGCCAGTGTGAAAAGTGCCGGAAGTACCCGAAAGATAATGGAAGGGAGCCGACGATGATGCAAGCGCATGCATACCATCGGTCGCGCATCGGAGAAAGATGATGGGCAAGATCGCCGACGATCCGCGAATCGCATATAGGCCGCCAGTCGAAGAAGCGCATGAAGTTGAAAATGCGCATGAGAACGCGCAAGACGATGACCGTGTCATCGATCTGAGTCTCGCGGGGAAGGGAAATTACGAGGCGAAGCGCGGTGCGTTTATCGAGCTTCTCTGGTTCGTGATCGAAGCGTGTGTGATCAATAACAAACTGCTGCCGTTGTCCTTCGTGCGCGTGGCGTTGTTACGTCTGTTTGGCGCAAAGATCGGTACAGGTTGCCGTTTTGTGCATCCGTTGCGGGTGAAGGCGCCGTGGAATCTCGAGGTCGGCGACAAGTGCTGGTTCGGCGTCGACGTGTGGATCTATAACCAGACGTTGATTCGCATCGGCTCCAACGTGTGTATTTCGCAGGGCACGTTCCTCACCGCCGGATCTCACGACATGAGCACGACGATGGATCTGCGGGTCGCGCCGATCGTCATCGAGGACGGTGTGTGGATTACTTCGAAGTGCGTCGTTCAAATGGGCGTGACCATCGGTCGTTCTGCTGTAGTGACACCTTTGTCCGTCGTGCATCGCTCGCTCGAAGCTGAGAGTGTGTATGGCGGAAATCCTTGCAGGTTCATACGGAAACGTTTCGACTCCGTGGTGTGAACCGCAGACATAGAACCGCAGCGTTGATACGCTGGGGAGGCCAAGGTCGTGATCGTCGGGATTCGGTTGGCCGCCGCTGGAACCGTATGCGCCTGATGCGCTACGTCACCAGCGAAGCCCGCGAGATATTCGGTCGCGACGGGTTCGTTGTCTGCTTCTGCTTGCTGCTGTTGGGCGAAGTTAGCGACGTATCCGAAAATGCATCACGAAGATGGGGAGCAGCGGATGTTCATCGATACTCGTACTGTCGAACAAAACACCGTCGTTGAAACGACGGTCTGCATCATCGGGGGAGGTGTGGCCGGCATTACGCTGGCGCTGGAAATGTCGCGGGCGGGCGTGGACTCGTGCATTCTCGAGAGCGGCGGTTTCGGTCCCGACGACGAAACCCGCGACCTCTATCGCGGCGAAAACGTGGGCCTGCCCTATACCTTCGCCGACGGTTCGCGCAGCCGTTATTTTGGCGGCAGCAGCAATTGCTGGGGCGGGTGGTGCCGCCCACTCGATCCATGGGATTTTGATAAGCGCGACTGGATTCCCCATAGCGGCTGGCCGTTCGGACTCGACGAACTCGCGCCGTACTATGCGCGCACGCATGAACTGCTGAAGCTGGGTCCGCAGAATTTCGACCCGGCATACTGGGAGCGTGAGATTGGCCGCCGCGACGTGCGTCGCATGCCGCTTGCAACCGGCGATATGCGCGACACGGTGGCGCAGTTCAGCCCGCCTGTGCGTTTTGGCAAAGCGTATCGCGACGAGTTGTCGCGTTCGAAGCGGGTGCGGGTGTTCCTTCATGCCAACGCGCTCAATATCGACGCCGACGCGCAGGGCACGACAATCACCAAAGTGCGGGTTGGAACCATCAGCGGACGCAGGCTTTCGGTGCAAGCCAGGATTTTCGTGCTGGCAACGGGCGGCATCGAAAACGCCCGCATGCTGCTCGCGTCGAACGACGTGCAGAAGCAGGGGCTCGGCAATGCCAACGATCTGGTCGGCCGCTACTTCATGGATCATCCGCGGATGATGTCGGGCAAGGTGCGTTTCCGCCCGGGCAATGCGCGCAACAAGCTGTACGACATCAAGTATCACTATCAGAACGCGGCGGTGTCGGCGCACGGTACGAAGATCTCGTCGCAGTTCGCGCCGAAACAGGAAATGATGGAGCGCGAGCAACTGCTGAATTCGCGCGCGTGGCTGTATTCGAAGTGGTACGGCGAAGGCAGTGCGGGCTCCGAGGCGTTGATCCATTGCAAGGAAGCGCTGATGCAGAAAGATCAGCCCGGCCGCAGCCTGAAGCGGGATATCTCGACGATGATCGCGCACCCGCTGCATACGGTGGGCTATGGTCTGACGCGACTCCTGCAATGGCCCGCGCTGATCACCGACGTGACCTTGCAGGCGATCGTCGAAGCGGTTCCCGACCCGGATAGCCGGGTGACCTTATCGACCGATCAGCGCGATCGTCTTGGCATACCGCGCGTCAAGGTGGAGTGGCGTCTGGGCGATCAGGTGAAACGCACCTTCGACAAAACGTTCGCGCTGCTCGCCACCGAACTGCAGATGGCGAATATCGCCGACGTCGAACTCGATGCGCCGCTCGAAGGCCGTCCGTGGCCCGCGAAGCTGGAAGGCACCTGGCATCATATGGGCACGACACGTATGCACGATTCGCCGCGCGAAGGGGTGGTCGATCGGGATTGCAAGGTGCACGGCATCAGCAATCTGTACGTGGGCGGCAGCTCGGTGTTTCCGACTGTCGGCGCGAACTTCCCGACTATCACGATCGCCGCGCTGTCGTTGCGTCTTGCCGGTCACCTGGTGCGGCAACTCGACGTGCCGGATATCGTCGACCGCAAGCGCACCGACGCCGCGAATAGTTCGACCATCGCGGCGGGACAGCCGCAGGTCGATACGCGGCCCATCGCTGCATCGACGTTGACGCCGTTAATGAAGGAGCGGTGAGTTGAAAGCGTGATGGGAGAAAACGATAACGGCGCGCATCGAGCGCGCCGTTATCGTTTGGAGGGGCGGTTGAGTGAAGCGCCGAAAGCGCGCGCGTAATGGTGTTTCAGCGGGTGCTTTAGCGGCTCTGCTGGGTCGCCTCGCGCAGCGTGGCCAGCGTGCCTGCCTCGGTACTACGGGCTTCGCCTTTCGTTTCCAGCAGCGCGGTCAGCTCGCTCACCATCGTCTCGACCCGGAACCGCGCATTGAACGTGCGAGTCGCCTGCGCACGCATTGCTTCGCGCGCGGAATCGTCGAGTTCGAGCCAGCGCACCAGATTCTTTTCCGTTCCATCGACCGTGTCGGCAGCCACCAGCCCCGCGCCGTCTTCATCGATTTCGCGCCATACGTTGACCTTATCGGAGATCAACGACGGCAGTCCGCAGCCGAGCGCCTCGGCCACCGCGACGCCGAAATTTTCCTGATGCGAGGGCAGCGCGAACACATCGCTCGCATGAAACGCGCCCCACTTGAATTCGCCCTGCAGCATGCCCGGCAAACTCAAACGATGCGCGATGCCAGCTGCTTGCGCCTGCGCGCGCAGCGTCGCGACCCAGCCGGTTTCGTCGGGACCGGCAATCACGAGATGCAGCGCGGGGTCGCGTCCGGCTACGCGCGCGAATGCGTCGATCAGCAGATCGCAGCCTTTCTTTGCGTGAACGCGGCCGAGAAACAGCACGATGCGTTTGCCGCGCAAACTGGGGATCGCATTCAGAAAAGCTTCGCGTGCGGATACGGCGTCGAGCGCCGGCACGGTGGTGCCGAACGGCACGATCCGCTCATTCGCGCGATACAGCCAGAACGACTGCCGCGCGCGCGTGCGCTCCTCCTCCGTCGTGAAGATCACCGCGCGCGCGTCGCGCAGCACGCGATATTCGGCCCACGGCCAGTACAGCCACTTCTTCAGATGCTTGAGCGGATACGCTTCCTTGAACCACGGGTCGAGCATGCCATGCACGTACACGTAATACGGCACGTTGCTGTTGTGCAGCGCTTTCCATGCAGCAAAGCCGTGGTATTGCCACAGACCGTGAACGATCACCGCATCGAAACGCTGCGCGTTTTCGGCGATCCACGGCGCGAGACGCTCGCAATAGCTATAGCGGTTTTTCGCCGGACCGAACGCATGAACCGGAAACGGAAACGCTGACACATGGGCGTCGGCAGGGGCGTCGCAACTCGCCACTCCGATTTCGTGTCCGGCTTCCTGCATGGCCAGGCCGCTGCGGCGCACGCCTTCAACCGGGCCGCCGCCGCGTGGATCGACACTGGGGAGCAGGTGCAGTATTTTCATCGGACGATAGTCGGTCGGTTGGAGCGTGGCGGCGGCGCTGCACGCGTGAGCAGCGCACCGAACTGCTTGGTGTCGGACGAAGACGACGACGTCGCCGCTGGCTTGCCTTGAGACACGCCGAGCGCCGAAGGGAGATCCGCGCGTCCTGTTCCAGGCTGAATGCGGTGCGGCAGATCCGGCATCATCGCGACCGGACGTCCGCGCGGCGCCCTCGGCGTGCGTGAGGAGCGAGCCGGCAGTGCGCGCTGCAAACGGCCGTGGGTGGCGATCATCAGACCCAGCGCGACGCCGAAGATCAGCCCTGAAAAACGCGGCCCCAGCGGATTGCCGCCGATCGTCGTGGCCGGCAACGCAGCGAACAGCATGATCGCGCGTCCGAGCACCGGCAACATGGGCGCGTCGGGTACGACCGTGCGCCAGTATCGATAGGAGAATACGCAGATGCCGAGCGCGGCCAAGGTGGCGAGCGGCATGCCGATGCCGAACAGCAAGCCGCCCGCGAAGAACTGATAGACCCAGAAGTTGTGGCCAGCGGCCCATTCGTTGATCGCATAAAAGTCTTTCTCGCTGAACTGACCGGCGAGGTCCGGCAGATACAGCGGCGAGTAGCGATAGTAGTGACCATAACCTTCGCCGAACAGCAGCGTTTCAGGCGACTGGGTTACCTGGTCATACTGATTACGCATTTCCGCGAGACGGGTGATCGTGGTCGGGTCCTTGCCCGACGCGGTTTCTTCAGACGCGAAGATGCGTTGGGTCCAGTGTTCGGCGACGGTCGGAAACGCGAGCGCCGCGACCCCCGCCATGCCGGCCAGCACGGCGCCGATAAGCAGGCTGCGGGTCATCGCGCGCCCGAGGTGCCGGATCGACGGTGCACTAAGCAATACCGCGAGCAGGAACAGCAGGACAGTGCCCACCAGCAGGCTGCGGGTCACGCTCAACAGTTCCACGAGGATGGTGCTTGCGAACACCGCGACCGTGAACACGGAGAAGCGTCGCGCCACGACGAATTCATGCAGCAGCACGGCCTGCAATCCGAGCAGCGTGACGGAGATAATGCGAAAGCGCACGTCTTCGAGATCGCCGCCGGTCGCCATCCCGTAGACGAAAGTGAAACCCGCGCTGATCAGATTCGCGACGAACAGCGCGCGCTCGAACTGCGAGATTCTGTATTCGCTCCACGGGCGGCAGGCGACCAGATAACCGAGCATGAACAGCACGAACGGCAGCAGCGTACGCAGATAATTGCCGACGTCGTTATCCTGAACCAGCTGGGCGACGATGCTGCCGAACACGCACAACATCATGCTGACGGTGACGACCGTACGCAGCCGCGCGCGTTCGTGAAAGCGCGGTGCGATGAGCAGCAGCGCGAGCCCTGCCGCCATCGACGGAATTACCAGCCCGAATTGTGCAAAGTGGCCCGTGGTTGCGTCGGTCGCTTTATAGTCGAACGCGAGCGGGATTAAAAAAATCCATATCCAGGGCGTTGCAAACTGGTGGCGCATTGCTGATTCCTCCCCGTTGCCATGTTGGTGCCGTCGGTCTGGCGCGGACGGTCTCGCAGTGAATCATTGTGCGGAGAATATTTTGGTCCGTTAGTTACCCTGACCGCATTCGTCGCCGATTACCTGGGTTCTGGCGACGCAGGAAAGGGCATCCTCTGCAAGACGCGCGCACACTTGAGCAGGTTGTCGGTCAATGCCTTGAAGTTGGCGCGCACGACGGCGTGCTGCCACCGACTATGCGAAAAGGGCCATGCGCCTGCGATAAGCGACAGGGGAGAACAACATGAAGTTATTCGGCGGAACGGGGGCGACTAAAACGCCAAAAATTGCGGGGCGCGCGATCGAACTCGACTTCGTACGCGGTATCGCGATCATCATGGTGATGGGCTATCACTTTCACGCGGTTCACACCGGCAACTTCCTTATTCAGATCATTGAATATCCGCTGAAGAGTTTTGGGCGAGAAGGGGTCAACCTGTTCTTCACGCTCAGCGGTTTTCTGGTGGGTGGCCTGCTGCTTCGACAATACGCCGAAACCGGTCAGGTCGATGCGCGGCGTTTCATCATCCGGCGGATTTTCCGAATCTGGCCCGCGTATTACGTGCTGATCATCTTCCATATGCTGGCTGGACGGCATCCTTGGAATACGTTTCTTGTGCAGAATCTCACGCACTTGCAGAACTACCTGGGTACGTCGATTACGCAGACATGGAGTCTCGCGGTCGAAGAACATTTCTATCTGGTATTGCCCGCGTTGCTGCTGCTGTTCGCGCGCTGGAAATTGGGCGCATGGACGATCGTCAGCGTGCTCACTGCGATTTGCGCGGTGGTGCTCACGGCGCGCTGCTTCGCGGTGGCCGGCGGTGACCTTGAAGGGACTTTCGCCTACACGCAATACCGGATCGACAGCCTGCTGGTCGGCGTCATTCTCTCGGCAATCTACTGGATGAAGCCGGGTATCTATCATCGCTTCGCGAGCCGCAAATGGACGCTGGTCGGCTGCGTCGCGCTGCTGTGTGCGTGGCTCGCGTTCGCGACGCCGCATGTCGCGCTCGATCAGAGCATCGGCTATACGATCCAGGCGCTTGGCTTCGGCGCGTTGATCGTGTTCGTACTCGAATACTCGGGGTCGTTGCGGACTTCCTGGGTGTATCGCGGAGTCGCATGGATCGGCCTTTATTCGTACGGTATTTACTTGTGGCATTCGCTCGCGCTCGCACCAGGCGACATGATCATTCGCAAGACGACCGCACTTGGCTTGCCGCCGAGCATGATCTGGATCGTGGCGCTCTCCGCGCAATTCGTCATCGCAATCGGGCTTGGGTATGTGACGACGCGCGCGGTTGAATATCCGTTCCTGAAGATGCGCAACGCGCTGTTCCCGGAAAAACGCAGCAGTTCCGTGCGCAGCGAGGAAGTGCCGGTGGCGAGCGGGCAGCTCTCCTGAAATAGAAGGCTCAATAAAAACGGCGTCTATCGTGTAACGATGGACGCCGTTTTCAATTGGAGCGCAGCAGCATGGTGGGTCACGGAAAACCGCGTTAAGTACCTACGCCATCTGCTGCAGCAAAGTCTGCTTGAACTGCCCCAGCGTATGCCGTGAAAGAAGGTCTTCTCGCGCAGACGGCACGGTTTGCGGCGCATGCGGCCACGATGTCATGGTCTCGGTAATCGCCTTGCCGATCGACGCCGAACTGAGGTCGCTCAGGATCGGCCCCAATTCGCAACGCCGGCTGAACCAGCCGATCAAGCCATCTTCGGTTGCGATCACCGGCTTGCCGAAGCGATACGCCTGCACCAGCACGCCGCTCATTCCGTAATGACCTTTGTAACCCAACCATACCGCGTCGCATGCGGAGAACAGGTCGCGTTCGACATCGTTGGAGATGAAGTCGTCGAGTACCAGCGGCGCAGGCGTGAGACTACGCACGTGGTTGCGCATGTAGTGACGCGTACTGGCATCCTGCTCACCCGCGACGATTAACGTAGGCGCATGCTCCATACGCGTGAGTGCATGAACGAGTTCGTAAATACCCTTGCGTTCGGTAATCGAACCGTACACCAGCAGGTAGCGCTGATCGGGTGAAAGACCGAGACGCTGGCGGGCGAGTGCCGGGTTTTCCGCTTTCTCATCGGGAAACGGATCGGCCACATAAGCGACGTTCGCGCTGTGTTTCGACGCGTGATGCGCGGCCCATTCGGGCAGCGTAGGGTCGATGGTCAGCAGCGTGCGCAACCCGGTGGTACGAATCGCGCGTTTGAACAGCAGTGCCTTGATCGCATTGAGCACAGGGCGGTCCGGCGCCTTGATGCCGACCTTGTGATGATGAAAGGTCGAGCGCATCGTGATCCCGATCCACGGCGTCGCGCCGAACGGCGAGCCGAGAAACGGCAGGCCGTAGAAGAAGTAGTCGGCGTACGGCACGACTACCAGACGGATCGACTGCGTGCGGCTGATGATCGAATACACGCGTTTGAAATACCGGTGAAAACGCGCGTACTGGTTATTGCGCAAGCGACTACCGCCCGGTTCTTCGGGATCGACAAAAGCGATCTGCTGACCCGGCAGATTCGCCGCGCTGATCTGCCGTGCGAGCTTGTGGTCTTCGTTGTCGGGCTCGGTCACGAGCATGCAGGGATAGCCGGCTTCCGCGCAGGCCTGCATGGTCCATTCGACATAGCGCCAGCGATGCCCGGTCAGGTTGGGTTCAACAATCAGGACGTAGTCTTGTTCCATCGCGTAGGCAGCCGTTTACGTTATGACGTTATGCAGAAAAGCACCCCGGCGCCGGTCGATTTCCGGCGCTGACGGGGCAACGTTAGCATTGCCAAAGGGCATGGAATCGATAACTTGGCCCGCTCTGTGGTTCACCGTACCAGCCCGCCGTGGCTTCGGCTGAACTGGGCTAGCTGATGGCGGTTGTCGCCGATTCTCTCGCGGTAAGGTCGTGCATGGTGTTCGATGAAAAACCTTGCCAGCTTGCTGGTTCAAACTAATTAATTGTGCGCCGGCGGCGTTTGCAGCGATCTGTTAATTCGCTGTGCGTGGCCGACCAGATGGCGCAACGATTCGACGGAGAGACAGCTTGCGGGCGATCAGGCTTCCGGCGTTCTCGATAGCGGGCAGTTTCGGCGCGAGTGCGGCGACATGGGTACTCCTGCAACAGTTCGCCGTGCGTGGACTTGTGGCGATCAAGTTTCTTGCTATCGGCCGGATGCTCGGGCCGGCGGCAATCGGCAGTGTCAGCGTGGCGTTGCTCGCAGTGGCGATTGCCGAGGCGCTCTCCGATACGGGACTCGCGCAGGCGGTGATTCAGGGCGAGCATCCGCCGACACGGCCGCAACTCGGCGCGGTGTGGACGACGTTGACCGCGCGCGGCGTGCTCATTTCGTTGCTGCTGGTGGCGCTCGCGCCGCTATTGAGCAGCCAGTTCCATCTCGACGGTTCGCTGGTGTTGATCCAGCTTGCCGCATTGCTGCCGCTGTTGCGCGGGATTGCGTCGCCGGCGTATTACGTCGTGCAGCGCGAGCGGCGGTTTCAGCATATTGCGGGCGTCGAAATCGCGGCGTCGTTTCTCGACTGTTCGGCGGGGTTGCTGCTCGCCTATTTCGGCGCGGGCGCTGCCTCGGTACTGATCGGCCTCGTCGCCGGTGAAACCCTGAAAAGCACGCTGACCTGGGTGACGATGAAACCCCGTCCGCCGATTCGCGCGGTGTGGTCGGGCATTGGTCACTACGTCGGTTTCAGCCGCTGGATCTGGGCCAGCAGTGTGATCAATCTGCTGCTCAATCAGTTCGACAAGGTGGTGGTCGGCAAACTGCTCGGACCGGCGCAACTCGGTAGCTATCAGATGTCGTCGCGACTCGCGCAGATGCTGCTCGCCGACGCTGCGATCGCGATGTCGCAATACCTTTTCCCGACATTTGCGGCGCATCATCGGAGGAGTCCGCAGGCCGCCGCGCGGGTCATCAGGATTTACCTGCTGCTGGTTGCGATCGGACTCGCGGCATTCGTCGTCGTACTCAGGCTGATCGCCGAGCCGCTGTTCTCGCTGATTCTCGGCGCGGCGTGGTTGCCCGCCGTGCCGCTGTTCCGCATTCTCGTGATCAATATGGCGATTGGCGCGTTGATCGCGGTACTCGTCGCTTATCTGCGCGCGGTCGGCGATGCGAAGGCGACGGTGCATGCGTCCGCGATTCAGGTGGTCGTGTTGCTGGCAAGCGCGCCTCCCGCCGTGCACTACTGGGGCGTGACCGGCATCGCCTGGTCGATGACGCTGGGTCTCGGCTGCGCCGCAGCGTGGATGCTGTTCAGGACGCTCACTGCAAGGACGCAATGATGCGGGTTTTTCATCTGGTTCTCGCACCCCGTCTGTCGGGCGCCGAGGTTCTCGCAAAGGATCTCGCGCTCGATCAATGCGCCGAAGGTATGGCCGTGGGCGTTGCGTCGTTGCTGCCCGCTCATGCCGACTTCGGGGCGTTGCAGGACGAGTTGCAGCGTCACGGCGTGGAGTGCTGGTTTCCACGCCGGCGGCATCGCGCGTTGGTCAAGCTGTGGAATCTCTTCGTCGCGGTGCGGCGGTTTCGCCCGGACGTGATCTTCGCGCATGCGACCATCCCGTCGTTTTACGCGCGTGCGTTGCCGCTGCGCGTGCCGGTGGTGTACGTGATGCATTCGGCGACCAACGACTTCGAGCGGCCGTTATTCCGGCGCGTCGAACATATTCTGTCGGGACGCGCGCGGGTCGTGATCGGCGTGTCGGAGCAGGGCGTGACGGATTACGTGCAGGCCATCGGCCCGCATCCATCGATGACGGTCGTGCCCAACGGCGTCGACCTCGCGCGTTTTTCATTTACCGATGGCAGCGGGCGCGATGGCGCGGCGCCGCAGGTCGTGCAGATCGGCCGGTATGCAGCGGTGAAGAATCAGTTGCTGACCGTGCGGGCGTTTCGCGAGGTGCTCCGGGAAGTGAGCGACGCGCATCTCGTGTTGTACGGTGTGGTCGAAGATCCCGACTATCAGAGCGAGGTGATCGCGCTCGCGAAAGAGTTGGGCATTGCGGAGCGCGTCGAAGTGGCCGGTCCGCGTACCGATGTCGCGACGGTGCTGTCGGAGTCGAACGTATTCGTCATGCCTTCGCGTTCCGAGGCGCACAGTGTCGCGTTTCTGGAGGCGCTGGCGTCGGGCGTGCCGATCGTCGCGAGCAAGATTCCTGCGTTTGCGTTCGCGAACGGCTTCCCCGGCGTGCAACTGGTCGATACCGACAACGTGCAGAGTTATGCCGACGCCGTTGTCGTCGCACTCGGGCAGGCGCGGGCGCAACGCTCGCTGGCCGGTCTTACGCTCAGGGATACCGCCGACCGCTATCGGGCGATTGCGCGGCAGGTCAGCCTGGCGATTTCAGCGCGTTAGCAACGGACTTCTGGTCCGGTCCCGACTGTCCCTGTCATGAACCCGGGCAGCGACGCGCTATCGCGTGGTTTGCGATAGCGTGCGCCGTTTTCCTGATTGATTCATCAATGATGAGCGAGGATATCGCGCGTATCCGGCTGTGGTTCGGGCTGAGGCTCGACCGTCGGCTGGTCGATGGGGAAAGCGGTCTCGTGCATCGCGCGGGTGACCAGATGCCGTGCTTCCTTGCTGCCCGAGTCGATCTGCAACGCCTCGCCGGCATTGCGCGACACACACGTCCACCGTCCGATATATCCACAGCCTCGCGCGAGGCTCAGCAACGCGTCGCGCTCCTCTTCGCGGGTACGGACGGTCGCGCGCAGATTCAGCGCGTCGCGATTGCGCGGCTCGGCGGCAATTGCCGCGGCGAGTTGCGACTTCGCTCCCGACAGGTTGTTCGCCTGCAGTTTGGCGCGGGCGGTCTTGAGATAGCGCGAGATGTCCGGGCGTGGTTTATCCGGGGCTGTGTCGGCGGGGTTCGTGGAGGCGCGTTTCGTGTCGGTTGGCGGTGTCAGCGACACTCTGCGCGAGGTTGGCGCGGGGGACGTTTTTGAAGCGGGCGTGGGCGCGGAGGTTGGTGCGGACGCCAACGTCGACGCTGGGGTTGACGTTGTTGTCGATTTTGGCGAAGGCGCTGGCATGGAGATCGGCTTGGATGCCAGCGTCGAAGCTGCTGTTGATACCTGCGGCGATGTCGACTTTGCGGACGGCGTGGGTGCTGAAATCGCCGTGGACGCCAACGTCGAGGTTGGGGTTGACCTTCCCGATGGCGCTGGCATGGAAATCGGCCTGGACGCCAGCGTCGGAGCTGCTGTTGAAATCCGCGGTGACGTCGATGTTGCGGACGGCGCCAACGCGGCGATTGGCGTGGATGCCAACGTCGAAGCCCTGGTTGAAACCTGCGGCGATGTCGACTTTGCGGACAGCGCCAACTCGGAGATTGACGTGAACGCTGGCGTCGACATCAAGGTTGAATTTTGCGCAGTCGTTGAATTTGCACGCCGAGGCGGTGCGGATATCGGCTTGGACGCCAGCGTCGAAGTCGGGGTTGAAATCGGCGTTGCTGGAGAGGGCGGCGTCGGCGCGAGGATTGGTGTAGACGCCAACGTCGAGGCCGTCGGCGCTGACTTTATTGGCGCCGCAGCGGCAGTCGTCACAGCCGCCATCGACGCCGACTTCGAACCATCCGCAGGCAGTGAAGCAGCCAGCGTCGTCACCAAAGGCGCACGCGCTGCCGCGGCCGGTTGCGCCGCGACATCCGCGGCCCTCTGCGCCACATTTGCCGCCGGTTTCCCGGCCACCGCCATCGACGCTTTCCCGTCTTGCGCCTTCGTCACCGCTCCGGACACCGCGACGGGCTCGCCCACGTTCGACTCGTTGCTATGGATAAACCCAAGATATACCGCCGACGTCACCGCCAGAATCGACGCGCTCAACGCCACGGGCATTCGCATTCGCTGATACAGGGTTCTGGTGAGTTGGGCTTCTTCGATGTCTTCATAACGAAGCGCCAGCGAACGCGACAACGGCCGCCATGTGTTGCGCGCCGGCCTGGTGGCGGGCAGCACCGTCTGGTACGGATTCCCAGGGGCACGCAGGGCAGACGACGCGGCAGTGCGCATATTCAGCGCCCCGACAGGACGCGCATGGCACGCGGGACAAGGCAGGAAGCGGCCTATCAACTGCGCGCCGCAGTGTCCACATAGCCAGGAATCGAAGGATTCGGAAGTGATTTCACTAGACATGGCGATGTCGCTGACGGACGTCGAATGCCGGCATCCGGGTCAGCCCAGAGTCAAAGGGAACAAGGCACCGCAACGAGGCTCACCGCCTTCGTTACTGTGTGACGACGTAACCCCGCGCCTGCATGCACGCACCGTAGGCGGCCCAATATTGGGTCATCGGCGGCTCGGGTGCGGGCAGCGGCGGCAGCTTGACGCTGGACGCCGCGTTCGCCTGCAACGCGCCGCTCGCCGCTGCGTCCGATGCGCTGATGTCCGCGCCGCTTGCCGATGTCGCAGCGGTCGCGGTGGTGCCTGCGCCGTTGCCCGCAGTCGCCGCGTCCGTTGCTTTTGTCGACGAAGCGCCTGTACCTGCCGCAGCCGTAGCCGTCGTGCCCGTCGCCTGGACCCCCGACGCGCTCGCGTCAGGCGTGGCGGCCGGCATGCTCGCGCTCATCGGCGCGGCCGAGAAAGTGCTCGGCGGTAACGGCGGCCGAGCTGGAACGCCGGTCGACGAAGTTTGAGTCGCGGGCGGCTTGCGCGGTGGAATCTGCGATTCGCGCCTGATATCGACCTTGGTCTTTTTGTTCGCCTCCGCGTAGCACATCGCGTTGTCGATGCCGCGCTGATAGGCGCTTTGACTTCGGATGGGATAGGTGAGCGGTTGCCATGCATAGGCAGCATTGCTCAACACAATCAACGTTAATGCGGTGTATGTTTTAAATTCCATCGCAGTCGCTCCCGCAGCGATGTTTCGCCCATTAGGGCAACGGCCTTTCGCGGTGTTTTCTGTTGATTGCTGAGCGCGCCGTCAATTGGCGCGCGATGCCGCGAAGGCTCCTTACTTGAGCGTAACACCGGGTATTGGCGGCACAGTCGCCCGGATAGCGGGCGAAAACGCCATCCTGCTGTCAAATCAGGACAAACGCGCGCGAAATGGCGGAAAACGACGTGAGAGACAGGGCAATCCCTGGAGGGCGTCGGGAGCAGTCAGGCAGTCTGGAGGCGATCATGAGAAAGAGGCCGTACTGCTATTGCCGTAGAACGCTCTTGGCGGTGACGTCCGCGTTGTTTCTGTCGGCGATGCTGCCTGTTTCGGGCGCGTTGGGTGCGGAAGCCGCCGACGCCAAAGCAGAAGCCGCCGGGGAGCGCGCTCATTTTGCCCAGGCGTTCTGCCAGGCGTCGCCCGAACGCGTGGCTGCCTACAAGGCGCGACTGAAAGACCGGCTGTCCGATGCCGACGACTTCGACCGGCACTGGCAACTGGGATGGAGCCGCGCCGACCGGCAAGTCCGGGACATGAGTTCGTTGCGCGACAGCAATCCCGAGGAATTCGCGTCGCGAATCAAGGTCAACTGCGAACGGCTCAAGTGGATGGCGGAAAATTCGCTGCGAGCGCCTCCGCAGAAATGAGGGCAGGGGTGGATTGGGCGGCGGGCATTCTTCATTCGTTTCGACCGGTAATCTGGCGAAACCTGGTGCTTGCCCGGATAAACCGCCTGTTTCCAGGGAGGTCAGGCTATTTGCCGCTAATCGGTGCCGGACCGCTGGCTGACGATTGTGAATCGGTAGATATTTGTTTTCAAACGAATATTTTTTGAATTCGACGAATTTTCCAGCGCCGCGAGATGTCTTTTCGAGTAAATCGCACCGTCTATCCCTCCCCCGATCCGCCATCCCCTTCTTGAATTTGTCACCACCCGTCCATATAATTGGCACTCACTGCACGAGAGTGCTAACAACATCGCCGGTTGGCTCAGCCAGCCGGGTTTTCTCAGCGTTCTTCAGTCTCAATCAAGAGAGGAGTATGTATGAACCTTCGTCCTTTGCATGATCGCGTGATCGTCAAACGTCTGGATCAAGAAACCAAGACCGCGTCGGGCATCGTGATCCCCGAAGCCGCAGCAGAAAAGCCGGATCAAGGCGAAATTCTGGCAGTCGGCCCGGGCAAGCGCGACGACAAGGGTGCACAAATCGCACTCGACGTGAAGGTTGGTGACCGCGTCCTGTTCGGCAAGTACGCAGGCCAGACCGTCAAGGTCGACGGCAACGAACTGCTCGTGATGCGCGAAGAAGACATCATGGCCGTGGTGCAGAAGTAAGCGCAAAGCCGCTACTTTTCCCGGTCATATCCCAAGAATTCAAGGAGTTAGAAGATGGCAGCTAAAGACGTCGTATTCGGTGATTCCGCCCGTGCCAAGATGGTCGAAGGCGTGAACATTCTCGCGAACGCTGTGAAGGTCACGCTGGGTCCGAAGGGCCGCAACGTTGTCCTGGAACGCAGCTTCGGCGGCCCGACGGTCACCAAGGACGGTGTGTCGGTCGCAAAAGAGATCGAACTGAAAGACAAGCTCCAGAACATGGGCGCGCAAATGGTCAAGGAAGTTGCTTCCAAGACCAGCGACAACGCAGGTGACGGCACCACGACCGCTACGGTCCTGGCTCAGTCGATCGTCCGCGAAGGCATGAAGTACGTTGCGTCGGGCATGAACCCGATGGATCTGAAGCGCGGTATCGACAAGGCTGTTGCAGCTGCAATCGAAGAACTGCGCAAGATCAGCAAGCCGTGCACGACCAACAAGGAAATCGCTCAAGTCGGTTCGATCTCGGCAAACAGCGACTCGTCGATCGGCGACCGCATTGCTGAAGCCATGGACAAGGTTGGTAAGGAAGGCGTCATCACCGTCGAAGACGGCAAGTCGCTGCAAGACGAGCTGGACGTTGTCGAAGGTATGCAATTCGACCGCGGCTACCTGTCGCCTTACTTCATCAACAACCCGGACAAGCAGGTTGCTGTGCTCGACAACCCGTTCGTGCTGCTGCACGACAAGAAGGTGTCGAACATTCGTGACCTCCTCCCGGTTCTGGAACAGGTCGCTAAGGCTGGCCGTCCGCTGCTGATCATCGCAGAAGACGTCGAAGGCGAAGCACTGGCAACGCTGGTTGTGAACAACATCCGCGGCATTCTGAAGACGGTTGCTGTCAAGGCTCCGGGCTTCGGCGATCGCCGTAAGGCAATGCTGGAAGACATCGCGATCCTGACCGGCGGTCAAGTTATCGCTGAAGAAACCGGCCTGACGCTCGAAAAGGCAACGCTGGCTGAACTGGGCCAGGCGAAGCGTATCGAAGTGGGCAAGGAAAACACGACGATCATCGACGGCGCTGGCGAAGCAGCAAACATCGAAGCACGTGTGAAGCAGGTTCGCACGCAAATCGAAGAAGCTACGTCGGACTACGACCGTGAAAAGCTGCAGGAACGCGTTGCCAAGCTGGCAGGCGGCGTTGCAGTGATCAAGGTCGGTGCTGCGACCGAAGTCGAAATGAAGGAAAAGAAGGCACGTGTCGAAGACGCACTGCACGCAACGCGCGCAGCTGTGGAAGAAGGCATCGTTGCTGGCGGCGGCGTTGCGCTGATCCGCGCACGCACGGCTATCACGAACCTGAAGGGCGCTAACGCCGATCAGGACGCAGGTATCAAGATCGTGCTGCGCGCGATGGAAGAGCCGCTGCGTCAGATCGTCACGAACGGTGGCGAAGAAGCCAGCGTCGTGGTGGCAGCTGTTGCAGCTGGTACGGGCAACTACGGCTACAACGCAGCGACCGGCGAGTACGTCGACCTGGTCGACGCAGGTGTCGTGGACCCGACGAAGGTCACGCGCACGGCTCTGCAAAACGCAGCATCGGTGGCAGGTCTCCTGCTGACGACCGACGCAGCTGTTTGCGAACTGCCGAAGGAAGATGCTCCGATGGGCGGCGGTATGCCCGGCGGCATGGGCGGCATGGGCATGGACATGTAATTCCGCTTGGGCCTCGTTCGCGGGGTCCAGTTGGAACACATGGGAGAGCGTGTCGCGAGACGTGCTCTCCAAAAGAAAAACCCGCAGAAATGCGGGTTTTTCTTTTGGAGCGGGCTGCGGAGAAAGACGCCGAATTATCCCGCGCTTGCTTGTCGCCGGATATTCGAGGTAGCCGCGGCGGTTGCAGTTGCCGTGGTCTCGAGCGAGCTCGCGCGCAAATAGTCGAAGATTTGCGCGACGCTTTCAACCGGCGTTTGCGTGGCGGTGTCGATATGAAGTTCGGGGTTGGCCGGCGCTTCGTAAGGTGCCGAGACTCCGGTGAACGAAGCAATTTCACCAGCCATTGCCTTCGCATAGAGGCCTTTCGGATCGCGCCGTGCGCAGGTGGCGACGGGCGCGGAAAGATAGGTCTCAACAAATTTTCCCGACCCGATGATTTCCCGCGCCATGGCGCGATCGTCGTTCATCGGCGAGATGAGGGCGGTGATGACGATGAGGCCCGCGTCGTTCATCAATTGAGCGACATGCGCCACACGGCGTATGTTTTCGCGCCGATCGTTTCTTTCGAAGCCGGGATCGCTCGCGAGGCCGTGGCGGACGTTGTCGCCATCGAGCACATAGCACGCGTGGCCGAGTGAAACGAGGTGCTCTTCGAGTTTGAAGGCGATCGTCGATTTGCCCGCGCCGGATAACCCGGTGAGCCAGATCGTGACGGGCTTGTGCCCGAAGATCCGCATCCTGTCCTGAGCGGCGATCGTGCCGTGGCAACGTTGCAGGAAGGTGGAGGGCTGTTCCATGGTGTCTCTCTCTTTGCGCTTAGACGCAGTGCCAGCCTTGCCGCCAGATTCCCGCATTGTGCAGGCTTTCAGGCGAGTTCGCGATCGTGACGGAAAAACCTTCCGTGATATCGGCAGGCAGGCGAATGGAAAAGCCGCCATGCGAACTCGGGTATCCGGCGGCCGCCACGTCGGGCCGATATTCGCCGCTGCAACCGCGCGCGACCACCTGCGTGCCGGCACGTACTTCGAGCGCGACTTTCTGCTCCGGCTGGCTCAGGTTGATGGCCCAGCCTGACACCACGCCGTTGGAAACGGTGTCGACAAATCCGTCGAACATGTCGGCGAAAACGGGTTACCGGTTTCGCGCAAACTCCAGATATTCGTTGATCGGGGCAAGGTCGAATCGACTGATGACACGCGTGACTTCCGAGAGAAATGCCTCGTCGAAGCCGAAAACCATTGAACTGTAAATGTGCGGGTTTTCAAGCTGGTTTATTTCCGCCGAATGACCTTGACCAGATCGAGCGCATTTGAAAAGATGCGCCCTGATTCGTCCGCATGCCTGGCGATCATATGCCGGGCGTTCTGGAAAATTTCGTAATCGAGCCGATTGTCGTCGAGAAACTTTTGCCTGGCTTCTTCGCTTAAATGGCTTCGGTCTTTTGACGATCCGCGCGTCCTGTTTGATTCGAAATAGAACGGTAATTGCAGTTCGCTCATGCCGCAAAGGCGCAGTAGAAACTCGCTCATGTCCTCGCAGACACCCACAGCGCCAATGTGATGCTGAAGGTGAGCCAGCGCAACGTCGAAGCTGGTGTCATTGAGCACGGAATGCCCGCTGAGCATCTGGACGAACAGGTTTTTTCCACCGAGCGATTCGCTCACCCAGTCGTCGAGTGACCGCTCGCCGCGCTGAGCCAGCGCCTCGGTAACCGACACGCCGGCGCCGCGCTCGACCTCGCCATTCTTGCCATTGGCCGCGTACCAGTAGTGCGATATCTGGCGTGCAAGGGGGTCGCGCAGAATCGTGCAGTAATTGACTGGGCTCTTGAGAAGCCGGTGTATGCCATAAGGGTGATGCCCGCCGCCAACGCTGGTTTCAAACAGTTTGTCGCGGCAGTTCTGCCAGCCGTCCCGATCCCATTCGAAATTAACGAATTGATCTTTACCCTTATTTAAATCGAAAAACGAAATAACAGTAGTGCCGCCGCTTTGCGGAGGGTGAATAAAAAAGAGGGGAAAAGACATAGGGAGGCATGTGACAGATTGATGACCTCCAAGCCTAGTCCGAGCATAGCGTGCGCGTTGTAACCTTTAATTGCACGATGAAACGTCTAGTCATGATGCATGGACAGATTGATGTCTGGCAAAGCGGATCTGAAAAAAAGTATAAAGCCAAGGCCGCTCGATAATACGATCTGCATGATTCGTAACGCATTTATCTTGCTTTTCGAAATATGGAGCTAATTCGTAAAGATTAGTGAATGCGGCATTGCACACAAGAAAAGCCCGCATGAATGCGGGCTTTCAGGTGAGACGTGCTGCGCTGCAAATGGAAAGGAAAGTCAGTGCCGAGCTTCGCCAGGTGCTACGTCCTTGCCTGTGGTCGGTGGCGTTTCGTCGTCGCTGCTGCGAGCCCAGAAGAACCGGTCTGGCATATACGTTCCCATGCCCGGCCGGAATGCGGCGCGCATGGCCTGATACAGATATTCCTGCGCCTCGCGCACGGCTTCCGCCGGTTCTTGCCCGTTGGCCAGCAACGCGGCAATCGCGGAGCCAAGCGTGTCGGTCAGGCCCATGATCCGGTGGCTGCCGCGGTCCCACATGTCCTGCCTCAACTGGCCGTCTTCGCTGAACAGCGTGTTGACGAGGCGGTGCGTGCCCGTTTCCGTCGACAGAATATATTCGCAGCCCTGTGACAGCAGATGCGAGATCGCTGCGTCGAGGCTCGGCGCTTCGGCGTCGCCATCCGGCTGCGCGAGCGCGAGCAGTGTGGCCGAATCGGCGACCAGCAGCGTGGTTTGCGGCGCGAGCAGGTCGGCGATCGCTTCGCGCAATTCGTCGGCGGCAAGAACGTGTTCGTCGTCGAGCGTGAAGTCGGGCGCGAGGATCAGCGGAATGTCGTCGTAGTCGGCGACCACTTCGGCGATCGCGCTCACCACTTCGGCGCGCGTGCAGGCGCCGACCTTGAACGCGGCAATCGGCATGTCTTCTAGCAGCATCCGCGCCTGGGTGGCGACGACTTCGGGGTCGAGCCCGGTGACTTCGTCGCAGCTGGCCGAGTCGCGCACGGTGTAGCCGGTGAGCACGGAAACCCCGTGACAGCCCATGCTGGCAAGGGTCATCAGGTCGGCTTGAAGGCCGGAGCCGCCGGTGGGATCGGAGAGGCCGAAGGTGAGGACGATCGGAGGCGTGTCGCTGGGCATGAAGGTTGACAAAAAGGAGCAGGATTTTGGCGCAGACAGTGCGCAATCGACTCAATTATGCGGCCTAAACCGTCGCCAGGGCGTTTTTTCATACACTTTGCCGCTTGGCAGCAAACAGCCGGCCGCCCGCGCGGTGCGCGGTGCGGTCAACCGATGCCAGCCAACGCAGATCGCATCGCCGAACGCCATGCCCTCGGCGGTTGCACCATTCTGATTGCTAGGCATTGGGGCGGCAACACGGTACCATCATGGCTCCCGTTTCCACGGACTCTACGACGCGACACAAGAATGGAATATCAAAGCTGGATGTGCCTGATTTGCGGCTGGATTTACGACGAAGAAGCCGGTTTGCCGGACGAAGGCATTGCGCCGGGCACGCGTTGGGAAGACGTTCCCATTAACTGGACTTGCCCGGAGTGTGGAGCGCGCAAGGAAGACTTCGAGATGGTCCAGATCTGAAGTCGGTCGCTTGCCGGGCATTTGCCGGCCGGTGTCGTCGTTCGCGTCTATAGCGCGCGGCTGCGGCAGCGACAGCGACCGGTCCGGTAATGTGTGCTGCGAGCGGGCCCGGAAGTCGATCGGCAACGCTCGTGAGTGCGGCGGCCACGCCCGGAAATTTTCCCCGATGCGCTCGTCCAGCGCGCCATCCGCCGTGCAGTTTCAGAATGCGGTGCGGAACATCGTCGGTTGCGCCGTGTCGCAACGGTAGTCTGTCATTGTCCTGTCGCCGGTTCGCGCGTTAGCCGATCAGTCTGCGCGCGGCGCGAGGCGACGGCCCGTCAGCTTCGTGTCGCCTGCCCATGACCTCTCGATCCGCTGCACCCGTTTCCTTCGATGCCCTTCCAAATCCGCGCGGCGGCTCCGTCCGTCCGGCGGAGCTTGCGCTGGCGGAGGCATTGCTGGCGTTCGAACAGCAACACGAGAGCACGTCGGCGCTGCTGCGCGCGTCTCATGCATTACGTGGTGCCGGCTGGCTGAGCGCACAGCGTTTCGCCGACGCACTGGTGCGGCTTTCGCCGCTAGCAGCGGGCGATCCCGCCGATGCGCAGCCCGTGCGCCCGGTGTTCGGCGCGGCGCTGCGCGATTTCCGTGCGGCGCTCGAACGTCACAATTTGCGCGAGCTGTCCTGCTCGCCCACGCTGTTCGACCACTACCGGTCGCTGGGCGTGCATCTTTCCGAGCACACGCCCGGTTCCGCCGTCGCTTTCGAAGACCTCGCGCTGACCGCTCGCCCGGTGCCGCCGGTGTCGTTCCACGCCCAATCCGCCGATCAGCTGGCTCATTTGCGGGCCCGCTACGAACGCGCGCTGCTGCCCGTGCTGCGTTCGCAAGCCGGCACGGGGAGTGCGGTTGCGCTGGCCGTCACGAATGCCGCGCTCGACGAACTGGACGTTGTCTTCACCGACCTCGCCGGACCTGACCCCTACGATTTCTGGCGTCTCGCGAAAGCCTGCGCAACCGCGCTCCGGGTGAGCGGCCGTGCAACCGGCGACACCGACGCGCGACGTTTCTACGCCCGCTGCAATCTGGCGCTGGCCGATCATGCGCGGGGCATGGAGCGCGCGCCGCGTTCGCTGGTTCGGGCGACGCTCGCGCTAATGTGGCGCGACTATGCGCTGTTCGGCGCGGCCGCTGAAGACGCCGACCAGGTCGAGGTGCTGCACGACTATGGTTTGACGGTCGACTGGCACGTCGCGGGTACGCAATCGTCGGAAATGCTGTGGGAGGCGGGCGCGCTCGAAGCGCAGTCGATCAGCGCCGCGCGCACTTCATTGACGCGCGATCTCGGCGTGCTGACGGTGAACGCGAACGCCTACGAGGACTTCCTGCAAACCGCCGACGCTGCGATCGCCGCGCTTGCCGAGCACGCCCGTGCGGCCGATCAGCCGGAAAAGGCCGACCCGAGCGAGGCGCTGCAAGCGGGCGACGCCGCTTACCGGCTCGGCTCGGCCGCGTGCGCGTTGGGCTTGGGTCACGTGGCGCTGCTGGCCGACGCGCTGGGGTTGGCATGGCGCCGCCGGGCGCATGCGGGCGTTTCGACCCCGGCCGTGCGCGCGCATGTGATCGTAGAAGCGCCGGCCGCGAGTGCGCTCGAGCAGGCCGCCGAGGCGTTGCGCGCAATGCTGCACAAGGTCGCCGCAGGCGTGGCTCCGCCTGCCGGCGGCGTCACCCAGGCCGCGATGACCACGCTGACACGGGCGATCGAACAGGGCGGCGCGTGAGCCGTCGCCGTGCGGCACGGTACGCTGTTTCTGCGCTCGACAGGAATGCGCCCGTAGCCCATATCGGCGGAGGCGCCGCAACTCCTCGCCCGTGCCTTAGCCACGGCCCTCGTGCGTGATAAAGTGCAACCTGATTGGCCGTCGATGGCTCGCGGTACGCTTCATGGCACACATCGCGGTTCCACGCTCAAAGCCCCGCCATCCTGCATCGTCTTTGCTAAAATCCGAACTATGTCCAAGAGTACCGATCGCATCAATCTGACCAACCAGTTCCTGATCGCCATGCCGAACATGGCCGATCCGACGTTTTCAGGAACGGTGGTCTACCTTTGCGATCACAGTGAGCGCGGCGCGCTCGGCCTCGTGATCAACCGGCCGACCGACATCGACCTGCAAGCGCTCTTCAGTCGCATCGACCTCAAGCTCGAAATCGAACCCCTTCTCCATGTGCCCGTGTATTTCGGCGGCCCGGTGCAAACCGAGCGCGGCTTCGTGCTGCACGATCCGAAAAGCGGCGATCCGTACACGTCGTCCATGTCGGTGCCTGGCGGTCTGGAAATGACCACCTCGAAAGACGTGCTCGAAGCCGTCGCGAGCGGCACCGGTCCCGAACGCTTCCTGCTCACGCTCGGCCACGCCGGCTGGGGTGCGGGTCAGCTCGAAGAAGAGATTTCGAAGAACGGCTGGCTCACGGTTGAAGCCGACCCGAAAATCATCTTCGACGTACCCGCTGAAGAGCGTCTCGAAGCCGCGCTCGCGCTGCTCGGCATCAACCTGTCGATGCTGTCGGGCGAAGCGGGTCACGCATGAGCCTGTCGGCCGGACGTGAGGCGACGCTGCTTGCGTTCGACTACGGTGAAAAACGCATCGGCGTGGCGGTCGGCAATTCGCTCACGCGCAGCGCGCGGCCGCTCGTCATCGTGCAGAACCGCAGCCGCGAATACCGCTTCGAAGAGGTCGGCAAACTGATCGCCGAATGGAAGCCGGACGCACTGGTGGTCGGCTTGCCGATGCACCCGGACGGTACGCCGCACGAAATGAACCAACTGGCGAAACGCTTCGGCAATCAGCTGAACGGACGCTTCAATCTGCCTGTCACGTGGATCGACGAACGTTATTCGTCGGTCGAGGCGAAGGCGGAGATTCGCGCCGGCAACGGCCGCGCCGACATGCTCGACGCCGAAGCCGCCAGCATCATCCTCCAGCAATATCTTGACGGACTTTCCGACGATCATGAGTTCTCTTGACGCCGAAGCGCTTTATCGCGCGTTGCTCGATCAGATTCGCACGGTGTACGGCGATCAGCCCGCCACGCAAGGCATTGTGCTCGCCGGCATTCACAGCGGCGGCGCGTGGCTCGCCGCGCGGCTCGCGCACGACCTGCAGCTGCCGGATTTCGGCGTGGTGAACGTTGCGCTGCATCGCGACGACTACGCGAAAAAAGGTCTGCATTCGCAGGCCAGCCCGACCTCGCTGCCGTTTTCCGTAGACGGCGCACGCATCGTGCTGGTCGACGACGTGCTGTACACCGGCCGCACGATTCGCGCGGCGCTCAACGAGCTGTATGACTATGGCCGTCCGGCATCGGTCGAACTGGCCGTGCTCGCCGATCGTGGCGGCCGCGAGTTGCCGGTGGCGGCGCGCTTTGTCGGCGGCTCGGTGAATGTGCCGGCTGACGCCACGCTCGTGCTGGCCCGCGAAGAGGGCAGTGCGCAAGGTGACGCGCGTTTCACGTTTCATACCGAAGCACGCGTCGACTGAGCGGCGTGCGTCCTGCGCACTGCGCTAGTCACGCCAACGCCGCGTGCCGGAATCGCACAAACATTCGCAGAAAAATTGCATAAAAGCCGCGAGAGAAGGCCGCAAGGCACTCGCGCGACACAGCAACAGCATCAAAGCCGACCCCCGCGTTCCACGCAAAGGCCGGCGCAAAATCGCCACACCTCGTCACACGCAGTCAGCATCCGCATCGACATCGATCACGTTGAAGCCCGTATTTGAAGCAGGTACACCATGAACACCGCCACCCAGGCTCCCAGCGATTCCGCCGATAGCGCCACCGAGCGCTTCCGTTACGGCTTCCTGAAGGGCAACCCGCAGCTCACGAAAAACGGCGAGCTGAAACATCTTTTGTCGATCGAGGGCTTGCCCAAGGCGATCGTCAATCACATTCTCGATACCGCCGACCAGTTCGTCAGCGTGACCGACCGGGAAGTGAAGAAGGTGCCGCTGTTGCGCGGCAAGTCGGTGTTCAACCTGTTCTTCGAGAACTCGACGCGCACCCGCACCACCTTCGAAATCGCCGCAACGCGTCTTTCCGCCGACGTGCTGAATCTGAACATCAACGCGTCGTCGACCAGCAAGGGCGAATCGCTGCTCGACACGATCAACAACCTGTCGGCGATGCATGCCGATATGTTCGTCGTGCGTCACGCGTCGAGCGGCGCGCCGTACCTGATCGCGCAGCATTGCGCGCCGCACGTGCACGTGATCAACGCGGGCGACGGCCGTCATGCGCACCCCACCCAGGGGCTGCTCGACATGTACACGATCCGTCACTACAAGAAGGATTTCACGAAGCTGCGCGTGGCGATCGTCGGCGACATTCTGCATTCGCGGGTCGCGCGCTCGGACATTCACGCGCTGACCACGCTTGGCGTGCCGGAAGTGCGCGCGATCGGTCCGCGCACGCTGCTGCCGGGCGGTCTCGAACAGATGGGCGTGCGGGTGTTCCACAATCTCGACGAAGGTCTGAAGGACGTCGACGTGATCATCATGCTGCGTCTGCAGAACGAGCGGATGAGCGGCGCGTTGCTGCCGTCGGCGCAGGAGTACTTCAAGAGCTGGGGTTTGACGCCGGAGCGCCTTGCGCTCGCCGCGCCCGACGCCATCGTGATGCACCCGGGCCCGATGAATCGCGGTGTCGAAATCGACTCGCAGGTCGCGGACGGTCCGCAATCGGTGATCCTGAATCAGGTCACGTTCGGTATCGCAGTGCGGATGGCGGTGATGGGCATTGTCGCGGGCAATCACGACTGATTGCGGTGAAAAAGCGTGAACCGTTGCGATGCAGCGCGATGCAACAAGCAGGGCAGCGGCACGCTTCGTCACGCATACCGTCACGGCAAAAGCAGCAACAACGCCGACGGACACGCGGCACATAACACGTAACACGTAACGCAAAAACTTGGTTGAACGCCGGGTGAAAACCCAGGCTGAACAGCAGCTAATCAACAAGGCAGCGCATGAAGATTCATATTCAAGGCGGCACGCTGATCGATCCGGCAGCGGGCACCGAACAGCAGCAGGACATTTTTATCGCGGCAGGCAAGATCGTCGCGCTCGGCCAGGCGCCGGCCGACTTCCACGCAGCGAAGACGATCGACGCCACGGGCTTGCACATCGCGCCAGGTCTGGTCGACCTGTCCGCGCGCTTGCGCGAGCCGGGCTACGAACACAAGGCGACGCTCGAATCCGAAATGGCGGCCGCGCTCGCGGGCGGCGTGACGAGCCTCGTGTGTCCGCCGGACACCGATCCGACGCTCGATGAACCGGGCCTCGTCGAGATGCTCAAGTTCCGCGCGCGCAATCTGAACCAGGCGCACGTGTATCCGCTCGGCGCATTGACTGTCGGTCTCAAAGGCCAAGTCATCACCGAGATGGTCGAGTTGACCGAAGCCGGCTGCATCGGCTTCTCGCAGGCCGACGTGCCCGTAGTTGACACGCAGGTGCTGATGCGCGCGCTGCAATACGCGAAGACTTACGGCTACACCGTGTGGCTGCGTCCCGTGGACGCGTATCTCGGCAAGGGCGGCGTCGCCGCAAGCGGCCCGCTGGCTTCGCGGATGGGCCTGTCGGGCGTGCCGGTGTCGGCGGAAACGATCGCGCTGCACACCATCTTCGAACTCGTGCGCGTGACTGGCGCGCGCGTGCATCTGTCGCATGTGTCGTCGGCGGCGGGCATCGAGTTGATGCGCGCGGCCAAGGCCGAGGGCTTGCCGGTTTCGTGCGATGTCACCGTGAACCACGTGCATCTGATCGACCTCGACATCGGTTATTTCGATGCGCAGTTCCGGCTCGATCCGCCGCTGCGTCAGCAGCGCGATCGCGAAGCGATCCGCGCAGGTCTCGTCGACGGCACGATCGACGCAATCTGTTCCGACCACACGCCGGTCGACGACGACGAAAAGCTGCTGCCGTTCGCCGAAGCCACGCCGGGCGCGACTGGTCTGGAGCTGTTCCTGTCGCTGACGGTGAAGTGGGCCGACGAAGCGGGCGTGCCGCTCGCGAAGGCGCTGAACCGCATCACCGCGTCACCGGCAGATGTGTTGAATCTGAACGCAGCCGGCCGCATCGCGGTGGGCAGCGTGGCCGACCTCTGTGTGTTCGACCGCAACGCGCATTGGCGCGTCAAGCCGCGCGCATTGAAGAGCCAGGGGCACAACACGCCGTTCCTCGGTTACGAATTGCCGGCGCGGGTGCGCGCGACCATCGTGTCGGGTCACGTCGCGTTCGAGCAGCGCTGATATCCGCGGCCTTGCACTCACTCTCACTCCGCTCATCGGCTAGTTACGGAAAGCTCCAACAATGAAGCTCGCGTTACGCAAGGTCCGTCTCGTCACGCATCTGCTGCACGGCATGTGGGTCGTGGCGACGCGCTTTCCGAAGGCCTCCGCTGAACAGCGTCACGCGCTCAACCGCGCGTGGTCGCTGAAAATGCTGCGGCTGTGCGGCATGCAACTCGTCGTGCACAACGACAGCGCGCGGCTCGACCGTGGCGCGCTGGTCGTTGCCAATCACATCTCGTGGATCGACATCTACGTGATCAACGCGTGGCGGCCGACGCCGTTCGTCTCGAAGGCCGAGATCCGGCAATGGCCGGTGGTCGGCTGGCTCGCACAGCAGCTGGACACCGTGTTCATTCAGCGCGAAAAACGCAGTGATGCGAAACGGATCATGCACGAGTTGTCCGACCGGCTGGCAGCGGGCGAGTTGATGTGCGTGTTTCCCGAAGGCACGACGTCCAGCGGACTCGCGCTGCTGCCGTTTCACGCGAATATGTTCCAGGCGGCCGTGTCGGCGGCGGCGCCGGTGCAGCCCGTCTGCATCATGTATGAAGACGCGCAGGGCCGGCAGTCCACCGCGCCCGCGTATATCGACGACCTGTCGCTCGCCGATTCGTTGAATCTTCTGCTGCAGGGCGGCCCGCTGACCGCGCACGTGTACGTGTGCGAGCCGCTTGCGCCTGGCGCCGACCGGCGCGCGCTGGCGGCGCAATCGGAAGAAATGATCGGGGCGGCCCTTGCAACGTTGAAAAATCGACACGCTGCCGCACCGGAAGGCCGCCTGTGGCCCGTCATGTCTGATGAAAGCGAGTCTTCACATCAGCCCGAAGGCGCGAAATGGACGCAGTGAAGATGAAGCGGACAGACATTGGCCAGTTCGTCGCAGCGCGCTTGCGTGAGAATCTGGATTCGGCCTGCCGTCAATGGCGGGAAAACGCGCCGGTCCATCATTTCTTCATCGACGACGTTCTGCCGCAGGAACTGGCCATGGAAATCCGCCGCGGATTTCCCGAAGCGTCGACCATGATGCTGCGCAAAAGCCTGCGTGAACTGAAATACGTATCGGCCCAGATGAACGAGCACGCGCCGATTCTCGAAGAAGCGATCTTTGCGTTTCAGGAGCCGGAGGTGGTGGATCTCGTTGCGCAGATCACCCAGCTCAACGCGTTATGTCCGGACGAACATCTCTACGCCGGCGGTATTTCGATGATGGGCCGCGGGCACTTCCTGAACCCGCATCTGGACAATTCGCACGACAAGGATCGCCAGCGTTATCGCGTGCTGAATCTGCTGTATTACGTGTCGCCCGACTGGCGCGCGGAGAACGGCGGCAATCTCGAAGTGTGGCCGAATGGGCCGAAGGCCGGGCCCGTCACGATTGTCAGCAAGTTCAACCGGCTCGCGGTGATGATAACGAACCAGCACTCGTGGCATTCGGTTTCGCCGAACCTGAGCGACGAAGCGCGTTGCTGCGTGTCGAACTACTACTTCTCCGATCATCCGGCAGGTAACGCCGGGTACTTTCACCCGACCTCGTTTCGCGGACGCCCGCAGCAGCCGGTTCGCGATGTCGTGCTGCGGGCCGACGCGACCGCGCGCGGCCTCGTGCGCAAGGTGTTCCCGAAGGGCGTGGTCGTCAACAAGCAGGTCTATCACAAAGAGGACGAAGAATAAGCCGGCTGACGGGTCTCCGCTCGCGAGGCGCCGGTCGAAGCCGGTTTATTCCTCCGTTGCTCCGGGTATCCGGCAACTGACGCAGTCGACCTGCGTCAGCGTGCGTTCAGCGGGATTCTTCGTCAGCGTGACAGCCGACAATTTCTCACCCCACACGCAGCCTGAATCTAGTCCGATCAGGTTGTCGCGCAACGTCAAACCCAGCGCGGCCCAGTGGCCGAACACGACCGTGATGTCGGCGGTCTTGCGCGACGGCACGTCAAACCACGGCATGCAACCCGCCGGCGCCGAATTGAGGCTGCCGCTGCTGCTGAAATCCATGGCGCCGTCTGCGTTGCAGAAACGCACGCGCGTCAACGCGCTGCACGTTACGCGCAGCCGGTCGATACCTTTCAGGCTCGACTTCCACCGGTTCGGCTCGTTGCCGTACAACCCCGCCAGCGTTTCCTTCCAGTTCGGCGCGCGCAGCGCGCGTTGCAGATCTTCGGCGAGTTCCATCGTCAGATTCGCGTCCCATTGCGGCAACACGCCCGCATGCACCATCAGCATGCCGTTCTCGAAGTGCGCAAGCGGCCGGTGACGAACCCAGTCGAGCAGATCGGCGGCATCGGGCGCGGCGAGAATTTCGTCGATCGTGTCGCCTTTCTTCGACTTGCGAATGCCCGCCGACACCGACAGCAGATGCAGATCGTGATTACCCAGCACCGGCACTGCGCGCTCGCCCAACGCGATCACGTCGCGTAACGTGGCGAGCGATTCGGAACCACGGTTGATCAGATCGCCCGCGAACCACAGTGGCGTGCCTTCGGGCGGCGCGGCCTTGGCCAGCAATTGCTGGAACGGCTGGCGGCAGCCTTGCAGATCGCCGAACGCAAGCGGGACCAGTGGGGAGGGGGCGCTGGAAGTGGAGGAGGGTGTCATCAGGTGAGTCGGAGCAGTTCGATACTCGCGGTGACGCACGAGGCGTGCCGCATTGGGCGGTGCAACATGCTAGCGTGACATAATAGCTGGTTTGAAGGACCGATATCGCGCCACGCGGCCCCCGGGGCTGCAAGCGGGCAGAAGAACGCGGACCACGCGCGATATTGCACTACAACAGGATGACATCCGTGAAAAAGGAAAACATGTCTGCGCCGGCATCGACGCAACCTGTTCGCACGCTCGTCACCGGTGCGAACGGTTTCACTGGCCGCTATCTGGTCGACAAGCTGCTGGGCCGCGGCCACACCGTCATCGAGACAGTGGGGGGCCGCAACGAGCCCGAAACGCCCACCCGGATGCGGCTCGACATCACGTCGCCGGATGATTGCCGGCGCGTGATCGAAACCGTGCGGCCCGACTACATCGTGCATCTGGCCGCGATCAGTTTCGTGGGCCACAACGACCCGCTCGACTTCTATCGCGTGAACGTGATCGGCACGCTGAATCTGCTGGAAGCGTGTGCATCGGTCGGCCATACGCCGCGCAAGCTGCTGATTGCGAGCAGTGCGAACGTGTACGGCAACGTGACGAGCGACGCGATCGACGAAAGCTTCCCGGTCACGCCGGTCAATCACTACGCGGCCAGCAAGGCGGCCATGGAAACGATGGTGCGCACCTGGTTCGACCGGTTGCCCATCCTGATCGTACGACCGTTCAATTACACCGGCCGCGGCCAGGCGTCGAACTTCCTTGTGCCGAAGATCGTCGAGCATTTCGCGCGACGTGAGCCGTCCATCGAACTGGGCAACATCGACGTCGCACGCGATTTTTCAGACGTGCGCTACGTGGCCGATGCGTACGAAGCGCTGCTCGATTCCGAAGCGGCTGCCGAGACCGTGAATGTATGCACCGGCACGCCTTATACCTTGCGCGACATTCTCGCCAAGGCGAGCGATCTGACGGGCCATGAACTGGAAGTTCGCGTGAACCCGGCATTCGTCCGACAAACCGATGTGAAAATGCTCGCTGGATCGCCGGCCAAGCTGCGCTCGCTGGTGCCCGCCGTCGAGGCCATCCCGTTCGAGGACACGCTGCGCTGGATGCTCGTGGCCTGACGGGGCGTGGGCAGTCAATCAGACCCTCGTTTCCTCTCTGTTCCGCCCTCTGCAATGCGCCTGTTAATCCGGCGCATGCGCGCGGGCGGCTTTCTTTTTCTTTCGCGCCGTTTGTTCCCGGGCACCCGTCAAGCTTCCAAAAGGCTTCCATTAATGGATCGGCGGGCCCGTTTCTGTGCGCCCTCTCACCCGTGAAGGCAATTGTCAGAAAAAGCTGACTGGTTGGTTCGGTACCAAACTTGTCAAGCTGTTTCAAGTTGTTAGGGTGGTGGTTTTTAATCCGGGCCGCTTTATAATCGGGGCATCATAAGATAGGCGTCTGGGCGTCCGCGTGCAATGCGTGCGGCGCCTCGACTACGCACAGGAATCGGACTCCGGACCGGCGCAGCGCGGGGTAGGCAGATCGGTGAATCGATTCCACACCCGCCACTCACATCACAAGGGAATTTCATGATCCTGGTAACGGGCGGTGCCGGCTTTATCGGCGCTAATTTCGTGCTCGACTGGCTCAATGCCTCGGACGAAGCGGTGCTGAATGTAGACAAGCTGACCTATGCCGGCAATCTGGGTACGCTCAAGTCGCAACAGGCC
The DNA here is from genome assembly GCF_050435665.1 of Paraburkholderia sp. GAS333. Classification (NCBI taxonomy): domain Bacteria; kingdom Pseudomonadati; phylum Pseudomonadota; class Betaproteobacteria; order Burkholderiales; family Burkholderiaceae; genus Paraburkholderia; species Paraburkholderia sp. GAS333. The sequence goes on from NZ_JBNDKS010000002.1 coordinate 1,062,568, forward strand.
AATCCCAAACACGTTTTTGTCCGCGCAGACATCTGCGACCGCGCCGCGCTCGACGCACTGTTCGCCGAGCACAAGCCGCGCGCGGTGCTGCACTTCGCGGCCGAGAGTCACGTCGACCGCTCCATTCACGGCCCGGCCGATTTCGTGCAGACCAACGTGGTCGGCACTTTCACGCTGCTCGAAGCGACCCGCAATTACTGGAACGCGCTGGGCGACGCCGACAAGGCCGCATTCCGCTTCCTGCACGTGTCGACCGACGAAGTGTTCGGCTCGCTGTCCGCTACCGATCCGCAGTTCTCCGAAACCACGCCGTATGCGCCGAACAGTCCTTACTCGGCGACCAAGGCGGGTTCCGATCATCTGGTGCGCGCGTACCATCACACGTACGGCCTGCCGGTACTCACCACGAACTGCTCGAACAACTACGGTCCGTACCAGTTCCCTGAAAAGCTGATCCCGCTGATGATCGCCAACGCGCTCGCGGGCAAGCCGCTGCCGGTATACGGCGACGGTCAGAACGTGCGCGACTGGCTGTACGTCGGCGACCATTGCAGTGCGATCCGCGAAGTGCTCGCGCGTGGCACGCCGGGCGAGACGTACAACGTGGGCGGCTGGAACGAGAAGAAGAATCTCGACGTCGTCCATACGCTGTGCGACCTGCTCGACCAGTTGCGCCCGAAGGCGAATGCGTCGTACCGCGACCAGATCACGTACGTGAAGGATCGTCCGGGCCACGACCGCCGCTACGCCATCGACGCACGCAAGCTCGAACGCGAACTCGGCTGGCTGCCGGCAGAAACGTTCGAGACCGGTCTCGCGAAGACGGTCCAGTGGTATCTGGACAATCAGGCATGGTCCGACGAAGTGGCTTCGGGTGACTATCGGAAGTGGGTTGAGACCAACTACGCGCAGCGCGCGTAAAGGCACGGTAATGGCGCGCAAAGGCATCATTCTCGCGGGCGGGTCGGGCACCCGTCTGTATCCGATCACGCATGTCGTCTCCAAGCAGTTGCTGCCGGTGTACGACAAGCCGATGATTTACTACCCGCTGTCCACATTGATGGTGGCAGGTATTCGCGACGTGCTGATCATCTCCACGCCGCAGGACACGCCGCGTTTCGAGGCGATGCTCGGCGACGGCAGCCAGTGGGGCATGAACATCCAGTACGCCGTTCAGCCTTCGCCGGACGGGCTCGCGCAGGCGTTCATCATCGGTCGCGAATTTGTCGGCAATGATCCGTCGGCGCTGATTCTCGGCGACAATATCTTCTACGGCCACGATCTTGTCAGCCAACTCGGTCGTGCGAGTTCGAGCGAGCAGGGCGCTACGGTATTCGCGTACCACGTGCACGATCCCGAGCGCTACGGCGTGGTGGAGTTCGACGACAATTTCCGGGCGTTGTCCATTGAGGAAAAGCCGCTCAAGCCTCGTTCGAACTACGCAGTAACGGGCCTGTATTTCTACGACAACGAAGTGTGCGGAATTGCCGCCGACGTGAAGCCGTCTGCGCGTGGTGAGCTTGAGATCACCGAGGTGAACTCGCGGTATCTGCGCGAAGGCAAGCTCAATGTCGAGATCATGGGGCGCGGTTACGCGTGGCTCGATACGGGCACGCACGATTCGTTGATCGAAGCCGCGACATTCATCGCTACATTGCAGAAGCGTCAGGGCTTGGTCGTGGCTTGCCCTGAAGAGATTTCATATCATCAGAACTGGATCGATTCTGAACAACTCCAGAAGCTCGCAGCGCCCTTGGCAAAGAATGCGTATGGGCAGTACCTGCAGGCTTTGCTTACCGATCGCGTGGCGCGGACCGCGCGTTGACGGTGACGGCAACGTCGAACCTTGACGGTATTTCGGGAAAATTCGATGCTACCGCCGCTTTCGCGGCGGATAGCGTAATCTCCCGAGCGGGTGCGGTAATCGTGTTCTTCAATCCAGACCGCGAATGTATTGAAAACGCGAACCGGCTGGCTTCGATACTCAAGTGCGTGGTTGTCGACAATTCGGACTCGGACTCGCGCCCGAGTAATCTTGCGGCTAGTGTCGCGTACCTGCCCCAAGGGATGAACACGGGTGTTGCCGCGGCGCTGAATCGCGGAATCGAGTGGTTGCGCTCCGAAAATTTCGCTGCCGCCATGCTCTTCGATCAGGATAGTTGCCCGACGGAGGAGCTGGTCAACGGGCTGGCTTCCACACTTTTCGAGTTGGTCAGCGCTGGCGAGGCCATCGCGGCCGTCGGCCCTGCTTATTGGGACGAACGCTTTAACGGCGTCACGCCGTTCGTGCGGTTTTCCGGTTGGCGCATGGGGCGCGTTGAACCTTCCGGACAGCAAGTGCTGGATGTCGACTTCCTTATCACTTCGGGCACGTGCATCAATATCAGTTGCTGGACGGTTGTGGGTCCTATGGAGGAAGCACTATTTATCGATTATGTCGACCTTGAGTGGTGTGTTCGCGCAAAGCGGCGCGGGCTCCGTCTGGTGGGTGTGCCGTGGTTGCGTCTCTCGCATTCTCTCGGTGGCGAACCGATTCGGATATTCGGTCGGTGCTATCCGTCTCACAGCCCCTTCCGGCATTATTTCATGTTCCGAAACGCGATTCTGCTGATTCGCCGCAGTGAGATGCCATGGCCCTGGCGGCTGACCGAGTTGCTCAGGTTGCCTGTTCGATTCATCATATATTCGACCTTGATGACGCCTCGACTAGCCCACGCGAGAGCTTCGGTGCGCGGCATCGTTCATGGAATCATGGGCCGTGCGGGCCCGTTCTAGCTTGCCTGCAAGCGAACAGCAATAGCGCCACGTCGGCGATAGTAGTCAACCCAACGTCTTTGGACATCCGAGAATGGAAACATCCGCATCGAAACACCGCGACAGTTCGACGCCTTTGATCCTCGTTACCGGGAAAGATGGACAGCTCGGCTTTGAGCTGACCCGCAGCCTTCAGTCCGTTGGCTCTGTCGTCGCAGTGGGTCGTAGGGAACTTGATCTCAGTTCGCCTGACGCAATCAGCGCTCTGGTGGACCGCACCCGTCCGAACTTCATCGTCAACGCGGCGGCTTACACGGCGGTCGACAAAGCCGAGTCCGACGTGGAACTGTGCTTTGCGGTGAATGAGGCGGCGCCTCGCGCGATGGCGCAGGCAGCTAAGCGTTGTGGGGCGACGCTACTGCACTTCTCGACGGATTACGTCTTCGACGGCAAGGAAGCGCGACCTTATCGCGAAACCGACGAATGCAATCCCCAGTCCGTTTACGGATCGAGCAAGCTAGCTGGCGAACGTGCGATTGCGGATGCGTTGAGCGAACATGTTATCTTCCGGACGAGTTGGGTGGTGGGTGCGTTCGGCGGCAATTTCGCCAAGACGATGATTCGACTCGCTCGCGAAAGAGACGAACTGCGGGTTGTTGCGGATCAATGGGGCGTGCCGACGCCCGCTTATCTGCTGGCCGACGTGGCAGCAACGATAATCCGCGCCGTCGGCGCGGATCCCGTGTTTCTGTCTAGTCACGCCGGCACCTACCACCTCGCGCCGCAGGGCGAAACTACGTGGCACGGCTATGCGCAGCACGTGCTGCGGCGCGTGGCCGACCTGGGCGTTCAGCTGAAAACGCACGCCGATGCCGTCAAGCCCATTACGACCGAACAGTTCCCGACGCCGGCCAAACGACCGGCAAATTCGCGGCTCGACACCTCGAAATTGCGCGGTGTTTCAGGAATTGCGTTGCCGCAATGGCAGGAATCGCTGGAGCCGATCGTTCGATTGCTTGCGCTGCAATCTTCAGGTCAATGAACTGAGCCCGGATTCTCTTCTCGACGATTTATTCAAGGACCAAGAATGCCTATCACTGTGACACCAACGGCACTCCCAGAAGTGCTGATCATCGAGCCTCGCGTATTCGGCGATGCGCGTGGATTTTTCTTCGAGAGCTACAATTCGCGCGAATTTGCCGAAGCGACGGGCGTAACGACTGAGTTTGTGCAGGACAACCACTCGCGTTCGGCCAAGGGTGTGCTGCGCGGTTTGCACTATCAGATCCAGCATCCGCAAGGCAAACTCGTTCGTGTGACGCAAGGAGAGGTGTTCGACGTCGTCGTCGATATCCGCCGCAGTTCGCCGAATTTCGGGAAGTGGGTCGGCGTGACGCTGTCCGCAGATAATAAGCGGCAATTGTGGGTGCCGCCTGGCTTTGCGCATGGATTCCTCGTGGTGTCGGAGTTGGCGGAGTTCCTCTACAAGACCACCGACTATTGGTATCAGGCCCACGAACGCAGCATTGCCTGGAACGACCCGGCGTTGAAGATCGAGTGGCCTCTGTCGGAAGCGCCGAATCTGGCGGCCAAAGATGCGAGCGCGAAAGTTCTTGGCGACGCGGAAGTCTTTGAATGATAGGGATTGCCAATGAGTGCGTGCACGGCTTCTACAGATGCGCGCAAACGCGATGAAGTTATGATAAAAAACAATGTCTCACCCGTTGCGCTAGTCAAATCGATCGTGCGTCACCGACAGTTGCTGGTGGAACTGGCGTGGCGTGAAACAATCGGACGATATAAAGGCTCGATGTTTGGTCTTTTGTGGTCTCTGCTCATCCCCTTGATGATGCTAGGAATCTACACGTTCGTTTTCAGTGAGATATTCAAGTCGCGTTGGGGCGCCGGTTCTTACACGTCGAAGTCGGCGTTCGCGGTTATTCTGTTCGCAGGGCTGATCATTTTTAACATGTTTAGCGAGTGCGTTAGCCGAGCGCCAGGCATCGTGCTATCGAACCAGAATTTCGTGAAAAAGGTGGTTTTTCCGTTGGAGATTCTGCCGTGCGTCACCGTGTTGTCAGCGTTGTTCCATGCGCTGGTTAGCATGGTCGTCTTGCTGGTTTTCGAGTTCATCGGTTTCGGTTTTATTCCGGCAACAGCTCTGCTTGCCCCATTAATCATCATTCCATTCGTGCTGTTCGTGCTCGGAGTGACGTGGTGGTTGTCGGCCACGGGCGTGTACCTAAGAGATATCGGGCAAACAATCGGTATCTTTATCACCGGCCTGATGTTCGTGTCGCCCATCTTTTTTCCATTGTCGTCGTTTCCGGAAAGGTGGCGTTTTCTTGCCAATTTCAATCCGCTGACCTACCCGATCGAAACGATGCGGTCGCTAGTTGTTCTTGGACAACCGTTGGAATGGGACAGCTGGGCCAAATACGTGACGTTCGCGGTGGTGTTCGCATGGTTTGGATTTGCGTGGTTCCAGAAGGCCCGCAGGGGGTTCGCTGATGTCCTCTGATCTCGTTATTCGTGTCAACGGCGTGAGCAAGGTGTTCCAGACGTACGAACGCCCTCACGACCGACTAGTCCAGGCCTTGCTCGGCGCCGCCTCGCGCTTCATGCCGTCCGGCCGCTACAAGGAGCGACTGGCCGTCAAGGCACAGCAGCGCGCGCGGCAGTTCTGGGCGCTACGCGATATTTCGTTCGAAGTGCGACGCGGCGAGACGGTCGCGATTATCGGACGTAATGGCTCGGGCAAGAGCACGTTGCTGCAGATCATCTGCGGCACGCTGCCGCCCACTACTGGTACGGCCGAAATCAATGGCCGTGTGGCCGCCCTGCTCGAACTGGGTTCCGGCTTCAACCCCGAATTCACCGGGCGCGAAAACGTCTATTTAAATGCGCAACTCTATGGGTTGTCGCGCGCACAGATCGACGAGCGGTTCGAGAGCATCACGGGTTTTGCGGACATTGGTGACTTCATCGATCAGCCGGTCAAGGTGTATTCGAGCGGTATGCTGGTTCGGCTGGCATTCGCTGTCATTGCCCACGTGGACGCGGACGTTCTGGTAGTCGACGAAGCACTTGCGGTTGGCGACGCGTTTTTTACGCAGAAGTGCATGCGTTTTCTTCGTGAGTTCATGAAGTCGGGCACGATTCTGTTCGTCAGCCACGACACTGGCTCGGTCAAGAATCTCTGCACGCATGCGTTGTGGCTTGAGCAGGGGGCCGTGGTGCAGGCAGGTTCGCCGCGCGAAGTGTGCGATCAGTATCTCGAAGCATTTTACGAAGCTCAGCAAGGCAAGAGCACCACAACCCGACTGCGGCCCGTCAAAGCGCGCAAGCTCGCGAAAGACGAGAAAGATCAGCGTCTGCAGTTTATCAATCAGTCGTCGCTGCGAAATGACGTGCGGGTATTCGAGTTCGACGCGCAAGCGACCTCGTTCGGCACGGGCGACGCGCAGATAGTGGACGTTCACTTTGGTGACGACGAAGGCAAGCTGCTCTCGTGGATTGTCGGTGGTGAAGACGTCACCATTCACGTTCGGGCGCTCGCGCACAAGGAACTGAATTCGCCGATCGTCGGTTTCTTCATCAAGGACCGACTTGGCCAGACACTATTTGGCGACAACACTTTCCTGTCTTATCACGACGCGCCGGTACAGTGCTCGGCGGGGCGCGAAATTGAGGCAGTGTTCGCGTTCCAGATGCCGGTCCTTCCGAAGGGCGATTATTCCGTCTGCGTGGCTGTTGCGGACGGTACTCAGGACGAGCACACGCAACTTCACTGGATCCACGACGCCCTGATCTTCAAGTCGGAATCTTCGAGCGTGAGTACCGGCTTGATCGGTATTCCGATGCAGGACATCCGCCTGAATGTGTCAGTCGAAGTCTGACAACCTGAAGCGCTCTATTTAGAAATTTTTTTTGCAGAAGGCACGTTATGTCGTTTAATCCCACGCTGCACCCAACGATTTTCAGCCGGCCCAACTATCTGTCGGGGCGCAGCGCGTGGGTCGAGCATATTCCGTTTGCCTTTGCGATCGTGAGCGCGCTGCGCCCGCGTACTGTCGTCGAACTCGGGACGCACTATGGCGACTCCTACTGCGCGTTCTGCCAAACTGCCAACGAACTGAAGCTTGATATTCGTGCCTATGCAGTGGATACGTGGCAGGGCGACGAACACGCCGGCTTCTATGGCGAAGATGTGCTGAGCACGCTGCGCCAGGCGCACGACGCTACCTATTCGCAATTCTCGACACTGGTGCGCTCCACGTTCGACGAGGCGGTGGTTCATTTCGGACCCGGCACGATCGATCTGCTGCACATCGATGGTCTGCATAGCTACGAAGCCGTCAAGCATGATTTTGAAACGTGGTTGCCTTTGCTCAGCGACCGCGCGGTCGTGCTGTTTCACGACACCAATGTGCGCGAGCGCGATTTCGGCGTCTGGCAGTTATGGGATGAATTGAGCGGCCGCTATCCGTCGTTCTCGTTTCTGCATGGGCATGGCCTTGGCGTGCTCGGCGTAGGTAGCCAGATTCCAGAGGCAATGCAGGCGCTGTTCCGGACTGAGGGCGAAGCGGCCGTGGCAACGCGCAACTTCTTTGCTCAACTCGGCGCCGGCCTGAACCGCGAAGCGCAGCTCTCCGGCGCTCTCAACGCACAGAACGCCAACGTCGCTGGACTTCAGGCGCAGTTGGCGGCCAGCCAGGCCGAACTCCAAAAGACTCGCGGCGAAATCCAGTCGACGTCGGCAAAACTGAATGCCGTGCAGGGCGTGACGCAGGAATTGAAGGCGCAACTCGACGATTTGGAATCAACACCAAACGTTGCTGAAGATAAAAATACGGAATTGCAGGCGCAGCTCGACCGCGTCAATCTTACGTTGAACGCGATCGTCAATTCGCGTACGTGGAAGCTTGCTCATCCTTTGCGTCAGATTGGCGGTCGCGCGGCCCATCAACGGCGCCGTCTGTCACGTGTCATGGCGGCGCAGCGTACGGCCGGGGGCTGGCGTCCGCTCGCGAAGGCTGTTTATCGCGTCTGGCAACGAGGCGGTGTGCCCGCAGTCCTCGATGCGGCGCGCAACGTTGCGCCGGGTGGGCGGCTGCCCGCGCACATGTCGCTGGATTCGCGCGAAGCCACGCTTCTTGAAAACATTCACGCGCGTCTCATCGGCGACAGCACGTCAACCTTGACGTCGCCCGCGGCAGTCGCTGGCAGCCCGCTGATTTCGCTGGTAATGCCGGTCTACAAGATTTCGCCCGCGCTGTTACGCGAGGCAATCGACTCCGTACGCGCTCAGACTTACCGGAAATGGGAGCTGTGTATCGCGGACGACTGCTCCGCCATGCCTGAACTGGATGAACTTCTTGCCGAGTACGTGCGCAAGGATCCGCGCATCAAGGTAACGACGCTGCCGGAGAACGGCGGCATCAGCAAGGCGTCGAACGCGGCACTCAAGCTTGCGACCGGTGAATACGTCGCACTGATGGACAACGACGATCTGCTCACATTCGACGCGCTCGAACACGTGGCTGCGGCGATCGTTGGTCAGCCGGACGTGGACCTGATCTACTCGGACGAGTGCAAGATCGACGAGTCCGGCAAACCGGTCGAGATCTTCGCCAAACCCGACTGGAGTCCGATGCTGATGCTGAATTGCATGTATATCGGCCATCTTGGCATTTATCGGCGCTCGCTCGTCGAGGAAGTCGGCGGCTTTCGCTCGGAATTCGATTTTTCTCAAGACTATGATCTCGCGTTGCGCGTGTCGGAGCGCGCCAAATGCGTGATGCACATTCCGCATGTGCTGTACGGTTGGCGAATGATTGCGTCGTCGGGGTCCGCTGGCGGCAAGCCGTTCGCCCGACAAACGAATATCTCTGCGCTGCAGGCGGCGGCCGACCGTCGGGGCTGGGCCGGTACAGCACTGCCGTTGCCCGCCGCAAACCGGATTCGATTCGATCTGAGCAAGGAGCAAGCATTCGTCTCTATCGTCGTGCCGTCTGATAATCGGCGCAACATAGAAGACACGATCAAGTCGATCAACGAAAACACCACGTACACCGCGTACGAGATCATCGTGGTAACGAACTCGACCATCGTCGACGCCATGAGCGCAAGTCCGGTCGATTCGAGAGTCCGGCTGGTTCGCTATGACAAGCCATACAGTTTTTCCGACAAGTGCAATGTTGGCGCGCAAAATTCGCGCGGCAAGTATCTGGTGTTCTTCAACGACGACGTGCGGGTCATCACACCCGAGTGGCTCGAAGGCGTACTCGAATACCTGGAGCGGGACGGCGTAGGCATCGTCGGTCCGAAGCTGCTGTACGAAAACGGCACCATCCAGCACGCAGGCATGGTAACGGGCGTGCGCCGACTGGTTGGCACGGCTTTCCATAGTCTCCCGGCCGATACGCCGACGTATTTCAACTTTGCGCAATCGGTGCGTGAAGTGTCGCTGATCTGCGGAGCTTGCCTCGGTATCGGCAAGGAGGTGTTCGATCGCGTCGGCGGATTCGATGCGGTCAATGCGCCTATCAACCATTCCGACGTGGATCTGTGCTTCAAGGTTCGCGATCTGGGCTTGAGCTGTGTGTACACGCCGCACGCCACCCTGCTGCACATCGGGCATATGTCGCTCGCCGAGGTGGACAAGAAAAAAGTTGCGGCACCGCGGAAGAAAGACAAGGCGGATATCTTTTTACTGCGCCGCTGGATCTCATACATTTGCGAGGACAAGTATTTCCCGAAGCCCATGCGTGATTTGGCGTACCACGATTCGCCCGAACCATTCGACGTCTATCAGCCGCTATCGCCCACCGCCGCAACGAGTGAGAGCAAGGACATTCTGCTGATTTCGCACGATCTCACGGAAAGCGGGGCGCCCCGGGTCGTGCTGGAGATGGCGCGTACCCTCATGGACGCCGGTCATTTCGTGGTGGTCGCATCACCGGATGACGGGCCGCTGCGGCATGAGCTACAGCGTCTCGGTGTGGCCGTCATCGTCGACAGTCTGCTGCTGACCCGGCATGTGTCGGTTCGCGACCTAGCCCGCAATTTCGATCTGGTAATTGCGAATACGGCGGTGGCGTGGCCAATCGTGCTGCAGTTGACTCCGTTCGTGGACATGTATTGGTACATCCACGAAACGGGTTTGGTGACAGACCTGATCGAGCGCAATCCGGGATTCCTGCAAGCGCTCGCCAAGGTGAAGTGTGTGTTCGCCGGTAGCCGGCGTGCGGCCGGACCGTTGCGGAGATATCGGGACGACGTGCGGGTCATGGAATATGGACTCGATCCGCTCACTATCGACGCTGTCGCGCTGCCCGATACCGAAACTTCGGAGCCGCGTCGCCTGGTCGTTTCGGTATTCGGTTCCTATGAGCCGAGAAAGGGGCAGGACCTGTTCGTGGCGGGCGTTGCGGCGCTGCCGCGCGGCATTCTCGAGCGGTGTGAATTTCACGTCTATGGACGCGTGCTGGATGTCGGTTTTTTCGAAGGCGTTCAGCGTATGGCCAAGAACGTGCCGCAGCTTACGCTGCACACGCAACTCGGCTACGAGCAATACGTGAAGCAACTGGTGACGTCGGACCTGGTGGTTGTGCCATCGCGAGACGATACGTTGCCGCTTGTTTCCCTTCACGCGATGGGGGCGAGCAAGCCACTGATGTGCACGTTGTCCACTGGCACTTCCGAGTATCTGGAAAATGAGGTGTCAGGATTTGTGATTGCGAGCAACCATCCGCCTGCTATCACACAGGCGTTGATGGACGCGATCGGCAATGCTGCAAATTGGCGTGACATCGGGCGAGCCGGGAAGGTGCTGTTCGACCAGCATTTCTCGCGCGAGCGTTTCTCGAAATCGTTGCTTGAGGAGATCGGGACGGCGAGGGAGCTGGCATCTGCAGCCTCAACGATGGATTTTTAAAGGGGATTTGGCGATGCGATGTTGTGTTTTGGGCGGGACTGGCTTTATCGGGCAACACCTGGTTCAGGATCTGGTGTGCCGAGGCGACGACGTGACGGTCCTCAGCCGTTCCGACGCCGATGCCGTGCGCCAAACCAATCCGGCTTTCTCCGTTGATGCCGTACAGTGGGTGAAGGGCGACTGGAGTGATCCTGTTGCGCTCGCAGCGGCCGTTCAGAGTGTGGACGTCTGCTTCCACCTTGTTTCGACCAGCCTGCCGCGTTCCTCCAACGAGGATCCGGTGGCCGACATCACGACCAATGTCGGCGGCACGTTGAGGTTGCTCGAGCATGCAGTGGCGCTCGGCGTGAAGAAGGTCGTATTCGTGTCGTCGGGCGGCACCATTTACGGTACGCCCCAGTTCTTGCCGATCAGCGAAAGCCATCCCCTCGAGCCGAACTGTTCGTATGGTATCGGCAAGCTGGCCATCGAGAAGTACCTGCAACTCTTTTCCACGTTGCACGGCCTGGATTTCGGCATTGTTCGCCTGTCGAATCCGTACGGCGAGGGGCAGCAAATCAATCGTGCTCAGGGGGCGGTGTCAGTATTTCTGGACCGCGTGCTGAGAGGGCAGTCGATTGACATCTGGGGCGATGGCTCGATCGTTCGGGACTATATCTACGTGGCCGACGCCGTCGACGGTATTTTGCGGGCAGCGGCTTATCGGGGCCCGGAAAAGATTTTCAATATCGGTTCCGGCACCGGCCGCTCGCTTACAGATATTCTTGCGGAGATCGAGTCGCTGCTGGGCTGTAAGGCTGACGTGCGCTTCCTTGCGCCCCGCGCGTTCGATGTTCCTGTCAACGTGCTGTGTATCGAGCGCGCGCGTACGTTGCTTGAGTTCGCCCCAAAGGTTACGTTCGCCGACGGTATCGACCGTACGGCCAGTTGGCAAAAAACCCAGTTGAGCCTCGCGCTGTAGACGAAGACCGTAGCAGTGGCGCGTTTCTTCGTGCGGGCGGCATGGCGGAGCCTGCGGATTGGCTCGCCGAACTCGCGAGCCGATACCGCCGCAAGTGCCATCTTTTCTGCTTCGTCCGAGGCGAGTGACGCGTAACGCCATGAACGAATGCGTGCGCGAATCGCTGGGTGCATCCACTTGGCCGCCAATAGTCAAACAGATGGTGGCTGGGTACAATCGGCGCTGAATTCAACTCAGTCAGTCTAGGCAACTATCGAGGTGGCGTGCAGCCAATCAACAGGAAGAGGGTGACTTGGTCTTCAGTTCTGCGGTTTTTCTTTACTTCTTCTTGCCAATCGTGCTCGGACTTTACTATGTCCTCGCGCATCGATTCAGAAACCTTCTGCTGCTTGTCGCCAGTCTGATTTTCTACGCGTGGGGTGAGCCGGAATATCTCACGCTGATGATTCTGTCGATCCTGTTCAACTGGACGATCGGCCTTGCCATGGCTCGAGCGCCCGGACGGCGCAGTGAATTTGCAATTCTGTCCGTTGGCGTCACCGTCGACGTGCTGGTCCTGATCTACTACAAGTACGCGTTCTTCCTTGTTTCGAATCTGAACGAAATCATCGCGCCGTTTCTTCATCGAACGATTCCCGCGCATCAGATCCCGTTGCCGATTGGTATTTCCTTTTTCACGTTTCACGCGATTTCGTACATCGTCGATATCTATCGACGCGAAGCCCAGGCGTTGCGGAATCCGCTCAACATGGGCCTGTACATTTCGCTGTTCCCGCAATTGATCGCCGGCCCGATCATTCGGTATCACGACGTCGCCGATCAGATTCTGCATCGAAGCAATACGCTTGAGCGGTTCAGTTCGGGTGTCGAACGATTTGTCTACGGTCTCGGCAAAAAAGTTCTGATTGCCAATGTGCTAGGGCAGGTCGCCGACCAGGCGTTTTCTACGCCTGCCGGCAGCCTGTCGGCCGGTACTGCATGGCTCGGAATCGTGTGTTACACACTGCAGATTTATTTCGACTTCTCGGGTTACTCCGACATGGCAATCGGCTTGGCGCGCATGTTCGGGTTCGAATTGACCGAGAACTTCAACTATCCGTACATCTCCCGGTCCGTGCGTGAATTCTGGCGACGGTGGCATATCTCGCTGTCCACCTGGTTTCGCGATTATGTATATATCCCGCTAGGCGGTAATCGTGCTTCGTCGATGCGAGTGCGCATCAATCTGTTCGTGGTATTCCTGCTCTGCGGTCTCTGGCACGGCGCGAGCTGGAATTTCGCCTTCTGGGGCGCGTTCCACGGTGGTTTGCTGGTGCTCGAACGGGGCCCATTCGGCAAAACGATCGATCGCGTTCCGCGACTCATCGGTTCGGCCTATACGCTACTCATGGTCGCTATCGGCTGGGTCTTCTTCAGGGCCGCAGACTTCCACGAGGCACTCGTTTATTTGCGGGCGATGTTCGGTGGCGCGGCCGTGCGTGGTTTCACCCCGCAAATGGCGTTGTTCCTGAACTCGCAGACCTATGTAGCGCTGGCGTTCGGGATCCTGCTCTCAACCCCAGTCGTTACTTTTCTGGCGCGAGACTGGAAGTCGCGACGATTCCCCTACCACTCAAACGAGCCTTTGCCGGCCGTCATCACGTCACTTGCGGTCGATCAAATGCAGGCTACCGTTCTGTCGACTCGAACCGTTGCCGTGATTGTCATCCTGCTGATGTGCTCCGCCCAGCTGGCTGCCAGTACCTATAACCCGTTCATCTATTTCCGGTTCTGACATCATGGACAGTAAAGCTCTGACGAACTGGGTCATGTCCGTGGCGTTCGTGGCAGGAATCTCTTTGCCGCTTGTCACCATGTGGTCGGGAAATGGGAGCAACTCCGAACAACGGAATCTGGCAAGTTTCCCGTCGGCCGATCTCAAATCCGGCGCAATTTATCGTTTCCCGGCTGGTTTCGAAACGTACGTCAACGATCGCTTCGGCTTTCGCAACTGGTTACTCGATGTCCAGGGCAAGCTTTCGTACAAGCTGTTTCACCGTTCGGGTTCATCGCGGGTCATCGCCGGAAAACAGGATTGGCTCTTTTATACCGATGACGGCTCGCTGCAGGATATGCAGCGCACGGATCCGTTTTCGGTTGCCGACCTGCAAAACTGGAAGGCAAGTGTCGAACAGCGCGGTGCGTGGCTAGGCCAGAAGGGCATTCAGTACCGGCTGGTGGTGGCGCCCGACAAGCAGACCATCTACCCGGAAATGCTCCCCGCACGGATGTTTGGCGCCGGCCCCACGCGTCTTGAACAGTTGCTGGCGTACATGGGGCCGTCGCCATATGTCGTCGACACCCATCCGGCGCTGATTGAACGCAAGCCGGTCGCAGCGGGTCGCCTGTTTTTCCATACGGACACGCATTGGACGAGTTACGGTGCCTATCTCGGCTATCGGCGGTTAGTGGATTCGTTTGGCGGACAGGTCAAGGCGAATTCCATGACGCTCACAGACTCGGCTTTCATCACGCAGCAGGGCAGCAGCCCAACCGACCTTTCAACGATGATCCGCCTGCCGCGCGCCGAAGCGAACGAAGGTGCGGATATCTCCGCGAGGATCGATTGCTTGCGACAATCGCAGGCGTTGCCGCCGCTTGGCATCGACGTCAGCAGGTTGCAGGGTTATTCGGCAACGGTGTGCAAGGGGCAGAAAGGGACGGCGCTCGTCTTCCACGATTCGTTCATGACCGCCATGTCGCCGTATATCTCGTCGCAATTTGGCCGGGTCGTCTATGTCTGGGCCCGCCCAGACTCCGATATGCTGGTTCGGATGGTCGCGCAAGAAAAACCTGATGTAGTCATCGAAGAGCGAGTGGAACGCTATATGCGAAGCCCGCCGCTACCTGATCTCGATCAGGCTCTCGCCCGAACCGACTCTGCAGCCACCCGGCAGTACACTACCGCGAGCTGGATCCAGCAGGAGCAGAGCAATGCATTGCTGAATGTTGGCGCGCGGCTCGTGAAGAGCGCCGATGGTGAGGGTTTCATGCTCAATGGAAAGCTCCTCGCCAAGGTTTCTGGTAAGCAGGATGGCGGCGGCTATCTGGACGAAGTGCGAGGCGAGGGACGCAATTATATTTTTACCGGCTGGGCGGGATTGCCCGATCAGGCCAAGGCCGCACAGTTCGTCGCGCTGACGGCGGGGGACCAGATCGTGTATATCGCTCCGGTGGGCGGTGCGCGTCCCGATGTCGCGGTTCACTACGACGAAAATGCGTTGGGCACCTCAGGTTTTATCTTCGAGGTTCCACATGACTACATCTGGGCTACATCGGGTGATATTCGAATGTTTGCCTTCAACGGCAATCAGGTCGCGGAGCTTCACGTCAACCCGGATTTGTTAGGCGGTCTCCAGCAACGCGAGAAATATCTGGCGCAGCAAAAAAAGCAACTTCAGGCGCAGGCTGCGAGCGCGTCGGCGGTGCAATCGAGTCATTGAGCCGGCACGACGATGAGTCTCGGAAGATGCACGGATTTTCATGTGCGGCGGCGCGGCGGATAGTGGTTGTCGGCCGGCCGTTTTCATGAGCGAGCAGGGTGTCAGGCTATACGGTTCTCGCCGGACGTAACACAATGAAAAGCTGATTGCCCATCGTCGGTAAATTCAGCACACTAAAACAGATTTGCGAGGCGCTATCCGCTAGCCCGCCTCGACGTTTACAGCACCCCAATGAATGATACACGCGCGCAATCTTCGGAGACCTATGGGCTTTCCGTCTCCCTGGTTGCATTCCAGCCGAATATGGCACAACTGCTGAATACGTTCGCTAGCCTCGATGTCGCTTGCGCGACGTTGCGCGCGCGTTCACCTATGCCTGTCCAATTCTTCGTGGTGGACAACGGCGGTTTACCCGATATGTCGTCCAGGTTCAGCGAGCTTCGCGAGCAGGGAATCGAATGTACGCTGATTTCGGGACACGGCAATGTCGGATACGGTCGCGGCCACAATCTCGCCATTAAACGCGCGGAAAGCCGTTACCACCTCGTGCTGAATCCAGATATCAATATCGATCCTGATGCGTTGAGCACCGCGCTCACGTTTCTCGACGTCTATCGCGACGCAGGGCTACTGAGTCCACGCATTGGCGACGAAGCCGGTCGCATCCAGTATCTATGCCGCCGCTATCCCACGATGCTCGACCTGCTTGTGCGTGGCTTTTTGCCGATCAACCTGCGTCATTTCTTTACGCGTCGGCTGGCCCGTTATGAAATGCGCGATCAGATCAATGAGAGCGACGTCGTGTGGGACCCGCCTATCGTCAGCGGGTGCTTCATGCTGTTTCGAACGGAAGTGCTGAAGAAACTTGCAGGCTTCGACCCGCGGTATTTCCTTTATTTTGAAGACTACGATTTGAGCCTGCGAACCCACGAAGTGGCACGCGTTGTCTACGTACCTTCGGTTCGCGTTATGCATGAGGGCGGTGGCGCCGCGCGAAAAGGATTGGCACACATCAAAATGTTCGTCGCGTCGGCCTGCAAGTTCTTCAACCGCTTCGGCTGGAAGTGGGTATGAACGGGATCGTCGTTACTGGTGCCAATGGTTTCGTTGGAAAGGCGCTGTGCCGTTTGCTCGTGCAGGCTGGCCACAGCGTGACGGGTCTCGTGCGGCACGCTGCTGGGTGCCAGAGCGGTGTGCGGGAATGGGTTGATAGCACGCCGGACTTTGTCGGCATCGACTCGAGCTGGCCTGAGGGTCTAACGCCAGATTGCGTCGTGCATCTGGCTGCACGTGTTCACATGTTGAACGACGATGCATCAGATCCAGACGCTGCATTTCATGCGACCAATGTGGAAGGCGCGTTACGCGTTGCGCGTGCCGCGGTTCGGCATGGTACCCGGCGCTTTGTGTTCGTCAGCAGTATCAAGGCAATCGCCGAAGATGACGCTGGAAGGCCGCTCCGTGAAGATGACACGCCGCGGCCGCAAGATCCCTATGGGCGTTCAAAACTGGCCGCGGAAAAGGCGCTCATCGAATACGGAAATGAGATGGGGCTCGAGGTGGTCATCGTCAGGCCACCGCTGGTTTATGGTCCCGAAGTTCGCGCCAATTTCCTGCGGCTCATGGATGCCATTTCCAAGGGATTGCCGCTACCTCTCGCCCTTGTCGCGGCACGACGCAGCCTTGTGTACGTCGACAATCTCGCCGATGCTCTGATGTGCTGTGCAATCGATCCCCGTGCGGCGCGTGGGTGTTTCCACGTTGCGGACGATGACGCCCCGACCGTTGTCGAGTTGATCGAAACGCTGGGTAAGCATCTGCAAAAGCCGGCGCGGTTATTTCCGGTTCCTGTAGCGTGGTTGCGGCTGGCCGGCCGGGCAACCGGCCGATCCGCCCAGATTGACCGCCTGATCGGCAGCCTTCAGGTCGATGCCAGCCGGATTCGCTCTGTGCTCGGCTGGCAATCGCCATATTCCGTCGAAGAAGGGCTGGCAACGACGTCCCGTTGGTACCGATCCACGCATTGAGGACGCGAACTTGAAGGATATTTTCACTTTGCCCACCTGGGCCGCCGTCACGCTGATCGCGCTCGGGACCGCCTGCGCATGTGCCGTCATTCTGTGGACGCTCCTTAAGAGCGGCATGGCATGGCGCCTGGCAACGGACGTTCCGAACGACCGTTCGCTGCATGTGACTCCGACACCTCGCGTCGGCGGCTTGGGCATCGTGCCGGTGGCTGTTGCCGCGACGTTGTTGCTGGCACCTGGTCTGTGGTGTGCGGCACTCGGCACGGCTTTTCTGGCTGCCGTCTCCCAGATCGACGACCGCCGCGGACTGCCGGCGCGCGTGCGATTTTCTGCACACCTCATCGCCGTCGGCGCGCTGGTTACGCTTTTCCCAGCGGCCGCGCCGTGGTGGGCTTTGGCAATTCTTGCGTTCTTGATGATTTGGCTGGTGAATCTTTACAACTTCATGGACGGTGCCGACGGATTGGCAGGCGGCATGGCGCTGTTTGGCTTTGCCGGCTATGCCGCGGGCGCGCTGCTGAGCGACCATCCCTTGCCGGCGTTGGCGTGGTCTGCGACGGCTGTGTCCGGCTCCGCACTTGGCTTCCTGTGGTTTAATTTCCATCCGGCGCGAATTTTTTTAGGCGACGCGGGCTCGATCTCGTTAGGTTTTCTGGCCGGCGCGCTTGGCTACTGGGGCTGGCGCGGCGGAGTTTGGCCTGTCTGGTTTCCAATCCTTGTGTTCGCACCGTTCATCGCGGATGCGTCGATCACGTTGGCCCGACGGCTGCTGCGCGGCGAAAAATTTTGGCTAGCTCACCGCGAGCACTACTATCAACGAATGGTGCGTTCCGGCATGGGACACGCAAGGACGGCATTGGCATGGTACGCAACAATGGTGATAGGCATAATATTTGCTGTATCTGCGCTTGGGCGCCCGGCGATTTTTCAGGCATGTGTGCTGGCTTGTTGGATCGTCGTTCTAGCAGCAGCCGGCGCGTTAATCGATCTGCGCTGGCGCCGTTTCCATTCAACACTGTCCGACAATTGAGGTATGGCGTTGATGCTACGAAATAAGGCCACTTGGCTATCTATCGGCGCTTTTCTATTTGATTTGTGCGCGGTGACCGCTTCGTGGCTCGCTGCGTACATTATTCGCTTCAACGGCTCGGTCCCGGCAGAGTTCCGACCTGGGGCGCTGCACTCGCTCCTTTGGGTGCTGCCGGCTTACGGCATCATGTTCAGAATCTTCGGTCTCTATCGCGGAATGTGGGTCTTCGCGAGTTTGCCCGATCTTGTGCGCATTTCAAAAGCCGTGGCTGGCGGCGCATTGGTCACCATGGTTGTGTCAGTGCTGGTCCAGCCAATACCGATCGTGCCGCGCTCGGTGCTGTTGGTATCGCCGCTATTGCTGTTTCTCGCCATGGGTGGCTCCCGCGCGCTGTATCGCGCGACCAAAGAGTTCTATTTGTACGGCGGTCTCATCGCACAGGGTAAGCCGGTGGTGGTGCTGGGAGCGGGGAACGCAGGCGCGAGCCTCGCACGTGAGTTATCCCGTTCAAGCGAGTGGCGCCTGGTCGGCCTCCTCGACGACGATGTGTCCAAGCACGGGCGGGAAATTTATGGCTACAAGGTACTCGGTTCAATTAGTGACTTGTCGCACTGGGCCGAACAGCTCAAAACTGAATATGCAATCATCGCTATTCCGTCGGCTTCGGTAGATGTGCAGCGTCGCGTGGCAACGCTGTGTGTCCGTGCCGGGGTGCGTGCACTTGTGTTGCCAGCTCTGACCGACGTGACGCAAGGTCAGGGGTTTCTGTCGCGTGTACGGCAGATCGACCTCGAGGATCTACTCGGACGCGACACGATTAATATCGATACGCCCCACGTCGAAGCGCTACTGCGGGACCGGGTAGTCATGGTCACTGGGGCGGGTGGGTCGATTGGCTCAGAGTTGTGTCGCCAGATTTTGCGCTTCCAGCCGGCGCAACTGATCACCTATGATCTGTCCGAATTCGCGATTTATAAACTGACTGAACAATTGCAGGAGCGTTTTCCTGACGTGCCGGTAATTCCGGTAATCGGTGATGCGAAAGATTCCCTGTTGCTCGATCATGTGATGTTGCGCCACACGCCGCACATTGTCTTTCACGCGGCGGCGTATAAGCACGTCCCTCTGATGGAAGAACAGAACGCGTGGCAAGCCGTCCGGAATAACGTGCTCGGCACTTACCGCGTGGGCCGTGCCGCGATTCGTCATGACGTAAAGCATTTCGTGCTGATCTCGACCGACAAGGCGGTTAATCCGACCAATGTCATGGGGGCAAGCAAACGTCTGGCTGAAATGGCATGCCAGGCTTTGCAGCAAACAAGTTCGCGTACGCAGTTCGAAACAGTGCGGTTTGGAAATGTCCTTGGCAGTGCGGGCAGTGTGATCCCGAAGTTCCAGCAGCAGATTGCGAAGGGTGGTCCTGTTACCGTGACACACCCCGAGATAACGCGCTTCTTCATGACCATTCCGGAAGCGTCACAACTCGTCTTGCAAGCGTCGAGCATGGGGCATGGGGGCGAAATTTTTATTCTCGATATGGGGGAGCCAGTGAAGATCGTTGATCTCGCTCGCGACCTGATTCGCCTGTACGGCTTTAGCGAAGAGCAGATCAGAATTGTCTTTACCGGTTTGCGCCCCGGCGAAAAGCTCTACGAAGAACTGCTGGCTTGCGACGAGACGACGACACGCACGCCGCATCCCAAACTGCGGACGGCTCGTGCACGCGAGGTCGCCGACGATTTGCTGGACAAACTGTTGCCGTGGCTAATGCAGCACCGCGTACTAAACGACGAGGAAGTGCGCCGCGACCTGCGCCGCTGGGTACCTGAATACCAGCCGGCGGCCGCCACGTCGTTGCGCAGCGTTCCAGCATCGACGCGAGCTTCATAGGGACCGGGTGAGGAAGAATCCTGCCCGTCAGGAAATCAGAATCCGAATGAGGGTTCAGCCTCGCCTGAGCCCCTGTCATTCTCATCAGTAAACGCGCAGCGATCCTTGCTCAAGTTTCGACGGCTCTTAGCGTCGTGGTTGGTGAATCCAAAGCCGCGTAATTTGCATTAGTCACCTGCCAGCGCGTGTAGGCCGTCGTACTTCCCGGTCGGCGCACTTGTCATTGCTGTCGCCGCTGGCTTCACGCTTCAGTTTTCAATGATGTGGTTCTATGCCGCGAGGAATGCGACTAGCCCTGGATCAGTGTTAGCGCATTGACGCGGACAAAGCTCCGGTCCTGCGCTTTACCGCTTCGTCTTCCGCACCACCATCCACCTCGGCGACTTGAACCGCACGATGCTCATATAGAGCCACACATAAGTCGCCGCGAACACCACCACGAAGCAGAACAGATGCAGCGTATGCCGCCAGAACAACGTCGCCGGCACGACTGCGATCAGGCACAGCAGCCACAAATACGGCGACGTCAGCGAGTTGCGGCGCGTCAGTTCGCGCGCGGTGCGCGTGCCGACCGCCCAGCGCATCAGCCGCTTGTAGACCAGCATGTGCAGATGCACGCCGTCGGGAATGCCCGGCGACATCCCGCGAATGAATTTTTTGCGGTAGATCGAGAAGCACGTCTCGAAGATCGGGTACATGAACAGCAGCACCGGATACCACGCCGACACGTCGCGGTTGCGCATCACCAGCATGATCGACAGCTCGGCGAGCATGAAGCCGATGAAGTACGCGCCGCCGTCGCCGAGAAAGATCAGCCCCGCCGGGAAATTCCAGATGAAGAATCCGAGCACCGCGCCCATCATCATGAACGACGCCGACAGCACGATCGGATCGGACACCTGGAACGCCACGTAAGCAAGCGACGCGAACATCATGAACGCGACCATCGACGCAAGACCGTTGAAGCCGTCGATGATGTTGATCGCATTCGCGAGCGCCGCGACCGCCAGCACCGTGACCACGAACGAGATTGCCGCGTACGAGAGCAGGAAGTCGAGCGGCGGCACGCTGATGCGCGTGACCGCGATATCGAGGATCCAGAACGCGAGCGCGGCAGCCGCCATCGTGCAGACGAGACGGGCGAGCGGCGACACGCGCTTGGTCAGGTCTTCGACGAGGCCGGAGCCGAACGCCGGCATGCCGCACGCGATCAGCCCGAGAATGCCGCCCGACACGGCCGGATACGCGTGATGCAACTGCACGGCCGACACGATCAGCCCGAGCAGAATCCCCGTTCCGCCGATACGCGGCACCGGATGCACGTGAAATTTCTGGACGCCGGCCAGATCGGTGTCGGTGGAGAATTTTTCATGCAGATGCGCATAGCGCACGATCAACAGCGTGATCAGCAGTGAAACGAGAAAGCCGAGCGCAAAACTAAGCATGAAAGTGGGCCTGAGCGAAGACGCCGAATTATACAAACGAAACCGCTGACGCCCAGAAAGCGGCGAGTTGCAGCGCGCGCCATCGAATGCGCGAGATATCCCAGATAGTGAAGCCGGAACTGCCTGAAAAGCCGCGCCAGTTATGGATTTCACCTATGCAGGCCGAGTCCGGCGAGGTCGTTAATCTGGATGCGGCGAAGTGTAAGTTATGCACAACAAGACCAGGTACGCACACGGCCGCTGCTTTGCCGCAGTTCTATAAGACGTTCCGGAGAGAGAGACCCCATGCTTAACAACATCACCATTCGTGGCGGATTGACGCTGGTCATCAGCGTTTTCGTCGCGTTCCTTCTAACCGTGATCGGCGTCGGTTACGGTGCGCTCAAGCTTGCCAATGGCAGCCTCGATGCCACGCAGCGCAATGCCGCCGCGCTCTCGCATCTGAAGGCGAGTTCCGAGAAGCTGTTGCAGGTGCAGCTTGCGCTGGGCACGTATCAGACGCTGTTCAGCGTCGGCAAGCAGACCGACGACCTGTTGCCGGCTGCGCACAAGGTGCTGGTCGAATCGAACAACGATTTCCGCAACTACATGGCCGGCCCGTTTGCCAGCGACGAAGAACGCAAGCTCGCGCAAAGCGTCGAGCAAGCCCGCTCGGCACTCGTCGATAAGGCGATCGAGCCGGAGTTCAAGGCGCTCACCGATTTCGACTTCAATACATTCCGCAATATTCAGGGTGATACGGCGAACAGCTTCTACGCGACCTATGCGAAAGCCATCGGCGCACTCGAACGCGCGCAGATCGACACACAGCATCAGCAGTCCATCACCGCTGCGGGTCACTTCCAGTTCGCGACGCTGCTGTTCGCGGTGGTCGGCGTGATCGCGCTCGTGATTGGCGTGGTGGCGCGGATCGCGTTGTCGGCGGCGCTGATCAAGCCGGTCAACGCGACCGTCAAGCATTTCGAGCGGATTGCTTCCGGCGATCTGAGGAGCACGATCAAGGTCAAATCGCGTAACGAAATGGGCCAGTTGCTCGGCGCGCTGACGACGATGCGCGACGGCCTCGTGCAGACGGTCGCGAAGGTGCGCGGCAGCACGAGCGCGATTACCCAGGGCGCGAACGAAATCGCGGCGGGCAATGCGGACCTGTCCGCGCGTACCGAGCAGCAGGCGGCGGCGCTTCAGCAGACGGCGGCGAGCATGGAGCAACTGTCGGCGACGGTGAAGCAGAACGCGGACAACGCGAAGCAGGCCAACCGTCTCGCGCACGGTGCGCTGGACACGGTGACGCGCGGCGGCACGGTGGTGTCGCGCGTGACCGAAACGATGGACCGGATCAGCGAATCGTCGCGCAAGGTGACGGAGATCATCGGCATGATCGAGGGGATCGCGTTTCAGACCAACATTCTCGCGCTGAACGCGGCGGTCGAAGCGGCGCGCGCTGGCGAGCAGGGGCGTGGTTTCGCGGTGGTGGCGTCGGAAGTGCGCAGCCTCGCGCAGCGTTCGGGCGCGGCGGCCAAGGAGATCAAGGAGCTGATCGGCGAATCGGCGTCGAAGGTCGAAGAGGGCGCGTCGCTCGTATCCGCCGCGCAGAAGACGATTCACGAAGCGATGAGCGCGGTCGAACGCGTGACCGGCGTGATGAGCGAAATCGAGGCATCGGCACTGGAGCAGAGCGACGGCATCGAACAGGTCAACAAGGCCGTCTCGCAGATCGACGAGGTGACGCAGCACAACGCCGCGCTGGTGGAGCAGGCTGCTGCGGCCGCGAAGACGCTGGAGGAGCATGCGGTTGCACTGCGCGATGCGGTGTCGGTGTTCCAGCTCGATGCAAGCGATGCGATGGTGGCCTGAACGGGCCATTGAGAAGCTGCGCCGCTGCGGCGGCGCATCCATGACATGGGCCGCGTTTGGCCACGTTTGCCCGCGGTTGCCCATGTTCGCCCGCGCAGCCGGCTAGAGGCTGGCGGGCCGAACGCGACCTGCACGCGACTCAAACGCAACGTCGTCACCGCGCGTTCAGCACAATCCCCACCCGGTTCGCACTCACCGCTACTTTAGAATCCTGTTTTCCATAGCCGCCTTCGCTCGCCGCCGATACACCGGCGCCGCATCACAGCGAGGTGCGATAAGAAACGAAAACAGGTGGTCCATGCTGAAAAAGTGGCTGGCTTTTTGCGCCCCGGTGCTTTGCATCGCGCTGTTCATCATCGTGTTCGGGCGGACTTATGCGTCGGTCCCGCTTCACGAGATTGGGGATTTCGCAGCCAACTCGTTGCTGGTGCAGGATGCGCGGCATCTGCATCTTCTCGTCGGCCATTATTCGCGGGTCGGCTTCAATCATCCCGGTCCCGCGCTTCTGTATGTGCTGGCAGCGGGGGAGTCGATATTTTTCGATCTGACCCATTTGACCGTCTCGCCATTTGCCGGTCAGATTTATGCGGTGGCGCTGCTTTCCGGCTTCTGGATCGTCGCCATCGGCACGCTGTTACGGCGGATGCAAGGCTCGCTCGCGAGCGCTGTGATCACGACCGCGCTGTTTGCCGGCGTCACCGGCTACCTCAATTTCCAGGCATTCGCGGGACCTTGGTTTCCGCATATGTACTACTTCGCGTTTGCCGCTTTCACCGTGGCCGTCGCCGCGTTGATCATGGGGCGCGCGGACGGCCTCGTGCTGCTCGCCGTGAGTCTCGGCTTCCTGTTGAACGGACATGTATCGTTTGTCGGCGTGACGGCGGTGATGCTTGTCTGTGCGCTCATCGCGAATGCGTGGGTGGGGACGAAGGCGAATGCGCAAGGCACCTGGCTGCTGAGCCGCGCCTATCTCACGCGGAACTGGCCGATCGTCGCCGTCTCGGTGGCGATCGTGGCGCTGTTTCTTCTGCCGCTCGCCATCCAGACGGTTCTGCACTTTCCTGGCCCGATCGCTGACTACGCCACGTTCGCGCATGCGCATCATGCAAACCGCCCCGCAGATGCCGCGCGCTTTGCGGGCCTCTTCTGGAATAACGGCCTGTTTGGCATCCTGTTCGGCGCGGTGGTTTGCGCGGTGCTGGTCACGAACAATCCCGCGCGAGACAGCGAAGGCCGCGTCGCCCCCGAGCGGGCCTTGGCGCTGGCACTGGCGAGCGCGACAGCCGGCTTCCTCTTCTATGCCGTATTCGGCGTCGACGATCTATCTCTGACTTACGTCGGCATTTTTTATTACGCGATTCCCGCGCTCGCGCTGACGTTGTTGCTCAAGCGCCTAGTGGACAACGTGACGGTCGCGAACACGCGCGTCGCGGCGGTCGTCTGCGTTCTCGCGTGTGCGTTCACCGCGCTGCGCATTCATCAGATTCCCGAAAACGTCGCGCAATACGACGAGCCGCAAATTCCCGCCGCGTACGCAGCCATCAACAAGCTGGCAGGCGGAGCAAACAGGCTCGTCTTCGATCTCGACGGCTCGCAGTTGGAGCGGTTATGGCCGACGCTGGTCGGTGTGGAAGCGTATGCGCGACGCCAAGGCAGCACGCCGTTCTGTATCGCGGATAACTGGCAGCTTCTGTTCACGAAGGCCGCGCGTTGCACGCCGGATCAGATCCGCAATGCCAGCGGTCGCTTTCTGGTGTCGGCGGTGCCGAAAGAGGGATTGGTCAGCGCCGCGAACGTCGCGGGCCTGTATTTTTATCCGCGTGAGGCGGTGAAGTAAAACCGTCGTGACAGCACCGGGCACTGGAGCGCACTCAGCGTGCGCTCCAGTGCCCGTGCCTTTTCAGCCAATCACGCAAAGCCGCGCGGATTGCTCGACTGCCAGCGCCAGTGATCCGCGCACATCCGCTCGATGCCGTACTGCGCACGCCAGCCAATGATCTTCTCGGCGGCCGCCGGATCGGCGAAACACGACGCGACGTCGCCCGGACGGCGCGCGACGATCTCGTAAGGCACCGGCTTACCCGACGCCTTCTCGAATGCGCGCACGACATCCAGCACGCTATAGCCCTGACCCGTGCCGAGATTCACCACGAAGCTCGCATCACGTTTGACCAGCGCGTCGAGCGCGGCAAGGTGCCCGCGCGCCAGATCGACCACGTGGATGTAGTCGCGCACGCCGGTGCCGTCGGGCGTTTCATAATCGCCGCCGAACACGCGCAGCTTTTCAAGCTTGCCGACCGCCACCTGTGCGACATACGGCATCAGGTTGTTCGGAATGCCCGCCGGATCTTCGCCGATCAAACCGCTCTCGTGCGCGCCGACTGGATTGAAGTAGCGCAACGTGGCAATCCGCCACGACGGATCGGCGAGTTCCAGATCGCGCAACACCTGCTCGGCGATCAGCTTCGACTGCCCGTACGGATTGGTGGCCGACAGCGGGAACGATTCGTCGATCGGCGAGCTTTTCGGCACGCCATAGACCGTTGCCGACGAACTGAACACGAACTGCTTCACGTTGCGATCGCGCATTACGCCGAGCAGCGCCAGCAGGCTGCCGACGTTGTTGCTGTAGTAATCGATCGGCTTTGCGACCGACTCGCCGACCGCCTTCAACGCGGCGAAGTGAATCGCGCCGGTGATCGGGTGCGCGTCGAAAATGCGGTTGAGCGCGGCTTCGTCGCGTGCATCTTCTTGGTAGAAGGTCACGGCGCGGCCGGTGATCTGTTCCACGCGCCGCAGCGATTCGCGGTTACTGTTCACGAGATTGTCGATTACCACGACGTCATAGCCGCCGTTGAGCAATTCGACACAGGTGTGCGAGCCGATGAAACCCGCGCCACCCGTTACCAGAATCGTGCCCTTCGTGGTCATGCTGTTTGCTCCGTTAAAGTAAAACGCCCGTCATTTTCTGCACCAGGTCTTTATACGTTTCGACGACGACCCGTTCGTCGAATTCTTCCGCGACTTTCTGTCGGCCGCGTTCTGCCATTGCACGGCGCTCGGCGCCGCTCATGTCGAGCATTTGCGCAAGACGCGAAGCAAGACTCTCCGCGTTGCGCACTTCACACAGCAATCCGTTGACGCCTTCGGCCACCACCTCGCGGCAGCCGGGCACGTCGGTCGTGACGATCGGCCGGCCCATCGCCGACGCTTCCATCAGCGTACGCGGCACGCCTTCACGATACGACGGCAGCACGATGCAGTCGGCATCGGCGATAAAAGGCCGCACGTCGTGCGCCTCGCCAAGATAGTCGATGACACCTTCGCGTTCCCACGCGGCCACTTCGTCGCGCGTGATGGCGCTGGGGTTGTCGACGCCGACCGGCCCGAGCAACTGGAAGCGCGCGTGCGGGTAACGTTCGCGCAGCCGCCGCGCCGCATCCACGTATTCGCCGACGCCCTTGTCCCACAAGAGCCGCCCGATCAGCACGAAGCGGAAATCGGCGCGCTCGGGCAGAGGCGTGAACGCGAACTGTTCGAGATCGACACCCTCGCCGTGCAACAGACGCGCACGCTCAGGATGCACCAACAAATTTCCGTCGACAAACGCCGCCTGATCGTCGCGATTCAGAAACCAGACCTCGCGCGGGAAACGGAACGCAAAACGATACAGTTTTTTCGCGACCTCTGCGGCGCGGCTCTGCTGGATGAACACGTAGCCGAGCCCCGTCGTGACCGCCACCGACTGCACGCCCGCCAGCTTCGCCGCGATCGAGCCGTAAATATTCGGCTTGATCGTGTAGTGAAACACGACATGCGGACGGATTGCCCGATATTGACGGTACAGCGAGTACAGCGTGTGAAGGTCGTCGCGCGGACTCGTGCCTTTCGAGGCAACCGGCAATTCGATGCAGCGGCAACCCATCGCGGTGAGCAGCTCGAACGTGCGGTCGCGCGGCGCGAGCACCGTCACGTCGACACCGCGGCCGACCAGCATGCGGATCAGCCCTTGCCGATACGTATAGATTGCCCACGCGGTGTTACAGACGAGTGTAATGCGCAGTGCGGGCGTCGACTTCAGGGCAGGCTTCATGCGGAACGGGACCGGCGGTTAGGCGAAAAATGAGTGGAGTGTGAAGCGGGTGATGCTTGAGATACATGCGCTAGCGGCTCGCTCGCGGCGCGAGCATCACGCGTTTGACCCGCTGCAACGCGCGATACGGCGTCACCAGATGCAGCAGGTTCTTCGCGAGCCCGAGCCAGTCGTACAGGTTCGCGACGTTGAAGTAGCGCAGTTGCAAACGCAGCGTCGACATGATCTGACGACGCCGTTTGGTCGCGCTGATGCCGCCTTCGTTCAGTTCGTAGTAGAGCCCGAGTTCCGGGAGATTCGCGCAATCGTAGCGTTCCATCAGACGCACAAACAGATCGAGGTCTTCGGCGGAACGATACTCCGCGCGATAGTTGCCGACTGTGCGCACGGCCTCGATACGCAGCATCATCGAAGGATGCGCGAGGCATGAACGCATAAAGCGCATGCGGCGAATCGCGGCCGGTTCGGCCGGCGGCGTCAGCATGAAAAGCGGCTCGCCCGCGCGCGTGACGACCTGCGTCCACATGCCGAGCCCGGCCACGTGCGGATGCAGTTCCATGAACACGCGCTGCTTCGCGAGCCGCTGCGGCACGCTGCGATCGCCCGCGTCGATTCGCGCGGCATAGCGGAAACCGCGCTGCGCGAGCGCGTCGATACCGGTTTGCAACGCACGTTCGATGCCGCCGTTCTGCGGCATGCGCAGCACATCGATCCGCATATTGCCGATGGACGGCGCGACGATCGGCGGCGTGCTGCCGTCGTCGACGATCAGTACGTGCACCAGCGCACTTTCATCGAAAGAGGCGAGCGTAAGATCGACATCGGCTTGCCCGTTGTACGCGGGCATGAGTACGGCAACATCGTCGAGCGATATTTGCGCGGTGGCGGATGCAGTCGTCATGAGCGCAATTTGAAACGGATGTAATAAAGATTAACCGACGCCGCCGCCAGATAGCCCACCGCGAGCCCGACCAGCGCGCCGTAAGCCCCGAGCCGTGGGATTGTCAGCAGATTGACCGCGAACGCGACGGCCAGCGCGAACAGCCACTTGGCCAGCAGGACGAATTTCGCCTGGTACTTCAACACGATAAGATTGCCGATCGCTTCGATGCCGGCAGGCACGGACAGCCACACGGCCCAGCGGAAGATCTCGATCGCGCCTTCGAAGTCGGCTCCGAACACGCGTCGAATGATCAGGCCGGCCAGCAGGTCCAGCACGATCGCGCCGCTCACCATCAACACGGCGGTCATCGCGGTGAGGCGCCACATGTTGCGGCGCAGTTGCGCGGCGTCCTGCACGCGGTAGACGAAAGCGGGTGCGATGGTTTGCGCGAGCATCAACGCGAGCGTGATCCAGTTTTCGTTCAACTGCTGCGCGGCGGAATAGCGGCCGAGGTCCGCGAAACTGATCGCGCGTTCGAGCATCAGGCGGTCGAGTTTCAGGAACAGATACATACAGATCAGGCCGAGCCAGAACACGGTGCCGGCGCTGGCGAAATGTTTGAACAGAGAGCGGTCGAGATGCCAGCCGAGTTGACCGCCGTGTCGCCGGATGAAATAGATCAGCAGCACGGCGCCGATGGCGGCGGATTCGAGCGCCCACAGCCAGCCGAAGCGTGCGGGCGTAGCCGCCGCGCGCACCAGCAGATAGACGCAGGCCGCCTTGAGCACGGCGGTGCTCATGCTGGTCAGCAACTGCGGCTTGCTGTACGTCATGCTTTGCAGCCACGCGTTGATCACGCCGACGAACGGTTCGCGAAACAGCATGGTCACCGCGAGGCCGGCGAGCATCGCGCCGACCAGCGGATCGAAGAAGTGCAGGGCGATGCCGAGCCACGTGAGCAGCAGCGCCGCAACAGACACCGAAAAGCGCAACGCGAAAGCGCTGCCGAGCACGGTGCCGAGTTGTGCGGGCGGACGGTTGACGATGGTCGGTACGAGGATTTCGGCGCCGCACACCCAGGTGATCGGCGAGAGCACCAGCAGCAGCGTATTGGCGTATTGCCATTTGCCGAATACGTCGGCTCCGAAGTAACGCGCCAGCATCCCGCTGATCACGATCGCCACGCCGATCTGCGTGAGCCTTTCGAGGCCCAGCCAGACGATGTTCGTAAAGGCGCGTGTGACGTCGGGATTGGCGAAGCGTTTGAGCGTCAGCATCCGTTCGCCGCCCGGTCCGCCGGCAGGGTCTGTGCGGTGCGTTGTGCGGTGCGCTGTGCGGTGCAATACACAGCGGCAGTTTGCGCGTTTGCCCACCTGGCCGACTGTCGCGGCAACTTAACAAAAGGAGGGCGTCTAAGCATTAGAATGGCGCTATCAGGCAGTCCGAAAAGCGCAATTATAAGTTGGAACCGGATCGCTTCCGGCAAGGGCGTATCGCAGGGTTTTATCGGCAGTTTTCAGCTCTGGTTTCATCGTGAGTCTTGTCATAAGTCTCAGCGCGATTTTTACCGATTCAATCCCGGTACGCCGGTCAAAATTTTCCATTGCACGCAAGTGAGCCAACATGATCTCCAAATCCATTTTCAAGGCGTATGACATTCGCGGCGTAATCGGCAAGACGCTCGACGCCGACGCCGCGCGGTCCATCGGTCGCGCGTTTGGCAGCGAAGTGCGGGCGCAAGGCGGCGACGCGGTGGTGGTCGCGCGCGACGGCCGTCTGTCGGGTCCCGAGCTGATTCAGGCGTTGTCCGACGGTCTGCGTGCGGCCGGTGTCGACGTGGTCAACGTCGGCATGGTGCCGACGCCGGTCGGCTACTTCGCGGCCAGCGTGCCGTTGCAGCTGGATGGCGGCGAACGCCGTGTCGATTCGTGCATCGTCGTGACGGGCAGCCACAATCCGCCCGACTACAACGGCTTCAAGATGGTGCTGCGCGGCGCAGCCATTTACGGCGAACAGATCCTCGCGCTGCATCAGCGCATCGTCGATGAAAACTTCAGCGACGGTAGCGGCACGTACACCGAATACGACATCGAAGACGCCTATCTCGACCGCATCACGAGCGACATCAAGCTCGCGCGCCCGATCAAGATCGTCGTCGATACCGGCAACGGCGTCGCCGGCGGCCTCGCGCCGAAGCTGTTCAAAAAGCTCGGCTGCGAACTGGTCGAACTGTTCACCGAGATCGACGGCAACTTCCCGAACCATCACCCGGACCCGGCTCACCCGGAAAACCTCCAGGACGTGATCCGCGCGTTGAAGGAAACCGACGCTGAAATCGGCTTCGCGTTCGACGGCGACGGCGACCGCCTGGGCGTCGTCACCAAAGACGGCCAGATCATCTACCCGGACCGTCAGCTGATGCTGTTCGCCGAAGAAGTGCTGTCGCGCAACAAGGGCGCGCAGATCATTTACGACGTGAAGTGCACGCGCAACCTGGCCAAATGGGTGAAGGACAAGGGCGGCGAACCGCTGATGTGGAAGACCGGCCACTCGCTCGTGAAGGCGAAGCTGCGTGAAACCGGCGCGCCGCTGGCGGGCGAAATGAGCGGCCACGTGTTCTTCAAGGACCGCTGGTACGGTTTCGACGACGGCCTGTACACGGGCGCGCGTCTGCTCGAAATCCTCACGCGAGTCGAAGACCCGAGCAAGCTGCTGAACTCGCTGCCGAACTCGAATTCCACGCCGGAACTGCAACTGAAGCTCGAAGAAGGCGAAAACTTCGAACTGATCGCGCGTCTGCAGCAGAACGCCCAATTCACCGGCGCGGACAGCGTGCTGAAGATCGACGGTCTGCGCGTCGAGTACCCGGACGGCTTCGGTCTCGCGCGTTCGTCGAACACCACGCCGGTCGTGGTGATGCGTTTCGAAGCCGACAGCGACGAAGCGCTCAAGCGCATCCAGGAAGACTTCCGCCGCGTGATTCTCGCGGAGAAAGCGGACGCGAAGCTGCCGTTCTAAACGTTATCAACGTTCAGGCGTTTCAGCACCGACTGCGCGGTTCGGGTCGAACCGCCGTCATAGCCAAACGCGGCGCGGGTTTCACTTACCGCGCCGCGTTTTTTCATGTGAATCACATACGACGCGTTAAAATTGCGGTCCTCGTGAAAAAACGCCGGGATATCCCGGGTTTTTCATCCTTAAGGAGCCTGGCGCGAAGCGCGCGGGCTGGGAACTCTTTCAACGCATCTTCGGGCCGGATAGCCGGTTTTCCCTCTCTTGAGCGTGCAAAAGATACTGATCGTGAGGGTGTCGTCACTGGGCGACGTCGTTCACAACATGCCGGTGATCGCCGATATCCGACGCCGCCATCCCGATGCCCAGATCGACTGGCTCGTCGAAGAAAGCTTCGTCGGCCTCGTGCAACTCGTCACGGGCGTGCATCGCGCGATTCCCGTTTCGCTGCGGCGTTGGCGCAAGCGCATTCTGTCGGCGGCGAACTGGCGCGAGATCGGCGCATTCCGCCGTGCGCTCGCTGCCGAGAACTACGATCTCGTGATCGACTGCCAGGGCTTGATCAAGACCGCGTGGGTCGCGAGCATGGCGCGCGGGCCGGTGGTCGGCCTCGCGAATCGCACCGACGGCGCGGGCTTCGAATGGCCGGTGCGTTTCTTCTACGACCGGCGCGTGCCGATCGAGCCGCGCACGCACGTGGTCGAACGCACGCGGCAACTGGTGGCCGCGGCGCTGAACGACCCGCAGCCGCAACCCACCGACGAGATCGACTTCGGTCTCGATACCGGGCGCGCGGCGCTGGCGTTGTCGGAGGCGAATCTGAACCTGCCGGTGCCTTATGTGGTGTTCGTGCATGCCACGTCGCGCGCCGACAAGCAGTGGCCCGATACCGCGTGGATCGAACTCGGCCAGTCGCTGGTGCGGCGCGGGGCGTCGATCGTGTTGCCGTGGGGCAGCGAAGAAGAGCGCGCGACCAGCGAGCGGCTCGCGAAGGAATTTGGCGCGGCGGCCATCGTGCCGCCAAAGCTGTCGCTGCCCGCGGTGGTCGGCCTGATCGAAGGCGCGGCCGCGACCGTCGGAGTTGACACAGGTCTGGTTCACATCGCCGCAGCGCTGAAGCGGCCCACGGTCGAGTTGTACAATTTCTCGACCGCGTGGCGCACCGGCGGTTACTGGTCGCCGAACGTCGTCAATCTCGGCTCGGCCGGGCAGTCGCCTACGCTGCAACAGGTCAAGTCGGCGCTGGCCGGTTTCGGCCTGCTGTAAAACGACAACATCCGCCGGCGCGCTTCACCTTACGCTCCATCCGTTCTCAAGGGCGACCATGAACGAAACCCAGATCATCGAAGTAGCGAACGCCGACTGGCACGGACAGCACCTGTCCGTGCCGCGCGAGACGCTGCTCGCCGGCGTCGAACGCGGCAAAGTGCTGTACTTCCCAAATCTGCGTTTTGCGATCGAAGGCGGCGAAACCGCGCTGCTCGATCCGAAACTGGCCGATCCGAATCGCAAGAACATCAGTCTCGAACCGAATGGCGGCGCGTTGCATGGCGTGGCAGGCGATGCGGTGACGCAGTCGGCGGTGCGTGCGTTGATCGCGCGTTATCAGTCCAATGCGCGCACGCTGGTCGACGGACTTTTCCCCGAATACAACGGCAAGTTGCGAGTCGCGCCGACGAGCCTGCGGCTGCATCAGGTCGAGACACGCGAAACCTCGTGGCGCAAAGACGATAGCCGTCTGCACGTGGATGCTTTCCCGTCGCGGCCCAACTACGGCGAGCGCATTCTGCGCGTGTTCACCAACGTCAATCCGCATGGCGCGCCGCGTGTGTGGCGCGTGGGCGAGCCGTTCGAAGACATGGCCAAACGCTTCCTGCCGCGCATCAAGCCGCAAATGCCCGGCTCCGCGTGGCTGCTGAATCTGCTGCACGTGACCAAATCGCCGCGCAGCGAATACGACCATCTGATGCTGAATCTGCACGACGGCATGAAGGCCGATCTCGACTATCAGAAGTCGAGTCCGCAAGAAACCATGCCGTTTCCGCCGGGCTGCGTGTGGGTGTGTTTCTCCGATCAGACGTCGCATGCGGTGATGTCCGGCCAGTTCATGCTGGAGCAGACCTTCTTCCTGCCGGTCAAGGCGATGGCGCAGCCCGAGTGCGCGCCGCTTGGCATTCTCGAGCGCCTGAAGGGCAGGGCGCTGGTTTGAGCGCCGCGGTCTTTGGAGCGGGTGGGCGGAGCGGGTCGGCGGCTACGGCGTTGGCGTTGGCATTGGCATGGGCTGCATCGGCGGCGCGTGCGGTTAAGCGCTTCAACCACGTGGAGCGCTCATGCTGAGGATGATTTACAACGCGCTCTGGTGGCTGATCGCGCCGATTGCGGTGCTGCGTCTGTTGATCCGTTCGCGCAAGGAGCGCGGCTATCGCGAGCATATCGGCGAGCGCTTCGGTTATTCGCGCGGCCGCTTGCCGGAAGACAACGCACCGCTGATCTGGGTGCATGCGGTATCGGTCGGCGAGACTCGGGCCGCGCAGCCGTTGATCGACGCGTTGCTGAAGGCTCGTCCCGACGCGCGCATTCTGCTGACTCACATGACCCCGAGCGGCCGTGCAACCGGCACGGAGATCTTCGGCGATCGCGTATTGCGCTGCTACGTGCCGTACGACATGCCGCATGCGGTGCGGCGCTTTTTGCGCGCATGGCGGCCGTCGCTCGGTCTGGTGATGGAAACCGAAGTGTGGCCGACGCTGATCGACGAATGCCGTCGCGCGGATGTGCCGCTCGTGCTGACCAATGCGCGGATGTCGGCGCGTTCTTTCAGGCGAGCGGCGAAGTTTGGCGGCGCGACCAAAGACGTGTTCGGCGGCTTTGCGCGTGTGCTCGCGCAGAGTCCATCGGATGCGGAGCGCTTGACCTCGCTCGGCGCGCGCAATGTCGCGGTGCTCGGCAATCTCAAGTTCGATATGAGTACGCCGCCGGAGCTGGTCGCACGCGGCCATGCATGGCGCGCGGCGATTGGCGCGCGGCCGGTGTGGGTCGCGGCGAGCACGCGCGAAGGCGAAGAGGAGCTGGTGCTGCAGGCGTTCGCCGCGCTCAACGTCGACGATGCGCTGCTGATTCTGGTGCCGCGCCATCCGCAGCGGTTTAACGAAGTCGCGGCGCTGGCCGGCAAGGCGGGGCTGCGCGTGGAGCGTCGCTCGAACTGGGCGCCGGATGCGAAGGTGGCGTCGGCGGCGGTGACGTCGACTGGCGGCGTGCCCGCTTTGCCCGCCGACGTGAACGTGCTGTTAGGCGACTCGATGGGCGAGTTGGGCGCTTACTACGCGGCGTCGGATCTGGCGTTTATCGGCGGGAGTCTGTTGCCGCTGGGCGGGCAGAATCTGATCGAGGCGTGCGCGGTGGGCGTGCCGGTGCTGATCGGGCCGCACGTGTTCAATTTCACCCAGGCGACGGCGGATGCGGTCGCGGCGGGCGCGGCGCTACAGGTTCAGGACCCCGCCGATCTGGCGCGTGCGTTGCGCGAACTGTTTGGCGACAAGGCGCGGCGGCTGGCAATGGGCGGCGCGGCTTCGGCGTTCGCCGCGCGTCATCGCGGCGCGACGGCGCGGACGGTGGACGTGTTGATGGCGGTGTTGCCGGAGTGACGGCAGAGGGGCGAAGGGGCGCGATACAAGCGCCCCTTTAGTCACCTGCGGTCGCCAGGCTCGCTACCGCTGCTTTCGGCAACACGGGCGCAATCAGACGCCCATGCTGTCACCTCACACCTTCAACAATCCCTTCTTCTCGATAAACTTCACCACGACATCCAGGCCGTCCAGCGCCTTCAGATTGCACATCACAAAAGGCCGCTCGCCGCGCATTTTCTTCGCGTCTGAGGCCATCACGTCGAGATTCGCGCCGACCATCGGCGCGAGGTCCGTCTTGTTGATCACCAGCAGATCCGACTTCGTAATGCCGGGGCCGCCCTTGCGCGGAATCTTCTCGCCGCCCGCGACGTCGATCACGTAAATCGTCAGATCCGACAGTTCCGGGCTGAACGTCGCCGCGAGGTTATCGCCGCCCGATTCGATGAACACGATATCGGCATCCGGAAACCGCGTCAGCATGCGGTCGACCGCTTCGAGGTTGATCGACGCGTCTTCACGAATCGCCGTATGCGGGCAGCCGCCCGTTTCGACGCCCATGATCCGCTCAGCGGGCAACGCACCCGCCACGGTCAACAGACGCTGGTCTTCTTTCGTATAGATGTCGTTGGTGATCGCGACGAGGTCGTACTGATCGCGCATCGCCTTGCAGAGCATTTCGAGCAGCGTGGTCTTGCCCGAGCCGACCGGTCCGCCGACGCCCACGCGCAGCGGCGGCAGCTTTTTCGTACGTGAGGCGGGATGATGAGGTGCGTTCATGATGGATCGATTTATGAGCGAAAAAGCCGCGAATATTGCGACTCGTGGCGCGCCGACAGAATGCCGAGTTGCGGCGCGAACGTGTTGATGTTGGCCGGCGGCGTAGCCAACGCGCGCGTGACGGCGGCGTCGATCGGTCCGCGCAAGGCGACGATGATCCGCTGCCCCGCGAGTTGTCCCAGAGGCACGGCCTTCAACGCGGCTGCCGCCTGGTTTTCCACCCAGCTGAACGCGTAGGCGGCGAGGGTGGCGTCGGTGGCGGCGTCGTGTGCGTAGGCGGCGAAAGCGAACGCGGTGGGCTGTGCGAGCGGCGTCATCGACGCGAGTGTCGCGCGTCGGTCCGCGTCGCCCCATTCGAGCGATGCACACAGTTGCCGCAGCGACCAGCCCATCTGTTCGGTCTCACGCCGCAATTCCGCCGACTCGCGGCTCGCGAGGAATTCGCGGTTGGCTTCGGCGAGACCTGCTGCGTCGTGCGAGCGCCAGCGTTCCATTTGGTGCGCGAGAAACGGCAACTCGCCGCGTGCGAGCACGTCGGTGAGGCCGCTCGCGATCCAGTCGCGAGCGGAATCGGCATCGGTGATCAGTTGCGCTTCGATGGCCGCTTCGAGACCTTGCGAGTAGCTGAACGCGCCGATCGGCAACGCCGGCGACGCGAGATGCAGCAGTGCAGTGAGTTCAGCGATGCGCATGGTGGTGATGCGCGTGGCCGCAGGATTCGTCGTGGACGTGGCCGTCGTGTTTGTGATCGCCGTGGTCGTGCGAGTGACTGTGCGATGCGTGGCCATGCTCATGCGAGTGCCCATGCCCGTGATGCTCACCAAACACCTGCTGCGCGAGCGCATAGTCTTCAGCGAAGGTCTCGTCGTGACCGTGCTTATGACCGCCGCCGTAAGCGCCGGATTCCGGCTGGAATGGCATCGACACCTGATCGACTGTCGCGCCGATTCGCTTGAGCATATCGGCCAGCACCGGATCGTATTCGAGCTTCAGATAATCTGCGCCGACTTCGACCGGCGTGTGCCGGTTGCCGAGGTGATACGCGGCACGTGTCAACGTCAGCGCATCTTTCGCGCGCACGACCAGCACAGCTTCCGCCGCGGCGACCACACGCACGAGGCCGCCGTCGTCCGCCACCAGAACATCGCCGTCGCGCAGCACCGTACCGCGCGGCAACAGCAGCGCGACTTCTTCGCCGCTGTCGAGCGTGGCGGCGAGCCGGCTTTTACGGCGCTCGTCGAAAGCGAGCGTCAAGCTCGGCGCCCGCTTCACCAGCACCGGCGCGAGCTTCAGATGCGGCGCCAGCAATTTGTCGAGAGTACGCATGGTCAGAACAGGAAGTAGCGTTGCGCCATCGGCAGAACGGTGGCGGGTTCGCAGGTCAGCAGTTGCCCATCGGCGATCACCTGGTACGTCTCGGGATCGACGCTGATAGCAGGACGCCACGCATTGTGAATCATGTCCGCCTTCGAGATATTGCGGCAATTTTTCACCGCGACGATACGCTTGCTCAAGCCATAACGCTCGGCCACGCCCGCATCGGCGGCCATTTGCGACACGAAGGTCAGCGACGTGCGCCCCAATGCGCCGCCGCGCGTCGCGAACATCTCGCGATAATGCACCGGCTGCGGCGTCGGAATCGACGCGTTCGGGTCGCCCATCTGCGCCATCGCGATCATGCCGCCCTTCAGGATCAGCGACGGCTTGATGCCGAAAAATGCCGGTTCCCAGAACACCAGATCGGCCCACTTGCCCGGCTCGATCGAGCCGACTTCATGCGCGATGCCGTGCGTGATGGCGGGGTTGATCGTGTACTTCGCGACATAGCGCTTCGCGCGGAAATTGTCGTGACGCGCGCTGTCTTCGGGCAGCGCGCCGCGTTGCACCTTCATCTTGTGCGCGGTCTGCCACGTGCGAATAATCACTTCGCCGACCCGGCCCATCGCCTGCGAATCCGACGACAGCATCGACAGCGCGCCGAGGTCGTGCAGGATATCTTCGGCGGCAATTGTTTCGCGGCGAATCCGCGATTCGGCGAACGCGATGTCTTCCGCAATCGACGGGTCCAGGTGATGGCACACCATCAGCATGTCGAGATGTTCTTCGAGCGTGTTGATCGTGTACGGCCGCGTCGGATTGGTCGACGACGGCAGCACGTTCGACTCGCCGCACACCTTGATGATGTCCGGCGCGTGACCGCCGCCCGCGCCTTCGGTGTGATACGTGTGGATCGTGCGGCCCTTGAACGCGGCCACGGTCGCTTCGACAAAACCTGCTTCGTTCAGCGTGTCCGTGTGAATCGCGACCTGGGTGTCGGTGTCGTCGGCGACGCTGAGGCAGTTGTCGATCGCGGCGGGCGTCGTGCCCCAGTCTTCGTGCAGCTTCAGGCCGATGGCCCCTGCCGCGATCTGCTCCAGCGCCGGTTGCGGCTGGCTCACGTTGCCCTTGCCGAGAAAGCCGAGATTCATCGGATAACCGTCGGCCGCCTGCAGCATGCGTTCCATATGCCACGGACCCGGCGTGCAGGTCGTCGCATTGGTGCCGGTCGCCGGACCGGTGCCGCCGCCGAGCATCGTCGTCACGCCGCTCGCGAGCGCTTCTTCGATCTGCTGCGGACTGATGAAGTGGATGTGCGTATCGATGCCGCCCGCCGTCACGATCAGCCCTTCGCCCGCGATCACTTCGGTCGATGCGCCGATCGCAATCGTCACGTTCGGCTGGATGTCGGGATTGCCCGCCTTGCCGATCGCGGCGATGCGGCCGTTCTTGATGCCGATGTCGGCCTTGACGATGCCCCAGTGATCGAGAATCACCGCGTTCGTCACGACGGTATCGACCACGTCGGCGTGCACGCGTTGCGACTGGCCCATGCCGTCGCGAATCACCTTGCCGCCGCCGAATTTCACTTCTTCACCGTAGGTCGTGAAGTCGTGCTCGACTTCGATCAGCAACTCGGTGTCGGCGAGGCGCACACGGTCGCCGGTGGTGGGGCCGAACATCTCCGCGTATGCGCGGCGGCCAATGCGTAATGTCATGGTATGGGTCCGAAGTAAGCAGGGCAGGCAGCGGAGCGCGTGGCGCGCATCACAGCTTGCCCATCACCTTGCCGTTGAAGCCGTAGACGATGCGGTCGCCCGCCAGTTCGACCAGCTCGACCGTGCGTTCCTGGCCGGGCTCGAAGCGCACGGCGGTGCCCGCCGCGATGTTCAGCCGGAAGCCGCGCGCCGCTTCGCGATCGAACGACAACGCGTCGTTCACTTCATAGAAGTGGTAGTGCGAGCCGATCTGCACCGGCCGGTCGCCGGTATTCGATACGACCACCGTGACGGTCGCGCGGCCCACGTTGAGTTCGTGTTCGCCGTCGTCGGTGAGGAGTTCGCCGGGGATCATGGAGCGTGCCTTGGTTCTTGGATGATTGCGTGATCAGGGAATCGGGTGATGGACGGTGACGAGCTTGGTGCCGTCCGGGAACGTGGCTTCCACCTGAATGTCGGGGATCATCTCCGGCACGCCTTCCATCACGTCGTCGCGCGTGAGCAGTGTGGTGCCGTAGTGCATGACCTCGGCGACGGTCTTGCCATCGCGCGCGGCTTCCATCAGCGCCGCGGTGATGAAGGCGATAGCTTCCGGGTAGTTCAGTTTGAGGCCGCGGGCGCGGCGCCTTTCGGCGAGTAGCGCGGCGGTGAAGATCAGCAGCTTGTCCTTCTCGCGAGGTGTCAGCTTCATCGAATGGTTGCGTTCAGTGGTGACGTCTTGAAGACGGTCGTTGCGCCAGCTCCGCACGGAACGGGCAATGACAATGTTAGGCACGGCGCGTGGCGGCTGTCATCACGTGCTGGCACAGGATGACGGGATGAGTCCGCGACACGCGCGATGCCGGATGGGCTAGCCACGGTATCAAGTCCGCCTAACAGCGTGCTTACAAAATGGCATGACGGGCGTTACAGATCGGCGGGCAGCGGTGCGCCGAACCATTTCTTCGACATCGTGTTGAGCGTGCCGTCCTGGCGGGCCTGCGCAATCGCGGCATTCACTTTCTGCTGCAGACGCGGCTCGCTCTTGTTCATACCGACGAAACACGGCGAATTCTTGATGACGAACTTCGGCTCCGGGCGGCGCGGCGGATTCTTCGCGATGATCGCGGCCGCGACGATGTTGCCGGCGGCGATCAACTGCACCTGGCCAGACAGGAACGCGGCGATGGTCGCGTTGTTGTCCTCGAAACGTTTGATGGTCGCGTTCGGCGCCATTTGCGTGAGACCGATTTCCTCGAGCGCGCCGCGCGTCGCGCCGACGGTTTTGCCCGTCAGGTCGGCGGGACCGGCGACCTTGATGTCGGCGGGGCCGAACACGCCTTGGTAGTACGGCGCATACGCGGTCGAAAAGTCGATCACCTTCTCGCGCTCGGGCGTCTTGCCGAGCGACGAGATCACCAGATCGACCTTGCCGGTCTGCAGATACGGAATGCGGTTCGCGCTGTTGACCGGCACGAGTTCGAGCTTCACGTTCATCGACTTCGCGAGGAACGCGGCGGTGTCGATGTCGTAGCCCTGCGGCTTCATATCGGGGCCGACCGAGCCGAACGGCGGATAGTCTTCCGGCACCGCCACTTTCAGCACGCCGGCCTTGGCGATGTTGTCGAGCGTATCGGCGTGAGCGGCGATGGCGTGAAAGGCGAGGTGCGCGATCACAGGCACGGACAGTAGCGCGACGAGAAACGCGCGACGCAACGAGCGAGGAGTGGTTCGTTTCATGTTGTGTGAGCGGTGGAAGTGACGAGCCGGTGGCTGCCGTCAGGACGCGGCAGCATCTTCGTAAAATTATGCAAAGGATGTGCCATGGCGGTGCGAGGGCGGTCTGGCGGGGTTCTACGAGAGTAGTGCACCAGATCGAGGCGTGTGGATGGGCCGATTTGGTGCGGTGGCCATGCGGCTCGGGCGACAGGGCCGTTCAGTCGATTTGTTTCAGTCGACTCGCGCGCCCGGATTCGGGTAACGCGCGTACGCAAACCCATTGAGCGTTTTTGATGCGACCAGTTTTGAACGGGCCGTTTTCATTTTTGCCGCGCCGTAGCGCGAGATCGGTTCAAGTCGACCAGATCCGCAACGGCACAGCCTCGACACCGTGCACGACCGGGCGGAGTTGAAGCCAGCACCGCGTCAACCCGTTTTGCAGCGCCTCCATCGAACGCGAAACTGCGCGCACCAGCAGCACGCCGTTCGTCACGCAGCTTGCGGCGGCGCGTAGCGAGTCGTCGAACGGTAGTTGCGCGGTTAGCGATTCGGCGAGCGCGTCGTCGCACGCCGGGCCGACGGCCCACAGCGTCCCGTAGGCAGGGAATCCGGCCAGGCCTTGGGCCGCGTCGCGCAACGCATCGTTCGCGTCGAGGCTCGCGCGCTCGAACCACAGCAATTCGCCGCGCGTACCGACGATCCGCGACACGGCATTCAGGCGCCCCTCCGACCACCGTTCGCCAGCCGCCTGCCGCCCAAGCTGCGTCGCGTCCCATCCCAACGCGGTAGCGCCTTCAGCCAGCGTCAGCGAAAAATCCAGATGCGCATTCGCGTGATCGAAAACGATGTTGTTCTGCGGCAGCCAGTCGAGCTTCGCGTGCTCGCCGACCCGCACCGCAATCTGCTGATGCGCGGCGCGTCCGTTGGACTTGTACCACTTGGTCGCGCCCGGCGTCGTCACGACAGCATGCGCGCTCGCGCCGACATCCACCTGAATATCGAGTTGATCACCACCCGCCACCCCGCCC
Organism: Paraburkholderia sp. GAS333; assembly: GCF_050435665.1. NCBI lineage: Bacteria > Pseudomonadati > Pseudomonadota > Betaproteobacteria > Burkholderiales > Burkholderiaceae > Paraburkholderia > Paraburkholderia sp. GAS333. The sequence goes on from NZ_JBNDKS010000002.1 coordinate 1,104,102, forward strand.
GGCGGATGCACGATCACCGCATGGCAGATTGCGTGGCCTTCGGGATAAAGCGGCCGCTGCACGCGCAACGGCCCGTCGTGCAGCCGATGCACGAGCGTCGTCCGCTCATTCTGTTTGACGAAGCCGAGTTCGAGGCGCGCGCGCCAGGGCGAATGTGCGGCGGGCTGCGCGGTGGCGAGCGTGACGTGATTTTCGTGAAGCGACATGCGTGCGTGGGAATGGCGTGCGATCGACGCGTTAAGACCTGGACAAACGCTGCGTTAGCGAAGCGGGCCGACGTGGCGCAACCCAGGGTCGGGTTGCGCCGAGAATAGCACGCAGCGTAGGCGTGATTGCGAGTAACCCTTATACGGCGATCAACGTGCGTACGCCGTCCGCGTCCATGTTGGCGCCTTCGCCGCCCGCGACGATTTCGCCGCGGCTCATCACCCAGTAGCGGTCGGCGATATCTTTGGCGAAGTCGTAATACTGCTCGACCAGCAGCACCGTCATGCCCATTTCCTCGACCAGTTGACGCAGCGTGCGGCCGATGTCCTGAATGATCGACGGCTGAATCCCTTCGGTCGGCTCGTCGAGAATCAGCAGTTGCGGATCGCTCATCAGCGCGCGGCCAATCGCGAGCTGTTGCTGCTGACCACCGGACAGATCGCCGCCGCGACGGCTGCGCATGTCCTTCAGCACCGGAAACAGTTCGTAGATGCGATCGGGGATTTTCTTCGGCGCTTTCTTGCTCGCCGCGCCGACCAGCAGATTTTCCTCGACGGTCAGGCGCGGAAAAATATCGCGGCCTTGCGGCACGTACGCGAGACCTTTTTCGACGCGCGAGTAGGTCGGCAGCTTCGTGATCGGCGCACCGCGCCAGGCGATCGAACCGCTCTTCGTCTGCACGACGCCCATCAGGCAGCGCAGCAGCGTGGTCTTGCCGACGCCGTTGCGGCCGAGCAGAACGGTGAGCTTGCCGTCGGGCACGGTGAGCTTCACATCGCGGAGGATGTGGCTGCCGCCGTAGTACTGGTTCAGGTTTTCAACTTCTAGCATGTGCGTTCGACCCTTTGTTTCAGCGGCTTTTCGATGATCTATGCGGGCGGCAATGTTGCGATCAGCGACCCAGATACGACTCGATCACCGTCTCGTCCTTCTTCACTTCGTCCAGTGTGCCGTGCGCGAGAACGCGTCCTTCGGCCATCACCGTGACCTTGCCCTTATCGCCGGACAAAGCCGCCACGAACTCCATGTCGTGCTCGACCACCATCATCGAGCACGTGCCGCGCAAGTGATTGAGCAACTCGGCAAGCTGCATGGTTTCGTCGTCGGTCATGCCGGCGGCGGGTTCGTCGAGCAGCAGCAGCGAGGGTTGCTGCATCAGCAGCATGCCGATTTCGAGGCGCTGCTTCTGGCCGTGCGACAGCTCGCCTGCAAGCCGCCGCGCTTCGCTTTCCAGCCCGATCAGCAGCAGCGTTTCTTCGATACGCGCCTGTGCGTCGCGATCCAGCCGTGCGCGCAGCGACGCCCACCAGCCCTTGTCGGTTTTCATCGCCAGTTCGAGGTTTTCCCACACGGGATGCTGCTCGAACACGGTCGGCTTCTGGAACTTGCGCCCAATCCCGGCACGCGCGATCGACGGCTCGTTCATCCGCGTCAGATCGATCGACTGCCCGAGATAAACCTTGCCGGAATCCGGCGAGGTCTTGCCGGTGATGACATCCATCATCGTCGTCTTGCCCGCGCCGTTCGGACCGATGATGCAGCGCAGTTCGCCGGCGTCGATGTTCAGCGTCAGCGCGTTCAACGCGCGGAAACCGTCGAAACTCACGGTCACGTCTTCGAGATACAGGATCGTGCCGTGCGAAACGTCGATCTCGCCCGGTATCACCGCGCGACTCATGCTGGCGACGCCGCTCAACGAATAGTCGGAAGGTGCTTCGGGTAAGTCGAGATCGGGGACCATCGGGTTCTGGTTCATGAGCGGTCCTTCTTGCGCGAGACGAGTTCGATCAGTCCCATGATGCCGTTGGGTAGCAGCAGCGGAACCAGCACGAAAATCAGACCGAGGAAGAACAGCCAGTATTCAGGGAAATTCGCTGTGAAAAAGCTCTTCGCACCGTTCACCGCGAATGCGCCGATGATCGGCCCGATCAGCGTGCCGCGTCCGCCGACGGCGACCCAGATCGCCATTTCGATCGAGTTGCCCGGCGACATCTCGCCCGGGTTGATGATGCCGACCTGCGGCACGTACAACGCACCCGCGATGCCGCACAACACGGCCGACACGGTCCACACGAACAGCTTGTACGCGAGCGGGCTGTAGCCGAGGAACATCAGCCGCGTTTCGCCGTCGCGCACGGCGGTCGTCACGCGGCCGAGCTTCGATGTGACGATAGCGCGCGCGCCGAGAAACGCGAGGATCAGCACCGCGAACGTGATCAGCAGCAGGGCAGTGCGCGTGCCCGGATGCGTGATCGGAAAGCCGCCGATCCGCTTGAAGTCGGTGAAGCCGTTATTGCCGCCGAAGCCCGTTTCGTTGCGATAGAACAGCAGCATCGCGGCGAAGGTCATGGCTTGCGTGATGATCGACAGATACACGCCCTTCACGCGCGAGCGGAACGTGAAGAAGCCGAACACCCACGCGACCACAGCCGGCACCAGCACGACCAGCAGCAGCGCATAGCCGAGGTGCTGCGTGCCCTGCCAGTACCATGGCAACTGATGCCAGTCGAGGAACACCATGAAGTCCGGCAGATCGCTGCCGTACTTGCCGTCGTGACCGATCGAGCGCATCAGGTACATGCCGATCGCGTAGCCGCCGAGCGCGAAGAACAGCGCGTGGCCGAGGCTCAGAATGCCGCAGTAGCCCCACACCAGATCGAGCGCGAGCGCGGCGATCGCGTAGCACATGAACTTGCCGGTGATCGTCGTCGCGTATGCGGACAGATGGAACGCGCTGGTTTCCGGCAGGACCAGGGTGGCGAACGGCACGCCGAGGCCGAACACGATGATCAGCGCGATCAGCGCGAGCCACGCGCGCCGCGACAGCAAGGCGGGACGCGGCGGCAGGCCGAGCGCGAAGCCCGCGCCCGCATCGCGTGCGTTGGTGCCCGCGTTGCCCGTCGCGCCGACGTGAGCCGAAGAAGTTGCAGATGTCATCTCATGCCTCCGCGCTACGGCCCTTGAGGGCGAACATGCCCTGCGGACGCTTCTGGATGAACAGCACGATCAGCACCAGCACCGCGATTTTCGCGAGCACGGCGCCCCAGAACGGTTCGATAGCCTTGCTGACAAGTCCAAGCCCGAAGCCGCCGATCACCGTCCCGGCCAGTTGACCGACACCGCCGAGCACCACGGCCATGAACGAATCGATGATGTAGCTCTGGCCGAGGTCCGGTCCGACGTTACCGATCTGCGACAGTGCGCAGCCGCCCAACCCGGCGATGCCCGCACCGAACGCGAACGCATACGAATCGACCCGCGCGGTTTTCACGCCGACGCAGGCCGCCATCCGGCGGTTCTGCGTGACGGCGCGCACGAACAGGCCGAGCCGCGTCTTCGTCAGCACGGCCCATGCGATGCCGACCACGATCAGCGAAAACGCGAGAATCGCGAGGCGGTTGTACGGCAGGATCAGGTTGGGCAAGACGGTGACGCCGCCGCTCATCCACGACGGGTTGATCACCTGCACGTTCTGCGCGCCGAACAGCATCCGCGTCGCTTGAATCAGGATCAGGCTGACGCCGAAGGTGGTCAGCAGCGTTTCGAGCGGACGCCCGTACAGATGCTTCAACACCAGCCGTTCGAGCACGATGCCGACCAGCCCCGCCGCCGCGAACGAAGCCGGCACCGCGAGCAGCGGATACCAGTCGAACGCGCCGGGCGCGAAGCGCTGAAACAGGTTCTGCACGACATAGGTGGCGTACGCGCCGATCATCAGGAATTCGCCGTGCGCCATGTTGATCACGCCGATCAGCCCGTACGTGATCGCGAGGCCGAGCGCCGCGAGCAGCAGCACGCTGCCGAGCGACAGGCCCGCGAACAGCGTGCCGGCAATCTGGCTGCGTCGCTGGATCGCGTCGAGTTCGTCGATACCGCTTTGCGCGGCGGCGCGCACCCGGTCGTCCGCTTCGTTGAAGGTGCCGTCCGGTTTCTTCGCGACCAGCGGCCGCAACAGTTCGTTCATGTCCAGATCGTGCCGCGCGGACACCAGTTGCACGGCTTCGAGACGCTTCGCCGGATCGGCGTCGTGCAACGCGGTCATCGCCCACAGCGTGTCCAGACGCTTCTTCAGCGCCGGATCGGTTTCCTTTGCACGGGCCGCGTCGACCAGTGGCTTGATCGACGGATCGGGGTTTTGCAGCAGCGACGCGATCGCGGCGGCGCGTGTCGCGGCGTCCGGCGAGTCGAGTTGCAAACCCGACAAGGCGCCCGAGACTTTCGAGCGCAGCAGGTTGTTCAGCGTGACCGGCTGCGCGTCGCCCGCGGCGACGGTCTTGCCGGTGACGGCGTCTTTCGCGGTGTCGCCGTCCTGCAGCAGCACGGCGCCGGAATCCGTTGCGAGCGCGCTGTCTTCGGACAACGCCTTCAGCACCGCCAGCGATTCCTTGTCGTGATTGGCGATCAGCTTGTCGATTGCCGCGGATTTCGCGTCGAAGTCGTCGCTGGCGAGCGGCGCGACATCGGCGGGCGTCAGCGCAAAGGCGGCGAGCGGCGAGCCGGCGAGCAGCACGATCGCCGCGCTGCCGACACTGCGGCGCGCGAACCGGCGAACGGTTCGTCGTGCGGAGGTGAGGATTGAAAACGCCATGGTGGCCTTTGAAGATGAACCGGCTTTGGCGGCGCGGCTCGAGACTTGCAGCGAGCCTCACATCGAACTCGCAACATGCTCAAGCCGCCGCCGCGCCGTGGGTTGCTGATTGCGCCTGACTGCGCCAAACCCCATTCACGGTATTGCCGACGGCGCGCGCTTTGCGTTCGTCGTTCGCATCGTCGTTATTTCGTAGCGGCTCGCTGCACGGCGAGGCAAGCGGCAAAGAGCCCTGCCTATGCAGCGAGCCGCCGCCGCGCGTCGTGCGGTCAGACGATGCGCGAACGCGTGCGCTTCAGGAACGACGGGATCGAGCTGACCACGTCCGGCTTGCTCGAATTGCCGGCGATGAACGGGCTCCACGGCTGCGCGCGCACGGCAGTCTTGGTCCGCCACACGACGTTGAACTGACCGTCGGCACGCACTTCGCCGATCATCACCGGCTTGTGCAGATGGTGATTGCCGTCCATCGTCAGCGTGAAGCCCGACGGTGCCGCGAAGGTCTGGCCGATCATCGCGACGCGCACCTTGTCCACATCCGCGCTCTTCGCTTTTTCAACGGCCTGCTTCCACATGTGGATGCCGACGAAGGTCGCTTCCATCGGGTCGTTGGTCACGCGCTTGTCGCCGCCCGGCAGGTTGTTGTCCTTCACCCACTTCGCGAACATCGCCTTGAACTTGGTGTTCTCGGGATTGCGCACCGACATGAAGTAGTTCCATGCGGCGAGGTTGCCGACCAGCGGCTTCGTATCGATACCGCGCAGTTCTTCTTCGCCGACCGAGAACGCGACGACCGGCACGTCGGACGCCTTCAGCCCCTGGTTGCCCAGTTCCTTGTAGAACGGCACGTTCGAGTCGCCGTTCACCGTCGAGATCACCGCGGTCTTGCCGCCTTGCGAGAAGGTCTTGATGTTGGCGACGATGGTCTGATAGTCGCTATGGCCGAACGGCGTGTAGACCTCCTGGATGTCGGCCTCCTGCACGCCTTTCGACTTGAGGAACGCGCGCAGGATCTTGTTGGTCGTGCGCGGGTACACATAGTCGGTGCCCAGCAGGAAGTAGCGCTTGGCGCCGCCGCCTTCCGCGCTCATCAGATATTCGGTTGCGGGAATCGCCTGTTGATTCGGCGCTGCGCCCGTGTAGAACACGTTGCGCGACATTTCTTCGCCTTCGTACTGCACCGGATAGAACAGCAGGCCGTTCAGTTCCTCGAACACCGGCAGCACCGACTTGCGCGACACCGAGGTCCAGCAGCCGAACACCACGGCGCACTTTTCCTGCGTGATCAGTTGACGCGCCTTTTCGGCGAACAGCGGCCAGTTCGACGCCGGGTCCACTACCACCGGCTGAATCTGACGGCCCATCACGCCACCGCTCTTGTTGATCTCCGCGATGGTCATCAACGCGGTGTCTTTCAGCGACGTTTCGGAAATAGCCATCGTGCCCGACAGCGAATGCAGAATCCCGACCTTGATCGGACCGCTGTCCTGCGCGTTCGCAAACGGCACTTGACCCGCCAGCGCCAGCGCGCCCGACATCGAACCGAACTTCAACAGACTGCGACGTTTCATGTGCTTCCCCTTGCCATTTGATGGTGACTGTTTATGGGCGTCGATTTCAGCCAGCAGGGCTTATCCTGCATGACTTGCCGCTTGTGTACTGCAAATGACATGCCATGCAGTAATTTCGACCCGATCTGCGCGTTCTGCGTGCTGCGGCGCGGGTGCCGCGTCGGCAAGTTATGCGTAATGTGGCGCAAGGCTGGTGCATGACCGACAGCCGCGCCTCGTTGAGGTGCGTTTCGCGCCGCGACGAAGCGCGGCTATCCGCCAGCGGGCTGCGCCGGTGCATGGCCGCGTTCACTTTGTGCATGGGTGGTGCTTTGCTTCCGCTGAAAGACCGCTCACGCGAGGAGAGATGAGATGAGCGAGCGCGTTCGCGTCAGTCCATCGCGGATGGCGGCGGTGTTCGAAAACGTGACTCACACCGCTCGTTGCAGACGACAGTTATTTGACGATGCGGATTTGAGCGACCGGTTTGATCGCGCGGAAAAAAAGGCCGGCTGCTTTGCAGCGCCGGCCTTTTGTTTTGACATGGTGTCGGTGCGTCTTTTCAGACTATTTGAATGCCACGAACGGCCCGGTCTGCGTACCCGCCCTGGCGCCGCTCAACACCGTGTACACGTCGCGGCCGAAGAAGAACGGCAGGCCCCAGAGGAAGCCGCCGTAATACGGCGCGGCGAGGCTGTCGTAGGCGGCGTAACCGTTCGCCTGCAAGTTGAAGCCATGGCTGACCCTGAACGGCACCGTCGCCGACGAGCCGGTCCCGCTCGATGCACTCAGAATCGCCGACAGGTTGAGTGTCGTGGCCGGAATATACAGGCCGTTGCTTTGAGGAATCGTCGAGTCGGGGAAGTAGTAGACGTTGGTCCCGCTGTCGAGCCAGCCTTGCAGCGAGCTGCCGTTGTAGTTCGTGGTGAAGTTGCCGTTTGCATTCAGTTGCAGCACGGTGGCGCTCGACGGCAGCGCGTTGTTCTGCCGCGTGCCGACGCCGAAGATCAGTTCGCCCGTGGCGCTTGCCTGGCCTCCAGCCGGTAACGCGGGCAGACGGATGATCGTGCCGTTGTTGTCCGACGTGAAGTTGGCGACCGGATTCATCACCTGCGTGTCGAGCGGAACGCGCGTTCCCGTGCACGACGTCGAGGACGTGCAGTAGTAGTACGCGGCCGGCAGCGGTGTCAGTGCCGCTGCGGGGGTGTCGCGCGCCAACGGGCCGATGCCCAGCACGCCGTTCGCACCGAGAGCGGCCACGGTGTTGAGATCCGAACCGCCGCGTTGCAGGCAATCCGACGGTGTCGGGTACTTGCCGTCGGCGATGACCTGGATCGGCATGTTGCCCGAGGTCTTGCCGCCGATCGTCACGTCCGCACGTCGGATGGATCCCCATGTATAGCCGGAGCCGAACGTCGCGCATTGGGCGATCGGCGCGCTGTCCGTGGGGTCGTCGGTGGCGCCGGTTTGCGCCGGCAGGCTGCTGGCCAAAGCCGCGCCCAGTGCGCTGCTGTTCACGCGCACGCCGACGGAGCCCGTGTCGAGCTGCATGTGATCGACCGTCGCGCATTGCGTGCCGCCTTGTCCTCCGGGGATGCATATCGTGACGGTGACGTACGGTATGTTCGGAAAGTTGCCGGTCCAGCGTTCGACGGTGATGGGGGTGGTGTTGGTTGTGGGGGGGGGAGTTGGTGTGGGTGTCGGCGTTGGAGTTGGCGTCGGTGTCGGTGTCGGAGTTGGCGTCGGAGTCGGAGTCGGAGTCGGAGTCGGAGTCGGAGTCGGCGTTGGAGTCGGCGTTGGCGTTGGCGTTGGTGTCGGTGTCGGTGTCGGTGTCGGTGTCGGCGCAGGCGTATTCACTTCCCCCACTTGCCCATCATCGTTATTCACCGCATTCCCGTTGCCGTCATCGCCGCCACCGCCGCCACACGCCGACAGTGCCACGCCTGCCGTCAGGAGCGCGCAGTAAAGGCTCCTGTTCAGAGTCTTCATGGTGTTTGTGCTGAGTGAGTCCACGCGCCGCTTCATTGCAGATCCTTGACTTGAACGTTGGCGGGAACGAGGCGCGGCAAATACGCCTTGCCGAAGAAGTACCCGGCATGACCTGCCGACTCGATATGGAAATCGCCGTCATGCCGGACTAGCGGACCGGTGCCGCGCGGGCGTCCGTCGTTTGAATTCGCGAAGTTGGGAAAGTAGCTGCCGAGCAGCGCGGTCATGTCCGGGCGCACCGGGCCTTGCCAGCTGACCGCAAACACGACGTTGCTGGGAAGCACGTATTCGCGGATCGTCACGCCGTCGCTGCCGGTTGCCTCGCGCACCGTGTAGGACGCAGCCGCCGTTGCCGCGGCAGGCTGGAGTAGCGACCGCGCCACGGCGGCCGCATGTGTATTCGCGCCTGGCGCGCTGCCCAGCATCGCGTGTGAGGCGAGCGGGCACAGCGCCGTTAATGCCAGCGCGATCTTCACCAATCTCATTTTTATTGCTCCAGAAAACAGGTCGGAGCATGGTGCCCGCAGACCCTTATTGGGATTGCGGGAAGTTTCTGAACGGCGTGTGGGAAAGGCCGTAAAAGGCCGTGAAGAGGGATAAAACGATGCGCGCAACCAGGCACGCGCAACACGATGGACACCGGACAGGCGTCGCTAGCAAACAGCGCCCGCCCGTGCCATCTGCGTAAAACATCAGAACGCCACAAATGGTCCCGTCCGTTGGCCAATCTTCGCGTAGCTGATCACGGTGTAGACATCGCGGCCATAGAAGAACGGCAGGCCCCACAGGAACATGTTGTTGTTCGAGCTGGCGAAATACGCGCCGATCGTATCGAAAGCGGCGTAGCCGGTGGCGGCCAGAACCCTCGCGTTTTCGATGGAAAACGGCACCGCCAGCGGCGTGCCTGTGCCGTCCGTGGCCTCCATCGTTGCATACAGATTCAGCTTGCTCGACGGTATGTACCAGCTATATGGAAAAGCGCCGGCGGTCGGAATCGTCTCGTCCTGGAAACCATAGCCATTGGTGCCGCTGTCGATTGCACTGCGGTTCATCACACGCCCCTGATATTGCGTCGTGAAGGTGCCGTACTTATCGACGGCCAGTACCGTGGCGTTGGCCGGCAGCATGTTGTTCTGCTGGGTGGAGACGCCGAACACCAGTTGACCGTCCACGCTCGCCCGTCCGCCGGCCGGCAACGCGGGCAGGCGAATGACCGTGCCGTTGTTGTCGCTGGTGAACATGAAGACGGGGTTCGTCACCTCCTTGCTCTCTTCCATGCGAGTGCTGATGCAGTTGTTGCGAGACAGGCAATAGTAGTAAAGGCCCGGCACCGCCGTGGTCAGCGCATCCAGCGAGTCGCCCGTGAAATTATCGATGCCGACAATGCCGTTGGCGCCCATCGCGGCGACGCTGCCCAGATCGGCGCCGCCGTACGACACGCAGTCGGCCGGCGTCGCATACGCGCCATCCGCAATCACCTGAATCGGCAGATTATCCGCGGTCTTCTTGCCGATCAGGATGTCGGCCCGCTTGATCGCGCCCCACGTGTAGCCCGACGCGAACGGCATGCATTGGGCGATTGGCGACGTGCCGAGTTTGTCGTCGGTCGCGCCGGCTTGCGTGAGCAGCAGCGGCGCGAGCGACGGTATCGCCCACGCGCCGATGCGCACACCTGTCGAGCCGGTGTCGACCAGCATGTTGTCGACGGTCACGCATTGGGTCGGATTGCGCTTGCCGGGTATGCAGACCTTGATCGACACGAACAGCGTATTGATGTTGCCCATTGAACTGTTGACCTGCACCGGCACCACGTTGTCGCCCGTGGCCGGGACGGTGACCGTGGGCGTGCTCGGGTTGTTCGGGCTGATGCTCCAGTCGGGGCTGGCGTCCCAGCCGATATCGGTGCTGCTCGCGCTGCCGCCGCCGCATGCAGCGAGCGTGATTGTCGCGAGCACCGCAACGAGCCAGCCGGTTTTCTTCGATGTATTCATTGTTGTTTTCCTTGACCGGGCGTGTGCAGGCATTGGCTCGCGCACGTGTGCCGGTGCTATTTCAGATCGCCTGGCCGGACGCCCGCGGGGAATTCATGGAGCAGCCATGCCATGCCGGAAAAGCGGCCGAGCCGCCCGGTCGATTCGATGCGAAAGGCGTCGTCGCCGTCGACGAGCGGGCCGGTGCCGCGCGCACGGCTTTGCGCGACGTTCACATAGTTGGGGAAGTAGTTGCCGAGCAGGGCCGTCATGTTCGGACGGATCGGTCCGTCCCACGTGACCGCGAACACCACGTTGCTGGGCAGCACGTATTCGCGGATCGTGACGCCGTTGGCATCGACCGATTGGTGCATCGAATAGGGCGCTGCCGATTGCGTCGCCTGCGTCGTTGTCGAGGCGGACTGCGGCGTGGCGAGCCGCACGACCGGGGTGGGCGCGCCGGTGTTTGGGGCGCCGCCCAGACTCGCGTATGAAATCAGCGGGGACACGGCTAGCGCTGTGGCCAATATCGCGATCTTCGAAAATCTCATCACATGGCTCCAAAAAATATCGGAGCATGTTGCCTGTCCGACGCTTAGGAAACCGTGAGAAATTTCTGACGTTCACGCACGAAGCGGCGTAATGAAAAGCAGGCTGCGGCTTAGGGCAGAGGGTGCGACGAGGTGGAACGTGGGCGGGGTTAGCCTGGCAACGAGCGTATGAGCGAGCGCAGGAGAAAAATATGAAAGCACTCACGCTGTGGTGAGTGCTTTGGCGGCCCGCATTGCACGGACGCGCTAGATAAAAGACTTCGTATTGCCGACTTCAGCGACGAGCCGGCTAGCGTCATGCTGCTCACCAAGGCGGCAGTCAAACATCAGCGGAGCGGGTGGCCGTCAGAGCCGATACCCGCTGCCGCGAGTTCACGCTAAATCAATAAGTCGGAACCGCCGGATCGACCTGACGCGACCACGCATCGATCCCGCCTTGCAGATTGAACACGTTGGTGTGGCCGCGCGACTCCAGAAACATCGCGACCTGTGCGCTGCGCGCACCGTGGTGGCATACGCAAACGATCTGCGCGTCGTCGTCGAGTTCTTCGCTGCGGGCGGGAATTTCACGCATCGGAATCGACACGGCGCCGGCGATCGACGCCGTCTGGATTTCCCAGGGTTCGCGCACATCGAGGAGGACGGGGGCGGGACGCGAGGTGTCGGCGAGCCATTCGGCGAGTGCCGGAGCGGTCAGATTTTGCATCAGTGGGACATCCAGTCAGATGACGGCCGCAGCGCGGCCGCCAGGATCTAAAACTCAGAACTTGAAACGCGGCGGCTGCACGGCGTTGGTCAACGGCTCGACATAGGTTTCAAACACGTCGGCGATGCGGAACTGCTTGTCGTCGATGCGCGTGATGATTTGCGCCTTCATGACCGGCGCGGTGCCGACGAATGCCGCGAGGCGGCCGCCAATCTTCAGATGCTCGAGGATTTCCTGCGGCAGCACCGGCAGCCCGCCTGACACGCAGATCACGTCGTACGGTGCCGCGCCGGCCCAGCCGCGCGATGCGTCGCCGGTGGCGACTTCGGCGTTCAGCACGCCGTTGGCGATCAGGTTGTTGCGCGCCAGTTCTGCCAGTTCCGGTTCGATGTCGACCGTCAGCACGTGTTGCGAGCGGTGTGCGAGCAACGCCGCCATGTAGCCCGAGCCTGCGCCGATTTCGAGCACGCTTTCGTGTTTCTTCACCGCCAGTTCCTGGAGCACGCGGGCTTCGACGCGCGGCGCCAGCATATGCTGACCGGCCGGCAGCGGCACTTCGAAGTCGACGAAGGCCAGATCGCGGTAGACGGCGGGGACGAAATTCTCACGCTTGACGATCGAGAGCAGATTCAGCACGTCCTGGTCGAGCACTTCCCAGGGGCGGATCTGCTGTTCGATCATGTTGAAACGCGCTTGCTCGATGTTCATGATGGATTCGGCGGTTTGGTTTGCGGGTGGGCGGTTTGGCCAATGATTTTTTGCCGCTGGCGAGCGGCCGTTCCGGGCAGTCTGCCTGGCAGACCAGGCTACGAGACGATGCTGGATACAAGCCTCGCCAGGGTAACTGCGGGATTGTACCAAATGGCGGTGTCGATCCGCTCGCTGGCGGGCAACCGGACGCGAGTGTCTGCTCTGTGCGCCGTGCCCAATTTCGACGCTTCTTCGTTCTTCTTCCGCTTTCTCGCTGCGTTTGGCCGCGCCTGGCCTGTGCGCAAAGCGGGCGCTTGCGTCGCGTTTTTGCCACCGGTTTGTGCCATCCGCCCAACGCCGCCGCGGTTGTCCTGCCGTGCGTCGTCCCCCGTATTAATCCCTAGCGAACAGTCCTTGCGATTCCCGCTTTCATCGCCCAAGAATGTAATCGATTACATTTGCGAGGCGAGTCCACTTGTCCAGAACGTCGTCCAAAGCGGTTCCCGCGGAGGCTTCCGGGGTGCCCGTCCAGCCTGAAATCCGCTCTTTGAGCGGGCCCGGGAGCCTGTCGATTGCGGGTGTCGCGGAGCAGGCGGGGGTCTCGGTGGCGACGGTTTCTCGCGTGCTCAACGGCCACGAAAACGTGCGGCCCGCCACGCGCGACAAGGTACTCGCCGCCGTCGATGCCAGCGGCTATCGCGTCAACGAACTCGCGCGCAACCTGCGCACCGCGGAAAGCCGCCTGCTCCTGACCATGGTCCCGGACGTCGGCAATCCGTTTTACGCGGAGATTGTGCGCGGCATCGACAGCGTCGCGCGTCAGCACGGCTACTTCATGCTGCTATGCGACACCGGCGCGGACCCGGGCCGCGAACGCAGCTACTTCGACCTGCTGCGCCGCCGCCGTGCCGACGGCGCGATCTGTCTCGATCCGGCGACGATCCAGCAGGCCCTCGGCGAGGCCTCGCATGCGTTGCCGTGGGTCGCGTGCTGCGAGTTCGATCCGTCGGTACGGGTGCCGTATGTCGGCATCGACAATTACCGCGCCGCAGGCGACGCCGTGCGGCATCTGCTCGCACGCGGCCACCGGCGCGTCGGCCTGATCAATTCCGACGTCGATTACCTGTACGCGCGCCAGCGTCAGCAGGGCTATCTGGACGCATTGACCGATGCGGGCATTGCCCCCGACCCTGCGTGGCGTATGAACCTGAACAGTCTCGACTACGAAGCGGGCGCGTCGGCGGCGGTGACGTTGACGCAGCAGACGCACGCGCCGAGCGCGATCTTCGCGGTGTCCGACACGCTGGCAATCGGCGTGATCCACGGTTTGCGCAGCGTCGGCAAGCGGGTGCCGGACGACGTCGCCGTGGTCGGCTTCGACGACATCTCGCTCGCCGCGCAAATCGATCCGCCGCTCACAACCATCGCGCAACCGATGCGCGAACTCGGCGAGACGGCCGCGCGTCTGCTGTTGCAGCGGCTCGCGAATCCATTGGCGAACGTGCCGGGCGTGCTGCTGCCGCACCGGCTCGTGATTCGCGGGAGCGCATGAACATGAGCCTCGCGATCCGTTTCGACGACATCCGCAAAGACTTCGGCCCGGTGCGCGTGCTGCACGGCGTGAGTTTCGAACTGGCGCCGGGGCGCATCTACGGTTTGCTCGGCGAAAACGGCGCGGGCAAATCGACGTTGATGAAGATTCTCGCCGGTTACGAGACCGCGACGTCGGGCACGCTGCTGGTCGACGGCCACCCGCAGCAGTTCATCGGTTCGCGCGATGCCGAGGCGCAAGGCATCGTGCTGATCCACCAGGAATTCAATCTCGCCGAGCATCTGACGATTGCGCAGAACATGTATCTCGGCCACGAAAAGCGGCGCGGCTGGTTCGTCGACGACACCGCGATGCGCGCCGAGGCCGCGCGTTATCTCGCGCAGGTGGGCCTCGAGAAAGCGCCCGACACGAAGGTGCGCGAACTGATCGTCGCGGAAAAGCAGATGGTGGAAATCGCGAAAGCGCTGTCGCGCCGCGCGCGTCTCCTGATCATGGACGAACCGACTGCCACGCTCACGCCGTCCGAAACCGAGCGGCTGTTCACGTTGATGGCGAAGCTGAAAGCCGATGGTGTGACCATCGTCTACATCTCGCACAAGCTCGACGAAGTGGAGCGCATCACCGACGAAGTGATCGTGATGCGCGACGGCCGTTTCGTCGCGCGCAACGAAACGGCGGGGTTGGCGCGCCAGCAGATGGCGAACCTGATGGTCGGCCGCGAGCTGTCCGACATGTTCCCCGACAAGCTCACTGTCCCCGCCGATGCGCCGCTCGCGCTAAAAGTGACCGGACTCGCGGTGCCGGATTGGGTCGACGATCTCAGCTTCGACGTGCGTGCGGGCGAAGTGCTCGGCTTCGCGGGCCTGGTCGGCGCGGGCCGCACGGAAGCGTTCGAAGCGATCATCGGCTTGCGCAAACGCACGCATGGGCACATCGAAATAGCAGGCCGTCCCGCCGATCTGAACAACCCGCGCGATGCGATGCGCCACGGTCTCACGTATCTCAGCGAGGACCGCAAAGGCAAGGGCCTGCACGTGAACCTGAGCCTGCAGGACAACGTCACGCTGATGACGCTCGAACGCTACGCGCATCCCTTGCTCGATATGAAAGCGGGACGCGAAGCGCTGACCAAAGCCGTCAGCGAATTCGGCATTCGCACCGGCGACCTGTCGAGCCGCGCGCGCATGCTCTCGGGCGGCAATCAGCAGAAGCTCGCGCTCGCCAAGTTCCTGCAGCCCGATCCGAACGTGATCGTGCTCGACGAGCCGACGCGCGGCGTCGATGTCGGCGCGAAACGCGACATCTATTTTCTGATCCATCGTCTCGCCGCGCAGGGCCGCGCGGTGATCGTCATTTCATCCGAACTGATCGAGCTGATCGGCTTGTGCCACCGCGTCGCCGTGATGCGCGCGGGGCGTCTGCAAGCCACGTTGACGCTCGATCATCTGACCGAAGAGGAGTTGATCGCTCATGCGACCGGCACCCACTGAAGCCGTGCAATCCGGCCGCGCGCTGCGCGTCGCGCATCGACTGTATGCGTTGGGGCCGCTCGTCGGGCTGATCTTGTTGTGCGTGATCGGCACGCTGCTGAACCGCGATTTCGCCACCGTCGACAACATGATGAACGTGCTCACGCGCACGTCGTTCATCGGCATCATCGCAGTGGGGATGACCTTCGTGATCATCTCGGGCGGCATCGATCTGTCGGTCGGATCGATGGCCGCGCTGATCGCGGGCAGCATGATCTGGCTGATGAACGGGCTGGCTGCGGGCGCCGCCGGACATGCGCTCGCGCCGCTTGCGATTCTGGCGATCGGGATCGCCGCCGCGCTTCTGCTCGGCGGATTGTTCGGCTGCGCGCACGGCCTGCTGATTACGAAAGGACGCATCGAGCCGTTCATCGTCACGCTGGGGACGCTGGGCATCTTTCGCGCGGTGTTGACGTGGCTCGCCGACGGCGGCGCGCTGACGCTCGATAATTCGTTATCCGATCTTTATGGACCGGTGTATTACGCGAGCCTGTTCGGTGTACCGGTACCGATCTGGGTGTTTCTCGTGGTCGCGGCAGGCGGCGCGTTGATCCTCAATCGCACGGCATTCGGACGGCACGTGCAGGCGATCGGTTCGAACGAACAGGTCGCGCGCTATGCGGCGATTCGCGTCGATACCGTGAAGATCGTCACGTACGTGCTGCTCGGAATCTGCGTGGGCGTCGCCACGGTGTTGTACGTGCCGCGCCTCGGTTCGGCCACGCCGACCACTGGCCTTCTGTGGGAACTCGAAGCGATCGCGTCGGTGGTGGTCGGCGGCACCGCGCTCAAAGGCGGCGAAGGGCGCGTGATCGGCACTGTGATCGGCGCGATCCTGCTGTCGGTGATCGCCAATATTCTGAATCTGACCAGCATCATCAGCGTGTATCTGAACGCGGCGGTGCAGGGCGTGGTGATTATTTTCGTCGCGTTCGTGCAGCGCGGACGGCGATAGCTTCAAGTTGCAACAACGGCGGCAGTAATAGCAACAGCAGCAACAGCCGCAACAGCAGCAAAGGCAGGTCCGAAAAATCGGGGCGCACGAAAGCCTCACTATTGGAGACACAACCATGAAGCACGTCATTCGAGCGGTCGGCGCCGGCATGCTGGCGTTGGGGATACTGGGTACGGCAGGCGTCGCGCGTGCCGATGACAAGGTCACGCTGGGCGTCGCGATTCCGACTGCCGATCACGGCTTCACGGGCGGCATCGTGTGGTGGGCGAACAAGGCGAAAGCCGATCTCGAGAAAGAGCATCCCGATCTGAAGGTGATCGTGAAAACGGCCGCCGGCGCGCCCGAACAGGCGAACCAGTTGCAGGATCTGGTGACGGTCAACAAGATCAACGCGCTGGTGATTTTCCCGTTCGAATCGGCGTCGCTCACGCAGCCGGTCGCGCAGGTGAAGAAGAAGGGCGTGTACGTGACGGTGGTCGATCGCGGCCTGACCGACACCAGCGCGCAGGATGCCTACGTCGCGGGCGACAACACCGCGTTCGGCAAGATTCCCGCCGAGTTTCTCGCGAAGGAGTTGGGCGGAAAGGGCAACATCGTCGCGCTGCGCGGCATTCCGACGACGCTCGATAACGAGCGCTGGACCGCGTTCACCAACGTGATCAAGAACTATCCGGAGATGAAGATTCTCGACGCGAAGTACGCGAACTGGAATCGCGACGACGCGTTCAAGACGATGCAGGATTACCTGACGCGCTTCAAGCACATCGACGCCGTCTGGGCGGCCGACGACGACATGGCGGTCGGCGTGATCAAGGCGATCGATCAGGCCAAACGCAGCGACATCAAGATCGTGTTCGGTGGCGCGGGCTCGAAGGGCATGGTGAAGAACGTGATGGACGGCGCGCCGATGATCAAGGCCGACGTGTCGTACTCGCCGAAATTCATCTACGACGCAATCAAGCTGACCGCCGAAGCGCGTCTGAAGGGCGAGAAGCTGCCCGCCACGACGATCATTCCGTCGGTGCTGATCACGAAGGAAAACGCGCAGCAGTTCTATTTCCCGGACTCGCCGTTCTGATGTTCCGGCCATGAGTATCCGGGTGCGCTCGCGGCGTTTCGGTCGCAAAGGCGCTGCGGGCGCGCCATCGTTCGAGGAACCGCACGATGAAAACCATCAAGGGACCGGCGATTTTTCTCGCTCAGTTCATGGGCGACGAAGTGCCGTTCGACAACCTCGCGCATCTCGCGGGCTGGGCAGCGGGTCTCGGCTTCAAGGGCATTCAGGTGCCGTGCGACCCGCGCCTGATCGATCTCGGCGAGGCCGCCGCGAGTCAGACGTATTGCGACGAATTGCGCGAGACCGCCGACCGCGCGGGTGTCGAGATCACCGAGTTGTCGACGCATCTGCAAGGTCAACTGGTCGCGGTGCATCCCGCGTATGACACGTTGTTCGACGGCTTTGCCGCGCCGCATGTGCGCGGCGATTCCGCTGCGCGCACGCAATGGGCCATCGATCAGCTGAAGCTCGCGGCGAAAGCGTCGCAGCGTTTGGGCCTGAATGCGCACGTGACGTTTTCGGGTGCGTTGGCGTGGCCTTATCTTTATCCGTGGCCGCAACGTCCGGCCGGTCTCGTGGAAGCCGCATTCGACGAACTCGCGCGCCGCTGGACCCCGATTCTCGATGCGTTCGACGAAGCCGGCGTAGACGTGTGCTACGAATTGCACCCGGGCGAAGACCTGCACGACGGCGTGACATTCGAGCGTTTTCTCGACGCGGTGAAGCAGCATCCGCGCGCCAATATCCTGTACGACCCGAGCCATTTCGTCCTGCAGCAACTCGACTATCTCGCGTTCATCGACATTTATCACGAGCGCATCAAGGCGTTTCATGTGAAAGATGCCGAGTTCCGGCCGAGCGGCAAGCAGGGTGTGTATGGCGGCTACAGCGGATGGGTCGAACGCGCGGGCCGCTTCCGCTCGCTCGGCGATGGACAGATCGATTTCGGCGCGATCTTCTCGAAGATGGCGCAATTCGATTTTCCGGGCTGGGCCGTGCTCGAATGGGAATGCGCGCTGAAGCATCCGCACGACGGCGCGCGCGAAGGCGCCGAATTTATCCGGCGGCACATCATCCGCGTGGCCGAGCATGCATTTGACGATTTCGCGGGCAGCGGCGTCGATGGCGCTCAGTTGAAACGCGTGCTCGGCATTTGATCTCCGCTTGCAGCGGTTAAACAGGCGCCATTAGCACAAGCATTAGCAGGAGCATGAAAGCAATGCCAGACAGAAAGCTCAGGCTGGGGATGGTCGGCGGCGGGCAGGGCGCGTTTATCGGCGCGGTGCATCGGATCGCGGCGCGGCTCGACGATCGTTTCGAACTGGTGGCGGGCGCGTTGTCGTCCGATCCGCAGCGCGCGCAGGCGAGTGCCGACGAAGCCGGAATCGCGCGAAGCTACACGGACTGGCGCGAGATGGCGCGCGCCGAAGCCGCGCGCGACGACGGTATCGACGCGGTTGCGATCGTCACGCCGAATCATTTGCACGCGCCCGTGGCGACCGCGTTTCTCGAAGCGGGTATTCATGTTGTGTGCGACAAGCCGCTCGCCATTTCGCTGGCCGAAGGCGAGGCGCTTGCGAGGCTCGCTCGCGAGAAGAACAGACTTTTTGCGCTGACGCATACGTATTCCGGCTATCCGATGGTGCGTCACGCGCGCGAGTTGATCGAGCGCGGCGAACTGGGCGAGATACGCGTGGTGCAGGTCGAATACGCGCAGGACTGGCTCGCCGAACCGGTCGAAGCGAGCGGCACGAACAAACAGGCGGGCTGGCGAACCGACCCGGCATTAGCGGGCCCGGCGGGCTGTCTAGGCGATATCGGCACGCACGCGTATCACCTGGCCGCTTTCGTCACCGGGATGAAGCCGCAGACGCTCGCCGCGGAGTTGCACACGTTCGTGCCCGGACGGCGCATCGACGATCACGTGCAGGCGATGCTGCGCTATGCGAACGGCGCGCGCGGCATGTTGTGGGCGAGCCAGGTGGCGAGCGGCGCGGAGAATGCGCTGCGTCTGCGGGTATATGGAACGAAGGCGGGTATCGCTTTCGATCAGGAGAATCCGAACGAATTGTGGTTCACGCCGCTTGGCGGTTCGGCGCAACGGCTGATGCGAGGTCGCGTGAACAGTGCGCTTGCCGCGCACGCGACACGCGTGCCGCCGGGGCATCCCGAGGGCTATCTGGAAGCGTTCGCGCAGTTGTACAAGGACGCGGCGTTGCAGATCGAAGCGCTGGACGAGGGCCGCGCCCTACCGCCGGAAAGCCGGTTGCTGACGACAGTAGACGACGGTGTGGACGGTTTGCGCTTTATCGACGCCGTGCTGGCAAGCAGCGCGGCCGATGGGCAATGGCAGGAGATTGCGAACGCGTGAGTGCGGTGCAGATTCGGGCTTAAGCGTGAGCGTGTCTGAGGGCGGCTCAACCGCCTTTGCTCTTCCTGATCTGCTCTTCGAACGCGATATCGAGCTTGCTCGCCTTACGCGGTTTCTGCGGACCGAATGCATCGACGAACTTGACGAAGTCGTCGAGTGTCAGCGGATCGGAGACTTTCCTGTCGACGCCGCTCGATTTGTCGACGAGGTAAAAAAGACCGCCTGACAGGCTGATCGCTGCGAACTGCGGATTGGCGCTACGCGTCTTCAGGCGTTCGACGGCGTGGATGGCTCGGGTAGTGCGCATGATATGGAGTGCGGCTCAGGTAAAGATTGCTACTTTAACAATTTCGCCGACGCCGCGCGTTACAACGGCAACATCACGATCATGGCGGCGGCGCCTCGCGTAGCGACGAGGCGCCGCGTTCGCGACTACTGGCTCAGATAAACGAACTTGCCGTTTTTGATGATCCCCATCACGCTGGCTCGCTGATCAAGGCCCACGTGATCCTTTGCGCTGGTGCTGACCACGCCGTTCGGCACGACGAGTTCATGCGCGTGCTCGAGTTCATCGCGCAACGCGACGCGGAACGCAGGCGTGCCAGGCTGCGCAGTTTTCAATGCGCGCGCCACCGCATCCTGCAAGCGCGGATAAACGCCCGCTGCATCGCCTGCGAATTGCGTCACGCTGCCCGCGCCGTACTTCGCCTCGTACTCGTTGGCGAACGCAAGCGCCGCCTTTTTCGCCGGATGATCCGCCGGCAAAGTGCGCGCGACGACCACCGGCTGCGTCGGGAACAGCGTGCCTTCCACGTCCTTGCCGCCGAGCTTGATGAACTCCGGCGTCGCAATACCGTGCGTCTGATAAATCGGGCCTTTATAGCCGCGCTCGATCAGCGTGCGCTGCGGCAACACAGTCGGCGTGCCTGCACCGGCGATCAGGATCGCGTCGGGCTTTGCTGACATCACCTTCAGCACCTGGCCGGTGACGCTCGCGTCGGTGCGGTTATAGCGCTCGGTCGCCACCAGTTGAATATGGCGCAGCGCCGCGAACTTGCTGAACTCGTTGAGCCAGCTTTCGCCGTAACCGTCCGCGAAACCGATGAAGCCCACCGTCTTCACGTTGTGGTTCGACATGTAGCGCGTCATCACGTCGGCCATCGCGCTGTCGGTCTGCGCCATCTTGTACGCCCACACCTTCTTGCCTTCCTGCGGCTCGACGACGCTGGCCGAACCGATCAGCGTAATCATCGGCGTCTGGCTTTCGGCCACCGGATCGAGCGCGGCCATCGCGGCCGGCGTGATGTTCGGGCCGACGATCACATCGACGTGATCCTCGTTGATCAGCTTGCGGATGTTGCGCACGGCCGCGCCCGGGTCCGACGCGTCGTCGAGGAAGATGTAATCGGCTTTCTGACCGGCGATCGTCTGCGGCCACATCAGCATTGCGTTCTTGCTGGTGATGCCGATCACGGCCGCCGGGCCGGTGCTCGACAGATCGATGCCGACCTTGATGTCGGCGTGTGCTGCGGTGGCGAGCAACAGCGCGCCGAGAGCGGCCAGGCCGCGAAGTCTGTTGTTATGCGACGTCATCGAGAGGGTCTCCGTTGCGGGAAGCGTGCTGCTTTTAAAGCCGTTGTCAAAGCTCGTAAGTTTCGTGTTCGCCCTTCAGCGCCTGTTCGATCAGCTTGCGGTTCATGCTCGGCGACAGCAACTCGACGAGCGTGTACACGTAACTCCGCAGGTACGCGCCCTGTTTCAGCGCCACCCGCGTCACATTGCTGCCGAACAGATGCCCGACCGGCATCGCACGCAGATGGCGGTCGCGCTCGGCGTTGAACGCGATATCCGCCATGATGCCGACGCCCAGACCCAATTCCACGTAGGTCTTGATCACGTCCGCGTCGATCGCCTCCAGCACGATGTCGGGATGCAGCCCGCGCAGCCGGAACGCCTCGTTGATCTTGGTGCGGCCGGCGAACGCGTTGTCGTACGTAATCAGCGGATATTGGGTCAGATCATCCAGCGACAAAAGTTTGCGGTCCAGCAAAGGATGATCGGGCTGCATCACCGCGATGTGGTGCCACTGGAAGCAGGGCAGCGACACCAGTTCCTTATAGTTGGCGATGGCCTCGGTGGCGATCGCGAGATCGGCCTGATCGTGCAGCACCATTTCCGCGACCTGGGTCGGGCTGCCTTGCAGAATTGAAAGGTGAACCTTCGGAAAGCGCTTCTTGAATTCGGCGATCGCGGCCGGAAGTGAGTAGCGGGCCTGCGTGTGGGTCGCGGCGATCACGAGATTGCCCTGATCCTGTGCCGCGTAGTCCTTGCCGACCCGCTTGAGGCTCTCGACCTCCTGCAGGATTTTCTCGACCGATTGCAATATGATGCGTCCCGGCTCGGTGAGCGAGCGTACGCGTTTGCCGTGCCGGGTGAAGATTTCGACGCCCAGCTCGTCTTCCAGCTCGATGATCGCCTTCGAGACGCCCGGCTGGCTTGTAAACAGCGCCTTGGCTGCCTCGGTCAGATTGAAATTCTGGCGAACGGCCTCGCGCACGAAGCGGAATTGGTGCAGGTTCATATATAACCTCTCCGCATATAAAAAGAATTTTTTAGTCGTTTGAAATATAAGGCGAGTTTATTACGATCTGTCCATCTTTTTCAATATGGATATCTGTATTTGTCATAAGCAAATGAGAGATGGGTCTAAACGCTCGTTTGCGGTTGCTGACTAAGACAGAATTCAAGGCGCGGCGGAACGCGACCGCCGTGTGTCACGCAAAAAATTGGGGTCCCCGAATGTACCAATACGATCAGTACGACCAGACCATCGTCGATGAACGGGTCGCGCAATACGCCGATCAGGTTCGCCGCCGCTTGTCGGGCGAATTGAGCGAAGAGGAGTTTCGTCCGCTGCGTCTGCAGAACGGCCTGTACTATCAGCGCCACGCTTACATGCACCGCATCGCGATTCCTTACGGCAATCTGCGCAGCGACCAGATGCGCGTGCTCGCGCAAATCGCGCGCGAACACGATCGCGGCTACGGCCACTTCTCGACGCGCTCGAACATCCAGTACAACTGGATCAAGCTCGAAGAAACGCCGGAAATCCTGCGCAAGCTCGCCGCCGTGCAGATGCACGGCATTCAGACCTCGGGCAATTGCATCCGCAACATCACCGCCGACCAGTTCGCGGGCGTCGCACCGGATGAAGTCGTTGATCCGCGTCCGTGGGCGGAAATCCTGCGTCAATGGTCGACGTTCCACCCGGAATTCGCGTGGCTGCCGCGTAAGTTCAAGATCGCCGTGTCGGGTTCGAAAGAAGACCGCGCGGCCGTGCAGATTCACGACATGGGCGTGTATCTGAAGAAGAACGAACAGGGCGAGCTGGTTGCCGACATTCTGGCCGGCGGCGGCATGGGCCGCACGCCGATCATCGGCGCGATCATCCGCCGCGATCTGCCTTGGCAGCATCTGTTGACGTATTGCGAAGCCGTGCTGCGTGTGTACAACCGCTTCGGCCGCCGCGACAACATGTACAAGGCGCGCATCAAGATTCTAGTGAAGGCGCTGAGCCCGGAGAAATTCTCGGCGCAGGTCGAAGAAGAATGGCAGCACCTGAAGGACGGCCCGGCGACGCTGACGCAAACCGAAGTGGATCGCGTGGTGCAGTACTTCCAGCCGCCGGTCTACGACAAGCTGCCGGACACCGACGCGTCGTTCGAAAAGCATCTGCTGGAAAACCGTGCGTTCGCGCGCTGGGTCGAGCGTAACGTGCGTCCGCACAAGGTCGAGGGCTATTCGTCGGTCACGCTGTCGTTGAAGCCGACCACGATCGCCCCGGGCGACGCAACCGACACGCAAATGGAAGCGGTCGCCGATTGGGCCGACGAGTATTCGCTCGGTGAAATCCGCGTGTCGCACGAACAGAACCTGATTCTCGCGAACGTCAAGAAGCGCGACCTGTTTGCGCTGTGGGAAAAGGCGAAGTCGCAAGGTTTCGCGACGCCGAATATCGGCTTGCTGACCGACATCATCGCGTGCCCGGGCGGCGATTTCTGCTCGCTGGCCAACGCGAAGTCGATCCCGATCGCGCTTGCAATTCAGGAGCGTTTCAACGATCTCGACTACGTGTACGACCTCGGCGACGTGTCGCTGAACATCTCGGGTTGCATCAACGCGTGCGGTCACCACCACATCGGCAACATCGGCATTCTGGGCGTCGATAAGGACGGCTCGGAGTGGTATCAGGTGACGCTCGGCGGCGAACAGGGTTCGGGCGCGACTGGCGCACACCTTGGCCGCGTGATCGGCCCGTCGTTCTCGGCGGAAGAAATGCCGGACGTGATGAGCAAAGTGATCGATACGTTCGTTGAAAACCGCCACGAAGGCGAGCGCTTCATCGAAACGTACAACCGCATCGGCATGGCCCCGTTCAAGGAACGTGTGTACGCCTCGCGTCAACCGGCTCACGCGTAACCGCGAAAAGGATACTGAACAGATGGCTTCTATCATCAAGAATCGCGCGATCGTCAACGATGACTGGGCGGTCGTGCGCCCGGCAGAAGACGGCTCGCTGCCGGCAGTGAACGACTTGCCCGCAGGCAAGGTGCTGGTGCCGCTCGCATTGTGGCAAGCGGAACGCGACGCGCTGGCCGCATCGCGCGGCGCGGCGGAAATCGGCGTGTGGCTCGCGCCGGACAGCGAACCGGCGGATATCGTCGCCGACTTCGACAAGATCGCGCTGATCGGCGTGGACTTCCCGGTGTTCCGCGACGGCCGCGGCTATAGCATCGGCCGCCTGCTGCGCGAACGCTACGGCTACAAGGGCGAACTGCGCGCGATCGGCGACGTGCTGCGCGACCAGATCACGTTCATGTTCCGTTGTGGTTTCGACGCCTATGCGTTGCGTGAAGACAAAGACTTCGACGACGCGCTGAAAGCGTTCGACGAATTCAGCTTCAACTATCAAGGCGCGGTGGATAACCCGTCGCCGCTGTTCCGCCGCCGTGAAGCGGGCGAACTCGGCAAGGTTTCAGCATGAGCGAATTTCAATCGCTCACGCCGGAACTCGCTGCGAAGGTCGAGCGCCTCGATGCGCTGCTCGACTCGATCGCCGCGCGTCACGCGAACGTGAAGCTCGCCAGCAGCCTCGCAGCGGAAGACATGCTGCTCACGCACGCGATCCTGTCGCGCGGCGTGAAGATCGGCATCTTCTCGCTGAACACGGGGCGTCTGCATGCGGAAACCGTGGGCATGCTCGATCGCGTGAAAGAGCGTTATGGCTACGAGATCGAACAGTTCCATCCGCAAGCTGCCGCCGTCGACGAATACGTGGCGTCGCATGGTCTGAACGCGTTTTATGAAAGCGTCGATCTGCGCAAGCGTTGCTGCGAAATCCGCAAGGTCGAGCCGCTGAACCGCGCGCTGTCTGATGTGAGCGCATGGGTGACCGGGCAGCGTCGCGAGCAGTCGGTCACGCGTGCCGAACTGCATGCGGAAGAACTTGATGCATCGCGCAATATCGCCAAGTTCAATCCGCTGACGGACTGGACCGAAGCCGAAGTTTGGGATTACCTTAAGGCTTTCGACGTGCCGGTCAATCCGCTGCACGCACGCGGCTACCCGAGCATTGGCTGCGAACCGTGTACGCGCGCTATCCGTCCCGGTGAAGATAGCCGGGCAGGGCGCTGGTGGTGGGAGTCGCGCGATACGAAGGAATGCGGGCTGCACATCACGACCATCACGCCGATTGCCACTGAACGCAGCGAAAACGTCTCGGCCTTGAAGTTTCAGTAATTGAGCCCTTGGCTTTTACCTGGAACGCCGCAAGTAAAGAAGCAAATGCGGCCGCAAGCGTCGACGTCAGTACAGATACCGATTTGAATACTTCCGCTCCGGCAAGCAACCGCTTGCCGGGCGAATCAACGAAGGACCCAGATATGAGCACCACGCTCGATTCCGCTGTCAACGCTCCGCTTGCCAATACGGCAAACCGGATGGATCACCTCGATTGGCTCGAAGCCGAGTCGATTCACATCCTGCGCGAACTGGTCGCCGAATGCAGCAAGCCCGCGCTGCTGTTTTCGGGCGGCAAGGATTCGGTCGTGGTATTGCACCTCGCGCTGAAGGCGTTCGGTATCGGCGCAAATCGCAAGACCGTGCTGCCGTTCCCGCTCGTGCATATCGACACCGGCCACAACTACGACGAAGTAATCGACTTCCGCGACCGTCGAGCGCAAGAGATCGGCGCTGAACTGGTGGTGGGTCACGTTGAAGATTCGATCAAGCGCGGCACGGTGCGTCTGCGTCGCGAAACGGATTCGCGCAATGCTGCGCAAGCTGTGACGTTGCTCGAAACGATCGAACAGCATGGCTATACCGCGCTGATCGGCGGCGCGCGCCGCGACGAAGAAAAGGCCCGTGCGAAAGAACGGATCTTCTCGTTCCGCGACGAGTTCGGCCAGTGGGATCCGAAGGCACAACGCCCGGAATTGTGGAGCCTGTACAACGCGCGTCTGCATAACGGCGAACACCTGCGCGTGTTCCCGATTTCGAACTGGACCGAACTGGACGTGTGGCAATACATCGCTCGCGAAAAGCTCGAACTGCCGTCGATCTACTACGCGCATCAACGCGAAATCGTGCGCCGTAACGGCCTGCTCGTGCCGGTCACGCCGCTCACGCCGATGCGTGAAGGCGAGACCAGCGAGAACGCGCTGGTGCGTTTCCGTACCGTCGGCGACATCAGCTGCACGTGCCCGGTGGAAAGCGACGCGGACAATCTCGAGAAGATCATCGCCGAAACGGCCGTGACCGAGATCACGGAGCGCGGCGCGACGCGGATGGACGACCAGGTCTCCGAAGCCGCGATGGAACAGCGTAAGAAGCAAGGTTATTTCTAAGCACACGTACGAGGGTATGACAATCATGAGCAGTATTCATCAACCAGAAGACCTCGGCGTGCTGCGTTTTATCACTGCGGGTAGCGTCGACGATGGCAAGAGCACGTTGATCGGCCGCCTGCTGTACGACAGCAAGGCCGTGTTGAGCGACCAGCTCTCGGCGCTGTCGCGCGCGAAGAACAAGCGTACCGTCGGCGACGAAATCGACCTGTCGCTGCTGACCGACGGCCTCGAAGCCGAACGCGAGCAAGGCATCACGATCGACGTCGCGTACCGTTATTTCGCGACGGCCAAGCGCAAGTTCATCATCGCCGATACGCCGGGTCACGAGCAGTACACCCGCAACATGGTGACGGGCGCATCGACCGCGCACGCCGCGATCATTCTCGTCGATGCCACGCGTGTGACGTTTGTCGACGGCGTTGCGCAATTGCTGCCGCAAACCAAGCGTCACAGCGCGATCGTCAAGCTGCTCGGTCTGCAGCATGCAATCGTCGCGATCAACAAGATGGATCTGGTCGACTACAGCGAGCAACGCTTCAACGAGATTCGCGACGCGTATGTCGAACTCGCGCGCCAGCTTGGTCTGAAAGATGTGCGCTTCGTGCCGGTGTCGGCGCTGAAGGGCGACAACATCGTGACCGCCAGCGAAAGCATGCCGTGGTATGCGGGCGAGCCGCTGCTGGACCTGCTCGAAGCGCTGCCGGTGGAAATCCCGACGGGCCAGGCGCTGCGTTTCCCGGTGCAATGGGTTGCGCGTCAGGACGGCAGCCAGGCCGACGATTTCCGCGGCTACATGGGCCGTATCGAAGCGGGTGAAGTGAAGCTCGGCGATACGATCGTCGTGCTGCCGGCTAACCGTGAAGCGACCGTTGCGGAAATCATCGCGCCGGTGGTGGGCGGTACTGCGGCAGTGGACCGCGCGTTCGCCGGTCAAACCGTGACGATCCGTCTCGCGGAAGACGTCGACGTGTCGCGCGGCGATACCTTCGTGCTGCGCGAAGCCGCACCGGAACCGGCGAAGAAGCTCGAAGCCGATCTGTGCTGGTTCGACGACACGCCGCTGTCGACGCAACGCAAGTATCTGTTGAAGCAGACCACCAACACGGTGTTCGCGCGCATCGGCGCGATCAAGGAAGTGCTCGACGTGCATACGCTGTCGCAAGCAACCGATCGCAAGGAACTGGCGATGAACGACATCGGCCGCGTGGCGCTGACGTTGCAGAAGCCGCTGGTGTGCGACGTGTACGACTCGCATCAGGGCACGGGCGCATTCGTGCTGATCGACGAAGCGACGCATCACACCGTCGCGGCCGGGATGATCCGGGCGTTTTCGGCGTAAGCGTCGGCGGGCGAGGGGCGCATGGCGATGCTTTGATGCGTCGCGTTGCGCCCCAACCAACAGGTTGATTCAAATGGGTAAGGTTTATCTGATCGGCGCGGGGCCAGGCGCTGCGGACCTGATCACGGTGCGCGGCGCGCGGCTTCTTGCTGCCGCCGATGTCGTTTTGCACGACGCGCTGGTCGAACCGGCCATGCTCGATTACGCGCCTACACATGCGCGCCGGATTGCGGTGGGCAAGCGCTGCGGGCAGTTGTCGACAGCACAGCAGTTCATCAACAAGCAGATCGTCGATGCCGCTCTGGAGCACGAAGTCGTGGTGCGTCTGAAGGGCGGCGACCCGATGCTGTTCGGTCGCGCCGACGAAGAAATGCGCGCGCTCGAAGCGGCCGGTATCGAATACGAAGTGGTTCCCGGAATCACCGCTGCACTGGCGAGCGCGGCGTCGTTGAAACGTTCGCTGACGTTGCGCGGCGTATCGCGCAGTGTCGCGCTGGCTACCTTCAGCCGCGCGCCTGGGTCCGATGAAATTCGCGAACAGGTGAACGCGGATTCGCTCGTGTTTTACATGGGCCGCGATAGTGGTGTCGAGATTGCGCAGCAATTGATCGATGCAGGCAAGCCGGTTTCGACGCCGGTCGCAATCGTCGAGGCTTGCAGCACGGCGCGCGAACGCATGCTCACGCTGACACTCGAAGAACTCGCTGCGGGCGACGCGCAGCGCTGGGTCGATGCATCGCAGCCGAGCCTGCTGATGATCGGCGACGCGTTTGCCGAGCGTCAGCTCAATTTGGTTCGTGCAGCAGACGGGATGCTGGTCGCCGCCTGAGTCATCCTTCGCGCGATGGGCGGCGCAATCAACTCCGCAATTCTCCCGGTCCTTTCCCCGTCCACCGCTTCAGCGCCCGCCGGAAATTCGCCGGATCGCTGAAGCCGAGCAGCATCGCGATATCGTCGGTGCTCATCTTCGTGGTCTTCAGATATTCAACCGCCAGCGAGCAGCGCACGTCGTCGACAATTGCGACGAACGACGTGCCTTCGCTCTCCAGTCGCCGCCGCAACGTGCGGCTCGTCATCTTCAATGCTTGCGCGGCTTCTTCCATGCCCGGGAATTCGCCCGGCTTGCGCATCAGCATCTGATACACCTCTCCTGATACACCGACCGAAGTCTTCGCCTGCCCGATCAGCCGGTCGCAGGTTTCCTGCAATAGCGTGGCCGTGAGCCGGTGCGCGAGTTGCGGCTTCTGTTCGAGGATGCTGCTGTCGTAATGAAGCTCGCATTGCGGCTGATCGAAATAGCACGGACAGCCGAGATACTCGCTATAAATCTCCGCATGTGCGGGCGCAGGATACGAAAAGCAGGCTTTGGTCGGCGGACAGCTTCGACCCGCCACGTCCTGAAGATGCGTGACGTGCTGCATGAACTGCTGCTCCAGCAGGAACTGGCGCAATTCGACCGATGGACTGGAGATGAACGCGTCGGGAAAGGTCCAGATGCCTTCGTCCGGATATTCAGTCCATTCGATCGTGAGCGTGGGCGTCGCGAGCTGATGGTACTTCACGCCCAGCCGGAAGTAGTCGCGCAGCGACAGGCACGACATCAGCGCATAGCCGTACATTCCGTACGCGGACAGATGCAGCCGCGAGCCGGTGATGAACGGCGTGGCCGGACTGCACGACAGCAGAATCGCGTTACGGCAGATGGCCAGGTATTGCCGCACCGAGGTTAGCGCCGCCGCATCGTTGAGCCGCGCGGCATCCACGCCGCTGCCTTTCAGGCAGTCTTCGGGCGCAATACCCTGTTCGCCGAGCACTTCGACCAGCGCGGCGATCTTGTACGGCGCGTAAATGCGCTCGTTCTGCAACGGCAACTTCGACGGCATCGCTTCACCTCAGATTGTCCCGGAACAACATCTGCGTGTCCGAAAATGACCTTACGAGGCGGATCGTATCCCACTAACATCGGTATCACAACAGACAGTCCATTCATGGATCGCCGCCGATAAGGAGACACCCTTGCTGAACCGAAAAGTCATCATTTCCTGCGCAGTGACCGGCGCGACGCATACGCCGTCGATGTCCGAATACCTTCCTCTCACGCCGGCGCAGATCGCCGCCCAGTCGATCGAA
Organism: Paraburkholderia sp. GAS333; assembly: GCF_050435665.1. Lineage (NCBI taxonomy): Bacteria > Pseudomonadati > Pseudomonadota > Betaproteobacteria > Burkholderiales > Burkholderiaceae > Paraburkholderia > Paraburkholderia sp. GAS333. The sequence continues at coordinate 1,134,194 of NZ_JBNDKS010000002.1, forward strand.
GCGGCCGAAGCCGGCGCCGCGATCCTGCATCTGCACGCCCGCAATCCCGCCGACGGCAAACCGACGCCGTCGCCCGACGTGTTCCGGCAATTCGTGCCCGCGATCGTCGAGGCCACCGACGCGGTCATCAACATCACGACCGGCGGCAGCACGCGCATGACGCTCGCCGACCGGCTCGCCTATCCGCGCCTCGCGAAGCCCGAGATGTGCTCGCTGAACATGGGCTCGATGAACTTCTCGATCCATCCGATCGCCGCGCGCATGCCGTCGTGGCGCTACGACTGGGAGAAGGATTACATCGAAGGGATGGAGGACACGATCTTCCGCAATACCTTCAAGGACATCAAAAGCATCCTGCTCGAACTGGGCGAAACCGGCACGCGGTTCGAGTTCGAATGCTATGACGTCGGGCATCTGTACAACCTCGCGCATTTCGTCGACCAGGGCTTGATCAAGCCGCCGTTCTTCATTCAATCGGTGTTCGGCATTCTCGGCGGACTCGGCGCGGACCCCGAGAACATGACGGTGATGCGTTCCACTGCCGATCGCTTATTCGGCCGCGAAAATTACCAGTTCTCGATTCTCGGCGCGGGCCGTCATCAGATGGCGTTCGTGACGATGGGCGCGATCATGGGCGGCAACGTGCGCGTCGGCCTCGAAGACAGCGTGTACCTGTCCAAAGGCGTGAAGGCGGAAAGCAACGCGCAGCAGGTGCGCAAGATTCGCCGCATCCTCGAAGAGCTGTCGTTCGAGATTGCGACCCCGGCCGAAGCGCGACAGATGCTCGGCCTCAAAGGCGCAGACAAGGTCAGCTTCTGAGCCAGGCCCGCTGATCCGGCCACGCCGGTAAAACCGACCAAAAAAACAACAACACACCCCTTTCAGGTGGAGACATCATGACAACCCAGACAGCCGGCCCCGCCGGCAACGCGCTGCACCGCATCGCGACGCATAAGGCCATGCTGAGACTGATCCCGCTGATGTGCGCGATCTATTTCATGTCGTATCTCGACCGCACCAACGTGTCGCTCGCGAAGGCGCGGCTCGCCGCCGATCTCGGTATCAGCGCCGCCGCGTACGGTCTCGGCGCGGGCATCTTCTTCATCGGCTATGCGCTGCTCGAAGTGCCGAGCAACCTGGTCGCGCACCGGGTCGGGCCGCGTCGCTGGATCGCGCGAATCGCGGTCACGTGGGGCGCGCTCTCCGTCTCGATGATGTTCGTGCAGGGCGAGTGGTCGTTCTATACGATCCGCGTGCTGCTCGGCATCGCCGAGGCGGGTCTTTTCCCCGCGCTGATGTACATGGTGACGATGTGGTTCGCGCCGCAGGATCGCTCGGTGGCGGTGGGCTGGATCTACACGGCGCCCGCGCTGGCGCTGGTGATCGGCAACCCGCTGGGCGGCGCGTTCATGCAGATGGACGGGCTGGGCGGTCTGCACGGCTGGCAGTGGCTGTTCCTGCTCGAAGGCCTGCCGACCATCTTCGTGGGCGTATTCCTGTGGTTCAAACTGCCGGAAAAGCCGTCCGACGCACGCTGGCTATCCGCTGCCGAAGCGCAGGCGCTCGAAGCGCGCGCGGTGCCGGATGCCGCGCATCCCGGCATGTTCTCGCAAGACTGGCTCGCCGCGCTGAAGCGTCCGGCCACCGTGCTGATCGGCCTTATCTACTTTCTGAACCAGGTCGCTTTCGTCGGGCTCGTGTTCTTCACGCCCGCGATGATCCAGCAGATGCACGTCAAGTCGCCGCTGATGATCGGCGTGCTGTCGAGCAGCGTCGGGATTGGCTTTCTGCTCGGCGTGCTGGTGCTGCCGCGGATTCATCGCCGGGTGACGAACGATTGCCTCTATCTCGGCGTGCTGACCACCGGGCTGGTGATCAGCGCGATCCTGTTCGTCTCGTCGAGCGTGCTGTCGATGCAACTCCTGCTGTTCGTCGTGACCGCGTTCTTCGCGGGCGGCGTGCTGCCGCTCTACTGGGCAATCGCGATGAAGCGTCTGCACGGCATCCAGGCCGCGGCGGGGCTCGCGTTCATCAATACGATCGGGCTGATCGGCGGCTTCGTCGGGCCGTATCTGTTCGGTCTTGCGGAGAGCGCGTCGGGCCACAGCGCGTCGGGGCTGTCGGTGGTCGTGGGCGCGTCGATTCTCGGTCTGATTCTGGTGCCTCTGCTCGCGAAGGCGATTCAGTCAGAAGGGCGCGAGGCGAGTGCTGCGGAGCCGCTGTTGAACACCCGGCCATAACTTCCAATTACGGGAACAAACAATGAGATTGAATGGAAAGGTCGCGATCGTGACGGGCGCGGGGCAGGGCATTGGCGCTGCGACCGCACTCAAATTCGCGAAAGAAGGTGCGCGCGTCGCGGTGTGCGACATGAATCATGACGCGGTGTCTCATGTCGTGGCCGCGTGTCACGCAGCCGGTGCGGAAGCGCTCGGCTTCACGCTCGACGTGACGAACCGCGCGGCGGTCGACGACATGGTCGGCGCTACCCGCGAGCGCTTCCGTCAGATCGACGTGCTGGTGAACAACGCGGGCATCACACGAGACGCGCGTCTGCAAAAGATGACGCTTCAGCAATTCGACGACGTGATCGACGTGAACCTGCGCGGCGTGTTTCATGCGGCCCAGGCGGTCGTCGACACGATGATCGCGCAAGGCTCGGGCGTGATCCTGAATGCGAGTTCCGTGGTCGGCATCTACGGCAACTACGGGCAGACCAACTATGCGGCGGCGAAGTTCGGCGTGATCGGCTTTACGAAGACGTGGAGCCGCGAATTGGGACCCAAGGGCATTCGCGTCAACGCGATTGCGCCAGGCTTTATCGACACGCCGATTCTCGCGACCGTGCCGCAGGACGTGCTCGCGAAAATGCGCGAGCAGGTGCCGCTGCGCCGTCTCGGCACGCCGGAAGAGATCGCCAATATCTACGCCTTTCTCGCGAGCGACGAAGCAAGTTATATCAACGGCGCCGTGATCGAAGCATCCGGCGGTATGACGCTCTAAACATTCGAGGACCTGCATGAAAACCATCGACCTTCTCAGACCCACTCCCGGACTGCGCGTGCTGATCTCGGGCGCCGCAGCGGGCATCGGCGCGGCGATCGCGCAGGCGTTCCTGGACGTCGGCGCGAACGTCTATATCTGCGATGTCGACCCTGCCGCGATCGACCGCGCGAAAACCGCGCATCCGCAACTGCATGTCGGCGTCGCGGACGTATCGGACTGCGCGCAGGTGGACCGCATCATCGACGACGCGCGTGCGAAGCTCGGCGGTCTCGACCTGCTGATCAACAATGCGGGGATTGCCGGGCCGACCGGCGCTGTCGAGGACCTCGACCCGGCTCAGTGGGAACGCACCATCGCGACGAATCTGAACAGCCAGTTCTATTTTCTGCGCAAGGCCGTGCCGGTGCTGAAGGAGACGTCGGCCAACCCGGGCATCATCGCGATGGCGTCGGTCGCGGGACGCCTCGGCTACGCGTTTCGCACGCCGTACGCAGCGAGCAAGTGGGCGATTGTCGGCATGGTCAAATCGCTGGCAATCGAGCTGGGGCCGAACAACGTCCGCGTGAATGCGATCTTGCCGGGTGTTGTCGAAGGTGAACGAATGGATCGCGTGATTGCCGCGCGCGCCGAGTCGCTCGGAATCGGCTTCGAGCAGATGAAGGGCGAGTATCTGGAGAAAATCTCGCTGCGGCGGATGGTGACCGTACACGACGTCGCGGCGATGGCGCTATTCCTGGCGTCGCCGGCGGGGCAGAACATCTCGGGTCAGGCGATTAGCGTCGACGGGAATGTCGAGTATCTTTGAGCGGTGAAGGTTGGCCGCTGCGGGAGAGCGCCTGGAGGGGGGGGCGCTTTCGCTTTCGCCGGCAGCGGTCTGCGAGCGTTATCCCGCCTGGCGCAGGCAATACTGCGCGACTGCATCGAGAACCGCTTCGTCCTCGCCGACCGCCACCGCGCAGTCGATCCGCACGTCCGGCTGCGCGTCGCGACAGCGCTCGATCAGTTCGGGCAGATCTTTCCTGATATGGCCGCCTTGCCCGAAGAACACGGGCACGACGGTGATCGCATCACAACCTTGGGCGGCGAGTTGGCCGACCGCCGTGGGCAGGTTCGGCTCCATCAACTCGAGGAAGGCCAGCGAGACGGGACCGGCTGTATCGTCCGCCGCACGCAACGCCTGGAGCTTCGCGGCGAGCCGCTCGAACGGCTCGCGCCAGCGCGGATCCCTCGCGCCATGGCCAAACAGAATCAGCCCGTGCGTAGCCATTGCATCCGCTCCTAATGGCGATCAACCCACTTCAACCCGACCAACCCGAGCACCAGATAAACCAGCCCCGGCGTCGCCGCGGTCAAAGGCGCAGGCCACGTGTTCAGCGTGCCGATATGCGAGAACAGCGTATTGAACAGCTGGAAGCTCATGCCGAGCATGATGCCGCCGAACACCTTCACGCCCACCACGCCAGCGCGCGTATGCAGATACGCAAACGGAAGCGACAGAACCAGCATCACGAACACCGCAAACGGATACAGCACCTTGCGCCACAGCGCGATTTCATAGCGCTGCGTGTCCTGATGATTCTCGGTCAAATGCTGGATGTAGCGGAACAGGTTGAACATCGACATCCGGTCCGGCGACACCAGCAGCACCGACAGAATCTGCGGCGTCAGTTCCGAGCGCAGCGAATATTCGGGTAACGTCACCTGTTGCGCGCGATACACCGGATTCAGCGCATCGGCAGGCGTGCCCGGAGGAGGGGGCACGTCGATCAGTTGCGTGTCGGTCACGTCGGTCAATTGCCAGTGACCCGGCGGCTGGTACTTGCCGCTCTTCGCAATCCGCACATTCGACAGACGGAACTTCGAATCGAATTCGTAAATCCGCACGTTACTGATCGTCGCGTCCGGCTTCAGTTCGCCGACGTTCACGAAGCGCGTGACCTGCTCGCCATCCGCGCGCGCGGTGAGCGTGTCTTTCACCCACACGCCCGACTGGAAGTTGCTTGACACCGACGAGCCCAACGCTTCGAGCCGCACGCGTTCCGACAGTTGATCCGTGTACGGACCGACCACTTCGCCGATCAGATACGTCAGAAATACCAGCGGAATGCCGATTTTCATTAGCGAGCGCAGCGCCTGATTCGTCGCGAGACCGGAGACGCGGAAAATCGTGTACTCGGAATTCGCCGCCATCTGCGCGAACACGTAGATCGCGCTGATCAGCGCGGCGACCGGAATGATTTCGTAGAAGCGCGACGGCGTTTGCAACGCGACCCGCAGCACCGCGTACTGGAACTTGTAGTTGCCGTGGCCGACCGAATTCAGTTCGTTGATCAGGTCGAAGAAGAAGAACAGACCCGAAAACGCAAACAGGATGAAGATGAAGGTGAGGTAGATCTGACGCGCGAAATACCTTTCATAGATGCGCATCGGTCAGGCTCCCGAACGGCTAAACATGGCGCGCGTGAAGAGCGGCCGGTTGCGCACGCGCAGCCAGAAAATGAACGCGACGATCGCCGCGACGATGACGTGCAGGATCACGAGCCCCACGCCGAACGACATCTTGCCCTGCTCGATCCACGACTGCACCACGTTCAGCAAATTCGAATACGTCAGATAGATCAGCACGGCCATCACCAGATTGATGGTGCGGCTGCGCCGAGGGTTCTGGTGCGCTAGCGGAATGGCCAGCAGCATCAGGTTGATCGCGATCAGCGGCAGACCCGCGCGCCACGCGAATTCGGCGAGGTTGTCATTGGTCGGATTGCGCAGCAGCGCGAGCGTGGGTGTACCGGTTGTGGTCGGCGTATTGACCACCGGCTGGCTCTGGATCTTCACGCCATAGCGCTCGAATTCCATGATCCGGAAGTCGGGATGCCCAGGTTCGCCGTCGTAACGCCGGCCGTTTTCAAGCACGACGAATCGGTCGCCGTTCTTATGCGTTTCGGTATGGCCGTTCTTCGACACCACCACGTTGACCTTGCCGTTCTCGGTGCTGGTCACGAACACGTTCTCGACGTGCCCCTGGTCGGGCGACATCTTCTCGATGAAGAACACCCGGTGGCTGGTAGCCGACTCGCGGAACTGGCCCGGCGCGAGCAGCGAGACCTCGTCGCGCTGCTGGAAGCGCGCGCGGATCAGCTTGCTCTGCTGGTTCGACCACGGCCAGCCGACGAACACGAAGAAGCAGATGAGGATGATGATCGGCGTGGCAAAAATACCGATCGGCTTGATGAACTGCGTAAGGCTGACGCCCGACGACAGCCAGACAACCATCTCGGAGTCTTTGTACCAGCGGGTGAGGACGAACAGGATCGACACGAACAGGGTCGCGACAAGCATGATCGCCAGGTAGCCGATCACGGTCAGGCCGATGAGGACCAGCACGTCGCGCGGGTCGATCTCACCCGAGGCCGCGAAGCCGACGATGCGAATCATCATCGTCGTCAGCACGAGCGTGAGGAGAACCATGAACACGGCACCAGCCGTATACGCGAGTTCGCGCTGGAGGGAGCGTTCGAAGATCATTATTGATGGCGAGAGGGGGCGCTCTCGGTGACGCGGGGGTTGCTTCCCGTCACGTCTCCGGTGCAGCCGCCGCGGGAAAAATAGCGGATAATTGCGGCTTTCATCCTAAGCCCAGATTTTATCCGAGGACAAGCGCGATGGACTTTAGCATAAAAGCCTGTGATTGGACCAAAGGCTCGTCAAACGGTTTCCTGACCGGGAAATCGGATTGCATCGTCATTGGTGTGTTCGAGTCGCAAACGCTCTCGGGCGCAGCGCTTGAGATCGACGAGGCCACCCGTGGCCTGTTGACGCGCATCATCAAGGCCGGCGATATGGATGGCAAAGCCGGCACCACGCTGTTCCTGCACGAGGTCTCGGGCATCGGCGCATCGCGCGTGCTGCTGGTCGGCCTCGGCAAACAGGACGCTTTCAGTCAGAAAGCCTACGGCGACGCCGTGCGGTCCGCCTGGCGAGCGCTGCTGCCCACCAAGGTCGTGCAGGTCACGTTCACGCTGGCGCAATTGCCGGTGCTGGAACGCACGGCCGACTGGGGCGTGCGGGCCGCCATCCTCGCGCTGCGCGAGCTGACCTACAAGTTCACGCAGATGAAGTCCAAGCCGGACACCACGGCGCGCGCGTTGAAGCGCATCGTCTTCAGCGTCAACACGGGCGACGAGAAAGCCGCCAAGCTGGCCGCGAAGCAGGGTGCCGCGCTCGCCAACGGCATGGACCTGACGCGCGACCTCGGCAATCTGCCGAGCAATGTCTGCACGCCGACCTACCTCGCGAACACCGCGAAGAAACTCGCCAAAGACTGGAAGCTGAAAGTCGAAGTGCTCGGCGAGAAGCAATGCGAAGCGCTGAAAATGGGCTCGTTCCTGTCGGTCACGGCGGGTTCGGTCGAGCCGGCGCAGTTCATCGTGCTGCAATACCAGGGCGGCGCCGCGAAGGCCGCGCCGGTCGTGCTGGTCGGCAAGGGCGTCACGTTCGACACCGGCGGCATCTCGCTGAAGCCGGGCGAGGGCATGGACGAGATGAAGTACGACATGTGCGGCGCCGGTTCGGTGCTGGGCACGTTGCGCGCGGTCGCCGAAATGGGGCTGAAGATCAACGTCGTCGGCATCATTCCGGCGGTGGAAAACATGCCGTCGGCCACCGCCACCAAGCCGGGCGACATCGTCACCAGCATGAAGGGCTTGACGATCGAAGTGCTGAACACCGACGCCGAAGGCCGTCTGATCCTGTGCGACGCACTGACGTACGCCGAGCGCTTCAAGCCGGCTGCGGTGATCGACATCGCCACGCTCACGGGCGCGTGCATCATCGCGCTGGGTCACCACAACAGCGGCCTGTTCTCGAAAGACGACGCGCTGGCGGGCGAGTTGCTCGACGCATCGCGTGAAGCTTTGGACCCGGCCTGGCGCCTGCCGCTCGACGACGAGTACCAGGACCAGCTCAAGTCGAATTTCGCCGATATCGCGAACATCGGCGGCCGTCCGGCGGGCAGCGTGACGGCGGCGTGCTTCCTGTCGCGCTTCACCGAAGCGTATCCGTGGGCGCATCTGGACATCGCCGGCACCGCGTGGAAGAGCGGCGCGGCGAAGGGCGCTACCGGTCGTCCGGTGCCGCTGCTCGCGCAGTTCCTGATCGACCGGGCCGCTGACGGTCGCGCTGCATAATGACGCAATGCAGTAAGCCTGCGGGCGGCGTGGTAACAGCAGTCGCGCAGCGCACGCAGAACGTAGGGAGCCGCCGATGACGAGAATCGATTTTCACTCGAACGTCGGCGACTCGCTGCTGTATGCGTGCCGTCTGATCCGCAAGGCGTATCTGGCCGGCCAGCCGACCATCGTGCTGGCCGAACCCGAGCGCCTGCGGGTATTCGACGAACAGTTGTGGACCTTCTCTCCGCTCGACTTCGTCCCGCATTGCATGGCGGGCACGCCGCTCGCCGCGCAAACCCCCATCGTACTGACCACGAATCTCGACGACGTGCCGCATCATCAGGTGCTGCTCAATCTCGGCGCAACGGTGCCGGCGCAGTTCGCGCGCTTCGAAAGATTGCTGGAAGTGGTCGGTAACGCACACGACGAACTCGTTGCAGGCCGCGAGCGGTATCGCTTCTATCGCGATCGCGGCTATGCTTTGAACAACTACAAGCAGGGCAGCTAGGATTCGTTCCGCCGCATTGCGCACGGTTCGTGGCATCAGGTGTCGCGAGTCCGATGTGCATGCGCAGTTGCTCTGCTTCGGCTTCGACTAGAACACGGAGGAGAACCCCATGTCCGATCCCAACGACAATTCGATCCCGGTTTTGCACGAGATTCTCGTGCCGGGCCAGGTGCGTTCGCCGTCGGGCGGGGCGGTGCCGCCGGCGCTTGAGCCGGACGTGCCGAGAGAGCCGAGCTTCAAGGCCGAACCCGTGCTCGCACCTCGGCCGTCGCATGCAGACGAGCCGGTTCTGGCGACGCAGCCCGTGCTTGCCGAAGAAGAAACGCTCGCGCCTGAGCCGGTGATCGCGCCGCAAGCCGCGCATCCTGCTGTGGTGCATAACAATGGCGCGCCTGCGTCGTCGGCCGGTGTTTTCGATCGCGCCGAGCCTGTTGCTCCGGTCGAGGCCGGCTCGATCGTGCCGCCCGATATCGCCCACGAAACGGCAGCGCTTTCGCAGCCGGATCTGGACGCTGAAGTCATCGCCGAGCGTCTGCGTGGACGCTTTGCGGGTTTTCTGACGGGCGAGGGACGCGGCATCATCGAAGCGCGTTGCCGTGATGCGTTGCAGGAGCACACCACGTTGCTCGTCAGCCAGATCACGCGTGAAGTTGCGCTGACTCTGGAAACCGAACTGAGCGGCTGGGTGAGGGAAGCGGTCGAAGAAGAAATCGCGCGGCGCTCGGGCCGAGGCTGATGAAGAAAGCCTGGAGAAGCGAGTCTGAATGAAGCAGGAACGGCGTCTTTAACAGGACGCCGTTTTCATTTGAGCGTCAACACCCAGCTTGCCAGCGCGGCCGCCTGATCGGGCGTGAGTTGCGTATTCGCGGGCATCGGCACCGGTCCCCACACGCCCGCGCTGCCATCCAGAATCTTGTGCTTCAGATAAACCGGCGCGTCGTCGCGTCCGGCATATTTCGTCGCGACATCGTGCAGCGCCGGTCCCATGAAAGAGCGTGTGACGGAGTGGCAGCTCATGCAGTTCTGTTGCTGGGCCAGCGCGAGGCCCGCGGCTTCGGCGTGCACAGGTGAACTGTTGACGCTCAACGCCGCGCACAATAAAGCCGATGCTGCGAACGCTGCATACGACGTGCTTTTCATTATGGTCTCCGTCGGGGCGGGGGCCCGACTTGTGGTGCAAGCATTATAAAAGGAAAGGGGCGCACGGTTTTCCGTGCGCCCCTTTGCGCTTCGATGCGGCCGGCTTCGGCCGCGTGGCTGGCACTAACCCGTTACCGCTCCCTTGTTGGCAGGCAATGCCAGCGCCGAATATTTCGCCAGCACGCCGCGTGTGTAGCGCGGTTTCGGTTGCTGCCATGCAGCACGGCGGCGCTGCAATTCGGCGTCGTCGATATTGAGTTGCAGCAGGAGCTTGTGCGCGTCGATCGTGATCGAGTCGCCTTCCTGCACGAACGCAATCGTCCCGCCGACGAATGCTTCCGGCGCGACGTGGCCGACCACCATACCCCACGTGCCGCCCGAAAAACGGCCATCGGTGATGAGGCCGACGCTTTCACCCAAACCCTTGCCGATGATCGCCGAGGTCGGCGCGAGCATCTCCGGCATGCCGGGGCCGCCTTTCGGACCGAGGTAGCGCAGCACGACCACGTCGCCCGCAACGATCTTGTCGGACAGAATCGCGTCCATCGCGCTTTGCTCGTCGTCGAACACGCGAGCCGGGCCGGTGATCACCGGGTTCTTCAGGCCGGTGATCTTGGCGACCGCGCCATCTTCCGCGAGATTGCCCTTGAGGATCGCGAGATGGCCTTCCTTGTACAGCGCTTTGTCTATCGGAAAAATCACCTTCTGATCGGCGCGCGGTCTGGACGGCACGTCCTTCAGTTCTTCGGCGAGCGTCTTGCCGGTGATCGTGATGCAGTCGCCGTGCAGCATGCCCGCGTCGAGCAGGAGCTTCATGACCTGCGGGATGCCGCCCGCCTTGTGCAGATCGGTGGCGACGTACTGGCCGGACGGCTTCAGATCGCAGATCACCGGCACCTTCTTGCGCATGCGCTCGAAGTCCTCGATGCTCCATTCCACCTCGGCCGCATGCGCAATCGCCAGATAGTGGAGCACGGCGTTGGTCGATCCGCCGGTCGCCATGATCAGCGCAACGGCGTTTTCGATCGACTTCTTCGTGATGATGTCGCGCGGCTTGAGGTCCTGTTTGACCGCCTCGACCAGCACGCGCGCGGATTCGGCAGACGAGTCGACCTTTTCCTGGTCGGGATTGGCCATCGTCGACGAATACAGCAGCGACATGCCGAGCGCCTCGAACGACGAACTCATCGTGTTGGCGGTGTACATGCCGCCGCACGATCCCGTCGACGGGCACGCGTTCTTCTCGACGCCCTCGAAGTCTTCCTGCGACATCCGGCCCGCCGTGAATTCGCCGACCGCCTCGAACGACGACACGATGGTCAGATCGACGCCCTTCCAGTTGCCGGGCCGGATCGTGCCGCCGTACACGTAGATGCCGGGCACGTTCATCCGCGCGAGGCCGATCATGCCGCCGGGCATGTTTTTGTCGCAGCCGCCGATCACGACCACGCCGTCCATCCACTGGCCTTGCACGCAGGTTTCGATGCAGTCGGCGATCACTTCGCGCGACACCAGTGAGTACTTCATGCCCTCGGTGCCCATCGACATGCCGTCCGAAATCGTCGGCGTGCCGAAAATCTGCGGATTCGCGTCGGCGCCCTTGACCGCGACGACGGCGGCATCGGCGAGACGCTGCAAGCCCGCGTTGCACGGCGTGATGGTCGAGTGGCCGTTGGCGATGCCGATCATCGGCTTGTCGAAATCTTCCTTCTGATAGCCGAGCGCGTAGTACATCGAGCGATTCGGCGAGCGCGCGACGCCCTGCGTGATGTTTTTCGAACGACGGTTGTATGCCATGGGGCCTCCAATCGATTTTGTTTTGAGCCGGGCTGCGTGGATGGAACGCGGCGGCGGATATTTGCGGGGTGATGCGGCCGGGTCTTTTCCGGCCGGGGCTGCGATGACGGTGTTGCGGCAGCGTCGGCCGCTTGCGTCGCCGGCGCGTCAATTCAGTGTAGTAGCTCCGACGCGCCATCCAAGGATGCAGTTTCGGGAAACGCGCGTCCAATATATTATTCAGGTGCTATTAGGTCGTAAAATATATTAATCATGCTGCCTGCCATCCCGGATCTGCGCCAGTTGCGCTATTTCGTCACTGTTGCCGAAGAGCGGCACTTCGGGCGTGCCGCCGTGCGTCTTTCGATGACGCAGCCGCCTTTGTCGCAAGCCATCCGGGCGTTGGAGGAGACGTTGGGCGTGGAACTGTTCGAGCGCACCAAGCGGTCGGTCAAGCTCACGCGGGTGGGCGCCGATCTGTTGCCCGAGGTGCTGCGGCTGCTCGCAGACGCCGAAGGGCTGCGGCCGCTCGCGCAGAGCCTTGCACGCGGCGAGGCGGGCGGGTTGTCGCTGGCCTTCGTTTCCACCGCCGATTACGGCTTGCTGCCGCCTTTGCTGCGCGATTTCGGCGTGCGTCATCCGCGAGTGCGGCTCGAACTGACCGAGGCGACCAGCGACGTGCAGGTGGATGAACTGGTGGCGGGGCGCATCGACGCCGGTCTGGTGATCGCGCCGCTGCCGCCGCGTCATGCCGCTCAGCTTTCGTGGCTGCCGATCGTGCGTGAGCCGCTGGTGATCGCGATGTCGACGGAAGCTTCCGGGCGGCTGGGCGGTGCGCACGGCGCCTTCGGAGACCCGCACGCCGGGTGGCTCGACGCGCCGGTCAGCCTGCTCGACGTGGCCGATACGCCGCTCGTGATCTTCCCCAGACGTCTGGCGCCTGGCTTTTATGACATCATTATGGATTGCTACGGCGTGGCGGGCGTCGCACCCAGGATCGGCCAGGAGGCCATCCAGATGCAGACGATCGTCAGCCTGGTGTCCGCCGGAATGGGCGTCGCACTCGTGCCGCAATCGTTGCGTAACCTGCGCCGCACGGGGGTGGTGTACCGGCCGCTCGCGGAGTCGGTGCCGGTGATCGAGACGGGGCTGGTGTGGCGCACGGACGAGGTGAGTCCGGTGCTGGCGGGCTTCATCGAGATCGTGCGGGCTTACGCTGCTACCGTCGCACCGGAGGCCGCCGCGTTGCGTGTCTAGCGGCGTTGCCGCGAACGCATCGCGCGCCGGACCGTCAAATGCATGCGCCGGATGCCATGCGGGCCGCTGGCCCGTTACCGTTATCCGCTGCCGAATTGCTTTAGTAACCCGCTTCTGAACCTGAACTGCCCATAACAACACGATGCTCATTCATCCGAATTTCGACCCCATTGCCATTCATCTGGGGCCGCTTGCAGTGCGCTGGTATGGACTGATGTACCTCGTCGCGTTCATCGCGGCGATCGTCGTCGGACGGCTGCGTCTGCGTTTGCCGTATGTCGCCGCGCAAGGCTGGACCGCGAAAGATATCGACGACATGCTGTTTTACGGCGTGCTCGGCACCATCCTCGGCGGCCGTCTCGGCTATGTGCTGTTCTATAAGGCGAGCTTTTATTTCGCGCATCCGCTCGACATCTTCAAGGTATGGCAGGGCGGCATGTCGTTTCACGGCGGCTTCCTCGGCGTGACCATCGCGATGGTGCTGTTCGCGTATCAACGCAAGCGCTCGTGGCTGCAGGTCACCGACTTCGTTGCGCCGATGGTGCCCACCGGGCTCGCCGCAGGACGTCTCGGCAACTTCATCAACGGTGAGTTGTGGGGACGCGTGACCGATCCGTCCGCGCCTTGGGCGATGCTGTTTCCAGGCGCCGCACCGGACGACGCGGCGTGGCTTTCCGCGCATCCGCAACTGGCCGCGCAATGGCATCTGAACGAAGTGTTCGCGCAATATCACATGCTGCCGCGGCATCCGTCGGAACTGTATGAGATCGCGCTCGAAGGCATTGCGCTGTTCTTCGTGCTGATTTTCTTTTCGCGCAAACCGAAGCCGATGGGCTCGATTTCCGCGGTGTTCCTGATTGGCTACGGCCTCGCTCGCTTCACGGTTGAGTTCGCGCGTGAACCGGACGACTTCCTCGGGCTGCTCGCCATGGGTCTTTCCATGGGTCAATGGCTGTCGCTGCCGATGATTCTCGTGGGCATCGGCCTGCTCGTGTGGTCGTATAAGCGTGCGCGGCGGCAACCGGCACAGGCCGTGAGCGCAAGCTGATCTGATTTGATCTGATCGCTACGGGTTGCCGTAGCGCATGGTTAATGACAAACGCCACGGCATGCCGTGGCGTTTGTCATTTCAACCGGACTATCGAGCGCGATACAGCGCGTTACTTCATCTGCACCGAGCCCGACACGTTGACCGTTACTGTCGACGTACCGCCTTCGAGCGGCATCGGCGCCGCGGCCTTCGCGTCTGCGCCCATAGCGCGCGCGCTCATCATCATCATGGGACGCGGCATCACGCCGCCATGATTGACGCTGACCTCGCGGATCGAATATCCACTGAACCCAAACGCCTGTGCCGACGATGCGGCCTGCTCGCGGAACGACCTGATCGCCTCGCCCGTGAGCTTCTGCTCGGCGGCGCGTTGCGCTTCCGGCGACAGCGAGAACTGCACGTTGCCGACCTGCATGATCGATGCCATTTGCCCCGCGAGTTTTGACGCCGCCGCGAAGTCGTGCGATTCGAGCACGACCTCCGTGCGGCCGCGCCATGCAGAAATGCGTCCATCACGATCGGTGGACGGGAAGATCGAGAACGAACCGGTGTGAGCCGTCACACCGCTCACGCCGCGCGCTTTCTGCAGTGCCGAATCGGCACGCTGATTCAGCGTGGACGTGAGCGCCGACGGATCGCTCGCTTCCTGCTCGTAAAACAGCGTGATATCGACTACGTCCTGCTGAATTTCCGCGCTAGCTTGTGCATTCAGCGACAGCACGCCCGAAGGCTGAGCTTGCATGACGCCTTGCGCGCGCGCGAGGGTCGGGGTCAGCGTAAGCGCGACGGGTGCGGAGCAGATAAGCGCGAGTGCGACTGCCCGTGCGGTGTTTTTTGTCATTGCTCGACTCCTTGCTTGAACAGGTTGATGCACGATTGGCACGAACGGCGTGCGACAAATGGCACGCTGTTTGCCAGTCCCTCTGTGCGTCCGTTAGGCGCTTGTAACCTGAGCTTGGTTCCCTGATCTCACTTTGCTTTAATCGTCGCGACCCGGTTTTACATCGACGTCGAACAGGCTTCACGCGAGTCTTAAACAAGCCGCTTCGTGATGAAGCGCCACTCGGCTTCGGTCACCGGCGTGATCGACAAACGGTTGCCCTTGGCGAGCACGCGCATGTCCTGCAATTCTTCGTGCTCGCGCAAAGTTGCGAGCGGAATCAGCGGAATTTTCTTTTTGAATACGACGTCGACGAGCAGCCAGCGCGGCGTTTCCTGCGACGACTTTTCGTCGTAGTACGGGCTCTTCCTGTCGAATTGTGTCGGGTCCGGGTAGGCAGTGGACGAGACCTCCGCGAGCCCCGCGATACCGGGTTGAGGACAGCTCGAGTGATAGAACAGCACGCCGTCGCCGACCTGCATCATGTCGCGCATGAAATTGCGCGCCTGATAGTTGCGCACGCCGGTCCACGGTAACGTGTGGCGCGGTGCGTTGGCGAGATGGTCGATGCTTGCTTCGTCCGGTTCGGACTTCATTAGCCAGTAGCGCATGAATCGAATTGAACGTGGTTGACGTTAAGGGCTTGACGGCACGAACGAAAAACGCGAACGGAGAAAACGTACGTGAAACCGGAGCCCAAAGAAAAACGGCATCGAACCGAAGTCCGATGCCGTTCTAGATAAGGTCCCCGCCTTAGCCGCTAGGCCGGCATCCTGAACCGGGGGTTCAGAATTGGTCGCAGTTAGCAACACTTCGGGTACATCAGACAGAGTGACGCGCACACCCGTGCTACAAATTTCCGCAACCGTGCACATGGCATTGGTTCAAGGAATATATGACCTTGGCGAACCAGGCAGGGAAGCTAAACGGATGAAGCTTAAACGATTGAACTCAAACGTTTGCCGAGATTGACTCACCTTCGTTTGAATCCGCAGTGGATCTCAGGACCGACTGCTACTTACTGCATGTTGTACTGCTGAATCACAGTACCCAGTTGTTCGTTCATTTGATGCATTGTACGCCGGATTTCCTCTGCAGGAAATGCTTCTCCGTGTCTAACGCTCGATTGGAGCCTAAGCAGTTCCGATGCCAGCGACAGCGCAGCCATGACGGCAATGCGATCCGTGCCGCGCACGTTGCTGTTATTGCGGATCTTCGACATTTCGGCGTCGACGCGAGCAACCGCTTCAAGCAGTGCGCCTTCCGTTTCCGGCGAGCACGCGAGGCGATAGGGCACGTCGAGAATCGATACTTCGATCTGCTTGGTGGTCATGCATTTTCTCCGTGGCGGGTCACTTCGCTCTCCGCTTCGACAGCGTGCTGAGCAGGCTCGAGCAGATCGAGCTGGTTATCCGGCTCGCTGTTCGCGCGGGCCCGCGGCAGTTTCTCGAGAATTGCATTCAGGCGCACCTGAGCGTCGTCGATTTTCGCGGACAGCGCATCGCGTTCGGCCTGCAATGCGTCGCGCTCTTCGCGCAACAGTGCAAGTTCCGTGCGCGTAGCTTCTGCTTCGGCGCGTGATTGGGCGAGCTGATCTTCGAGCGCGATTCGCGCTTCATTGTGGCGTTGGCTGATCGCGATCAGCTTGCCGATATTCTGTGAAAGTGATTCGAGTTCGGTGAGCATGTGCTGCGTCCTCTAAAGACATTGCATTTTAGCGCGGAATATCGCAGGTTCCGACAATTGTCTCGTTTCGAGACGTAACAACATTGCTTTATGCAGGCTTTTATCGACCTTATGATGAAAAACACCTCGCCGGTCGGACAATATTCTGCATTTAACAGAACGGCTTGCGATGGTGCAACCGTTCTTGACGCACTTCGAGGCCGCTCCTAAACTTGCCGCACTCTGGTGCCCGCGCGCTTTTCAACAGTGCGTAGTTAAACGGGAAGCAGGGCGCATGTTCCGTGAACCGGAACGCGCTAACCTGCGCTGCCCCCGCAACGGTAAGCGGCCGCATTCGTCATGCAGGTCGATCCTGATCGCGTGTTTGAAGCTCAACATGTGAGTGTGCCACTGCGCGTTACGCGTGGGAAGGTGGGATCGATGTGTCGCCAGCCCGGATACCGGCCAGAGGGAGAGGCACGTCCCCCGCGAAAATGTTAAATACGGGGGTGCCTCGTTACGCATCGGCCTGCGGGGAAGCGGGCCGCGCACGCTATCCACAGGAATGCCATCCCATGTTGTCCCCCATCGCTCGCGCGGTGCTGCTCGCATTTGCGAGCCTGCCGCTCGTCGTGCATGCGCAGAGTGCTGCATCGCCATCTTCGTCCGCGTCCGCTTCAGATGCTGCAGATTCTGCTGCCGCTACCACGTCTGAATCGGCGTCGTCATCATCGTCATCGGGCGATGTGTCCGCTGCAGATGATTCGTCCACGCTACTGTCGCCCGTCGTCGTGACCGCGGGGCGCACGCCGCAACCGCTCGCGGACACGATTCCGCAGACCACGTTATTCGATCAGCAGGATCTCACCGACACCACCGCCACCGACTTGCCCGGTCTGCTGCAACTCGCGCCCGGCGCGCAAATCTCGCGGACAGGTGGCCCTGGTTCGACGGCGAGCCTGTTCTTGCGCGGCGCGTCGTCGACGCAATCGCTGTTGCTGATCGACGGCGTGCGGGTCGATTCCGTGAGCCTCGGTTCGGCGCAAATCTCGCAGATCCCGCTCGATCAGATCGACCGCGTCGAAGTCGTGAACGGCAACGTGTCCGCGTTATACGGCTCGGGTGCGATCGGCGGGGTGGTGCAGGTGTTCACGAAAGACGGCGGCGATCATCCGCCTCGCTTCAATTTTTCGGTGGGCTACGGCAGCTATCACACGCAGACCCAGCAGATGGGTGTGAACGGCGCACTCGACAAAGACGGCAACACGACCTTCAGCATCTCGCTCGCGCGCTCGAAAGACGACGGCTTTTCGTCGCTCAATCCCGCCCAGGCGTCGGGCGCGAATCCGAATGCGAACGGCTATCTGAACGAGAGCATCTCGGCTTCGTTGCGTCACAAGTTCAACGACCAATGGGACGCGGGCGTCACGTTCTTCCAGTCGAACGGCAACAACAGTTACGACAACGCGTACGGCGAGCCGACCGATCTGAACAATCTGTACAGCAAGGTGCGCCAGGCGTCGGTGTTCGCGAACGGCAAGCTGACCGACTGGTGGACCACGCATTTCATCGTGTCCGAAGGCGACGACCGCAGTGTGTCGAACACCAACGGCATCTATAACGGCCGCTTCGACACCGACAATCGTCAGTACACGTGGCAGAACGATTTTGCATTGGCCGCTCAACAGAAACTGCAGGTCGGCTACGAACATCTCGATCAGACGCTCGAATCGGACACCTTTGCCGCGCCCGAGCGTCACGTCGATTCGGGTTTCGTCGGCTATACGGGACGCTTCGGGCGCAACCAGATTCAGGCGAACGTACGGCACGACCAGTATTCCGATTTCGGCGGAGCGAACAGTTACTATCTCGGCTACGGTTTCGACATCACCGGGAACTGGAAGGCAACCGCAAGCTATTCGGATTCGTTCCGCGCCCCGAGTTTCGACGATCTGTACTATCCGTACAGCGGCAATCCGTCGATCAAACCGGAGCGCAGTCATTCGATCGAAGCCGCGTTGCAGTACGCGTCGAATGCGCTTGGCGTGATGCGCCTGAGCGCATTCCAGACCCGCTATTCGAATCTGATCGACTATCCCGAAGTGTCGCCCGGCATCTATCTGGCCGAGAATGTCGGCCGTGCGAAGGTGCAGGGGCTCGAAGGCTCGTGGAGCGGACATGTCGGCAAGACGGACGTGCGTGCCTCGTTGACGCTGCAAAATCCCGTCGACCTCGACAACGATGTCGACCTCGTGCGGCGCGCGCGGCGCTTCGGCTCGCTGGCGGTGAATCGCAGCATTGCAGGGTGGCGCGTGGGTGGCGAATGGATCGTGAGCGGCGCGCGTAGCGACAGCAGCGGCAATCTGGGCGGCTATGGCATCGTCAATCTGTCGGCGCGCTACAACATCACGAAAGCGTGGTACGTCACCGCGCAAATCGACAATCTGTTGAACAAGGACTATGAAACGGCCTACTCGTATAACTCGCCGCGACGCGGTGCGTATGTCACGATCGGTTGGCAGCAGCAGTGACGCGCGCGCTGCGTTGAGATCACGCGGATGAATCGTCCTCCGGTTTCGATGCCCGCTGCCGCGCGCGTGATGAGCGCGAAGCGCGCGGCAGCGATATGGCTCGTGCTCGCCTGCGTCGCGCTGGCGGTGCTGCTCGCGTCGCTCGCGTTGGGCAGCGTGTCGCTCGCACCGGGACGCGTGTTGACGGCGTTGCTGCCGTCGCATGCGTTCACGGCGTCGCCGGTCGAATCGGGCGACCTTGCTGGCGAGATCGTCCGCACGCTGCGTTTACCGCGCGCGCTGGCCGGTTTTGCGTGCGGCGCATTGCTCGCATTGGCGGGCGCGTTGTTGCAGGTGCTGTTGCGCAACCCGTTGGCCGAGCCGTACATATTGGGCGTATCGGGCGGCGCGGCGACCTTTGCGCTGCTCGCGATGATCGCCGGTTGCGCATGGTGGATCGTCGACGCCGGTGCATTCGCCGGCGCGTTCGTGTCGATTTTGCTGGTGCTCGGTCTCGCTCGCCGCGAGTTGTGGCGCGGCGAACCGCAAGACACGTCGCCGCGTTTGCTGCTGACTGGCGCGGTGATCGCGGCTGGGTGGGGCGCGCTGATCACGCTGCTGCTCAACCTCGCACCCGACAGCCGTCTGCGCGGCATGCTGTTCTGGCTGACCGGCGACCTCAACGGCGGCGCGATGCCGTGGACCGCGCTCGTGGCGCTGGTCATCGCGCTGCTGGCCATCGTGCCGGTCGCGCCGCGTCTGAATGTTCTGTTGCGCGGCGATGCCGCCGCGCAAGCGCTCGGCGTCGCGGTGATGCCGCTGCGTTTGCGCGTGTATCTGGTGGCGTCGCTCGCGGCGGCCGCGGCAGTGACGACCGCGGGCACCATCGGCTTCGTCGGACTCGTGGTGCCGCATATGCTGCGACTCGCGTTCGGCAACGATCAGCGCATGTTGTTGCCGGCCGCAGCGCTCGGCGGCGGCGTCGCGGTGATGGGCGCGGACCTGATCGCGCGCACGGTGATCGCGCCCGCGCAATTGCCGGTCGGCGTGATTACGTCGATCGTCGGTGTACCCATTTTTCTGTGGATGCTGTTGCGCAGGCGCCGATGATGCAAGCTCGCTATAACCCTCAGCAACACGCGCTCAGTGCGCAAGGCGTAACCTTGCGCGCCGGTTCGCGCACCTTGCTCGACGCGTTCACGCACACGTTTTATCCCGGCGAAATCTGGTGTGTCGCGGGACCGAACGGCGCGGGCAAGACGACGTTGTTGTCGACGCTCGCGGGTTTGCGGCAGGCGTCGGCGGGACAGGTCGAACTGGACGGCATACGTTTGCGCGACTGGCAGCCGCTGCCGCTTGCGCAGCGGCGCGCATTGATGCCTCAAAGCGCACCCGACGCATTCAGCGCGAGTGTGCTCGACATCGTCACACTGAACCGCTTCCCGCATCTGAACGGCTGGGGTTGGGAGCGTGACGCCGATCGCGATGCGGCGCATGCTGCGCTCGATCTGCTGGGGTTGGCCGCGTTCGCCGCGCGCGACGTGCTTTCTTTGTCAGGCGGCGAGCGTCAACGGGTGGCGCTCGCGGCGGTGTTATGTCAGGACGCGCCGTTGTTACTGCTCGACGAACCGCTGTCGCATCTCGATCTGCATCATCAGATCGACTGCCTGGAAGCGCTGACGGCGTGGGCGCGCGAACCGCGTCGTACCGTGATGTTTTCTTGTCACGATCTGAATCTCGCGCGCCGTTTCGCGACGCATGCGCTGCTGCTCGATGGAGAAGGGCGCGCATTTGCCGGACCGGTGCATGACGTGCTCACGCCCGAATTGACCAGCCGTGCATTCGGCTATCCGCTGATCCTGATTCGCGACGGTGAGCACGAGGCGCTGATTCCCGCGCCGCGTGTTCGTCACGAATCGAATGCCGCTAATGACACAGCAGCAAATTAACCGTTTCATCCAAAACATACTTCAGAAGACGCTTATGACTTCCTTGCCACGCCCGACCGGTTTGCCCGAAGTCCCGCCGCTCGATCAAACGTTGCGCGCCGAGTTGCAGCACATCATCGATACCAAGACGAAGCCGCCGGGCAGTCTCGGCCGGCTTGAGGCGCTTGCCCGTCAGATGGGCCTGATCCAGCGCACCACGCATCCCACGGTGCAGCGTCCCGCGATGATCGTCTTCGCGGGCGATCACGGCATTGCTGCCGAAGGCGTGAGCCCGTATCCGCAAGCAGTCACCGCGCAGATGGCGGCGAACTTTCTCGCGGGCGGGGCGGCGATCAATGCGTTGAGCCGCGTCGCAGGAATCGAACTCGAAGTGGTCAACGCGGGCATTGCCACGCCGTTGCCGTCGACGAACGGACTTGTCGACATTCCGATTGCGGGCGGCACGCGCAACTTCGCGCGCGAACCCGCGATGACCGACGCGCAGGCGCTCGCGGCGATGCAGGCGGGCGCTGAGCGGGTACGGCACCACGCGGCGCTCGGCACCAACGTGATCGGTTTCGGCGAGATGGGCATCGCGAACACGTCGGCGGCTGCGTGTCTGATGAGCCGTTTGTGCAACGTGCCGGTCGACGAGTGCGTCGGTCGCGGCACGGGTCTCGACAACGCGGGCCTCGCGAAGAAGCGCAACGTGCTGGCGGCGGCGCTCGCGCGCCACATCAGCGTGACGAATCCGCTGGAGGTGCTGGCCACGTTCGGCGGCTTCGAAATCGCGATGATGGCGGGCGCGTACCTCGCTGCCGCCGAAGCGCGTATGACGATTCTGGTCGACGGTTTCATCGCGACTTCCGCGTTGCTGGTCGCCGATGCGCTTGCGCCGAACCTGCGTGAATACTGCGTGTTCGCGCATGCGTCGAACGAGGCGGGACACCGCCGCATGCTCGATCATTTAGGCGCGCAGCCGCTGTTGTCGCTCGATCTGCGTCTCGGTGAAGGTACCGGCGCGGCGCTCGCGGTGCCGCTGTTGCGCGCGGCGACGGCGTTCATCAACGAGATGGCGAGCTTCGATTCGGCCGGTGTCGAAAATCGCGACGCGTGAGTTGATCCAACGAATCGAACAGATATTGCCCTGCTCATGAATCTGCTATGAACCCGCTCGCGGAATTGCGCTACTTCTTCACGGCGCTCGGCTATTTCACGCGAGTGCCCGTGCCGCGCTGGGTCGGTTTCGAGCCGCATTATCTGAATGCGGCCGCGCGCTATTTTCCATTTGTCGGTGTATTGATCGGCGGGTTGAGCGCGCTGGTTTATCTGGCTGCGCTGCATGTGTTTCCGGCGGCCGTCGCGGTGCTGCTGTCGATGGCCGCGTCGCTGCTGGTGACGGGCGCGTTTCACGAAGACGGTCTCGCCGATTGTGTCGATGCGTTCGGTGGCGCCTATACGCGCGAAGACGTGTTGCGAATCATGCATGATTCGCGCATCGGTGCTTTCGGCGCCATCGCGCTAATCGTCGCGCTCGCGTTGAAGTGGCAGACGCTCGCGGTGTTGCCGCCGTGGCGCGCGGCAAGTCTGATGATTGCCGCGCATGCTGCGAGCCGCACTGTTGCAATCAGCTATCTGGCCACACTCGACTACGTGCGCGCCGAAGGCAAGGCGAAACCGGTGGCGCAGCGTTTGAGCGGCCCCGCTTTGCTGTGCGCGGCGGTGTTCGGTTTGCCGTGGCTGCTGTGGCCAAATGGCGTAGGCTCGCCGGACTGGCGCTTCGCGGCAGCGGCGTTCGCGGTATTGCTGGTGCTTCGTTTTCTGATGGGTCGTTATTTTGTCAGACGCATCGGCGGTTATACCGGCGACTGTCTCGGCTTCGCGCAGCAGATTTTCGAATTGAGCATTTATCTGGTGGGGCTTGCATGGATATCGTCCTGATTCGCCATCCCGCCGTCGCGCTCGATGCGGGCGTGTGTTACGGCCATAGCGACGTGGCGCTCGCCGAAGACGCGAAAGTGGCGTCGAGCGCGCTTGCGTTGCGGCTCGCCACGTTGCAGGTGCCTGCGCCACGCGTGCTGATCTCGAGTCCGCTCACCCGTTGCTACGCGCTGGCCGTTGAAATCGCGAACGACTTCGGCTGCGTGCTGAGTCAGGACGATCGTCTGAAGGAAATGGATTTCGGCGATTGGGAAACGCAGCGCTGGGACGAGATCGATCGTGCGTTGCTCGACGACTGGGCGTCCAATTTCGAGCACGCGCGCGAGCATGGCGGCGAGAGCGTCGCGCAGTTTGTCGCGCGGGTGCGGGCATGGCTCGACGCGTTTGCGCAGACGCGCGAGTTGTCACCCGCTTATGTGGTCACGCACGCAGGGGTGATGCGGGCGATTGCGTCGATCGTGCTGGACGTGCCGCTCGAACGTTGTCTGCGCTGGTCGCTAGATATGGCCAGCATGGTCTGGTTGCGCAGGGACGACGAGACGCAGCAATGGACGCTGGTGCGATGGAATGCGTGACTTGGGTGCGTCAAGGTCAGGCTCACCGAATTACTGAGCCGGCTTTCTATGTGAGCGCGCAATCTCCAGGTCTTCGCAAAGCTGTTGCGCGCCTTGCGCGATGCGCGGTGCCGGCCGGTTGATCAGATCGCCGTCGATAGCGAAGAGGTTGTTGTTCGCCACGGCGGTCAATCCGGGCCATGCGCGCCATGTACCGAGTTGCGGCAACATCGTGTCCGGCTGGGTCGCGCCCTGGGCAGCCGTGACGATCGCTTCCGGATTCGCGGCGAGCACCGCCTCGGTCGATACCGTCGGTGCCAGCGGTTGAAGTGCAGCGAACACATTGCGGCCGCCGCATAACGCGATCACGTCGCTGATCATGTGCTCGCCATTGAGCGTCATCAACGGTTTATCCCACACCTGGTAGAACACACTGACCGGCGGCCGGTTCGCGTACTGCGCGCGCAGGCGGGCAATGTTCTGCCGATAAGCCGTTGCCGCTGCATCTGCTGTCGATGACGTGCCGAGCAGTTGCCCGAGTTTCGTCAGCGAAACGGCGACGTCGTCGAGTCGATGCGGCTCGCTGAAGAACAGCGGAATGTGCAACTCGCGCAGCCGATCCAGTTGACGCTGCGCATTGCCGTGCCGCCACACCACGATCAGATCGGGCTTCAACGCGACGATGCGTTCGAGGTCCAGCGCCTTGTTATCGCCGACACGCGGCAACAGTTTTGCTTCGGGCGGATAGTCGCTGTACGACACGGCCCCGACCATTTTTGCGCCGCTGCCCGCGGCATACAGCAATTCGGTGACGTGCGGCGCGAGGCTGATCACGCGTTGCGCGGCGGCGGGCAGTGTGACGGTTGCGCCGGTATCGTCGGTGACGGTGATGGCCGCGTGAGCTTGCAGCGCAAGGAGGCTCGCCGAGGCGGCGAAGGCAATGTGTTTGAGTGGGGCGCTAAGGCGGCTAGGCTGGTTCATCAGGCGAGAAGAGGGGCGGCGCGTTGTCGGGCTTTTCAAATCGGGAATTCGCGTAGTCGCAATCACACATCAACGCGCTTGCATGCTATCAATCGTGCGTACCGCGTCGCTCAGACATTCTTCGAGGCGCATCCATTCCTGTTCGCTCGCGGGCAAGCCAAATCGCACACTGCCCGTCGATGCAAAAAGCCGCGTCCACACCCCGCGTTTTGCGAGCGCTTCATGCAAAGCGGCAGCGCGCATATCGTCGGTCCATGCAAAAAGTGGCGTGCTGTGTGTGCTGAAACCGTGCTCGCGCAATGAGCGTACGAGTCGCGCGCTTTCGCTGACCAGGTGCGTGCGCATTTGCGCTTGCCAGGCTTCATCGGCGAATGCGGCTTTGACTGCGTGACGTGCGGGACCGCTGACCGTCCAGGCGCCCAGCGTCTTGCGCAACGTGTCGAGCAACGCGGGCGCAGCGAGGACAAAACCCGCCCGCACGCCCGCCAGGCCGAAGAATTTCCCCGGCGAGCGCAACACGATCAGTCCGTCGAGATGCGTACGCCCCGCGAGCGACTCCGCAGGCATCGTATCGGCGAAAGCTTCGTCGACCAGCAGCGTGCCGCCGCGCGCGCTCAATTGCGCATGCCAGTGCAGCAGTTTGTCCGCGTTCAGATACGCGGCGCTCGGATTGTTCGGATTGACAATGACGACATGCGTGAGCGCGTCCGGCAAGTCGTGCCAAGCTACATCCAGTGGCGCAACTTCGTGGCCGGCCCGCGAAAACGCGGGTGCATATTCGCTATACGTGAGCGATGCAATGCCGACCCGGGCACGCGGCAACAAGGTCGGCAGCGTGCGAATCGCCGCCTGACTTCCGGCGACAGGCAACACATGTGCAGCATCGGGCGCGCCATAGTAACGCGCGGCGCAGGCGGCGAAATCGTCACCGTCGTCGGGCAGACGACGCCATGCATCGGCAGGAACGGGCGGTACCGGGTAGCCGTGCGGATTGATCCCCGTCGACAGATCGAGCCACTGTGCGTACGGAATGCCATAACGCGCAGCGGCCTCATGCAGATTGCCGCCATGAACGATCGCTTCGGTATTCGCGCTGCTCACGCGCGCTGCCGGATCAGATGTTCCATCAACCATACGATCAACCCTGAAAAGGCACGCTCAGCAGCGCCAGCACGATCAGCACCGCGAGCCACAGAATCACCGTGCGCTCAACCAGCGCCAGGGCGGAGGTCACGTGGCTCGCCTTTGCGGGATGTCCGAAGCCGAGCGTCGGCCGATGTTCGAGTTCGCCGTGATAAACCGCCGGTCCGCCGATCAACACATTCAGACTGCCCGCGCCCGACGACATCACCGGACCTGCATTCGGACTATCCCAGCGCGGCGCCTGCTCGCGCCAGCAACGCAACGCGGTGAGCGTGTCGCCGAGCAGCGCGTAACTCGCGGCGGTCAGACGCGCGGGAATCCAGTTGAGCACGTCGTCCAGACGCGCGGCGGCCCAGCCAAAGCGCAGATAACGCGGCGTGCGATAACCCCACATTGCGTCGAGCGTGTTGGCGAGCCGGAAGCCGAGCGCGCCCGGACCACCCGCGATGGCGAACCAGAACAGCGCACCGAAAATCGCGTCGTTACCGTTTTCAAGCGCCGATTCGACGGCGGCGCGCGACAACGCGGCTTCATCGGAAGTCGTCGTATCGCGCGAGACGATTCGCGCGGTCAACTGACGCGCCTGGTCGAGATCGCGCTGCTTCAATGCCTGCGCGATCGGCGCAATGTGATCGTGCAGGCTGCGTGCGCCGAGCGCGAACCAGAGCAGCGCGATGTGCAGCGCGCAGGCCGCGAAAAACGGCAGCACGCTCACCAGCCACCACGCGATCAGCACTGGCGGCATCACCGCGAGCGACCACGCGAGCAGCCCTTTGAGCCGCAAACGCCGCCCGGTGTTGTAGCGTTTCTCCAGACGCATCGCCCAGTTGCCGAAGCCCACCAGCGGATGCGCGGAACGCGGCTCGCCGAGCCAACGGTCGACGGCCACGCCCAGAGTCGCGAGTGTCGCGACGAGAGGAAGCGTCAGCATCACGTGCGGCCTGTTGATTTGAGCGTGAGCGGCAGGCCCGCGACCATCATCGTGGCCGTGGTGCTCAACGCGGCGATGCGCTGGTTGAGCCGCCCGAGTTCGTCGACGTAAAGACGCGTGGCCGCGCCCATCGGCACCACGCCCAGACCGATTTCGTTGCTCACCACGATGACCTTGCCTTGCGCACCGACGAGCGCTGTTTCGAGCGCGGCGACCCGCGCGTGATATTGATCGAGCGGCGCGGTTTCGCCTTCGGGCGGACAGAGCACATTGGCGAGCCACAACGTCAGACAGTCGATCAGGATGCACTGGCCGGGCGCGTCGTTTTGCGTGACGGCGTCCGCGAGATCGACGCCCGCTTCGACCAGGCGCCAGTGCGCCGGACGACGCTCGCGATGATGCGCGATGCGCGCGCTGAATTCGGCGTCGCCGACGACGGCCGCCGTGGCGATATACGTAACGGGGAGAGCGCTGGCGGCGGCAAGCTGCTCGGCATGCACGCTCTTGCCCGAGCGCGCGCCGCCTAGAACGAAGGTGAGGTCGCGGGGAGTCATCGCGAGATTGTACCGGCGTACGTGGTGTGCGAACTGCGGAGCGGCCTCGCGCGATGGGATAATGCCGGGTGTTTTTTCCTCGCCGGACCTGACTTCACGTGACCACCCATTCCCCTTCGACCACGTCTGACGATATCCCCGTGTCGGCTCCTGTGCCGCGCGGCACGCTGATGATTCAGGGCACCACGTCCGATGCGGGCAAGAGCACGCTGGTCGCCGGTTTGTGCCGGCTCGCGCGGCGTGCCGGCGTGCGGGTCGCGCCGTTCAAGCCGCAGAACATGGCGCTGAACAGCGCAGTGACAGTGGACGGCGGCGAGATCGGCCGCGCCCAGGCGTTGCAGGCGGTGGCCGCGGGCATCGCCGCGCATACCGATCTGAATCCGGTGCTGCTGAAGCCGACCAGCGATCGCGGCGCGCAGGTGATCATCCACGGCAAGGCGCGAATGAATCTCGACGCCCGCGCGTATCACGACTACAAACCCGTCGCGTTCGAAGCGGTGCTGGAGTCGTATGCGCGTCTGCAGGCGGCGTACGACACGATCTTTGTCGAAGGCGCGGGCAGTCCGGCCGAAATCAATCTGCGTGACCGCGACATCGCCAACATGGGTTTCGCGGAAGCGGTCGACTGCCCGGTCGTGCTGGTCGCCGACATCGATCGCGGCGGCGTGTTCGCGCATCTGACCGGCACGCTCGCGTGTCTGTCGGCGAGCGAGCAGGCGCGGGTGCGCGGCTTCATCATCAACCGGTTTCGCGGCGATGTCAGTCTGCTGAAGCCTGGCCTCGACTGGCTTGAAGCGAAAACCGGCAAACCGGTGATCGGCGTCGTGCCGTATCTGCATGGCCTCACGCTCGATGCCGAAGACATGCTGCCGCCCGAGTTGCGCGCGGCGCACAGCGGCGACGCAGGACGGATGTTGCGGGTGGTCGTGCCGGTGCTGCCGCACATCAGCAATCACACGGATTTCGATGCGTTGCGCGCGCATCCGCAAGTCGATTTTCATTACGTGAGAAGTGGCACGCCGCCGCCTCCGGCTGATCTGATCATCCTGCCGGGGTCGAAAAACGTGCGCGGCGATCTGGCGTTTCTGCGCGAGCAGGGCTGGGATGCGGTGCTACAACGGCATTTGCGCTACGGCGGTCGCGTGATCGGCATCTGCGGCGGGATGCAGATGCTGGGGCGCGAAGTGGCCGATCCGCATGGGGTCGAGGGTGCGCCGGGGGCGTCGGCGGGACTCGGCTGGCTCGATTATTCGACGGTGCTCACGAAAGAAAAGACGCTGAAGAACGTGACCGGGCGGCTGGCGTTGCCGGGATCGCCGGAGGTCGCAGGCTACGAGATTCACATGGGCGAGACTCGGGGCGCGGCGCTTGATGCGCCCGCGTTGCAACTCGACGGTGCGCATCCCGACGGCGCGATTTCCGCCGATGGTCAAATTCTCTCCACTTACGTGCACGGCCTGTTCGACACGCCGGCCGCGTGCGCCGCGTTGCTGGCGTGGGCCGGACTCAGCGACGCTGAGAAAATCGACTATCCGGCGTTGCGCGAGGCGTCGCTGGATCGGCTCGCGGATACGCTCGCCGAGCATCTCGATCTGACGAAGCTGTTTGCGGCGGTGGGTTGATCGACATCAAGCTGAGTGATTGCTGAGATTGATTCTTGAGAGGAAATAATCAAAGCGTCGGCGATGGTTTTTCACTCCATATGGTTCGAATAGAGTTCTGACATCGACGGTCGATTGCCGGCCGTCCTCTCTCTTGAGAAGGAAATGTCATGAACTCGAACCGTTCCGCCGATCTGGCCGCCACACTGCTTCGCGTCGCCTTGGGCGTGCTTTATCTCGCTCACAGTCTGCAAAAGATCTTCGTTTTCACGCTGCCGGGTACGGCGCAGTTTTTCGTTTCCCTTGGTTTGCCGGGATGGCTTGGCTATGTGACGGCATTCGTCGAATTGATCGGCGGTATCGCGCTTTTGCTGGGCGTGCAGGTCCGCTGGGTGGCGCTGGTGCTGCTGCCGTTCATGCTCGGAGCAGTGTCGGCGCATTTGCATAACGGCTGGGGTTTTGCGTCGACGAACGGCGGCTGGGAATATCCGGCGTTCTGGGCCGTGACGCTGGTGGTGCAGGCGCTGCTGGGCGGCGGAGTGCTGGCGGTGGGTAGTGTAAAGGCGCCGCGCGCGGTGGCGGCTTGATGGTGAGGTGATGATTGGGGGATGTCGCCGGGGCCGCGAGTTTGGGCTGATGCTGCGCAGCCAGGGCCGAAGTTCAGGCTTAAGCCCAGGCCCAAGCCAGAGTCGGAGCCGAAGCCCCCCGCATTCCCGCGCAACAAAAACAAAAAGCACGCGCCGTCTGGCCGCGTGCTTTTTCCAATCACTCCCGCTCGCCGCATCAACCGCCTGCCGCGCCGCACTCCCTCACATCAATACAACACGATCTGCGTGCAGCGAAACAGCGCCATCGTCTTGCCGTTCGGATCGGTAACCGTCGCGTCCCACACCTGCGTGCTGCGTCCCAGATGCACGCCCTTGGCGACCGCGCGGATCGTGCCCGCCGTCGCCGTCCCGAGGAAATTGCTCTTCAACTCGACGGTCGTGAAATTGCGAGCCGTTTCAGGCAGATGCGCGAGGCATGCATAGCCGCAGGCGGTATCCGCGAGACCGATTACCGTCGCCGCGTGCAGAAAACCGTTCGGCGCAAGCAATTCGCCGCGCACCGTCAATTCCGCGGTCAGAACGCCTTGTTCCAGCGACAGCACATGCACGCCCAGCAGACCAGGCAGCTTGCCCCGCTGGCGTTCGTGCAGACGTTCGATCGTGTATTCCGGGCGCAGTTGGCTCATGAGATTCGGGTCCTTGTTGGGAAAACCGGCAGGATGGCGCGGCCGATTAGCCATCTGGGGGCTTCGACCGCGGTGCATTTTCGATATTATCAACGGCTGGACCGGCGGGCGAATCCGAAAAGCGGCATCTGGGGATACGAAACAGGCGGAAACCTGAACCCGTCGACACAAGTCTGAGCGATAAGCGCGGCAAACCGGCTGGCGGCGACCAGCCTTCTTTCCGGGAGAATTCATGACGGTGATTGTGGTGGCGAATCCGAAGGGCGGCGTGGGTAAAAGCACGCTATCGACCAATCTGGCCGGCTATTTCGCCGCGTCCGGCGAATGGGTCGCGCTGGCGGACCTGGACAAGCAGCAGTCCGCTCACGCATGGCTGGCGTTGCGCCCCGACACGCTGCCGGCCATCGAGCACTGGGAGGTCAACCAGGACACGCCGGTCAAGCCGCCGAAGGGCCTGGAGCACGCGGTCATCGACACCCCGGCCGGCTTGCACGGCAATCGCCTCGGCATCGCGCTGGATCTGGCCGACAAGGTGATCGTGCCGCTGCAGCCGTCCATGTTCGATATTCTCGCTACGCAGGAATTTCTCGAGCGGCTGGCGAAGGAAAAGGCGGTCAGGAAGGGGGCGATCGAAGTCGGCGTGGTCGGCATGCGCGTCGACGCGCGCACGCGCTCGGCGGAGCAACTGCATCGTTTTGTCGAAGGTCTGAAGTTGCCGGTGCTGGGTTTCCTGCGCGATACGCAGAACTATGTGCAACTGGCCGCCCACGGGCTGACCTTATGGGACGTCGCGAAAAGCCGCGTGGAGAAAGATCTGGAGCAGTGGCAGCCGATCATCGAATGGACGAACGGCAGCGGGGCGAAGAAGGCTTGATGTGGAAGCAGGCGTCAAGCCCGCGACGGTGGCTGTTCACCGCTGGGTTTTGCGCGTGTGAAGCGGGACGGGCATCCTGTCCGCTCGGCTTGCACCGGAGTGCGGCGTAACACGCTGCCCGGCATTGGAAGCGCGGCCAGCGCAATCGCCGCATTGAATGACGAGGCGTTCTCGAGGAGAGTGCGGCGCTGAACGCGTAAGGCGATCTCTTTGCCGGGCCGCGAGCAGAATTTGCAGAATGTGCGCAACGAAACCGGCTCGCCAAGCAGGCATCGACTCGACACCAACGGCGTGGGCCTTACAGCGTGACAATCAGCCAGCCAGTTAGCCAGTTAGCCAGTTGGCCAGCAGGCCGCGCCGGGCAAAAGCCGCGCGGCCTCAACCCACGTCTGCCGCTCAGGTCCAGTTCTGCGTCGGCACGTGATCGCGGCTGCCCTTGATCTTGTTGTTGTCGTCGACGAAAACCAGGTCCGGCTTCCAGCCCGCCTTCAGTTCGGCTTCGTCGACCACCGCGAACGCCGCGATGATCACCAGGTCGCCCAACTGCGCGCGCCGCGCCGCCGACCCGTTCAGCGAAATCATGCCGCTGCCGCGCTCGCCCTTGATCGCGTAGGTCGAGAAACGCTCGCCATTGTTGATATTCCAGATGTCGATCCGCTCGTTTTCGACGATGTTCGCCGCTTCGAGCAAGTCTTCGTCGATCGCGCACGAGCCTTCGTAGTGCAGCTCGCAGTGCGTGACCGCGACGCGGTGGATCTTCGACTTCAGCATGTTGCGTTGCATGACCAAATCCTGTGTAGCTTCTATTTTTTGCGATGTCCGCGTGATGGGACGACTTCAGATTTCGAGGTTGTCGATCAGACGCGTCGCGCCGAGCTTCGCGGCGGCCAGCACGACCAGTTCCGCGTTCGTGTCCTGCGCGCCCGGCGCCAGCAGATTCGAGCGCTTGCGCACCGCGATGTAGTCGGGCTGCCAGCCGCGCGCGGCCAGCGCGGCCATGGCCGCCTGTTCGATTTTCGCGAAATCGCGTTCACCGCCGAGCACCGCTTCGCGCACGCGATTCAGTTCGGCAGCCAGCACCGGCGCTTCGGCGCGCTCTGCGGCCTGCAGATAGCGGTTGCGCGAGCTGAGCGCGAGGCCGTCTGCGTCACGCACGGTTTCGGCGGCGATGATGTCGGTCGGCAGCGCGAACTGGTTGCACATGCGGCGCACGATCATCAGTTGCTGGTAATCCTTCTTGCCGAACACCGCGACGCGCGGCTGCACGCACGACATCAGCTTCATCACGACCGTGCATACGCCCTGGAAGAATCCGGGCCGGAATTCGCCTTCGAGGATGTCGCCCAGATCGTGCGGCGGATGCACGCGGTACTCCTGCGGCTCCGGGTACAGATCCTTCTCGGTCGGCGCGAACAGCACGTAGACGCCTTCCTTCTGGAGCTTGTCGATATCGGCTTCCATCGTGCGCGGATATTTGTCGAAATCCTCGTTCGGTCCGAATTGCAGACGGTTGACGAAGATGCTCGCGACCACCGGATCGCCGTGCTGACGCGCGAGGCGCATCAGCGACAGATGGCCCTCGTGCAGGTTGCCCATGGTCGGCACGAAGGCCGTGCGATTCTGACCGCGCAACTGGTCGCGCAATTCATGGATTGAGCTGATGACTTTCATGATTGGACAGGGATTCCCTCGCGCGGCGCGCGACTCGGTTGGCGCAGGGGCCGGCGCATGATGCGGGCCGCCGCCTCACTGGTAATGACGGGTTCGAAGCGCGGGATTGTAGTGGATTTGTGTGCAGGATGCACCGGAACGAGGCACAAACGGACGCGTAAATAGGACAAAGGCGACGCGAAGGCGACGCCGCCCTGCCTTTTCATACAACGAACCGCTTCAGGCCGGCAAATACGCAAGGCGCACATAGATGGGCGCGAACGGCTCTGCCTGGGTGATTTCGACGAGCGACTCGCGGCACAACTCGAGCACGGCGATGAAATTCACCACGACGACCGGCACGCCACGGGTCGTGTCGAACAGGTCGGAGAATTCGATGAAGCGCGCGTTCTGCAACTGCCGCAGGATCGAACTCATATGCTCGCGCACCGACAGTTCTTCACGCGAAATCTTGTGATGCTGGACCAGCTTCGCGCGCTTGATCACGTCGGCCCACGCCGCGCGCAGGTCTTCGCTGTCCACGTCGGGAAAGCGCGGCGTGATGCTCTGCTCGATATAGACCTCGGCGCGCAGAAAATCGCGGCCGAGTTGCGGCAACTGGTCGATACGCTGCGCGGCGAGCTTCATCTGCTCGTATTCGAGCAGGCGGCGCACCAGTTCCGCACGCGGATCTTCGGCTTCTTCGCCGCTGTCCGCCTTCCTGACCGGCAGCAGCATGCGCGACTTGATTTCGATCAGCATCGCGGCCATCAGCAGATATTCGGACGCGAGTTCGAGATTGGTCTGGCGCAACTGGTCGACGTAACCGAGGTACTGCACCGTGACGTCCGCCATCGGAATGTCGAGCACGTTGAAGTTCTGCTTGCGGATCAGGTACAGCAGCAGATCCAGCGGTCCTTCAAACGTTTCGAGAAAGACTTCGAGTGCGTCGGGCGGGATGTACAGGTCGGTCGGCAGCTTGAACAGCGGTTCGCCATACAGGCGTGCGAACGCAATGCCGTCGACGATGTCGGGCGTCGAATCGGTGGTGGGCGCGGCCAGCGCAGCGTCGGCGGGGGCCGGCGCCGGGCCGTGTGCCTCGTCGGCGTGACTCACGCGAGTCAGAAGTTCTGGTAGTACGAGTAAGGCGTCTGTTCCACGCGCGAGGCTTTCTGCTCGGCGCGTTCGTCCAGATCGATCGGCTGTTTGTCCCACAGCAGCGCGCGGCCGCGGCGTTGCTCGGCTTCAAGATTCGGTTTCTGTTGCTTGAGCTGGTTCAGGAACTGGGTGATGTCCGATTGATACATGGCTCGACGTCCGTGGTGGGTGAGATGGCGGCTGCCCGGCGGAAAGCCGAAGCGCGGCACCGTTAATCCTGAATTTTACCGCATGCGCCGCGCGCGGTCGAAAAACGCCGGCAGCGGTCAGTTTTGAGATCTCGCGGCCCCCGCCGATGTGGTCAAATAGCATGCCTCGCCCGCCGCCGAGCGGCGCGGGACAGGCGTTCGTAAGCATTCTTCAACTATCACTGGAGGTCCTGTTTGGCGGTAGGTGCGATCGACAGGCCGCGTAGGCGGCCCAGCCAGGCCGGGCCGGAGCGCGGGCGTGCAACGCCTGTCCGGCGCTGGCTGCGCGCGTGGTTCGCCTTCGCCATGCTCATGCTGATGTTGTCCGGCCACAGCGCCCACGCCGCTCGCGCGGCCCGCACGACTCCCAGCTACAAGGTCGACGTGGTCGCCACGCCACGCTCGCTGCGCAAGCTGCTCGAAGCGCATCTGGACATCGCGCGGTTCGCCAAACGGCCCAACATCAGCGACGACCAGTTTTCCTTCCTGATTACCGCCACCCCGCAGCAGGTGCGCGACCTCGCCGCCACGCAGGGTTATTTTTCGCCGATCGTGCGCACCGACGTGCAAACCGTCGACGACACGAGGCGCGTGACGGTAAGTGTCGAGCCCGGACCGCAAACCGTGGTCACGTCGGTGTCGGTGTCGTTTCGCGGCGCGGTCATCACCGAAGATCCCGAGCAGGAAAACGCTACGCGCGCGGCGTTTTCGCTGCACGAAGGCGATCCGTTCTCACAAGGCGACTGGGACGACGCGAAAAACGCGGCGCTCAGAACCCTGCAGTCGCGCCGCTATCTGGCCGCGAAGATCTATCACTCCGAGGCGCTGGTCGATCCGCGCACGCACGAGGCGAAGCTCTCGGTCACCTACGAAAGCGGCCCGACCTTCACGATGGGCAAGCTCGACGTATCCGGTACGCGGCGTTACCCCGAGTTCATCGTGCACAACGTCAATCCGATTTCGCCCGGCGATGTCTACGACACGCGGCGGGTGGCCGAATTGCAGCGCCAGCTGCAGAACACGCCGTACTTCGCGAGCGTCGCGATCGATCTCGACAACGACCCGGCCAAACCGCTCGACACACCGGTTCACGTGAAAGTCTCCGAGTTTCCGTACAACAGTATTCGCGGCGGGGTCGGTTATTCGACCGACAACGGTCCACTGGTGCAGGGCGCCTATTCGTATCTGAATACGTTCGGCAAGGCGTGGCCGTTCACGGTCGAAGGCCGCGCCGATCAGACCCAGCAATACGGGCAAATTCAGCTTTCCATGCCGCCGGGGCCGCGCGCGTGGACCAATAGCGTGCTGGCGTCGTACACGACGACGGACGTCTCCGATACGCGCATTTACAGCATTCGCGGCGGCGTGCAGCGCTCACGCACGTCGCAATTTCTCGATTACAGCTACTCGCTGCTGTACTACCAGGACCGGCTCGATCAGAACGCGATTGCGCCGACCACGAGCCGCGCGCTGGTGCCGTCGTGGTCGTGGACCCGGCGTGACACCGACGATCCGCTGTTCCCGCGCCGAGGCAACCTGATCCACGCCGAGGCGGGTTTCGCGATCAAGGGCGTGCTGACCGACCAGACCTTCATTCGCGGCTACGCGCGCGGCCAGCAGTATCTGCCGATCGGCAAGGACGACATCGTGGTGATCCGCGCCGAATTCGGCGGCGTGTTCACGAGCGGCCCGTCGAGCGGCGTGCCGGCGTCGTTGCTGTTCCGCGCGGGCGGCTCGAACTCGGTGCGCGGCTATGGCTTCCAGAGCATCGGTAACAACGTCGACGGCTCGATTCTGCCCACCAAGTACCTCGTCACGGGCGCAGCCGAATACCAGCACTGGTTCTCGCACGACTGGGGCGCGGCCGCGTTCTTCGATATCGGCACCGCCACCGACACCTGGGGCGAAAAAGTCTTCTACCCGGGCGTCGGCCTGGGGGCGCGCTGGCGCAGCCCGGTCGGCCCGGTCAATGTCGATATCGCTTACGGGATCCGCAACAGGAGCGTACGGCCGTACCTGACGCTGGGCATTGCCTTCTGATGAAAACCTGCTTCCACCTCAGCTTCCACCTCACCCACGCATGACTACGGACGTTTCCGATCAACCTTCCGCGCAGCCGGCCGGCGATCCGCCTTCGGGGCAGCCGCCGTCCGATACGCCGCCGCCCGGCCGCAAGCCTGGCCGCTGGCTGCTGAAGACGTTCGCGTGGACGGTCGTCGTGCTGGTGCTGCTGGTCGCGCTGGCCGTGGGGCTGCTGTACGGTGCGCTGACCACCGAGCGCGGCACCGCTTATGCATGGCAGGCCGCAGTCAGACTGCTCGGCGGCAAGCTGGGCGGCACGCTCGAAGGCGGCACGCTCGCGACCGGCGTGCGCCTGCGCGACGTGCGCTGGCGCAGTCTCGACGGCAGCGGCACCGATATCCAGATCGACCGGGTGGCGGGGCGCTGGGCGCTCGCGCGCGATCCATGGCGTTTCACGGTCGACTATCTGCACGTCGGCACGGTCGACGCGCGAGTCGGCGCATCGTCGTCGAGCAGCAGCGAGCCGATGACCTTGCCGAAAGAGTTGCGCCTGCCGCTGCAACTCGACATCCGCGATGTTCGGCTCGACAGTCTGCTGCTGCATCAGGGCGCGTCGACCACCGAGCTGTCGCATTTCGCGTTTCATGGACGCAGCGACGGGCGCCATCACGAAGCGGCGATCGAGCGGCTGGATACGCCGTTCGGCGCGGTGACGGCGTCGGCGAAACTCGACGGCGTGCAGCCGTTTCCGCTGACCGGTGAGATCGCGTACTCAGGCAAGGTCAACAACGAGGCGGTGCAGGTCGGCGGCCATCTGAGCGGGTCGCTCGAGCAGCTGGTCGCCGAACTCGATGCGACCGGCATGAAGCTCGCGGGCCACGCGCGGGTCGAGGCGACGCCGTTCGGCGCGGTGCCGCTGCAACGCGCCACGCTGACTTTCGATCACATCAATCCGCAGGCTTTCGCGCCGGGTGCGCCGCTGGCCGATCTGGCCGTGCGCGCGGAACTCGCGCCGGTTTCGCAAGACGGCGCGGACACGGTTGTGCTGGGGGCGAGTGCGGCGAGTGCGGCTAGTGCAGCGGGCGCGGCAAGCGGCGTGGCTACGGCGACGCGCACGAGCACACCGGCGAGCACGGCAGTCGCAAGCACGGCAAGCGCTGACGCGGCAAGCACCACCCAACCCGTCGCAAAACACGGCGGAAAATCCGCGCATCCGAGCGCAGCGCCCTTCGCCGTCACAGGCCACATCTCGATCGTCAATTCCCGGCCGGGCGCCATCGACCAGAACCTGTTGCCGCTCATCAACGCCAACGCCGACGTGCGGCTCGACGCTCAGGCGCAGCGCATTTCGAACCTGAACGTGCGCCTCGTCAGAACCGCCACGGTCACCGGCAGCGGCGCACTGACCGGCCGGCGCGGGCAACTCGACCTGCGGGTCGCCGGACTCGACCTGAACGCGCTCCAGGCAACCGTGCGGCCCACGCAGCTTTCCGGTCCGATCGGCGTCCGTCTGAACGACGACATTCAAAGTCTCACGCTTGATCTCGCCGATCCGCGTGCCGCCTTGCGCCTGCAGGGCAAGGTGACCTTCGATCCCGCGCGAATCAGCTTCAACGACGTGCGCGTCACGTCCGGCAGCGGCCGTATCGACCTGTCCGGCGCACTGAAGCACGACGCGAATTCCACCTACAACCTGAAAGCGCAACTCACCAACTTCGATCCGCTGACACTCGCGTCGCAAATGCCGTCGCGGGCACCGGCGACGGGGCCGGTGCCCGCCGTCAAGAGCGTCCAGCAACGGCGTAACGAGCGTGCCGCCGCGCAGGTGGGCAGCACGGCCGGCGCGAAAAGCGCGGCGCCGGGCGATCAGGCCGCCGCCGCCGTGAAAAACACCGCCAGGGCGGCCGTGCAGACCGAGGTGGTTCAACGCAAAACGCCGCCGCCCACGAACACCGCGAAACGTGGCGCGGCCATCGCGCGCAAGATCGAAGCGCGGGTGAACGGCACGCTGTCCGCGGCGGGCATGCTCGGGCCGGTGTTCACCACCAAGGCCGAATTCAAGCTCGGCCCAAGTTCCTACGACAACCTGCCGTTGACCGGTGGCGGCACGATCCAGCTGGCCGGCACGCGCATTCTGCCGAGCCGCGCGAACCTGTCGGTGGCGGGCAATCAGGTCGATCTGCAAGGCAGCTTTGGCGCGGCGGGCGACCGGCTGCGGTTCCGCGTCGACGCTCCGCAGCTCGAACGGCTCGGCTTCGGCCTCGCGGGCCTGGTCGACGCCGACGGCGACGTTACCGGCTCGTTCGCGCATCCGAACGTCACGCTGAATTACAAGGCCGCTAGCGTGGTGTTCGGCAGCAATCGCGTCGGCCATGCGGAAGGCCGCGCCGAATTGCGCGACGGCGCAAACGGCGCGCTCGCCTTCACCACCGACGCGAAGAACGTCAGCGCGGGCGGCGTCGATCTGACCACGCTCACGGCCAAGCTGGCGGGCACGCGCGCGAACCACACGTTCGAGGCCGCAGCGACTGGCAAGCTACAGGACCGGCCGCTTGATCTGTCGGTGGCGGCGAACGGCAAGCTGACCGAAGCGCGCGACGGCACGCGTTGGGACGGCACCGTCACGCATCTGCAGAACAAGGGTTTGCCGACGGTGAATCTCGACACGCCGCTGACCGTCAGCGCGGCGCCGAACAGGCTCACGCTCGGCCCCACGCGCCTGACGCTCGAAGGCGCGGTGCTGGCGCTGAAATCGTTCGCGTTCGACCATGGCAAGATCCAGTCGGCGGGCAATCTGACCGGCGTGTCGGTTGCGCGTCTGCAGGAGTTGCGGCACGAGATCACCGGCGAGGCGCCGGTGGTCAAAACCGACCTCGTGTTCGACGGCGACTGGGACTTTTCGCTGGGCGCGACCGCCAGCGGCCACATCCAGTTGAAGCGGCGCGAGGGCGACGTGACGGTCGAAATTGGCCGGGGCCTCGCGTCGATGGGCATTTCCGACATGACCGCGCGCGCCGAATTCAGCGGCGGCAACCGGCTCAACGCCACGCTGCATGCGCAGGCCAGCCGGATCGGCGTGATCGATGCCGACGCCCATACTACGCTGATCTCGCGCGACGGCCTGCTGACCTTCAACGAAGAGGGCGCGTTGTCGGGCAATGTGAACGCCAATGTGCCGTCGCTGAAAACGACCGGCGGCCTGTTTGGTCCGAGCTATCTGCTGGACGGACACCTCGCACTTAAGCTCGCGCTCGGCGGCACGGTCGCCAAGCCGAGCCTGACCGGCGCGCTGACCGGCGACGGTCTGTCGGCAACAATGGTCGATCAGGGCGTGCAACTGAAAGATGGCGTCGTGCGGATCGCGCTGTCGCAGAATCTGGTGGATTTCCAGCAGGTCGAGTTTCATGGCGCGAGCGGCACGCTGCGCGCCACCGGCCGCGTGCGTCTGGACGGCGCGGAGCCGGACCTGACCGCGAGCATCGTCGCAGACAAGCTCGAACTGTTCGCCGCGCCCGACCGCAATCTGTCGCTGACGGGCAGCGCGAGCGTGTCAAACGGCGGGGCGGAGCGCGGCATGGCGATCAACGGCAAATTCGTCGTCGATCACGCGTTGTTCGATCTGCCGGAGCAGGCCGCGCCCAGTCTCGGCGACGACGTCGTGATCATTCGCCCGGATGGCACCCGTTCGGGCGGCCGGCCACGGCCGGTGGCGGGCAGCAATCAGCCGGTCGGGGCATTCGCGCCGCGCGCCAACATCGACATCAGCCTCGGCGACAATTTCCGTTTCCGCGGACAAGGCGCCGACCTCGGGCTGACCGGCACGATCACCGCGATGAGCGCGCCGAACCTGCCGCTGCGCGCGGTCGGCAACGTGCGCGTTACGCAGGGTTCGACCTACACGGCGTTCGGCCGCAAGCTGGCTATCGAGAACGGCTTCTTCACGTTCAACGGGCCGGTGGCGAATCCGGGCATCAACATTCTGGCGATGCGCCGCAACCAGCAGGTCGAAGCCGGAGTTCAGGTGACGGGCACGGTGCAGTTGCCGGTGGCGCGGCTGGTGTCGGAGCCGAACGTGCCGGACAACGAAAAGCTCTCGTGGCTGCTGTTCGGGCACGGCACGGATCAGGGTAATAACCTCGGTCAGCAGAGCACGATGACGACGGCGCTCGCGCTGCTCGGCAGTGCGACCGGCAAGCGGATCGCACAGACGGTCGGGCTCGACGAGTTTTCGGTCGGCCGAAGCGAGGTCGGGTTGACCGATCCGCAGGTGGTGATGGTGTCGAAGGCGATCAACGAGTGGCTCGTGATCGGTTACGAGCAGGGCCTGCAGTCGGCGAGCAACGCGATCAAGGCAACCATCAATCTGACGCGGTACTGGTCGGTCGTGGCGTACGGCGGCACGTTCTATGGAGCGGACGTTCTGTACACGCGGCGTTTCGACCGGATCAGATGGTGATGGGCGCGGCTAGTCTGCTAACCGTATAGGAATAAAAAAACGGCACGCTTTGAAAGCGTGCCGTTTTTCTTGTGTGGTTTGAACCAGAAGTGTCCGAAGCAGAATCTGCCTTGGACACCGCCAGCGCAAGCGCGAGCGTTACTTCACGCGCATGCCCGGCTTCGCGCCGCTATCCGGTTCGAGCACGTACAGACCCGGTTCGGCTTTCTCGTCGGTAGCCGATGCCGCCAGCACCATGCCTTCGGACATGCCGAATTTCATCTTGCGCGGTGCGAGGTTCGCAACCATCACCGTGAGCTTGCCGATCAACTGCTCCGGCTGATAAGCCGACTTGATGCCCGAGAACACGTTGCGGGTTTTCTCTTCGCCCACGTCGAGCGTGAGTTGCAGCAGCTTGTCCGAGCCTTCCACGGCCTTGCAGTCGACGATCTTCGCGATGCGCAGATCGACCTTCGCGAAGTCGTCGATCGAGATCACGCCAGGGGTTTCGTCCTTATCTGCGGCGGCGGCTTTTGCAGCGGCCTTCGACTTGCCCTTCGCGTCGGCCGGCGCAGCCGCTTCCGGCGTGGCTTGCAGCGAGTCGCGATTGGCCGCCAGCAGAGCTTCGATCTGCTTCGGATCGACGCGCGTCATCAGATGCTTGTACGCATTGATCGGACGAGCCGAACTCAACGGCACATTGACGTCGGCCCACACCAGCGGCTCGATGCCGAGGAACGCTTCGACGGCTTCGGCGACCTTCGGCAGCACCGGCTTCAGCGCCAGCGACAGCAAGCGGAACGCCTCGACGCTCACGCTGCAGGTTTCATGCAGCGCGACGGCATTCGCCGGGTCTTTTGCCTGATCCCACGGTTTTGCCGTGTCGACGTAGGCGTTGACCGCGTCGGCGAGATCCATGGTCTGACGCAACGCGCGGTTGTACTCGCGCGCTTCGTAATTCGCGGCGATTTGCGGAATCGCGGCGCGCAACGTAGCGAGCAGCGGATGCTGCATCGCGCTGTCCTGCACGCGGCCTTCGAAACGCTTGATCAGGAAACCGGCGGCGCGGCTCGCGATGTTCACGTATTTGCCGACCAGATCGCTGTTCACGCGCGCCTGGAAGTCGTCGAGGTTCAGGTCGAGGTCTTCCATTGTGCTGTTCAGCTTGGCCGCGAAGTAGTAGCGCAGCCATTCCGGGTTCAGGCCTGTCTCGATCACGCTTTGCGCGGTGATGAAGGTGCCGCGCGACTTCGACATCTTCGCGCCGTCGACGGTCAGGAAGCCGTGCGCGAACACATTGGTCGGCGTGCGATGACCCGAGAATTCGAGCATGGCCGGCCAGAACAGCGTGTGGAAATACAGAATGTCCTTGCCGATGAAGTGATATTGCTCGGCCGTCGACCCCTTGCGGACCCACGCGTCGAAATCGAGACCGCGCTTTTCGGCAAGGTTCTTGAAGCTCGCGTAGTAGCCGACCGGTGCGTCGAGCCACACGTAGAAATACTTGCCGGGCGCGCCAGGAATTTCGAAGCCGAAGTACGGCGCGTCGCGCGAGATGTCCCAGTCGGCGAGCTTGGCTTCGCCGGCGTCGCCGAGCCATTCGCGCATCTTGTTGGTGGCTTCGGGTTGCGCAAGGCCGCCAACCCACGCGCGCAGGAAATTCTCGCAGCGCGGATCGGACAGGCGGAAGAAGTAGTGCGTCGAGGTCTTGCGAACCGGCGTGGCGCCCGAGACGACCGAGTACGGATTGACCAGATCGGTCGGCAGATAAGTCGAGCCGCATACTTCGCAGCTGTCGCCGTATTGATCTTTCGCGCCGCATTTCGGGCATTGACCCTTGATGAAGCGGTCCGGCAGGAACATTTCCTTGACCGGGTCATACGCCTGTTCGATATCGCGCGCCTCGATCAGACCCGCTTCCTTCAGCGCCAGATAGACGTTTTCGCTGAGAACGCGGTTCTCGTCGGAATCGGTCGAATAATAATTGTCGAACGAAATGCCGAAGCTATCGAAGTCGCGCTTGTGTTCCTGCCACACGCGGTCGATCAGCTGCTTCGGCGTCAGACCTTCCTTTTCCGCGCGCAGCATGATCGGCGTGCCGTGCGTGTCGTCGGCGCCCACGTAGTAGACCTCGTGTCCGTGCATTCGCAACGTCCGGACCCAGATGTCCGTCTGGATATATTCGACCAGATGGCCAATATGGATTTGCCCGTTCGCATACGGAAGGGCCGACGTGACGAGAACCTGGCGACGGCCTGACGGCGCGCCTGCGGAGAGATCGGTTGCGGGTGCTGACATAAGGATGGTGGGAGCCTGCGGTGGGACGAAACGTTGATTCTAGCAGGGCGGGCACGTCGCGCGGCGTGGGGCGCAGCCGGGCTATGGCGAATGGGGAGGGCGTACAGCGGGACGTACAGCAGGGCGTGTGGCAAAGGCACACAAACCGAGCGCCCAAAAAAAACCGGGGTTATTAACCCCGGAGCAACAACGACAAGAGGAGAATGGTGCCGCGGCGGCTTCGCCAGCCACGTACCGTAAAGACAGACCGCAGATTTTCGGCAGAGTTCGAAATTTTTTCGTCGTCGTGCGAGATTTTCTTTCTGCAGCTTTTTACGCAGCCTCTACGTTTAGCCGCGCACCGGACGGAACAACCCGGCGCGCGGCTGCATCATTCCCGAAAGTCCTGTGTTTATTGCGTGCTGTGCTGAGCCGTTGCGCGCAGATAGATTTCCACGCGACGGTTGGCCGCACGGCCGGCTTCGGTGTTGTTGTCGGCGATCGGCTGGTTCTGGCCCATGCCTTGTGCCGACAGGCGTTGCGGCGCGACGCCGCGTTGCCCCAGGTAACCCGTCACGCTTTCCGCGCGATTGACGGACAGCGTCTGGTTATACGCCGGCGAGCCTGTGCTGTCGGTATGGCCGACCACTTGCGCGATCACTTCCGGGTTCTGCTGCAGCGTCTGCACCAGTTGATCCAGCACCGGCGCGAACGACGGCTTGATTGCGTAGCTGCTGGTGTCGAACGTGACCGAGCTCGGGATGTTCAGCTTGAGCGAGCCGTCCGGCTGCTCCGTGATCTGCGTGCCGGTGCCCTTGGTGGCGCCCGACAGGCGGTTGTGAATGTTCTGCCAGTTGTAGCCGGTAATGCCGCCCACCGCCGCGCCGACGCCCGCGCCGATCGCCGCGCCCTTGCCGCCGCCGAAGATTGCGCCCAGCGCCGCGCCCGTACCGGCACCCACGCCCGTGCCGACCGCCGTGTTCGTACCCTGTTGGGTCGCGCAGCCCGCCAGCAGCGAGCCGGCAACTGCGAAAATAGCCAGGCGAGTCATGATTTTTGCATTCATTTTCGGTTCCTCTTGAGTGACGCGAATAAAGCAGCGGTAGCGATCAATTTATCTGGTGAACATGACGGTAGTAAAGCCGCGTTGCCCACATGGCGGGAAAACTGCACCGTCTTCAGGTCCGGTCCGACAGTCGAGAAGGGTCTTCCGGCACCGCCCGACGCCTGATATTACAATAACGGGTGAAGTGCCTCGCGATGCGACCCCATGGCTTTCCGCCTGCCCGAAGGGTGCTACGCGAGCCGTGTTTCCGCAATGCTGTCTAACAATTTCTTTCAAATTCCGGCGCGTGGCCGGGACTTCGATTCCGCCGCGCCGCACGTGTTCCCCACGGAGTGTCAATGAGTATCGATCGGGCTTTGGTCGACGCTGCCCTCGCGGCCGTCGCCGACCCCAACACCGGCTCGCCGTACGCGGCCGCCAAAAACATCCGGAACGTAGCCGTGGAGGGCGACACCGTCAGCCTCCAGATCGTGCTCGGCTATCCGGCCAAACGCCAGTTCGAAGCGATCCGCACGCAGTTCGCCGACGCGTTGCGCACCGTGCCGGGCGTCGCGAAAGCGCGCATCGACGTGTCCACGCAGATCGCCGCCCATACCGTTCAGCGCGGTGTGAAACTCTTGCCGAACGTGAAAAACATCGTCGCCGTGGCATCCGGCAAGGGCGGTGTCGGCAAGAGCACGACCGCGGTGAATCTGGCGCTCGCGCTGGCGAGCGAAGGCGCGTCGGTCGGCATTCTCGACGCGGACATTTACGGCCCGTCGCTGCCAATGATGCTCGGCATCGAAGGCCGTCCCGAATCGCCCGACGACAAGTCGATGAACCCGATGACCGGCCACGGCGTGCAGGCCAATTCGATTGGCTTCCTGATCGAGCAGGACAACCCGATGGTGTGGCGCGGCCCGATGGCGACCTCGGCATTGGAGCAACTGCTTCGGCAGACCAACTGGCACGACCTCGACTATCTGATCGTCGACATGCCGCCGGGCACCGGCGACATTCAGCTGACCTTGTCGCAGCGCGTGCCGGTCACCGGCGCGGTGATCGTCACGACGCCGCAGGACATCGCGCTGCTCGACGCGAAGAAGGGCCTCAAGATGTTCGAGAAAGTCGGCATTCCGA
Organism: Paraburkholderia sp. GAS333; assembly: GCF_050435665.1. Classification (NCBI taxonomy): domain Bacteria; kingdom Pseudomonadati; phylum Pseudomonadota; class Betaproteobacteria; order Burkholderiales; family Burkholderiaceae; genus Paraburkholderia; species Paraburkholderia sp. GAS333. The sequence goes on from NZ_JBNDKS010000002.1 coordinate 1,178,814, forward strand.
TCCTCGGCATCGTCGAGAACATGGGCATGCATATCTGCTCGAACTGCGGCCACGAAGAGCACATTTTCGGCGCGGGCGGCGGCGAGCGGATGGGTAAGGAGTACGGCGTCGACGTGCTCGGCAGCCTGCCGCTCGACATCGCTATCCGCGAGCAGGCCGACTCGGGTACGCCCACTGTCGTGGCCGATCCGGATGGCCGTATCGCGGAGATCTACCGGTCGATCGCGCGCAAGGTGGCGATCCATATTGCAGAACGCTCGCGCGACATGACATCGAAGTTTCCGAACATCGTTGTGCAGAACACCTGATCCGTCGTTCGGACAAGGGGCCAAGGCGTCTTTTTGCGCCTGGTCTCGCGGTATCATGTCGACTTCAAAGGTTCGGTCCGGCGGCCGCAGGGGCGGCCGCCAGGCCGGCAAGAGGATCGCATGGGAAAACGAATCGACGGGCAGGCAGTGCATGCGTTCATTGTTCTGGCTGTCAGCTGTGTGCTGCTCTCAGGCTGCAGCACATTCCTGAGACCACAGGAAAAGCGCGCCGACGCGCAATTGCTGCCCACCGTGGGCAATCAGGCGCGCGGCCTCGTGACGTTTATCGAGCGCTCGGACGGCGTGCAGGTTACCTACAATCTCGGGGGCTTGCCGCCCAACAGCGATCACGCGTTGCAGGTTCACGAGCGCGGCGACTGCAATGCCGCCGACGGCTCCAGCACGGGCCAGGTGTTCTCGCCGGCGGCCGAGCGTCTGAAGGCGGGCGCGCGGGTCGAGGGAGATCTCGGCAACATTCACGCAGACGACAACGGCGTGGCAACCGGCTTCATCGTCGCGCCGGACGTTTCGCTCGACGGCATTCGCTCGGTGTTGCAGCGCGCCGTCGTGCTGCATCGCGACGCAACCGACCCGTATGCGTATCCGCAACTCGGCGCAGGTCCCGCGATTGCGTGCGGCGTGATTCGTCAATAAGCGCTGGCCAGCGGCAAGTCCAGTATGAACGGCGAGTTCTGAAGGGTGCACAGCGCCCATCTGACATTGCCCGCAGCACCATTCCCATGATCGCGTAAAATAAGCGCCTTTCATCCGGATGCCTGCCGGTCAATCCGGCCGCAGACGCCGGCGCACCGGCCTGACGCCGCGGCGCAACCGCCAGGGCGCGCTTCGAAAGTCGCCCGGGCTTCCGGGTTGTTATCCGCGGTTATCCGTCACACATCTGTCATTCAAGTCGAGCAGCGTTCACCTATGACCATCAAATCCGACAAGTGGATCCGGCGCATGGCCGAGTCGCACAAGATGATCGAGCCGTTTGCGCCCGATCAGGTCCGCGTTTCCGAAGACGGCCGGAAGATTGTCAGCTATGGCACGTCGAGCTACGGCTACGACATTCGCTGCGCCGACGAATTCAAGATCTTCACCAATATCAACTCGACCATCGTCGATCCGAAGAACTTTGACGAGAAGTCGTTTGTCGACTTCAAGGGCGATGTCTGCATCATCCCGCCGAATTCGTTTGCGCTGGCCCGCACCGTCGAATACTTCCGCATTCCGCGCACGGTGCTGACCGTGTGTCTGGGCAAGTCCACGTACGCGCGTTGCGGGATCATCGTCAACGTGACGCCGTTCGAGCCGGAATGGGAAGGTCACGTCACGCTCGAATTCTCGAATACGACACCTTTGCCTGCGAAAATCTACGCGAACGAAGGCGTCGCGCAGGTGCTGTTTTTCGAAAGCGACGAAATTTGTGAGACGTCGTACGCGGATCGCGGCGGCAAATATCAAGGTCAGCACGGCGTCACGTTGCCCAGGACGTGACGTCCGCAGCGTACTGACCCACCAGCTACACCGGGTGACCGCTGCAATTTACAGAATGCAGCGGTCGTTCTTTTTGGAGAATCGCCCATGAAGTTTCGTTTTCCCGTCGTCATCATCGACGAAGATTTCCGCTCCGAGAATATCTCGGGTTCCGGCATCCGGGCTTTGGCCGAAGCTATCGAGAAAGAAGGCGCGGAAGTGCTCGGGTTGACGAGCTACGGCGACCTGGCCTCGTTCGCGCAGCAGTCGAGCCGGGCATCGTGCTTTATCCTGTCGATCGACGACGACGAACTGCTGCCGTACGTCGATAACGTGGTGGTGGAAGGCGAGACGCCCGAACTGGCCGCCGCGATCATCGCGTTGCGCGCGTTCGTGGCCGAAGTGCGCCGCCGCAACGCCGACATTCCGATCTTCCTGTACGGCGAAACGCGCACGTCGCGCCATCTGCCGAACGACATCCTGCGCGAACTGCATGGTTTCATCCACATGTTCGAGGACACGCCGGAGTTCGTCGCGCGCCACATCATCCGCGAGACCAAGGTGTATCTGGATTCGCTCGCGCCGCCGTTCTTCAAGGAACTGGTGCAGTACGCGGACGAAGGTTCGTACTCGTGGCACTGCCCGGGTCACTCGGGCGGCGTCGCGTTCCTGAAGAGCCCGCTCGGCCAGATGTTCCACCAGTTCTTCGGCGAGAACATGCTGCGCGCCGACGTCTGCAATGCCGTCGACGAACTCGGCCAACTGCTTGACCACACGGGTCCGGTCGCCGCTTCCGAGCGCAACGCCGCGCGCATTTTCAGCGCCGACCACGTGTTCTTCGTCACCAACGGCACGTCCACGTCGAACAAGATCGTCTGGCACGGCACGGTTGCGCCGGGCGACATCGTGCTGGTGGACCGCAACTGCCACAAGTCGATCCTGCACGCGATCACGATGACCGGCGCGATTCCGGTGTTCCTCACGCCGACGCGCAACAACTTCGGCATCATCGGCCCGATTCCGCGCAGCGAATTCGAGCCGGAAAACATCAAGAAGAAGATTCTCGCGAACCCGTTCGCACGCGAAGCGCTCGCGAAGAATCCGGACCTGAAGCCGCGCATTCTGACGATCACGCAAAGCACGTACGACGGCGTGATCTACAACGTCGAAATGATCAAGGAGATGTTGGGCGACTGGCTCGACACGCTGCACTTCGACGAAGCGTGGCTGCCGCACGCCGAATTCCACGAGTTCTATCAGGACATGCACGCGATTGGCGCGGGCCGTCCGCGGATCGGCGCGCTGGTGTTCGCGACGCACTCCACACACAAGCTGCTGGCCGGCATCTCGCAGGCTTCGCAGATCGTCGTGCAGGATTCGAAGAACAGCCGCTTCGACAAGCACCGCTTCAATGAAGCGTACCTGATGCACACGTCCACCAGCCCGCAGTACGCGATCATCGCGTCGTGCGACGTGGCCGCGGCGATGATGGAGTCGCCGGGAGGCCCGGCGCTGGTCGAGGAATCGATTGCCGAGGCGCTCGATTTCCGCCGGGCGATGAGCAAGGTCGACGCCGAATACGGCGACGAGTGGTTCTTCAAGGTGTGGGGTCCCGACACGTTCGCCGAGGAAGGTATCGGCTCGCGCGAAGACTGGATGCTGCGCCCGGACGACGCGTGGCACGGCTTCGGCTCTCTGGCCGAAGGCTTCAACATGCTCGACCCGATCAAGGCGACCATCGTCACGCCGGGTCTGGACATGGACGGCGGCTTCGGCGAGACCGGCATTCCGGCCGCGATCGTCACGAAGTATCTGGCCGAGCACGGCATCATCGTCGAGAAGACGGGGCTGTATTCGTTCTTCATCATGTTCACGATCGGCATCACGAAGGGTCGCTGGAACTCGATGGTGACCGAGTTGCAACAGTTCAAGGACGACTACGACAACAACCAGCCGCTGTGGCGCGTGTTGCCCGAATTCGTCCAGCATCACCCGATGTACGAGCGCGTCGGCCTGCGCGATCTGTGTCAGCAGATCCACAGCGTCTATCGTGCCAACGACATCGCGCGTCTGACGACCGAGATGTACCTGTCGAGCATGGAACCGGCGATGAAGCCGTCCGATGCGTTCGCGAAGCTCGCGCACCGCGAGATCGACCGGGTGCCGATCGACGAACTCGAAGGCCGTGTCACGTCGATCCTGTTGACGCCGTATCCGCCGGGCATCCCGCTGCTGATTCCGGGCGAGCGCTTCAACAAGACTATCGTCAACTATCTGCGTTTCGCTCGCGAGTTCAACGAGCGCTTCCCGGGCTTCCATACGGATATCCACGGGCTGGTTGGCGAAACGATTAACGGGCGCATCGAATATTTCGTCGATTGCGTTCGCGGCTGACGATGCGGGCTGTGAAGTCCCTGTTGTGTGCGCTGACGGTCGTGTCGGCGGCGTGGATTGGCGGGGTGTCGGCGGCACATGCCGAAGTCGCCGCCGCCGATCCGATCGACGCGTCGATGCGCTCGTGTCTCGCGCGCAGCGACATGTCGACGACGACGGGGCAGGTGCAGTGCATGGACAACGCGCGGATCGGCTGGAAGGCTGCGCTGGACAGCGCGTGGCAGCAGCTTCAGACGAAGTTGCCGCCCGCGCGCCGCAAGTTGTGGGAAAAGAGCCAGGCAAGCTGGCTGGCTTCGCGCGACGCCGAGCAGCAGTTGCTGGCCGCCGTGTTCGTCACGACGCGCGGCTCGATGTATGTGCTGGCGGAAGCCGACATGCAGTTGCAGCCGGTGCGCGACCGCGCGCTCGCGCTGCGCACGGCGGTGGCTCAGGCGGGTAGTCCGCCGCCGCGCCGTCCGCGTGCGTGTAGTGCGGATGCGCACTGCGAGCACGCGATGTTCGATCTGAACCGTTATTACCGCCGCCTGCAGTCGAAGATGCCAGCGCATTCGCGTCCTGCACTGGTGCGTGCGCAGCGCGCATGGACTGCGTATCTGAACGCGGCGACAGCGGTAATCGACGAACGCGGCCGGATCGACATCATCGGCGCGCGGGTGGCGACGCTCAAGCGTCTGTCGGAAACGGTCGGGAACGACTGAGCGCCGTTCCCGTTCCTGCCTGAATCTTCAAGCTCGAATTCGCAATCAATCGAGCTGATAATCCTCGGACCGTCGTCCCGGTACGGCTAGTGACGGCTCGCCGCGCAGATCGCGGGTGGCGTCTTCGATCATCGCGGACATCGTGTTCAGCGCGAGGTCGTTGTCGTCGGTGCCGAACGGCTCTTCGATCTGCGACGCGATCGCTTCGTGCGCCATGAACGTGTACGCGACAAATACCGCGAACACTGGCGTGAAAATGCCGATGCTGTCCACCAGCCCGAACGGCAGCGACGCGCAGAAGAAATACACGGTGCGGTGAATCATCACCGAATACGCGAACGGCAGCGGCGTCGACGCGATGCGCTCGCATCCGCCGATCACATCGGAAAGCCCGTTCAGATTGCGATCGATCGCATTCACCGCCATCGGCTCGAACGCACCGGCGCGCGCTTGCCGTTGCACCCATTCGCCGAGAAACAGCAGCAGCGTCGCGGGCTTGTAACGCGACGCCATCACGCGCTCGGTGAGCGCGGCGGGCACACGTGCGGCGAGGTCGTCGCGCGGATCGCCGCGCCGGAGTTGATGCCGCAGTGCATGAGGCAACCCGCTCAGCGCGGCGAAAAACTCGTCGAGATCTTCTTTGGGAATTTGCCGCGACGGCAACGTCATCACCTGACGCGTCAGCGAGCGCGATTCGTTCAGCAGTTGACCCCACAGTTTGCGCGCTTCCCACCAGCGGTCGTAGCTGGCGTTATTGCGGAAGCCGAGAAAGACCGCGAGCGCGATGCCGATCAGCGAGAAGGGCGCGGTGGTGTTCAGGTTGAGCGAGATGGGCAGCAGATGATCGTGCGCGGCTACGGCGACGATCGAGATGCAGAAAATCAGGAAGAGCCGCGGGAGCAACTGCGGCAGGACCGAGCCCCGCCACGCGAGCAGCATGCGGAACCAATGGAGATGCGGACGGATGATCATTGGGTTGAGCGGCGAGTCGTAAGCGAGAGAGTGCTTATTATCGCTTTTTGTCCGCGCCGCGCGGATCGGCGCGTGCAGCCGCCAACCTTACGCGGACTGTCGGAGCCGGCTCGCAAAACGACGAACGGCCCGCGCCGCACGCATCTCGTCGATGCAGCGGGCGCGGGCCGTTCAGTCGAACAGCCGCTTAGTCGCGCGCCGACGAAGCTGCGCCGTGGCTCAGCCAGTCGAGCACGGCTGTGGCGTCGTCATCGGCGCCTTCACGCGCTTTCGCAACGGTCTCGGCGACATCCGCGCTAGGTACCGCGCGACGAATCGCCACACCGACCGCGAGAATGTCGATCATCACCAGATGCAGGATGCGCGAGATCATCGACAACTGCGATTCGCGAATCTCGATGTGATCGGTTTCGAGCGCGACGGTGGCACGTTTGGCCAACGGCGTATTGCTCGACGTGATCGCGATCACCTTCGCGCCGGCCTGCATCGCGACATCGAGCACGCGCAGCAACTCGGGTGCGCGGCCTGACTTCGAGACCGCCACGATCACGTCGCCCTTGCCGAGCAAGGCCGCCGACGCCGCCTGCATGTACAGGTCGCCATAAGCAATGGTCGGAATGCCGAAGCGGAAGAACTTGTAGTGCGCGTCCTGCGCGACGATGTTCGAATTGCCGAGGCCGTAGAACTCGATGCGCCGCGCGCCGTTCAACAGATCGATCGCGCGTTCGACATGCTCGAAGTTCAGATGCTCGCGCAACTGCAGGATCGCCGACACGGTGTTGTCGAGCACCTTCGCGCCGAAGTCGGTCGCGGTGTCGCCGAGATGCACCTGGCTGTGGCTGACCGGAATCGTGCCCGTCAGACCCGTAGCGAGCTTCAGCTTGAAATCCGACAGACCCTGGCAGCCGAGCGAACGGCAGAAGCGGATCACCGTCGGCTGACTCACGTCGGCCTTGCGCGCGATGTCGACGATCGGATCGTTGATGATCGAACGCGGGTGATTCAGCGCGAGATCGGCGACACGGCGCTCGGCCGGTGTCAGCGCATCGCGCATCTGGCGAATCCGCTCGAATACCGCCGACGAACTGCCGCCCGCGCGATTCGACAACTGCTCGGCGAGAATCGCCGAGACGCCGAGGAATGCCGGATATTCAGCGGTAATCACGTAGGTCGGTACGTTCTGCAGATACGCCTCGAAGCGGCCTTTCGCCTCGAAGCGCTTGCGGAACGACGAACGCGCGAAGAACTCGCCGAGTCGCGGCACGACGCCGCCGCCGATGTAGATGCCGCCCAGCGCGCCGAGCGTCACCGCGATATTGCCTGCGAACGTGCCGAGAATGCCGCAGAACACATCGACCGATTCGGCCGCCAGCGGCTCGCCTTCCAGCGCGCGCTTGACGATCTCGATTGTGTCGACGTTCGACGCCACGCGCTTCTTGTCGCGGCCCGCGAGCGCGCGATAGATCACTTCAATGCCGGGGCCCGCCGCCACACGTTCAAACGACACATGCGACCACTTCTTGCGCGCGTATTGCAGCACGATGTCTTCGCGTTCGTCGGCCGGCGCGAAGGTGGCGTGACCGCCTTCGCTGCCGAGCGCGATCCAGCGGTCGTCGGCGGGAATCAGGCCGGACACGCCCATGCCGGTGCCGGGGCCGAGCAGGCCGATCACGCTATTCGGACGACGTGCGCCGCCGCCCACCTGCACGCGCTGCGCGTCGGTGAGACCGGGCAGCGCCATTGCCAGCGCGGTGAAGTCGTTCACCACCAGCAGCGTGTCGAAACCGAGCGCGCGGCGCGTGGCTTCGATCGAAAAGCTCCAGTCGTGATTCGTCATGCTCACCTGATCGCCGTCGACCGGGTTCGCAATCGCAATCGCCGCGTGATTCACGCGGCCGATCTTGTTGTCCTTCAGATACTTCTTGATAACGTCGGCAACACCCGGATAGCTCGCGCACGGATAGACCTGCACCGAGCCGATTTCGCCCGGGCCGGTTTCCAGCGCGAAACGCGCGTTGGTGCCGCCGATGTCGGCCAGCAGCCTGGGTCCATCGGCGTGCTGGCCCGCGCCAGGCACTGCCTTAGTTTGCACACCAGTAGACATCGAGTCTCACTCCCTTGTCGTTTGCCAACTGCGAGATGGCATTTTTTTGTAGCGAAGCGGTGGCTGCGTTCAGCACGTCCATCTTTCGCGGTCCAGCGATCAGCAAAAACAGATGCTTCACTTCTTTCAATGCGGAGAGCGACCAGCTCACGCGCGCATGCGGCGCGGCGCCGGGATGCACGGCGACGAAGCGTTCGGTCGTCGTGATCGCGTGATCCCATTCGGGCGAGTCGGCGAAGATCGACGCCGTGTGGCCGTCTTCGCCCATGCCGAGAATCGCGACGTCCGGCACTGCGCTGAAACGCGGGTCGGCGTTCAGCGCGGCGACATGCGCGTTCAGATCCTGGGTGGTGTCGACCAGCGGCCAGTACACGGTATTCGCGGCCGCATTCTGCAACAGCGTGCCGTGCACGAGTTGCGAGTTGCTCGCGCTGTCCGTCTCCGGCACCCAGCGATCATCGACCAGCGTCACGGCAATGTGCGGCCAGTCGAAAGCTTGCGTGGATAACGTTTGCAGGAACGGACGCGGACTGCTGCCGCCGGACACTGCAAGCAGGGCCGGACGGACGGCAGCGGTGGTCGTGCCGGTAGTGGACGTGCCGGTAGCGGCCGCCTGAGCGGCGAGCGACGCATGTAACGCGTCGCCAACCGCCTTCGCCAGCGCGTCGGATTGGGCGCGTTGGTCGTCGAAAGCGTGAAGCTGGATCACTTCTCCTCCGTGCTGCTTTCTTGTTGGATCTGCGGAATCTGCCGGGTTTCTTTCGCGCGATGCCCGCAGGGCGGGGTGCCTCGTGAGCGCTTGCGCGATACCGGCGCGATTCCGTTCAGTTCGTCGGTGGGTCTTGCTGACGTCGCGGCGGGTTCAACCGGTAGGTCGGGCCCGTTGCGGCGCCTTCAATCAATTCTCTTCTTCGAGCCAGCAGGTGCCGTGCTGCGCGAGCATCGCGCTGGCGGCCGCCGGCCCCCAGGTGCCCGAAGCGTAAGGCTTGGGCGCCTTGTTCGACGCCTTCCAGTCGTTCAGGATCGGCTCGACCCAGCGCCATGCCGCTTCCTGCTCGTCGCGGCGCACGAACAGCGCGAGGCGTCCGTTGATCACGTCGAGCAGCAGACGTTGATACGCCTCCATTTGCCCTTCGCGGAAGAACTGGTCGAACGCGAGATCGAGGTGGACGCTCGCGAGATTCATGCCTTCGCCGGGCTGCTTCGCGAGGCAGTAGAGGCGAATGGTTTCATTCGGCTGCAAGCGGATCACGAGACGGTTCGCACCGGCGCGCAACGCGGAAGCGCCCAGCGCCGAATGCGGCACCGCACGAAAATTCACGACGATTTCAGCGACGCGATCGGCCAGGCGCTTGCCGGTGCGCAGGAAAAACGGCACACCTGCCCAACGCCAGTTTTCGATCTCGACCTTCAACGCGACGAAGGTTTCAGTGGTGCTGTCCGGCTTCACGCCGGGTTCGGTCGCATAGGCCGGAACCGGCGTGCCGCGAATGCCGCCCGCATGATACTGACCGCGCACCGCGACCTTGCCGATCTCGTTCGGATCGATCGGTTTCAGCGCGCGCAGCACGCGCAGCTTTTCGTCGCGGACCGAGTCCGAATCCATCGAGTGCGGCGGTTCCATCGCGACGATCGAAAGCAGCTGCAGCAAATGGTTCTGCACCATGTCGCGCAATGCGCCGGTGTTGTCGTAGAAGTCGCCGCGCGCTTCGACGCCGAGTTCTTCGGCAATCGTGATCTGGATGCTCTCGACCCATTCGCGACGCCACAACGGTTCGAACAGCGCATTGCCGAAGCGCAGCGCGAGCAGGTTCTGCACCGGCTCTTTACCGAGGTAGTGGTCGATCCGGTAGATCTGTTCTTCGGCGAAGATCTTGCCGACCGCATCGTTGATCGCATTCGACGATTTGAGGTCGTAACCGAGCGGCTTTTCCAGCACGATGCGTGCGTTTTCGTTCAGTCCGACCGACGCCAGCGCATGGCAGATCGGCACGAACAGCGACGGACCCGTGGCCAGATAGAACACGCGGATGCCAGGCAGATCCTGAATGGCGTCGCGCAGATGCGTGAAGTCTTCGGGATTGCCGAGATCGATCTTCACGAACTCGATACGCGTGAGGAAACTCGCCCACGCCGCTTCATCCAGACCCTTCTTCGACACATGCGGTTTGACGTGTTCGTTCACCCACTGCAGGTATTCGTCGCGATTCGCCGCATGCCGCGCCACGGCGACGATCTTGCCGCTGTCGGCGAGCATGCCGCCTGCACGATGTGCTTCAAACAGTGCCGGCAGGATCTTGCGCATCGACAGATCGCCGGTTCCGCCGAAGAGAACGAAGGTGAAGCTTGAATCGGTTTGCATGAGTCTCCGTCGATGTCCTGGGGTCGCCGCGCTGAGCGCTTGATGTTCGCGCATGGCTCGCGCAATGTCCAAAAAGGCGACCGTAGTCCGATAAAATATTTTTTGACACTGAATTGTAGTTTAACTACAATCCAAATCAAGAGGTAGCGCTAATTCGATGAAAAAAGCGTGCGATGTTATGCAAGATGCGCGTTTTCCCGAATCGGCGAGCGTCCCTGCATGTTAACGGACATTATGTGTCGGCACGTGCCAGCATGCCCCCGGCGGCCCTTACGGAAAGCCAGGGCGTCGACCGGCCGGCAAGGGTGGTTGCCCGAATTGACGTGCAAGGCACCTCGAGTCTGCCGCGCCCAACGCGGGCAGGCAAAAATCAAAAGAGGAGACAAACAGTTGCATCCCGAACCACTCATCTCTTGAGCTTCTAGCGGCCGGACATCGGTCCGCCGGCACATGCCTCGCGCATGCGCCCGACCATGCTCGATCGCCCAGTGTTTTGCCTGTTTGAACCAACCACAGCACCCTGGCGACATCAGGGGCCATTTGTTTTTTGTTCAGGTGTCTGGAGGAGATAAGCAATGAAATTTCGCGCGATCATGGGCGCTTTGTGCGCCGCAGGTCTGATGTGTGGCGTCTCGGCTGTGCAAGCCGCCGAGTCGATCGAAGTGTTGCACTGGTGGACTTCGGGCGGCGAATCGAAAGCCGTCGGCGTCCTCAAGGACGACATGACGAAGCAGGGTTACACGTGGAAGGACTTCGCGGTTGCAGGTGGCGCGGGCGCGGCTGCCATGACGGCACTCAAGACGCAGGTCATCTCGGGCAATGCACCGAGCGCAGCGCAGATCAAGGGTCCGCTGATCCAGGACTGGGCTTCGCAAGGCGTGCTGGTGCCGATCGACGCAGCAGCAGGCGACTGGAAGAAGAACCTGCCGCCGGAAATCGACAAGATCATGCACGCAGACGGTCACTACGTTGCAGCACCGTTCTCGGTGCACCGCGTGAACTGGCTGTACATCAACAAGGCAGCGCTGGACAAGGCAGGCGGCAAGGCGCCGACCACGTGGCCTGAGTTCTTCGCCGTGGCCGACAAGATGAAGGCCGCCGGCATCCAGCCGATCGCGATGGGCGGTCAACCGTGGCAAGACCTGACGCTGTGGGAAGACGTCGTGCTGTCGCAAGGCGCGGGCTTCTACAAGAAGGCGCTGGTCGACCTCGACGAAAAGACGCTGACGTCGGATCAGATGGTTCAGGTGTTCGACACGGTCCGCAAGATCCAGGGTTACTTCGACACGGGCCGCACGGGCCGTGACTGGAACCTGGCTACCGCCATGGTCATCAACGGCAAGGCCGGTATGCAGTTCATGGGCGACTGGGCGAAGGGCGAATTCGCCAACGCCGGCAAGAAGTCGGGCTCGGACTACATCTGCGCTGCGGTTCCGGGCACGGAAAAGTCGTACACGTTCAACGTCGATTCGTTCGTGTTCTTCCAGCAGAAGGGTGCGAAGGCGGCCACGCCGGGCCAACTGGCGCTCGCGAAGACCATCATGACGCCGGAATTCCAGGAGCAGTTCAGCCTGAACAAGGGTTCGATCCCGGTTCGTCTGGGCGTGCCGATGGACAAATTCGACGACTGCGCGAAGAAATCGTACGCGGATGAACAGGTCGCGATCAAGTCGGGCGGCTATGTGCCTTCGCTGGCACACGGCATGGCTCAACCGGATGCAGCAGCCGGCGCAATCTCCGACGTGGTCACGAAGTTCATGAACTCGCAGGAAGATTCGAAGACGGCAGTTGCCGCTCTCGCGAAGGCAGCGAAGACCAAGTAAGTGAAGTAAGCGAAGCAGCGCGTCCGGCGGTTTCCAGAAAGGGAAGTGTCGGGCGCGTTCTTCAAGCCGCTGGTGCATCGGCTGTATCTGCGTGCTGGCTGTGCAGCAGCGGCTTCACCCCTGGTTTCATAGAGTCACATCCTTGCCGTCAAGGCATCGCGCCATTCGCGCGCGAGAGCCCCGGCGGTATAGTTTCAGCAGGAGTCGAGTAGTGACTGCTTCTATCAGCGGAAACGGGAAAACGGCCACCGTCACCCGCCGCACGTCGCCCATGGCGGCCCTTGCCGATCGCTGGATTCCGAAGCTGGTGCTCGCACCCAGCGTCGTGATCAGCCTGATCTTCGTGTATGGCTTTATCGCAATCACCGGTTATCTGTCGCTGTCCAATTCGCGACTGATGCCTCGCTACGAATTCGCCGGTCTCGACCGCTATCGGGAACTGTTCGACAACGACGTGTTCTGGACGTCCGCGGCGAATCTCGGCTGGTTCGGCATTCCGTTCATCGGTATCTGTATCGGCCTGGGCCTGTTCCTCGCCATCCTGCTCGATCAGCAGATCCGCAACGAAGGCGCTTTGCGCGCCGTGTTCCTTTACCCGATGGCGCTGTCGTTCATCGTCACGGGTACGGCGTGGCAGTGGATCATGACGCCGAGCGTCGGCCTCGAAAAGGTGTTCCACGACTGGGGCTGGACGAGCTTCTCGTTCGGCTGGCTCGGCGACCCGGACAAGGCGATTTTCTGCGTCGTGATTGCGGCCGTGTGGCAGTCAACCGGCTTCGTGATGGCGCTGTTCCTCGCGGGCCTGCGCGGTGTCGACGGCGAGATCTTCAAGGCGGCCCAGATGGACGGCGCGAATCTGCCCACCATCTACCGCAAGATTGTGATTCCGAGCATGCGCCCGGTGTTCTTCTCCGTGCTGCTGATTCTTTGCCACATCACCATCAAGACGTTCGACCTGGTTGTCGCGTTGACCGCGGGCGGTCCGGGTACGTCGTCGTCGCTGCCGGCTATTTTCATGTACACGTTTTCGTTCAATCGCGGGCAGCTCGGCGTCGGCGCGGCTTCGTCGATGATGATGCTCGCTACCGTTGTGGCCGTGCTCGTGCCGCTGATGTATCTGGAATCGAGGAGCACCCGCAATGCAGCCTAAGATGACGATCAGCCGTGCCGTCATTTACGCGGCCCTGTTCCTGTTCGCCCTGTATTTCCTGTTCCCGCTGTACGTGATGCTGTCGACGTCGTTCAAGGACATCGACCAGCTGCGCACCGGCAACCTGCTCACGCCACCGACCCACTGGACCTTCGACCCGTGGATCAAGGCATGGAGCGGCGCCTGTACGGGCGTGCGTTGCGACGGCATGCAGCCGTTCTTCATGAACTCGGTGCGGATGGTGATTCCCGCCGTGCTGATCTCGTCGATCGTCGGCGCGTTCAACGGTTATGTGCTCACGCACTGGCGTTTCCGTGGCGCGGACCCGATCTTCACGATGCTGCTGGTCGGCTGTTTCATTCCGTTCCAGGCCATCCTGCTGCCGATGGCGCGCTTCGAAGGTTTCCTCGGTCTGTCGAACACGACGTCCGGTCTCGTGCTGGTGCACGTGATCTACGGTATCGCGTTCACGACGATGTTCTTCCGCAACTTCTACGTCAGCATTCCGGCTGAACTCGTGAAGGCTGCACGGATCGACGGTGCGGGTTTCTTCACGATCTTCACGAAGATCCTGCTGCCGGTTTCGCTGCCGATTTTCATGGTGTGCCTGATCTGGCAATTCACGCAGATCTGGAATGACTTCCTGTTCGGGATTGTGTTCTCCGGCGTCGATTCGATGCCGATCACGGTGGCGCTGAACAACCTCGTGAACACCTCGACCGGCGTGAAGGAATACAACGTGGACATGGCCGGCGCGATCATCGCCGCACTGCCGACCCTGCTGGTGTACATCATCGCCGGACGCTATTTCGTGCGCGGCCTGACAGCGGGCGCAGTCAAGGGCTAAAGCGCATTCGAGCCAAACCATCCGGGCGCGGCGGCGCGTCACTGAACAGCGCCGCCGCCACCTAACAAGACGTTTTCAGGCAGTACCAGAGACAAGAGGATTCACAGCATGGCAAGCCTTTCCATCCGTGACGTGTACAAAACTTACCCGAACGGGGTGCCGGTTCTGAAGGGTGTCAATATCGACATCGAAGACGGCCAGTTCCTGATTCTGGTCGGCGGCTCGGGCTGCGGTAAGTCGACGCTGCTCAACATGATCGCCGGCCTCGAAACCGTGACCAAGGGCGAGATCCAGATCGACGGCAAGACGGTGAACAACCTGTCGCCGAAAGACCGCGATATCGCGATGGTGTTCCAGTCGTACGCGCTGTATCCGTCGATGACGGTGCGCGAGAACATCTCGTTTGGCCTGAACATCCGCAAGGTGCCGAAGCAGGAACAGGCGCAGATCGTCGACCGCGTGTCGAATACGTTGCAGATCACGCATTTGCTGGATCGCAAGCCGGGCCAGCTGTCCGGCGGTCAGCGTCAGCGCGTGGCAATGGGCCGTGCGCTCGCACGTGACCCGGTGATGTTCCTGTTCGACGAACCGCTGTCGAACCTCGACGCGAAGCTGCGTATCGAGATGCGTTCGGAAATCAAGCTGCTGCATCAGCGCCTCGGCACGACCATCGTCTACGTGACGCACGATCAGATCGAAGCGATGACGCTCGGCGACCGGATCGCCGTGATGAAAGACGGCGTCGTTCAGCAGTTCGGCCCGCCGCAGGAAATCTACGACTCGCCGTCGAATCTGTTCGTGGCGGGCTTCATCGGCGCGCCGCCGATGAACTTCATCCAGGGCAAGCTCGTCGAGCAGGGCTCGGGTGTCGGCATCGAACTGGACACGGGCGTGGCGCGCAAGGTGCTGAACCTGCCGTTCGAATCGTCGAAGGTGAAGTCGCATGTTGGCCGCGAAGTAATTCTCGGCCTGCGTCCGGAGCGCATTACCGACGCGCGCGGTGCACACGGCGACGACTCGAAGCTGCAACCGGTCGAAGTGAAGGTCGACGTGATCGAGCCGACCGGCCCGGACACGCTGGTGTTCGCGCAGGTCAACGGCAAGCGCGTGGTGAGCCGCGTGCACCCGGCTTCGAACCCGCAACCGCTGACGAACACGACGCTGCTGTTCGATACGTCGAAGGCGGTGCTGTTCGATCCGACGAACGAAGAGCGGATTGCGTAAGCACTGAAGCATCGCATCGACGTTGGGTTCGATGCTTCATGAAAAAGCCCCATGCGTTTTGCGACGCGATGGGGCTTTTTTTATGGCGTGGCGCCGTGTGGCGTTGTGTGCCGCAGCTTCACGCGTCCGCGATTCGCAGATCTGGATTGTTGCGCGCCAGCTCGCTCACCCAGTCGATAAACGCGCGCAGCCGCGAACTCAGATTGCGGCGGTGCGCGTAGAGAATCGAAAGCGGCGTGCCGGGGCTCGTGTAGTTCGTGAGAATTTCGGTGAGCGCGCCTTGTTCGATCAGCTCGGCGACCATGAAGCGTGACGGCTGGATGATGCCGTGTCCGAGCGCGGCCGCGCCGATGTAGACCGAGCCGTCGTTCACCGCCAGCACGCTTTTCAGCGTGACTTTGGCGATCTCGCCGTCCACTTCGTATTCGAACGGAAAGGTCTTGCCGCTGCGCGCGGACACGTAGTTCACCGCGCGATGTTCGGCGAGTTCGTCGAGCGTGGTCGGCGTGCCGTATTTCTGCAGATACGCGGGCGACGCGCACGTGACGATCCGCGCCTGACCGATGCGCCGCGCGACGAGGCTCGATTCCTCCGGCGTGCCCATACGGATCACGCAATCCACACCGTCCTGAATCAGGTCGATGTTGCGATCCGCGAGACCGAGGCGCACGTCGATCTCCGGGTATTGGCGGTAGAAGTCGTCGAGCGCGGGCAGCAGCAGCGCGCGGGCGAGCGTGCCGGACGTATCCACGCGGATCGTGCCGGCCGGATTTTCGCGCTTGTTCGACAGCGACGATTCGGCGTCGGCGACTTCGGCGAGGATGCTCACGCAGCGCTCGTAGAACGCGGCGCCGTCTTCGGTGACGCTCACCTGGCGTGTCGAGCGATTCAGCAGACGTACGCCGACATGCTCTTCCAGCGCCTGAATCGTCCGGCTGACTTTGGCGCGCGGCAGGTCGAGCGATTCGGATACCTTGGTGAAGCTGTTCGCTTCGACCACACGCGTGAATATCTCCATCGCTTCGAAACGGTCCATGTTTTGCCTTAAGGGTGACGGGCGGAAGTGCCTTTCGACGTGAAGTTTATAGGGTGGAAAAATTGTTGTCGCGATGGGGGGCGCGTTCGGCGTTGCTTCGCGCGAATGTTCAGTCCCGGTCGGGTGCGCCAAGCGGAAACAGCGGGCGATACGGCCGCGCTTCATCGACTGCCCGCGCGAACGACGGCCTCGCCAGCAAGCGCTTGCGGTAAGCGCGCACGTGCGCGAATTGCTCGCCGATCGCATGCGTCCAGTCGGCGTAGAACAGGAACGGTCCGGCCCCGCAGTCGGCGAGGCTGAACGAATCGCCTGCGGCCCATTTGCGTGTTGCCATCACGTTGTCGAGCCAGCCGTACGCGGTATCGAGCATGGCGCGTGCATCGGCCACCGCGCGTGGATCGCGCTCGGCTTCGGCGCGCATGCCGTCGTAGACGATTTTTTGTTGCGGTGTCGAAATGTAGTTGTCGAAGAAGCGGTCCATGCTGCGCACTTCGAGCGCGGAGCGGGCGTCGGCGGGGAGAAGCGGTACGGGGCCGGCGTGATACAGCCCGAGATATTCGATGATGATGCTCGCCTCGACCACCGTTCTGCTGCCGTCCAGCAGAACCGGGAAGCGCCTGATTGGCCAGAGTTCGGCGAATTCGGCCATGACTTGCGGGTCGTCGTGCGCGAGCAGGCGCAACTCGAACGGCGTGCCGTTTTCGTAGAGCGCGGTCAGGACCTTCTGGCAGTACGAGGAAAACGGGTGGGCATAGAGCTTCAGGGTCATCGCGATCACCTTTGACGGTTGCGGGCGCGTTGCGGCGCGGTGACGGCCCGGGAGGCCGTTCATGTCACGACGAATGAGCCTGCCCGGAATCGACAGTCAGCGGGTTCAGTCAGGGCCGCGTATGAGCCGGCGACGCCCCCGGCTGCAACAGCACGACCACCGCGCCCGCGCCGCCGTCGTGCGGGCGCGCCTGACAGAACGCGATGACTTCGGATTTCTGTACCAGCCACGCGCGGACCTTGCCCTTCAGCACCGGCTCCTTGCCGATCGACCCGAGGCCCTTGCCATGGATCACGCGCAAACAGCGCAAGCCGCGCTTCACCGATTCGCGGATAAATTCCGCCAGCGCTTCACGCGCTTCGTCGCGCCGCATGCCGTGCAGATCGATTTGCGCCTGCACGATCCAGTCGCCGCGCCGCAGTTTCCGCACGACTTCCTGGCTCACGCCGGGACGGCAGTAGGACAAGGTTTCGTCGGTGTCGAGCAGGACCTCGGGATCGTATTCGTCCGAGATCGCTTCGTGCAGGACCGCTTCTTCGTCGAGCCGCGTTTGCACGGGCAGCGGCGGCGGGGGATTGCGCGGCAGGCTCGCGCGCGGCGGGACGGCCAGCGGCGCGACGGAGCCGATTTCACGGCGAAACAGGTCCGCATCCGCCGATGCCTCGCGCTGCGCCGCCGCGGCTGCCGCGCGGTCGCGTTCGCGCCGTTGCGTGTCGACCTTCAAGGCATCGCGCAACGCGCCGAGGCCCGCGAGACCGGCGGCCGGTTCGATCTTAGGTTTGACGACGGGAGTGGAAGCCTCGGGCGCGGGCCTGGCGACGGTGCGCGCGCGTTTCGGTTCGCTGGGATGGGGTTGATTCTTCGGCATATCGGTAATACACGCAGAAAGGTAGATCGAACGCGGGGTGCTGGTGGAGGGCCGGGGCCTGGCGCGTCGTGTGGTCGCTGCAGGAGACCGCGTCACACTGCGCCGCGCGAGCCAGGCTACTTGTAGACCGCAGACCGCAGACCGCAGACCGCAGACCGCAGACCGCAGACCGCAGACCGCAGACCGCAATCACAAGCCGCAATCACAAGCTGCGACCACGACCGCGGCCGTAGGCGATGACCCGCGACTACACACGCAAAAAAGGCCGCAAGCTTTTCAGCCGCGGCCTTCTGTCAAACCGGCGGCCGGGCTAAACCCAACCGCCATTTTACCGTCGCGCCTGCCGTTGCAGGCCGGGGCGCACCGTCAATCCCGCCGATTAACGCTCGGCTTCCTGGCTCATCGCATGCTCGCCGGCCATCTCGTTGATGGTTTCCAGATAGCGTTGCGCGTCGAGCGCGGCCATACAGCCCGTGCCCGCGCTGGTGATCGCCTGGCGATACACGTGGTCCTGCACGTCACCCGCTGCGAACACGCCCGGAACGCTGGTCGCGGTCGCGAAACCGTTCAAACCGCCCTTGGTGATGATGTAGCCGTTCTTCATCTCCACCTGGCCTTCGAAAATGTCCGTATTCGGCTTGTGGCCGATCGCGACGAACAGGCCTTGCAACGCGATGTCGGTCGTTTCGCCGGTTTGCGTGTGCTTGATACGCAGACCCGTCACGCCGGATTGATCGCCGGTCACTTCGTCGAGCGTGTGGTTCCACTTGATCTCGACGACGCCTTCCTTTTCCTTCGCCAGCAGACGGTCGATCAGGATCGGCTCGGCGCGGAACTTGTCGCGGCGATGAATGACCGTGACCTTCTTCGCGATGCCCGACAGGTAGAGCGCTTCTTCGACCGCGGTATTGCCGCCGCCGATCACGGCCACATGTTGCTGCTTGTAGAAGAAGCCGTCGCAGGTGGCGCAAGCCGACACGCCCTTGCCCATGAACGCTTCTTCGGACGGCAGGCCGAGGTACTGCGCCGATGCGCCGGTCGAGATGATCAGTGAGTCGCAGGTGTATTCGCCCGAATCGCCGATCAGGCGGATCGGCTTTTCATCCAGCTTGGCCGTATGAATATGGTCGAAGATGATTTCGGTGTTGAAGCGCTCGGCGTGCTCCAGAAAGCGCGTCATCAGCTCCGGGCCTTGCACGCCGTTGGCGTCGGCCGGCCAGTTTTCGACGTCGGTCGTGGTCATCAGCTGGCCGCCCTGGGCCATACCGGTAATGAGTACCGGCGACAGATTGGCGCGCGCCGCGTAGACCGCTGCCGTGTAGCCGGCGGGGCCCGAACCGAGAATCAGAACCTTGGCGTGTTTCGTGGAAGTTGCTGGCATGATCGAATCCTTATACGGCGCCCGGCTCGCCCATGCGATGCCGTGCGACTTGAGCTGAAACTGTAGATGGGTATCAGACCGGCATTATAAAGGGCGGGGCGCCGGGCTGCTCCATGAAGCTTTCCGATCGCGGCGATAGCGTGGCGGTGGCCTGCCGACGCTGTTTCGTGGCCGGTGTGTGTGGCCAATCGGCCAAGTTACCGTCATTTACAGCCTTGCGCGAGACACTGCGTTTACAATAGGCCGGATCGAAGTTCCCAGCAGCCTGAAGCGGGCTCAAAGCCACGCCGGGCGAGGCTCCGACCGTGTTTGCGGTCGGCGCCCGGCTGGCAGGCGGTTAGCAGAAACGCCGGGAATCGGCACCACACGCAACAGGATCAATGGCAAAAGCTCCCTATTCCGCGAGCGCGCAGGCGTTGCCGCACCGCATGTCGCGCCTTCTGACCGAAATCCGCTGGCTACTGCAGGTGGCGCTCGGCGTTTTCCTGCTGATGGCGCTCGTCAGTTACAGCCGCAACGACCCGAGCTGGACCAATTCCGCGCAGACCGACCATATCGCCAACTGGGCGGGCCGCGTCGGCGCGCGCACCTCGGACATCATGCTGCTGCTGTTCGGTCTGTCCACCTACTGGTGGGTCGTGCTGCTCGGCCGTCATATTTCCGCCAACTACCGCCGCATCACCCGTCACGAAGACGGTGAGGACGACGCGCCGCGCGGTGTCGGCTGGCTCGCCGACGCATTCGCGTTCGCGCTCGTGCTGCTGTCGTGCAGCGGCATCGAGGCGCTGCGCATGTGGTCGCTGAAGGTGCAGTTGCCGGGCGTCAAGGGCGGCGTGGTCGGCGACGCGGTCGCGCGCGGGGTGTCGCATGCGCTGGGGTTCACCGGCGGCACGCTCGCACTGTTGATCGCGCTCGCCATCGGCCTGTCGCTGTATTTCCGTTTCTCGTGGCTGTCGGTGTCGGAGAAGGTCGGCGAGTCGATCATTTCCGCGGTGACGTTCGCCAAGCTGCGCCGTGAAGCCGGCCGCGACCGCAAGCTCGGCGAAGCGGCGGCGGTCAAGCGCGAAGGCAAGGTCGAGAAGGGCCGCGTGCGGATCGAAGAACACGAGCCGGTCGTGATCGTTCCGCCGGTCGTCACGCCGGTCAAATCGGAGCGCGTCGAGAAAGAACGGCAGGTGCCGTTGTTCACCGATCTGCCGGGCGACTCCACGTTGCCGCCCATCTCGCTGCTCGACGCCGCGCCCGCCGCGCAGGAAACCATTTCCGCCGACACGCTGGAATTCACGTCGCGTCTGATCGAGAAAAAGCTCAAGGACTTCGGCGTCGACGTGAGCGTGGTCGCCGCGTATCCGGGGCCGGTCGTCACGCGTTACGAAATCGAACCGGCTACCGGCGTGAAGGGCAGCCAGATCGTCGGTCTGGCGAAAGACCTCGCGCGCTCACTGTCGCTGGTGTCGATCCGCGTGGTCGAGACCATTCCGGGCAAGAATTTCATGGCGCTGGAATTGCCCAATCAGCGTCGCCAAACGGTGAGCCTGTCGGAGATTCTCGGCTCAGCCGTGTACGCGGATGCCGCGTCGCCGCTCACCATGGGGCTGGGCAAGGACATCGGCGGCAAACCGGTGTGCGCCGACCTCGCGAAAATGCCTCACCTGCTGGTGGCGGGTACGACCGGTTCGGGCAAGTCGGTGGGTATCAACGCAATGATCCTGTCGCTGCTCTACAAGGCGAGCGCCGACCAGGTCCGCATGATCCTGATCGATCCGAAGATGCTCGAAATGAGCGTCTATGAAGGCATTCCGCATCTGCTGTGTCCGGTGGTGACCGATATGCGCCAGGCCGGTCACGCGCTGAACTGGGCGGTCGCCGAAATGGAGCGCCGCTACAAGCTGATGAGCAAGCTCGGCGTGCGTAACCTCGCCGGCTACAACAACAAGATCGACGAAGCGGCCAAGCGCGAAGAGAAACTGCCGAATCCGTTCAGCCTCACGCCGGACGACCCGGAGCCGCTCGCGCGTCTGCCGAACATCGTCATCGTGATCGACGAACTGGCCGACCTGATGATGGTGGTCGGCAAGAAGGTCGAGGAACTGATCGCGCGTATCGCGCAGAAGGCCCGCGCGGCGGGTCTGCATTTGATTCTCGCCACGCAGCGTCCGTCGGTCGATGTGATTACCGGGCTGATCAAGGCCAATGTGCCGACGCGAATGGCCTTCCAGGTGTCGTCGAAGATCGACTCGCGCACGATTCTCGACCAGCAGGGCGCGGAATCGCTGCTGGGCATGGGCGACATGCTGTATCTGCCGCCGGGCAGCGGCATGCCGGTGCGGGTGCACGGCGCGTTCGTATCGGACGAGGAAGTGCACCGCGTCGTCGACAAACTGAAGGAACAGGGCGAGCCGAACTATATCGAGGGCATTCTCGAAGGCGGCGTGACGGGCGAGGGCGACGAAGGCGCGGCCGGGGGAACCGGAGGCGCCGACGCCGAGTCGGACCCGTTGTACGACCAGGCGGTCGACGTGGTGCTGAAGAACCGCCGCGCGTCGATCTCGCTGGTGCAGCGGCATTTGCGCATCGGCTATAACCGGGCCGCGCGTTTGCTCGAGCAGATGGAAAACTCGGGCGTGGTGTCGGCCATGTCGTCGAACGGGAATCGCGAGATTCTTGCGCCGGCACGGGAAGCGGAATAGGTCTTTGGCCTTCGTTTCGCTGCGAGGCTGGCAGCGCAGCGAAGCGGCGGGTGGCGGCTTTGCGTGTCTCGCCGTTGGGGCACAGATCGCGCAGCGAGAGAGCAC
Organism: Paraburkholderia sp. GAS333; assembly: GCF_050435665.1. Classification (NCBI taxonomy): domain Bacteria; kingdom Pseudomonadati; phylum Pseudomonadota; class Betaproteobacteria; order Burkholderiales; family Burkholderiaceae; genus Paraburkholderia; species Paraburkholderia sp. GAS333. The sequence goes on from NZ_JBNDKS010000002.1 coordinate 1,201,021, forward strand.
GGTAAAACCGCCTATAAGGCCCGCTTAAGGGCAACCGCCTAAGCTGTCGCGCAAGGCCAGTGTCTGATCCGCCGGTCGCACAGGCTAGCCGCGAACCAGCCGCAAGCCAGGTCACGAGCCGCCAGACAGCCACTCGAGGGCAGCCTTAAGGCAGTCGCTCCTCTGAGCGTCCACCGCGACCGTTTAACGAATTCAATTCAAGGGAGAAAACTACATGCAGCTTTTCGCGCAGAAGCACGCTCGACCGCGTGTTCAATCCATCAGCCTTGGCCAGCTTCTTCGGACGCTGGTGCGCAGCGCCGGCAGCGTGGCGATCGGTGCGTCGGTGCTGTTCGCGTCGCAGGCGTTCGCAAGCGGCACCGAACAGTTGAAGGCGTTCGTCGCGCAGGTCCATTCGGCGCGCGGCACCTTCGTGCAGCAGGAAGTCCGCGCGCCGAGCAAAGCGCAGGGCGCGAGCGGCGCGCTGTCCACGTCGGGTATCAACAAGACGGGCACGTCGAGCGGCACGTTCACGTTCGCGCGTCCCGGCAAGTTCATCTGGCAATACGAGAAGCCCTATGCGCAACTGTTGCAGGCGGACGGCGACAAGCTTTACGTGTACGACAAGGACCTGAATCAGGTGACGGTGCGCAGTCTCGGCGGCGCGCTCGGCGCGAGCCCGGCGGCGCTCCTGTTCGGCAGCAACGACCTGGACAAGAACTTTACGCTGCGTGACGCGGGCGTGAAGGCCGGTATCGACTGGCTCGAATTGACGCCGAAAGCGAAGGACACGCAGTTCCAGACCGTCGGCATTGGCTTCAAGGACGGCAATCTCGAAGCAATGGAATTGCACGACGTGTTCGGCAATGTCACGTTGCTGACGTTCTCGAATATCCAGAAGAACCCGCCGCTGCCGGCCGATGCGTTCAAGTTCACGGTGCCGAAGGGCGCGGATGTGATCAATGGATAAGCGGGCTGGTAGCTTTGCTTGAAAAGAAAACCGCGCTTCGTGCGCGGTTTTTTCACGCCTGCTGATTGTCCGTTGCACGCATTGGCATGCCGGTAGCGCATGTTGGAAGGCAGCCCGGGCGGCAAGTTTCCCGTTGCGGCGACAAATAAGAAAAAGCCTGCAAATGCAGGCTTTTTCGCTTCAATGGTCTTCAGACTACAACGCCAAAACTCACGCGTACGCCGCCTTGCGCGTCGACACGAACGCGAGATAACACAGCGCGCCGATCACGAGCGACGGCAGCGTCGCGCCGAGATTCGGCAGCCACTGGTTGATCACCTGGTACGAGGCAATCCCGATCGCCCAAGCGATGAACGCGCTCAGATGCCAGCCGCCCGAGAAGCCATAACGTCCGCGCACATCGGCGAGCGCCGCAGTTTCGATACGGCGTTTGCGCACGATGAAGTGATCCATCAGCACCACGCCGAACAGCGGAGCGAACACCGAGCCGATCAGCAGCAAAAAGTTTTGATACTTCGCCATCGGGATCAACAGCGCGATCAACGTGCACAGCGCGCCGAATGCCGCCGACAGCATCGGCACACTACCGCGCGTCCAGAACGTGCCGGTCGACACGGCAGCAGAGTGAATATCGGCGAACGCGTTGTCGATTTCGTCGATCAGGATCAGCAGCAGCGCAAGGCCGCCGCCCGCTTGCGCGAGCGCGCCGGTCAGCAGCGCGTCGCCGCCGCCTGCGGCGAGGCCGTAGATCGCGCCGAGCGCGTAGAACCAGATGTTCGCGATGCCATAGCCGAGCAGCGTGCCGCGGAAGGTTTCGCCGGGGCGTTTGCCGAAGCGCGTGTAATCGGCGATCAGCGGCAGCCACGACAGCGGCATGGCCACGACCAGATCGATCGCACCGCCGAACGACATGTCGCCCGTACCCGGACGGCGCATCAATTCAGCCAGATCGTGCTTCGCGAGCAGATTCCACGTGAGCCACGCGGCGCCCGCGAGCAGCAGCCAGATGCCCCACGTGCGCAGAAAACGCCGCACGAACGACAGCGGGCCGCTGATGGCGAGCAAGGTTGCGAGCAGACCGAAGACGACGGTCCAGATCAGCGGCATCGAGAGGCCGAACGACTGCTTGGCGAGTGCGTCGGCGGAATCGCGCATCACGATCACTTCGAACGAACCCCAGCCGACCAGTTGCACCGCGTTCAGCACGGATGGAATCGACGCGCCGCGCACGCCGAGCGTGGGACGCAGCGACGACATCGCCGCGAGCCCGGTGTCCGTGCCGATCACGCCGACCAGCGCCAGCAGCACGACGCCGATCACGCTGCCGATTACGATCGCCAGCAGCGCATGCGGCAACGACAGCCCCGGCACCAGCAGCGCGCCCGCCTGCGCGACCAGCAGGCCGATGCCGAGCGAAAACCAGAGCGCGAATGCGTCGCCGGTACGGAACGCGCGACGCGCGTCGGGCACCGGCGTGAGCGGCGCGTAGGTGGAACCGGCGTCGCCGGCGAGAGGATCTTGTGCCATCTGGTCTTGTCCCTGTTGCTGTTTGTGTTGCTGTTGCTTGCTAGGTTGAATGCTACGTGTTCTGTGTCTCGATACTGCCGGTCCCGGCGACCCGCGCCGATACCGCCGCGCGGCGTCGCAGCCGGGGCTGTTGCCTTTCAACAGGCTTGTCCTGTCGTCGAAATCCGCGTGAAATTCCAACGGAATTTCGCCCGGAATGGCTGATCAGAACCTTGCCGAATCGTCCGGCCGCGCCTTGCAGCCTTCGCCCGGCGGCCGTCGCTGTCATAATGCAGGACGTTGCCCGCGCCTCGTGGCGCCGCTTTGAGCTCATCCGGCAGCACGCCGCCATCGTACGGACCGCGTCCGGAAAGCCGAGATTATCCCCAAAACGTCATGTTTGAAGAAACCCGTGCCAATGTTCCGCTCGCCGAACGCCTGCGGCCCCGCAATATCGACGAAGTGATCGGCCAGAAGCACCTGCTCGGCCCGAACAAGCCGCTGCGGGTCGCGTTCGAATCCGGCGAAGCGCATTCGATGATCCTCTGGGGCCCGCCGGGCGTCGGCAAAACCACGCTCGCGCGGCTCATGGCCGACGCGTTTCACGCCGAGTTCATCGCGTTGTCGGCGGTGCTGTCGGGCGTGAAGGATATTCGCGAAGCCGTCGAAACCGCGCAGATTCATCGCGCGAACGGGCACCAGACGCTGGTCTTCGTCGACGAAGTGCATCGTTTCAACAAGAGCCAGCAGGACGCGTTCTTGCCGCACGTCGAGTCGGGGCTGTTCGTGTTCGTCGGCGCGACGACCGAGAATCCGTCGTTCGAAGTGAACAGCGCGTTGCTGTCGCGGGCGGCCGTCTACGTGCTGAAAAGCCTGACCGACGACGAGCAGCGCGAATTGCTCGACCGTGCGCAGCAGGAACTCGGCGGCCTCACGTTCACCGACGAAGCGCGCGACGCGCTGATCGGCTCCGCCGACGGCGACGGCCGCAAGCTGCTGAACAACCTCGAAATCGTCGCGCGCGCCGCTGCGCAGCAGAAGACCACCGAGATCGACGGCCCATTGCTCGGCAGTGCGCTCGCGGAAAACCTGCGCCGCTTCGACAAAGGCGGCGACGCATTTTACGATCAGATCAGCGCGCTGCATAAATCGGTCCGCGGCAGCAGCCCGGACGGCGCGCTGTACTGGTTCTGCCGGATGCTCGACGGCGGCGCGGACCCGCGCTATCTGGCGCGCCGCATCGTGCGGATGGCGTGGGAAGACATCGGTCTCGCCGACCCGCGCGCCGCGCGCATCGCGCTCGACGCCGCCGAAACCTACGAGCGCCTCGGCACGCCGGAAGGCGAGCTGGCGCTGGCGCAGGCGATCATCTATCTGGCGGTCGCGCCGAAGTCGAACGCCGGTTACAACGCGTATAACGAAGCGCGACGTTTTGTCGGCAAGGATCAGTCGCGCGGCGTGCCGGTGCATCTGCGAAACGCGCCGACCAAGCTGATGAAGGAACTCGGCTACGGTCACGAATACCGCTATGCGCATGACGAGCCCGATGCGTATGCCGCCGGCGAGACCTATCTGCCGGAGAACATGCGCGATCCGCACTGGTACGAGCCGACGCCGCGCGGGCTCGAAGGCAAGATCGGCGACAAGATGGCGCGTCTCGCCGAGCTGGACGCGCAATGGCGCAGCGCGAACAAGCCGAAAAAAGGCTGAGCCACTCAAGCCCGTCACGCGGCGTGCCTTCGGGCAGCGCTGTGCATAACGTGTCGGCAATCCGCACACGTCCACGATCTAACGCACCGGCCGCCCGTGCCGGTGCGCTAAAATCCCTCCTTCATACAACGAATACCCGTCCCATCCCATGCTCGACATCCAGTTGCTGCGCAAAGACCTCGACGGCGTCGCCAAACGCCTCGCCGACCGCGGCTATACCCTCGACGTCGCGGCTTTCACCGCGCTCGAAGCGGAACGCCGCGATACCCAGACCCGTACCGAAGAAATGCAGGCACGCCGCAACAGCCTGTCGAAGCAGATCGGCGCGATGAAAGGGCGGGGCGAAGACACGTCGGCGGTGATGGCCGAAGTGGGCGGTATCGGCGACGAAATGAAGGCGTCGGCGGCAAAGCTCGACGATATCCAGAAGCGTCTGTCGGACCTGCTGCTCGGCGTGCCGAACCTCGCGCACGAAGGCGTGCCGGTCGGCACCGATGAGTCGGGCAATGTGGAAGTGCGCCGCTGGGGCACGCCGCGTCAGTTCGATTTCGAGGTGAAGGATCACGTCGATGTCGGCGCGCCGCTCGGTCTCGATTTCGAAACGGGCGCGAAGCTGTCGGGCGCGCGCTTCACGATGTTGCGCGGCCAGATTGCGCGGCTGCATCGCGCGCTCGCGCAATTCATGATCGACACGCATACGCTGCACCACGGCTATACCGAGGTGTACACGCCGTACATCGTGAATCCGGAAATTCTGTACGGCACCGGCCAGTTGCCGAAATTCGCCGACGACATGTTCCGCGTCGAGAAGGGCGGTGACGAGAACACGGTCACGCAGTACCTGATCTCCACGTCGGAAATTTCGCTGACGAACACGGTGCGCGACAGCATCGTCGAAGCGGACGCGCTGCCGATCAAGCTGACCGCACATTCGCCGTGCTTCCGCTCGGAAGCGGGTTCGTATGGCCGCGACACGCGTGGCCTGATCCGTCAGCATCAGTTCGACAAGGTCGAGATGGTGCAGATCGTCGCGCCGGACGCGTCGTATGCCGCGCTGGAAGAAATGGTCGGCCATGCGGAGACGATTCTGCAGAAGCTGGAACTGCCGTATCGCGTGATCACGCTATGTACCGGCGACATGGGCTTCTCGGCAGCGAAGACTTACGACATCGAAGTGTGGGTGCCGGCGCAGAACACGTTCCGCGAGATTTCGAGCTGTTCGAACACCGAGTCGTTCCAGGCTCGCCGGATGCAGGCGCGTTTCCGTAATGCGCAGGGCAAGCCGGAACTGCTGCATACGCTGAACGGGTCGGGTCTGGCTGTCGGCCGTACGCTGGTCGCGGTGCTGGAGAACTTCCAGAACGCCGACGGCTCGGTGACGGTGCCGGCGGCATTGCGGCCTTACCTCGGCGGCATCGAGAAGCTGGAAGTGCCGGCTGCGTGATCGATGCAAGGGCCGCGACTTGCGCGAGCGTGGCGGTCCCGCCGTGACCCATTTCCAGGTTTTTTCAAAAATTTTCGACGAAGGGCTTGGAAAAGAGAAATGAGTGTTCTATAATCTTTCTCTCTCAAGCAACGACCCGCTTGAATCTGACGAAGTAGCTTACCGGCTACGAGTTGGAAAAACCGGAAAGGTGGCAGAGTGGTCGAATGTACCTGACTCGAAATCAGGCGTACGGTTTTCCCGTACCGTGGGTTCGAATCCCACCCTTTCCGCCAAATTAAAAAACCCCGCAGAGCGAAAGTTCTGCGGGGTTTTTGCTTTGTGGTCCGGCTCTTTGGCGACTGTTTGTTGCCGCAGATCGCTAGAGCGTTCCGTCACCGTCCTGCTGCATCCATTTTCGTCGCCGCTGCGTAATTCCCCTCAAGGACGCGCACGCCTCGCCAAACCCACAAACTAACCGCGCGACCCCAAACGGGAGACGCGCTCATGCCTCATCAATCCGTATCGCCGCCTCAACTTCCGCGCGGCTCGCGGGTCGCGGTCATCGGCGCGGGCATCTCGGGTTTGGCCAGCGCCTATCTGCTGGCGCGCGAGCATCAGGTCACGCTGTTCGAATCGGCGGATTACGCGGGCGGCCATACCAATACCGTCGACGTCACGCTCGACGGTCACACGCATCCCGTCGACACCGGTTTCCTCGTCTTCAACGACCGCACCTATCCGAACCTGATCGCGCTGTTCGGCGAGCTCGGCGTGCAGTCGCATCCGAGCGACATGACCTTCTCGGTCTCGCTCGACGAAGGCCGTCTCGAATGGGCCGGCACCAGTCTGAACACAGTTTTCGCGCAGCGTAGCAACCTGTTTTCGCCGACCTTTATCGGCATGTTGCGCGACATCATGCGTTTTAACGGCAGCGCCAAGCAGAACCTCGAACTGGCGACGCAATCGCGCGCGTCGATGGGCGAACTGCTGACGGCGGGCGGCTACGGCGGCGCGTTCCAGCGCCACTATCTGCTGCCGATGGCCGCCGCGATCTGGTCGAGCGCGACCGCCGACATCCTCGCGTTCCCGGCCACCACCTTCCTGCGCTTCTGCCTGAATCACGCGCTGTTGCAGGTGAACCGGCGGCCGCAATGGCGGACCGTGCTCGGCGGCGGACGTGAGTATGTGAAACGCATTGTCGGCACGCTCGACGATGTTCGGATCGGCACGCCGGTGCGTGGCGTGCGACGCGACGACGAGGGCGTCAGCGTCTATACCGACGACGGCACCGAGCGCTTCGACGCGCTGGTGCTCGCCACGCACGCGCCGACCACGCTGCGTCTGCTGGAAGACGCCGGTGAGGATGAGCGCAGCGTGCTCGGCGCCGTGCGTTATCAGCCGAACGTTGCTGTGCTGCATACGGACACGTCGCTGCTGCCGCGTCGTCAGCGGGTGTGGTCGGCGTGGAATTATCTGGGGCGGCAGGGTGTCGACGGCACGCGGCCGGTGTGCGTCAGCTATCTGGTCAATCAGTTGCAGCCGTTGCCGTTCAGCACGCCGCTAGTCATCACGCTCAATCCGGTGACGCCGCCCGCGCCGGGCACCGAGTTGCGCCGCTTTCACTACGACCACCCGCTGTTCGATCTCGCCGCGATCGACGCGCAGCATCGTCTGCCGTCGCTGCAAGGCCAGCGGCGGACATGGTTCGCGGGCGCGTGGACGGGTTACGGTTTTCACGAGGACGGTCTGAAATCGGCGCTGCGCGTGGCCGCCGATTTCAACGCGGCACCGACATGGGCGCAACTATGACGCCGGCCGACGCTAACGCAGCCGTCAGCGCAACGCCCGACGCCTGGCTCCTGACCGGCCAGGTCATGCACGAACGCGTGCGCCCGGCGCATCACCGGTTCACGTACCCCGTGTTCTACGTGCGCTGCGACCTGGACCGTCTCGATTCGCTCGACAGCGGCTGGTTCGGTGTCGACCGCTGGCGTCCGCTCAGTCTGTATCGGCGCGATCACGGCCCACGCGACGGCAGCGAACTCGCTACGTGGATGCGCGAACAACTTTCTGCAGCAGGCATCGGCGAAGCGGACGGCAAGATCTGGCTGCAGGCCTTCCCGCGCGTGTTCGGCTACGCGTTCAACCCGATCAGCTTCTGGTTTTGCCACGACCGCAACGGACAACTCCGCGCGCTGCTCGCCGAGGTGCGCAACACCTTCGGCGCGCGTCACAGCTATCTGCTCAGCGCAGAAAACAACGCGCCGATCACCGTCGACACCCCGCTCGCATGCCGGAAAGTGCTGCACGTCTCGCCGTTTTGTCGCGTGGAAGGAAGCTATACGTTTCGCGTGAAGGAGGGTGCCGGCCGCTCGTCTGTCGCGATCGATTACCACGACGCGGACGGTCTGCTGATCCGCACCGTGTTGTCCGGCCGCCTGACGCCGCTCACCCGCGCGAGCGCATTCGCCGCGCTGATCCGCCAGCCGCTGCTGAGTGTTGGCGTCGTCGTGAGAATTCATTGGCAGGCGGTGCGGCTTGCTCTCAAAAAAACACCGTTCTACGGCAAACATCCCGCGCCGGGCCGCAGCGCCGACGCATCCACCGACCCCGCCGCAGCCGCCCGGACTTCCGCCGCTGCGCAGCCCGTTTCGTCCGATTGAGGAGCTTCAGCCATGGCGCTTTCAAGAACCCTTAGCGGCCTTCAGACCGTCCCCGCGTCAGGCCGCCTGTTTCTGTCGCTGCTCGAACGGATCAAGGTCGGGCACCTGGTGCTCGTCACGCCGGACGGTCAGCCGCGCGTGTTCGGCGATCCGCACGCGGCGCCCGGCGCGCGTCTTGAACTGCGCGACTGGCGTGCGTGCGGTGCGATTCTGCGCAAGGGCGACATCGGTTTCGCCGATGCGTGGCGCTCGTTCTGGGTCGATACGCCCGACCTCGCCGCGTTGCTGCGCGTCGCGATCCGCAATGAGCGTGCGCTGCAACGTACCGTGTACGGCGGCTGGCTCGCGCAACTCTGGTACGGGCTGCGGCATCGGCTGAGGCCAAATACGCGCTCGGGCAGCCGGCGCAATATTCACGCGCATTACGACATCGGCAACGCGTTTTACGCGCAGTGGCTCGACCCGACGTTCACGTATTCGAGCGCGGTGTTCGACGGCAATTTTCATCAGTCGCTCGAGGATGCGCAGCACGCGAAATATCAACGCATCATCGATACGCTCGGTTTGCGCGCGGGCATGCAGGTGCTTGAAATCGGCTGCGGGTGGGGCGGTTTTGCGATGCATGCGGCACGCCAGGGCATCCATGTGCATGGCGTGACGATCTCGCCAGCGCAACTCGAATTCGCGCAGCGACGCGTGAACGAAGCGGGCCTGGCTGAGCGCGTGCAACTCGAATTGCGCGACTACCGGACCTTGACGGGGCAGTACGACGGTATCGTGTCGATCGAAATGTTCGAGGCGGTCGGCGAGAAATTCTGGCCGACGTACTTCGAAATCGTACGCGAACGTCTGCGGCCCGGTGCCCGCGCGCTGGTGCAAACCATCACGATCGACGACTCGCATTTCGCCGCGTATCGGGCGACGAGCGACTTTATCCGCGAGTTTATTTTTCCGGGCGGCATGCTGCCGAGTCCGCAACGTTTCGTCGATGCCGCGCGGCGCGGCAAGCTGGTCGCGTGTACTTCGCTGCAGTTCGGCCGCGACTACGCGGAGACGTTGCGCCGTTGGCGCAGCGCGTTCGAAACGCAACTCGACACGATCCGCACGCAAGGCTTCGACGAAATTTTCGTGCGCACGTGGCGGCTTTATCTGGCCTACTGCGAAGCGGGTTTCGATGAAGGACGCACAGACGTGATGCAGTTTCTTCTCGCGAAGGCCGACTGACATGCGCGCGCTCGCGGCTCTCGCGCTGATGCTCGCGACGTTGTCGGCGAGCCCGGCGTGGGCGGATTGGCATGACGACGTGCAGTCCGCGAAACTGGTCGGCGAAGGCGATTTCAGCGTGTTCGGTTTCAGGCTGTATCGCGCGCAGATGTGGAGCGAGCGCGTGCCGGTCGATTACGGCGAGCGCTTCGCGCTGCACATCGTCTACGTGAAAAGCATCCGGCGCGAGCGGCTGGCGGACACGGGCATCAACGAAATCAAACGGATCGCCGACGCGCCGATTCCCGCGCAAACGCTGGAGCGCTGGCGCGCGAACATGCTTCAGGCGTTTGTCGATGTCGCGCCTGGCGATCAGATCAGCGCGGTTTATCTGCCGGATAAAGGCGTGCGGTTTTACGCGGGCGAGCGCATGACCGGCGAGTTCGACGATCCCGCTTTCGCGCGGGCGTTCTTCGGTATCTGGCTCGATCCCGCGACGCGCGCGCCAGCCTTGCGCAAGCAATTGCTGGGGACGGCGCAGTGAGGTTGCGGGTGCTTGTGGTTTATTCGTGACGGCCGGGCGCGCTTTGCCTGGGGCAATCCCCGTCCTGCGTCGATGCCGATGTTTGTGCGGTGTCCGCAGCGGCAGTAGCAGCTTTTGCGCGCCGCCGTATCTGATACACGTTGCTTGCCGTGCCTGACGAGGACGACGGAGGCATCTTCAGTTCAAGCGCATCCCGGCACACCGTCGCGTCGATAAACGCGCTGACATCGTCGAGCACCGGCGCGAATCCGCGTAACGGGCCCGCAATCGCGCCCACCAGCAGCGCATGCCCGACTCGCGGATAGTGCTTCACTTCCACGTCCTGATCTCCCGCTGCGTGCAGCCTGGCGGCGAGGCGGTCGGTGTTGCCCGGATCGACTGTGGTGTCGCGCTGACCCGCAGCGATGAAAACCGGCGGCTCGTCGCCTTCGACAAAATTGATCGGCTGACTCGCGGCGCGCAACGCGGGCGGGAAAATCTGTTCGAGCGTGGCGTCGTGCAGCGGCAGGAAGTCGTACGGACCGGCCAGCCCGATTACGCCGCTCAGGTCGCTTTTGCTCATCTGCTGCGCCGCGAGGTAGCGGCCGTCGGTGGCGAGCAGCATCGCGATGTGCGCGCCAGCGGAATGGCCCATCAGAAAGATTCGCGACGGATCGCCGCCGGTTTCGGCCGCGTGATCGCGCGCCCAGCGCACGGCGGCGGCCGCGTCATCGACGAAACCGGGGAACGCGGTATCAGGCCATGTCCGGTAGTCGGGCACCACGGCGACATATCCGCGCGACGCCAGCGCTGCGCCGACGAACAGGTAACTGCTGCGCGAGCCGTTTTGCCAGCTTCCGCCATAGAAGAACACGACGATGGGACGTCCATGTGCCCCGGCCGGCGGCGCACCGGCTGCCGGGGTGTAGACGTCTAGTTGCTGGCGAGGGGCGGTGCCGTAGGGCAGGCCGCTTTCCACGTGGAAACTCTTGTGCGACACGGTGGCATTGAGCACGCCCGCCGCGCTGCAACCGCCAAGCGCGGCGAGGGCGAGAGCGGCGGTCACGGTGAGCAGGCGTCGAGGCATGAGGGGCGATCGTCCGAAAAAGTTCGTTCGATCAATGTACGCGGTGGCTTGGGGAATGGATGCAGGGGCATTCATCCGCCCATTCATCCGCCGATGTTCATCACCTGCCAAAGCAGAACCCCGTTCAGGCCGACCACCACCAGCGCGCCGGTCGCGGCTGCAATGGTCGTCGAGCGCCGGTTCCGGTAACGGCCCATCAGCTTCCCGCTCGAGGTGAACCACACCAGCGCGATCATCGGCAACGGCAGCGCGATACTCAGCACGACCTGGCTCAGCACCAGCGCGCGCGTTGCATCGACACCGAGCGCGACCACGATAAACGCGGGCACCATCGTAACCAGCCGCCGCGCCCACACGGGCACATGAAAGCCGACGAAACCCTGCATGATCATCTGCCCGGCCATCGTGCCCACCACCGAACTCGACACCCCCGACGCAATCAACGCCGCCAGAAAGAGGCCCGCCGCCGCGCCGCCGAGCAGCGGCGTGAGCGTACGCCACGCGGTTTCGATGCTCGCGATCTCCGCGTGTCCGGCGTGAAACGCGCCCGACGCCATGATCACCATCGCCATGTTGATGAGCCCCGCGACCCCCAGCGCAACCACCACTTCGATATTCGAAAACCGCAGCAGCTTCGCGCATTCGCCGTCGTTGCGGGGTTTCACGCGATGCTGGGTCAGCCCCGAATGCAGGAACAGCACATGCGGCATCACGGTCGCGCCGATGATGCCGACGGAAATGGTCAGCGCGTTGCGATCGGGCATCGACGGCGTGAACGTGTGCTTCGCCACGGCGCCCCAGTGCACCGGCGCAATCAGCAACTCCGCGAGATACGACAGCCCGATTACGCCGACGAGCGCCGCAATCGCCAGTTCGAGCGGCCGGAAGCCGCGCTTTTCGAATTGCAGCAGACCGTAGGTGACGGCGGCGGTGATCAGCATGCTCGGCATCATCGGCAAACGCGTGAGCAGCGATACGCCGATCGCACCACCGACGAATTCGGCGAGATCGGTCGCCATCGCCGCGATTTCGCTGACGCCCCACATCGCGAACACGCAACGGCGCGGTAGCGACGCGCGGCATAGCTCGGCAAGATTGCGGCCGGTCACGAGCCCGAGTTTCGCGGACAACGACTGGAACAGCATCGCGACCACGTTCGCCACCGCGACCACCCACAGCAGCGAGTAGCCGTAGCTCGCGCCCGCCTGGATGTTGGTCGCGAAGTTGCCGGGGTCCATGTACGCGATCGACGCCACCACTGCGGGCCCCGCGAACGGCAGGATCGCCCGCAGGCCGCGCCGCCTTCCCGCCAGCGTCTCGCGGATATCGAAGCAGGCTTGCTCGCTGAGGGTCTGCGGCCCTACGGCCTGGCTGACTGCTTCGTTCATCGCGGCTCCTGTTCGTCGTCCGGCGTGCGGGGCAATAACGGTGAAGCCCGGCGAACGGGGACGCGCGATTGCGATAGCGGTCGCGGCGTCCCGTTGCCGGTGAGGCTGGTGCTCACAGCATGCGCGTCACGCGCTCATGTTGAGTGTCCCGTTCACGCCGTTCGGGAAGAAGCCGCCTTTGGTCGCGATCGAACTCGTCAGATAGACGATGTTGAGCACGTTGCCGTAGCCGCGACTGAACGCGAGTCCGTTGCTGTCGAGCGGCACGATGTTCGACGTGCCGGCCGTCGCGCCGGTGATGCCCTGATCGTCGTGGCCGTTCTGATCGAGGCTGTTGCGTGCGGCCGAGATCGCATTGGCCGCCGTGACGAGACTCGTCATGTCGATCCCTTTCGAGTACAGCACGGTGCGTACCAGCCCCGCGTGATACGCCTCGGCCGCGAGAATGCCGGCCGCCGCTTCGAGAAACGTCTTGTTGGTGATGAGCGGCGAAGCGCCTTTGTAAGCGGTGACGCCGACGTCTTCGAAGATGAACGCGCCGAGCAGGAAGTTGTTGTCGCTCTCGTACGGATTGAACGCGACGCCTGCGCCGACGAGTCCCGCCGCGCGCGCCGCATTCGAGAACGCGCCGTTAGGATTGGTGCCGCCGATATCGATCGACGGCATCGCGACCGCTGCCGACCCGAGCGCGCTGCGCAGGAATGCTACGTGCTCGCGTTCGTCGTTGGCGATCTCGTTGGCGTAGGCCTTGACCACTGCGTCCTGAAACGGAACCTGCTGGCCGGGAATCACCGTGCCCGCCGTGCCGACACCCGCCGTCATGCTGGCGGCCAATCCCGAGCCGGTCGTTGCATACGTGTAGAACTGCGATTCGAGGTACTCCAGATTCAGCGCGAAGTTGAGAATTTCAGCGTCGGTCGGTGCGCTGGCCGCCGACACGCTCGAACCGGACCCGCCGCCGCAGGCGCTGATCAACGTGCCGCCGACCAGACCCAGACCCAGGCCGCCGGCGTTGCGGAAAAATTGCCGGCGCTGCAGGCGGCGCTCGACGCGACGATCGAATGCATCGATCAGGGATGCTGATTTATTGCTGGATTCCGACATGGTTCTGCTCCTCCGATGGTTTACTGCGGACGCTGCCCGCTCGCGTGCTCGAACGCAAAAACGCGGACGCAATGAGGCCCCGGTTCTTCTGAGAAGAACTAAGTATTAGACGGAGAAGAAGAGAGTCCTCATCCGCCTTTACGGAGCGAATCTGCGACTAGATGCAAACCTCACAAAAGATTTCCTGGTGCATTCGCAACATATGCCGCGGGCGCTAATCCGGCGGCCAGAAACGTGACGTTCCGTTGAGCGTTTTTAAGATGCCGGATAGTGCTGCGTTAAAACGGCCGATCGCCTATCCAGGTCGTTCCGCCCGTTTTGCGGAGGACTCGCCGCGATCCTCTGTACAATTGCCCGATCGACCGCCCGCTGAAGTACGAAATTGCCGCATCACCCATGCGACAAGTGCAAAGCGGGCGCTGCATGACAGGGCGCCCCCACCTACCTGTATGAGCTTGCGCTTATGACATGTATCAGGACCCGCATTTGCACCGGCGCTCGTCGCGCTCATCGCATCTGCCGTCCCGCGCCCTTTGAAACATCGAACCCATCCGACTTAAATCGACTGAATTCATGGCCATTACCTACAAGACTCCCGACGACATCGCCAAACTGCGCATTTCGGGCCGCCTCGCGGCCGACGTGCTGGCAATGATTGGCGAGCACGTCAAGGCCGGTGTCTCCACCGACGAGCTCGACGCGCTGTGCAACGACTACATCGTCAACACGCAAAAGTCGATTCCGGCCAATGTCGGTTATCTGGGCTTTCCGAAGACGGTTTGCACGTCGGTGAACTCGGTGGTGTGCCACGGCATTCCGAACCGCGCCGAGATCCTGAAAGACGGCGACATCGTCAATATCGACGTCGCGATCATCAAGGACGGCTATTTCGGCGACACCAGCCGCATGTATTGCGTCGGTCAGCCGAGCACGGTGGCGCGTCAGCTGATCGACACGACCTACGAGGCGATGCTTGCCGGTATCCGCGAGGTGAAGCCGGGCGCGACGCTCGGCGATGTCGGCTACGCGATCCAGAAAGTGGCGCAGCGCGATGGCTTTTCGATCGTGCGCGATTATTGCGGGCACGGCATCGGCAAGGTCTATCACGAAGATCCGCAGGTGCTGCACTACGGCCAGCCGGGGCAGGGCGTGCGTCTGAAGCCGGGCATGGTCTTCACGATCGAGCCGATGGTCAACGCAGGCCGCGCCGGCACGTCGGTGCAACGCGATGGCTGGACGGTGGTGACCAAGGACCGCTCGCTGTCCGCGCAATGGGAGCACATGATCGCCGTCACCGACGACGGTTATGAACTGCTGACGCCGTGGCCGGATGGCACCGGCAGCTACGAAGCACCTTGAGTAAAGATTGAGCACAGTGAGCGCGCCGCGCATCGGGTCGATGCGCAACGCGTTCACGCAGCAAGTCCAGCAGCATGGTCACGCGGCATTGCGCCGCCCGCGTCTGATGCCCGACGCGTGAAAAGTGCCCAGTTTTTGCGCGTTTCGTGCCGATACTTCGCGCGGCGGCTGAATCCAGTCAAGAATGAATTGACTCGCGCGCCGGTTCGGTTAAAGCTACGCCTTAGGGTTTCAAGGGGTTTTCGTCTGCATGATTCCGTCATTGACCGTTCGCCGTATTGCCGCTGAACAGGGCACCGTTTTTCGCGAACTTCGCACCGCGTCGCTGAGGGAGGCACCCTACGCCTTCGGCGCGACGCTCGAAGACGCGTTGTCGGCGGAGGCCGCCAGTTTCGACGTGACCGCCGCCGAGCACGCGGTTTCGTTTTCCGTCAGCACTTTCATTCTTTACACCGAGGGTCATCCGGCCGGATTGATCGAAGCGCATTTCGACGACTCGGCAGCGCGCCGCGCGTTTGTCTGCGAGTTGTGGGTGGCGCCCGCGGTGCGTCATCTGCGGGGCGGCGAGTTGCTGGTCGATACGGCCGGCGCGTGGCTGGCCGGCGAAGGCGCGGACGAAATCTACGCGTGGGTCGCCGACGCCAACCGTAACGCCATGCGCTTCTACGAGGCGCTCGGTTTCGGTCCGACCGGCGAGCACCGGCGCGTCGAGCGTGCGCCCGAGCAGGTCGAAAGCCTGCTTGTACGGCATGTGCCGGTTACGTCCCAGGTGCATCAGCAGTGATCTCCGCGAGCGGCGCGTCAGTCTGCCGCTCGATTCCCTTCCATGTCTGCACAGCGTTCGTAGCCGGGCGCGTGGGTCGCTTGCCGGTCCACACATTCGCTCGATCGACGGCGCCCGGCCAGGCCTCGCGGTCAGGCTGTTGGCCGCTACGCGGCGCGAGCAGGTGGTGCGCGAGCACGCGGCCGTCGAGCGCATTTTTTCTCCCGGCAAAAAAGCTCGCTGTGCGCGTGGACGCCTGTAAAATACGCAAAATTTTTTGCCGAACGCTATGTCGCCCAAGAAATCGCCCTTTTTCGAACTCCGCAGTGGCGCTGTCGATACGCTCCTGTTCGTGGTCAAGACAACCGACCTCGATGCAATGCGTGCCGAGCTGACCCGGCGCTTCGAGGCGACCCCCGAATTCTTCGCTAACGACGTCGTCGCGATCGACGTGCGGCGCCTCGCCGTGAACGAACGCGTGTCGCTCGCCGACATCGCGCAACTGCTGGACAGCGTGCGCATGCGGCCGGTCGGCGTGGTCGCGAACGCGCAGCAGGGGTGGGCGGCCGAGTCGGCGCTACCGCTGCTCGAGGCGCGCGACCGTCGTGGCGCCAGCGGAAAATCCGCTGATGAAGAGGGTGCTGCGGCCAACGCGAGCGCCGCCGCCAGTGCCAGTGCCAGTGCCAGCGCTACGCCCGCTGCAGCTCAGGCAAGTCTGCTTCCTCCCGACACGCCTGCATCCGCGAGCGCTTCCGCCGCCGTCGAACCCACGCCTGCTGCCGAGCCCGTGCGGCTCGCCACGTCGTCGCAAACGATGGTGGTCGACAAGCCGCTGCGCTCCGGTCAGCGCATCTACGCGAAGGGCGACCTGGTCGTGCTCGGTCTTGTGAGCTACGGCGCGGAAGTGATCGCCGAGGGCAACATCCATATTTACGCGCCGCTGCGCGGCCGGGCATTGGCCGGCGTACAGGGCAATCACGACGCGCGCATTTTCTGCACGTGTCTCGAGCCGGAACTCATTTCGATTGCGGGCATCTATCGAACGACGGAGAACCCGCTGCCGTCCGACGTGCTCGGCAAGCCTGTGCAGATCTGGCTCGAAGAAGAAAAGCTGATGATCGAACCGCTGCGGCTCACGTAACGCCTGCGAAGTGCGCGCGGCGCTGAATGAATCCGGCGCGCGGCGTTTCACGGCAAATATGGCCGCACATAATTGACGATATTGACGAACACAAGGTAAGGGTAATGGCAAAAATCATTGTGGTGACTTCGGGCAAGGGTGGCGTGGGCAAGACGACCACGAGCGCGAGTTTTGCATCAGCCCTCGCATTGCGGGGCAGCAAAACCGCCGTGATCGACTTCGACGTCGGCCTGCGCAATCTCGACCTCATCATGGGCTGCGAGCGCCGTGTGGTGTACGACCTGATCAACGTGATCCAGGGCGAAGCCAATCTGAATCAGGCGCTGATCAAGGACAAGAAGTGCGAGAACCTGTTCATCCTGCCGGCCTCGCAGACGCGCGATAAAGACGCGCTCACGATGGAAGGCGTCGAGAAGGTCATCAACGACCTGATCGCGATGGACTTCGAATACATCGTTTGCGATTCGCCAGCAGGTATCGAATCGGGCGCATTGCTCGCGATGCATTTCGCCGACGAAGCGCTGATCGTGACCAATCCGGAAGTGTCGTCGGTGCGCGACTCGGATCGTATCCTGGGCATTCTGTCGTCGAAGACCAAGCGCGCGATCGAAGGCAAGGAGCCGATCAAGGAGCATCTGCTGATCACCCGCTACAACCCGAAGCGTGTGAGCGAAGGCGAAATGCTGTCGCTTACCGACATCCAGGAAATTTTGCGCATCGATCTGATCGGCGTGATTCCTGAGTCGGAAGCGGTGCTGCATGCGTCGAACCAGGGCCTGCCGGCCGTGCACCTCGACGGCACCGATGTGGCCGAAGCCTATAAGGACGTCGTGTCGCGTTTCCTCGGCGAGCAGAAGTCGCTTCGCTTTACCGATTACCAGAAGCCCGGGCTGCTGCAGCGCCTCTTCGGCACCAAGTAAGGAGAGCGCACGTCATGTCGATTCTTTCGTTTTTGCTGGGCGAGAAAAAGAAGTCCGCGTCGATAGCGAAGGAACGCCTGCAGTTGATCATTGCGCATGAGCGCGCCGGCGGTCATCCGCCAGCCGATTATCTGCCTGCGTTGCAACGCGAACTGGTAGCCGTGATTTCCAAGTACGTGAAGATTTCCGATGACGATATTCGGGTGAGTCTCGAACGTCAGGACGATCTGGAAGTGCTCGAGGTCAAGATCGAGATACCTCAGGCTTGAGTGATCGAGCCGGCTGGGTTGTTGCAGCCGGTTTGTCTGATGGACCGCGCCGCGCGGTGTTGCGTTGGAATGACGTGATGCTGCGCGGCGTGTGAGTTTTTGGGGTTGGGTTTTTGCGTGCGAGCATGCACGCAGCTCCGGTTGCTTTTGCTTTTGCCGTTGAACGGCCTGTTTCGCCTCAGCTATTTCCCGCAGTTCATTTCCCTCGTTGCCCCTTTCTTCGTGATGTTCCCACGATGCATTCCTCTGCGCTCTCCACGCGTCGAAATAATCCGTTGCACTTGCGCATGGGCGGTTACACGGCCACGGTCAGCCAGTTCGTCACCTCGCGCATTAAACGGATAACGCCGCTTATGGTGTTCATCCAAAGAGGGAAACCATGAACAAGACCTTTCGCTTGCTGCTTGCCAATACCGTTCTGATTGCTGCCGGCGTCGCTGCCGTTGCGTCCGCGTCGGCTGAAGAAGTGGTGGTGATCGCGCCGTCGGCCCCGCCGCCCGTACGTTACGAAGCCGTGCCCGCAGCGCGTGTCGGCTACGTCTGGGATCACGGTCATTGGCGTTGGGATCATGGCCGCTACGTGTGGGCCGCGGGACACTGGCAGGCCGAGCGCGTCGGTTATCACTGGGTGCCGGGGCATTGGGTCTCGCATGGCCCGAACTATCACTGGGTCCAGGGCCACTGGGCGTAACGCGTTCAGGACGGGAGTGCGCAGGGTGGGCGGCATCGCTTGATGTGTTCACCCTGCGCTTCAATGTGGATGGTTGACGACACCGGCGCGATGCAGCGTGCGCCCGTGTCTTCCAGGAAATATGTGATGAAAAAGAATCTGCTTCTAATCGCCGTGCTGGCTGTCATGCTGGCCGGCTGCGTTGTGTACCCGGCGCGGCCTTTGTATGTGCATGTGCCAAGGGTCGTCGTTTATTGACGCGGGGCGTCGGGATCTTTCGAAGTAGATGGCTCGCCGTCGACATGGTCCGGTGCCTGTGCGAGAGCCTCCGTATCGGCGTCACGGGCGGACGCTTCGACCTTGGTCGCGACATCATCGTGCGGTTGATTCTCAGCCGCGTCAGCCTCTGATTTCTCCGCCGCAGGAACCTCGACCTCCGGCACTTCCGGCACCGGTGCAGGCGCGGGTTGCGGCAACGGCGCCATATACCGCTCGGCCAGCGACTCATACAACGGCGGCGAAAAAAAGCGCGACACCCGGCTCGCGATCAACGCCGTGGCCATCAGCGAAATCACTAGCGCGTGACCGTCGATCATCTCCATCACGATCACGAACGACGTAATCGGCGACTGCGTGACGGCGGCCAGATAGCCGACCATCGCGAGCGCGATCAGCATCGGCAATTGCATCGAGCCGAACACCATGTGCAGCAGATTGCCGAAGCCCGCACCGATCGCCAGCGACGGCGCGAAAATACCGCCGGGAATGCCGGGCAGGTACGAGCCGATCATCGAGATCATCTTCAGGAACGGGTAGAACAGCGACAACTGTTCGTGTCCGTCGAGCAGGCCGCGCGCTTCCGCGTAACCGCTGCCGAACGTCGTGCCGCCCGAAATCAGCCCGACCAGTGCAATCGTGAAGCCGCACAGCGCGGCGAACGCGACCGGCCGCTTGCCGTGCAACTGACGCAGCGGCGCGGGAATCCAGCGTGCGGTATTGAGCAGCAGCCAGCCGAACACGCCGCCCGCGATACCGGTGACGATGGCCGTGAGAAGCACCGCGACCGCCAGCAGATCCGGGAAATGCACGCCGATCTGAATCGTGCCGAAATACGTGTAGTTGCCGTTCAGCCCGAGCGCAATCACGCCCGCGATGATGATCGCCGTAATCAGCACGCCGCTCGCGCGCGCTTCGAAGCTGCGCGTCAATTCCTCGATGGCGAACACGATCCCGGCGAGCGGCGTGTTGAACGCGGCGGACAAACCCGCCGCCGCGCCGGCCAGCACCAGTTGCCGTTCGATCAGCGCGTTCGAACGCGGGTACAGCCGCCGCAGATTGAACATCAGCGCCGCGCCCACCTGCACGGTCGGACCCTCGCGACCAATCGTGAAGCCGCCCAGAATCGCCAGGAACGACACGGCGATCTTGCCGAACAGAATCCTGAACGACAGCAGCCGCGAGCCGTATTCGCCCGTTTTCGAATGGAGGGTCGCGATGACCTGCGGAATGCCGCTGCCCTCCGCGCCGCGAAAGAAGGTTCGCGTCAGCCAGACGGCGAGTGCGGCGACCGCGGGCGTGATGATCAACGGCGCCCAGACGTGCCGCTGCTGCACCATGCGGAACTCGCCGTAGCCCCAATCGATCAGCCGGGCATACAGCACGGCCACCAGACCCACCGCGATCGCGCCGAGCCAGAAGATGCCGTACTGCCGCCAGAGTCGCTTCGCGCGGCGTAAAAGAACGGAAGGGCGTAAGGAGAACGGACTGGACATGACGAGGAGTCTGGCGGCAAAGGGCCAGTATAAGTCGACCGGCGTCGCTCAAAGGGCACTTAAGCCTAATGAAAATGATTGTTATAAATATGAAAGAAAAGCGGATCGGGAGGAGGATGAAAAACCGATTCAGGCTATTCGTGCCGGGCGTGTAACGTCCCGTTATTAAAGATGGCGTGGCCCGCCTTGGCATCCGAAGGGCTCAAATTCAAACGTCAGCTAAAATAGTTCGATGTTCGAATAACCAACAGGTCCTCAATGAAGCGAGTCCTTATCGTCAAGGTCACTTCGCTCGGCGATATCGTGCAGGCGTTACCCGTCGTTGCCGATATCAAGCGCGCTCACCCCGGCGTGCAGGTGGACTGGGCCGCTGACGAAGCGTTCGCCGAAATGGTGCATTGGTGCGAGAGCGTCGACCGCGTGCTGTGCGCGCCGTTGCGGCGCTTCAAGAAGGCGCGTCGGTGGAGCGATTTCAAGGCGATTGCGGCGTCTATTGCCGAATTGCGCGCGTATCGCTACGACTACATCGTCGACATTCACGGTGTGTACAAGAGCGCGATCATCGCGTTTCTGGCGCGCTCGTCACGGCGCATCGGGTATCAGTCGCAGGATCTCGGTGAGCGCGGCGCCGCGTTCGCGTACACGGGGCGGTTCGGCCCACGTCCCAAATGCGATGCATGGCATGGCATGCGTATCAGCACCGGCGAAGCGTTGGGGTACGAAGTCGAAGGCCCGCCTGTCTACAATCTGCGCTTGCCCGACGCCACCACTCAGCCATTCAGGTTCGGAAGCGAACCGGTCGCGGCGTTTTTTCATGCGACGTCGAAAGACGACAAAAAGTGGCCGCTGGAGCGTTGGATCGACATCGGCCTCGAACTCTGCCGGCGCGGCTTCAAGGTCGTGTTGCCGTGGGGTTCGGATGGCGAGCGCGCAGCAGCCGAACAGATCGCGGCCAAAGTGCCAGGTTCGACCGTTCTGCCGAAGATGAGCGTGACCGAAATCGCGCAGATGATCGACGCGTGCTCGCTGGTGGTCGGCACCGACACCGGTTTCGTCCACCTTGCCCATGCGTTGCAAAAGCGCACGGTGATGATCTTCGTGGCGACTTCGCCGGATCATTGCGGAATCGAGTCCCCGTACCGCTCCATTTCGATCGGCGACGGTCGTTCGGTGCCCACGGTCAGTGCGGCCATCGACGCGATCAACCACGTTTTCACCGAACCGCATGCGCTCGTGGAGTCGCACGGCGGCGCCGCCGCCTGACGCGAACGGCGTGGGTGGCCACCATCGTTTGAGCAAAAGAAAAGAGGCGTGACGCGCAGGCTGCCCAATGCTCCGGGCTCTGCTCGTAACGCCTCCGAAAAACGCCCGCGTCGGGGAACAGCGGGCGGAGAGGAAATCGTGGTCAGCAAAGCGTCATGCCTGCGCAAGGGGCTGCGAGATCCTGCCCGTTGTGCCGGGCGCGCATTCCGCAGTTGGTTTGCGCGGTCGCGGCGATGTGTCTGGTCAAAGCGCCGCGCATTACACGCCTGTTAAATCTGTCGCTTTTCGTTGAGTCTCTGCTTCGCGAGGCCGCGCCGCCATCGTCGGGCCGACCAAACCGTTGAAGCCTGCGTAGGCCCGAATCCGGCGACTGCCGTCATCATCCCGATACGCGCACGTGCTGCCAGCAGGCTGTTTGCCCGAAAGACACGCTCAAGCCAGTATAGGCGGCGTTTTTCGCGGATGTTAGTTCGTCGTTTGCGTAGCCGGGATGCGCAACTTTGCAGCGCGGGTCCTGTAACACCCCGGTGATCTTCCCTTACAAATAGCAACGTTCGCAGCGGGCGATGTCGTGTTCAATCGGATCATTCGGGGTTTGGCTCGAATGAATCTGACTCGATGGAGAACAACATGAAACGCTTGATCCTGACTCTCGCAGCAGGCACGCTCCTCGCAACCGCGCTCGGCGGCTGCATCGTCGCCCCGGCGCCCGGTTACTATGGCGGTGGCGGCTACTACCACCACGGCGGCTATTACTATCGATAAGCTTTCCGCCTGATCGTTAATCGCCCGTCAGGCCAGCAGCATTTCGAACGCGACTACCGCGGCAATGGCAGCCGCGTTCGCAGCCAACGCCTCGACGACGATTCCCTTCCACGTCGCCGGACGAAAGCGCAACGCCAGTAGTAGCGAGCAGAGTAATGCCAGCGCAATGATCATCACGACGTCTGCGTTGTTGAGATGGATGTTCATTCGAGCCTCCCTGCTTGCCTTAGGGTTATTAAAGTCGAGTATAGGCAAGTCAAAAAGACGCGCAAGTCCAGGGGATTTACTCAGAAAGGCGAGGGGTCGCGCGGGGGATTCAGACGGGTGCCCGGGGGCTTAAAGCCCCCGGCCCGACACCGCCGCAGCGCAAAACCTTCGCGCCGGGCAGTGTCGAAATACAGACAATCTCATGCTGCTATCAGCGTACTTATGCAGTGCGCATGATCACATCAACCGTGCGTTGCGGGTTTCGCGCATGCAGAGTACGCCGATCAGGCTGACGGCGGCAGCCACCGACACATACGCGCCCACCCACGGCAGCCCGCCATGCGCGGCCAGCACCTGCGCGATGTACGGCGCGACCGATGCACCTAGAATCCCGCCGAGGTTGTACGACACGCCCGCGCCGGTGTAGCGCACGTTGGTCGGGAACAGTTCCGGCAGCAGCGCGCCCATCGGCGCGAAGGTCACGCCCATCAGGAACAGCTGGATCACGAGGAACAGCAGCACGGCGGGCGTTTCGCCGCTGCCGAGCAACGGCGCCATCGTGAAGCCCGACAAAATCGCCGCGATGATGCCGACGATCAGCACCGGCTTGCGCCCAAAGCGATCGCTGGCCCAGGCCGACATCGGCGTGGCGAGCGCCATGAACACCACGGCGATACACAGCAGGCCGAGGAACGTCGGCCGCGGAATATGCAGCACGGACACGCCGTACGACAGCGAGAACGTGGTCGCGTTATAGAACAGCGTGTAGCAGACCACCATGGCGAGTGCGCCGAGGATGGTCGGCAGCCAGTGTTGCGACAGCAGCGTCGCGATCGGCACCTTGACGCGTTCCTTGCGCTCGATCGCGGCCTGGAATGCCGGCGTTTCGGCGATTTTCAGGCGCACGTACAGGCCGAGAGCGACCAGCACCGAGCTGACGAGGAACGGCACGCGCCATCCCCAGGTGCGGAATTGCTCGTCGGAGAGCGACACGGCGAGTGCGAAGAACAGTCCGTTCGATGCCAGAAAGCCAATCGATGGCCCAAGTTGCGGGAACATGCCGAACCAGCCGCGCTTGCCGGCCGGCGCGTTTTCGGTGGCGAGCAGCGCCGCGCCGCCCCATTCGCCGCCGAGGCCGATCCCCTGGCCGAAGCGCAGCACGCACAGCAGGATCGGCGCGAGGCTGCCGATCGAGTCGTAGCCCGGCACGAAGCCGATCAGCGTGGTGGAAGCGCCCATTACCAGCAGTGACGCCACCAGCGTCGACTTGCGGCCGATCCGGTCGCCGAAGTGACCGAACAGGAACGAGCCGATCGGACGCGCGACGAACGCGATGCCGAACGTGACGAACGCCGACAGCGCTTGTGCCGTCGCCGAGCCGTGCGGGAAAAACACCGGTCCGATCACGAGCGCGGCGGCGGTCGCGTAGACGTAGAAATCGTAGAACTCGATCGCGGTGCCGATAAAGCTCGCGAAGATGATCCGCGCGCTACTGTTCTGCCCGCTCGAATTGGGCTGAGCCGCGGAAATCGGCGAAGTGGACATGCAAGGTCTCCATCTATCGTGATGCCGCCGTGCGCCGTGCGCCGTGCGCCATGCGTCGAAACGGACGGCGCGGCAGGGCGGCATCTTTGTTTAAATTCGTGCGTCCGGCGGCGCTTGCGGGCTTGCTGTGAAGCCCTGCGAGGCGTCGGTGACGGCGCAATGGTGCAATGGTGCAATAGCTTACAACGGCCGGCGTCGTCGTTCGCGCGCGAAACGGTCATGCCAGGGGAATAACCAGGTGGTTTGCGTCACGCGGGCGGGCAACAACGGTGTCGGCACGGCGCGATATACGAGGCATGGGCTGTATCGGCCCGGGTATGCATCGCGAATAGGCAGACGACGCTCGCGGATGACGAGGCGGCGCTGCAAATCGGCTGCGCACCGCGCCAGCGGGTGTGCGGGCGGCGCGAGCCAGGCCGGATGACTCCGGCGCGGGGAATCCGAAAATTATAGCGAGCGCGGACGGCGCGCAGCAATGGCGGCGTAAGGTTTGTCGAGAGCGGGTGTCATCAGTGGCATGCTGCGCGCAGACCGCAGACCGCAGACCGCAGACCGCAGACCGCAGACCGCCAACCGCCAACCGCCAACCGCAGACCGCAGACCGCAGACCGCAGACCGCAGACCGCCAACCGCCGTCATCAACCTCAGTTGAAGTTCTGCGCCTGCGGCGAAGCCAACTCGCGCAACTGGAATTTGCCGTCGTCGTTGAACAGCCAGTCTTCGAAGAGTTCGAGCTGACCGCGTCCGTTGAGCAGTTTGCCGGGCGGCTGCGGCAGCGGCGACGCGCGGCGCAGCGTGGCGAGCGCGGTGCTTTCGGCTTCATCGTCGCCATTCGTGCGATAGACCGACGAGGTCACCACATGCCCATTCCGATCGACGACGAACGACACCACCACCAGCGAGCGCAGCATCGCCTGCGGGGTGCCGTGCAACACATAAGACGGATTGCGCTCGACGATGCGCCGTGCGACCGCATCACGATATTGATCGAGCGTTGCGCTGTTGACGGCGGCCACCGGCGTGTTCACGGTCTCGTGTTGCGGCAGCGTGACGGTGCAGCCCGCAATCATGGTTGCTGTGGCCGCCGTCAGCACCGCGAACATCGTCCCGCGTCCCAGTGATAACGGCACGCGGAAGCAACTGGAAAGGCGGCGAAGGTGACGCGTGCGGATAGGCATCGTCGACGAGAAAACCCGGTGAGTGACTGATTCGATGGTAGTCAAAATCCGCCTGGATGCAATTAGCGTTCGCCCGCTTTTTGCTCCGCTCGCCGTGTTGTAATGCCTTGAAATATGAGCACAATTGGTCTGCGGCGAAAACAGGCCTACACTCGGATGGCCTCTTTCGGGAGGCATCGGTGGAAGTCCTATTTGGCCCGCTTCGTGCGGGCTTTCTTTTTTTGCGCGACGCGTTGCGCATGCCGCTCCGGCTGCGCAATAAAAAAGGCGAACCCGAAAATGAGTTCGCCTTTCACCTGCCTTTCACCTGCCTTTAACCGGCAACGAGCGAGCCGTTAAAGGCAAGCCCGCCGCAAGATAAAAGCGTGCGTTATTTCAACGCCGCGCGCGCAGCTTGCACTGCTGCCAGCACCTGCTCCGGCGCCGTACCGCCCGGATGATTGCGGCTTGCCACCGAACCTTCCAGCGTCAGATACGAGAACACGTCGTCGCCGATCAGATGCGCGACGTTCGGCAGTTCCGAGCGCATTTCTTCGAGCGTCAGATCCGCCAGATCGCAGCCGCGATCCGCGCAGACGCGCACGGCCAGCGCCACGGCTTCGTGTGCATCGCGGAACGGCAAACCGCGCTTGACCAGGTAGTCGGCGAGGTCGGTTGCCGTCGAGAAACCCTGCAACGCAGCGTCGCGCATCGCTTGTGGCTTCACCGAGATACCGGCGACCATTTCAGCGAAGATGCGCAGCGTGTCGGCGACCGTATCGACGGTATCGAACAGCGGTTCCTTGTCTTCCTGATTGTCCTTGTTGTACGCGAGCGGCTGGCCTTTCATCAGCGTGAGCAGCGCAATCAGATGGCCGTTCACGCGGCCGGTCTTGCCGCGCGCGAGTTCGGGCACGTCCGGGTTCTTCTTCTGCGGCATGATCGACGAGCCGGTGCAGAAGCGGTCAGCCAGATCGATGAAGCCGACGCGCGGGCTCATCCACAGCACGAGTTCTTCGGAGAAGCGCGACACGTGCGTCATGACGAGCGCCGACGCCGCCGTGAATTCGATCGCGAAGTCGCGGTCGGAGACAGCATCCAGCGAGTTCGCGCAGATGCCGTCGAAACCGAGCGTCTTCGCCACCGCGTGACGGTCGATCGGATAGCTGGTGCCCGCGAGTGCAGCCGCGCCCAGCGGCAGACGATTCACGCGCTTGCGGCAGTCGATCATGCGCTCGGCGTCGCGCGAGAACATTTCGACGTAGGCCATCAGGTGATGACCGAACGTGACCGGTTGCGCGACCTGCAAGTGCGTGAAGCCCGGCATGATGGTCGACGCGTTCTTTTCCGCCATGTCGAGCAGCGCGGTGCGCAACTCGGTCAGCAGGCCGCCGATCCGGTCGATCTCTCCGCGCAGCCACAGGCGGATGTCGGTGGCGACCTGGTCGTTACGCGAGCGGCCCGTGTGCAGACGCTTGCCCGCGTCGCCGATCAGCGCGGTCAGACGCGCTTCGATGTTCAGGTGGACGTCTTCCAGATCGAGTTGCCACTCGAACTCGCCTCGCTCAATCTCGCCCTTGATCTGCGCCATGCCGCGCTGGATGGCGGCGAGGTCGTCGGCGGCGATGATCTTCTGCGCGGCCAGCATCGAGGCGTGCGCGAGCGACCCTTCGATATCGACGAGCGCCAGACGCTTGTCGAAGAAGACCGACGACGTGTAGCGTTTGACGAGCTCCGACATCGGCTCCGAGAAGCGAGCCGACCAGGCTTCGCCTTTTTTGTGCAGTTGGGACGTCATGGTGTTGGGCAGTTGAGCAGTGAGGAGGCTGGCGGCGCGAATGCACGTCATATGCCGTGCAAGGATGCCGCCGAAGCGAGGAAAGACAGGGATTTTAACACTGGCCGGAGGGCTTAAAGCCGCCGCCGGCCACGTGGCCGCCTGCGTTGCTATTCGCGCACCAGCACCACCAGCTTCAGGTCTTCGCGATGCGCGGGCTTGAACGTGATCTGATCGTAGACAAGGCGGCCATCGCGCGGATGGTTGAACTCGCGCCGTCCGCCTTCGCGGCCGCCGACATCCTGCGACGCCCAGAAGCGCGTGAACGCGTCGCTGGCGGCGGTCAGCGAGTCGATCAGCGCGCGCGTGGGCGCGTCGGTCAGATGACGGATCGAATCGGCGCGGAATTCAGCGGCGAGCCGCCGCGCGCGGATTTCCCAGTCGACGATCAACTCGCGCGCGGCCGGTTCGGTGAACGTGTAGCGCAGCAGGTTGCGGTCGTGCGTGCCGTCGAGCCAGCCGACGAACAGGTCGGCCGCGCGCTCGTTCCACGCCAGCGCATTCCACTGCCGATCGAGCACGTAAGCGGGCGCGTTCACCAGTTGCACGGTTTCGAGCAGCGTGGCGGGGGCGTCGGCGGCGGTCGGGTCCGGCTCGGCGGGGTCGCGCTGAGCGGCCAGTTCAAACAGATACGCCCGCTCGGCGCGCGACAGTTGCAGCGCGACGGCGATTCTTGCGAGCGCGTCGGCGGATGCGGAGACCGGGCGGCCTTGCTCGATCCACGTGTACCAGGTCGGGCTCACACCGCAAAGCTGCGCGACTTCCTCACGCCGCAAGCCCGGCGTGCGGCGGCGCGGACCGGGCGGCAAACCGACCGCTTGCGGCGACAGCCGTTCGCGATGCGCGCGGATAAAGTCGCCGAGCGCGCGGGCGGGCGTGGCATCGAGCGGCGGCGGATGGTCGCTGGAAGAATCGGCGGGAGACTGCGTGGTCATTCGGTTTTGATGGAACGCACTTAGGGGGTAATAGAGATACCAGAATAATTGCTTAACTTGTACTGGTACCCGGCGGCCTCTATTGTAGCGGCTGGAACGGCAAAAAAGCCTTCCAGCGTGACTTGCGCAGCTAACTGCGCCCAAAATCGCCCATCTAACCGGAGCCTCCCCATGAAGCATCACGATCAGGTTGCCGACGCCTTCGGCTCGACCGCCGCTGCCTATTTGACGAGTCAGACCCATGCCACCGGCGCCGATCTGCGGACGCTGGCCGAATCGATCGCCGCGACGCCGGGGGCGACGGTGCTCGACATGGGTTGCGGCGCGGGGCACGCGAGTTTCGCGGTTGCGCCGCACGCCAAAGAGGTCGTCGCGTACGACATCGCGCCGCAAATGCTGGCGACCGTCGAAGGCGCGGCGAAGGATCGCGGCCTTGCCAATATCCGCACGCAGCAGGGCGCGGCCGAAACGCTGCCGTTCGACGATGATTCGTTCGACTGGGTCATCAGCCGGATGAGCGCGCATCACTGGCACGACGTGCCGCTCGCGCTCGCCGAAGTGCGGCGCGTGCTGAAGCCGGGCGGCAAGGTGCTGTTCGTCGATATCGCGGGCATCGACCATCCTTTGCTCGACACGCATATCCAGGCGATCGAAGTGTTGCGCGACGGCTCGCATATCCGCGATTACCGCGCCGACGAATGGGTCGCCTTGTTCGAAGCGGCGGGATTCAACGCGTCGATCCGCGAGCGTTGGCGGATCGACATCGAGTTCAGTTCATGGGTCGCGCGGATGCGCACGCCGGAGCCGCGCGTGGTGGCGATCCGCTCGCTGTGGAGCAGCGCGCCGGACGAAGTGCGCGAGTATTTCGACGTGCAGGAAGACGGCTCGTTCGAGCTCGACGCGTTGATGGTCGAAGCGCATTGAGCGCGTTGCGCGAAAGCGCGGCGGCATGAAAAAACGGCGGGGTACCGAATCCGGTAGCCCGCCGTTTTAGCGTCGAACGCGTGAACTTCATTCAGCCTGCGCGAAACAAGGCGCGCTGACTGAAGCGACTATCAAAACTCAACCCGTATTGCGCAACCCCGCCGCAATCCCGTTGATGCTCAGATGAATCCCGCGTCGCACGCGCACATTGTCATCACCTGCGCGGTGACGCTTGAGCAATTCCACCTGCAGGTGATTCAGCGGATCGAGATATGGGAAGCGATTCTTGATCGACCGCGCGAGCAGTGGGTTCTCCGCAAGTCGTTCAGCCTTGCCGGTGATCTCCGACAACACCTTCGACGTGCGCTCCCATTCCGCGACGATCCGCTCGAACACGTGCTTGCGCAGCTTCTTGTCCGACACCAGCGCCGCGTAACGCGAAGCGACGGCCAGGTCGGTCTTGGCGAGCACCATGTCCATGTTCGACAGCAGGTTCGAGAAGAACGGCCACGACTTGTGCATCTTCTTCAGCAGCGTGAGACGGCGCGCACGTTCGGCGTCGCTCGGCGCGCTATCGAGATGCGCGGCCACCGCGCTACCGAAACCGTACCAGCCGGTCAGCAGCAAACGGCATTGCCCCCACGAGAAACCCCACGGAATCGCGCGCAGATCTTCGATCTTGCGTTGCTTCGGGTCCTGCAGTTTGCGCGAAGCGGGGCGGCTGCCGATGTTGAGTTCGGCGATTTCCGCGATCGGCGTCGACTCGAAGAAGTACTCCTTGAAGCCCGGCGTTTCGTACACCAGCGCGCGGTAGGAGGCCATCGCCGCGTCGGACAACTGCTGCATCGTTTCTTCGAACGCGGGCAGGTCGGACGGCGCGTTGCCGTGCGGCAGCAGCGACGCTTCGAGCGTGGCGGCCACGACTGTTTCCAGATTGCGCCGGCCGATGTCCGGGTTGCCGAACTTGCTCGCGATCACTTCGCCTTGCTCGGTCAAGCGGATCTGACCGTCGACGGTGCCCGGCGGCTGCGACAGGATCGCCTGATACGTCGGACCACCGCCACGGCCGACGGTGCCTCCGCGTCCATGGAACAGTCGCAGCGTTACGCCGCGTTCGTTGAACAGCGAGACCAGCGCGAGTTCGGCACGATAAAGCTCCCAGTTCGACGTGAGGAAACCGCCGTCCTTGTTGCTGTCCGAGTAGCCGAGCATGACTTCCTGCTCGTTGCCCTGATGTTCGATCAATGCATCGACGCCCGGCAGCGCGATCAGGTCGCGCATGATGTGCGGCGCGTTGCGCAAATCGGGGATCGTCTCGAACAGCGGAATCACCATCAGGCCCGCACGCGCCGGGTCGTTCGCATCTCCCAGACGGCCGTGCAGCAGACCGGTTTCCTTTTGCAGCAACATCACTTCGACCAGATCGCTGACAGTTTCCGTGTGCGAAATGATGTAGTTGCGCACTGCGCGCGCACCGAACTTCTCGCGCGTGACACGCGCTTCTTCGAGCACGCCGAGTTCGCTCTTCACGAGATCGGAATACTCCGCGTACGGCAAACGCAACGAGCGCGGCTGCGCCAGTTCGGCGAGCAGCACGTTGAGCTTGTCCTGCTCGGAAAGCGCCGCGTAGTTTTCTTCCACGCCCGCGCGCTTGAGCAGCTCCGCAATCACCGCCTCGTGGATATCCGAGCTTTGGCGCAAGTCGATGCTCGCCAGATGGAAGCCGAACACTTCGGCGGCACGCGCGAGCGGGGACAGGCGCGGAGCCGCGAGCGGCGCGCCGTGATGTTCGGCAAGCGAATCGATCAGCACGTGCAGATCGCGGACGAATTCCGCCGAGTCGTCATACGGTTTGGCGCGTACCGGCGCCGCGCCGCGACCGGCGCTGCGCACGGGCACGCTGCCTTCGCCCAGACGCACGCGCGCGCTTGCCGCGAGCCGCGTGTACATGCCGATCAGCGCGCGTCGATACGGCTCGTCCGTGCGATGCGGCGACTGGTCGGGGGAGATGTCAGCGAGTTCTTTCAGTGCGTCGCTCGCGCCCGCCAGCAGGTTCGACACGGACAACTCCGCGCCGAGCTTATGCACCTGCTCCATGTAGTGCTCGAAAATCACCGCGGCCTGACGGGTGATCGCGTTCTCCAGCGTTTCGGCGGTGACGTTCGGATTGCCGTCGCGGTCGCCGCCAATCCAGCTACCCATCTGGAAGAACGGCGGAAGACGCGCGTCGATGCCGTGCTCCTTCAGCGCTTCTTCGATATCGGCGTACAGCGCGGGAATTTCTTCGAGGAAGGTCGCGCGGTAGTACGACAGCGCGTTCTCGATTTCATCGGCGACCGACAGACGCGAATCGCGCAGCATGCGGGTCTGCCACAGCGACGTGACGCGTGCGCGCAGCATCGCTTCGTTGTGCGCGCGTTCGCGCTCGGTCAACTGCTGATCGCGTTCGGCGAGCAGACGCGCGACGTCGTGCTCCGCGTCGAGAATGCTCTTGCGCTGCACTTCGGTCGGGTGCGCAGTGAGCACCGGCACGATCAGCGCGTCGTTGAAGAACTGCTGCAACACGGGCGTGGCCGCCGCGTTCGCTTCGACGAGCCGTTCGAGCGCATGGGCGATCGTGCCCGGTTGCGAGGTCGATCCGGCCAGCGCATGAATCCGGTGACGGCGATTGCGGTGACGGTCTTCAGCGATATTCGCCAGATGCGAGAAGTAGCTGAACGCGCGCACCACGCTGACCGTTTGCTCGGGGCTCAGCGAGCGCAGCTTCTTGTCGAGCGTCTGCGCGGCGGCATTGTCGTCTTCACGACGGAAGCGCACGGCGGTTTGACGAATCGTTTCGACGACGTCGAACACCTCGTCGCCTTCCTGTTCGCGCAGCACGTCGCCGAGCAGGCGTCCCAGATAACGGATGTCCTGGAACAGCGGGTGATCCTTGTCCTCGCGCGTGCGGCCATTGCCCTTCGGCGCGGCGGCGGACAAAGGCGCGGCGCTTTCCGCCGACACGGCCTGCAGCTTCGGCGCTTTCGCGGCCTTGGGTGCGGCAGCGGCGTTCGCGACGGCTTGGGTCTTCGTCGATGCGTCGGCTTTAGCCGGTTTCTGTGCTTTCACAGCCTTCTCGGCTTGCGAGGCTTTCATAGCCTTCACCGCTTTAGCGGGCTTGACGGCTTTGGCAGGCTTGGTCGTCCTGACCGGCGTGGAGGTTTTCGCGGCCTTGGGCGCTTTCGCAGCCTGGGCATTTTTACCCGTCCGTTTGACGGGTGTCGAAGCGACGTCGGCCGCCTGGGCAGCGGCGGAAGCGGAGGGCGCTGCGGCGGCGTCGGCCGCGCGAGCGTTGGGCGATGCAGTGTTGCGGCGGGCAGGGCGCGCCGATCCGGAAGACGTCACGATGGGTTTCCTCGGGGAAGCCAGGGTCTGTTAAGTGATGAACTGCTACTGCGGAACTGCACTATGAACTGCAATAGGGACTACACCAGGAACAGCATGACGCGGAAGGTGACGATGGCGTGAAGCCGGAGAGGGGTTGTCGTGCCTGCATGCAGCGCGTGCACGCAGGGCGGGACGTCAAGCAGGACCAAACCGCGTGACCTGCTGCACATGCTCGCGTGCGGCGCTTTGCGTATTCACGCAACGCGCGCCGCATTGCATCATCCCGCCTGCTGGAGCCCGGTGCGCGAACGACCGTGCGTGAACAGACCGGGATGGGGCACGCGCATGCTGCGCGAGGCCCGTCTCCTCCATCGATACCGCGCCGGCACGGCGCTCCGCTGTGTCTTCGGACACAAGAGCGCGTGCTAACATTGATTGTTATTACATCCCGTCATTCGATCAGCAAGCTAATGAACACCGAGACGTTTTCTACGCCACCCCACACGCTTGTGATTGCGTCGCGAGAGAGCCGCCTGGCCATGTGGCAAGCGGAGCATGTGCGATGTGCGCTGCACAAATTATATCCATCTTGTGACGTAAAAATCCTCGGAATGACGACACGCGGCGATCAAATTCTCGATCGCACGTTGTCGAAGGTCGGCGGCAAGGGCCTGTTCGTCAAGGAACTGGAAGCCGCACTGGCCGATGGCCGCGCCGATCTCGCCGTCCATTCGCTGAAAGATGTGCCGATGGAACTGCCGCCCGGCTTTGCGTTGTCCACCATCATGGAGCGCGAGGACCCGCGCGATGCGTTCGTCTCCAATGAGTACGACTCGCTGGCCGCGTTGCCGGAAGGCGCCGTGGTCGGCACGTCGAGCCTGCGCCGTGAAGCGATGCTGCGCATGCGTTATCCGCACCTCGAAGTGAAGCCGTTGCGTGGCAATCTGGACACGCGTCTGTCGAAGCTCGATCGCGGCGATTATGCGGCGATCATTCTGGCGGCGGCTGGTTTGAAGCGTCTGGGTCTGGGCGAGCGCATCCGCGCGTTGATCGATCCCGAAGACAGCTTGCCCGCTGCCGGTCAGGGCGCGCTCGGCATCGAGATTCGCGCCGATCGCGCGGACCTTGCCGCATGGCTCGCGCCGTTGCATCACGAGCACACGGCGGCTGCGGTCGAAGCGGAGCGGATGGTGTCGCGCTCGCTCGGCGGCAGTTGCGAGGTGCCGCTCGCCGCGTACGCGAGTTGGCATGACGGTGCGCTGCATCTGCGTGGCATCGTTGCGACGACCGATGGTCAACGCGTGTTGAGCGCGCAGGCATCGGCGCCTGCACCGACCGTCGAACGTGCGCTCGCGCTCGGCAAGGAAGTGGCGGACGCGCTCGAACAGCAAGGCGCGATGGACATCGTCCGCGCGCTTAGCACGGCCAGCGGTCCCGCTGCGGCGTCCGGCGAGTGATGGCGGCCAATCCTCCAGGCAACACCGCATCCTCCGCGAACCGCGCGGCGTTCACGGTCGTGATTACGCGACCGGCCGGTCAGTCGAGCGAACTGATCCGGCAACTGAACGCGGCCGGCGTTGCCACGCTCGACTTCCCGCTGATCGACATTGCACCCGTCGCCGACGACGCGCCCTTGCGCGCCGCGCTCGCCTCGCTCGAACGCTATGCGCTAGTCGTGTTCGTGTCGCCGAATGCCGTCGATCAGGCGTTTGCCCGCAGCAACGAAATCTGGCCGCACGCGCTGCCGATCGGCGTAGTCGGTCCGGGCAGCGTGCAGGCGCTCGCGCGTCATGGCGTGGCCGCGCCCGCGCATCAGATCATCAGCCCGGCTTCCGGTTCAGAAGACGAATCGGCGAGCTTCGACTCCGAAGGCCTGTTCGCTGCCATCGACGCGTCGCTCGGCGTGGCGAGTCTCGAAGGCAAGCGCGTGCTGATCGTGCGCGGCGACGGCGGCCGCGAATGGCTGGCGGACCGTCTGCGCGAAGCGGGCGCCGAAGTCGAAGCCGTCGCGGCCTACCGGCGCCTCGTGCCGGAACCGTCGATCGGCGGCTGGGCGCGTGTCCACGAATTGCTGGCCGGCGCGCCGCACGCGTGGCTGCTGACCAGTTCCGAAGGCGTGCGCAATCTGCACGAACTCGCGCAGGACCATCTCACCGCCGACGAAATCGCCCAGTTGAAGCACGCGCCGCTGGTTGCGCCGCATCCGCGAATCGCACAGACCGCGCGGGCATTGGGTTTTGATAGGATGACGGTGTCCGGCGCAGGCGACGAGCGCATTGCCCGCGCACTGCTTGCCGCTGTTCCGCCTGCTGCTGATCCATCCGTTGCTCCGCCCGTCATTCAACCGGTATCGTCCGACCCGGCTCATTCACCGGCTTATTCACCGGCTCATTCACGCATGACTGAAACGAACGCATCCACGAACGCTTCACCCCAGCCGGCCGCAACCACTCCGTTGCCGCCGAATCAACCCTTCACTCCCTACGAAGCGCAAACGCGCCGCAGCGCGAGCGGACCGCTGCTGTGGGCTGTCGTCGTGATCCTCGCCTGCGCGGCGGGTGGTGGCGGGTTCGTGCTGAACCGCAAGCTGGAGCGTGCCGAGCAGCAACTCGCGCTACGCCAGCAAGCCAACGACACGCAAACCAACGAACTGCGCATCAAGACCGATCAGGCGCTGGCCACCGTGCATCAATCGGATTCGCAGGTCGCGCAACTCGAAGGCAAGCTCGCCGATGCGCAGACCGCGCAGCAGGCGCTGCAACAGCAATACGCCGACCTCGCACGTAATCGCGACGACTGGACGCTCGCCGAAGTCGGGCAGATGTTGTCCGCTGCGAGCCAGCAGTTGCAACTCACCGGCAACACGCAACTCGCGCTGTTCGCGCTGCAAAGCGCGGACACGCGTCTCGCCGCGTCGGACAGCCCGCAGGCGGTCGCGGTGCGCAAGGCGATCGCGCAGGACATCGACAAGCTGAAGGCTGCGCCTTCCACCGATCTCACCGGCATGGCGATCAAGCTCGACAACGCGATTGCGCAGGTCGACAGCTTGCCGCTGTCGGGCGAAGCGCAGATCGCGCATGCGACGCCGCACGCGGCGACGTGGGCCGATACCGCGAAGGTGGCGGCCGCCACCGGCAAGCCGCGCTGGGAAGTGTGGTGGCATGAAGTGACGTCGGGCATCGGCGAGCAGATCACGAGCCTCGTGCAAGTGCGCCGCATCGATAACGCCGACGCGATGCTGGTCACGCCCGATCAGGGCTATTTCCTGCGCGAGAATCTGAAGCTGCGTCTGCTGTCGGCGCGTCTGGCGCTGCTGTCGCGCAACCAGGACACGCTGAAGTCCGACCTGCAGAGCGCGCAGAACTCGTTGACGCGTTACTTCGACAACTCGTCGGCGCAAACCAAAACCGTGCTCGATCTGGTCAAGCAGGTGGATGCCGGTTCGGCTGCGGTCCAGTTGCCCGATCTGAGCACGAGCCTGCAGGCGGTCAGTCAATACCGGAGCCGAGGTTAATCATGGCGATCCGGGGACTCTTATGGCTGGCGTTGCTGTTCGCGATTGCCGTCGCGCTGGCGGTGGTCGGACGCTTCGACACAGGGCAGGTGCTGCTCATCTATCCGCCGTACCGCGTCGACGTTTCGTTGAATCTGTTCGTGGTCGGGCTGGTGGTGCTGTTCATCCTGCTGTATGCGCTGCTGCGCATCGTGCGCAATATCTGGCGCATGCCGCAGCGCGTGGCCGCTTACCGTGCGCGCTCGCGGGTCGCGAAGGCGCACGCGGCGCTGCGTGATGCGATCGGCAATCTGTATGCGGGGCGTTTTTCGCGCGCTGAAAAAGCCGCCAAGGATGCGCTCGCGAATGGCGACAACAACGGCGCAGCCGGTTTGATCGCGGCGACGGCCGCGCATCGCATGCATGAATATGCGCGGCGTGATGAATGGCTGTCGCAGATCAATGAAGCCGACTGGCAGGATGCGCGTCTGATGGC
This sequence comes from Paraburkholderia sp. GAS333, assembly GCF_050435665.1. Classification (NCBI taxonomy): domain Bacteria; kingdom Pseudomonadati; phylum Pseudomonadota; class Betaproteobacteria; order Burkholderiales; family Burkholderiaceae; genus Paraburkholderia; species Paraburkholderia sp. GAS333. The sequence goes on from NZ_JBNDKS010000002.1 coordinate 1,237,462, forward strand.
CACCGCCGACATGCGCGCCGATGGCCGCGACGCGGACGGCGCACTGATTGCGCTGACCGAAATGCAATCGCAGGGCTCGCGGCGCATTCACGCGCAGCAGATCATGTTGCGCGCGCAGCAGCAATTGAAGAACTGGGGCGAAGTGCTCAAGCTCGTCAAGACGCTGGAAAAGCGCGAGGCGATTCATCCGGCGGTGGCGGTGCGGTTGCGTCAACTGGCGGCGGAAAATCTGCTGCGTGACCGTCGACATAATGCGGATGCGCTGCTGGAATTGTGGAACTCGCTGTCGGCGACCGAGCGTCATTCGCCGCGTCTGGCCGATCTCGCTGCGGAATTGCTGGTGGCGCTGAATCGACCGCAGGAAGCGCGCAAGATTGTCGAGGAAGCGCTGGCGCAGAACTGGGACGCGCGCTTGTTGCGCCGTTATCCGGATACGACTGGCGGTGATGCGTTGCCGCTGATCCAGAAGGCCGAAGGTTGGCAGAAGGATCGTCCGGAAGATGCTGATTTGCTGTTTGCGTTGGGGCGGTTGTGTCTGCATCAGCAGTTGTGGGGCAAGGCGCAATCGTTCCTTGAGCGCGCTCTGAAGCTCGCGGATAACGAGACGCTGAAGATTCGCTCGCATCGTGCGTTGGCCAGGTTGCATGAGCAGCTTGGCGATAGCGATAAGGCTAGCCAGCATTATCGTGAGAGTGCGTTGGCGATGAATGTGGTTTGAGTTTTTAGGTTGGCGAATTGCGGGTTGATTTGTTGATTCTTTGATTTGTTATTCAGTTGATGGGATGGCCGCAGCGGGTGCTGCGGCCATTTTTTTGTGCATTTGGTTTTGCGGTTATTGGCTGTTCGTTTGCTTGCTGTTTGCTGCTTGTTCTGTCGCGTTTGATGGATCGCTTAGTGCTGCGCGGTGGACGGTTGTTGCACGGGCGAGGAGGGCAGCTTGATCGCGCGTTTCGCGGACGGCTTTTTGTTGAGCGAAGCGTTCGCGTCTTCGATGGACGCTTTGGCAATCTTCGATGCGTCGGCCAGCAAGTTCGTCGCTTGATGCGCCGTGAGACGGCTGCGCGGGACGCCCTTCGCGTCGAGCGCAATCACCTGGAACAACTCGCGCTCGCATTCGAGATCCAGCTGATACTGCTCGGCCGTGTCCACCAGTAATTCGAGCAACGTTTGACGACGTTTTCTTTCGTCGTGTGTGAATGCAGGATTTCTAACTATCGATGACGCAAGTGTGATCAACGTGTCCAGTTGACCCAACTGCCGGTCGCATAAATCGAATGCGGACAGGGCGAGTTTCTCGTATTGGATGGCGTCGACTGGCGGGCGTGAAGCGGGTTGATTCTTGACGGACCTGGACATGGTGCGATCTCCCTATTGCTTCGATGGGGAGCCCGGACACTGGCCTTGCTTTTGTGGGAAGAAGGGGTGAGCGGGCACATGGCGGGGTTAGCAGACCGGCGTTGAAACCAAAACCGGCGAGCCTTGCGGCTCCCCCACCAAGGCCCGCCCATTGAAATATAGACGTGCAGAGGTAGACGCACGACCTGCCTGGGCAGGTGTGCGGGTTTCAACTTCAGGCTGCTAAACCTGGTCGCTGGGTGTTTCCCGACGACTTGGTAATTATAAGGGACGGGGGCTATCTCGGATTTGGGATTGGGGGGTGAATGTTGGGATTGGCTGATTGGATAAGGGAGTGACTAATTGGTCGCCCCGTTGTGTAACGTTTGCGCCGGCCTTCGTCGACATTTTTTAACGTGTACAAGATTGAGTCGCGTTCTTCACATCCAAGCATCCTTCATCTGGATTGCGAAATTCGTTCGCACGCACTACAACGCGTGGCGGCAAGCTTTTCAGAAAGTTGGCCGTTGCTGTTGCATAGAAATACCCGATCTGCTCAATAGACGTGCGTCGTAATTGTAAAAATTTAAAAAGAGAAAGATTCTTTTATTCGTTTTGGATAGTTTTATTACCCAGTGATTTCAATATGATGCAAATTGGTTGATATGTTGATTATGTAGGAGGATCGTCGTACATTCACGGCACACAAAAAAATCGGCCAAACGTTCTTCCGGTTGGCCTTCATGTTGGGATGACCATGCGATACGAAGCTGTTCCGTTGGAGAAACTCGAATTCGATTTGAACAATCCGAGGTTTGAGCCTTGCAACAATCAGTTGGAAGCGCTAGCGTTGCTTTGTTTGGATAGTGGGAAGATTTCGACGTTGATGCGACACATCGTCGAAAATGGTTTGAATCCAACAGAAAGAATCATTGTTGTGGCTGCAGAAAAACGGGGCAAATTTGTAGTGCTGGAGGGAAATCGTCGCCTAGCAGCCTTGAAGCTGCTTTCAAAACCTGAGATGGTGGACGCGATTGATATCTCAGATGCCGCTGCCAGAACGCTTCGTAAGGGGGCATTGGCTGCATTTGATCAATCCGAGATTGAGAAAATTGAATCTGTCGTGTTCGATGACAGGGATGAAGCAGGCATATGGGTTGAACTCAAACACACCGGTGAGAACGGCGGTGCTGGGGTGGTTGGATGGGACGGTTTGCAAACGGCACGATATCGACAATCAGATCCAACATTGTCGGTTATCGAATTCGCAATAGGCGCGGGGCTATTGCCCAAGGACGAAGCACTTACGAAGTCATTCCCCATCACAAATCTCCAGCGGCTACTTGCTGACCCTTACGTAAGGGCTGCATTAGGCATCAATGTGTCAAGGGGCGAAGTTACCTCTGATTTGAGTCGAGCGGAAACCGAGAAAGGGCTTCGCCGTGTTCTAAGCGATTTGTCGAGCGGTAAAGTCACCGTGACGGACATCAAGCGCAAATCTGATCGGGCTGCGTACGTGGATCAGTTTCCTAAACGTGAATTACCAAATTTGTCAGCAAAGGTAGCGCAATGGTCTCTGGCAAAGCCGCAAACGGCGGCCGTAGGCGCTAATGGAGCATCAAAGGTGACCGCTAGCACTCAGCGGTCCAGCAAGGATCGCTCGTATCTAATTCCACGAGAATTGAAGCTTGATATTGGCGATCACCGATTGAACAAGATTTACTGGGAACTCAAGCGGGACTTAAAGCTAGATGTTGTAGCCAACGCTGCTGCTGTGCTTTTCAGAACTTTTGTCGAACTCACCCTAGACTTGTACCTTGAGACGAACGGCCTACCCACGACAAAAAAAGGCTATGACCTCAAGCTTGATGAGAAGATCAGCGCTGCGATCACACATCTCGAATCACAGCGCCTGTTGACAGCAAAAGGCTCACGGCTCGCGCGCATGGCTACGCACCAAGACTCAGTCAGCAACCCATTGACGTTCCATGCGTTCGTTCATGACCGGGCTGCACAACCTACGCCCGTTGCCTTAATCGCCATGTGGACGCACGTTGAACCGTTGCTTGTTGCAATCTATAAAGCGATCAGGTAATGCTGTGCAGCGCAGTACCGGCCTGTTAACATTCGCCAATCTAAATTTCTGGCTACTTCGTGTCCGCATACTTCACACCTCTCAGATACCCTGGTGGCAAGGGAAAGGTCAGCGCATTCGTCAAGGCGATATTTCGCGAAAATGGAATTGTGGGTGGAACGTACGTTGAACCCTACGCCGGCGGCGCGGGCGTAGCAATGGAACTCGTGATACATGAATTTGCAGAGCATATTCACATAAACGACATCGATAGATCGGTTTGGGCATTTTGGCATTGCGTGCTAGAACAGACGACGAAGCTGTGCGATCTCATCGAGAACACGCCTGTGACAATTGAGGCATGGCACGCTCAGAAGGAAGTCCAGAGGAATGCGGCGCGGGCAGACGCCTTAGATCTTGGCTTCTCTACGTTTTTTCTGAACCGTTGCAACCGCTCGGGAATCTTAAACGCTGGCGTCATCGGTGGCTTGAATCAGAATGGTGAGTGGAAGTTGGACGCTCGATTCAATAAAGAAAATCTCATTCGCCGAATCAATTTGATTGCGCGTCACCGCGACCGTATTTCGTTGACAAGGATGGACGCGGTTGCATTTGTTGAGCGTCTCGCTCCAGAGTTGGGGGACGACTCTTTTATTTACTTAGACCCACCGTACTATGAGAAGGGCGGGGACCTCTACGAACATCACTATCAGCACGACGATCATCAGCGAGTTGCAGATTCGGTAGCTGGATTGCCAGAGAATGTACGTTGGATGGTCTCATACGATGATCACACAGCAATTCACAAACTATATGCCGCGTTTCAATCGCTTCGATACACACTAAGCTATACGGCGCAGGCCAGATGTCGCGGTAGAGAAGCCATTTTCTTTTCGCCGCAACTCCGTGTCCCAGGGTTGCAAGGATCAATGAAGGCGGCTTGACGTGGCCAATCGCTCGGTTTGTATATAGCAAATACGGTTAGCGCGAAGAATTTTAATTGAAGCGAAAACTTGAAGCCGTCAAGCGAACTTGCTTTTTCTGCACAGAAGCAGTTGAATCGCGCTAAGGACTTTGTTGCCGATATCCGATGTTTTGCACTAGGCCGCGAAAGACGGCGGTTTGCGCCCGATTTTCCGATCGAGATCTCTCGCGATGACGATAAGCACCCCCCGTATTGGGCCTCTACGTTGAACCACAGAAATCTCTGCAAATGGAATGCTCTGCTATTCCGAATTCGGCGAGTACCTTGTCTATAACGATGCATTATAAATAAACTAAATTTCGAGAGAAAATAATGAGCGAGAACACCACGCACGATGTGGAGTGGCTTATTCCAGATCCCGCAGTCCCGATCAGACAAGGCGATATATTGATACGGAGACAGCTCGGGTCGGACCATGTTCAGGAGATATGCATCGTAATTACAGCGGATTGCGATATTAGCAAAGGAAAGTTTGGTCGCCAGCTGGCGTGCCTCCGGATCATCCGTCTGCAAGAGTACATCAGCACGATCTGGGCCAGCAAGAAATTAGAAAAAGCGCGCAAGGACGAGACAGAGAAAGCCCGATCACAAGTCGCCAAATGGCACACGAAGTTACTCGGGTCAGAAAGTAAACTAACTCTCGACGGTTCTACGTCATGGATTCGTCGCGAAGATCCAGCAACATTGAGCGAAGTCCTCAACGTCCCAGATGAGGACCGCAAAAAATTTACTACCGCGATCAAATCTTTTCGCGACGCTTTAATTGCGTTTGAGGGGGCCGTTAATAAAGGGAGCCTAACGCAATTGGTTCATTTTCGCGCGGCGATTCGTAGTCTCGAAATCGAACAGGTCTACCGTGAAACGCTTCTACAGGCTCAAAAAGAGTCGCTCCCCGAAGATACGTTCCTGCTTCCCGGGCTTCCGCAGGTCGAAGATGCTCCATCTATAGTGCTGCTTCGGGAGGTCGTTGGAATACCTTACGAGACGGTTCACGTCAGAGCGACCGATGCGCGATCGGACGATTCCTTTCTAAGAGTCGGCCGCCTGCAGCCAATGTTCAAGTACGCGATTTCACAAGCGTTCGGCGCATTGTATGCACGAATTGGACTGTCTCGGGATTATGAAGCGCGTTACAAAAATGCTATTGATACGATCAGCACGCTATCGTGGGAATAACTATGAAAACCATCACGTTTGATGAGAAGTCAATTTCGGCTGCATCTGCAGGACAGATCGATCTTGAACCTTTATTTCTCGAGCTACAGTTGCCTTTATCTGACGTTGCCACGAAATGCGTTCGCGTAGGAGATCATGGCTACGTACTTTCTCGATACTTTCAGCCAACAGACACACTTTTAACCGTCTCGCTTGAAGTGGACGGGCCACTCACGACGCTTCCGGATGAAGGGCGGCACGAAGCCTTCGGGAGGCTTATGCGATGCACCACCATGCTCGTAACAGGTCGAACGCGTTCAATTCCGGTGTCATGGCGAGCATTTCACAATAGAAATCGTCTGTCGTTCCAAGCCGACAGACTTCTTCGCAGCGCCGACGGAGGAAGAACAAACTCGGGTCGAATAGTACTAGAACTCTCTCAAGATGAAGGTCAACGAGTATTCGCCTTTTTGCTTGATCGAACGGGTACTAAAGATCTCGCGGTTTATAACCCTCGAATTGAACTCCACACCGAGGCTTTGAGCGGAATTGCCGGCGCCATTGCCACTCCCAGCCGACCGTTAGAAGCAGCCAGCCTCGAGAGTTCCGTTACTCTCGACTCAGACCTTCCCGTGAAAGTTCGAGCGCAACTTACTGCTGACGAATGGTATAGCACGCGCCTTACTGAAGCTCAGCGGCAATTTGTTGATCATCCATTGACGAGCGGTGTACGCCTCGTCGGTCCCGCTGGTACTGGGAAGACCGTTGCACTGGTTATTAAATGTATTCGGGAACTGATGAAGGACAAAACGCAAGGGGGCGCGAAGCGTTTCTTGTTCTTGACTCACGCATACAAAACAGCTATTGACGTCGAAACCTTGGTCCTCGGCATGGAGCCGGACGTCGGTATCGAACTGATGGCAGCCGAAAAGCCACAACTCGTGATCACTACGCTCTATGCGTTAGCGAATCGCCAGATGCGTTATGACTTGGACGATTTAACTCCAGTTTCACTGGACGGCCACGCCGGCAGAGAATTTCAGGCTGATGTACTAAACGATGTTATTGATCAGTACCGGACCGGCGATTGGATAGCGTATCGATCGGGATGTACAACGCCGTTTGTATCGTACATGGAGTCGAAAAGCGATTCCATGGAGCGTCGTTTTTTTCTTTGGGAACTTCTCAATGAGTTTGCCTGCGTGCTAGACGCCGAAGGCGTACGCAGCGGGGTTGAGCGGCGGTCCCAGTATCTGGCCGAAAAACGACGTGCATGGATGATGACGCTTCCTACGAAAGAAGAGCGAGAAGTCGTTCTAGGACTATATGACGGTTTCAGGTCGTCATTGCGTCAAATGAAGGCGATCGGCGGCGACCAAATGGTGACCGATTTCCTCAACCACCTTGATAGTTTTCGGTGGGAGGCAACCCGCGAATCAGAAGGATTTGACGGCGTATTTATTGACGAGCTTCATCTTTTTAATCGGCAAGAACGAATGGTATTCCGACATCTTTTGCGGACCCAAGAGGGAAATCCACCAGTTTTCATGGCTTATGACGCCAAACAGTCTCCTCGCGACACATTCTTGAAACTACCAAGCGAAGCCGCAAAGCAGCTTGATTTTTGGCGAGACGCCAAACTTGGGAAAGTCGAAAAAATTGAGTTGGTTGACGTGTTTCGTTACACCCCTCAGATTGCGAAGGCCCTCTCTTGTATCGTTCAGTCTTTCCCAGGCCAAGATCTTGATGATGATTGGCCTCAATATAAGGGCGTGTCGCGCATCAAGGACGGTCCGCAGCCGACGATCTGTACTGTCAAGTCAACCGTAGCAACTTATACGACCGTATTCGGCCGCGCAAGAACGCTGCAAAAAGAGCTCGGGCGAAATGGTCGCGTTGCGGTCTTATGTGCAAGTAACAATCTATTTGGACGATATTTGGAATTCACTGACTTGCGTGATCACTTTGTTGCTGCTACATCACGCGATGAGGCTTCGGCGAAATCACCTAATTCCCGAAAGTTTCTCTTTAGCATGCCGGAGTTCGTTGCTGGACTTCAATTCGACACGGTTCTGTTGATCGACGTGAATCAAGACGAAGTTCCTGAAGGACCCTATGCAACGGCCGCATTGCGGAAATTTGCAGGACAAGTTTATCTGGGGGCGAGTCGTGCTGAGCAGCGCTTGGAAATGTATGCGTCGCACGAGCACGGTGGTCCGGCCGCACTTCTTTCACTTGCCGTTTTTGAAAAGGCGGTTGTGACTGTCGATGAAAACGGTGTCGAGCAAGTTTAAGAAATATTCTTTCGAAAATGGCAATTTTTTGGCCTCTTCAGCTTCTTTGAATGGGCCATTTTTCTCTGTAAGTTCTCTCTGGGTGGACCGCTTCAAGACGCTGAACATCAGCACCCGCCCATTCGTGAGCACCTGCCGAACCGGCATGTCATGCTTGTCCGACTCCTCCGCCGACACATGCCGCTCGAGCATCTGCTGCTCTTCGCGGGTGAGCCACTTCGCGTTCGCAATCCGGTCATCGAGCATCGCAAACACCAGCACGCCGACGATGATCGACGGAATGCCTTCGAGCAGAAACAGCCACTGCCAGCCATGCCATCCGTTCAGCCCGTTAAAGCTCTTGAGGATATAACCGGACACCGGTCCGCCGATCACCCCCGACAACGCAATCGCCGTCATGAACCAGGTGGTCATGCGCCCGCGCCGGTGTGACGGGTAGGGGGAACGGACAAACGGTGACGCCAACGGCCAGCGATCCGTCATCTATCAATTGCATCGGTAATTCGATGCGATTTTCTTGGTCATACGGTCGGTCTCGGCCGCCTGACATGCGGCGATCACCATCGGCACGATCGAGCCACCTCCGTTTTTCGCCTTTGCCGATTTCTTGCAGTTCGCATCGCGTCGCTTCTTCCAGAAGGCGATCTTGTTTTCCAGATGTGCTTTGCAACCGGGGGACTTTGCTTCTCTGGCATCCACGGCATCTTGCATTTTCTGTTCGGCAACAACCCGGTCCCGCCATGCACAGAAATTCAGGCTCGTCTGGTTCGCGTCGCAGTTCGCCAGAAAGCCTTGAACCGCACTCGCGGGCAGACCGCTTTGCCTGGAGATGACATCGGCGGGATCAATTGTCTCAGCGAAGGCTGACGAGCACGCGAGCGCAAATACGACGACGGCGATTTTCATCGAAAGTCCTGGCTAAATGGTGACGCTTCTTCGCGACGGCGGTTGGCAAGCCCATTTACTTGACGGGGTGGGAGGCGGTGTCCATTTGAGTCGCGGGGATGTACGTACACGCAAAGTGCCATATTGCTTGCGACAAGCCGATAGTTGCCGTTATTCGCAGCAGCGAGCGTGTCGCGAGATCCACCTTCCCCGGAGTTGTAGGCGAAGCTCACGAGAGCATCGAATTGGGCCTAGGTGAGTTCATGAGCGGTCACATTGCGGCGAACGATCTGCTCGGTAAGCCTGACCTTGGTGGCGAGTTGCGCATTGACCTGCGCGATGGATACCGGCCGCTGGAATTCGTCTAGAGCGCAGAATCCGAGATGAGCAAGAGTGTCGACGCCGTAGGTGCAATTATTTGCTAAGTCGTTGTAGTAATTCATCACGGCAGCTTCTCGACGCCGTAAATCTGCCCAGCCTGTTGGGCTTAAACGCTTTGGCTCATTTGGCATAATTGAGTGGGTGCGATGGTATAGCTGGATGTTTGAAGTTACGACGAACGTGTCAGGATGTACGCTAAAAAACTCGCAACAAGTACGACTCCGGCACAGTAAAAGATTGGCTTGTTGCGAAGGAAATCCAGACCGGAACGAGACTGCCTGTTCTCGCCGTCAAGGTCCCAATAGTCGATTCCTGGATCGCCTGTGATGTTGATCAGGATCAAAATCGCTGATCCGATAAACAGTACAGCGGCAATTATTAGCAAGGGGGCATCTCCCATCTCGGGCTGTTAGAAGAATTGCCATAGTTTGAAGTAGTGGGAGACTTGTGTTTTCAAACGCGAACGCGGAACCTCAGTGGTCAATCGCCACCGAGGCAATCAGCTTATCGCTCACTTATTAACCATCCTCCCCGGCACACTAACCGCAAGCAATCCACCAAGCACCATAAACCCCGCCAACATAAACATCCCCGAATCATTAGCCTGCGTAGCTTGCTTAAGCCAACCAACCGCATAAGGACTCAAAAACCCCGCCAGATTCCCAATCGAATTAATCATCGCAATCCCAGCCGCCGCGCCCGTCCCTGCCAGAATCGCCGTCGGCAGACTCCAGAACAGCGGCAGGGTAGTCAGAATCCCCATCGTCGCAAGCGTGAGGGAGGCCATCGCCAGCACGGTGTTATGCGCCCAAACAACCGACAACACCAATCCCAAGGCACCAAAAAAGGCAGGCAACGCAATATGCCACCGCCGCTCGCGCCGCCGATCCGCACTCCGCGCCACCAGCACCATCGCGACAACAGCCGCCGCAAACGGAATCGCGGACAACAGCCCGATCATGAACGCATCGGTCACACCCGTCGCCTTGATAATCGTCGGCAGCCAGAAACTCACGCCATACAAACCCATCACGAACGAAAAGTACGTGAGACTAAACATCAGCACACGCCCATTCGTGAGCACCTGACGAACCGGCATGTCATGCTTGGCCGATTCCTCCGCCGCGACATGTCGCTCGAGCATCTGCTGCTCCTCGCGGGTGAGCCACTTCGCGTTCGCAATCCGGTCATCGAGCATCGCGAACACCAGCACACCGACGATGATCGACGGAATGCCTTCGAGCAGAAACAGCCACTGCCAGCCATGCCATCCGTTCAGCCCGTTAAAGCTCTTGAGGATATAACCGGACACCGGTCCGCCGATCACCCCCGACAACGCAATCGCCGTCATGAACCAGGTGGTCATGCGCCCGCGCCGGTGTGACGGATACCAGTAGGTGAGGTACAGGATGATGCCGGGGAAGAAGCCCGCTTCGGCGAGACCGAGCAGGAAGCGCATCACGTAGAACATGGTCGGCGTGGTGACGAACATGGTCAGCATCGAGATGAGGCCCCACGACACCATGATCCGCGCGATCCACACGCGTGCGCCGACTTTATGCAGAATCACGTTGCTCGGAATTTCGAAGATGAAATAGCCGACGAAGAATATGCCCGCGCCAAAGCCGTACACCGCGTCGCTCAGACCCAGGTCGCTGGTCATCTGCAGCTTCGCGAACCCGACGTTCACGCGATCCAGATACGCGACGATGTAGCAGAGCATCAGCAACGGCGCGAGCCGCCACGTGACCTTGCGATAGGTCGCCTCTTCGAAAGAAGAAGAGGGCGCGCCCGCGTCGGGACGGTGCAGCGGATTGGCAGGACTAGCCATGGTGTCTCCTCATGCAGGATGAGTGATTTTTTATGGAATGGACCGACCGCAGTCGATCGATTCTAGCCGCGCTGGGTGATTTGGATCACGAATCGAGAGTGGGGGAAAACACTGAGGTAGGCGAGCGCGGCGCAAAGGGGAACTCGCTCGGGATTCTGTGTGGATGGATAGGAAGTGGTGGGTTTCGTCGTTAGCCGGTGCGGGTCCGGTACTTCTCGCCTATCCGATCGGCAGAAAAACTGCTGCTCGGCAGCCCGGCCCCCCGACTTGTGGCGACCAGAAAGTCGATCGTCGGAGCAACGTCCAACGACCGAAAGTAGAGTGCATGTGCGCGAGCGGGCGATCCATGCTTCGCCTGTCAATGCGCCTGGGTCGCTCCCGGTTGCGCCGCGGTCGCCTGATGAGCGATTTGCGGCAGGTCCAGCGACGACGCGCCAAACTCGCTGACACACGACTCGGCATAGCTGCTCAACTTCGCCTTTGTCCATGCGGCGCCGTTGCCAGTGAGCGTGTCGTAGTCGGGCATATCCGGTGAGTAATCCGGCACCTGCTTGCACAGCCCTTCCGCGAGCACAGTTTTGGTATGCGCGTCGATGAGGCGGATCCTGGCCGCATAGATCAGCCGATAGGTGCCCCAGTGGTCGGGGAAGTACGCGTATGCCCAGTTGACCGTGTGGCTATCCATGATCAGGTCGCTGTCGGGATACTGCGCGACGATGGCGTCGATCGCATCTGTCGTGAGCGGTTTGACGTCGCTGGTCGCCTTGACGACGACAGCGTATTTCGTCGCCATCTCTTGCGCGAGGCCATTGCCGATTGCGACTGCCGGGTCGGCGATCTGGTTGCCGTGAATGAAACTGCGGCCTTCACTGATCATGAGACCCGCGCCGATTAGGCCCAACGCGGCCTTGCCCGGCGTCATCGCGGTGAAGCCGGGGCTTTCGTAGGCATCGACGACGACCGTCTTGCCGTGCAGTGCCGCCGCGCTGTCCTGCGAAATGCTTTTTGGCTGCACCGAAACGCAGCCAGTCAATGCGGCCAAAGCGGAAATGGAAACCATACAAGCTGCGAAGCGCCCTTTCATCGAGTTTTCCTTGTTGTCAGTGTGTTGTTGTCCCCAGCGCGGGCATGGTCGAGTTACCACCACGCTCGATAAGTCGAACCTTCATACCGATAGTGATTACGGCATGCCATCGCTAGTCTTGAGAAATAAGCGGAATGCATTGCGATGAGAGTCGAGTAAATGCAAGCGTCCGCACCAGAGAATTCAGCGCGTCTGCGTCGTCCAGCATTCCAGTAGCAGACTCAACGATCAGCAGAAAAAAACGGCGGCGAGATGCAAATCGTTGCGACGAATGGAAGCGACACCTCACGCTTTATGCCATTCCGATACGAAGCTTCCCAGGCAGAGTTAAGCGGGGATCCGGCAAAGCGGGTTGGCGACTGGATGGGGATGTATAGATTTATGTTCTTCGGCTCAGATGTGTTCGGTGTGAAAATAGGCGATTGCCCAATTGGGTTGGAGCCGTGGCAGTTGCTGACGTGCCCGTTGTTCTGGACGAGTAAGGTCGATTGATTGGCCCGATCGCTCTAGCGCGGCGCATTCCTATTGCTCGTGGCTCTCGGCCCTGCAATGGGCCGACTGAAGTCGATCCATTCAAGCTACGTTGGCTGGTTTGGATCACGAATCAACAGCGAAAAAAGCGACCGAAAAAAGCAAGGGCGGCACAAAACATCACCACCCTCACACGACCTCGGTAGCACGCTAAACGCACCGCCCGCCATCCACTTCAAGACACACACCCGTAATAAACTCCGCCTCATCCGAAGCCAGATAAAGCGCCGCATTCGCAATATCCTGCGGCGTCGAAAATCTTCCGAGCGGAATCCCGGCCAGAAACTTTTGACGATTTTGCGGCGTGTCTTCGACGCCCATGAATTCGGATAACAGCGCGGTTTCACCAATCACCGGATTCACGCAGTTCACGCGAATGCGGTCCGGCCCAAGTTCTACAGCAAGCGACTTGCTCGCGATAATCACCGCGCCCTTGCTGCCGTTGTACCAGACGAGCCCCGGTCTCGGCCGCACGCCCGCCGTCGACGCAATATTGATGAAGCTGCCGCCGCCTTGCTGGCGGAAATACGGCACGAACTCCTGCACGCTCCAGTAAATGCTTTTGACGTTCACCGCGTACACGCGGTCGAACTCGGCTTCGCTCACTTCGAGTACCGGCTTGTTGCGATGCGTGGTCCCCGCATTGTTGACGACGATCTGCACGCTGCCGAAGTCGTCGAGCGCGGCCTCGCGCAGCGTGCGCCAGTCCGCCTGCTGCGCGACGTTGCCCGCCACCGCAATCGCCTTGCCGCCGGCCAGCGCAATCTCGCTCGCCACGCGTTCGGCGGCCGCGCCGTTCAGATCGTTGACCACGACGTTCGCGCCCTCGCGCGCATAGGTCTTCGCGATACCTTCACCGAAACCCGAGCCGCCACCCGTGACGATGGCCGTTTTACCTGTCAACCGCATGATGTCTCCGTTGTTTGTTGTGGATGGTGCTGCGTTGCTTCACGTTACGTCGAACCGCGCGCGTTTAGCCGTGCCGGATCGCGATAGTCTTCAACACGCTAAATCCGTACAGCGCTTCGAAGCCTTTCTCACGTCCGTGGCCCGAATGCTTGACGCCGCCGAACGGCAATTCGACGCCGCCGCCCGCGCCATAGTTGTTGATGAACACCTGCCCCGAGCGCAAGCGCCGCGCGAGCCGCATTTGCCGCGCACCATCGCGCGTCCAGATGCCGGCGACCAGGCCGTACTGCGTGCCGTTGGCTAACGCGAGCGCTTCGTCTTCGTCGCGGAAGGACATCGCGGCGAGCACCGGGCCGAACACTTCGTCGCGTGCGAGACGGTGGCTCGCAGGCACGTCGCGCAATAACGTGGGCGCTTGATAGAAACCGCTTTCGGGCGCGTCGGCAATCACTTCTCCGTGAGCCACCATCGCGATGCCGTCGTGTTGCGCGTCGGACAGGAAGTCCCACACGCGTTGTTGTTGCTTGGCGTTGATGAGCGGCCCGCAGTCGAGGTCGGCCTGCGAAGGGCCCACCCGTAACGCATGAAACGCGTTGCCCAGGCGGTCGAGCAGCGGTTCGTAAATGGCCTGGTCGATCAGCACGCGACTGCCCGCCGAACAGGTCTGCCCAGCGTTCTGCACGATGGCCGAGATCAGCACGGGCAGGGCGGCGTCGAGATCGGCGTCGGCGAAGACGATTTGCGGGGATTTGCCGCCCAGTTCGAGCGTGACCGGCACATGGTTCTCGGCAGCCATTTGCGTGACGAGCTTGCCGGTTTCCGGTGATCCGGTGAAGGAAATGTGGTCGATGCCGGGATGCTTCGCGAGCGCCGCGCCCGCTTCGTGTCCATAGCCGGTGACGATGTTCAGCGCGCCCGCAGGCAAGCCCGCTTCGGCGGCCAGTTCGGCGACGCGCAACACGGACAGGCATGCATCCTCTGCCGGTTTGACGACGCACGCATTGCCGGTCGCGAGCGCCGCGCCGACGCTGCGGCCGAAAATCTGCATCGGATAATTCCACGGCACGATATGCCCGGTAACACCGTGCGGCTCGCGGATGGTCAGCACCGTATAGCCGGTCTGGTAGGGCAGCGTTTCGCCGTGCAACTTGTCGGCGGCGCCCGCATAGAACTCGAAATAGCGGACGAGGGCGGCGGCGTCGGCGCGTGCCTGCTTGAGCGGTTTGCCGGTGTCGCGGGCTTCGAGTTGGGCCAGTTGTTCCTGGCGGGCGGCGACCAGCATCGAGAGCCGGTAGAGGATCCGCCCGCGTTCGGCGGCGCTCGCCGCGCCCCACGGACCTTCGAACGCGCGGCGCGCGACGTGGACCGCGGTGTCGATATCGGCGGCGGTGCCGCGCGCGAGTTGCGTGAAGACCTGTCCGTCGGACGGATCGAGCACGCCGATCGTCTCGCCGCCCGAGGCGGCACACCACTCGCCGCCGATGAAGTGTCGTGCTTCTTCCATGCTTGCTCCTTGAGTGTTGCGGGTAGCGCGCAGCGGGGTTCAGCCGCGCGATGTTCACAAACCAGAGGCACAATCGAGAAAAGCCGTGCAAAAAAGCTGTCGGAAACGCTTAATGATTATCGGCCGATCCCGCGACGGATGCCATCGGCCGATTGGCTATAATGGCGTATTCCGCAATGTCCGGCCGCCACGCTGCTGTTCGCCGCAACATCGAGTCTGGGCCCCGCCCGCTTCAGGTTTGCCCGAACGCACGCGCAGCAAGCCGTGTTCCGATTTTCATCTTCTGATCAGAGAGCGCTCATGAGCTTCAATAACGTACCCGCAGGCAAAGACCTTCCGCAAGATTTCAACGTCATCATCGAAATCCCGGCGCAAAGCGATCCGGTCAAGTACGAAGCTGACAAGGAAACGGGCCTGCTTCACGTCGACCGTTTCATCGGCACCGGCATGCGCTATCCGGCGAACTACGGTTACATTCCGCAAACGCTGTCGGGCGACGGCGACCCGGTCGACGTGCTGGTGCTCACGCCGTTCCCGCTGCTGGCAGGCTCGGTGGTTCGCGCACGCGCGCTCGGCATGCTGCAAATGACCGACGAATCGGGCGTGGACGCGAAGCTCGTCGCCGTGGCGCACGACAAGGTCTGCCCGATGACCGCCGACCTGAAGTCGATCGACGACGTCCCGGCGTACCTGAAAGACCAGATCAAGCACTTCTTCGAGCAATACAAGGCGCTGGAGAAGGGCAAGTGGGTGAAGGTCGAAGGCTGGGCAGGCATCGAAGCCGCGCACAAGGAAATCACCGAAGGCGTCGCGAACTTCAAGAAGTAAGCACGCGTGAGGTTGGCCGAATGGCCGACTAGCAAAGCGATCTAAAAAGCCGCACGATTCCGCAAGGGACGTGCGGTTTTTTCATGGCGTTTTCAACGTGCTCATCTAACCTCGTTCGTGTCCAAAGCAGGCTGCCGGCATGAGGAGTGCGCGTGCATAGACGCCATGCATAAAGAAGATGAACCGAAGGCATTTTTATATTTAGGGGTTAACCCTTAATATATGCCGCACAGCCTTGCGGAGTCGCGCGCGGCTGATCAAAACATAGCAACAACGCCAAACGCGGCGCCCATGCAGCGCGCGATACGGCTATCAGGAGAACACCGTCCGGATGATGAACCGAAAGCTTCACCCGTCGTCGCCACGCTGGTCGAACCGGCTGTACAGGATTGCGACGACGATCTATCGCAAGCGTCCGGTATGGATGGTGTCGTTCTCCGCGAGCGAGGCGAGTCTGTCTGAAGGGCTGAGAGCCGCGTGTGCGTCGACGGCCATGCTCGCGGTGGGCAATGTGCTGCACGATCCGATCTTCGCGTGGGCCGCGATCGGCGCGTTCTGGACCTGTCTCGCCGATGCCGCCGGTTCCAACCGGGCCCGTTTCGCATCGATGATGGGCTTTGCGCTGCTGTCCACGTTGTGCGGCGGCATCACCTCTTTTGCGTCGGGCTCGAGCGCTGTATTCGCGGCACTGGCGGTGCTCGCGTTCACGACACTCGGCGCATTCGGCCGCATCTGGGGTGCAGCCACCTCGCAGGTGACGATCCTCGCGGCGACCGCCTGCGTGGTCATGGTCGACCGGCCGATGCACAGCGTTCGCGCGGGCCTCGCGTTTCTCGGCGTGTATCTGGTCGGCTGCCTGTTTGCGATCGCGCTGAGCCTGACCGTGTGGCGCATTCATCCGTTCGGCGCGAGCCGGTCGTCGTTGCGCACGGTGTATCTGCGGCTCGCCGACATTGCACTCGACAGCGCGCGTCTGCTCGAACAACGCGCTATTCCACGCGATTGGGCCACCCACGCCGCCAAGTTCCGCGCCGACGCCCGCGCTGCATTGGAGCGGTCGCGCAAGCTGCTGGCAAACGTGCCTCCATCGAGAACAGGCAGTCGCGAAACCTACGACACCTTGCTCGGTCTTCTCACCGACAGCGAAGCGCTGTTCGCGTATCTGATCGCCGTCTCGGGCGCATGCGAACGCGCTCCCGCCGACGCATGGCGCGCGAAACGCGCAGCCCGATTGCTGGGCGCGATTGGCGAGGTGCTGCGCGGTATCGGCGCGGCGGCGGGTGAAGGCCGCTTCGAGCGTCTAGCCGATTTCCAGCGACGTCTGCGCCGACTCGCGCAACGGCTCGAAAACGCGTTGATGGAACCGGTAAAGCTGAAGTCCGACTTCGAACTGGTCGACTTCGCGCCCGCTTACGAGGAGCCTGCGAAGTGGACGGAGAGCGCCGCCCGCCTGATGACGTGGATCGTCTCCACGCTCAAGGCCAATCTGTCGTGGCAATCCGTCGGCTTGCGCCATGCGGCGCGCGTCGGCGTGACGACCACCACCGGCTTTCTCGTGATCCGCGCGCTGGGGTTGCCGTTCGGCTACTGGGCGACCATGGCGACGCTGCTGATCCTGCAGCCGTCGATTGCGGCGACCTGGCCGCGCAGTATCGAGCGCGCGGCGGGCAGCATTGTCGGCGGCGTGCTGGCGGCGGCAATCGGTTACGCGATTCATTCGCCGCTCGGCATTTCGCTCGCCGTCTTCCCGCTGGTGATGGCGACGATGGCGCTGCGTCCCGTCAGCTACAGCCTGTTCGTGCTGTTTCTCACGCCGACCTTCGTGCTGGTCGCCGACTTCGCGACGCCAGGCGCGAGCGAATTCTCGTTTGCAATCACGCGGCTCGGCAATAACGTGCTTGGCTGCGTGCTCGCTTTGCTGGCCACGTTCTACCTTTGGCCGACGCGCGAGAAAGTCGATTACCGCGCGTATCTGGGCAAAGCGGTACGCGCGAATCTCGCGTATCTGCGGGCTGCGCTGGAGTCGCCGCGCCGCAGTGAGAAGGAGATGGAGCAGTTGCGTCGCGCGGCGGGTCTCGCCAGCAACAACGCGGAAGAAGTCATCGGACGGATTCGTTTGGAGAAGCTCGAAGATTCGATGGTCGATACGGTGACGCTGACGGTGTTGAGCCTGTCGCGCCGGATGGCGGGGACGGCCACGCAATTGCGTCTGACTACGACGCGGCGCGAGCGTCACGATGAACTCACCGAATGGATCGCCGCGATGAGCGCCGAGATCGACTCGGCGTTGAACCGCACACTACGGCCGGTGCGGCATGAGTTGCCCGAGCGCGAGAAACTGACGTCGCTGGAGGCGGACGCAGTGGGGGAAATGGCGCGGATGCATCGGCTGTTGACCGAGCGGATGCGGGAGGCGAGGGGGTAAGGTTGAGCGGCGGCAGGGGGTGTTGCCGCTGCGTCATGATGCGCGGGGGCGCTTCCGCGGCTTTTCAGTTGACGGTGCTTCAACACACTCCCAGTGCTTTGACCCGCTTCCGCGTTTTGACGGGCGCGGGTGCTTCGACAAGCACTGTCGCTTCGACCGGCGCCAATGCATCAACAGGCTCTGCCGCTTCGTCAACCTCCGCGACTTCAATAACCTCAGGCGCAGGCAACACCGACTCCAACGTCCTTAACCCCGCCGCCAGTGCGCGCTTATCGACCGCCGTCAGCCGCTTCACCCAATACTCCGCGGTCGACGCCTTCGACCGGTCCGCGAGTTCAAACGACGCCAGCACCCGCACCGGCTTGCGCGAGCGCGTATAACGCGCGCCTTCGCCGCTCGCGTGTTTATCGAAACGCGCCTGCACGTCGGTGGCGATGCCCGTATAGATGCTGCCGTCCGAGCATTCGAGCAGATAAAGAAACCACGCCATAAATGCGCTTCAGCCTTTGAACGGATTGTGTTCGCGCAGCTCGTCCACGTACGCGTGGATGCTGTTCTTTTCGTTATCGAGAAAATGGCCCACCGCATCGGCGAAAGCGGGATGCGCGAGCCAATGCGCGGAACGCGTCACCGTGGGCAGGAAACCTCGCGCCATCTTGTGCTCGCCTTGAGCGCCGCCTTCGAACACCCCAAGCTTTTCCTCGATGCAGAATTCGAGCGGCTGATAGTAAGCCGTTTCGAAGTGTAGACACGGTACATGTTCCAGCGCGCCCCAGTAACGGCCATATAACGTGCCGCCGTTTTTCCCATCGCGCTGATACACCACGAGCGAACTCGCAATCGGCTTGCCCTCGTATTCCGCGATCACGAGCAACAGATTTTCCGGCATCGACGCACCGATCATCCGAAAGAAGTCGAGGTTCAGATACGGACTCGAAAAGTGCTCGCGATAAGTCTGCCGATAACATTTGCTGAAGAAGCGCCAGTCCGCGTCCTGAATGTCCTCGCCGCGAATCCGGCGCATCGTCACGCCCGCTTCCTGCACCTTGCGACGCTCCGCGCGAATGTTCTTGCGCTTCTTCTGTTCGAGCGTCGAGAGGAAATCGTCGAAGTCGCGATAGCCGTCGTTGAGCCAGTGAAACTGCACGCCTTCACGCTGCATCATGCCGAGACCGGTCAGCGCGTTCGCTTCGGTCTCGGTCGGAAACAGCACATGCAGCGACGACACGTCGGCCTGTTCGGCAAACGCCATCAGCGTGGCCGCGAGATGGCGCAACGCATGCGTATCCGCGGACAGCAACCGGTTGCCCTGCACCGGCGTGAACGGCACTGCGCACAGCAGCTTCGGGTAGTAGGGCAGACCGTTGCGTTTATATGCATCGGCCCAGGCCCAATCGAACACATACTCCCCATACGAGTGCCCCTTCAGATACACGGGCGCGGCCGCTACGAGCTTGTCCGTGCGCGGATCGGTGAGCGTGACGAATTGCGGCGCCCAGCCGGTATCGGCGACCGCGCATCGGGTCGCGTGCAGCGCGCTCAGGAACTCGTGCCGCAAAAACGGCGTGGGTTGCGACTGCTGCGCGAGGAGGGCGTTCCATTCGGCGGCGTCCACCTCGGAGGGCGACGCGAGAATGCCCGTGCGATAATCAAAGCGTTCCTGGTTCAATCTGTGTGACTGTTCCGAATGAGCGACGCGGTGCGTTTCAGGCCTTTCAGGGGCCATCAAATGCTGCGTCGTTTGTTTATCCGATTTGTCCGTTCCTTCGAACTAACCAGCTGCGGTACTCGCAAGCCTTTGTCGCTTGCCCGTCGATCCTGCCATGAAGACCCGAATCGCTCTTGCTCAAATCAATGTCACCGTCGGCGATTTCGCCGGCAATGTCGCGAAGATTGTCGCTGCCGCGCGCTTAGCGCACAACGATGGTGCGAAGCTGCTAGTTGCACCTGAACTCGCGCTGTCCGGCTATCCGCCCGAAGATCTGCTGCTGCGCCCCGCGTTCTACACCGCGAGCGCCGCCGCGTTGGCCGACCTCGCCGTGCAACTCAAACCGTTCACCGGCTTGCATGTGATCGTTGGCCATCCGCTCAGAGACGTAGCGCACGGCCATGGTAATGCAAACGCGCCGATCGAGCGCGGCGTGCCGCCGGTCGACACGTTCAATGCGGCGTCGCTGATCGTCGACGGGGAAGTGAAGGGCACCTATCGTAAGCAGGATTTGCCGAATACCGAAGTGTTCGACGAGAAGCGCTATTTCGCGTCCGACCCGCAGCCGTTCGTGTTCGAACTCGACGGCGTGAAGTACGGCGTGGTGATCTGCGAAGACGCGTGGCATGCATCGGCCGCGCAAATGGCAAAGGCGGCCGGCGCGCAAGTCGTGCTGATTCCAAACGGCTCGCCTTATCACCTGAACAAGGAAGCGGTGCGCTTCGACATTCTGCGCGCGCGGATTCGCGAAACCGGCCTGCCGATGGTCTATGTGAACATGGTCGGCGCGCAGGACGAACTGGTGTTCGACGGCGGCTCGTTCGTGCTCGACGCACAAGGCGAGCTGGTCGCGAAGATGGCGCAGTTCGAAGAAGCGACCGCGATTGTCGAATTCGACAACGGCACACCGCTGCGTGCGGGAATTGCGCCGGAGCAGTCGCTCGAAGCGCAGGTGTACGCCGCGCTCGTGATGGGCGTGCGCGACTACATCAACAAGAACGGTTTTCCGGGTGCGTTGATCGGCCTGTCGGGCGGCGTGGATTCGGCGCTTGTGCTCGCGGTCGCGTGCGACGCGCTCGGCGCGGATCGCGTGCGCGCAGTGATGATGCCGTCGCGCTATACCGCCGACATCTCGACCACCGACGCCGCCGAGATGGCTCGCCGGGTCGGCGTGCGCTACGACGAAATCGCGATTGCGCCGATGTTCGACGCGTTCCGTGGCTCGCTCGCAGAAGAGTTCGCGGGCCGTGCCGAAGACGCTACCGAAGAGAACATCCAGGCCCGCATCCGCGGCACGTTGCTGATGGCGCTGTCGAACAAATTCGGTTCGATCGTTCTGACCACCGGCAACAAGAGCGAGATGGCAGTCGGCTATTGCACGCTTTACGGCGACATGGCGGGCGGCTTCGCGGTGATCAAGGACATCGCGAAGACACTGGTCTACAAGCTGTGCCATTACCGCAATCAGGCCACCACGTTCAGCAAGCAGGACGTGATCCCCGAGCGGATTCTGACGCGCGCTCCGTCGGCGGAGTTGCGTGAGAACCAGACCGATCAGGACAGCTTGCCCGAATACGACGTGCTCGACGCGATCATGCGCATGTACATGGAAGAAGATCGCTCGCTCGCGGAAATCATCGCGGCGGGCTATGCGGTCGACGACGTGAAGCGTGTCACGCGGCTCATCAAGATCAACGAATACAAGCGCCGTCAGGCGCCTATCGGCATTCGCGTCACGCATCGCGCGTTCGGACGCGACTGGCGTTATCCGATTACTTCGCGCTATACCGAACCGGTTGAATGAGCGTCGGCATTACGCGTACCGCGCGTGAAGCCAAACTCGAAGCAAACCCGAACCACGCGCCGGATTGCCGCAATGCATCCGGCGCGGCGTAGAATAAAAATCATCCATTTTCCTTTCACTCTTCCTATCACGAGACGAGGTTCGCCATGAAGCGCATCACTGCAGTCATCAAACCGTTCAAACTCGACGAAGTGCGCGAGGCGCTCGCTGAAGTCGGCCTGACCGGGCTGACCGTTACCGAAGTCAAAGGCTTTGGCCGCCAGAAAGGGCATACCGAGCTCTATCGTGGTGCAGAGTACGTAGTCGATTTTCTGCCGAAGGTGAAGATTGAAGTCGTAGTCGCAGACAACCAGTGCGATCAGGTGATCGACGCGATCATCGGCGCAGCGCGTACGGGCAAGATCGGCGACGGCAAGATTTTCGTCGCGGAAGTCGAGCGCGTGATCCGTATTCGTACGGGCGAAGAAAACGAAGCAGCAGTTTGAAGCGCCTGACTTCGCAATAGCGTTAAAGCAAAACAGACGCACGGTTTATTCTCGCCGATACGAACTCCCGCGCACCGATCCGGTGCGGCGAATTCAAAGTCGGCGGAATAGTGGAATAAAACCGTGCGCTGAAATAAAAAACGGTGCAATACCCTTGCGGACATTGCACCGATACGCGCCTCTCGCAGCAGCGTGAAAAAGATTCTTCTTGAAGAAGTCTTGATTGTGGTGCCCCGAAGAAACTTTCTTCGGGGCCCATCGTTCGATTAGAACGAGTGTTGGATACCTGCGTACACGCCGGTTTGAGCGTGACCCGGCAGCGGGTTGTCCGTTGCAGCGTTCGTGCCCGGATTGTTCGCGTTCAGGCCGAAGTTTGCATTGCGGCTGTTTTGTGCCGTAGCAACCTGGATGTCAAGCAGCGTGCGCTTGGACAGGTTGTACGAACCGCCGACCGTGTAGATCGTCGCATTGCCGCCGCCATTGTTCGCGTTCACGTGGTACACCGCTGCGATAAGAGCTGCAGCCGGCGTTGCTTGCCACGTCACACCGCCCCATTCGTGGTCGAGGGTAGTCGGTTGGCCCGGCAGAACACCGGTAGCACCCGCCGAACGGACAGCCTGGTAAGCAGCCTGAACCTTGAACTGGCCGAGGAACACGTTGACCAAAGCCGAGTATTCACGCGATGCCGAGAACACGCCGCCGCCTACGTTAGCCGCGTTGATGTCGCCGACTTGTGGGCCATACAGACCGCCGTTTGCCGGATTGCGGATTTCGTCATACAGACCGCGAACCTGGAACAGCGAGTTCGTGTAGGTGATCTGTGCGCCAGCTTCGCGACCTTGAGCGGTCGAGCCATTGCCGTTCCAGCTCGTTGCGTTCGACAGAGCGTATTGACCGTAGAAGTCAAAGCCTGCGATCTTCGGCGACTGGTACGCGAAGTTGTTGCTCGATTGCGGCCAGTTGCGGCCACGAACCAGCGATGCCGACGACCAGTTGGATTGACCGAACGGGTCAAAGTCCCACACGCCGTTCGAGATGAAGAGCATGCGGCCCATCGTGAACGTACCGTATGCGTCGTTCGACAGACCAACAGTTGCCCAACGATTGAAGAGACCGCCGCCGCCAGGACCTGCGCCCGTCATCGTGTTGAACGAGCCTTCCAACTGGAACAGAACCTTGTTGCCGCCACCGATGTCTTCAACGCCCTTCATACCCCACAGGCTCGTACCCCAGTCGCCGCTTTCTGCTTTCCAACGGTTGGTGCTTTGAGTTGCCGCACCAGTACCGCCGCCGCTCGGAACACCCGACATGTACTCGATGCCTGCATCAAGGCGGCCATACAGCGTCACGCTGCTTTGGGCGTGAGCAACAACGCCAGCTGACATCAGCGCCGCGGCGAGCAAAGCTTTCTTCATCTTCTCCTCCATACCCTGTCAAAAAGTAAACCCAGTACTGCGAATGGTGCTCGGACGCAAACAACGCCGAACAGAAATCGGTACGTACCAGGGAGATTAGCGGGTGGATTGGGTCTCCTGCCGTGACGTGTAGCCTTGGGGCTATCTAGTCGTCATGCCGATCCCTCGCCGACCGGTTCTCCTCTGTGCTTTGAAGTAAAACTACTTTTAATCAACTTTGTTTTGCTACTTTGGTTACTAATTTATCAAAAATACACTTCTATGGGAGAAGAAATTAGTACCTGTCGGAGAGGGTGTCTCCAAATTGCAATAGGAATGTGCGCAATGACCCGTTGCCACATCCCCGGAAAGCGCTTAAATCCTTATCCAATAAGGGATTGATGCTTCTGGGATGGCAATCTTAAGGATTGTCACTATTGACGCTTCCGAAACGGCGGAGTAAGGCGGGGAGAGGGTAAAAAAGGTTCGCGAGGAGCGATTTTTGGGCATCGAAATACCCAAAATGCATAGAGAAACAAAACAAAAAAGGCGCTCGAAAGCGCCTTGTAATACTACTTCGACTACAGCCCAAATAGCGGGCTTGTAGTTATATTCGAGCCGATTTTATTTGAGGCTGCCGGAAAGGAATTGCTTAAGGCGTTCGCTTTTCGTGTTGCCGAATACTTCGTCAGGATGGCCCTGTTCTTCAACGCGGCCTTGATGCAGAAACATCACGTGATTCGATACGTTGCGCGCGAAAGCCATCTCGTGCGTGACGACGATCATCGTGCGGCCTTCTTCGGCGAGCGTCTGCATGACCTTCAATACTTCGCCGACCAGTTCGGGGTCGAGTGCGGAAGTCGGTTCGTCGAACAGCATCACGTCGGGTTGCATCGCGAGCGCGCGCGCAATCGCCACACGCTGCTGCTGGCCGCCCGACAGATGCGACGGGTACTGTTTTTCCAGACGCGGCGCGAGTCCCACTTTCTCGAGATATTCGCGCGCGCGTTCTTCGGCTTCCTTGCGCTTCAGACCCAGCACATTGATCGGCGCCTCGACGATGTTCTCGAGCACGTTCATGTGCGACCACAGGTTGAAATGCTGGAACACCATCGACAGCCTGGTGCGCACGCGTTGCAACTGCTTCGGGTCCGACACGCGCAGCGCGCCGTTCTTGCCGATCTGCGTGCGGACTTCCTCACCGTCGACGAAGATGCGGCCCGAGTTCGGCTGTTCGAGAAAGTTGATGCAGCGAAGCATCGTGCTCTTGCCCGAACCGGACGAGCCGATCACGCTGATCACATCGCCGGCATTCGCTTTGAGCGACACGCCTTTGAGCACTTCGTTATCGCCGTATTTTTTGTGAAGCTCGTCGACGAAGAGCTTCTGCTTCTTGGTGTTCATCAGGGTCCTTGACGAGCTTACTTGCAGAGGGCTTATGGCCCAGGGTTACTTGCCTTGCGGCCGCAGGTAAGCGAGCCAGCGACGCTCGGCGCGGCGGAATAGCCACACGAGCGCAAAAGAAATACAGAGATAAAGGAGCGCGGCGAGACCGAACGCGTTGAACGACTGATACGTAGCCGAGTTCACGTCGCGTGCAATCTTGAGGATGTCCGGCACGGTCGCGGTGAACGCAACGGTGGTGGCGTGCAGCATCAGGATCACTTCGTTGCTGTAGTAGGGCAGTGCGCGGCGCAGCGCCGACGGCAGAATCACACGGCGGTACAGCGTGAACGACGACATGCCGTACGCACGGGCCGCTTCGATCTCGCCATATGGCGTGGCCTTGATCGCGCCGGCGAAAATCTCGGTGGTGTATGCGCAGGTGTTCAGCGTGAACGCGAGCAGCGTGCAATGCATGCCGTCGCGGAAAAACGCATTGGTCAGTTCGTTATTGCGGATGATTTCGAGGCTGTACAAACCGGTATAGCAAAGCAGCAGCTGCACGTAGAGCGGCGTGCCGCGAAAGATGTACGTATAGAGCCACACGAGGCGGGAGAGCCACTTCTTCTTCGACACGCGCGCCACCGCGAGCGGCACCGACAGGCAGAAGCCCAATCCGATCGACACCACCAGCAGCCACATTGTGATCGCGAGGCCGGTGAAGCGGTAGCCGTCGGTGAAGAGATAATTGCGCCAGTATTCCTGAATGATCCCGATCATAGATCCGCCTTTCGCACGCCGGTCGAATAACGCTTTTCGAGGTACATCAGCACGAAGTTCGACACTGTGGTGATGACGAGATAGATCGCCCCGGCAAACAGGGTGAAGAAGAAGAACCGCAGCGTGCCCTTGCCGGCGTCCTGCGACGCCTTGACCACGTCGGCGAGACCGATGATCGACACCAGCGCCGTGGCCTTGACCATCACCTGCCAGTTATTGCCGATGCCGGGCAGCGCGAAACGCATCATCTGCGGGAACATCACGCGGGAGAACACCTGCCAGTTGGTCATGCCGTACGCCGCGCCCGCTTCGAGCTGACCGCGCGGCACCGCGAGAAACGCGCCGCGGAACGTCTCGGTGAAGTACGCGCCGTAAATGAAGCCGAGCACCGCGACGCCGGCCACGAACGGGTCGATGTCGATCTGGTCCCAGCCGAGCAGGTCGGTCAGGTTGTTCAGCCAGATCTGGATGCTGTAGAACAGCAACAGCATCAGCACCAGATCGGGCACGCCGCGCACGAGCGTGGTGTACACCGTACCGATGCCGGACGAAATTCGATTCTTCGACAGTTTCGCCGCCGCGCCGAGCAGGCCCAGCACGAAAGCGAACACCAGCGACAACACCGCCAGTTTGACGGTTTGCCAGGTGCCGTTGAGAAGCAGCGGGCCGTAGCCTTGAAGGAACATAGGGGGTCCTTGACGATGCGTTTGCGACACACCGCGAAAGACGCGGCCAGCTCTGCGCCGCGTGGGCGGCGAGCCGGGGCTCGCGTGCTTCGCGGCGCACAGCGCACCGCTGTGCAAATCATGACTGCATGGACGTTGCCGGCCTTGCAGCGCGCTTGGTGGACTCTCGTCCCGAACCTGGTTTGAATCTACTGCTGACGACTGTATTACGAAGCCCCGGGAAAGCCCATGCGGGCGAGCCCCGAGTGTCGCGGATGCTGCGTGTTACCTGTCACGTGCTGCTGTCGCCGGAGTTGCGCCTGGCCGGTTTGCGAGCGGACGCTGCCGGTGGCGAAGGCGCAATCTCCAGGTTCACCGTCCAGGATAAATATCGAAGTCGAAATACTGCTTCTCGATCTTCTTGAACGTGCCGTCCTGATGAACCTGAGCCAACGCCTGATTGAACATCGCCTTCAGGTCGGTATCGCCCTTGCGCAAGCCGATGGCCGTGCCTTCGCCGATCGTCTTCGGGTCCTTCACTTCCGGGCCGGCCCACGCGAAGCCTTTGCCGCGCGGCGTTTTCAGGAAGCCGGCGTCGGCCTGCACTTCGTCCTGCAACGCAGCGTCGAGACGGCCGGACGCAAGGTCGGCGTACACCTGATCCTGATTCTGGTAGGGCACCACGGTCACGCCTTTGGGTTCCCACCAGGCTTTTGCGTAGGCTTCCTGGGTCGAACCCTGCTCGACGCCGACGGTTTTGCCCTTCAGCGATGCAGCGGTAGGCAGCAACGGCGAGCCTGCCCTGGCGATCATGCGGGCCGGAGCGTCGAACAGCTTGTCGGAGAAGTCGATCTGCTCACGGCGCTTGTCCGTGATGGTCAGCGACGACACGATCGCGTCGAACTTCTTGCCCTTGAGCGCCGGGATGATGCCGTCCAGATCCGATTCGACCCAGACGCACTTCACGTTCATCCGTGCACACAGCGCGCGGGTCAGATCGGCGTCGAAGCCGACCACGTCGCCGCTCGGCGCCTTCGATTCAAACGGCGGGTAGCTGGCGTCCACGCCGATGCGCACGGTTTTCCACTCTTTCGCCATCGCGCTGGTGGCCACGAACGCAAGCGCCACGCACAGTGCGAACTTCTTCATGTTTCTCCTGGATCAAACTGATCGTCGTGATGGCTCGAACTCGACGACCGCCGGCGTTTCGCCGACCGTCGCTATTCTAGGCGGTCAAAATTGTCGTGCCGCGCGGGATGCGCCCGGGTGCCGCCGACGGCTTTCCGATGCATCAAGGAAGCCTGGGGTGGGTCGCAAAGCCCGGTGCGATAAGGCTGCGCCGCCGCTGCGATGTTGCTGCGATCTCGTCGCGACCGACCTGGCTAGACTCCGTCGGCGCGCGGTGAGCGCCCACGCGTATCGAAAAGCGCGGTATTTTACCCGAAGAGCGGCGGGGCGCCAGTCTGGTGCGCGGGCGATGGCAAACTCGTGGCCGCGCTCGTTGTGTATGCGCGACGCCGGGCGCTTTGCGGCGGCTTTCGGGGCGTCACTCGGGGCGGCGTTTTATCCGGTCGATGGCGGTGGCGTGTTGTCCGCAGTCGTGACGCCGGGGGCCGCGAGGTGTCGGCAACCTTGTCTGCGTCTGAGACCGTTTTCGACCGGGCAAGCGAAGCGGCCCACCCACCGCCGCCCGATTGCACGGATTTATAGGACGGTCCGGTGCGTTCTCGCCCGATTGTTTAGCGCGGCCGCTGCCCCTACATTCTCGACATCGCTATTTAACTATCAGATTGGGAGCCCCACCATGATCGAGATTCGCCGTTCCGAAGACCGCGGCCACGCCAACCACGGCTGGCTCGACTCGTATCACAGCTTCTCGTTTGCCGATTACCGTGATCCGCAGCACGTTCATTTCGGGCCGTTGCGGGTGATCAATGAAGACCGTATCGCCGGTGGCGAAGGTTTCGGCACGCACGGCCATCGTGACATGGAGATCGTCACGTACGTGCTCGAAGGCGCGCTGGCGCACCGCGACAGCATGGGCAACGGTTCGACCATCCGTCCCGGCGACGTGCAGCGCATGAGCGCGGGCACGGGCGTGCAGCACAGCGAGTTCAATGCGCTGCCGGACGACACCACGCACCTGCTGCAGATCTGGGTGATTCCGAAGCGCGCGGGCGACCAGCCCGGCTACGAAGAAAAGCGTTTCGATGCCGCAGACAAGCGAGGCCGCCTGCGGGTCGTCGCTTCGCCCGACGGTCGCGAAGGCTCGGTGACGATTCACGCGGACGCGTCGATTTATGCCGGGCTGATCGACGGTACGGAAAGCGCCACGTTCACGTTGCCGAAGGGACGTCTCGCGTATGTGCACGTGGCTCGCGGCGCGCTAACGGTGAACGGCCAGGCGCTCAAGGCCGGCGACGCCGCCAAGCTCAGCGAAACCGATCTCGTCACGCTGGAGAAGGGCGAGGACGCGGAAGTGCTGTTGTTCGATCTCGGCGAGCTTAACGGCTGAGCATGCCGTTCATCGCGCGAGCGATGAACCACGACGCTAAAGCGGCGTGAACCCCGGCCTGCCAGATCGATGCACAAACAGAAACGCCACGGAAAATTCCGTGGCGTTTTTGCATTCGCCGGACGGCTGCGGAAGCCCGCCCGGCGTTGCAGGAAATCCGCTTATTAGTTCGCGGCCGGCGCCGACGCTGCGCCCTTATGATCACGATGTTCCCAGCGTTCGCGCATATGCTCGTGACGCGATTCCATCTTCGCAAAGCGCTGCTTCAACGCCGTGCTGACGGTAGTCTTCTGCTGGTCGTTCAGGCCGTTGTAGAACTTGAGCCACGCGTCGGTGGTCTGCTGACGCAGTTGCGCATCTTTCTGCTCGACCTGCTGATGCGCGGCGGCCATGGCGTTCAGATCCAGGATCGGCTGTTGCTGCGCAGCCTTAAACTGGTCCTTGATCTGCTCGTGATTTGCGCGCATGGCTTCGTGACCCTGCTTCATCGTGTCGAGCGCAGCTTGCCACTGCTTTTCCTGATCGGCGTTCAGCTTCAGCTGGTCGTGCAACTGGGTCAGTTGCTTCATGAAGTGGCCGTGCCAGCCGCCGGGGCCGCCGTGACCCGCCTGACCGGCAGGCTGGGCGGCATAGGCGGCGCCTGCGCCAATGGCGAGGGCGGTGGCGGCAACGACGAGAACGCGCGACATCTTTTTGGTGGACATGTAAGGCTCCTTGTAATGGAATAGCCGACGATGCAACCGGTAATGTGTTTCGGCCTGCATTCGGTAAGACACAGCGTAGAGAAGCCCGGTCATCGCTGTGTTACGCGGCGTGCCACCGCTATTACGGAGAATTACGTGCGCCTTTCACCGTAACACCCGGTAACCCTTGAAGGGTGCTGGTTAACAAAAACCATTCCTGCTGCGCGTTAAACTTCAATCCATGGCTACTCAAATACTTGTTGTCGACGACGACGTCGAATTGCGCGATCTGCTGCGCGACTATCTGGCCCGTCAGGGCATCGAAGTGTCGGTGCTGCACGACGCGGGCTCGCTCGAGCGCAGGCTCGAACGCGAGCGCCCGGATCTGATCGTGCTGGATCTGATGATGCCGGGTGTCGACGGCCTTACGGCGCTGCGCAAACTGCGCGCGTCGGGCGACGATATCCCCGTCATCATGCTTACCGCGCGTGCGGACGACGTCGACCGGATCGTCGGGCTGGAACTCGGCGCCGACGACTACCTCGGCAAGCCGTTCAATCCGCGCGAGCTGCTGGCGCGCGTGCAGGCAGTCTTGCGGCGGCGTCGCACGTTGCCGTCGGCGGCGGCGCCGGAACAGCGCGAGCCGTTCAACTTCGGCCGCTTCACGCTCGACTTCCAGTCGCGCACGCTGCATCTGGAAGACAAGCCGCTCACGCTGTCGGGCAGCGAATTCGCGTTGCTGAAGATCTTCGTCAATCACCCCATGCGCACGCTCACGCGCGAACGCCTGCTCGAACTGCTGCACGGTCCCGAATACGACGGCACCGACCGCGGCATCGACGTGCAGGTGTGGCGACTGCGCCGCATTCTCGAAACCGATCCGTCCACGCCGCGCTTTATTCAAACTGTGCGCGGCCGCGGTTACGTGTTCGTCCCTGACGGCGAGCAGCATGCGTCGGCCCATTGATTCGCTGTTCGGGCGGCTGGCGCTATTAGTCGTCGCTGTATTGCTGCTGTCGCATTTCGCGTGGTTCTCGCTGATGCGCCTCGAGCGTTCCCAGCAGCAGACACGCTACGCGGTCGAAGAAGCGACATTTCTCGTCGAGGCGGTGCGTCAACACGTGGTCCGTTCGCCGGATCTGCCGTTGCCGTCGCGGGTGAAACTGGTCGATCCGGCGAGTGCCGAGGTGCCGCCGGAGGGCGCGGAAATGCCGCCGCCGCTCGAACGTTTCGTCGAGGACGTGCGCGACCGCATGCCGGCCGGCACGCAGGTGCGGGTCGGTCTGCCGGGCAAGCCGCCCGAGTTGTGGGTGCGCGCCGCGACCGATCACAGCTGGATCGTCGTGCCCATGCAGCCGTTGCGCATGCCGCGTTCGCTCGACCGCACGGTGTTGTGGCTCGTCATCATTTTCTCGTTCGCGGTCATGGCGGCGCTGTTCGCCGCGTGGGCGTTACAGCAGCCGTTGCGTAATCTGGCTCAGGCGGTGGCGCGTTTCGGCCGTGGTTTGCCGGTGCCACCGGTGCCGGAACGTGGTCCGCGCGAACTGCGTCAACTGACGCATGGCTTCAATCAGATGGTCCAGGAAGTGGCGCGCACGGAAAACGACCGCGCCGTGATGCTGGCGGGCGTCGCGCACGATCTGAAAACGCCGCTCGCACGTTTGCGGCTGCGTGCCGAAATGATGGACGAAGTGAAGATGCGCGACGGCGTGGTGCGTGACGTCGATTCGATGACACATATCGTCGAACAGTTTCTGGTGTTCGCACACGACGGCGCGGATCGCAGCGAGGCTGTCGAAGTGGATGCGCAGTGTGAACGCGTGGTGCGTAGTTATCGCGCGGTCGCGGCCGGTGCGCCGACCGTGCTGACCAGGCTCGATGCGGGACCCGGGTTTCTGTTGCCCGCCGCCACGCTCGACCGGATTCTGTCGAACCTGCTCGACAACGCACATGCGTATGGCGCTCCGCCTGTGACGGTCGCCACGGCGCGCACGTCGCAAGGTTTTACGCTGTCGGTGAGCGACAACGGCAAGGGCATTGCTCCGCAGGATCTGATCAACGCCAGCCGGCCTTTCGTGCGGCTTGACCCGGCGCGCGGCGGCAATGGACATAGCGGTCTGGGTCTTGCCATCGTCGAGCGGCTGGTGCGGCGTGCGGGTGGGGAGTGGGAGATCGGCAACCACGACGGACGTGGTCTGCGAGTCCTGATGAGCTTTCCGTTCGAGGTGGTGCCGCGAGTAACGGCTGCGTCGGAAAGTGCCTGGTAGGTCAGGTTGCCTATTGGCGGCAGCCAGGGTATCAAACAAAACCGTACCTGAAACCTGTTAGATGCCGACTGGTGCAGGCGCTACGCGTCTGCACCTTTTCACTCGATATCCGGACGCAACGTCCGGATGTTTTTCACCGGGCCGGGCCCAGTGCGTCAGTCTGAAAACAGCGTATTCAACGCGTTTGCCGCGTCGCTATCTACCGTGTTCCACGTCACTGTTTCGGCCTCGAAAATATAGTGCGTGGTGTATTTGCCGAGGCGCGCCAGTATCTCCTCCTGAATCAATTCCGGCGCGACGGCCAGTTTCAGATACCACGCCGTCGACGACAGGCGCGTCTGGAACGCACCATATTCAGCCAGCAGATGGTCGAATGCGTCAGCGTCCTGATCGCGACAGACGATCACCAAATTTCCCTTCATGCGAATCTCCCGTTAGAGCGGTAGCGGCAACCTCGATATCAAGGTCGATGATACCTGCTTCATTACGGGAAGCCCGGCGCGGATGCCTGCTTTGTGTCAGCTTCTGCACCAAGCGGAACTCCGCCCGCGCGCGTGGATATCTTGCGATGCACGTAGCCTCACCACACGCTCGCCGCCGTGCGGGCGGGCGGGGCGGTGTCGTCGGGCGGCAGCGCTTCGGTGCGGTCGCGGCCGCCCGTCTTGGCCGCGTAGAGGGCGGTGTCGGCGCGGCTCATGATCCGCTCGGGCAGATCGTCGGGCGACAGTTCGGTGATCCCGATGCTTACGCTCAAGCCGACCGAAGGCGGCAGCTTTGGTGAAGGATTCGCCTTCAGACGCAACCGCAAGCGTTCGACCACGTCGCGTCCGGCGGCGAGATCCGTGGCCGGCAGCAGCAGGCCAAACTCTTCGCCGCCCAGCCGCCCGATCGAGTCGGCGCTGCGCAGCTCCGCCCGGCAGGTGTCGACGAAATGTTCGAGCGCGCGGTCGCCGGCGGCATGGCCGAAGCGGTCGTTGATCTGCTTGAAGTGGTCGAGGTCGGCAATCGCCATGCACAACGGCTCGTGGTTTGCCCGCGCGCGCTCGATCTCCCTGCGCAACAGGTCGAGAAAATAGCGCCGTGACAATGCGCCGGTCAGCGCGTCGTGACGCGCTTCCGCTGCAAGCAGCGTGTTGGCCGATTGCAATTGTTCCGCAAGATCGCGGGTCGCGCGATGGTGGCGGCGCTCGCGCACGTACGACACCGTGATCACCCACGCCAGCGCGACAGTCCCGGCCAGCGTCAGGAAAACCAGCAAATGATCGCGCTTATGATTGCGCAGCAGTTCAGGCCAGGCCGCGAGCGGATCGACCAGGTGCGCCGAGAGCCCCGAGTTCAGGCCGCTGCGGGTTTGATACAGCGACGGCGCGGGCTGCTCGGTCATGCCGAACAGTTGCCCGGCGACGGCCGCGGGCACCCACGGCGCCTCTTCCCGAACCTGCGTGTCGACGCGAATCTCCATGTCGGGGAACACGTCGCGGCGATAGATCAGCTTGCGTTCGGCGGCGCTCATCTGCGTGACATGTGAGTGAGGCAGCATGTGGCCTTCGAGTTCGCTGTCGTGCGCCATGATGATCACGCCGTTGTCGTCGGAGACGAAGGTGCCCTCGTGCGCGACCCAGTGGCGCAAGCGGGCGATGCCCACCTTCGCGACCACCACGCCGACCAGCAGACCCTCCGCATAGACCGGCGCGGCGATGAAGATACCCGGCTCGCCGCTCGCGCGGCCCACGCCGTACGCCTCGGAAAACGCGCCGAGCAATGCATTCGTCAGGTAGGCGCGCGTGCGCATGTCGATGCCGACGAACGAGCGCTCGGCTGCCTGCGGATTGTTGATCGAGTCGCTCGACGCCACGCAGACGCCGTTGGCATTGACGAGCCAGATCTGGTCGAGCCCGGAGAAGCCCTGCGCGTCATGCAGAAAGTTGCTGACGGTGGTCATCTGCCGGTCTTTTAACAACGCGGCGCGCAGAGCGGGTTCCGCCGCCTCGTTGTTCACGGCATAATTCTGGGATTGCACCAGGGCCCGCTGGACCACGTCCATTTCGGCCATGGTTGCGGGGATGGCGCGAGACATGGCGAGGTCGCTGGCAATCACCTCTCCCATGTTGTCGACAACCGACGTGGACATTTGCCGCTGCGTGCGCAAGGCGGCGTCCAGCTCTTGCTGTACCATCCGGTCCGCGACCATGCCCGCCACGAACCAGCAACCCAGCACGATCAGCACGAAGCTGATCGGACCGGTTACCTGGCGCAAGGTTGTCCTGTTCATCGACCCTCTGATCCGTCTGGCTGTGACATGCAACAAGCTCAATCGTGGCAGCGCGCTGGCGCTGTGCCGACTCTGTGGAAGCGGCTGACCATACGCCGCCGCCGTGGCCCCGGATAACTGCTGGAAGAGGCGCATCGTTTCGTGATTTTAACCGCCATGGGGCCAGACGCCACCGTTATTGCGGGAATGCGAACTATCGTTGGCGCGTCTATATAGACATCAACGGCAGTCTGGCCGTCCGGCTGAAGGCCGGTGAGTGTCCCGGTCAGCCGGTCGTGGCTTTCGCGCTAGCCGCGAGATCCGGCAATGTGGCTGACGCGCCACGCTCCATGCATCGCAGAGTGATTCAGCGACGCGGCTCCAGACCGGTTTGCCGGACGTAGCCCGCGATTTATCGCGATTTGCCGCGAAAGGTTGTGCCTGAAACATAGGATGGTGTAGTGTCGTGCCGTCCAAAACGAGGAAAGCTCGCCGGCCTACGGGCGGCGCCTGCGGCGACAGTAGCCCGGGGTGATGGAGTGGTGGCGTGACCGGCTTGAACAGCCTGTTGCGCGTCCGTCCGTGACCGGTCCACGTGTCTCCAACGTTAACGATTTACCGCGCACACGCGTTTTGCCATGCATGATTTCAGCTTTCCGGACCGATCTTCAGACCGCCGCGCCAAAGCCGCGGGCTCCTTCGACCAGAACAACACCAGCACCGAAGGGGAGGGCCTCTGATGGATTTCAGTTTTAACCTGAAGCGCACCGCGAATGCGTCGGCATGGCGGGTGTTGCCCAATCGCTGGGACTTCGTCGCCTTTCCGCTGATCATCTGCATTATTGCCATGGCGGCGATCGGCTTTCACGAGACGCTCGCGCCGATGTCGGTGCTGAAGACCCAGGCCATCTCGCTCGATCCGTCGAACCTGCCTGAATATGCAATGCGCACCACGCTGCGCATGCTGGCGGCGATGGTCGCGTCGCTGATCTTCACGCTGATCTACGGCACGCTCGCTGCCAAGAGCCGCCGCGCCGGGCTCGTGCTCGTGCCGATTCTGGACATCCTCCAGTCGGTGCCGGTGCTGGGCTACATTTCGTTTACGGTCACGTTCTTCCTCGCGCTGTTTCCGGGCCGCGTGCTCGGCGCCGAACTCGCGGCGATCTTCGCGATTTTCACGAGCCAGGCGTGGAACATGACGTTCAGCTTCTATCAGTCGCTGCGCACGGTGCCGCGCGATCTGGACGAAGTGTCGCGCGGCTTTCATCTGACTTCGTGGCAGCGCTTCTGGAAGCTCGAAGTGCCGTTCTCGATGCCGGGCCTCATCTGGAACATGATGATGTCGATGTCGGGCGGGTGGTTCTTCGTGGTCGCGTCCGAAGCCATCACGGTTGGTAACAACACGATCACGCTACCGGGCATCGGCGCGTATCTGGCGCAGGCGATCGAGGTCAAGAATCTGCACGCGATCGGCTGGGTGATCCTCGCGATGACGGTCGTGATTCTCGCGTACGACCAATTGCTGTTCCGTCCGCTGGTCGCGTGGGCCGACAAGTTCCGCATGGAAAACACCAGTTCGGGCGACGCGCCGGAGTCGTGGCTGCTCGACCTGATCCGCCGCACGCGTCTGATTCACCGTCTGCTGGTGCCGGTCGGCTGGATGTTCGCGAAAGCGGCGCGAGTGCGCTTCCAGTTGCCCGCGTTCAGCGCGCCGCGCTTCCAGATTCCGCAGCGCGAGAAAAGCTCGAAGCTCGGCGATATCGTCTGGGCCGCGCTGGTGCTGCTCGCCACGGTCTATGTGGTGTATCGCGTGGTGCTGTATGTGCGTACCGGCGTGTCGCTCGAAGAAGTCGGCCATGTGCTGGTGCTCGGCCTGATCACGCTGCTGCGCGTCGTGGTGCTGATCGCGATTGCGTCGGTGATCTGGGTGCCGATCGGTGTGCTGATCGGTCTGCGTCCGGCGCTGGCTGAAAAGATCCAGCCGCTCGCGCAGTTCCTCGCCGCGTTCCCGGCGAACCTGCTGTTCCCGGTGTTCGTGATCGTGATCGTGCGATTCCATCTGAACCCGGACATCTGGCTGTCGCCGCTGATCGTGCTCGGCACGCAGTGGTATATCCTGTTCAACGTCATTGCCGGTGCCAGTTCCTATCCGAACGACTACCGCGAGGCGGCCAAGAATTTCCACATTCGCGGCTGGCAATGGTGGCGTCAGGCGATGCTGCCGGGCATTTTCCCGTACTACGTGACCGGCGCGATCACCGCGTCGGGCGGCGCGTGGAACGCGAGTATCGTGGCGGAATTCGTCCAGTGGGGCGATACCAAGGTGGCGGCGCACGGCCTGGGCGCGTACATCGCGCAGACCACCGCGGCCGGCGACTATCCGAAGATCATTGTGGGCATCGCCGTGATGTCCCTGTTCGTGACGCTGTTCAACCGTCTGCTGTGGCGCCCGCTGTTCGCGTACGCCGAAGCCAAGCTCCGGCTTGATTGAGCGTCTCTGAACCTGTCGCTTGGCGCCAGGCTACCCGAGCGAGTTGAGACGCGAAGGCAGCCTGGCGTGTTCATGAGAAATATGAAGGCATAACGCGATGCAAAATCCTAAAGCTGCTATCACCGCCGCGCCGATCCAGACGCCGCCGAAGCCGCCGCGCCTCGGCGAAGAGATCCTGCGCGTCAAGGACGTGTGCCGTGGTTTCAACAAGACGCAGGGCGAACTGCTCGTCCTCGACGACGCGAATCTGTCGTTGCGCGAGGGCGAGATCGTCGGTTTGCTGGGCCGCTCCGGCTCGGGCAAGTCGACGCTGCTGCGCATCATCGCCGGTCTGATCGAACCGACCGACGGCGAAGTCACGTATATGGGCAAGCCGCTCGACGGCCCCGCGAAGGGCGTCGCGATGGTGTTCCAGACCTTCGCGCTGTTTCCGTGGCTGACCGTGCTGCAAAACGTGGAAGCGGGTCTTGAAGCGCAGGGTGTCGGCGCTGCCGAGCGGCGCACGCGCGCCCTGGCCGCGATCGACCTGATCGGTCTGGACGGGTTCGAAAACGCGTATCCGCGCGAGCTGTCGGGCGGCATGCGTCAGCGCGTCGGCTTTGCGCGCGCGCTGGTGGTCGACCCCACGCTGCTGCTGATGGACGAACCGTTCTCCGCGCTCGACGTGCTGACCGCCGAAACGCTGCGTACCGACCTGCTCGATCTGTGGACGCAAGGTCGTATGCCGATCAAGTCGGTGCTGATCGTCACGCACAACATCGAGGAAGCGGTGTTCATGTGCGACCGGATCCTGGTGTTGTCGTCGAATCCGGGGCGGGTGGTGGCCGAGATCAAGGTGCCGTTCAAGCATCCGCGTAACCGTCTCGACCCGGCGTTCCGCAAGCTGGTCGACGACATCTACGCGAAGATGACCGCGCGTCAGACCGACGAAAAGACCAAGAAGGGTCTCGAACTGCACAGCTGGCTGCCGCATGTGTCGACCAACCTGATGGCCGGTCTGATCGAAACGCTGGCTGCCGCGCCGTACCACGGCCGTGCGGACATGCCGGAAATCGCGCGTTCGCTGCATCTCGAGGTGGACGATCTGTTCCCGGTGGCCGAAGTGCTGCAACACCTCGGTTTCGCCGACATCCGCGAGGGTGACATTTTCCTGACGCCGCCCGCGCGCGTGTTCTCCGAGTTCGGCACGCAGGAACGGAAGATGATGTTCGCCGAGCATCTGCTGCGGCACGTGCCGCTGGCTGCGCGAATCAAGAAAGTGCTGAACGAACGGCCGGGGCATCGCGCGCCGCGCGTGCGCTTCGAGCAGGAACTGGAAGATTTTCTGTCCGACAGCGCGGCGGAAGAAACGCTGGACGCGGTCATCAACTGGGGCCGTTATGGCGAGATTTTCTCGTACAACGACCAGACCGAAATCTTCAGCCTGGAAGACGTGGAGTCTTAACCGCTGAATTAGCGAGAGCGGCCGAGCGCGCCTCGCGAAGAAACTGTGAACGATAAAAAAGCGGCAAGGGAAACCTTGCCGCTTTTTTGTTGCGCACCGCTTATTGCAGATTGCCCCAGCGTTCGACAGCCGGTTCGGCGGACGCCCACTTCCAGCCCTTGTCCTGCTGACAGGCGGCTGCCGTGAACCAGGCTTCGTGCGCATCGGGGCCGTCGCCGTCGCGTACCGAGAACACGAACTCCTTGCACAGCGCGAGCGACGAACCGAACGCGCGGATCACCCGCACTTCGCCGTGGCCGTTCTCGATCGGCAACGTGTGCTTGACCGACCACGGACGCGTTTCGCCGACCGGCATGTCGCCCGCGAGCGCCGCGATCAGGTCCTGCTGGTCCTTGTGCATGCTCTTCATATAGCGCGCGACGGCTTCGTCGGTTGCCGCCTGCACGGCAATGCCGACGCCGATCGCGACGGCCGGATTCGACGTGAAGATTCCCGACGCGACACCCGCCGCCGCACCGCTGGCTGCTCCGATCGACGTGCAGCCGCTCGTCATCAGGCTTGCACCGACGCAGATCGCGCCCGCTGCGATAAGCCGCAGCCGGTTGCCGGAGATCCCGGCGAGCCGGGCATGCGCAGCCCGGAATGGGCCGCCGAAAGAAGACTCAGGTGAGTTGCCCCGCGAGTTCCCGAACGACCCTCTGAGCGATTGCCGAAGCGAAAGCGCCCTCATTGCAGCGCACCCCAGCGTTCGGTGGCCGGTTCGGCCGACGCCCATTTCCAGTTGTCGCCATCGCGGCAGATCGATGCGACATAAAACGCGCTGCTGGCCGGCACATTCTTGGTGGCGGTCGTGTCGACCGAGAAGACGATTTCCTTGCAGTCGAGCGCGCCGGTGCTGATCGCGCGGCTGACGGTGACGCGGCCATGCTCGTCGTCTTCGATCGGGAAGCTGTGGGTCACGCTCCACGGCGCCACTGCGCCCACGGCGAGCGGACCCGCGATCTTCGCGATGCCGTCCTGAGTATTGCGATGGACCACGCGCTCCGAATACTGCACGCCCGCCCGCGCGGCCGCTACTGCGCCAAGGCCGATGCCGGTCGCCACGGCTGCGTTGCTGGTGACCTTGCCCGCCACTGCCGCACCGGCGACACCCGCGCCCGCCACGGCGCCTTCCGAATAAAGCGAGCTACATCCGCTCAATGCCGACGAGAGCGCCAGCACTGCCGCGACGACCAACGTTGCATTGGGACGTCCGCGTTTGGCCGCCTGATTTGTCCAGCCGGCCCACATCATCTTTTTTTGCATTTCCCTGTCTCTGCCCGTGCAAGTGCCTTTCAATTCACGCCGCGCTAATCTGTGAATGAGCGGCACATCGATCCAATACGCTGCCGCATTTTGCAGCATGCGATTTGTAATTGGCAGAAGAAAAATGCAAGAAATTGCAAAACATAATGCGGAGAAAATCGGTTTCTGTTTATGTCCGCAAATATTGCCTAGTGATGCGAAGCAATTTCCTGGCTACCGTTTTTATCCGTAAAAGCTGCAATATTGTGATGAGAGTACGCTGTGCTCGCGCGGGGAAATCGCGCGAGCACTCAGTAGAGTTGACCGCCTTGAACTGATTTTTCCGAGTATTTTGCCGCTTATTGTTCGGCTTCTTCTTCGGCGCCTTCATCGCCGTATGCGCTCAGTCTGTTGTAAAGCGTTTTCAGACTGACGCCGAGCGCTTTGGCCGCGCGCCGTTTATCGCCGCCGCAATATTTGAGCGTGCCGAGAATAATCTGCTTTTGCGCATCGGCGAGTGGCGTGCCGATCCAGACGCTCATTGCGTCGCCTTGGGTCACGGCTTTTTTCACGCGCGACGCCAGATGCGGATGCGGCAATTCAACGGTTTTTTCCGCGAGAATGAACGCGCGATAAACCGCGTTTTTCAATTCGCGAACATTGCCGGGCCACGACCAGGTGCGCAGCGTTTCGATCGACCGTTTGCTGAAACTCTTGCTGGCGCCTTCCTGTTGATTCAACTGCGCCAGGAAGTGTTGCGCGAGCAGTTCGCGGTCGCTTTCACGTTCGCGCAATGGCGGCGCGCGCAACGGGAAAACCGCGAGCCGATACATCAAATCTTCGCGCAGACCATTCTCTTTCACGGCGACGGCCGGATCGCGATTGGTCGCGGCAATCACGCGCACGTTGCCGCTAATGAGTTCGTTGCCGCCGACCCGATAGAACGTGCCGGTTTCCAGCGCGCGCAAAAGTTTGACCTGACGCACGGGCGCCATTTCGGTGATTTCATCGAGGAACAGCGTGCCGCCGTTCGCGTGTTCGAAGTAGCCGACGCGCCCTTGAACCGCGCCGGTGAAGCTGCCTTTTTCATGGCCGAAAAGTTCGGCTTCGATGAGTTCGTCGGGAATCGCGCCGCAATTCACGGCGACGAATGCCGCGTCCTTGCGGCTGCTTTGGTCGTGAATCGTGCGGGCAATCAGTTCCTTGCCGGTACCTGATTCGCCGATGATCAACGCGGTCGCGTCGGTGCACGCGACGCGCTCGATCTGCTCGTACAGATCCAGCATCACCGGCGACGAGCCATACAGCAGACCGTATGATTTCAGTCCCGCGATGCCGTCCGCGACGCGCTGCTTCGCCTTTGCCGGGCCATTGTCGCCGGCGGAGACGGTGGGCGAGTCCAGATCGATTGACGCCATAAACGGGGAGTCCTGTGCAAATGAATGTCGTTGTTGCGGCGCGCAGGCCTTGGAAAGAGACGAGTGACCTGTGCAGCCAATATCTCACAAAAGTTGATTTAACCACTTCGATGCGGTTTCCGGCAATCGAAGTCACGATCGACGAAATACATTGCTGTGTGATCGGTCGAAAGTGCCGGATCGGGGTTTCGAGCCGCAATTCAGTGACGTATTTACCGGGCACGTCGTTTGCATAATCCACCCGACACGCGTGTGCTTTTTCGCTTGCCTAAAGTGAACAGGTACAGGGCAAACATGCATCACTGCGAGTTGCCTGCACGCACGCTGACCCTGCTGAACCGGATAAGGAGCGAATGATGACTGACACCACGCAACAGCTCGCACTCGGCGGCCAGAAAATTGTCGAGGATTTGCGGGTGCTGCTGAAGGACTCGGAAGAAATGCTGCGGCTCGCCGCGAACGTGCCGGGAGAGGGCGTCGGCGTGTTGCGCGACAAGCTGGGCACGCACGTCGAAACGCTGCAGTCGGCGCTCGGCGATGCGCAGGAGAACGCGCAGCGCCGCTATCGCGCGGCGACCATCACCACCGAGCGCTATGTGCGGCACAACCCGTGGCGCGCGATCGGCATCGCGGCGGGCGTCGGCTTTGTGCTGGGCGTTCTGACTGCGCGCTGAGGCGCCGTTCGGCACCTACCGGCTTCCCGCTTCACGACCTTAAGGAGTTCACGATGGCACGACCCAAAATTGGCATCTTCGGCGCGTTGATGGCGCTCGGCGGCTTTCTGGCGGTCCGCTACGTGCAGCACAAGCGCGCGGCTCACTATCCCGTCGCGCGGGAGTTGAACCGCTGGGAGGGCGAAGGCGGCGCGGTCGCAGCACCGGCGCCGTCCGCACCGGCGGCTAACCTGACTGCGGAAAGCGCCAGCCCCGGCGCACATGGTGCCAACGGGTCGGCGCATGCGAACGGCGACGGCCACGCGTGGCCATTTCCGCGTAGCTGATCGGGTGCCTTCGGGCAAGCGCTCAACATGCAGACGTGCTGCGTTCCGTCGATTGTAAATTTGACGCTTGTCGGCTGATATGCATTGCTGATTTATCTCAATAAGGCCGTATAATGGGTAAATAGACAACAATAAGGCGAAAATAGCCGAGTGTTTCCCGGTTATTGTTGCAATATTGGATTAAGTCGACGGCTTGGCGAAGTGCGGTTCGATCACTATGCGTTTGTTTTCCTGAGCGCATCCCGGACCCGCGCGACGCCGCCGCTCCCGCTTTTGAACATGCGAGTTCGCATGTTTTCCACCCACGCTTGCAGGCTTTCGAGACGCGATGCCACATGTACTGATTGTCGATGACGATGCCGGTACCCGCGAGGCGCTTTCCGCCATCATCGGGGAAGACGGTCTGACTACCGCCACCGCGGGCGATTTGCGCGAAGCGCGCATTCAACTGGTCCGGCAGATGCCGGATGTTGTCTTTACCGACCTGAAGCTGCCCGACGGCAGCGGGGTCGATCTGTTCGAAGATCTGGACCCGCGTTCCGGCGTGGAAGTGATCGTGATTACCGGCCACGCGACTGTGGAGTCGGCAGTGAACGCGCTGAAGATGGGCGCCACCGACTATCTGGTGAAGCCGATCAACATGCAGCGCGTGAAGGCGATCCTGTCGCGCCTGCCGCGTGCCGGCGACCTGAAGGCGGAAATCGGCACCTTGCGCGGCGAGTTGCGCCGTATGGGCCGTTTCGGTCTGATGCTCGGCAATTCGCCGGCGATGCAGGAGGTCTACGACCAGATAGGCCGCGTCGCGCCGACGGCGGCCTCGGTGATGCTGGTCGGCGAATCCGGCACCGGCAAGGAAGTCGCCGCGCAGACGCTGCACGAACTGAGCTTGCGCCGCAAGCACGCGTTCCTCGCCGTGAACTGCGGCGCGATTTCGCCGAATCTGATCGAGTCGGAAATGTTCGGCCATGAGCGCGGTTCGTTCACCGGCGCGGATCGGCAGCACAAGGGTTATTTCGAGCGCGCGAACGGCGGCACGCTGTTCCTCGACGAAATCACCGAAATGCCGATCGAATTGCAGGTGAAACTGCTGCGCGTGCTCGAAACCGGCATGTTCATGCGGGTCGGCACGACCAAGGAAATCGAAACCGACGTGCGTCTGATCGCGGCGACCAACCGCGATCCGGAGCAGGCGGTGCTGGAAGGCAAGCTGCGTCTGGATCTGTATCACCGGCTGAATGTGTTTCCGATCAGCCTGCCGCCGTTGCGCGATCGCGGCAAGGACGTCGAACTACTCGCGCAGGCGTTCCTCGACGAACTCAACGAGCGCCACAGCACGAAGAAGCATTTCCCGGCGGCCGTGAAGGACATGTTGATGTCGTATCCGTGGCCGGGCAATGTGCGCGAACTGAAGAATTACGTGCAGCGCGCGCACATCATGTCGGGGACGGATTCGGATAGCACCGCGACCGTGCCGTTGCAGATCACGCTGTCTAAGCCCGCTGCGGGCACGGCAATCACGATTCCGTTCGGCACGTCGCTCGCCGAGGCGGATCGTCAGCTGATTCTGGCGACGCTCGAACAATGCGGCGGCGTGAAGACGCGCGCGGCCGAGATTCTCGGCATCAGCCTGAAGACGCTGTACAACCGCCTCGTGGAATACGGCAACGACGCGCGTGAAGACGGCGAGTCCGCCGAGGAATCGCGCGCGCTGTAAGGCGCGGACGTTTAGCGCGCGCCGCGTTAAGTCTTCCGCCGCGCCGCGCCGCGCCGGGGCGGCATCGTAACGGCACACGCCTTGCTGCGTTTCAGTGGAACGCAAAGACGAGGATAAACAATATGCCGGACTACGCTGCCGCTCCCGCGCTTCCCGTTTCGAAGCGCGCCCATCGTCCTGAACCGGTTGAACCGCCGTCGGAACCGCCGGTTCCTGCTGAGCCCGACACCTTCCCCGGACCCGCGCCGGTACCTATCGAACCGCCGGGACCCACCCCTCCGCCGATCGGCGATCCTCCGCCGCAGCCCACGCAGACGCCGCAAGCCGGTGCGCGTCCGTCAAGCCGAATGCAACTCTGACCTGTCAGCTTCGCTGCATCACGATTTGATGCAGCGAATTTATGTATTTGTTACAAAGCCGGCGCATCTTTTACCGGCAATTTACCGTCCGTATTTCTAGACTGTATTGATGCCGCTAAATCTGCGGCGGGCTTCCCGTGGAGGCATCGATCATGAGACATCCCGCACTGCGACGCTCGGCGCGCCATTCGAAGCGCGACTCCCGGCCGGGCAGCAGCAAGACCGAACCGGCCGCGTCGCCGGACCCGGCCATGCAGAACCGCGTCGCGCCCGATGCGCCGCCCGACGGCGAACACAATCAGGGCGGCGTCCGTCCTGAAGGGCTGGAGTACCAGCGCGACCTTGGCTCGGAACAGGATGCCTGACGCCGTTCAGGCGTTCGCCGGGCGGTTTTGACGAACGGTGAGCCGGCCAGTTTCAAGGCTCCTGTTTTCGTCATACAAAGCAGAAAAAACTTCTTCGCGATCTGACGATGTCGCGCGTTTTTGCTCGCCCGTCACATTTGCATACATTTTTATTTCCAATATCTCAATAAACGGCACGCGACTTGCATGCACCTTTTTGGCACATATCCGAATGCAACGAAACAACTGAACTAGGTGGAGCACCAATGAGCAGACTGATCGTGGTATCGAATCGTGTTGCGCCGACCCAGGAAGGGCGTCCGGCCGCGGGTGGCCTGGCGATTGGCGTGCTGGACGCGCTAAAGGAAACCGGCGGAGTCTGGTTCGGCTGGAGCGGCGAGACGGTAAGCGAGCCGACCGCACCGGTGATCGAAAAGCAGGGCAACGTGACCTACGCGACCGTTGGCCTGACCAAGCGCGACTACGA
The DNA here is from genome assembly GCF_050435665.1 of Paraburkholderia sp. GAS333. Taxonomy (NCBI): domain Bacteria; kingdom Pseudomonadati; phylum Pseudomonadota; class Betaproteobacteria; order Burkholderiales; family Burkholderiaceae; genus Paraburkholderia; species Paraburkholderia sp. GAS333. The sequence continues at coordinate 1,282,159 of NZ_JBNDKS010000002.1, forward strand.
CCAGTATTACCGCGGCTTTTCCAACGCGACGTTGTGGCCGACTTTCCATTACCGCAACGACCTGTCGCGCTATGACCGGCAGGAATATGCGGGCTATCAGCGCGTCAACGCGACGCTCGCGAAGCAGCTCAAGGAGTTGCTGAAGCCCGATGACATCATCTGGGTGCACGACTATCACCTGCTGCCGTTCGCGCGATGCCTGCGCGAGCTGGGCGTAAAGAATCCGATTGGCTTTTTCCTGCATATTCCGTTTCCGGTGCCGGAAGTGTTGCGCACGATTCCGCCGCACGAAGAGCTCGTGAAGGCGATGTGCAGCTATGACGTGATCGGCTTTCAGACCGAGGCGGATCGTCAGTCGTTTGTCGATTTCATCGAGCGCGGACAACACGGCACGTCGAGCGAAGACGGCATGGTGCACGCGTATAACCGCTTCCTCAAAGTGGGCGCGTATCCGATCGGGATCTATCCCGACGCGATTGCGAAGGCCGCCGAGCAGTTCACCGACCGCAAGCCGGTGCGCAGCCTGCGCGACGGCATGCGCGGACGCAAGCTGATCATGAGCGTCGACCGGCTCGATTATTCGAAGGGATTGGTGGAGCGCTTCCAGGCTTTCGAGCGCCTGCTGCTGAATGCACCGGGTTGGCACGGACGCGTATCGCTTGTGCAGATTGCGCCGCCGACGCGCGCGGACGTGACGACCTATCAGCGGATTCGTCAGACGCTGGAAGGCGAAGCCGGACGTATCAACGGACGTTTCGCGCAACTCGACTGGACGCCGATTCAGTATCTGAACCGCAAATACGAGCGCAATCTGCTGATGGCGCTGTTCCGTCAATCGCAGGTCGGCTATGTGACGCCGCTGCGCGACGGGATGAATCTGGTCGCGAAGGAGTACGTTGCATCGCAAGACCCGGCCGATCCGGGCGTGCTGGTGCTGTCGCAATTCGCGGGTGCGGCCGAGCAGTTGCCGGGCGCGCTGGTGGTCAATCCGTTCGATCTGTCGCAGATGGCCGAGGCGCTCGAACGCGCGCTGTCGATGCCGCTCGCCGAACGTCAGGCGCGACACGCGGACATGATGGCGCCGATGCGGGAGAACAATCTCTCCGTGTGGCGCGATACGTTCCTCGCCGATCTGCGCAATGTCGCGACGGCGTCTTCGGTGGCGGCTAAAGCGGTAAAGCTCGCTGACGTGACGGCATCGTCGTAACGGAGTTCGCGCCGGTCGCTGTGGGATGGCGAGCGGCGCGCATGCTGTCACGTCTTTCGCAAAAAGAGAAGAAGGGCGCGAATCGTTTATAGCGATTTCGCGCCCTTCTTTTATTTGTGTGCTGCGGATCGGGGCGAACGCGTTTCAGGCGGCTCGCGTTTTACCCTGCTGCACGATGCGCATCATGCTCACGACCGCCGCCACGGCCGAAAATCCTGCGGCCACATAGAGCGCAATGAAGGTGCCGTTTTTCGGCGCAATGCCGAAGATCAACGCGACCAACGCGGCGCCGAGCGTCTGTCCGGTCAGGCGCGCGGTGCCGAGCATGCCGCTCGCGCCGCCGCTGCGCTCACGCGGCGCCGACGACAGAATCGTGCGATTGTTCGGCGACTGGAAGATGCCGAAGCCCACGCCGCACAACGCCATGCGCCACGCAATCTGCAACGGCTCGGGATGCGGGCCGAGCATCGCGAGCAGTAGCAGGCCGACAGCGAGCGCGGCGAGCCCTGCGCCGCCTAGCCATCCCGATGAAATCCTGTCCGACAGCACGCCCGCAATCGGCGCCGCGATGATGATGACCGCAGGCCACGGCGTCATCAGCAGACCGGTTTCCACTTGCGACATGCCCAGCGTTTCCTGCAACAGAAATGGCAACGAAACGAAGGCCAGCATCTGCGCGCAGAACGAACACACCGACGTGCCGATCGATAACGCGAACACGGGAATTTTCAGCAGATCGATCGGCAGCAACGGCGCGGCTTGCGTCAGTTGACGCCGCACGAAGAAGTAGCCGATCACCAGCGCGGCGATGAAAGCGATGGTGACCAGGCCGAGACGCTCACCGTGACCGAGGCCGTCGATGGCGAAAATCAGCAGCCCGAACACGAACGCATTCATGACCGCGCTGAGGTAGTCGTACGGCGATTCGTGACCGGGGTTCATCGGCAGCGCCTTGAAGCCGCCGATGATCGCCGCGATGCCGATCGGCACGTTGATCGCGAACAGCCACGGCCAGGTCGCCACCGCCAGCACACCCGACGCGACCGTGGGTCCGATTGCCGACGACACGGCGACCACCATCGCGTTGATCGACACGCCGCGTCCGAGTTGCGCGGGCGGGTAGATCATCCGCACCAGCGCGGTATTCACGCTCATGATGCCCGCCGCACCGAAGCCCTGAACGACGCGGGCAAGCGCAAGACTCTGCAGCGACGTGGACAACGCGCAGCCGAACGATGCAGCCGTGAACAGGATCAGCCCGCCCAGATAGATGCGCCGGTAGCCGATCCGGTCACCAAGCGAGGCGAGCGGCAGTAGCGAAATCGTGATCGCCAGTTGATAGGCGTTGACGACCCAGATCGAACTCGCCGAACTGGCGTTCAGCGTGCGCGCGATGGTTGGCAGTGCGACGTTGGCGATCGCGCTGTCGAGCACGGCGAGCGTCAGCGCAAGGGCAATGACGAGCATCGCCCAGTAGCGTTGCGGAACGGGCAGACCCTGTTCGCTATGGTCGGGCGGTGCGTCGGCGGAGGGGGCGGCTGACGTGTCTCTGGCGTCGGTGCGCGAAGGTTGGGCTTGCATCGATTGTTTGATTTGTGATGGTACGGTTCGACGCTCGGGCGACGGGCGGCGCGCATTGCCCGTCGTGGTGAAAGCGTGGCGTTCTTGCGGATGAAGCTGCCGGCCGGGTTATTCGCGCAGGCTGGCGTGAGGAAGCCGGCGAGATGTGCGTGATGTCCACACGCCGGCAACTTGCGTCACGTTTCTACTTCAATTCGTACAACCCGGTGTGGGTGGTCGAATCCAGTTCGTTCAGATGCGTCATGAAGCGCGCCACCGCATTGGTGGTCTCCGGATTGACCGGCAGATGCGGCACCTTCAGCGCATGCAGGCGGAAGATGTAGCGATGCGCCTTGTCGCCACGCGGCGGCGCTGCGCCGCCAAAGCCGACCGTGCCGTAGTCGTTGCGCATTTGCAGCGCGCCTTGCGGCAGCAGCGAACCGTCTGCTTTGCCCGCGTTGCGGGGCAGCGAGCGGGCGTCGGCCGGGATGTTCACCACGACCCAGTGCCAGAAGCCGCTGCCGGTCGGCGCGTCGGGATCGTGAACGGTGAGGGCGAAGCTTTGAGTGTCTGGCGGCGGTGCGTCCCACTGCAACGCGGGCGAGATGTTTTCGCCATCCACGCCGAATGCCTTGTCGTGATATTCGTGGGCTTTCGGCATGAAGCCGTTGGTGGGAAATTCGTCGGACCAGAGACGGAAATCAGCCATGATGTGCCTCCCTTGTTGATTGGTTCTGGGATCGTCGGGGCACAGCGGATTTGCAGTGGGCCAGCGTCGCGTTGGCGATTGTGGCGTCGCGCAAAAGTGCTCCGAATTAGCCAATCGAGTGTATCACCAGCGGCTTTCGGAGTCGCTCCAGATGGGCATTCACGACAGCGACGCGCGGCGCAAGTCGGCCAGCGGTTATGCCGCTGTGGTCAGTCGCGTTCCTCGAACTCCGGCGCGTCGCTTTTGAGCCAGTCGACGAGTCGCTGCAATACCCCTTCGATATCGCGATTGGCGCCCCGCAATGCGCATTCCCACACGACGCCGACGCGCCAGCCGTCAGCGAGCAATGCGTGGTGAACCTTGTCGTCGTTAGTGCGGTTGCGGCCGATCTTGTCGCGCCAGAACTCGGGACGCGTCTGCGGCCATTTGAAAAGACGGCAATCGTGACCGTGCCAGAAGCAGCCATGCACGAGCACCACGGCGCGATAGCGCGGCAGCACGATGTCGGGCCGTCCCGGCAGATCTCGCACGTCGAGACGAAAGCGGAAGCCCTGCCGATGCAGCAGGCTGCGGATCAGGATTTCGGGCTTGGTATTGCGTCCGCGAATGCCGGACATCATCCGGCTGCGGGTCGCGCTATCGACGATATCGACCATGTTCAGCGCCGCGATAACGCATGGCCGCGTTCAGCGGCAGCGACGGCGGCGAACCGCTCACGCGTACAGCGACAAAGCTTGCTTCGAACCATGACGGGTTTCCTCGGCGAGCAGGGTTTGCACATGCGGCAGCATGATGCGCGCCACTTCGCGCATCACCGGCATCACGACGCTGTTGCCGAACTGCCGGTACGCCTGCGTATCGCTGACGGGAATCCGGAAGGTGTCGGGAAAGCCCATCAGCCGTGCGCACTCACGCGGCGTCAGGCGGCGCGGACGCAACGACTCGCCTTGATACACCAGGATCTCGGAGCCATCCTTGTGATAACGCGCCGACAGCGTACGCGTGACGCTGTCCGGGTACGCCATACCGAAACCGAAGCCATTGCCCGCCGCGCGATGCTTCGCGGCGTAGTTCTGCAGATACGTCCAGAGGTTGGCAGTGAGCGTGTACTTCGGCTGCACGCGCCGGGCGGCGTGGTCGAAGAAGCGGTCGTGGTCCCACGGTAGCGCCGGTTCGCTGCCATCCGTGCGATGCAGGATCGAACCGAGACGCGGGCCGCTTTCCGGCAGTTGCAGGTCGTCCCACGAGAAATCCGTCTTGCCGCGAAAGCCGACGATGATGATCCGCTCTCGATGCTGCGGCGTGAAATGCTGGCCATCGATCACGCGGTAATGCACTTCGTAGCCGAGTTCGTCGCGCAGGGTTTGCACGATCACGTCGAAGGTACGGCCTTTATCGTGCGAGAGCAGGTTCTTCACGTTCTCCAGCAGGAACGCGGTGGGGCGCTTCGCCGCGATGATCCGCGCGACGTCGAAAAAGAGCGTGCCTTGAGTCGTGCATTCGAAACCATGCGGGCGGCCCAGCGCGTTTTTCTTGCTGACGCCCGCAATCGAAAACGGCTGGCACGGGAAACCGCCGAGCAGCACATCGTGGCTCGGCACGTCTTCGGCGGGAAACGAAACGATGTCGCCGATCAGCGCGTGTTCGTCGCCCGCGGGGTAGTTCTCTCGATAGGTGCGGGTGGAAAAATCGTTCCACTCGCTGGTGAAGACGCACTCGCCGCCGTGCGCTTCGAAGCCCATTCGGATTCCGCCGATGCCCGCGAACAGGTCGATAAAGCGGAATTGCGCGTTGCCGTTGTTGTCGCCCTTTGCGCGCGCGCCCTGATAAAGCAGATCGCGCAATGCGGGTTCCAGCATGGCCGGGCACGGCGTTTCGCCTTTTTCCCAGCGACGCACCGTCTTGATGTCCTTGCCGACGTGCGCGGCGATTTCGCGTTGGGTAAAGCGGGTACGCGCTTGCCGGAGCAGGTTGAGCGGGGCGGCGACGGTCACAGAAGTCCTTGCTGGGAATTTTTGCGGACATTATGACCTAAGGTCGTCCCGTTTTCTGTTTTTTCAGGGCAAGGCGGCAGAAAATTTCCCGTAAAACTCGGTGATAAAGGGGGCAGGGCGACTAAATCGGCTTGTCACAATTGCGCGTGTACGCTTGCGAGGTGACGCGAATCCCTGCGTTGCGACGTGTTAAGGCCGCGACCTGGATCGCGGCCTTCTTTTTATACCGGGCAAATGGCTGGGGAAGGGCGGCAGGTCGACGTGCCAATACCGGCGACGCAGCATCGCGCCGCCTGAAATCAAGCGTGGAAGTCAGTCGGCAAACCCGCCTGAAACTCAGGCCGGATGGCTCGCGTTCGATGAGAGCTGCGGCGCAAGTGCCGACGTAGCGGGCGGAGGCAGCGTGTCCCATCGAGGCTCGGGCTCCGCTTCGAACTGACGCAGTTGAAGCAGGAGGCTGTCAATCGCGCAGAGTTGCGGATGCGAGAGGTGGCAGGCGTCGAGCAACTGGAACAGACGCTGGCGCCAGTAGGCGACCGGCAAGATCGGGCCGCCCAGGTCACCGTGTAAAGCTAACCGCATCACACGCGTAATGTGCGCGATGTCGTGATCGATCAGCGCGATTTGGGACGACCCGGCAAGCGTATTGAGTTTGCGATCCATAGCTCCTCCATCGCTGTATTACGGCACGGCCCGACGGGACTTTAGGCCCTATTTAAATTTTTTTTGAGGCCTTCCGTAGCCGATAAATCCGCGGTGAACGAGCCATCAAAGAGGCGCGGGCACAGCCGTTGCTCGATAGGGATACTGGCGTAATGTCGCGCTGGCATTCCAAATAGTGGAGCCGAACATGAACAAGGACCAGGTGAAGGGCGTGGCCGAACAGGTCAAGGGCAAGGTCAACGAAGCGATTGGTAAGGCTACGGACAACCCCGGCAAGGAATTGAAGGGCGACTTGCAGCAAGGCGCGGGCAAGGTGCAGAAGGCCTACGGCGATGCGAAGGAAGACGCGAAAGACAACGCGAAGCGCAACGCGCCGTAATCGGGCTGGCGATCGTCGGGCGCACGCTTAGTGTGATCGCCCGTGATCGAAGCCGGTCGCCCATGGCCATAAAAGAGGTGCTTCGGCACCTCTTTTCTTTTTCGCGCGATCGCGCAACGGTGCAATGGATAGCCTGATGCGCATTGGATAGTTTTCGGATCGCGACGCCTGGGAGTAACCCGGCATTGGCTTGGGGAGCATTCCTTGTGCGGTGCGTCGCCCTTTAGACTTGGCGCATCCCACACGGAGGTAGCGCCAATGACACCCGAAAAAGTGCTTTCGATGTTCGAACGGCAGTACCTGGAGGGCAAAGCGCCCGTCGATCTCGAACCGACCTGCGCGAGCTATGCCACATGGTTGTCGGTGGCGTGGGAGCTGCTCGACGGCGAGCAGAAGACGCTGCTGCTGACGGTCGGCGCGGCGCTGTGGCGTGAAGGCTATAACTCGCGTGCCGGGACGGCGACTAAAGATTTGTGGTGATGCCCGCTATCGGCGGTGAGCCGGCCGCGATTGGCTGGCGGGTAGCGCGTGGAATATTTTTGCAAGATTTCCAGTGCGGATTCGAACGCGGCACGTCCGCCGTGCATTGCCTGAAGCAGTCTCCGACGCGTTGCGCCAAGTCGGTTTATATTGGGCGATTCCGTTTTTACCCGCACAACTCACGCTCAAAGGTGCCCCCGTCTCATGACCGATTTATCCGCGTTTCCGATCACGAAGAAGTGGCCTGCCGCCCATCCTGACCTGCTTCAGCTTTACTCGCTGCCGACGCCGAACGGCGTGAAAGTGTCGATCATGCTCGAAGAAACCGGTTTGCCGTATGAACCGCATCTGGTGCGCTTCGACACGAACGATCAGATGACGCCGGAGTTTCTATCGCTGAATCCGAACAACAAGATTCCGGCGATTCTCGATCCGAACGGGCCGGACGGTAAGCCGCTCGCGCTATTCGAATCGGGCGCGATTCTGCTGTACCTGGCGGAAAAAAGCGGGCAACTGATTCCGCAAGATACCGCCGGGCGCTATGAGGCGATTCAGTGGGTGATGTTCCAGATGGGCGGCATCGGTCCGATGTTCGGCCAGCTTGGCTTCTTCCACAAATTCGCGGGCAAGGAGTACGAAGACAAGCGTCCGCGCGACCGTTATGTGGCTGAATCGAAGCGTCTGCTCGGCGTGCTGGATCGGCAACTCGAAGGGCGTGACTGGATTCTCGGCGACGCGTATTCGATCGCCGATATCGCGACTTTCCCGTGGGTGCGCAACCTGGCGGGCTTTTACGAAGCGGGCGAACTCGTCGGCATCCAGGACTTTCCGAACGTGACGCGCGTGCTGGCGAAGTTCGTTGCGCGTCCGGCGGTGGAGCGGGGTTTGAATATTCCGCAACGTCCGGCCTGAGCGGTCGGTTCAGTCGCGCGGATCACCCCGATTCCGCGCGACGCTCGCATGCCGGTCACTCGCCGCCGCCACGCAATGTGCGGCGGTTAGCGCGAATCAGTGACATTTTTGTGACCGGCTCGAAATAAAAGCGATCGTCCGAATCCGGCGATCCATTCCCCGGCACGCCGGAAAACAGTGGGTTAACCTTCTTTCGACTGGCCGCGATATGCTCAGGCATTTTCGTTCCAGCGCAGTCCGTGCGGTGCGCGATGCCGGCAAACGCGCGGCCATCGTCACGATTTCATTTTCGACGGATACATTGCTGAATCCGCGAATCGGGACGGGAAGCGAACCTTCAATGATCTATGAAAGCTGATCTGCTATTGCAAACCTACGGTGCGGATTCGACCGGTATGGTGTGCGGCTTCCTCTTTACTCCCACGCTCGCCGGGCGCGCGGTCGACGCCGACGAGGTCGCCGAATGGCTTCGCGAGCAGGAAGCGAACGGTACGAGCGGCGTGAACGGCCCGGCGAACGAGACCGGCGAATTCCTATGGCTGCACTTCAACCTGGCCCACAGCGCGAGCGAGCGCTGGATGAAAACGCAGCTCGAATTGCCCGAGGGTTTTTACGACGCGTTGCGCGAAGGCTCGCATTCGACGCGTATCGAACACGCGGACGGCGCATTGCGCGCGGTCGTCAACGACGTGATGTTCAATCTGGAATTCATCCCGTCCGACATCGCGACATTATGGATTTACGCGAATCAGCGGATCATCGTCACCGCGCGTCTGAAGCCGCTGCGTTCCGTGGACCGCCTGCGCGCGTCGGTCCGCGAAGGCGAGGTCTTCAGATCGCCGACCGAACTGCTGGTTCATCTGATGCGCGATCAGGCCGACCTGCTGGTGCAGATCGTGCGGCGCACCAGTACCGATGTCGACCGGATCGAAGACCGCTTCCTGTCGCAGCGTCCGACGCAGAACCGTCTCGATCTCGGCGCAATGCGCCGGACGCTGACCCGTCTGCAACGCATGCTCGCGCCCGAGCCCGGCGCGATTTTCCGGCTGCTGGCGAGGCCGCCGCGGTGGCTTCATCCCGAGGACGTGCAGGACTTGCGTGAATCGACGGAAGAGTTTTCGGTCGTGCTGTCGGACGTCGCCGGGTTGATCGAGCGGGTCAGGCTGCTGCAGGAAGAAATCATTTCGCGGCTCGAAGAGCAGAACAACCGCACGCTGTTCACACTCACGCTCGTGACTGTTCTGGCGATGCCGATCAACATCGTCGCGGGATTTTTCGGCATGAACGTCGGTGGCATTCCGCTCGCGGAAAATCGCCACGGCTTCTGGGTGATGGTGCTGCTGGTCGCGGGATTCACCGGGCTGGCCGGCTGGTGGGCGTTTCGCCGCCGCAAGGAACAGTAGGCGCATGACGCGGCACGTCTGAGTTCCGGCACGGTTTGCATTCGCGCGCAACGTCAAACTCGCGGCGCTGGCACAATCGACAGGATCTTCGTTCCGTCCGGGAATCTTCATGTCAACCGCCGCCCCGCGTTCGTCGCGTATCGGTCCGCTGTTCGCGCTGTTTCCATTCATGCGCCCTTACGCCGGGCGCTGGGTGCTCGCATTCATCGCGCTCGTGACATCGGCGGGCGCGACGCTCGCATTGCCGGTGGCGTTCAAGTATCTGATCGATCGCGGCTTTGCCAGCGGCGACCGGACTCACATCGATCGCTATTTCGTCGCGCTGTTCGCGGTGTCGCTGATTCTCGCGGCCGCTACGTCGGCGCGTTTTTATCTCGTGTCCTGGCTTGGCGAGCGCGTGACCGCCGACTTGCGGCGCGCGGTCTACGACCACGTCCTCGGCATGAGTCCGCAGTTCTTCGAAACGACGCAGACCGGCGAGGTGCTGTCGAGGCTCACCACCGACACCACGCTGATCCAGGCGGTAGTGGGCACCAGCCTCTCGCTGGGACTGCGCAATTTCTTCCTGCTGGTCGGCGGCGTCGCGATGCTGGCGGTGACGAGTCCCGTGCTGTCGGCCTACATCATCGTCACGTTGATCGTGGTGATCGCGCCGATCGTCATCTTCGGACGGCGTGTGCGGCGGCTCTCGCGTGCCAGCCAGGACAAGGTGGCGAACGCGAGCGCGCTGGCCGGCGAGGTGCTCAACGCGATGCCGACCGTGCAGTCGTACACGCAGGAGCCTTACGAATCGAAGCGCTTTGCGGGCGCAGTGGAGGTCGCGTTCGACACGGCGCTCACGCGCATCCGGGCGCGCGCGTGGCTGACGGCCGTAGTGATCGTGCTCGTGTTCAGCGCCATCGTGTTCGTGCTTTGGCTTGGCGCGCAGGCCGTGCTGGCCGGACGCATGACGGCGGGGCAGTTGTCCCAGTTCATCCTGTACGCGGTGTTCACGGCAGGCGCGGTAGGTGCGGTTGCCGAAGTGTGGGGCGATCTGCAGCGGGCCGCCGGGGCGACCGAACGACTGCTGCAATTGCTGGCGGCGCGCTCGCCGGTGGTCGAGGCCGACACCACGATCGCATTGCCCACGCGCGGACACGGCATCCGCTTCGACAACGTCGGCTTTTCGTATCCGTCGCGCGCGGGCATTGCGGCGCTCTCCGCGCTTTCACTCGATGTTCGCGCCGGTGAACATGTCGCGCTGGTCGGGCCATCCGGTGCCGGCAAAACCACGTTGTTCCAACTGCTGCTGCGCTTTTTCGATCCGCAATCGGGGACCATTCTGATCAACGGTGTGTCGACGCGTGACGTGCCGCTGGTCGAGTTGCGCCGCGAGATCGGCGTCGTGTTGCAGGAGTCGGTGATCTTCTCGGGCAGCGTGCTCGACAACATTCGCTACGGCGCGCCCGATGCCACTTTCGAGCAGGTACAGCAGGCCGCGTCGATGGCTGCGGCGGCGGGCTTTATCGAAGAACTGCCGGAGGGCTACGACACGTTTCTCGGTGAGCGTGGTGTGCGCCTGTCCGGCGGACAGCGTCAACGCATTGCGATTGCTCGCGCCATCCTGAAGAATCCGCCGATCCTGCTGCTCGACGAAGCCACCAGCGCGCTCGACGCCGCCAGCGAGCGTCTCGTGCAGAAGGCGCTGGACAATGCCGCGCAAAATCGCACGACGCTGGTTATTGCGCACCGACTCGCGACAGTGCAGCAGGCCGATCGCATTGTCGTGCTGGAGCATGGGCGTATCGTCGCGCAGGGGCGTCATACGGAGCTTCTGCAAAGCTCTCCGCTATATGCGCAACTGGCTGCGTTGCAATTCGGCGAGCCGCTCGTGCGTACGGAGCAGGGCGGCGCCGTGCCCGATCACGCCGACTCTGCTTGATAGAAGATTTTTAACGCGTTTATCACACCACTCGATATGTCCACGAAAGATCAAACATTCTCCGAGAACCTTTTTTCGTACGGCACGCTGCAACTCGAACAGGTGCAACTGGCGACCTTCGGCCGGAAGCTCAACGGCCGCGCCGACGACATGCCCGGCTACTCGCTCACCCTGCTGAAAATAGAAGACGCCGAAGTCGTTGCGACTAGCGGCAAGACGCATCATCCGGTGGTTGCTTACAGCGGCAATCCGGACGACAAGGTGAGCGGCACGGTCTTCGCGATCACGCCCGAAGAACTTCAACATGCGGACGACTACGAAGTCGACGCGTATCGGCGCGATCGCGTCGTACTCGCGTCGGGCGTATCGACATGGGTTTATGTCGACGCTGCGTCGCCGCGTCGGGAATAGTCGATCGGGTTGGCTGCGGCAGGGCGGGTTTGTTTAAAGGAATCTACGTCACCGATTGCGGTTCTGCCGTATTACGAAATACATGTTTGTGCGCGTGCGCTGAATACCACGAATCAGAATTAAGGTGCTGTACCATGAGGCCTTTCGAATTTTGACGGGCGGAAAGGCGTGGTTGGTTTCAGACGGTTCGAATCTATTCAGGCGCTGCGCGCGCTCGCGGCGCTGGGCGTGGTCGCATTCCATACAAACGGCAACGTCCTCGCTTATGGATGGCTTCCACATTTCTTCGCGCGTGTTTCACGTTTCGGCGAAATAGGCGTCGACGTGTTCTTCGTGATCTCCGGTTTCATCATGGTGTTTGTGACGCATGAGCAGCCTGCCGGGATTGCTTCTGCCAGATCATTCATCGCCGCGCGCATTTCCCGAATCGTTCCGCTTTACTGGCTACTGACATTACTGTTCATTCTGCTGCTCGTTATTGTTCCCAATGCTTTTGGTAATGCGCACTTCAATGCGTGGAATGCATTAACGTCTTTCGTATTTTTTCCGTCGCTCAATTGGGAAGGCATTACCGCGCCGGTAGTCGGAGTCGGCTGGACGCTGAACTACGAGATGTGGTTCTACCTGGTGTTCGCCATCGCGATGTGCGCAACGCGACATCGCGTGCTCGCCGCAGGAACATTTCTCGCGCTGACTTCGTCGTTGCGATTGCTGCCGGATGGTGGCGTGGTCCACCAGTTCTATACGAATCCGATCGTTCTGGAGTTTGTGTTCGGTTGCTGTGTTGGCGTGTTCTATACGTCGGGACGCACGATCCCGTTGCCGGTGGCGCTGGCCTTTTTGTTTGTCACCGCGGCGGCGGTTACGTTGTTAGCACCGACTTTGACGGAGACCAACCGCTTTCTCAAGTTCGGTTTGCTTGCACTCGCCGTGTTTATCGTGGGGCTGTCGCTGGAAAGCAGAGTGCGTTGGAACGCGTGGCTCGAACGTATCGGCGACTCGTCTTATTCGCTGTATCTCACGCATGTTTTTTCGGTGCCGATTGCGGTCAAGGTGCTGAGGATGGTGGATCAGCAGCACCGGATATCGGGCGACGTTATTTGCGTCGTCGTGGTGCTGATTTCGACGGTTGTGGGGTTGGCGTCGTATCGCTTTCTGGAGCGGCCGTTGGGGAGGTTGGTGCGAGGGGGAATGGGATTGCGGAAGGGGAGGGCTTGAATGTGCGAAAGCCCCTTAAGCGTGAAGGAGGACGTGAACCTGTCCTTCATTTCGTATAGTGCCGTAACGCGAGCCGAAAGCGGCGCGGACGAAAAGTCCAATGTTGAAAATCATTGCATTGCCGACTCCGCCATTGCTGCACTCACGTCAACATAGGTGCCCGCTGCCAGTAATTGTCCCTGCCACGCTTACGGTGCAATCGGGGAGCACGACTTTATTGCGGGACCTGCAGGCGTAAGATCAAACCCGGTCTCACTGCAAGGCCCGCCGTTGCTTGTCCCTTCCCGCTCAATTCGACGCGGACTTCGTTGCCTCTGTTATTGGGGATGAGTGTGAATGCGTTGATTGGGACGGACGCGAGTGGTGCGGTTCACAAAATCTTTCCATTCGGGTCAAACTCATCAAGATCTGTCGCCGCCTTCATCCGGTCGATAGATCTCGCCGCCAGCGTTAATTCTTGTCGCGCAGCGGCCAATTTATTTCCGCTCATACGTCTCTCGGTGATCACGAACACGCAAACGTCAGTTCCGCCTCTTGCGGCGTCCACCCCCGGACGCCGTGCGTCTGCATGTTTATCTGATGCATCTGCTTACCTTGGCCAGTGCAGTATTCGTCCGCGCGCTTCAGGCTAGTCGCTTTGATCTCTCCCCACGGAGTCATGCCTCCGCGGACTTGCGTCGTGACGGTGTAGCGCCCGTCGCCGGCCGGCGTCACGTCAGTGATGGTCGTGCATGCTGTGAGTATAGTCAGGCTCGCGAGAGCCATTTTTGTTTTCATGGTGGTCCTTCGAATTGCTCGACTCCGAGGGCAAGCCTCCCCCTGGATGCGTTAAGCGCTTTGCGGCGTGCCGCCCCTTATTTACGCTTCTCGTAGTGATCGTGTGTGCGCGGGTTGCTGTAGTGGCCGCCCTTGTGCGATGAGCCATGACCGCCGGCATAGTGCCCACCTCGGGCATAAGCGACTGTAGAAGTCGCGCAGGCGATAGCGATAAATGCGGCGATGATTTTTTTCATTGGTCTCTCAGCGTTGTTATTTATATGCGTTCTTTTTCGGCCGACGCTGACAAAACTTTAGCGGGCGAATTACAAACTCCTCGCGCGCATTACAACTGTCTCGATTCCGCGGGGGAAACCTCGTGCTCCCGGGCATTGACTATCAAGTTATCAAGTTTCCGATGGCGCTGACGATAAGCCTCGACATGACCCAACTTTTCTCCAACGGTCTAGCCGAGAACGTGGGCTACGACATCGCAACCGAAATAGCGACCGTCGCGGCCGACCTTCAAACCGATTCGAAGCGGATGATCGGAGCAGGAATTCCTGATTTGCCTTCGATGGGTCGGTGAGACACCAACCTGGTCATCACTAGCTGGAGTGCTGGAGGTTTCGGGAAATTCTCCGGCAACGACTCATTGTCCAGCCCCGCGGTTCGTGGGTGCAAGCCAACGGAAAGATGAGAGCGACTTTCCATTGAACCGGCACTCAGCCTGTGCGGATACAACGGTCGAATTGCGCTGATCTTCCATCTTGCCGCTCACGGTAACAGTGCTTCCGTCCGGCGATGTCTCGATGTGCGTTACAGACACCAGCGCCGGCTCAGCATGCGCCTGCATTGTCTGCTCACACTGGTCAGTATTCTTCTCGGCAACTGTCGCGCAGCCGCTGACCAAGGCGGCGACGAACGTCGCAGCGATTACCATAGTGCCGGGCCTTCTCATTTCTGATCCTTTCAATTTGTACGGGTTTTCGTGATTACGCCGAATTCTGGCGCTGAGATGATGCCTCAGTGCAGCGGCCAGTGCCACGGGTAGTAAGCCTGAGCAATGCGCGTGGACGGGGAATTTTTCGCTATCGCCCGTCGCTCACAACCCGAAGTCAGGAAGGAATGAGAGCTGATGTCTAAGGATGGACGATGCCGGTGATATTTGAACCGCGCCTCTGCCGGCTGAGCGTTCGAAGACTGACCCTTGACGTTTCCGAGGCAGCCGTCGTAGTTGGTTTCCCGAGGGCGCCAGATTGTTAATCGATGGGCGCTGGGCTGGCAGACTCTGATGGTGCACTTGGCGACCTTTCACTCGATGGGGGCTATATCGGCGCACCGAGTCGGTCCCGGTCCATGCCTCGTAACCTTCCAAATTTGCTGTGGAATTTCCACCGACTTGACCCGGGCCATGGGTTGGACTCCGGGGCTTTTCTTCAGCACGGTCTCGACATCAAGCGGGAGCAACGCCCGGTCACGATGCCGTACTGAAAGATGGCGCGCGAACGTTGCATTAGCTGTTTGGCTGTCTCCCGCACGCCCCGGGCTTCGATCGTGCGAAGAATATCCAGCATATGCGGCGCTTCAATGTCACCGATCGGCTTGGCGCCAATTTTCGGCAATGCGTCGACCTCAAGCGAATTGATCACCTTGCCGGCATCGATCTCGGTCCACGCACTTTTTTGCGATCGAACCACTCGCGCGCTACCTCTTCGAAGGTTGAAGCGGCTTCGAGCGCTCGGACGCGCTTGTCTTCATTTTTCTGTTCCGAGGGTCGATGCCCTCTACCAAGAGCTTGCGCGCGTCAAGACAACGCTGTCGAGCCTCAGCAAGTTACACCTCGGGATACCGGGCAGGCAAACTGCCTGCCAGTGGGTCAAATTCGCGCCAAGCTGGCGGCCACGACCACTTACTATCTGGTCATTCAGTCGAGTTTCGCGACATCCACTAACGGCGGATATGGTTTCATCGGTGCTACCCGAGTCAGATAATTTGCTGGCTTTCCTCAAAGGTGCTGTAATCGCCCGACAATAAACCCGAGGGCGATTCACAATGAATAGGCCAGAAGAGACAGCAGGATTTTGGGATCAGTTTGACAAGCAGGATTTGATGCAGCGTTGCGCATCACTTCACCAGCAGCGCCGCGAAGCCGCCGAGGCCAAAGGCGGCGAGGAAATAGCGATCGTCCGGCGTACCGTTGCTCACATGTTCATCCAGGGAAACGGCATCGAGGTTGGTGCCGGATCCCGTCCTTTCCCCATTCCCCCAGACGCGACGTGCTTCTATGGCGACGTGCGCGACCACGACCAGCTTGCGAAGTATTTCAGCACCGAAGCCGTCACGGTCTCAGGCCGGATCGACGCGCAGACGCTTGACACGATCCCGCTCGACAGTCTCGATTTCGTGATATCGGCGCATGTCATCGAGCATCTTTACGATCCTGTCGGCGCCATGAAGGCCGCGATCTGGCGTCTGAAGCCCGATGGCGTGTTCCTGCTAGTCGTGCCAGATATGACCCAGACATGGGACAGACGACGGCCTGCGACGCCGCTTGAGCATGTGCTGGCTGACGAGATCGATGGAGGCGAAGGAAGCCGCCTGCAAGCCTATATCGAACACTGCCGGTACGTTCACCCGGAAATGACTGGCGAGACGCTGGCAGAGGCCGATATTGACAGGCTGGCACGGCAGAACATGCGCGATGGTATGGATCTGCATGTGCACGCGTGGCCGGAAGCGGGTTTCTTCGAGATGGTCGACCATGTCGCGCGCGCGATGGATTGCCGGATCGAAGCGCGGCTATCGGCTGTCAATGAGAATCTTTATGTGGTGCGGCGCGGGTGATCGCCTGTGAGACCGCGCGACAGGCGAACTGCCAAGGCAAGTGAGAGTGCGGACCACCGGGATTCCTTTGCGCATTGAATCATTTCTCGCTCACTCCGAGTGATTCGTCGGCACGTATCTTTGACCATCAAACCGGTATTTGTCGTGTGGTCGGATATTGCCGCTTTGGTCAGTAACATCCCATTTCAACTCATCAACATTGATTCCGTCGATGTATCGGAGATCATCAGCTTTGGGCTCGCCTTTTCGAGTTATCGCGATATCGTAGAAACCGGTGTCATTTTTAATTAAGCTAATTTCGCTAACCCATCCATGATCATCAGGATCATCTTGGTCGGTAAGAATCTCGAAAATTTTCTGATAGGCATCACCGATTCGCGCGTATATCAGTACCTCGCCAAAACTCCATCCTTGTGCGGTATAGCCAGGTTGTAGAAATATCCCGTACCTATCGTCAGCGATAACCCGCACGCTCATTGTAGGCGGTCCTCCCCAGTTTCCAGCTTGTATTACCCCTACATCCGGGTCCGCGAGTCTCCAGCCATCTGAGACTTTTTCGAACTCAAAAAAACTAAGGTAAGGCGTGCATGCATGACATTCGTCACCTTTGGTTATTGTTGCGAACGCGACGACGATGCTTTCTCCGTGCTTGTAGATTAAATGATACTGTCCGGCACCTTTGTGATCGAAGGGTCCTTTCATATCGGGGGCGAGCTTTGTCCAATTTGTGCCCTGAAGTTTTGTCAACGCAATTTTCGTCGCTTGTTCAATGTCCCAGCGACCGCTGATGTCTGGAGCAGCTTGGTGGTCGCCTGGTTGATTGCTATTCGAGTCATGAAACATGGGCCCGACAAATGCGAGTATTGCTACTATGGTTCCGAGAATGCCTGCAACCCAAGACCACTTTTCTATTTCAGGTGAAATTTTCATCGGCAATGTGTCTCGCGAATGGTCGAGGACCTTTTGTGCGCTGAAGGCAAGTCTGCTGCCGCCAGTCATGGGCACATACGCCAAACTACATACGTCATTCGCCAATATTTAGACGTTTACGTTTTTCGCGCGCAGTGGCGGTTGCTTGACCCTACGCGAAATTTCGTGAGCCAACTCTCAACGCACGGTTTGATCAGAGAGAAATTCGGCCCACTGCTGCATCATTTTTCGGCGCTCAGGCAGATACTCCGCGTGAACGTATGCCGTCGTGACTTGATTGCGCTCGGCGTGGGCGAGCTGTCGGTCGACCACATCGCGGCTATAGCCCAATTCGCGCAGGATGGTGGCGGCTAGACCACGAAAGCCGTGGCCAGTCATCCTTGATTTGTAGCCCATCCGATAGCGCGCAAACAGCATAGTGTTGTTCGAGATCGGACCGCGCTTCCGCCCTTGCACGCTGTAAAACACAAATCGTTCGGCACCGTTGAGCTTTCGCAGTTCTGCAAGGACTTCGAGGGCCTGTCTCGAAAGCGGCATAATATGCGGGTCGCGCATTTTCATCCGTTCGGCAGGAATTCTCCATTCGGTCGCTTTCTCGTCGAACTCAATCCATTCGGCTTGGATCATTTCCGTCGTGCGTACGAACGTCAGCGCCATGAAACGAAGCGCCAATCGCGTGACGACATCGCCCTGATAGCTGGCGATATCGCGCGTTAACTGTGGGATTTCTATCGGCTTGACCCGAGCCATGTGCTGAACGCCGGCCCCCTCTTGAGCACCGTCTCGACGTCGATGTCTGCAGCAGGGTTGCGGGAACAGCGGCCGGTCATGATTCCGTACTGGAAAACGGCCGTGGAACGTTGCATCACGCGCTTGGCTGTTTCGCGCACGCCGCGGGCCTCGATCGCGCGGAGGATCTTTAACATGTGGGGGGCTTCGATGTCGGCGATCGGCTTGGCGCCGATTTTCGGGAATGCGTCCACTTCGAGCGAATTGATCACTTTGCCGGCGTAGACGTCGGTCCATCCGCCTTTCTGCGATTCAAACCACTCGCGGGCGACAATCTCGAAAGTCGATGTCGCCTCGAGCGCGCGCACTCGTTTCTGTTTAACCTTGTGAGCAGATGGATCGACGCCATCGCGTAACTGTTTGCGCGCGGCAAGACATGCGTCGCGAGCGTCAGCAAGGCTAATCTCAGGATAGACACCGAACGAGGCGACTTTTTCCTTTCCGTCAAACCGATACTTCATTCGCCAATAGCGCGCGCCGTTGGGCATGACTTGGAGATAGAGGCCTTTGCCATCTGCGAGCTTGTATGGTCGGTCGGCGCCTTTGGCTCGCCGAACCTTCAAATCGGTTAGTGGCGCAATCAGTTTCGGCAGACGCTGGGGGTATCGAGGGGGTAGAGGACAAGTACCCCCTCGATACCCCCATGAATCTTGGCAAGAGTTGGGCAAACGTGGGCAATGACGACAGCAAAAAGCCCCGCAGCGCAACGCATACGGGGCTTTTCTGGGCAAACTTGGGAGAGGCTGGGAAGGTAGTTGGTCCCCCTGACAGGAATCGAACCTGTATCTAGCGCTTAGGAGGCACTTGTTCTATCCATTGAACTACAGGGAGACGGACCAAACCGGAACAATCACCGCATCCCAACGCGAGACAAAGACTGCGAGGACGGGCAACTCCAGATTCACCAGCGAGCGCAGAGTATATCAAACGAGCCTGAGCGCGAGGAGGGCCGGAAAGTCCTGCGCCCACTACTCGCAACCTTCGCCCAAAAAACAAACGGCCCAGCGGCTTACACCTGCTGGACCGTACCGACCGACCTCCGCGACACGCCGTTCACCCGGCGCGCCCGTTCAAGTCAAGCCAGATCAGAACTCCACGACGGCAAATTCCGCCTTGCCCACGTCGCACAACGGGCAGCGCCAGTCTTCCGGAATCGCGGCGAAGCGCGTGCCCGGTGCAATGCCTTCTTCGGGCAAGCCTTCTTCCTCGTTGTAGATCCAGCCGCAAATCAGGCAGACCCAGCTCTTATATTCAATCAAATCAATTACATCGCTCACGGCGTACTCTTCTCTAGTCAATGCATGGCCCGCATAATCTGCCCCTTTTTTGGGCAACGCGGCAACCCGCAATATTACCGGAATTTGTCAATTCGACCGCAAACTGCCGATGCGGCACCGCCGCAACGCGTCCTCGACAACTCCGACCCACTGGACGAATCTCGCCATACACACCGTGTATGCTTTGATCCGCAGCTATTGGTTGGACAGGCGCGGGCCGCGCCTGGCATGCATTGCGACCATCGGTCCCAGGCAGCGGCAAGGTCGGCGGCCGAACCGGTCCGCGCATGACTTTCGTTTCCCAAAGGAGAAAAACGATGTTTAAAAACAAATGGTTGGCTAGCGCAGCATTGGCCGGACTGCTCGCCGTCTCAGGCGCAGCGCAGGCGGCAGGCGTGTCTTTTGTGCAGCCGGCAGACGGTGCAACGGTCAGCAATCCGGTACACGTCGTGTTCGCGGTCGAGGGCATGAAAGTCGCGCCGGCCGGAACAGTGACGGAAGGCACGGGCCATCATCATCTGCTGATCGACGGTAAGGGCTTGCCCAAGGGCGAGGTCATTCCCGTTAGTGACAAATCGCTGCACTTCGGCAAGGGTCAGACCGAAACGGATCTGACGCTGCCGCCGGGCGACCACACGCTGACGCTGCAATTCGGCGACGGCGCGCATCTGTCGTATGGTCCCGAAATGAGCAAGACCATCACGGTGCACGTGAAGTAAATCGCCGGATTCAACGGCCGGGCGGGTGCAAACGCCGGCTGGCCGTGCTTTGCGTCAAGACAGACAAAGCCGCTGTCGCGCTGATTGCGCGGCCGGTTCACGCTTCTCAAGCCGGCCGTCGGCCTATATCTTCCGGCAGACAGGCACCCGGGCGCGCGCCCGGTACAATGAGCAGTTCCGATTCATCGCTGTCTTCTGCCAATTTCTCCATGTCGCTTTACACCATTACCGGGGCCCAACTGGCGTTCGGTCACGTCGCGTTGCTCGATCACGCGGATTTTTCTCTCGAAGCGGGCGAACGCGTCGGGCTGATCGGCCGCAACGGCGCGGGCAAGTCGTCGCTGCTGACGATCGTCGCCGATCTGGCGAAGCCCGACGACGGCCTCGTCACGCGTCAGCAGAATCTGACCACGGTCTACGTACCGCAGGAGCCGGAGTTCGATAAGGACGACACCGTGTTCGACGCGGTCGCCGCCGGTCTGACGCACGCCCGTGCGTTGCTGGACGAATTCGACGTGGTTGCCAACCAGCTCGCTGACGAGCCGGAAGGCGCGGAACACGACGCGCTGATGTCGCGCATGAACACGCTGCAATCGTCGCTGGACGCCGCAGATGCGTGGAACTGGAGCACCCGCGTGGCCACCACGCTGCAGCAGATCGGCCTGAATGGCGAATTGCGCGTCGGCTCGCTGTCGGGCGGCATGCAAAAGCGCGTGGCGCTGGCGCGCGCGCTGGTCGTGCAGCCCGACGTGCTGCTGCTCGACGAGCCGACCAACCACCTCGATTTCGACGGCATCCGCTGGCTCGAAGAATTGCTGGTGTCGCTGCGTACCGGCCTGCTGTTCATTACCCACGACCGCGCGTTTCTCGACCGCGTCGCCACGCGCATCGTCGAACTGGATCGCGGACGTTTGCTGTCGTATCCGGGAAATTTCTCGGCGTACCAGGAGCGCAAGGCGCAGCAACTGGAAATCGAGCGCGTCGAAAACGACAAGGCCGACAAGCTGCTCGCGCAGGAAGAAGTGTGGATTCGCAAGGGCGTCGAAGCGCGCCGCACGCGCAGCGTCGGCCGTATTGCGCGGCTCGTGGAGATGCGCAATCAGCGCGCCGAACGCCGTAACGTGCAGGGCAACGTCAAGCTCGACGTCGGTCAGGGCGAGAAGTCGGGCAAGATCGTCGCCGAGTTGACCGATGTCACCAAACGCTACGGTTCGCGCACGGTGGTCGACAACTTCACCGCCACGGTCATGCGCGGCGACAAGATCGGCTTCGTCGGTCCGAACGGCGCGGGCAAAACCACGCTGCTCAAGATGATCCTCGGCGAACTTCCGCCGGACGAAGGCACGGTGCGCGTCGGCACCAATCTGCAAGTCGCTTATTTCGACCAGATGCGCGCGCAGCTCGATCTGGAAAAGAGCCTCGCGGACACGATCAGCCCCGGCAGCGAATGGGTCGAAGTCAACGGCCAGAAGAAGCACGTGATGAGCTATCTCGGCGACTTCCTGTTTGCGCCGGAACGCGCGCGTTCGCCGGTCAAGTCGCTGTCCGGCGGCGAACGTAACCGTCTGCTGCTCGCGCGTCTGTTCGCGCGTCCGGCCAACGTGCTGGTGCTCGACGAACCGACCAACGACCTCGACATTCCCACGCTCGAACTGCTCGAAGAACTGCTCACGGAATACGACGGCACGGTTCTGCTGGTCAGCCACGACCGCGCGTTTCTGGATAACGTCGCTACGTCGGTGATCGCGTCGGAAGGCGAGGGCAAGTGGCGCGAGTACGTCGGCGGCTTCACCGACTGGCAGATTCAGCGCGACCGCTCGCAGAAAATGGCGGTGGAAGCGCAGAAGGAAGCCAATAAGGAAGCGGTCAAAGAGTCGGCGCCAGCCAAGGATGCTGGAGCCGGCCGCAATGTGCAGCGCGGCGCGAAGCTGTCGTTCAAGGAGCAGCGCGAACTGGAGGCTCTGCCCGGGCAAATCGCTGCGCTGGAATCCGAGCAGAAAACTATTGGTGCTCAACTCGAGGACGGTTCGGTTTTCGCCAAAGACCCGAAGGAAGGCACGCGGCTGACCGAACGCTACGCCGCGATCGACGAAGAACTGCTGATCGCGCTGGAACGTTGGGACGAGCTGGAAAAACGGCGCAAGTGATGTAGACGGCGCGTGGGTGGCCCTGCGCGCGAATCGAGTGGCGAAGGTGGGTTGTAGCAGAGTGGTGATGGCGCGGCCCGATTGCAGGTTTGCAGTCGGCGCTGCGAAAGCTGACGCAGTGTGCTGGCGTCGTAGCAGGCATCTAGTTGGTGCAGAGACGCACGAGCACAGCAGCGGCAGTTGAACAGCGGGCGAACGACGGCACGCGGCTGCCAGGCCACTCAGCGAAATCCGGCAAAGGTCTACGCCCCTAAAAACGGCAATGCGAAAGAGCAAGGGGGCAACAACACGCACGTTGCAAGCGTAGCGACACGCCCCGCAAGACAGCGCCGAAAGACCGCACAACCTTTGCCGTCAAACCCGTATCCGAAATCGCAAATCAAGCCGCCCGGAGCGCCATTCGACCCACCGGGCCTTATCCAAACGGCTAATTCCGCGCATCGTCAATTGCCGCCTGATTCGAAATCAGTAAAATACCCCGCGAACAGGCTTCCCCGGCGTTCGCACCGATTGTCGGCATTCGACGATTGCCGCTCGGCCCGAGTCGACGTTGAACGGGCGCACACCGGTTCCACTTCGCCGTCGAGCGCGCCAACGGGAAGCCGCGCGACAAACAGTTTGCCCGCACTGCGGGCACTCCACCTAACCCCGTTGTTTCGTTTCGCTTTTTTTGAAAACTCAACGCATTGTCCACGGACTTATGAACAGGACCTGTGGACAACGATGAACCGACGCACCCGAGTCAACCATGTCTACGAAAAAGCCAAACGCCGCGTATAGCGAAGCGTCGATCAAGGTGTTGAAGGGCCTCGAGCCGGTCAAGCAACGGCCCGGGATGTACACCCGCACCGAAAATCCGCTGCACATCATTCAGGAAGTCATCGACAACGCGTCGGACGAGGCCCTCGGCGGCCACGGCCGGCAAATTACCGTCACGCTGCACGCCGACCATTCGGTTTCGGTCGAAGACGACGGCCGTGGCATTCCGTTCGGCCTGCATCCCGAAGAGGGCGTGCCGGTCGTCGAAATCGTTTTCACGCGCCTGCATGCAGGCGGCAAGTTCGATAAAGCCGCCGGCGGTGCCTACACGTTCTCGGGCGGCCTGCACGGCGTCGGCGTGTCGGTCACCAACGCGCTGTCCACGCGCCTCGACGTCACCGTGTGGCGCGACGGCAGAGTGGCCGCGCTGAGCTTTGCCAATGGCGACGTCGCCAAAGAACTCGAAGTTCGCGCCGCCGCGAAGGGCGAAAAGAAATCCGGCACGCGCGTCACCGCGTGGGCCAATCCGAAATATTTCGACTCGCCGAATCTGCCGCTCGGCGAACTGCAACGTCTGCTGCGCTCGAAAGCGGTGCTGTTGCCGGGCGTCGAAGTCACGCTCATCAACGAGAAAACCGGCGAGCAGCAAAGCTGGAAATACGAAGACGGTCTGCGCGGCTATCTGCTCGAAGGCATGAACGGCAGCGATCTGCTGATCCCGCTGTTCGAAGGCGAGCGTTACGCGGAAAGCTCGCGTTCGAGCGAAGAAACCTTCGCCGAAGGTGAGGGCGCGGCATGGGTTGTCGCGTGGAGCGAGGAAGGCACGCTGATGCGCGAGTCGTACGTGAATCTGATTCCGACGCCTGCGGGTGGCACGCACGAATCCGGTTTGCGAGACGGTCTGTTCCAGGCGGTCAAGAGCTTCGTCGAGTTGCATAACCTGCAGCCGAAGGGCGTAAAACTGCTCGCTGAAGATGTGTTCGCGCGCGTGTCGTTCGTGCTGTCGGCGAAGGTGCTCGATCCGCAGTTTCAAGGGCAGATCAAGGAGCGTCTGAATAGCCGCGACGCGGTCAAGCTGGTGTCGTCGTTCGCGCGGCCGGCGCTCGAGTTGTGGCTCAATCAGCACGTCGAGCACGGCAAGAAACTGGCTGACCTCGTCATCAAGCAGGCGCAGGCGCGCACGCGTGCCGGGCAGAAGGTCGAGAAGCGCAAGAGTTCGGGCGTGGCCGTGTTGCCGGGCAAGCTGACCGATTGCGAGTCGACGGAAATCGGCCGCAACGAACTGTTCCTCGTCGAGGGCGACTCGGCGGGCGGCTCCGCGAAAATGGGCCGCGACAAGGAATATCAGGCGATCCTGCCGCTGCGCGGCAAGGTGCTGAACACGTGGGAAACCGAGCGCGACCGCCTGTTTGCGAACAACGAAGTGCACGACATTTCGGTGGCGATCGGCGTCGATCCGCATAGCCCGGACGATAAGGTCGATCTGTCGAATCTGCGTTACGGCAAGATCTGCATTCTGTCGGATGCGGACGTCGACGGCTCGCACATTCAGGTGCTGCTGCTCACGCTGTTCTTCAAACACTTCCCGCAACTGATCGAGCGTGGGCACGTGTGCGTCGCGCGTCCGCCGCTGTTCCGCGTCGATGCGCCCGCGCGCGGCAAGAAGCCCGCGCAGAAGCTCTACGCGCTCGACGAAGGCGAGCTCGAAGCGATCCTCGACAAGCTGCGCAAGGACGGCGTGCGCGACACGCAATGGTCGATCAGCCGCTTCAAGGGCCTTGGTGAAATGAGTGCCGAGCAGCTTTGGGACACGACGATGAACCCCGACACGCGCCGTTTGCAACCGGTCGCGCTGGGCGATCTCGACTACGACGCGACGGTCGCGCGCATGACGATGCTGATGGGCAAGGGCGAAGCGGCGTCGCGGCGTAGCTGGCTCGAAGAAAAGGGCAACGAAGTGGAAGCGGATATCTGAGCGCGGGTTTTTAGCGGGCCTCGAAGCCCGCTCCTCGCGCTCAAATTCGAACCAGACTTCAAGCCAAACACGGATACGGAATCTAGATGGACGACGATAACTCTCTCGACCTTTTCAACGAACCGCCGCCGCCGGAAGGCGACTTCCTGACGCTCGGCAACTACGCGGAACGCGCGTACCTCGAATACGCGGTCAGCGTGGTCAAGGGCCGCGCGTTGCCGGACGTGTGCGACGGCCAGAAGCCGGTGCAGCGCCGCATCCTGTTCGCGATGAACGAGATGGGCCTCGCCGACAACGCGAAGCCGGTCAAGTCGGCGCGCGTGGTCGGCGACGTGCTCGGTAAATATCACCCGCACGGCGACCAGTCGGCGTACGACGCACTGGTGCGTCTCGCGCAAGACTTTTCGATGCGCTATCCGCTGATCGACGGCCAGGGCAATTTCGGCTCGCGCGACGGCGACGGCGCGGCGGCGATGCGGTACACGGAAGCGCGTCTCACGCCGATCGCAAAACTGCTGCTCGATGAAATCAACCAGGGCACGGTCGATTTCATGCCGAACTACGACGGCTCGTTCGAGGAGCCAAAGACGCTGCCCGCGCGTCTGCCGTTCGTTTTGCTGAACGGCGCATCGGGTATCGCGGTGGGCCTGGCGACGGAAATCCCGTCGCACAATCTGCGCGAAGTCGCGGCTGCGGCGGTTGCGTTGATCCGCAATCCGAAGCTGTCGCACGCGGAGTTGATGCAGTACGTACCGGGTCCGGATTTCCCGGGCGGCGGTCAGATCATTTCGAGCGAAGCCGAAATTTCGGCGGCGTACGAAGCCGGCCGTGGCAGCCTGAAGGTGCGTGCGCGCTGGAAAATCGAAGACCTCGCGCGTGGCCAGTGGCAACTGGTGATCACCGAACTGCCGCCGAACACGGCCGCGCAGAAGGTCCTCGAAGAAATCGAAGAGCAGACCAATCCGAAGATCAAGCTCGGCAAGAAGACGCTCACGCCCGAACAGTTGCAGACCAAGCAGACCATGCTCGGTCTGCTCGACGCCGTGCGCGACGAGTCCGGCAAGGACGCGCCGGTGCGCCTCGTGTTCGAGCCGAAGTCGAGCCGTATCGATCAGACCGAGTTTGTGACCTCGCTGCTCGCGCATACGAGCCTGGAGTCGAACGCATCGCTGAACATGGTGATGGTCGGCGGCGATGGGCGGCCGCGTCAGAAGGGCTTGAGCGAGATCCTCAACGAGTGGATCGCGTTCCGCTTCGCGACGGTTACGCGTCGCACGCGTCATCGTCTGTCGAAGGTGGACGACCGGATTCATATTCTCGAAGGCCGGATGATCGTCTTTTTGAATATCGACGAAGTCATCCGCATCATTCGCGAATCCGATGAACCGAAGGTCGCGTTGATGGCCGCGTTCGGTTTGTCCGATCGTCAGGCCGAGGACATTCTTGAAATCAGGCTGCGTCAGTTGGCGCGGCTCGAAAAGATCAAGATCGAGAAGGAACTGTCCGAACTGCGCGACGAGAAAGCCAAGCTCGAAGACCTGCTCGGCAGCGAATCGGCGATGAAGCGTCTGCTCATCAAGGAAATCGAAGGCGATGCGAAACAATATGGCGACGAGCGCCGTACGCTGATCCAGCAGGAAAAGCGCGCAACGTTCGAAGCGCGCGTGGTCGACGAACCGGTCACGGTGGTGGTGTCGCAGAAGGGCTGGGTGCGCGCGTTGAAGGGCCACGGTCTGGATACGGCGGGCTTCACGTTCAAGGCTGGCGACGGGCTGTACGCGGCATTCCAGTGCCGTACGCCGGACACGCTGGTCGCGTGGGGCAGCAACGGGCGGGTCTATTCGGTCGCGGTGGCGTTGCTGCCGGGCGGTCGTGGCGACGGCGTGCCGGTCACGTCGCTGATCGAACTGGAGTCGGGCAGCCACCTGATGCATTACTACGCAGCGTCCGCCGATCAGGCGTTGCTGCTGGCGTCGAGCAACGGCTTCGGCTTTATCGCGAAGGTTGGCGATATGGTCAGCCGCGTGAAGGCGGGCAAGTCCTTCATGACGATCGACTCCGGCGCCGCGCCGCTCGCGCCGATGCCGATGCTGCCGGACGCGACGCAAATTGCATGTCTGTCGTCGGGCGGACGTCTGCTGGTGTTCGGTCTCGACGAGATGAAGACGTTGTCGGGCGGCGGACGCGGCGTCACGCTCATGGCGCTCGACGACAACGAAACGCTCGCGCAGGCACTGGCTATCAATCAGGCGGGCGTCGTGTTGATCGGCACGCGTCGCGGTGGTCGCGTGGACGAAGAGAAGCTCACCAGCGCCGCGCTCGCGCCGCATGTCGGCAAGCGTGCACGCAAGGGGCGTACGCCGGAGAGCAAGATGAAGCTCGACGGGATGCGTCCGGTCCTGGCGAATTGACAAAGCTTGACGTGAAGCACGGCGGGCGTCTGCTAGCATGCGGGGCGCTTGCCGGGCTGATGGTTTTGGGGCAAAGGTCATTGCCATTGCCGTTATCTTTGCCATTACGCTGCATCGGCATGCAATAAAAAGCGTGTAGAAAATACGGGGAGCAGCGCTGCAACATCGGGGCGCGCTGCAATAACAATTAAAGAATCCACTGGAAAGCCATGGGCACCCGGAACTGCCGGCACAGCGCGCGGTCGAACGCGCTCAAAGCCGCTGTTAATATCAATCGTCCAAGGCGGTTGTGGTGTCGTCGGGAGAGGAAAACAACATGAATAAAGCTATCGAACTCGCGCTCTTTCTCCATCTGCTCGCGGTTGCAGTGTGGGTAGGTGGGATGATCTTCGCGCACTTCTGCCTGCGCCCGGCGATTGCCGATCTCTCGCCGCAATTACGCCTGCCTTTGTGGGAATCAGTGTTTGGGCGCTTCTTCAACTGGGTTGCCGCCGCGGTTCTGATCATCCTGTTGAGCGGCGGTTTCCTGCTGATGCAATTCGGCGGCGGTCACGCCACTTGGCCGTTGCATGCAATGGCCGGCCTCGGCATCGTGATGATGCTGATTTTCGGGCACATCCGTTTCGCCGTTTTCCCGCGTATTCGTCGAGCAGTGCAGGCGCAAAAGTGGCCGGACGGTGCGCAGGCGGTCGGCACGATCCGGCGTCTGGTGCTGATCAATATCGTGCTCGGCGTGGTGACGATCGGCGTCGCAGTGCTGTCGCGTGGGTTCTGAGATTTATGTTTGAATCGGCGCGTTGTTTTGCTCAAGGCAGCGTGCCGAACGTGAACCACAAACCGCATACCACCGCGACCGTCGCATAGACCGCGTACACCGGCACCTTCAGCTTCGCGAAGCACATGCCGGAAAACATCGCGGTCACCAGATAGACCGGTTTGAAGGGCACGTGTGCGGCAATCCGCAACACGGCCACGGCGAGAAACGCGGTCGTGACCGCGCGCAAAATCCGCATGCCGTGCTCGAAGCGCGGATTCGTCTTCAACTGATGCAGATGCCGTTGCGCCAGCACGACCAGGCAGCCCGACGGCACGAACAACGCGAGCGTTGCAATCAGCGCGCCCACCCAGCCGTCCACCAGATAGCCGAAGAACGGCACCACATTCAACAGCGGTCCCGGCGATAACGGCGACAGCGAAAACGCCAGCGTGAAGTCGTTATCCGATACGCCGATTGCCGGCGTGACGAATAGCGTCTTCAGCACCGGCAGCGCTGAAAATCCGCCGCCGAACAATGTCATGCCGGCTCCCGCGAGACGCGGCCACAGCAACGCGAGGTCATAGCGATGCGGCAGCGGCAGCGCGAACACTATCAACAACATGCACAGCGCCGCGAGCATCTGCCAGTCGCCGCGTTTGAGCGACACGACAAGGCGTGCATGGCGAATCGGACTGACCACCCAGCCCGCGCCGAATGCCGCGCCGAGCATCGCGACATAAGCGGCCGGACTGCGCGCATAGAAAAGCGCCACGCAACCGAGCAGCGCGGCGAGCCATTCGAGTTTGCCGCGCACCAGCGTGCGCGTCTGCTTGTACCAGGTGACGGCAATCAACGTGGCCAGTACGACACTGAAGTGATTGAGCAATGTTTGCGACGCGGCGGCGCGCACGAGCGGCGTGCGGTAGAAGATCGCGAACAGCGTCATCAACGTGAAAAAGGGCAGCACGCTCGCAATGCCCGCGACCCACGCGCCGGCGCGTCCGCGCAGCGCGTGCCCGAGCTGCACGGCGACGTTGCATCCGACCGGGCCGGGCACCATCCATGCAAGCGCGATCAGATCCGAGAACACGACGCGCGACAGGCGTCCCTCGCGTTCGACATAGTGGTGTTCGAGTTGCGCCATCAGCGCAAGGCCGCCCCACGACAACGCGGACAAACCGAGCACGACGCGAAATAGCGTCCATAGCGGCTCCCGTTCACCTCGTTTCGCGGCATCCTGGCTCGTGATCGTCTGCATGGCGTCACGGGAGCCCGGCACGCGGGCGGCCCGCCCTTTGGGATCATCGTCGTGTGACGCAAGATGGTCGCATCGCTGGCGGCCGGCATCACGCTGTCAACCTTACAGCGTGAATGTAGCCGGTTTTATGACGCAGCGGTACAGAACGAAAATGACCGAAAAGAGAGGCTGGGTGCTCAGCTATTGGTGCTGGATACGCTGCTCGTATTGTCGGTTTCCTGGGCGGCCGACTGGCCAGTCATCCCGCATACACCGAAGCGTTCGAGCAGTGCCGGAATCGCCTCGACCGGGACCGGACGAGAGAAAAGGAAACCTTGCGCCTCGATATGGCCGAGCGCGGCGAGCCACGCAATCTGCTCTTCGGTCTCGGTGCCTTCGACCACCACCGTGAGCCCGAGCGAGCGCGCCAGATTGACGATTGCCGTCACCATCACGCAGACGCTGCGGTCGCCGGGAATCGCCTGGACGAACGAACGGTCCACCTTCAGCGTATCGACCGAAAAGCGGTTCAGATAGGACAGCGATGAATAGCCGGTGCCAAAATCGTCGAGCGCGATTCGCACGCCGAGGCGTTTCAGCGCGAAGATTTTCTCGGAGACGAGTTCCGGGTATTCCATCATCGCCGTCTCGGTGATTTCGAGTTCCAGGCGGCGCGCGGAGATGCCGGTTTCCTCGATGGCGCGCGACACGGTCGAATACAGGTCGCCGCGCCAGAACTGCACCGCCGAAATATTCACCGCCAGCGACAGCGTGTCGTAGCCCTGCTGCTGCCACAGCGCAAGTTGCTGACACGCGGTCTCGATCACGAAGTCGCCGATCGGCACGATCAGCCCGGTCGATTCGGCAACCGGAATGAACTCGTTCGCCGGAATTAACCCGTGTTGCGGATGATTCCATCTGGCCAGCGCTTCGAAGCCGGTAATGCAACGACGCGTCAAATCGATCTTCGGTTGATACGCGAGAAACAGTTGCCCTTCGTTGAGCGCGACACGCAACTGCTGCTCCCAGCGCATCAGATGATCCGCTCGGTGCGACAGTTGCGGTGAATAGAACTGGTAGCAGTTCTTGCCGGCGTCTTTCGCGCTGTACATCGCGAGGTCGGCCTTTTTCAGCAGGTCGATTTCGCTTTCGTTCGCGACCGAGTAGAGCGCGATGCCGATACTCGCATGCAGCACGAACGAACTGCCGCGTACTTCGAATGCGGTGGCGAAGGCTTCCGCCGCCGCTTCGGCCAGCGTGACCGCGCGCTTCTCGACGTCGTCGCCTTTGATCACGACGACGAACTCGTCGCCGCCGATGCGACTCAACGCGCCTTGCTCGCCGACCGCGCTGGCGAGCCGGGACGCGGTCATTTGCAGCACGATGTCACCGGCGTTGTGGCCGAGCGTGTCGTTGACGGTCTTGAAGTTGTCGAGGTCGATGAAGAGGATCGCGAGGCGGCCCAGGTTGGCCGGTTGCGCCACGTCGTGCCGCAGCGTTTGCAGCGTCGCGTAACGGTTGCGCAAGCCCGTGAGCAGATCGTATTCGACCAGGTGCGTCATCTCGCGCTCGCGGCCGAGCAGCTTGCCGATCAAACCCGTGGCGACCGCGAAGAAGCTCAGCATGGCGAGTGAGATGAAACCCGCCATCAGCAGATAGACGTCGCGCGTGTGGTTGTAGTCGGCGAATTCTTCGGCTTGCGAAAGACCCACCAGCACGCCGAGCGGATAACCGTCGATATGCCGGTACGACACGATGCGCGTGACGTTGTCGATCGAATCGACGTAGGTGCCCGACACGTGTTCCGAGGTCGGATAGGTGCCGCTCGCCGTGAACACGCCGTTCGCGCTTTCGGCGCCGCCGGTGCGCCGCGCGAGCACGGTGCCGTTGTCCGAGATCACCGCGATGACGCCGTCATGGCCGATCGCCGCGTTGTTGTAGAAGTCGCTGGTGAAATAGCTGGGGTCTTCGGACACCACCACGACGCCCGCGAACGAGCCGTCCGGGTGATTCAGACGACGCGTCATCTGCAAGGTCCAGTGGCCGGAAATGCGGCCGAGCACGGGCTTGCTGATATATAGCTGATCGTCGTTCTCGTGTTCGTGGACCTTGAAGTGCTCGCGGTCGGACAGGTCGATATGTTTCGGATTGAGATCGGTCGTGTTGGAGATCAGCGTGCCGTGTTCGTCGATCAGCGATACCTGCACCAGCGTCTCGCTTTGCACGACGCCTTTTTCGACCGTGCTCGCGAGATCGAAATGATCCGGCGTTTTCTCGAACTCGTATTTGACGAAGCGGGTGATCTGGTCGACCTGGTGAATCGCCTTGATCGTGTGCTGCTCCAGCGCCGCAGAAAGAATGGCAGAAGACGCCATTGCTTCACGATAAGTGGCTTCTTTTTCGACCGACAGACGCGCGAAGATCACGGTCCAAAGCAGGATCAGGACCAGTACGCCGAGCGCGGGAATGACAAGCAAAGCCCGTCTGCGCGATACGGCCGGATCGCGGCGAGGTTTGGCTTCGCGCTGCTCGGAGAAGCGTGATTGACTCATCGGGAGGCCCGTGCCTGGGTGCCGGCCGGTTGCAAACGCGCTAGCAACGACTGCGCTGGTTTCATGGATGGCTGCATCGTGACCGGGGTGCCGGAACTGCTGAGCAGGAGGAGTGGCGCCGTGGCTGACCGTCCATAGGTCATAGGGTACGTTTCGATCTTACTTAATGACGCTGGATTAAGGAAGCGTCCGCGCATCGGGTATACGCGGGCGCAACAAACCATCCCGTTCGGCTGGGTTCACAACAGCGCGACAGGTCTTGATGCGGCAAACCCGACAGTCGTTTCAAGTGTTTCATCGGTTCAGTGTTAAGGGGTGCCAGGTCTGTCGCGGGTCTCTTGCAATGCGCGACGCATCAATCGTCAATTGTTAAAACGCAATGTTGAAACACGGGCCGATACGATTCAGGCTGTCTCGCTTACGGCAGCCGTATCGTGCCGTCGACAATCGTCACCGACGCGCCGCCGATCCACGTCTTGTCGCGTGCGTCGTCGTAATGCACGGAAACCTGGCCTGCGCGTCCGAGTGCCGTTCCCTGACGCGCGGTGTAGTGCGTGCCGGGGCGTCGCTGTTGCATGCTCAGAAGGCCGGCGAGCGCAGCATTGGCACTGCCGGTAACGGGGTCTTCACCAATACCGAAACCGCCCCCCGCCATCAGGCAACGCACTTCGAAAGTCGCGGGGCCGTCGGCGTCGTGCGGGCCGTAGACGGCGAGCCCGTGGGTGTCGACGGAGTGAACGATGTCGGCGAGCGCCGCGGAATCGGGGTCGAGTGCGAGGCAATCGCGCGCGGAATTGACGCGCACGACGAGCCACGGTGCACCATTGTCGACCGCGCAGGGGGGCGCGCTGAAATCGATTGCGTCGCTACGTAAAGCCTTAGACAGCGCCGCGTAACGTTCTTCGGCCAACGGCGTGACTCGCGCAGGCGGCGCGGCGAAGGCCCATGCGTGATTCGCGGCATCGGCGGAATCGGTGAGCGCTTCCAGTTCAATGAGACCTTTCGCGCATTGCTGGACCAGCTTGCCTGCCTGCTTCGGCTGATACCCGCTTTCGAGCAACGCATGCGCTGTACCCAGCGTCGGATGACCCGCGAAAGGCAATTCACCGTGCGTCGTGAAAATGCGTACGCGATAGTCGGCGGCCGGATCGGTCGGCTTCAACAGAAAGGTCGTCTCGGACAAATTGGTCCAATGCGCGATGGCTTGCATCTGTTCGGCATCGAGCGAGTCGGCGTCGAATACGACGGCGAGCGGATTGCCCTTGAAGGGCACCGACGTGAACACGTCGACCTGTTTGAAGCGAACGATGTGGGCGGGCATGGCGCGGTCCAGCGAATCAGACGGTGAATAGATTCGCGGATTCTATCTGCTGGGACGTGAACAGACCACCTCGTCACAAAAGCAAAACGCGTCGCGGGTGACTGACACCACGCGACGCGTTCTGAAGGATTGCCGGGCAAGCCGTCAGCTTATGCTGGCCGCATTGCCTTCGTGGCTTTCATTAGGCGAACTTCTGATCCCGTTTCTGACTCGATTTAAGCGACTTCCGCGATCATCTCAATTTCGACGCACGCGCCGAGCGGAATCTGCGCGACGCCGAATGCCGAGCGAGCGTGCTTGCCTTGCTCGCCGAACACATCGGCAACCAGTTCGGACGCGCCGTTGGTGACCAGATGCTGCTCGGTGAAGTCCGGTGTCGAGTTGACGAGGCTCATCAGCTTGACGATGCGCGTGACGCGGTTCAGGTCGCCCACATGCGCGTGCAGCGTGGCGAGCAGGTCGATGGCGATGGAGCGTGCCGCGACTTTGCCTTCTTCGGTAGTCAGCGTGGCGCCGAGCTTGCCGGCCCAGACCTTGCCGTCTTTCTTCGCGATGTGGCCCGACAGGTACACCGTGTTGCCGCTTTGCGCGCTCATCACATACGCGGCTGCCGGCGCACCGGCGACGGGCAGTTCGATGCCCAGTTCCTTGAGCTTGTCGTAAACGTTCGTGTTAGCCATGTTGCGTCCTTGATCGGTAAAGGGTTCGTTCGGTTTCGTTCGGGCGAAGGGCGATGCTTAAGCGTGTAAAAACACGCTTAAACCTTCGCGCGGATCAGCGCGGCGATACGCGACACGCCTTCGTCGATCTTCGCCGGGGGCACCGTGACGAACGACAGGCGCAGCGTGTTGTTCTGCGCTTTATCGGCGAAGAAAGGCGCGCCCGGCACGAACGCGACATTCTGCGCGACGGCTTCTTCGAGCAGCTTCATGGTGTCGATCTGCGCGGGCAGCGTGACCCAGATGAACATGCCGCCTTCCGGCCGGTTCCAGCTCACGCCTTCGGGCATATAGCGTTCGAGCGACGCCAGCATTGCCTGGCATTGATCGCGGTACAACTCGCGGATGGTCGGCACGTGCGTGTCGAGGAAGCCGTCCTTGATCACTTCGTGCACGATGCGCTGCGTGAAGCTCGGCGTGTGCAGATCGGTGGCCTGCTTGGCCTGCACGAGTTTGAAGATCAATTCTTCCGGCGCGATGATGAAGCCCACGCGCAAGCCGGGCGCGAGCACCTTCGAGAACGAGCCGAGGTAGACGATATGATCCGGCGCCATCGACAGCATCGTCGGCAGCGGTTCGCCCGCGTAGTCGAGCGCGCCGTACGGATCGTCTTCGATCACCGGGAACGGTGCGGTCTTCGCGAATTCGGCGAGCGCCATGCGGCGTTCGAGCGGCAGACGGCGGCCGGTCGGATTCTGGAAGTTCGGCTGCGAGTACAGGAGGCGCGCGTCGGCGGTCAGTTCGGGCGTCAATGCCGACGGGATCAGACCTTGTTCGTCGGTGGCCACCTGCACGTACTTCGGCTCGTACATCGAGAACGATTGCAGCGCGCCGAGGTAGGTCGGCGTTTCGACCAGCACCGGGCTGTCCGGGTTGACCAGCACCTTGCCGAGCAGGTCGAGCGCCTGTTGCGAACCGGTGGTGATCAGCACCTGGGTCGGGCGAATCTGCGCACCATTGACCGAATAGCGCTGCGCAATCCACTCGCGCAGCGGCGCATAGCCTTCGGTTGCGCTGTATTGCAGCGCTGCGGCGGGCGTGTCGCGCAGGATGCGGTCGGCGGCTTCGCGCATGCGTTCAGCGGGGAAGGTGGCCGGTGAGGGCAGGCCGCCCGCGAACGAAATGACTTCGGGCCGTTCCGTGACCTTCAGAATCTCGCGAATCGCGGAGCTGGTGAGTTTGCGTGCGCGTTCGGAAAATTGCCACGTGGGGGCTTTCAAGTCGCTTTGGTCCATGCTCTCCTCTGCTGGTATCTCTGGAACCGGTCAAAACTGCAATTATCGCGCGAGTTGACGACCCGCGCGCGCTGTCTTATTTGAGGGTCCGTAGACCTTCGGGTGTTTCGAATTCGGCGACGAGCGCTGGAGCGCCGTCGGTGGGCTGCAAATCGAGCAGGTGAGCGGCGCCGAGCCACTCGAGTTGCATCCCGATCAGGTCGGCTTGCGGATGCGAGCCTTTCAATGCTTTCAGCGCAATGCCCGTTTCCGGCAATGCCGTCGACGGATGCCGCAGCGAGTCCCACTGGATCAGCGAAGGCAGGATTCCGTCGCCGGCGCCTTGCCACGCGGGGAAAGCGCCGTCGTCGGGGACCGATAGGCCCCAGGTGAAATCGCCGCGCGTCATCGGCACGACCGGCGCAATGCGCTGCGGATACTGCGTTTGCCACGTCGTCAGCTGCTTCGGCCGCTCGACCCGCGCGACCCAATGCGACAGGTACGGTCCTCGTTCCAGCCTGGCGTGCGTTGCCGGGTCGTCCAGCGCGAACAGGCGGGGACGGGGTTGGTCCGCCTTAGTCGCGCCACTTGCCGCGCCATTTGACGACGAAGCCTCCGGATCGATCGCGATCACTTCCAGATACACGCCGCCCCACAGATTCAGCAGGCGGTTGTAGGTGCGCATCAGCGGATGCGAGCCACCGCCCGCCGGTGCGACGCCAAGCGTATCGGCGACGTACTGCGTGCCCTCATCGAGAGTGCGGGCGGAAACCACGAGGTGATCGAGGCGAAGCAGATGAGCGGTCATGACTGAGCGAGGAAACGGTTTTCTGCGGAAATCCGGTGCGCGCCAGATGTAGCGGCAGCGCTGCCGGGGCCGTAAGCATAACCGTTTGCCGGATCGGCGGGCCATGCGGATGGCATTGATCCGGGTTTGCCGGATCGTTCGCGGGAGCCCAAACCATTGTCCGGCCGGCATTTCCGCTGCATTGCCATCCTCTGTTGTCTCAAATGTAGCGGCGCGGACCTGCACAGTAACGGTACAATCGATTCGATACTATTCGGTACAGTTGGAGTCACGCCATGTCCGTCTCGCTTGCCCAGATTCCGGTTCCGCACGACACCACCTCGATGACGCTGGTCGAGCAACTCGTCCAGTGGGCGCGCCGCCGTATCGAGGAGCGCGTGTTCCGCCCCGGCATGCGCATGCCGTCGATCCGCAAGCTCGCGCTCGACAAGCACGTGTCGCGTTTCACGGTGGTCGAGGCGTATGAGCGGCTGGTCGCGCAAGGCTATCTGGAGTCGCGGCGCGGTTCCGGGTTTTATGTGCGCGAGCGGCTGGGCGGCTCGCCGGTGACGGAAATCCCGCGCGCGCCCGAGGCGGCGCCCGCGCCGACCACGATCGACGTCGTCTGGCTGCTGCGCAACATGCTGTACACCGGCGCGCGTCCCGAGCGCAGTCCGGGGCTGGGTTATCTGCCGCCGCGCTGGCTCGATGGCGATCTGATCACCAACGCGCTGCGCACGCTGGGACGGCAAAGCGGCGCGCAGATGCTCGGCATCGGCACGCCGCAAGGCTTTTTGCCGCTGCGCCAGCAATTGCAGACGCGGCTCGAAGAACTGGAAATCGGCGCATCGCCCGATCAGATCGTGATGGTGTCCGGCATCACGCAGGCCATCGATCTGATCTCGCGCATTTACGTGAAATCGGGCGACGCGGTGATCGTCGGCGATCCGGCGTGGTTCCAGATGTTCGGCCGTTTCGCGTCGCAAGGCGCGCGGCTGGTCGGCATGCCGTACACGCCCGACGGCCCGGACCTCGACGCGCTCGAATCGCTGGTGCAGACGTGGCGGCCGAAAATGCTGGTGATCAATTCGGTGCTGCAGAACCCGACCGGCACCTCGCTGACGGCGGCTCAGGCGTTTCGTATCCTGCGCCTTGCCGAGGCGTACGACTTCATTGTTGTCGAGGACGATATTTATGGCGACCTTTGTCCGCCCAGCGCACCCGGCACGCGCCTCGCAAGTCTCGACCAGCTCAAGCGCGTGATTTACCTCGGCAGCTTTTCAAAGACACTCGCGCCGAACCTGCGGGTCGGCTTCATCGCGGCCGCGCCCGAGGTGGCCACCGAGGTCAGCAATCAGAAGATGCTGGTCGGCATGACGAGCCCGGAACTCAACGAGCGCGTGCTGTACAAGATCCTGACCGAAGGGCATTACCGGCGGCATGTGGAGCGGGTGCGCGCACGGCTCGACAGCGTGCGGGAAAAATCGATCCGCATGCTGGAAAAGACCGGCATGAAGCTCTTCATGACGCCGACAGCCGGCATGTTTTTGTGGGCCGATACCGGCGTCGACGCTGGCGCACTGGCGGCAGCCGGGCACGAAGCCGGCTTCCTGCTGACGCCCGGCAGCCTGTTCTCGCCGCAACAATCGCCGACCACGTGGATGCGCTTCAACATCGCAAACTGCGGCGACCCTGAACTGGCGGCGTTTCTGAGCCGCTATATCGACAACGTCATCCGTCGCGCCTCTTGAAAACGTGTTGGATTGTCCCCAGTTAGGCGAACAATCCGGCGGCCCCGCGTGCTTTAGCGGCCGGCCAGCCGGCGGCGGGGCAGTCCGGCCGCCGCTGTCCGGCATGCGCGGTTGCGCAATCGCGTGCGGACAGCCAGCATCGAACGGCGCCTGAACACCACGCCTGACCTGAACCCTATTTGCAACAGAGAGGAAGTCCGACCATGGCACAAGAAACCATGAGCTTTCAGGCAGAAGTTAAGCAACTTCTGCAACTGATGATCCATTCGCTGTACAGCAACAAGGAAATTTTCCTGCGTGAGCTGATTTCCAACGCCTCCGACGCGGCCGACAAGCTGCGTTTCGAAGCGATCGAAAATAGCGCGCTGTACGAGAATGATCCGAATCTGCGGATTCGCGTGTCGTACGACAAGGCCGCGCGCACCATCACGCTCGACGACAACGGCATCGGCATGAGCCGAGACGAAGCGATCGCGAACCTCGGCACGATCGCGCGCTCGGGCACCAAGGAGTTCTTCGGCAAGCTCTCCGGCGACCAGCAGAAAGACGCAGCGCTGATCGGCCAGTTCGGCGTGGGCTTCTATTCGGGCTTTATCGTCGCCGACAAGATCACCGTCGAAACGCGCCGTGCCGGTTTGCCGGCCTCGGAAGGCGTGCGCTGGGAAAGCGCGGGTGAGGGCGACTTCGCGGTCGAGCAGATCGAGCGCGCCGCGCGCGGTACGACCATCACGCTGCACTTGCGCGCGGATGAGGATGAACTGCTGTCGTCGCATCGGCTGAAGTCGATTATTCAGAAGTACTCGGACCACGTCGCATTGCCGATCCTGATGCAAAAGGAAGAGTGGGACGCGGAAAAGAGCGAGATGGTCACGAAGGACGAAGACGAGACCGTCAACCAGGCCAGCGCGCTGTGGACCCGTTCGAAGAACGACATCACCGAAGAACAGTACAAGCAGTTCTATCAGCATCTCGCACACGATCATCAGGACCCGCTCACGTGGACGCATAACCGCGTCGAAGGCCGCAGCGAGTACACGCAACTGCTGTACGTGCCGACTCACGCTCCGTTCGACTTGTGGAACCGCGATCATCGCGGCGGCCTGAAGCTGTACGTGAAGCGTGTGTTCATCATGGACGACGCCGAGCAATTGCTGCCCACGTACCTGCGTTTCGTGAAGGGCGTGGTCGATTCGAGCGATCTGCCGCTGAACGTATCGCGCGAAATTTTGCAGGAAAGCCGCGACGTCAAGGCGATTCGCGAAGGCGTGACCAAGCGTTCGCTGTCGATGCTGGAGGAACTGGCGAACTCGGATAACGATGCCGACAAGGCGAAGTACGCCGGTTTCTGGACGGAATTCGGCCAGGTGCTGAAGGAAGGCATCGGCGAAGATCACGCCAATCGCGAGCGGATCGCGAAGCTGGTGCGCTTTGCGTCGACGCATACGGAAACGCCGGAGCAGAGCGTGTCGCTGGCCGACTACGTCGCGCGGATGAAGCCCGAGCAGTCGAAAATCTACTACGTCACCGCCGACACATGGCAGGCCGCGACCCACAGCCCGCATCTCGAAGTGTTCCGCAAGAAGGGCGTGGAAGTGCTGCTGCTGACCGATCGCGTCGACGAGTGGATGCTGTCGTTCCTGAACGAATTCGACGGCAAGCCGCTGCAAAGCGTGGCGCGCGGCGACCTCGATCTCGGCGCATTGAACGACGAGGAAAAGCAGGCGCAGGAAAAGGTCGGTGAAGAGTTCAAGCCGCTCGTCGAAAAGATGAAGGAAGCGCTGAAGGACAAGGCCAAGGACGTGCGTCTCACGTTCCGTCTGACCGATTCGCCGTCGTGTCTCGTCGCCGACGACAACGAAATGAGCGGCTACCTGCAGCGCATGCTGAAGGCTGCGGGTCAGCAGGCGCCGTCGGCCCACCCGATTCTCGAAGTGAATCCGGAACACGCGCTGTTGAAGGGCTTGCACACGGATAGCGCGAACTTCGACGACTGGTGTCACCTGCTGTTCGATCAGGCTTTGCTTGCCGAAGGCGGCGCGCTGGAAGATCCGGCGAGCTTCGTGAAGCGCACGAACGCGTTGTTGCTGGCGCGTGCGGGTTGAGTATCTGAGTGTTTGAGTGAGAGTGGGCGTCGCGGTAGTGACGCCTGTTGCTTGCGATAAAAAATGCGCTGCTTCGGCAGCGCATTTTTTTTGGCCTGACTCCTGGCTTCTGGCTGACTTTTGCCTGGCGAGACTCAAGCCAGCGCAGAAGCCGACATTACTCAGCGTGCGGCAGACGCTTGCCCCTGAACATGGCGAACTTGCGAAAGCACGCAGCCGGCGAGTTCCTTTGCCTCGTAGCAAGCGTTTTTGTCCGCCAGTATTTTCGCCGCGAGACTGCCGATTACCTTGCTGGTCTGCCTCGACGTGTGATGTTGCGCTAACGCAGACCCAGCCAATTCTTTTTCTTCACGCGAAGCGTCTGTACGCAGTAGAACAATGGCAGCGAGATGAGCAAGATGATCAGAGGTTTCTGGCAGATTATTTATATTCAAGCTGGGCTCCAAAGTTGTGTTGTCGAAATGTTTGGTGATTAAGTGCTGCTCTCAGTTACTTGAATTAAGTATGGTTAGCTAAATAAAATTTATCAAAAATGGACCTCTCGCCACGCGTTTCAGATTGCGCCGCGAACGGCTTGTGAGTTACTTTTTGCCCATCAATGTATCCACCGATTCACCGCGCACGATGATCTCCGTGCGACGGTTCAACGCGCGTCCTTCGGGCGTATCGTTGCTGGCGACCGGGTTGTTGTACGCGTTACCTTTGGTTCGTACCCGGTCGATCGCCACGCCTCGCTCTACGAGCGCATAACCCACCGAGGTCGCGCGCGCTTCGGACAGTTGCTGGTTGTATTCGAGCGTGCCGACGTTGTCGGTATAGCCCTCGACGACGATCGGCTTGCGGCTACGCTGTAGCAGCACCGCCGAGCGATTCACGACCGCCGTTGCGTCGCCACGCAGATCGGACTGGTTGAACTCGAACAACGCGGATTCGGGCAGCTTGACCGCGACACCTTCCGCGACAGACGCCACTTCGATACCCACCGCCTTGTTCAGCGAGGTCTCGGTATCGCGATTCAGCGGGGCCGCGCATCCGGCCATCAATACGGCCGATAAGGCGCACGCCGTTACGCTCAGGACTGTTCTCATGTTTTTTCTCCTTTTATTCGATCACGTGGCGAGCCACTCGATTGCGGGCGATCCGCCGGATTGGTCAAGCACGACGGTTTTATCGTGGGCCGGGCGGAGCGGGGAATCAGCGATATCTGAAAATGGCGTACGGATTGCGGAGGGCTAACGCGTGTAATTTGCGCATACCTCCCCGGTTGAAAATGCTGCCCGGAAGACGTGCTGGAAGGTTCGGAGCAGCCGATGACGCAGGCGGAAATTCCACAGGGAATCGCGCCGCTATAATCCGATACCATGTCTATCCGTTTCGATGCCGCCGACGCCCACTGGCGCGTTGCGCCCTTACCCGGCCTGAGTGCCGCCCAGAAAGACTGGCTGACTCGCGGCGGCTCACTAACCGCGCATTTGCGCGCGTTAGGCCCGGTCGCCGTGCGTGTCACACGCGAATGTGTGGCGCTCCCATGGGCCGACGAATGCGCCGCACTCGGCATTACGCCGCGCGCGCCTGTGTGGGTGCGCGAAGTGGTGTTGTCGGTCAATGGTGTGCCTTTCGTCGCCGCTCATAGCGTGACGCCGCATGCGGCGAGCGTTGGCGTTTGGCAGGCTACGCGGCGCTTGCGCACGCGTCCGCTCGCCGAGCTTCTGTATAGCGACAGCAGCGTCGCGCGTTCGGCTCTGGTGAGCCGCAAGGTAACTGCGCGGCATCCGTTATATCGGTTGGCTGCGTGTGAAATTGGCGACGTGTCGCCGCAGGTGTTGCTTGCGCGCCGCTCGGTTTTCGAACGACGCCGCGCACTGTTGATGGTGACCGAATGCATGTTGCCGGCGCTGTGGGCGCATCTGGCCGTGTCAAGTGAGCTGGGGCGCTCGCACGAAGGTGCTGCTTCGCCGGCGCACGCAGTGCATCCACGGGTGCGCGAACACGGTCGGTCGCTTGAGCACACGGCTTCGCGTGCGCATTCCGCGCCGCGCAGTTCCGACGGGCGAGGCCGCTGATGTTGCGTGGCTTTCCTCCCGTCGTCGCCGCAGATACACATACGCTGATTCTAGGCAGCTTCCCCGGTGAAGCTTCATTGGCGGCGACGCAGTACTACGCGCATCCGCGAAATCAGTTCTGGCGCCTGCTAGGAACAGTGCTGGGCGAACCGCAACTCGTCGAACTTGCGTACGAGGAGCGCTTGCGGCGCGTGCTGGCTCACGGCATCGGCGTGTGGGATGTGCTTGCCGCGTGTGAGCGCGAAGGTAGCCTCGATGCCGCGATCCGCAACGCAAGTCCCAACGATTTCGCGTCGCTTCGCGCGCACGCTCCGAAGCTCACGAAGGTTTGCTTCAACGGCAAGACAGCGGGGCGCTTTGCGCCCGTGATCGGCGCGGCGGGTTACGACACGCTGGTGCTGCCTTCGTCGAGTCCGGCAAATGCGATGCTTTCGTTTGAGCAGAAGCTGGTGCTGTGGCGGGGCATCATCGAGTGAGAGTGACGGCGCGTCTGTTCTAAGCGGATCTTGCGAGGAAAGGACTTATGGCGAATCTCTCGCCGTCAACCTGTACTTCAGTCGGAACGAATGACCGCACGTACCGGAACGTCAAAGCCGACGCGTTCGACTGCTCCACCTCCACCTCAAAACCCAGCCCCGCCCCCGTCGAATGCTATGCTCTCGTTCGACCAAAAATTGCGTTTCCAACGCGACATCCTCACATGACGAACTTGATCAAACGCGCTTCGGCCGAGGCGCGTGCCTTCCGTAGCCGCGACGCGGACAGCGTCGGCGGAAAACAGAAAACCGCTAAATCCGTGCAAAAGGCTGCGCAGAAACCGGCGCGCAACAGCAAACGCGCGTTGCACGACGACGATCTGCAAGACGCGCCGCAAATCGAAACGCCGCGCAAGCCGCGTTTTGCGCCGGTGACGTTCTCGGAAGAGGGCGGCGTGCGTTTCCTGCATTTCGGCACGGAATGGGTACAAGGGGCGATGCGTTTGCGCAAGCCCGATCACATCGAACTCGAATACGCGCAGCAGATGATGGCCTGGCTGCTGTTCATCGAAACGCCGAAGCGCATCGTCCAGCTCGGTCTGGGTGCGGCGGCGCTGACCAAGTTCGCGTACCGGTTCCTGCCGGATGCAAAGGTCGAGGCGGTCGAAGTGAATCCGGCCGTGGTGATCGCTGCTCACGCGATGTTCGGCCTGCCGCAGGACGACGCCCGTCTGACCGTGCACGAAATCGATGCATGGGACTTCGTCAACGACCGCGCGAATCACGGCACGATCGGCGCGTTGCAGATCGACGTCTATGACGCGACCGCGCGCGGCCCGGTGCTCGACAGCGTCGGCTTCTACCGCGCGGTGCGCGCATGTCTGACCGATGCGGGCGTGGTGACGGTGAATCTGTTCGGCGATCACCCGAGCTTCGTGCGCAACATGAAGCGTCTGAACGAAGCGTTCGACGGCCGCGTGGTCGCGCTGCCGGAAGTGCACGACGGCAACCGCATCGCGATTGCGTTCTCGGGACCGGCGCTCGACGTGCCGTTCAGCGCCCTGCAAACGCGCGCGAAGCTGATTGAAGCGGAACTCGGCCTGCCGGCGCGCAAGTGGATCAAGGGTCTGCAGGAATCGACGGGGCAGAACGGCGAGTCGTTCTCCGTCTGAATGTCTGATCGTCTGATTCCATGATCTCCGGCACTGCCGGGCAGCCTGCAACGGGCTGTCCGGCAGGCACCTCGCCGCTTTGCACCACCCTCCGCCGTATCCGCGCGACGCCTTCCAGGCGAGCTTCCCGCGCATCGAATTCCCCGCCTTCAACCGTCAACGAGCCTTGTCAAAAGCACGGTTTCGCCAAGGGTCGTCCCTGCTTGACCGCGCATTTGCGACTCCTATACTCTTTCGAAGCTTTCGGGGCGCCCGTGGCACCCGCGGGGCGGCCCTCAGTGTGGGATCCACCTCCCGTCGAACACGGGCCGACATTTCAATAATACGAAGAGGAGACGTCATGGCTCACGACGCCGACGCCAACAAGGCCAGCAAGCACTGGCTGTGGCTGCTGCTGTTGCCCTGGATTGCGATGATCTGGGTGCCGTCGTACAACAGGATCGAACCGCAACTGTTCGACTTCCCGTTCTTCTACTGGTACCAGCTTCTGTGGGTGCTGATCAGCGCCGTGATCACGGCGCTCGTGTACTTCAAGACCAAGACGCGTTCCCGTACCGACGGCCGCACGCAGGGAGGCGCACGATAATGAACGCCACCGCAACCTTTGTCTTCGTCCTCTTTTTTATCGGCGTCACGATTCTCGGTTTCGTCGCGGCCCACTGGCGGCGCGGCGACCTCGCGCATCTGGAAGAGTGGGGTCTGGGCGGCCGCCGCTTCGGCACGATCGTCACGTGGTTCCTGCTGGGCGGCGACCTGTACACGGCGTATACGTTTATTGCCGTGCCGGCGCTGGTGTTCGGCGCGGGCGCAACCGGTTTCTTCGCGCTGCCGTACACGATCCTGATCTATCCGTTCGCGTTCGTCGTGTTCCCGAAACTGTGGAGTATTGCGAAACGTCATGGCTACGTGACATCGGCGGACTTCGTGTCGGCACGCTATGGCAGCCGCATGCTCGCTCTGGCGATCGCGCTGACCGGCATCGTCGCGACCATGCCGTATATCGCGTTGCAACTGGTCGGGATCGAAGTGGTGATCGGCGCGCTGGGTTTCGACACCACGGGCTTCGTCGGCGATCTGCCGCTGATCATCGCGTTCGCGATTCTCGCGGCGTACACGTACACATCGGGCCTGCGCGCACCGGCGATG
Source organism: Paraburkholderia sp. GAS333 (assembly GCF_050435665.1). Classification (NCBI taxonomy): domain Bacteria; kingdom Pseudomonadati; phylum Pseudomonadota; class Betaproteobacteria; order Burkholderiales; family Burkholderiaceae; genus Paraburkholderia; species Paraburkholderia sp. GAS333. Next base: position 1,326,923 of record NZ_JBNDKS010000002.1, read on the forward strand.
ATCGCGGTGGTCAAGGACATCCTGATCTACGTGACGATCTTCGCGGCGATCATCGTGATTCCGCCGCAGCTGGGCGGCTTCGGTCACATTTTCGGCGTCGTGCCGCCGGCCAAACTGCTGCTGAAGTCGCCGGATGTGTCCAGCCTGAACGGCTATAGCGCGTACGCGACGCTGGCGGTCGGCTCGGCGCTCGCGCTGTTCCTGTATCCGCATTCGATCACGGCGGTGCTGTCGTCGAAATCGGGTAACACGATCCGCCGCAATATGGCGATGCTGCCGGCGTACTCGCTGGTGCTTGGCCTGCTCGCGCTGCTCGGCTTCATGGCGCTCGCGTCGGGCGTGAAGGACATGCCGGAATTCGCGCCGTACTTCAAGGCGTTCGGCCCGAACTTCGCGGTGCCCGCGCTGTTCCTGCACTTCTTCCCGTCGTGGTTCGTCGGCGTCGCGTTCGCAGCAATCGGGATCGGCGCGCTGGTGCCGGCGGCGATCATGTCGATTGCGGCCGCAAACCTGTACACGCGCAACGTGCACAAGGAGTTCATCAACCGCAACATGACGCACGAGCAGGAGACCAATGTCGCGAAGCTGGTGTCGCTGATCGTCAAGGTCGGCGCGGTCGCGTTCATTCTCGGTCTGCCGCTGACGTACGCGATCCAGTTGCAACTGCTCGGCGGCATCTGGATCATCCAGACGCTGCCGGCCATCGTGCTCGGTCTGTTCACGCGCGTGCTCGACTATCGCGGCCTGCTGATCGGCTGGGCGGTCGGCATTGCCACCGGCACGTGGATGGCGATTTCGCTGAAGCTGGCCAGCTCGATCTTCACGATTCACCTGTTCGGCATGGCGATTCCGGGCTATGCGGCGGTGTGGTCGCTGATCGTGAACCTGGTGGTGTCGGTCGTGGTGAGCCTGCTGGTGCGCGCATTCGGCATGAAGCGCGCCGAAGATCGCACGCGTCCGGAGGATTATCTGGACGTGGTCGAGGGCTGATCTTTATCGTCTGAGCCGATTCTGTTTGGCCAGCTGTTTGCGTTGCCCTGTTTGATCATGGCGCGCTGAAGATACAACGCGACACAACGCCCGCACGCGAAAGCGTGCGGGCGTTTGTTTTTGTCGATATGGAAGTCCACGCGCGGATTGCTTTACGTGTCGATCGCAACTGTCTATCTGGACGGCTCGGGCGTCGCAGCGTTTGTCTTTACCTCGCACTCCAGGGCACGATAGCGAAACCGTCCCTCACCGCGTCCGACGCGCCGCCATGGCCTCTGCCGATTCCCGCACCGTGATTCCACGCCGTTCGGCGCTCAGCCGGGCGGTCCGCGCGGTCACCTCGCCGTATTACCGCTATCGGCACGCGAAGGTGCTGCACAGCCTGCGCGTCGGTCTCGCCATGCTGTTTTCGATCCTGGCGACGACCGGCATCGATATTCCGCATGGCATCTGGTCGTCGGTGACGCTGCTGGTGGTGATCGGCGGCTTGCAGCATCACGGCAACATCCGCAAGAAAGCGGCCGAGCGCGCGGCCGGGACGCTGCTCGGCGCGACCATCGGGCTGGTGCTGATCGTGCAGCAGAATCTGATCGGCTCGCTGCCGCTCACTTATGTGCTGATGTCGATCGTCGCCGCGATCTGCGCGTGGTTCGCGATCGGGTCATCGGGCTATATCGGGCTGCTGACGGCCATCACGATGTGTATCGTCGCGGGTCACGGCGACAATCTGATCGACGTCGGCCTGTGGCGCACGCTGAACGTGCTGATTGGCATCGTGATCGCGCTGGCGTTTTCGTTCGCGCTGCCGCTGCACGCGACCTATTCCTGGCGCTACGGGCTCGCGGCGAATCTGCGCGAATGCGCGTCGGTCTACGCGCGGCTGATCGACGGCGGCACGATCAGCGAGGAAGAGCAGGTCAAACGCTTTCTGCTGATCAACAAGCGGCTGGTGCAATTGCGCTCGCTGATGCCGTCGGTGGCGAAGGAAATCGACGTGCCGCAGTCGAAGCTGGAGGAGATCCAGCGGCTGCATCGCTCGGTGTTGAGCGCGCTGGAATTGCTCGCGACCGGTCCGCTGATGCACGCCGACGCCGCCGCGCGCGCCGCGTATTCAGCGCAATGCGGCGTCGAAGTTCGTGCGGTGCGTGGCATTCTGCTGGCAATGGCGCGCGCACTGCGCTTCGGCCGCGTCACGCATTACAGCATTCCGGCTGCGTCGCCGCTCGCGCAGCATCACGCGGATCTCGCGTTGACGCTGCCGCCCGATCTGCAGGGGCCGTACTGGCTTGGGCAGCGGCTCGCGGAGCAGGTGGACCGGCTGCGCGCGCTGTTGCTGGAAACCGAGCCGAACTGGAACATCGAGCGGCATTCGCGGACTTTGCTTAAGGTTTAGGCGGGCGCGGAGTCAGGGCGCTCGGGTTCCGACACCATCCACATCAGCCCGAAGCGATCGACGAGCATGCCGAAGCCGGTGCTCCAGAAGGTCGGCTGAAGCGGCATGACGACCTGGCCGCCGTCGGCGAGCGCATCGAAATATTTTTTCGCGGATGCCGCGTCGTCGGCGGTGAGCGCCAGGCTGAAGCCGCTCATCCTGTCGTTCGGATCGCAATTGCCGTCGGACGCCATCCAGTTGGTCGAGCCCATCTGCACGCTCGCGTGCATGATTTTTTCTTCGAGACCGGGGCGCTGGTTCTGCGCGTCGGGCGGCGCGTCCTTGTAGCGCATCTTGAAGGTCACTTCGGCACCGAGCTTTGCGCTGTAATACTCGAGCGCCTCTTCACAACGGCCGTTGAAAAACACGTAAGGCTGAACGTACATGATCGTCTCCCGTTATTGGGTCAGCAGCGCCGGGCTCCTCGCCTGATGGCAGCGGGGAAGGGCGTGCAGACGATTGTAGTCGTCCGTTGTCGTGGGGATTGTGACGTTATTGCGTAGGATGGCGGGGGCAGAGGCTGGCGTCCACCGACTGTGCGGCAGAGGCAACTAACGGCTTTGGCGCAAGTGCCTGCGAACGGCGAGCGGGTTGGCGCAGACTTAGATAGTTCTTGCTGCGCTGTGCAGCGTCCGATCATTGCCTGAAACGGCAAGCGGCCCGGAACCATACAGTTCCGGGCCGCTTGTTTCGATCTTCGCCAGCACGAAGCGCTATCGAAATCCGGGCGCTTACCAGCCGCGAAGTCCGAATGACCGGCGTACGGCGCTAGCGCTTACCGCAGCGCGTCGATCAGCTTCTCCAGCTTCACGGCATCGGCGGCAAATGCGCGAATGCCTTCAGCCAGCTTTTCAGTTGCCATCGCCTCGTCATTGACGAGGAAACGGAACGACGATTCGTCGACCGGCACGCGCTCGATGCTCGCGTCATTCGACATTTCCGGCGACAGCTTGCGCTCCACCTTCTCGGTGCTTTCCTGCAGTTTTTGCAGCAGATCCGGGCTGATGGTCAGCAGATCGCAGCCAGCCAGTTCCAGAACCTGACCGGGCGTACGGAAGCTCGCGCCCATCACCTCGGTCTTGTAGCCGAACTTCTTGTAGTAAGCGTAAATGCGACGCACCGATTTGACGCCCGGATCGTTCGCGCCGCCGTCTTTCGCTTCGTCCCACGCGCTGCCGGCGTTCTTCTTGTACCAGTCGTAAATCCGGCCGACGAACGGCGAGATCAGTTGTGCGCCCGCTTCCGCGCAGGCTGCGGCCTGGGCCAGCGAGAACAGCAGCGTCATGTTGCAGTGGATGCCTTCCTTCTGCAGCACTTCGGCCGCGCGGATGCCTTCCCACGTCGACGCCAGCTTGATCAGCACGCGTTCGCGGCCGATGCCGTGGTCCTTGTACAGCGCGATCAGTTCGCGGCCCTTGGCGATCGACGCTTCGGTGTCGAACGACAGGCGCGCGTCGACTTCGGTCGACACACGGCCCGGGATGATCTTCAGGATTTCGGTGCCGAAAGCGATCAGCAACTGGTCGATGATTTCGCCGACCGGCTTCGTCGAATGTGCCTTGACGGTCTTTTCGAGCAGCGGCTTGTAGTCGTCCTTCTGGACCGCTTTGAGAATCAGCGACGGATTGGTGGTCGCGTCCTGCGGCTTGTATTGGGCAAGCTGCTGGAAGTCGCCGGTATCGGCGACGACGGTGGTGTATTGCTTGAGTTGGTCGAGTGCGGTTGTCATGTTCGAGCCTTCAGGGCGCGCTTGCGCCGTGGTTCAGGAGAAATGAGGTCGCCGCCTGACTGACTGGACGAATCAGCGACGGCGGCCGCGGGTCACGCTGCAGCATTCCCACAATCTGGCCGGGAACGCTGACGGATGCTTCTATTCTATGGCGGATCGCCTGAACCGGTATTGACAGTTGGCCTCGGCGATCCGTTCAAACGGATTTTTGGGCGATACAGCGATACAGCGGCTAGCGCGGGCAAGCCCGCTCACGCGCGGCGCGCATTCAACACCAGTTGCGTCAGCACGCCCGCCACCAGCCCCCAGAACGCCGAGCCGATCGACAGCAAGGTCAGCCCCGACGCCGTCACCATGAACGTCACCAACGCCGCTTCGCGCTGCTTCACGTCCTGCATTGCGTTGGCGAGGCCGCTCATGATCGAGCCGAACAGCGCAAGCGCCGCGACCGACACGACCAGCGCCTTCGGCAGCGCGGCGAACAACGCGGCGATCGTCGCGCCGAAAGTCCCGGCGATCAGATAGAAAATGCCGCACCAGACGGCGGCGGTGTAGCGCTTGTCGCGGTTTTCGTGCGCTTCCGGGCCGGTGCAGATCGCCGCCGTGATCGCCGCAAGATTGATGCCGTGCGAGCCGAACGGCGCGAGCAGCAGCGACGCGATGCCGGTGGTCGAAATCAGCGGCGCGGACGGCGTGGTGTAGCCGTCGGCGCGCAGCACGGCAATGCCCGGCACGTTCTGCGACGCCATCGCCACCACGAACAGCGGAATGCCGATGCTCACGCTGGCCGCCACCGAAAACGCCGGGAAAGTGAACACCGGATGAGCCAGCGCGACGTGAAACCGGCTGAAATCGAGCAGCCCGAGGACACCCGCGGCCACCGTGCCGACCACCAGCGTCGTCACGATTGCATAGCGAGGGGCGAGCCGCTTGATGATCAGGTAAGTGAAGAACATAACCAGCACGAGCGCGGTCTGGAACTGCGCAGCGCGGAAAATCTCGATGCCGATCTCGAACAGAATCCCCGCCAGCAACGCCGACGCGATGCCCGCCGGAATTTTCTTCATCAGCGTGTCGAACCAGCCGGTCAGGCCGACCACTGTCAACAGCACCGCGCAGACGATAAATGCGCCGATCGCCTCCGGGTATGACACATGCGGCAGCGATGAAACCAGCAGCGCCGCGCCGGGCGTCGACCAGGCAATCACGATCGGCGCGCGAAAGCGCAGCGACAGCCCAATCGTGCACACGGCCATGCCGATCGACAGCGCCCAGATCCACGACGAAATCTGCGCATCGGTCAGATGCGCGGCCTGGCCCGCCTGGAACATCAGCACGAGCGAACTCGTGTAGCCGGTCATCATCGCGACGAAACCCGCGACGATGGCGGACAGCGACGTGTCGGCGAATGGATTGATGCGTTTGGGCGGCGTGGCCGCCGGCGACAGCTCAGGCGATGAAGATGGACTCATGCAGATGTTTTCTTATAGTCGAGAATTAAACGTGACCCAAACGTGATGCGAAACCTGACCTGAAGCCCCTGATCCAAAGCGAGGCCCAGGCTATTTGCTCAGAACGCGCATCGCGGTTTCCAGCCCGGCAAGCGTCAGCGGATACATCCGCTGACCCAGCACTTCGCGGATTGCGCTGACCGACTGCCGGTACGCCCACAAACCTTCCGGTTCGGGATTGAGCCACGCGAAATGCGGGAAGTGGTCCGCGAGCCGGCGCAGCCAGACCGCGCCCGCTTCGGCGTTGTTGTACTCCACCGAGCCGCCCGGTTGCAGCACTTCATAGGGGCTCATGGTCGCGTCGCCGACGAAGATCAGCTTGTAGTCGGGCGTGAATTTGTGCAGCAGGTCCCAGGTCGGCATCCGTTCCGCGTGACGGCGGCGGTTATTTTTCCACAGGAAGTCGTAGACGCAGTTGTGAAAATAATAAAACTCGAGATGCTTGAACTCGGCCTTGGCCGCCGAGAAGAGCTCTTCAGTGCGCTTGATGTGGTCGTCCATCGAGCCGCCCACATCGAGCAGCATCAGCACTTTCACCTTGTTGTGCCGCTCCGGCACCATCTTCAGATCGAGCCAGCCCGCGTTCGCGGCGGTGCTGCGGATCGTGTCGGGCAGATCGAGCTCTTCGGCCGCGCCTTCTCGCGCAAAACGGCGTAGACGGCGCAGCGCGACCTTGATGTTGCGCGTGCCGATTTCGACCTGATCGTCGTAATCGCGATACGCGCGGGCTTCCCACACTTTCACGGCGGTGCGGTTGCCGCCCGCATCGCCGCCGATGCGCACGCCTTCCGGGTTATAGCCGCCGTTGCCGAACGGCGACGTGCCGCCCGTGCCGATCCATTTGCTACCGCCTTCGTGACGCTCTTTCTGTTCGTCGAACAGTTCCTTCAGGCGTTCCATCAGCTTGTCGAGGCCGCCCATCGCTTCGATCTGCGCTTTTTCTTCCGGCGACAGATCGCGTTGCAGCTTCTTTTTAAGCCAGTCGAGCGGCACGTCGAAGGCAAGTTCCGACGCCTGCGCGACGCCGTTGAAATACGCGCCGAACGCCTGATCGAACTTGTCGAAATACTGCTCGTCCTTGACTAGCGTGATGCGTGCCAGGTAATAGAACTCGTCGAGCGACGGCGCGATCACGTTCGCTTTGAGCGCTTCGAGCAGCGTCAGATATTCCTTGACCGACACCGGCAGTTTGGCGGCGCGCAACGAGTAGAAGAAATCGATCAGCATGCTGGGTCCCATGCGAGATAGTTGCCACAGCGGCGACGGGCGAGCGGCGCTGTGTTCACACCGGCTGGCGGTCTGGATTGCGTTGCCGCCGACTGGTCTCGCCAGTCAGCGGTCAATCGTGGTCAACGCGATTCGAACCGCTGGCCAATCACTGCTCAACGGTTATTGCGGTTCATGAAAATCAGCCGCTCGAACAGGCCCACGTCCTGCTCGTTCTTCAGCAACGCGCCGTGCAGCGGCGGAATGATCTGCTTCTGATCCGACGAGCGCAGCGCTTCGGGCGGAATGTCTTCGGCGAGCAGCAGCTTGAGCCAGTCGAGCAATTCCGACGTGGACGGCTTCTTCTTCAACCCCGCCACGTTGCGCAGTTCGAAAAAGCTCTGCATGGCCGCGGCGAGCAGGTCCTTCTTGATGCCGGGGTAATGCACCTCGACGATCTGCTGCATCGTCACCGGATCGGGGAACTTGATGTAGTGGAAGAAGCAGCGGCGCAGGAACGCATCCGGCAGCTCTTTTTCGTTGTTCGACGTGATGATCACGAGCGGGCGCTTTTTCGCGCGGATCAGCTCGTGCGTCTCGTACACGTAGAACTCCATACGGTCGAGTTCGCGCAGCAGGTCGTTCGGGAATTCGATGTCGGCCTTGTCGATCTCGTCGATTAGCAGCACGACTTGCTCGTCCGACTCGAACGCCTGCCACAGCACGCCCTTGACGATGTAGTTGCGGATGTCCTTGACGCGCTCGTCGCCGAGTTGCGAGTCGCGCAGACGCGACACCGCGTCGTATTCGTACAGACCCTGCTGGGCCTTGGTGGTCGACTTGATATGCCACTGCAATAGCGGCATGCCGAGCGCGGCGGCGACTTCTTCGGCGAGCATGGTCTTGCCGGTGCCGGGTTCGCCCTTGATCAGCAGCGGGCGCTTCAGCGTCATCGCGGCGTTGACCGCGAGCTTGAGGTCGTCGGTGGCGACGTACTGCGATGAGCCTTCGAAACGCATGGCGAGGTGCTCTTTTTTGGAAAAAACCCAGTATAAGTCAGAAGACCTGTTGCCTTGAAACCGGCTCGCGTATGGTATGACCCGCGATGTGGCGTGCGATGTCGTCCGCGCCGGGGCATGCGGAAGCGGATGTATCCATGGCAAATTGGGCGTTGCCGTGGGTCTGCCGGCTGGCATTGCCACGATTCGCAAAGCGTTCGGGAGGCGCGCCGCGTGAGCTGCAGAACGAGCCACTGAATCGCATCGAATACAGGCAGCGGGTAAACGCTGTATGAGTGCGCTGCGTGGGCGTTTTGCGCGGCTCGGCGAAGCCGGTCGGCAGCTGCTTTAGTCGGACGAAAAACCTTGCCTGGCGGGACTTTCGCGGTAAAACGGCCGGTCCTGCGGCAAGGCTTTGATGAGCCGCCCCCGCAGCCCCGCCCGGTGGACGTTCGGCGCGACAGCGCGGTACAATTAGCCCGATTTTTTTGGCCTGCGTGGCTACCCTACAAGAAGAACGGCGTGGGTCGTTGCCTTTCCGGGCGCCCGTCTCCCCTCAAGCCAGGTTACATGCTATGAATAAATTCGTTGGCAAAAACGTTGTGATCGTTGCGCTGTCGGTATTTGGGGGCTTCGCGGCCAGTGCGCAGGCAGCGGATGTCGTAGGTAACGCCAAGGCCGGCCAGAGCAAAGTCGCGATGTGTATCGGCTGCCACGGCATCCCCGAATATCGCACGGCATATCCCGAGGTGTACCGCGTACCCATGCTGGGCGGCCAGAATCAGGCCTACCTCGAAAACGCGTTGCATGGCTACAAGAAGGGTGACCGGCACTTCGAGACCATGCATGCCATCGCCGTCACGCTGTCGGATCAGGACATCGCCGACATCGCTGCTTACTACGCGGCGCAAAATTCCTCTTCGAAAAGCAATCCCGACAAGTGATCGGCGTCGGTCACCCGGCTATAACTATTCGCGGGATAGGAGAATTCATGATTAAGCCACAACAGGCACTCCACACGGTGTTCAAGGCTGCATGCGCGTCGGCGGTAATGATGGGGCTGGTTGCAGCGAACTTCGCGCACGCGGCCGACGCCGGCAACGGCAAGGTGCTGGCCGACAGCCACAACTGTGCGGCATGTCACGGCGTCAACCTGAACAAGCCGGTCAGTCCTGAATATCCGAAGCTGGCGGGACAGCATTCCGACTATGTCTACTGGGCGCTGCGTCAATACCAGATGGGCAACGGCAATCCGCACCTCGGGCGCAACAACGCGATCATGCAGGCGCAGGTGCAGAGCCTTTCGCCGAACGACATGAAAGATATCGCGGCTTACATCGAATCGCTGAGCGGCGATCTGGTGCAGAAGAAGTAACGGCGCTGCGCGTTTTGCGCGTGCTTTTGGATTGAGCCTCGGATTGAAAAACACCTCGCTTCGGCGAGGTGTTTTGTTTTGGGAGACTTGGGACGGTTTTGGCTTTGGACAAGGAGTTTACTTTCGACCGCTGCACGTTTTTCATGACGCCACGGCCTGAGTCTGTATCGGACGGTACTGCTGGCTGACGGTGTCGTGGCCGTCATTCCTGGAGCTAAAGCTAAACCCTAACTCTTGCGCGCCAGTGTGCCGCCGAGCGGCGGCCATACACTTGCCGACATTGCCTTTCCCGCGTCCGCAACCGCTGCTCGCTTCATCAATCGCGCGTGGCGCGGCGTTCGATGCGTTGCAGATAAGCATCCGTATCCGGCGGCGTACCGGTGCGCTGCGCTTCCCAGATGGTCTCGCCGAGGCAATCCATGATCGCGTGCTGCGCTTCGTGAGTCGAGCCGAGGCGAGCGGCGAGGCGCTCATGCGCCGCACGAATGCCCGGCGGCTGGTCGATCGACAACTGTTCGGTGATGGCCAGATGCATCGACAGATGCAGGAACGGGTTCGTCTGACCGCGTTCCGGCGAGTAGTCCTGCGCTTGCGCGGCGCCGCCGTCGCTCAGGTCGGCGTGATATTCGGGATGTTCGACGATCCAGTCGGCGGCAATGGCCTCCAGCGGCGTCAGAATCTCGCCTTTGCGCTGTTTGCGCCAGGTGTCGGTGAAAAAGAGACGAACTTCGTCGCGGCTGGGATTAAACATCGTGGGACCGGTGCGTATTTGAGTGGGATGCTTTGAGCGCAACGGATGCGCGAGCAGGTCGATATTTTACGCCGGGGTGGTGGAGGCTGCTGGAGCCGCCAGCCCCGGCCTCGCCGTTCTCAAAGATCCGGCGGCGGCGTTTTCGGCTTGAACTCGCAAAGCGGCTCGATCGCGCAATGCCAGCATTCCGGCCTGCGCGCCCGGCACACATAGCGGCCGTGCAAAATCAGCCAGTGGTGCGCATCCTGCTTGAACTCGGCGGGAGTGAATTTTTTCAGCGCCGCCTCGACCGTGCGAACGTCTTTGCCCGGCGCGAGCCCGGTTCGATTGGCAACCCGAAAGATGTGCGTATCGACCGCAATGGTCGGATGACCGAACGCCGTATTCAGGATCACGTTAGCCGTTTTCCGCCCAACCCCCGGCAGACTTTCTAGCGCCTCGCGATCTTCCGGCACCTCGCCACCGTACTGGTCGAGCAGAATCCGGCACGTTGCGATGACATTCTTCGCCTTGGTGCGATACAGCCCGATCGTCTTGATGTAGCCGGTCACCCCTTCTTCGCCGAGATCGAAAACCTTCTGCGGCGTGTTCGCGACCGGGAACATCTTGCGCATCGCCTTGTTGACCGACACGTCGGTGGCCTGCGCCGACAGCAGCACGGCGATCAGCAATTCGAACGGTGAGGTGTACTCAAGCTCGGTGGTCGGATGCGGATTCAGGCTCTGAAGCGTTTCGTAGATGGCGCGGCGTTTGTTCGCGTTCATGCGGAGCTGGAGTTGACGGGCGACTAGCGCGGGTTGGACGGTTTGTCGGCATCGCCGTTGCCTTCGGCGGTGAGTCCGAGACGGCGGCGGCGCGCTTCGGCGGCATCGATCTGGGCCTGCACGTCGGCGCTGACCTGATCCGTATTCCGCGGACCTTGGCCCTTGGCCGCCAACTCCTCTTTCTTTTTGCGAGCACGTTCGAGCGCGGCCTGGATGATCGCGCGTTTCTTCGCTTCGGCGTCGTCGGCGGCGGGAGCGTTGCTCGGCGCCGCAGCTTCGGCGGTTTGCGTGGCGCATGGACTCAACACGGGGGCGTCGGCAGCCGTACCGGCTCGCCGCGCCGCAGCACGGGCTTCTGCGGCTTCGCGTTCGCGAGCAAGACGCGCTTCGCGCTGGTTGTGGCGAGTGCGCGCAGCGTCGGCCTGGCTCTGGCTCCATGCATCCCAGCCGGTTGCGTCGCCGGTGACCGGCGGCATCGAAATACAATCGACCGGGCAGGGCGGCACGCACAGATCGCAACCGGTGCAGAGTTCGGCGATAACGGTGTGCATCTGTTTCGGTGCACCAACTATTGCATCGACCGGACATGCCTGCATGCACAACGTGCAGCCGATGCAAACCTGTTCGTCGATAACCGCCAACGGACGCGCCCGTTCGACGCCATTGGCGGAATTGAGCGGAATTACCGGTTTGCCGAGCAATGCAGCAAGACGCGCGACGCCCTCGATACCACCGGGCGGGCACTGGTTGTAATTGGCTTCGCCATTTGCGACGGCTTCGGCGTAGGGACGGCATGCGGGGTAACCGCACTTCGTGCATTGCGTTTGGGGCAGCAGATCTTCAATGCGATCCGCGAGTATTTGTATGTCTGTCACGGTCACGACGTGGGGTTCGGCTTGCGGCCGCACAGCTTGAACTAAATGGCACATTATCGCCGATTTCCCCAATTGCCATCCGCAATCCATGTGCCATAATCGAAGCGCTTTTTCGAAAGACCGCAGAAGGGTGTCCCCCAACCATGGCGCGCCCGTTCAGTGCTGCCGGTGCAGGTCCGAGGAGAGACCGGCGGCACGACCCGGATAACGCGGCTCACGAAGACGATGCCACCATGAATCAGCCGAAAATCAAAAGAGATCCTGAAGGCACGAGGCGCCGCATTTTGCTTGCGGCGGCCGAAGAGTTTGCAAATGGAGGGCTATTCGGCGCGCGCGTCGATCAGATCGCCCGCCGCGCGGAAACGAATGAACGAATGCTGTATTACTACTTCGGTAGTAAGGAGCAGCTTTTCACCGCTGTTCTCGAGCATGCTTTTAGCGCGCTCAACGAAGCCGAACGTACGCTCGAACTGAGCGGCTCTGCGCCGGTCGAGGCGGTCACGCGTCTTGCGCATTTTGTTTGGGATTACTACCGCGATCATCCCGAGTTGCTGCGTCTCATCAATAACGAGAATCTGCATGAAGCACGCTACATGCAGAAATCGACGCGCATCCGCGAAATGATCTCGCCGATCGTCGCCACGCTCGGCGGCATCCTCGAACGCGGTCAGCGTGCCGGGTTATTCCGCACAAACGTCGATCCGCTGCGCTTTTACGTGACGCTGTCGGGCATGGGTTATTACATCGTGTCCAATCGCTTCACGCTCGAGGCAACACTCGGCCGCGACTTCAGCAGCCCCGCCGAACGCAGTGAAGTGATCCAGATGAATACCGAGTTGCTGCTCGCGTATCTGTTGCGAAAGTAAAAGGGTGGGGTGAGGACGCCGCTAACGTGTGCGAGTTTTAAAGCGGCATTAATTTGCGGGTAATTCGCAATAAGCGCACAGTCGACTCGCCACGAACCTGCAACGTTCGCAAACAACAACGGCCTCGAAAGAGGCCGTTGTGCAAATTGCTGCTCGCGATATCACCTGGGATTTACTCAGGCTTCGACTTTTTCCTTCGCAACCTTGGGCGCCTTATTGTGCTCAAGGATGAACTCGCGCAATTGCGGATAAATGATGGTGCGCCAGCGGCGTCCCGAGAAAATGCCGTAGTGCCCGCATTTTTCCGCAGTGAAATGGCGCTTGTCCTGCTCGGGAATGCTGGTGCACAAGTCGTGCGCGGCATAGGTCTGACCGTCGCCGGAAATGTCGTCCAGTTCGCCTTCGATCGTGAAGAGCGCGGTTTTCGTGATGTCCTGCGGCCGCACGCGTTCGCCGGACACGTCCCACGTACCTTCGGCAAGACGGAATTCCTGGAACACCACGCGGATCGTGTCGAGGTAATAGTCCGCGTCCATGTCGAGTACGGCGTTGTATTCGTCGTAGAAGCGGCGATGTGCTTCCGCGTCGTCTTCGTCGCCGCGCAGGAGGCTCTGGTAGTAATCCCAGTGCGACGCTGCGTGACGCTCCGGATTCATCGCGACAAAACCGGTGTGCTGCAGGAAGCCCGGATAAACCTTGCGGCCCACGCCCGGATAGTTGGGCGGCACCGTGAAAATCACGTTGTTCTCGAACCATTCGTACGAGTGCTGCGTGGCGAGCGAGTTGACCGAAGTCGGGCTCTTGCGGGCGTCGATCGGGCCACCCATCATCGTCATGGTGCGCGGCGTGTCTTCGCCGCGGCTCGCCATCAGCGAAATAGCGGCGAGCACCGGCACGGTCGGCTGACATACCGAGATCACATGCAGATTCTTCGCGCCGATGTGGCGGATGAATTCCTGAATGTACGCGATGTAATCGTCCAGATGAAACTCGCCGGCTTCGAGCGGCACCATGCGCGCGTCGATCCAGTCGGTCAGGTAGACCTTGTGGTCTTGCAGCAACGTGCGAACGGTGTCGCGCAGCAGCGTGGCGTGGTGTCCCGACAACGGTGCGCAGACCAGCACGACCGGCTCATCTTTCAATTGGGTAACAGCGTCGCTGTCGTCGGCGAAACGCTTGAAGCGCATCAGGCGGCAGAACGGCTTTTCGACGATCGTCTGTTCGATGATCGGAATGTTATGGCCGTCTTTGACAATCTGATGGAGGTTGAACTCGGGCTTTTCGTAATCTTTACCCAGTCGGTAGAGTAGTTCGTACCCGGCTGAGAGGCGCGTGGCGCCCGGCACATAGGCTAGAGGACTGGCAGGATTCGCGAAGGATTTTGACGCGGCCTGGGCCCAGGCGGTGAGCGGGCTCAACATTGCCCGCTGGAATTCATGCAGTTGGTAGAGCATGGGTGCTCCGTTTTAAGCGGTTCGCATGGGGCTTCGCAAACACGCGTGAGGCGTTGTGGCGGGCCAAATCTGGTTGTGGGCACATTGATTTTCGGCCGACAGTCTGATCGATCATATCGAACTCAGCGTACTTGTGCAATGCAGCAATTTGCATGCGGCGCGCATGCAAATTGTCACTAAATCATGCTACTGGCGATGTTGCTGCGCCGCTATCAGGGCTTGCCTCAGCCTTAAGTTCGTCTTCCATCGTGCCGCTATGGGGCGGCTGGCCGGTCGCCTGCGCCATCTCCTGTTCGTGCTTCATCAGGTTCAGGCCAGTGTGCACCAGCGCCACATGCGAGAACGCCTGCGGGAAGTTGCCGACTAGGCGCTTCGCAGCCGGATCGTACTCCTCGGCGAGTAGCCCGACATCGTTGCACAGCGCGAGCAACCGCTCGTACATCGCGATGGCTTCGTCCATCCGGCCTTGCAGCGCGAGGTTGTCCACCATCCAGAACGAACACGCGAGAAACGTGCCTTCTCCGGGCGGCAGGCCATCGTCGTATTCGGTGGTGCGGTAGCGCATCACGAAGCCGTCGTGCATCAGATCACGTTCGATCGCCGCCACCGTGCCTTTCACTCGCGGATCCTGCGGCGGCAGGAAGCCGACCATCGGCATCAGCAGCACGCTGGCGTCGAGTTGGTCGCTGCCGTAGAACTGCGAGAACGCGTTGAGATCGGCATTCCATGCCTTCTCGCAGACTTCCGCGTGGATCGTGTCGCGGGTGGCGCGCCACGCGTCGAGCGGGCCGTCGAGTTTGAACATCTCGGCGGAGCGGATCGCGCGGTCGAACGCGACCCACGCCATCACTTTCGAAAACGTGAAATGCTGGCGGCCGCCGCGTGTTTCCCAGATGCCTTCGTCGGGCTCCCGCCAAATCGTGTCCAAGTGTTTCAGCAGCGCGCACTGCACGTTCCACGCCGTGTCGTCCGCCTGCAAGCCGCCGACGCGCGCCAGATGCAGCGCGTTCATCACTTCGCCGTAGACGTCGAGTTGCCGCTGGCCGACCGCGTTGTTGCCGATGCGCACCGGGCTCGCGCCCTGGTAGCCCGGCAGCCAGTCGATTTCAAATTCGGGCAGACGCCGCTCGCCCGCGATCCCGTACATGATCTGCAACTGCTCGGGCGCGCCCGCCATCACGCGGCCGAGCCAGCTTCGCCATGCGCGCGCTTCGTCGTAATAGCCGCCGCGCATCATCGCGAGCAGGGTGATGGTGGCGTCGCGCAGCCAGCAGTAGCGGTAGTCCCAGTTGCGCGTGCCGCCGAGCTGCTCCGGCAGCGACGTGGTGGGCGCGGCGACGATCCCGCCGGTCGGCTCGTAGGCAAGCGCCTTCAGCGTGATCAGCGAGCGGCGGATCGGCTCGGCCCAGCGGCCTTCCACCGTGCCGCGCGCCGACCATTCGAGCCAGTGATTCTCGGTGCGCGCGAGCGATGTGTGCGGATCGCGCGCGGGCGGAATACGCAGATGCGACGGCGCATAGGCCAGCGCGAACGGCACGCGCTCGCCCTCGCTCACGGTGAATTCGGCGACGGTTTTCATGTCCTCGCCGCGCAACTCGACCGGCGTGCGCAACACCGCGTTATCCGGCCCGACGATCGCCTTGATGCCGCTGTCGTGCTTCAGACGGTCGACCCACGGAATCGAAAAGCCGTAGTCGAAGCGCAGCACCAGTTCCATCTTCATCTTCACGGTGCCGCGTTTGCCGACGACGATCCGCACCATCTCCGACCACCCGTTACCCGGCGGCATGAAATCGATCAGCGTGACGGCGCCTTCGGGCGTGTCGAAATCGGTTTCGAGAATCAGCGTTTCGCCGCGATAGCGGCGCGTGATGGTGGGTGGCGTGTCGGTGACCGGGGAGATCAGCCAGCGGCCGTTGTCGGGGGTGCCGAGCAGGGCCGCGAAGCACGCGCCGGAGTCGAAGCGCGGCCAGCAGAGCCAGTCGACGGAACCGTCGCGGGAGACGAGCGCGGCCGTGTGGCCGTCGCCGATGAGCGCATAGTCTTCGATAAGTGCAGGCATGGATAAGCGTATTGGTTATGACGCGCGGCGCGAACCGCGGCGTCTCGGTCATGGTTATTACGGGACTCGCACGATGCGCTTTGGTTCGTTCTGTTTTTTTGAAGCAATGCGGCAAAACGCGAGTTGGTAATCTTTAAATCCACTGCCTACAATCGGATTTCAAGCCGATGCCCGGAGCCTTCCGGATCACGCCCGGCCTTGCCCATGGCGCATGCAGACGCCGTTTCCGAGGACGAAAGCTATGCTGAACCCATCGAAAGCCGATTGCATCAAGATTCTCTCCGCCGCTAGCGAACTGAACGACGATTCGATGTTGCCGCTCGATTGCGGCCGCCTTGGCCTGAGCCGCAACGGCATGCTTACTGCGGCCGCTTTTCTGATCGAGCGTGCGTGCTTCCGGCGCTATCAGGAAGGTGGGGGTCATTATGCCGTCGGCGGATTGTCGTTGCAGGGGCGGTTGCGGCTCGATCAGTTGTCGAACGGCTAACCGGCCGCACAAGCCGGGCCGGGGAGCGCGGATAGGCCGATAAGGGCACACCCGGCACGCCGCTGAGCCGGCACGTTCGCCGCGAGTGCACTTGCGCTTGTCGTGAGCGCGTTTCATGTCGCGCATTCGCCGGTTTTTCCCCGCTGTATTCATGGCTGCTGCAAGCGGCCTGCTTTGTCACGACCGTTTCCTGCGATTCAGAACGATTCAGAACGAGTCAGAACGATTCAGAACCGCACCGGGCCGACCCCGCGCCCGGTTGCGTTCCTTGCGACTGTCTTTCAGTTCGTGGTGCCGAACGGCTGCGCGCAACGGTCCGTCGTCGCCCGGAAGTGTGCTCAGAAGTGCGTCGACCCCACGCCGAAGATCCCGATGATGCCGATGATGATCAGATAGAGCGCGACGATGTAGTTCAACAGACGCGGCATGACCAGAATCAGAATGCCGGCGATCAACGAAACGAGCGGGCCCAGGCTGAGTGTGACGTTCATGAAGACTCCCGTAGTGTGATTCGCGTAAGGACGCGATTGACGCGATTGAAAAAAATCCCCATCAGACGGGGCAATGGCTACCCATGCATACCAGATGTATAAGCCGGTATCGGTAGCCGGTTTCGCTGCATGATCCTACCTGCGCTTTTATACTTGCCACGATAAGAACAAACGCTCGATTCACGCGCGGCAGACCAGAGACACCATTACAACCGCTTGTATCCAATACCTGATGTCCAGGAGGTCCTATGCTTCGTAGTCGTCGTGCCGCTACGCGTGCCGTTTCGAGTTCTCTTTCCGCTGCCACCGCGCAATCCGCTTCGTTGCGGGCGGTGCGGCCCGCGCCTCTGCGTTCCGCCCGTTCGATGATAAAAGGTTTCGCGCTGCTGGTCTCGCTCGTGGCAACTCACGCGTTTGCGCAAGATTCCGGCCCGGTCCCCGCCGACGGTGTCTATGACATGCTGGTCGGCACCTACACCGCAGGCAAGAGCGAGGGCATCTACGTCTATCACTTCGATACGAAGACGGGCGCGGCGACGCGGGTGTCGGTGGCGCAGACGGTCAATCCGTCGTTCCTCGTGGTGAGCCGCGATCGTCATTTCGTCTATGCGGTCAACGAACTGCCCGGCGACAACGGGCCGGCCACGCAACGCGGCGGCATCAGCGCGTTCCGTTTCGATCCCGCGCAGGGGCAACTGTCGTTCATCAACAAGGTGTCGTCTGACGGCAATGATCCGTGCTACCTGAGCTTCTCGCCGGACGGCAAGTATCTGCTGACCGCGAACTACTCGGTGGCAGCCGATCCGGGCGGCAGCTTCGCGGTGTTTCCGTTGCAGGCCGACGGGCAGGTGGGCACGTCGGTGCTCACGGTGCATCACGAAGGCGGCGGTCCGGTGAAGGGGCGTCAGGACAACTCGCACGTTCACTCGACCGTGTTTTCGCCCGATGGACAGTACCTGTTCGCGCAGGATCTCGGCGTCGACAAGCTGTTCTCATATCGCTACACGCCCGATGGTGACCACGGTCCGTTCGCACCGACCGACTGGCGCTATACCCCGCAGAAGGCGGGCACGGGGCCGCGTCACCTGATCTTCGGCAAGGACGGCAAGCATGCGTATCTGACGAGCGAGCTGGCGGGCACGGTCACCACGTTCGATTACAAAGACGGCAAGCTCACCCAGGTGCAGGCGCTGTCGTTGTCCGAACCGGGCTTCAAGGGGCAGGTGGGGGCGGCGGCGATCCATCTGTCGCCGGATGGGCGCTTCGTGTACGCGTCCAATCGCGGCGACGCGAACGAGATCGTGATCTTCTCCGTCGATCCGGCCAACGGGCATCTGAAGAAGATCGGCCATCAGTCGAGCCTTGGAAAATCGCCGCGTGAATTCGCGATCGATCCGACCGGGAACTGGTTGATCGTCGGCAATCAGAATAGCGATACGGTGTATGTGTTCAAGCGTGATCAACAGAGCGGCCTGCTCGATCCGACGCCGGCGCAGCACTTCGAACTGGGTTCGCCGGTGGATTTCAAGCTGGTGTCGCCGTCGTGATGTTGCAGGTGGTGGGCGCGGGGAATCCTGACGCACTCACGACATGAAAAACGGGCCGCTCATTGATGTGAGCGGCCCGTTTTCCTGAGGCTGGCTGTTGCGGTTCAACGGGCGTTCGTCGCGCCATTGCCGTTGTCGTTCGCTGTTCATCGCATGAGCTGAACAGAGAACCTTTCGCTGGCTACGTCTTCATTCCGCGGGTCCCGGCGCGAGCACTTCACGGCTTCCGTTGATGCTCATCGCCGATACGAGGCCGGCCGTTTCCATCTGTTCGACCAGTCGTGCCGCGCGGTTATAGCCGATGCGCAATTGCCGCTGTACCGACGAAATCGACGCGCGCCGCGTGCGGACGACGAACGCGACCGCTTCGTCGTACAGCGGATCGGCTTCCGCATCCGTCGATTCGCCGAACAGATCCTGCGCCGCGCCGCCGTCGGTGGCGGGGCCGTCCAGAATGCCTTCCTCGTATTGCGGCTCGCCGAACTGCTTCAGATACTCGACGATCCGATGCACTTCCTCGTCGGCGACAAACGCGCCGTGCACCCGTTGCGGATAGCCGGTGCCGGGCGGCAGGAACAGCATGTCGCCCTGACCGAGCAGCGACTCCGCGCCCATCTGATCGAGAATCGTGCGCGAGTCGATTTTCGACGACACCTGGAACGCGACGCGCGTCGGAATATTCGCCTTGATCAACCCGGTGATGACGTCGACCGACGGCCGCTGCGTCGCCAGAATCAGGTGGATGCCGGCGGCGCGCGCTTTCTGCGCGAGACGCGCGATCAGTTCTTCGATCTTCTTGCCGGCGACCATCATCAGGTCGGCCAGTTCGTCGATCACGACCACGATCAGCGGCAGCGGCGCGAGCGGCTCGGGCGCGTCGGGCGTCAGCGAGAACGGATTGCCGAGCTTCTTGCCCTTGGCTTCGGTGTCGCGAATTTTCTGATTGAAGCCTGCGAGATTGCGCACGCCAACTGCGGACATCAGCCTGTAGCGCTTTTCCATTTCGCCGACACACCAGTTCAGCGCGTTCGCGGCGAGCTTCATGTCGGTGACGACCGGCGCGAGCAGATGCGGGATGCCTTCGTAGACCGACAGCTCCAGCATCTTCGGGTCGATCATGATCAGGCGCACTTCTTCGGGCGTTGCCTTGAAGAGCAGCGAGCAGATCATCGCGTTGATCGCGACCGACTTGCCCGAACCCGTCGTGCCCGCGACCAGCATGTGCGGTGCTTTGGCGAGATCGGCGACGACCGGATGGCCGGTGATGTCCTTGCCCATCGCGAGCGTCAGTTGCGAATGCGAGTTCTGATAGACGCTGGCCTCGATGATTTCGGACAGACGGATGGTCTGCCGTTTCGCGTTCGGCAATTCGAGGCCCATGCAGGTTTTGCCGGGGATCGTTTCGACGACGCGGATCGACGTGAGGCCGAGACCGCGCGACAGATCCTTCATCAGGCCGACGATCTGACTGCCGCGCACACCGAGCGCCGGTTCGACTTCGAAGCGCGTGATGACCGGACCCGCCGATGCGCCGACCACCGTCACCGGCACCTTGAACTCCTGCAGACGCTGCTCGATCAGCACACCGGTCTCGATGAGCTTTTCTTCGGAGACGGGTTCGATGTCGGTATCGGCGGGGGCGAGCAGGTCGAGCGTCGGGAGTTCGACCATCGACGCAGCCGGCGCGCGGAATTCGAAGCCGTTCGTGGGAGCGTGGCCGCGCATCGGCGGACGCTGGGTGGGGGCAGGGGGCTCGGCGGCTGCTTCTGCCGCGTGTTCCGGTTGCGGTTCGGCGTGCGCCGCTACCGGCGGCTCGGTGGCTGTAGCAGGGGCAGCGGTTAGTGTTGATGCCGGTGCTTGCGCCGACGCGAGCGCTGCACCCGGATAAGTTGCGGCGATGGGCGCGGGTTCTGCTGCGGGAGGTATTCCGTTTGCTGTGTTTGTTGCGTGAGCTGGGTGTGCTGCCTCCGCTACGGATGCGGTCGGCCCAGCGAAAGTTGTCGGCATCACCGGTGCAGTGAATGCTGCAGGGATGGCCGGAGCAGTCGGCACAGCCGGGATAGCAGTAACGACCGGCATGACCGAAGGAGTCGGAATGCCTGACGCAGCTGGAACAGACGGGATCGCGGGAGCAGCCGGAACATTTGAAGCAGCCGAAGCAACGGGGGAGGCAGGAGCAAACGCAGCCGCCGGTGCAACTGAGATAGCCGGATCGACTGGAGCGGCGGGATCAGTCGGCATATCCGAAGCGGCCGGAACTGTCGGAGCCGTCGGGACAGCGAGAGTAGTCGGAACCGCCAGAGCTCCTTGAACAGCCGAAACCGCAGCAGTCACTGATGCAGCCGGAACCACAGGATCTACGGGCGTTGCCGTGCCTGCCGAAGCAGCCGAAGCTACAGGGGCTGTCACGCTAGCCGATTGCGTCGGATTTAGCAGAGTTGCCGGAGTCACCGGCGCGGCAGCAGTTGTCAGCGGTGCCGGTGGCGTCGGCTCCGCCGTATCCAGCCGTAATGATGGAATCGCCGATCCATCGGAGGTATCCAAAGCGCTTGGTGTCACTTGTGGCATCGGCGCTCCCGGAGCCACGGAGGCTGTCGGTATGGCCGAAGCTGCTTGCGTCACCGCATCGACTGGGGTCACCGGATGCGCGGGCGCGAACGAAGTCACCGGCGGGACCGTGGTTGCTGAAGTCACACGACCCGCGGAAGCCGAAGCCACCGAAGCCACCGAAGCCACCGGGACCACTGGATTCACCGAAGCCTCGAACGCCGAGGGCGCCCCAACTGACGCGTCCACATTTGCACGCTCAACGACGCGGCCCCGCTCTTCATCGACAACGGTCGGCGCAGGACGTGCGGCCTGGATCGCAACGTCACGGAAGCGGAACACGTTCGACGCCTGCGCAGCAACGTCCGGCGACTCGCCGGCGACAGTGTCCACAATGGGCGCAGCCAGCGATTCCAGTTCGCGCGGTGATTCAGACGTCTCTAACGCACTCGCTTCTTCCGATGCCTCCATCATTGCCGCGACGCTCGGCAATGCAGGGGGAGCCGGCATGTCCGACTCATGCAAAGCAGCGGACTCACCCGGATTCGTGGCATGCAGCGGCGTCATACCGTGAATTGGGAGTTCGCCTTCGCCGGTTACGCTAGCGTGCTGAACCGTCGAGGCGTTCGACGTCCCCGCAACAGGCTGCGGCGTAACGGCTGCGATATGGGTTTCCCAAGGCGCAAGCGTTTCATCGGCGATGTCTTCCGCGGCTCGCGCGAACGTTTGCATCGTCACCGGATTCGTGATGTGCGGTTCGGCTGCCAGCGTGGTTCCAGCCGAATCCGTCGGTGCGGCAGCGGTCGAAGGCGTGACGGCCGTTGCAGCGACGACGGGCGAATGCACCGGAGCGTGCATAACCGGCGGTTCAACGTTGAACTCCGGCGGAGAGTTGCTTTCGATAGGAGCGGTCGAAATCGTCGCCCCATCTTCGGGCGATGGCGCATCCGGCTGTGCATCGTCGGCTTGCAACTGGGCCGCGAAAATCTGGAACGGCGTCGTTGGAGCGGCGTGTGTCGGCGCGATAGATGCAACCGAGGCTACGGAGACAACGGGCGCAACCGGTGCAACGGACTCAACCGGCACAACCGGCACAACCGGCACAACCGGCACAACCGGCACAACCGGCGCAGCCGCAAATGCACCGGAGGCATCGGACGCAACTGGAGTGACCGCTGTCGGCACAACAGACGCAACCCCAAATGCATCAACATCAGCCCGTGCCGCCTCAGCATCGGCAAACACCGATTCGACTGCCGCAGCCGCTGTCGCAGGTGCCACCGGCGTCGGAAGATGGATGACCGGCGGCTCGATGGGCCATTGGACTACGGGCTCTTTGCTGATCTCAAATGCCGCAGGTTCAGACGCGGCATCCATGTCTGTCTTTTCGACCTGCGGCGCTTCGATTGCCACCGGCTCGACCGGCAACGGCGACGACGACAGAGAATCTTCCGGCGCGTGCACAGCAGCATGTTGCAAAGGAGCGCTCACGCTCATCGCCGCAGCAGGCTCGCTAGCCCCCGCCCCGCCCACCAGCGAATCCCCTCCCACCAGTCTCGCGTCGAACACGGTCTCGCCGCTCGTACCGGACGCCATCATCGCGTCTTCCGCCGAGCGGTTGCGCGCCAGGCTCACGCCGGCCAGATCGGTCCAGCGAGCGGCATTTTCCGCGATGCTGCGAAGGGTTTCCTGAACGCTCGCGGGCGGCGTGACTTTCTGGGTCGCCGCCATGGACCGCGTATAGGCCGGAGCCGTCCGCCGTGTTCCCCCGGGCGAGTTGATCGCACCCGAAGACGCCGCAGTCTGGAACGGCTGACGAGACGCGATAGCCCGGTTAGCCGGAGCCGTCCCACCAGTGGGGGAGCCCAGAATCGATGTCGGGCGGCTAGCCTGGGCCGCTCTCGCCATCGCCCCTGCATTGCTGGACAACGCGCCAGAGGCAGCGCGTGCCGCTGTCGACCCATGGATGGTTCGCGCCGCAGCGGCAACTGCCGCAACTGGCGCAATTGTCACCGGGGCCGCCGCGGCCGCACTCGCCGCGCCTGCCGTGGCGGCCAGTCCTGCCGCACCGCCCAGCGCCGCCGCTTGCCTTGGCTCGCCAGCCGTGCGGCGTCCAACCTGCAGCGCGGCCTCGCGGATCGCGGCCGCTGCCGCCTCACGTCCCGCCGCCGATCCGCTCGACGACGCAGGCGCACGCGGTACCGGATCGCGCAGCCAACCCGCGGGCGCAACCGGCTCGGTCGGCATGAACGGGGTTTTGTCCGCGGTCATCGCGGATGTCGGATTCATTGTGTTCATCGGCTCGCGACGCGGCGCATTCATCGCGCCCGTGCGCAGCACCGGCTCGGCCTGAGCCGTCTGACTGCTACGAGGCGCCGCAGCGCCAGTCCGCCAGTTGGCTCCCGCGCCGCGCGCCGTTGCGTCCATGCCTGCTGCGCTCGCACCAGCACTACCGACGCCCGCAGCGCCACCCGCCCCGCCAACGCCCGCAGCCGCACTGCGTCCACCGGCAGGCGGCCGCCAGACCGTAGGCCGTGCATACCGGCCATTGCTTTTCGGCGCCATCGTATTGGTCGCCGGCGACACGTGCGACGGCACGCCGTCGTCGATACTGCGATGCCGCCGCGCTTCCTCGTCGCGCCTCGCCAGACCACGCGACAAACCCAGGCCGAACGCACCATCCGCCCACGCAGCAAAATCGCGCCAGCGGAAATCGATCAGCCAGGGCAGGCTGATCAGGAACAGCGCCAGCGCCGCGAACGGCGTGCCGATATGGCCCAGCAGATGACCCAGCCCCGCAGCCAGCGCGTGACCCAGGCCATTGACGCCGACCAGGTTGATCAGCGACGCCTCCAGCGTGCAGCTCGCCAGCATCACGCAGACGAAGCCGAGCCACAGCCGGATCGTGCCAGGCCCGCGCAAGCCTGCGCCGCCCGGCAGCACCGACTTCACGAGGCGCCACAAAAGAGGAATAAACCAGACGGCCGACCCGCCGAACCAGCCGAAAACTACCGTGTGCATACTAGACATCAACGAATGACGGACGCGCAATAACGCAATCCGTCGAGATTAAACCGCGAAGCCCGCTGCTTCGAAGGTCGGCGCAAGTATGCTTGCGCCCAATCGGAAAGCGGACCGGTGTACGACTCGCCGCCAAAAAAACGACGGCTGGGGAACAGCGGCATTGCCATCGGCGGCGCCGTCGCCACTATGACCCGGCAATCCGCCGTTTGATTCCGCGCCGCCTATTTGGTGTTGCTGTCGAACGTCAGCGTGTCGCCGTTTTCGAGCACCAGTTGCATTTGCTGCGGCAGACGCATCTGCACGCCGGTTCGATCGATATGCGTCAGCGCATCCAGAAACGCGCTCTCGATTTTTCCGCCCGGCGTCATGCACGCCATGCGCGTCCCGCCCAGCGCGCCAAAGCTCAGCTTGCCGTCTTTCAGCGCGTACGAACCCATGAAGCGGTTGCAGCCGGAAAAGCCGCTCGCGTGGCGCTGGCCTTTATCGGTGGACAGCTTGAGCGTGATCGGGCCGCCCTGATCCGCGGACGGAATCGCGCGCACCGTGCCGTCCGCCTGCTTCCACGCGCTCAGCGTCCAGCTGGTGTCGTCGAGCAGCTGCGCGGCGGCGGGGTTGAACGGATCGGGCGCGGCGGCCTCGGAATCGGGGTGTTTGGGCATTGCACAGGCGCTCAGCAGCGCAGCGACGCTCAGCGCGGCGATGGTCGCGCGCGCATAGGGAGTGAAGCGCGCAATACGTCGCGCGGAGGAGCTTTGGAGCATGACGTCGTTCCTCTTCAAACAGGCGAAGGCGTAAGGGTAACGCACTAAGCTCGCCGCACGCGAGCCTGACGGCGAGCGGCGAAGCTTTTGTGAGTTAACGGCAGCGGCGGCAGGCAGCGCAGCCTTGCGCGCCGCCGTCGCATCCTCACGCGCGGATGAAATGGCAGTGTTGATCGACAACGTCGATCACACATTGACCACGCGCGGCGAGCGGTCCGCGGGTTGTCTGTGCCCGACTGCGTCGACCTGGCAGGGCGGTTTTTCCTGCACGCGACGACCCGGCTGCAAAAGGAAAGCAAAAAGGAAAGCAACCGTTGCCGGGCGCGTCTGGAAACCGGCCGTACACGAAGGCTGAACACAGCCTCAGCATGGGTGCGCATCGGGGTGGGCATGTTAACATCGCGTTCTAACCAATCCCACCCTCATCCGACTTTTTTCTGGAGCACCCATGCAGATCGGCCAACGGATCGGCACCCCCCTTTCTGAATCCGCCACGCGCGTCATGCTGCTCGGCGCCGGCGAGCTCGGCAAGGAAGTGATCATCGCGCTGCAACGGCTGGGCGTCGAAGTGATCGCCGTCGACCGTTACCCGAATGCGCCGGGCCACCAGGTCGCGCATCGCTCGCA
This sequence comes from Paraburkholderia sp. GAS333, assembly GCF_050435665.1. Classification (NCBI taxonomy): domain Bacteria; kingdom Pseudomonadati; phylum Pseudomonadota; class Betaproteobacteria; order Burkholderiales; family Burkholderiaceae; genus Paraburkholderia; species Paraburkholderia sp. GAS333. The sequence goes on from NZ_JBNDKS010000002.1 coordinate 1,352,420, forward strand.
CGTGATCGACATGACCGACCGCGCCGCGTTGCGTGCGCTGGTCGAGCAGGAACGCCCGCATCTGATCGTCCCCGAGATCGAGGCGATCGCCACCGACGCGCTCGCCGCCATCGAAACCGACGGTCTCGCCGAAGTGATCCCGACCGCGCGCGCCACGCAACTCACGATGAACCGTGAAGGCATTCGCCGTCTCGCTGCCGAGGAACTCGGCTTGCCGACCTCGCCGTACGCGTTCGCCGACTCGCTCGACGAATTGCGCGCGGGCATCGCCAAGGTGGGCTACCCGTGCGTGGTGAAACCGGTGATGTCGTCGTCGGGCAAGGGCCAGTCGGTGCTGAAGAGCGACGCCGACGTCGAACCCGCCTGGCAGCACGCGATGGCGGGCGGCCGCGTGAATCACGGCCGCGTGATCGTCGAAGGCTTTATCGACTTCGAATACGAAATCACGCAACTGACCGTGCGCGCCATCGACCCGGCGAGCGGCGAAGTCAGCACGTATTTTTGCGACCCGATCGGCCACGTGCAGGTAGCGGGCGACTACGTCGAATCGTGGCAGCCGCAACCGATGAGCCCGCTCGCGCTCGAACGCTCGCGCGAAGTCGCGCACAAGGTGACGGCGGCGCTCGGCGGCCGGGGCCTGTTCGGCGTTGAACTTTTCGTGCGCGGCGATGACGTATGGTTTTCGGAAGTCAGCCCGCGTCCGCACGACACGGGTCTGGTCACGCTGGCTTCGCAGCGTTTCTCCGAGTTCGAGTTGCACGCCCGCGCAATCCTCGGTTTGCCGGTCGATACGTCGTTGCGGGCGCCGGGTGCGTCGGCGGTGATTTACGGCGGGCTGGACGAGGCGGGCATCGCGTTCGAAGGCGTCGCGGCGGCGCTGGCGGTGCCCAATGCGGATCTGCGTCTGTTCGGCAAGCCGGAAAGCTTCGTCAAACGCCGCATGGGCGTGGCGCTCGCAACCGGCGAGAACCTCGACGAAGCACGCTCGCGTGCGAAAGAGGCTGCGGCTGCGGTGCGGCCCGTATCGGCGAAATAAGGCCTGGCGGCGCGCTGACAAAGCCCGGGCCGCCATCTATGCATGACCCGCGCGCGGCACGTTTGCCGCGCGCGCAATCTGGATGTCGGAGCCGGTCAGGCTCTGTGGAGTCGAGGTGCGTATGTCGCTGGAATCCCGCAAGACAATGCGGCGCGGTATGGTGGGTCGGCTCGGCACGCTCGGCGCATTGCTCGCGCTGTGCTCGGCGATCAGCGGATGCGGTCTCGCTGCCGCGCCGTGCCGGATCGCCTCGGCCGGTTTGAAGATCGTGCCGGTGGTGGGGCACGTCGCCGCCGCGCCGACCGATGCATGCGCCGGCGTGATCGATCCATAAATCAGCCTTCAGCGGGCCACGCGCGCTCGCTGTTCAAGGCGCGGCGCCGGACGTTTGACACGCAGCAACACTCGAGGCATCTCATGACGAAATGGCTTGTTGCAACAATCATGGCGGCCGGTTTCACCGCACTCTACGGGAGCGCCTGCGCCGCGCCGCTACAGCTTTCCGAACTCCAGATCAAAGACCGTCAGTCGCACAAATACACCTGTGCGACCGGCAAGATTCTGCACGTCACTTACTGGAACACGTCGAACGGACAGAGCTTCGCGCTCGTGCCGGTGAAGGGCAAACCGCTGCTGTTCGTCAACGTCATGTCCGGCTCCGGTGCGAAATATCAGGCCGGTAGCTACACCTGGTGGACCAAGGGACCGCGCGCCGATCTGTACGACGCGATGAACGGCGAAAACGCTTCGCCGATATTGTCCGACTGCGTCACCATCGTTCGCTAGACATGATGCGGCGGCTCTCTTCCTCCCTGCCGCCGTTCGCTGATTCCCGTTTGCTCCCGTCTCATGCCAGCCGCGCGGCATTGCCCGGCTGCGCGCAGCCTTTTTACCTCAGGAGTAAGCTGTCCCGCGTGGCATTCGCCATGCCGTCATGCCATGCCGCGCGCTGTCCGCGTGGCCGCCGTCTTCTTCGATCGTCCATCCCCGGACCTTAACGGACGGGCTTGCAGCCCCGTCGGTATCATCAAGCGAGACTCTCAATGAAAGCATCGGACCTGTTCGTCAAATCGCTGGAAGCTGAAGGTGTCGAGTATGTGTTCGGCATCCCCGGTGAAGAAAATCTCGATCTGCTCGAATCGCTGCGCCGCTCGAAAATCCGTCTGATTCTCACGCGTCACGAACAGGCCGCCGGCTTCATGGCCGCCACTTATGGACGGCTGACCGGCCGCACGGGCGTCTGCCTTGCCACGCTCGGCCCCGGCGCGACCAACTTCGTCACCGCCGCTGCATACGCGCAACTGGGCGGCATGCCGATGCTGATGGTCACCGGCCAGAAGCCGATCAAATCGAGCAAGCAGGGCCATTTCCAGATCGTCGACGTGGTGCGGATGATGGAGCCGCTCACCAAGTACACACGCCAGATCGTGTCGATCAGCAATATTCCGGCGGCCGTGCGCGAGGCGGTGCGTCAGGCCGAAGAGGAGCGCCCGGGCGCCACGCACCTCGAGTTGCCCGAAGACGTCGCGCACGAAGAGGGCGACGGCAAGCCGATTCCGAAGAGCTACAGCCGTCGTCCGGTCGCCGAGGAAAAAGCCGTTGCGCGCGCGGTCGAGGCGATCACTCAGGCGAAGCATCCGCTGCTGATGATCGGCGCGGGCGGCAATCGCAAGACCACGACGAAGATGCTGCGCGAGTTCGTCGACCAGATCGGCATTCCGTTTTTTACGACGCAGATGGGCAAGGGCGTGATCGACGAATCGCATCCGATGTGGCTCGGTAACGCGACGTTGTCCGATGGCGACTTCGTGCATCGCGCGATCGATCACGCCGACTGCATCATCAACGTCGGTCACGACGTGATTGAGAAGCCGCCGTTCTTCATGCGCAGCGGCGACGCGGGCGAGAAGACGGTGATCCACGTGAATTTTCTGGGCGCGGAAGTCGACACGGTGTATTTCCCGCAGATCGAAGTGGTCGGCGATATTGCCAATGCGGTGTGGCAACTGAAGGAGAGTCTGAAGGAGCGCCAGGAGCATTGGGATTTCACGCGTTTCAAGGAGATCAAGGCGCATTTCGAGGCGCATCTGGTGAAGGGGCAGCACGACGAGCGTTTCCCGATGTATCCGGTGCGGATCGTCAACGACGTGTACGAGACCACGCCGGTGGACGGTATCGTGTGTCTGGACAACGGCATGTACAAGATCTGGTTCGCCCGCTATTACCGCGCGCACGAGCCGAATTCGCTGCTGCTCGACAATGCGCTCGCGTCGATGGGCGCGGGTTTGCCGTCGGCGATCGCCACCAAGATCGTGCACCCGGATCGCAAGGTGATGGCCGTGTGCGGCGACGGCGGCTTCATGATGAATTCGCAGGAACTGGAGACGGCGGTGCGTCTGCGGCTCGATCTCGTCATTCTGATCCTGCGCGACGACGCGTTCGGCATGATCCGCTGGAAGCAGGAGAACATGAATTTCCCCGATTACGGGATGACGCTGAACAATCCGGATTTCGTCGCGTACGCGGAAAGTTATGGCGCGAAGGGGCACCGGATCGAATCGGCGGATCAGTTCGCGCCTTTGCTGCGCGAATGTTTCGTGACGCCGGGCGTGCATGTGATCGATCTGCCCATCGACTATTCGGATAACGAGCGCGTGCTGAATCGCGAGATCAAGCGGTTGTCGGCGCAGCTTTGAGTTCAAGGAGAACGAGTCATGTTGAAGAAAACCTACCCGTACTACCTGGCGAACGAAGCGGTGGCCGCCAACACCGATCTCGAAGTCACCGATAAATTCAGCGGCGAAGTGGCAACGCGCGTCGCGATGGCCGACGCGGCCGCGATCGACAAGGCCATCGGCCACGCGGTCGACGCGATGCCCGCGATGCGCGCGTTCCCGCCGTTCAAACGGCAGGCGGTGCTCGAACATTGCGTCGCGCGGTTTCGCGAGCGCTACGACGAACTGGCGCTTGCGCTGTGCATCGAGGCGGGCAAGCCGATCAACGACTCGAAGGGCGAGGTTACGCGGCTGATCGACACGTTCAAGGTGGCGGCGGAGGAGAGCGTGCGGATCGACGGCGAGATCATCAATCTGGAAATTTCGCCGCGCGCGAAGGGATATCACGGGTATGTGAAGCGCGTGCCGATCGGGCCGTGTTCGTTCATCTCGCCGTTCAATTTTCCGCTGAACCTGACCGCGCACAAAGTGGCGCCCGCGATTGCCGCGGGCGTGCCGTTCGTGTTGAAGCCGGCGAGCCGCACGCCGGTCGGCGCACTGATCATGGGCGAGATTCTCGCGGAAACCGATCTGCCGAAAGGTGCGTTTTCGATTCTGCCCGCGCATCGCGACGGCGCCGATTTATTCACGACCGACGAACGCTTCAAGCTGCTGTCGTTCACCGGTTCTCCGGCGGTCGGCTGGGATCTGAAGGCGAAGGCCGGCAAGAAAAAGGTGATTCTGGAGTTGGGCGGCAACGCGGCGGCGATTGTCGACGGCGATCAGGGCGAGAAACTTGACTACGTGGTCGACCGGCTCGCGTTCGGCGCGTTCTATCAGTCGGGGCAAAGCTGTATTGGCGTGCAGCGGATTCTGGTCCACACGAAACTTTATGACGCGCTGCGCGAGAAGTTGATCGCGAAAACGAAGTCGCTCGTGATGGGCGATCCGAAGAACGAAAAGACCTTCGTTGGGCCGATGATCTCCGAGTCGGAATCGAAGCGTCTCGCCGGATGGATGGACAGCGCGGTGCAGGCGGGCGCGAAGATCGTCGCGGGCGGCAAGGTGGACGGCGCGATGTTCGAGGCGACGCTGCTCGAAGGCGTGAAGCGCGACACGGATCTGTATCGCAAGGAAGCGTTCGGGCCGGTCGCGATTCTGGAGCGTTTCGACGATTTCGACGCCGCGCTGGCGACGGTCAACGACAGCGACTTTGGGTTGCAAGCCGGCGTGTTCACGGATTCGCTCGCGCATGCACACCGCGCGTGGGACATGCTCGACGTGGGCGGCGTGGTGATCAACGATGTGCCGTCGTTCCGGGTCGACAACATGCCGTACGGCGGCGTGAAGGATTCGGGGCTGGGGCGCGAGGGCGTGCGCTACGCCATCGAGGACATGACCGAGATGCGGTTGATGGTGATGCGGGAGACGTGGTGAGGGGAGGGGAGGGGGCGTTCTGGGCTTGCGCAGCTACCAGGTCGCTCGCCGTCTCACTGGCGCCAGGTCGGACCCTGGCGCAGCAGGATGCCTATCCATAATGGTGTCAAATGCTGTCACGTCACTGTCGTGTGCGCGCACTACGCTCGCGAAAGGACGGCACGGCCAGAAATACACCCTGCATGAACTGGCACTTTGATGCCAAATCCGGGCGTTCCGGGGCCGGTTCGCCCCGGCTTTTCACCCGCCTACGCAGAAACGCAGCACATGCGCCATGAGTGTTTTTGCTGAAGTGCTACAATACCGGCCTTTCCGGCGGGTGTTTCCGCCGGCCGGAGCCGGCCGCAGTTTTCCCGTAATACTGACGGGTCCCGTGCGGAACGCCGTGGCTCCGCCTTCATCACGATGCCCTCTGCGGTTCCGACCGCTGCTGCGCGCACCGCGCCAAGCGCATTTTTAGCGAAAGCCACCATGTCCGACACAGCCGTCACGCCCAGCACTGCGACTTTTGATCAATTCGGTCTCGCGCCCGACATCCTGAAAGCCGTCAAGGAATCGGGCTACACCACGCCCACGCCGATCCAGGCGCAGGCGATTCCCGTCGTGCTGGCCGGCCGTGACGTGATGGGCGCTGCCCAGACTGGCACCGGCAAGACCGCGAGCTTCTCGCTGCCGATCATCCAGCGCCTGCTGGCGCATGCCAGCACGAGCGCATCGCCCGCCCGCCATCCGGTGCGCGCGCTGATCCTCACGCCGACCCGCGAACTCGCCGACCAGGTCGCCGCGAACGTGCAGTCGTACGCGAAACACACGGCGCTGCGCAGCGCCGTGGTGTTCGGTGGCGTGGACATGAATCCGCAATCCGAGCAACTGCGCCGCGGCGTCGAAATTCTGATCGCCACGCCAGGTCGTCTGCTCGACCACGTACAACAGAAAACCGCGAATCTCGGCCAGGTGCAGATTCTCGTGCTCGACGAAGCCGACCGGATGCTCGACATGGGCTTCCTGCCGGACTTGCAGCGCATCCTGAACCTGCTGCCGAAAGAGCGTCAAACGCTGCTGTTCTCGGCCACTTTCTCGGGCGAAATCAAGAAGCTGGCGGCGACCTATCTGCGCAATCCGCAGACTATCGAAGTCGCGCGCAGCAATTCGACCGCGACCAACGTCACGCAGATCGTCTACGAAGTCGCCGAGGGCGACAAGACTGGCGCGGTCGTCAAGCTGATTCGCGATCGCAGCCTGAAGCAGGTGATCGTGTTCTGTAACAGCAAGATCGGCGCGAGCCGTCTGGCGCGCAGTCTCGAGCGCGACGGCGTGGTCGCGACCGCGATTCACGGCGACCGCTCGCAGAACGAGCGCATGCAGGCGCTCGAAGCATTCAAGCGCGGCGAGATCGAGGCGCTGGTGGCGACCGACGTCGCCGCGCGCGGTCTGGATATCGCTGAATTGCCGGCTGTGATCAACTTCGACCTGCCGTTCAACGCGGAAGATTACGTGCACCGCATCGGTCGTACCGGCCGCGCAGGGGCGTCGGGCGACGCGTTGTCGCTGTGCAGCCCGAACGAGCGCAAGCAGCTTGCCGATATCGAGAAGCTGATCAAGCGTCCGCTGGACGTGCAGCGTCTGACCGTCGACACGCCTGTGCGTCATCACCATGAAGAGCGTGCGCCGCGTCGCGAGCGCAGCACCGAAGGGCGCGAGGGTCGTGAAGGCCGTGACGAGCGCGGTAGCCGCCGCCGTACGGGTGCGCCGTCGTCGGGTTCGTTCGATCGGCCGCATCATCATCGCGCGCAGCCTGTGGACGACTTTTTCCTGAAACCGTATGAGCCGTCGCCGGCTTCGGTTCGCAAGGTTGAAGAGGCGAATGCTGCTTCGGCGGCTCCGCAGAAATCGGGTTCCAAGCAGCCGCTGGCTGCATTGCTCGGCGGGTTCGGCATGCCGCGGAAGTCGACTTCGTCTTCCTGATTGTGGTTGCGAAGGCCTTTGAACGCCTTCGAACATCTTTAAAACGCTTCGGCGTATCGAGCGCTTCGCGGTTTCACCGGCGAGGCGCTTTTAGTTTCCGATGTTCATCCGCGTGTCCATCCGTTTGGCCCATGCAGCCGTTGCGGCTTGATAAAAGCTGTCGAGCGTCGCATGGTCCGAACCGGCCAGATCCATTTCCAGTCCCAGGTGCCGCGCGGCAGCGCCCAGTGCTTCCAGCGGATTTTCCGTGTCCAGCGCGGTTGCGCCGTTTTGCTTGCTGAGCTTCTCGCCGTGCTCGTTCGTGACGACCGGCACATGCAGATACTGCGGAGTCGGCACGCCAAGGCAATGCTGCAGATAAATCTGCCGCGCCGTCGAATCCATCAGATCCACGCCGCGCACGATATGCGTGATGCCTTCATCGGCATCGTCGACCACGACCGCTAGTTGATATGCCCATTGATCGTCCGCGCGCCGCAGCACGAAATCGCCGACCTCAGTTGCCAGGTTTTGCGTCTGCTCGCCTTGCCAGCGATCTTCGAAGGTGATTGCAGCGGCGTCGCCATCGGGCACACGCAGACGCCAGGCGCGCGCGGGCTTGCCGTTGAGTCCATGACGGCATGTGCCGGGATAGGCGAGGGTCGTATTGCGCGCGTGCACGTGCAGCAGCGAATCGGCGATTTCCTTGCGCGTGCAGCCGCACGGATAGATCAACCCGGTGGACTTCAACTGCTCCAACACCTGCGCGTAGCGCGGCATGCGCCCGCTTTGCCAGACCGGCGTTTCGTCGGCGTGCATGCCGAAGCGTTCGAGTGTTGCGAGGATATCCTCGGCGGCGCCCGGCACAGTGCGAGGGCCGTCGATGTCTTCGATGCGCACGAGCCACGTGCCCTCATGCGCACGCGCGTCGAGCCAGCTGGCAAGCGCGCTGACCAGCGAGCCGAAATGCAGCGGCCCGGTAGGTGACGGCGCGAAGCGCCCGCGATAGGTCATGGTCGAGCGGCCCGCAACGCAGGTAACGCCGCCATCACGCGGCGCGCGTTGCCTTGCTGTCCGGATGGCACTCCGGACACGTCTTGCCCGCCACGTACATGGGCGATTGTTGTGCCTCGGGCGGCACCACGGCGCGGCAGCCGAAGCACTGCACGGTCGCGGTCGGCTCCAGTTGCGGGTTCAGCGCGGTGCGGTAATCGAACACGAAGCAGTCGCCGTGATAGTGCGCGCCGCCCACTTCCTCGAAGTACTTCAGAATGCCGCCTTCGAGCTGATACACGTTCTCGATGCCGACTTCCTTCATGTGGATCGCGGCCTTCTCGCAGCGAATCCCGCCGGTGCAGAACGACACGACCGTCTTGCCCTCGAGATCGGCGCGATTGTTCTCGATCACCTCTGGAAATTCGCTGAATTTCGCGATGCGGTAGTCGAGTGCGTTGTCGAACGTGCCGACATCCACCTCGAACGCGTTACGCGTATCGAGCATCACGACCGGGCGGCCCTCGTCGTCGTGACCGCGGTCCAGCCAGTGCTTCAGCGTAGGTGCGTCGACGAACGGCGCGCGGCCGAGTTCCGGCTTGATGGCCGGCTTTTTCATCGTGATGATTTCGCGCTTGAGTTTGACCAGCATGCGCGTGAACGGCTGCTTCTCCGAAATGCTTTCCTTGAATTGCAGCGACGCGAATTTGCCCTCGAACAGCGGATCGTGGCGGATGTAGTCGATGAAAGCGTCGGTGTTGTCGCGCGTGCCCGCGACGAACAGGTTGATGCCTTCCGGCGCGAGCAGAACGGTGCCGCGCAGGCCGAGCGCATTGCAGCGTTCGGTGACCGGCGCGCGCCATGCGGCGGTGTCTTCAATGGTCGCGAAATAGTACGCGGAGAGATTGACGATACTCATGTGTGTCCAGCGGTAAGAAGTGGCCAGCGTCGCGGAGAGCGGCGCGTATTCAGGCGCTCGCGTTCAGACCCCGCATTGGGAGTCGGCCCGGCGCGGCCAAGTCGAAATAGGCGAAACCGCTATTATCCCTCAACCTGACGTTTTCCCCGACTCGGCCAAATGGCCAGGGGTTTGCGCTAGAGCAAACCGCTCACTAACTTGCGGAAAAAATTGCCGCGAACGGCTGTGAGTAACGTCCGCAGACATGTGATTAAAGTGGGTGCGGTGCGGTGACGCATCGGTGCCCCAGGCCGAACGGCCAACGTCGCGTTCCGGCCTGAAAACTCCGCGAGGCTGGAGTTACAATGTCGCCCATGTCAGATCCCCGCTTCGTTCATCTCCGCGTCCACTCCGAATTCTCGATTGCCGATGGCATCGTGCGCCTTGACGACGTCGTCAAGGCCGCGGCCAAAGACGGTCAGGGAGCGCTCGCCCTCACCGACCTCGGCAACGCGTTCGGCCTCGTCCGTTTCTATAAGGAAGCCCGTGGCAAAGGGGTCAAACCCATTGCCGGCTGCGACGTCTGGATCACCAATCCCGACGACCGCGATAAGCCTTCCCGTTTGCTGCTGCTGGTCAAAGACCGGCGCGGCTACCTGAATTTGTGCGAATTGCTGAGCAAGGCATCGCTCACGAATCAATACCGTGGACGCGCGGAAGTCGAAGCCGGCTGGCTCGAATCCGGTCTCGGCGAAGGTCTGCTCGCGTTGTCCGGTGCACAGCAGGGCGACGTTGGCCTCGCGCTTGCCGCAGGCAATGAAGAAGCGGCGAAGCGCAATGCGCTGCATTGGGCGAAGGTGTTTCCGAACGGCTACTACATTGAGTTGCAGCGCAGCGGTCAGCCGGGCGGTGAGCATTACCTGCAGCAGGCGGTTGCGCTGGCGGCGTCGCTGAAATTGCCGGTGGTCGCCACGCACCCGATGCAGTTCATGACGCCCGACGATTTCACCGCGCACGAAGCGCGCGTGTGTATTTCCGAAGGCGACATTCTCGCGAATCCGCGTCGCCAGAAGCGCTTTACGGGTGACCAGTATTTCCGCACGCAGGAGGAAATGGCTGCATTGTTCGCCGACATTCCGTCGGCGCTCGCCAATACGGTCGAAATTGCAAAACGCTGCAATCTCACGCTCGAACTCGGCAAGCCGAAACTGCCGCTGTTCCCGACGCCCGACGGCATGTCGCTCGACGACTATCTCGTGCAGTTGTCGAAAGAGGGCCTCGAAAAGCGTCTCGAACAGCTTTATCCGGACGAAGCCGAGCGCTCTGCACAGCGTGAGACTTATTACCAGCGCCTCGATTTCGAGTGCGGCACGATCATCAAGATGGGCTTTCCGGGCTACTTCCTGATCGTTGCGGACTTTATCAACTGGGCGAAGAACAACGGCGTGCCGGTCGGGCCGGGCCGGGGTTCGGGCGCGGGCTCTCTGGTCGCTTATGCGCTCGGCGTGACCGACCTCGATCCGCTGCGCTACAACCTGCTGTTCGAACGTTTTCTGAATCCGGAACGGGTCTCGATGCCCGACTTCGACATCGACTTCTGCCAGCACGGCCGCGATCGCGTGATCCAGTACGTGAAAGAGAAATACGGCGCGGACGCGGTGTCGCAAATCGCGACGTTCGGCACGATGGCGGCGAAGGCGGCGGTGCGCGATATCGGCCGGGTACTCGATCTCGGCTACATGTTCACCGACGGCATCGCGAAGCTGATTCCGTTCAAGCCCGGCAAGCACGTCACGATTGCCGACGCGATGAAGGAAGAGCCGCTGTTGCAGGAGCGCTTCGACAACGAAGACGAAGTGCATCAACTGCTCGAACTCGCGCAGCGCGTGGAGGGCCTCACGCGTAACGTCGGCATGCACGCGGGCGGCGTGCTGATCGCGCCGGGCAAGCTGACCGATTTTTGTCCGCTATACACGCAGGGCGACGAAAGCGGCGTCGTGAGTCAGTACGACAAGGACGACGTCGAAGCCGTCGGTCTCGTGAAGTTCGACTTTTTGGGTCTGACCACGCTGACCATTCTGGATTGGGCCGAGCGCTATATCCGCCGTCTCGATCCGTCGAAGCAGGACTGGTCGCTCGGTCAGGTGCCGCTCGACGATCCGGCGTCGTTCTCGATCCTGAAGAAAGCGAATACGGTCGCCGTATTCCAGCTGGAAAGCCGCGGCATGCAGGGCATGCTGAAAGACGCGCAGCCCGACCGTTTCGAAGACATCATCGCGCTCGTCGCGTTGTACCGTCCGGGCCCGATGGACCTGATCCCGAGCTTCTGCGCGCGTAAGCATGGCCGCGAAGTGGTCGAGTATCCGGACCCGCGCGTCGAATCTGTTCTGAAAGAGACCTACGGCATCATGGTCTACCAGGAGCAGGTGATGCAGATGGCGCAGATTATCGGCGGCTATTCGCTGGGCGGCGCCGACTTGCTGCGTCGCGCGATGGGTAAGAAGAAGGCCGAGGAAATGGCCGAGCATCGCGAGTTGTTCCGCCAGGGCGCCGCGAAGAACGGTCTGACCGCCGAGAAGGCCGACGAAATCTTCGACTTGATGGAGAAGTTCGCGGGCTACGGCTTCAACAAGTCGCACGCGGCCGCGTATGCGCTGCTCGCGTACTTCACCGCGTGGCTGAAGGCGCACCATCCGGCCGAATTCATGGCGGCGAATATGTCGCTCGCCATGGACGACACCGACAAGGTCAAGATCCTGTTCGAAGACTGTCTGACGAACAAGATGGCCGTGTTGCCGCCGGACGTGAACCAGTCCGCGTATCGCTTCGAGCCGGTTGCGGAACCTGACGGCAAGAAGTCGAAGACGATCCGTTACGGTCTCGGCGCAATCAAGGGTAGCGGTCAGAACGCGATCGAAGAAATTCTGCGCGCGCGTGAAGACGGTCCGTTTATCGACATTTTCGATTTCTGCAACCGGATCGACCGGCGCGTCGTCAATCGCCGCACGGTCGAGGCGTTGATCCGCGCCGGTGCGTTCGACACGTTGCACGCAAATCGCGCGCAACTGATCGCATCCGTTTCGCTCGCGATGGAGGCCGCCGAGCAGGCGGCCGCGAATGCGTCGCAGGCAGGCTTGTTCGACATGGGCGACGCGCCGTCGCAAGGTCATGAACTTGTCGACGAACCCGAATGGCCGGAAAAGAAGAAGCTGCAGGAAGAGAAGGCCGCGCTCGGCTTCTATCTGTCGGGCCACCTGTTCGACGCTTACAAGAGCGAAGTGCGGCGTTTTGTGCGTCAGAAAATCGGCGAGTTGAAGGAAGGGCGTGACAAGCTGGTCGCAGGCGTGATCGCGTCGATGCGCACGCAGATGACCCAGCGGGGCAAGATGCTGATCGCGCTGCTCGACGACGGCACGGGTCAATGCGAAGTGACGGTCTTCAACGAGACGTTCGAGGCGCACAAGCATCTGTTCAAGGAAGACGAATTGCTGGTCGTCCAGGGGCAGGCGCGGAATGATGCGTTCACGGGCGGCATCCGCTTTACCGTCGAAACGGTGATGGATCTCGGCCGCGCGCGCTGCCGTTATGCCGAGGCCGTCAAGGTGCAGATGAACGGCAATGCAGACGCGCTGGCGTTGCGTCGCGTGCTCGAAGCGCATAGCGCGGGTAAGGATGAGCCGCAAGCAGCGGCGCCGGCGGTTTCGTCGCGTGGCGGCGGAGGCGGGCGTAATGGTGGCGGGTATGGTGACCGTCAGCGTCAGGCGGTGCAGATTCCTAACGGGCTGGCGGTGCAGGTGGTTTATCGCAGCGAAAACGCCGAAGGCGAGATGCGCCTGGGCGACGCCTGGCGCGTGAAGCCGACCGACGAACTGCTCGCGGCGTTGCGCGGCGAGTTTGCAGGAAGCTCGATCGAGATTGTTTATTGACGGTGGGCGGGTTGGTCGGGGCGGTGTTCGTGTCGGTGTTTTCACGCGGACCCGGACTTCGGCTGAGGCTCAGGCTCAGTCTTTACAGACTCAGGTTCGAGTAAGGTAAAAGGCGAGGTAAGGACCTAGTGGCTTATTCCGGCTCCGGTGCGTTCCACGCGTAGCGCCCGGGTCTGCAAGGGGGCAAACCGCGTTGCCCCCACGCTCTTCAACCCACCTCACCGCTATCCCTTCTCCCCCAACCGCGCCAGCTTCAAAAACCGGTAGTACACAGTCTCCGCATTGAATACCGCGATCATGAAACCCGCGCGGCCGTCCAGAAAGCCGCGCCGTAACAGGTAGGTCCGCACGAACGCCCACGCACCGCGTCCGAGCGCCTTGCCGAAGCTGCCGCGCTTGCCTGCCGCATGACGTTGCTGCGCGCCCGCCGTCGAATAGGCGTCGAGCTTGCGCAAGACGCCTTCGAAGTCCTCGTACGAGTAGTGCATCAGCTTGCCGGTCAGATGCTGCGCGGGCGTGTCGAATACCAGGCGCTCGTGTACCAGATCGTCGGAGAAGCGCGCCGCGTCACGTTTGAACAGACGCGGGATCCAGTCCGGATACCAGCCGCTGTGGTGAATCCAGTGTCCGCAGAAGCTCGACAGGCGGTCGACGGCGTAGACGTCGGCGGTAGGCGTGATGAGCGCTGCGCGGATCGCCGAGGCCAGTTCCGGCGAGACGATTTCGTCTGCGTCGATGGATAGAACCCAGCTTGTGCTGAGCGCAGCTACCGCGCGGTTTTTTTGCGGGCCGAAGCCCGGCCAGTCGGTTTGCTCGATCACGCGCGCGCCGTGTGCGCGGGCGATGTCGGCGGTGCCGTCGGTGCTGCCGCCGTCGATCACGACGATCTGATCGGCGAACGCCACGGCTTGCAGGCATTCGGCCAGTCGCGCCGCCGCGTTTTTAGTGATGATGGCGACGCCGAGTGTGGTTTCTTGCATACCTGAAGTACGTGGGAGCGTGGAAAACGGGACTAAACGACGAAGTGGCGGGTGCCAGCAGGTGGGAGTTGATCAGCCTCAATTAAGCCGAAAAGTGCCTCCGCCGACGGTTTTCGCGAGTATACACAGCGCAGTGCTACCGGCGTTACGCCAGCTCGCCAGCATGCGAGTCGGAATACGGGCGGGGAATGCCCGCCCATGCCGGGTCGCGAGCCCGCGCAAGTCCGCACGGTTCGCGGCCATCACGCCATCCCCAACCGTTTACAATGGCGTCTTTTGATACCCCACCCGGCGGACATCCCGCCCGCCGCGTGGTTGCTGTCCCGCATTCACAGAGGATTCCTTGAGCGCGAAGTCTACGTTAAGCAAAACCATCGGTTCCGGCGAGGGTTCGTCACCTGCCGTCGTCATGAGTCGACTTTGGCCGTATATCAAACCGCTGATCTGGATTCTTCTCGGCGCGATTATCGCAATGGCCGTCAGCGCCGCCACGGACGCGGCGATCCCGGCATTGCTCAAGCCGCTGCTGGACAAGGGCTTCGGCGCGCATGCCAGCGGCAAGACCAAGTGGTTCGTGCCGGCGGCGGTGATCGGCCTCGCACTGGTGCGCAGCCTGTCGCAATACGCGTCCGGCTATCTGCTTGCCTATGTGACGAACAAGATCCTGCTTGAGCTGCGCCTGAAGATGTTCAGCCGCATGATCCACACGAGCGTAGCGTTCTTTCAGCGCGAAACCGCGAGTACGGTGATCAACGCGATCGTTTTCGAGGTGAACCAGATCCTGAACGTGCTGCTGAGCGTGCTGGTCACGCTGGTGCGCGATTCGCTCACCGTGATTTTTCTGCTCGGCTATCTGTTCTATCTGAACTGGCGTCTGACGCTGATCGTCGCGGTACTGCTTCCGGCGATCGGCTGGCTGGTTGGCAAGATCAACCGCCGGCTGCGGCGCCTCAACCGCGAGCAACAACTGCTAACCAATCAACTGTCGTACATCGTCGAGGAATCGGTGGGCGGTTATAAGGTCGTCAAGGTTCACAACGGCCAGCAATACGAAATGAACCGCTTCGAGGCAATGAGCAAGCTTCTGCGCGGCTACGCGATGCGCGTATCCGTGTCCGGCGGCCTCGCGCAACCGTTGACGCAGTTCCTCGCGTCGATCGCACTGGCCGTCGTGATCACGATCGCGGTCGTGCAATCGTCGTCGGATCAGACCACGGTCGGCGGCTTTGTCGCGTTCGTCACGTCGATGCTGCTGATCATTTCGCCGCTCAAGCATCTGATGGACGTGAACCAGCCGCTGCAACGCGGCATGACGGCGTGCGAGCTGATCTTCGGTCTGATCGACGAGCCGTCCGAGCCGGAAGGCGGCGGCAAGCCGCTCGATCGTGCGCGCGGCGAAGTGGAGTTCCGCGACGTGACGTTTACGTACGGCGCGAACGCCACGCACAATCGCCACACGCTCGAGCAGGTGTCGTTCAAGATCGCGCCGGGCGAAATGGTCGCGCTGGCGGGGCCGTCGGGCAGCGGCAAGACCACGCTGGTGAATCTGCTGCCACGCTTCTTCGATCCGACCGGCGGCGCGATTCTGGTCGATGGCGTTGCGATTCCCGAATACGACCTGCACGCGCTGCGCAGCCAGATCGCGATGGTGAGCCAGGACGTCGTGCTGTTCAACGACACGGTCGCGAACAACGTCGCGTACGGCCAGGTGGCCGACGCGGAGAAGGTCAAGGCGGCGCTGCGCGCGGCCAACCTGTGGGACACGGTCGAAGCCATGCCGAACGGCATCGAGACGCTGGTCGGCGACAACGGCATGATGCTGTCGGGCGGTCAGCGGCAACGTCTCGCCATCGCGCGCGCGATCTACAAGGACGCGCCGATCCTGATTCTCGACGAAGCCACGTCCGCGCTGGATTCCGAGTCCGAGCGTCACGTGCAGGCCGCGCTGGAAACGCTGATGAAGGGCCGCACGACGCTGGTGATCGCGCATCGGTTGTCGACCATCGAGCGCGCCAACCGGATTCTGGTGATGGAAGCCGGGCGTATTGTCGAAAGTGGCAGCCATCGCGAGCTGCTGACGCAAGACGGGCTGTATGCGCATTTGCACCGCATCCAGTTCCAGCAGAACGCGGCTTAAGTTCGCAGCCCGCCATACGGAGACCGGGGAGGCGAACCTCCCTGGCGCTCCCACCTAAGCGGCAACCTCAGGCTTACCCGTTGCAGATAACTGCGTGCGGATCGCGTTCATGATCTCCGTCGGCGCGATCTCGTCGACGTCGCCGGTGCTCTGAATGCCGATCGAATGGCACTGTTCGGTCAGGCGCAGATAGGGCGGCTCGCGATCTGAAAACAGCGAGACGCTCGGCGTCGGCGTGGAATGAGCGACGTGCATCAAGCCGCCGTCCGCGCCCACGAAGAGGCTCGCCTGCGCCGCCATTTCGCGCGATTGCAGCAAGCTCAACTGCCCGACCAGCGAACTGATCGTCAGCGTGCTGAAGGTCCGTTTCAGCAGGTCCTCGGCCATGACCAATCCATTGTCCGACCCGAGCAGCACGACGTGCTTCGGCATGCCGCGCTCGTCCGACCGGTCGATGAGGTCCAGCAACGCCCCCCAATGCCGGTAAGTCCGGTTTGCATCGAGCCCGCCCACGGCGAGCGCCAGAAACTTGCTGCCCGGCAGAAACGCGCGCACCGATTCACGCGTGGACGCCTTCGCCGCCAGATAGGGCTTGCTCATCGACACGATGCCGGCGTCCGGATACCCCAGCCCAAATGCGTGATTGACCGCGGCGTAGCTGAAGGTGGTCTGGTTGCGGTCCGGTCCATAGAAGTACTGGAACAGGCACACATACGGCAGATGCCGGAACTGCCGCGCCTTCAGCTTGATGGACGGCAGGTTGTATTCCGACATCACGATCGCGTCGTAGGTGCGGCCGGAAAGTTGCTGTAAGTCGGAATAGACGTTCTGAAAAATATCGTCCTCTTCGAACAGCTTGTGCAGGTTCGGCAGCGTGAACAGGTCGATGTCGACGCCCCGGCCCTTCAGCAGCGCGCGGCCCGACATGTCCATCGTCGCATCGCCGAAATTGCGTTTGCCGGTGTAGATCCACAGCAGCCGCCTGACTGCGGCGGTGCTCTGGAGTTCGAGGCGGGCCT
This sequence comes from Paraburkholderia sp. GAS333, assembly GCF_050435665.1. NCBI lineage: Bacteria > Pseudomonadati > Pseudomonadota > Betaproteobacteria > Burkholderiales > Burkholderiaceae > Paraburkholderia > Paraburkholderia sp. GAS333. The sequence continues at coordinate 1,369,504 of NZ_JBNDKS010000002.1, forward strand.
GGCCGCGCCAGCGGAGCAGCAGGTGCTTGTGAAGATACTTCTTGACGATCTTCGCCCGCGAAGTCTTGCGTAGAAACACTTCAGGCTCGTGCGCGACACCCGCCCAGGGAATGCGCACGGAGCGGTCGACGGCCTTATCCACGGCTTTTTTCAGTGCGGCAGGCGCGCTGCGGTAGAGCGCGCACATCAATCGGTTCATTGCTCGGAATGGCAGAAATTCGGGTTTCGCCGCCGATGAAACGCGCGCCGCGCGGTGACGTCGGCGGTACGCGGCGGCGGAATGAGGAGTTTCGTATGCTACCAGCCCGTGCCAGCCTGGTGGCGGCCGGATGCCGGCCCGCGCCCGCGTCGCAGCCGGTGCGGAAATGTCTGTGCGATTGGCGTGCGGCAGCAGGTTGCGAGCCCGGCACATTAATCGGATAAGGTCGGGAACCCGGTACAATGGCGGGGCCATCGTACCCGGTCGAGCGTCAACTGACACAGCGGCCGGTTAAATTTATAAGACATGTCGACGCCCGCCAAAATATCTTCTCTGAGCGTCAACTCACGAAGCCTGCTACCAGCGTTATTCCTGCTCACGTATCCGTCGGCCAGCCTGCTGATACACGGTGCAGGCAGTGCGTTGTCGATTGCGGCCGCGCTCGTTTCACTCGGTCTTCTTTTTGCCCCCAATAGCTGGACCGGCCTGCCGTCGTTCAAGTGGGACCGTACCGATCTCGCGCTGTGCATCGGCACCGCGTGTCCGTTTTTCGCCGTGCTGCTTGCAGGGGTCTGGCACGGCGCGATCATCGCCAACACACTGGATTCGCCTTCCCGTTTCTTTGCCGCCGCACCGTTCTTCCTCGTGTTGCGCCGCAGCTTGCCGCGCACGCTCGCGTGGAGCGATCTGTCGTTCGCGCTGGCCGCGCTCGTATCGCTCGGCATTCTGCTGATCGTGCCGCGCGATTGGGGCTTGGGCCGGCTCGGCAGCTACTTTCTGAATCCAATTCACTTCGGCGATATCGCTCTGGCCATGGGGGCGCTGTCCGTCATGTCGGTGAACTGGTGGCACAAGGATGGCCTGTTCGTGCGTATCGTCAAGGTGAGCGGCCTGTTCGCCGGGCTGGCCGCATCGCTGATGACGGGCTCGCGCGGCGGCTGGATCGCGATCCCGGTCGTGGCGGCGATGATTCTGTACATGCCCAGCCGTGACCGGTCGCGCAAGTGGAAAGTGGTATTTCCGTTGGTGCTCGTAACAATCCTGGCTGGCGTCTACGCGTTTTCGCCGACCGTGCGCGACCGCGTCGGCGATGTGTCGTCGGACCTCGTGAAGTACACGCACGGCGACAAGGACACGCCGATGGGCATCCGGCTGCAGTTGTACGAGGCGGCGGCCCGCATCGTCAGGAGCCATCCGGTGCTGGGTCTGGGCGGCGACGGCTTCCGCAACAGCATGCAGTCGTTTGCGAAAGAAGGGCTGCTCACGCCCGCCGCCGCGCAACTGGGGCGCGGCGAAGTTCATAATCAGATGTTTGCGTACATGACCGACTACGGGATGGTCGGCGGGCTTGCGGTGCTGGCCATTTACATCGTGCCGGGCATCATCTTCTGGCGGCGTCTGAACGCGCCGGCCTTGCCCGCGCGCCGGGCAGCGCTGATGGGACTAACCTTCATCGTGTCGTTCTGGATCTTCGGGCTGAGCGTCGAAACCTTCGATCTGAAAATGACGGTGTCGGTGTATGCCACGGTCATCGGCATTCTTGCCGCGTGCTGCGCGTATGCGGACAAAACCTGTGCTATCGCCGCAAGCGGAACCGGAAAGGCAACCGAACCGGCTCCCGCTCCGGCCTCGGCGAGCGCGCCCGGCCATTCAGCGCGCGACTCCACTCAATGAGACTTTCGATCCCTCCATGTTCAGTATCCTGATTCCGAGCTGGAACAATCTGCCGTATCTGAAGCTGTGCATCGACAGCGTCCGCCGTCACTCGGCGTTCGACCACGAGATCATCGTGCACGTCAACGACGGCTCGGACGGCACGCTCGACTGGGTTCGCTCGGAGGGCATTCGCCACACGATGAGCCAGGGCAACGTCGGGGTCTGCCTTGCGCTGAACGACGCGGCGCGGCTCGCCACGCACGACTGGATTCTGTTCCTGAACGACGACATGTTCTGTACGCCGGGCTGGGACCTCGCGTTCGAGGCGAGCCTGCGCTCGCTCGGGCATTCGTCGGCGTATCTGTCATCCGTGCTGATCGAGCCGACCGACACCGGCAATGTCAACGTGACGGCGGCGAACTTCGGCACCGGTCCCGACAATTTCGACGAAGCGGGTTTGCTCGCCTACGTCGCGGGCATGAAAGCGGCCGATCGCAACGGCGTGGCGTTGCAGCCGATGCTGATCAGCCGTCAGTTGTGGCATGCGGTAGGCGGCTACAGCATCGAGTTCGGACCGGGCATGAGCAGCGACGACGATTTCCTGATGAAGCTGTGGCTCGTCGGTTGCCGCGTGTTCCGCTCGGTCGGCGCGAGCCGCATTTATCACTTCGGCTGCAAATCGACCGGACGTATCCGCCGTAATCGCGGCGGCCGCGAGTTTCTGATGAAGTGGGGCATTTCACAGCGCGATTTCACGCGCGACTATATCCGGCAGACCGCCAGCGCGGCGCCTGGCAGCTTGCCCAATGTGCCGCGCGCGCCGTTCAAAAGCCGCTTCAAGCGCGTGCTGTACGCGCTGGGCCGTTATCCGTTCGAAGACCTCGAAGGTTGGGAACCCGATCTGCCGGCCCGGCTCACGTTCAACAAGCCGTTCGACGGGACGCCCGACGACCAGAGCGGGCGCAACTGATCCACGTCGCGCCTGGGCGGCACGATCCGCCTGCGCGCGTCATTCGTTGCCCGTCACCCGTCACCCTTACGGAATTGCCATTCGATGTTCTCAATCATCATCCCGACCTGGAACAACCTGCCTTATCTGCGCCTCGTGATCGAGAGCCTGCGACGTCATTCGACGCACTCGCATCAGATCATCGTGCACGTCAACGACGGCTCGGACGGCACGCTCGCGTGGGTGCGCGACGAGGGCATCGAGCACACGGCGTCGCCGGGCAATATCGGCATCTGCCACGCGGTCAACATCGCGGCGGCGCGCGCCACGCACGACTACATCGTCTACATGAACGACGACATGTACTGCTGCCCCGGCTGGGACGACGCGCTGGTCAAGCGCCTCGCGCAGATGCCGGCGGACAACCTGTTCATGCTGTCCGGCACGATGGTCGAGCCGGTCGACTCCGGCAACCCGTGCGTGGTCGTGCAGAACTTCGGCCGCGACGTGGAGAATTTCCGCGCCGAGGAACTCGTCGCCGCCACCCCGAAGCTGGCGCGCGCCGACTGGCGCGGCGCGACATGGCCGCCTACGCTCGTGCATCGCGACTGGTGGTTCAAGGTCGGCGGATATAGCAGCGAATTGAGCCCCGGCATGAGCAGCGACAACGATTTCTCGATGAAGCTGTGGGACGCCGGCTGTCGTGTGTTCGTCGGCGTCGGCGACAGTCTCGTGTATCACTTTCAGCAGAAGAGCACCGGCAAAGTGGTGAAGAACGACGGGCGTCGTCAGTTCCTCAACAAGTGGGGCATGACGCAGGCGACCTTCGACCGCTACTTCCTGCGACGCGGCACGGTCGTGGAAGGCGGGCAGGCGGTGAGCGAGCCTGAGCGCACCGGCCGTCTGCGGCGCGCGCTGCTCAAATCGCGGATCAAGCGGGCATTTAGCTGAGGGTTACTCCTCGCGCGCATTGCACCCGCATTGCACGCATCACACGCCGCCGGTCACCAGCGGCAGCACCGTCAGATCGGGATGCGTGCCTTCCACGATGCTGCGTCCTACGTGAACCCCTTCGTAGAGCGCATCGTCCTTGCTGGCGAAGCTCTCTTCGCCGTCCGCGTGAAACGGCACCGCGTGGCCCGGAATGGCCGGATCGGCGCCCGGATGACAGACATACCCGGCATACGTATAGCGCGCCGGTGGTGCCGACGCCGCGTGGGCGGCATCGGGCGGGTCTTTCTGAAGCGTCACGACGTGAATCTCGAAGCCCTCATAGTCCACCGTCTGCCAGGGTGCGGTTTCGTCGGCCATGGCCGCCTCCGTCTTGGTCGCGTGCCTGTCAGAAAGTCTAGGCGATTTGCATGCACAACGCGGCCCCGGACGGATACGGCAAAACCACTATGGCTTGATCGCGCCGAGCTGTTTGAGCAGCGTGAGGTTGTCCTCCAGGTGCCAGTTTTCGACGATACGGCCGTCTTTCACGCGGTACAGATCGAACGCCTGAAAATCGACTTTCTGGCCGTTGCCTTGCAGATTCTGAAACTGGCCCGTGAAGTGTCCGTAGAAATGCAGGTGGACCGATGCGCGGTCGCCGGCCACCACGAGGTCGTCGATTTCCGCGTGCAGGTCGGGCACTGCCGCCCTGAATCCCTTCGATGCCGTCAGCGGCCCTTGCGGACCCTGCGGCCGGCCGTCCGGCAACGTCCGGTCGACAAACTCGGGCGACAGCGCAAGCTTTGCCCAGGCTTCGTCGCCGGTATTCCAGAAGGCGGCGTAGCGCCGCGCGGTTTGCACGACCGCTTCGCTTTGCGCGGACGTGGTGTCGACGGCGACGTGGTGCGGGACGGGCAGAGCGGTGTCGTCCGTCGCACTTGCGGCATGCGCACTGGAAGCCGCGAGAGCACCGGCGAGACCGACGGCAAGCAGCGCGTGGCGGGCGATCCGGGAAAGTTGGGCGGTAGACATGGCGATCTCCAGAGAAGCTGATTCGGTGAATGAAGTTGATGAAACGCATTCTCCGGCTAACGATTGCATTTGATAATCGGTCTATCGGTTAAAGGATTTTCATTTGAAATTTGAAAATACCATGCAATTTCGTTACCAGCATTCGAGCGCGCCCGGCTCTTCCGTCAGATAGAATGACGCGCTTTGCCCGGAAACGACCTCGCCCATGTGGTTCAAAAACCTTCAGCTTCACCGTCTTCCCGCTCCGTGGTCCGTCACCCCCGAACAGATGCAGAAGTGGCTCGCGCCGCACGCGTTTGCGCCCGGCAACAGCGTCGAGATGCAAAGCCACGGCTGGGCGTCGCCGCGCGATAACGACTCGCTCGTGTACGCGCTCAACGGCCAGATGCTGCTGGTGTTCCGCGCCGAAAAGAAACTGCTGCCCGCGTCGGTCGTCACCCAGGTGACGAAGGAGCGCGCGCTCGAACTCGAAGATCAGCAGGGTTTCAAACCTGGCCGCAAGCAGATGCGCGAACTCAAGGAGCAGGTCACCGACGAACTGCTGCCGCGCGCGTTCAGCATCCGCCGCGATACGCGTGTGTGGATCGATTGCAAAAACGGCTGGCTGGTGATCGATGCGGCGTCGCAAGCCGTTGCCGACGAAGTGCGCGGTCTGCTGGTGAAATCGATCGATCAGTTGCCGCTCGGCACCGTGCGCGTCACGCAATCGCCGGTCGCGGCGATGACGGAGTGGCTGCTTTCCGGCGAAGGCCCCGCGGGCTTCACGCTCGACCAGGACACCGAACTGCGTTCGCCCAACGAGGGCAACGCCACCGTGCGCTATGTCGGACACACGCTGGACGCCGACGATATGCGCCGTCATATCGAAGCCGGCAAGCAGTGCATGCGGCTCGCGATGACGTGGAACGACCGCGTGTCGTTCGTGCTGACGCCGTCGCTGACGATCAAGCGCATTGCGGCACTCGACGTGCTGAAGGAAGCGAGCGACCCCACCGCGCAGAATGACGACGAGCGTTTCGACTCCGACGTCACGCTGATGACCGCCGAACTCGACCGCATGCTGACCCATCTGCTCGACGCGTTGGGCGGCGAACAGGGCGAGGCGATGCCGCAAGCTGCGGCGGCCTGATTCGCCGGAGCATCGCGAAATCGGGCGAGGCGGCATGCCATCGCGTCCGCTGCCGGTATTCTGAATGTGGTTAAGATGACGTTCGGAAGTGCGTACCGGTCACGGAGGGCTTGCGATGGTCCGTCTCGTCATGATCCTGCTGGGCGTCGATTACCTGCGCACTCGCTGGAGATCGTTGCAGATCGTCGGCTGGGTGAGCCTGGTGCTCGGCGTCGTAGTGTTCGTCGACGCCCTCGATAACGCGCTTTATTTCCCGATTACGCCATTTGCGTTGTTGCTGCTGCTCGAAGGCATCGGCACGCTCGCGGTCGCCTGGACCGGCATGGGCGGGCAGCGCACGCTGCGCTACGTGAAGGGTCTCGCGTTCTGCTTCGCGGCGGCGCTGATTCTGGCCGGTCATCATCACGGCAACTTCATTCTGTCGATGATTTTCGGCACGCTGTTTCTGGCCGACGGCGTGCTGCAAATCGTCTCTGCCCGAGTGGTGCGCTACCGCACGTGGCGGCTCGCGGTGGCGGGCGGCGCACTCGAAATCGCGCTGGCGATTTTCTTCTTCCAGCCTTTTCCCACGCATTACGTCGGCACCGTGCCGTATTGCCTCGGCCTCGGCCTGATGTTCGGCGGCTGGAATCTGATTCTGCTGAGCACGCGAGTGCGGCGGCTCGCGTCGAATCCGGCGGTCGCGTCCGGCGATGCACACGCAACGGTCGGCTCGACCACGCGAGGCGTTCCGTTCAAAACCGAATGGGACGGCCCGCCCGCCGCCGACGAAGCCGCGCTCACCGTACACGTGTGGACGCCGGTCGGCTCCGCCAAAAGCGAAGCGCGGCGGCAGCTGATCGTCGACCGCTATATTGCAGCGGTGGATCGCAACGGCGTGATCTCGACCGGCCATGCCGCGCTCGAATCGCCCGAGGGCATTTACATCAGCCTGTACCCGGGCGTCGAAATCGATCGCTCTCCCGACGACTTCACGCGGCTTCTGCGCGCCACCCGCGAGAACGATGTGCCGGGCGTTTTTCAGCCCGATTACGCGACTGAATCGAAGGCGTGGTGTCCGTCGACGATTCAGGTGCGCATCCGCAATTACGATCCCGAGCGCCTGCGCCGTTTCTGGGACGCGTATCGACAGGACACGACTTATAACCTCACGCATCGCAACTGTTCGAGCACGGTCTCGCGCGCACTGGAAGCCGCGATCGAGGGCGCGTCGGCGCGCGTATGGGGCAGTCTCGGCGGATGGCGGCCGTTCTGGCGCGTCGTCACGACACCGGAGTTGTGGGTGGCCGCGCAACTGCGCAAGCGCGCGGCGACGATGGCGTGGACGCCCGGTCTCACGCTCGACTATGCGCGTGCGTTGAGCATGCTGGCCGATCCGCGGCCTTCCGGCTGGGTCAGGATGACGCGGCTCGCTGTGCGGCGGATGATCAGTTCTCGGCAGCAGTGGCGCGACGAAGCGCGTCACGCGCCCGCCGCGCAGGAAGCGACAGGCGGCGCGCGAGGCAGCGTGCAAGAATGAGCGGAGGAGGCCCGGCGTGGTGCAGCGTGGTGCGAAATGACGCACCACGGTGACGGGATCTGCCCAACATCGATGTCGCATCAAAAACGGCAATTGCATCAACGGCTTGCAGGTTTTGCCGGATAGTTATGCACAGATTTGCGAACAGATTCTGTTGATAACTTCCGCGCGTTGCGCAGTTATCCAGATGAACGCTGCAAATGAATATGGCGGGTGTAAGCTGGCCCGTCGTTTTCCCGATCGAGGCTGAGCACCTTCGAGTCCCGTGGTGGTTCGCTGTCGTTCGTCAGCCTTCCCAGGCCCACGCCTTGCTGCACGAATTTCATCCGCTGCGGCAGCGGCATTCGACGCATCCGTCGCGCAGCGCGTCCGCCAATCTGTGATGGCCGCGCGTTTCCAGAATTCCCAAACAGAACAACGCAATCGACCGCGTGCCAAATACCCCGTTTGCGCGGATGTCCACTCACGTCGACATCGTGCGAACGGGAAGCATCAACCGAACGTTTCAATTAGGGGCGCTGCGATGAAATTGCGCGTTGGCTACGAACTGGTCTACGAGTGCGTGCAACCGACGCCGATGTTGTTGATGCTGAACACGCACTTTTCGCACGCGAAAGAGATGCTGAGTCCCGATCTGCTGATGGTCGATCCGCCGTTGCCGATCAGCCAGTATCGCGACGGTTTCGGCAACCTGTGCAGCCGGCTTTTTGCGCCGCCCGGGAAAATTTCTTTCTCGACCAACGCAATGCTCGAGGTGTCGTCCGAACCGGAGCAGCGACCGCCGTTTATCGAGCAGCATCCGGTCGAAGCGTTGCCCAACGACACGTTGATGTTCCTGTTGGGCAGCCGCTATTGCGAAACCGACCTGCTGTCCGAATTCGCGTGGCAGACCTTCGGCTCGCTGCCGCTCGGCCGCGTCCGCGTCGATGCGATCTGTGAGTACGTACACAACCACATCCAGTTCGGCTATGACTTCGCGCGGCCCACCAAAACCGCGTGGCAGGCGTGGCAGGAGCGGCGGGGCGTGTGCCGTGACTACGCGCATCTCGCCGTGGCCCTGTGCCGGGCGATGAACATTCCGGCCCGCTATTGCACCGGCTATATCAGCGATGTCGGTCTGCCGCCGCCCTACGCGCCGATGGATTTTGCCGCGTGGTTCGAGGCGTATATTGGCGGATGCTGGCAAACTTTCGATCCGCGCAATCACGCGCCGCGCACCGGGCGGGTATTGATGGCGCGGGGCCGGGACGCCGCCGACGTCGCGATCAGCAACACGTTCGGGGCCACGCAGTTGCTGAAATTCACCGTGGTGTGCGAGGCGATCTAGTTTTTTGCCGCACCGCAAACCTAAAGTTTCGGGAGAGAAATGCCGACATGTTCGGCATCGACCTTGCATCGTCAACCGATTTACGAACACCGACTCACGAACAGTATGATGTCCCGCAATCTGGCCGCTGCATCGGCGGCAATTTCTCTCGCACTGCTGGCGCCGCCGGCCTCTCAGGCCGCGCCGCTCGGACTGGCCTCGATCAACGTCAGTCTGACGGTGCAGGAAGCCTGCATCGTTCAATCTGCCGACGGCGTGATCGACGCGTTGAATCAGCCGGTCGTGTCCTGCCTTCACGGCGCGCCGTTCCAGATCGGCCAGGCCGGTTTCGATCCGCTTGTCTCCGTCGATCCCGGCGCGGCCCGGTCGGAGCCAGTCGCCTATGCCGCCACCGGCGACGCCCAGCAAACCGTCTGGACCGTCAATTTCTAATACAAGCCAGGTCGCCCGTCCTCAGAAGCTGATCGTCGCGGTAATCGAGTCGCTGTAGCTGCCGGGCATCGGCGTGCTCTGCGCCGGTACGAGCCCATACACGCTGATCGACACCGGATTGCCCGTGCCGGTGCCGGTTGCCATCGAGGTGCCCGCGCTGCCGTTCCCCCACGCGGTCGCATGTCCCGAATCCACGTAAAGCTGGTAATTCACCGCGCCGCCGCCGCCCGAGCGCTGCATCTGACGGGCGGCGACGTTGTTGGTCGAGCCGCCGCTCAGCGCGATCTGGAACGCATCGCCATTGGTGCAGCGAGCCGTGATCGCGCCGGTCGCGCTCAACGCGGACTTAAGCACGCCGCTTGCGGTGAACGCGATGTTCGTCGCGCTGATCAGGCAATTGTTGGTCACCATTGCGGTGACATTGAATGCGCCGCCGGCGCTGCTGGTCGTCGCGCCGGCGCATCCCGGCGACAGAAGCAGGAAGAACGCGTAATTCACCGTGAGCTGCGAGTCGAGGTCCGAATAGGTGGTGGTGCTGTTGCCGGTGGTCGGCACGGTCGGCTGGTTCGAGGCTACCTGGCCGTAGTAATTCACGGTCGTCGAGGTAGTCACGCCGGTTAACGGTTTGTCGAGAATCAGCGAAATCGGCGTGGTGCCGAGTGCGGTCGATCCCCACGCGATCGAGTTGTTGGTGTCCTGATACAGGCCGTATTGCAACTGGTTGCTGCCGCTCAGCATCGAGCGGACAACCGGGCCGGCCATGTTCAGGCAGACCTGCACGCTGGGCAGCAGCGTGACCGAGGGCCATGTGCATTGAACGAGAATGCTGCCGGTTGCGGACACCGGGCTAAGCGCGATCGGGCTGACACTGCCGAAACTCAGCGCGGACGGCGTCGCCGAGCAGGTTTGCGCGCTGGCGGCGCGCGGCAGCAGGCCGAGTAGCGCGCACAGGCCGAGCAGCACGACGAGACGCAGCACGGCCCGTCTCATTGCGCCGCCGATGTGGTGGCTGCGGGCGGTGCCGTCCGCGCGGGTTGGGCTTCGCTGCCGGAGGCACGGCTGGTTGCTCCGGAGCGGCAGGTCAACGGGCCGATGGTCGGCAGCGTGCCGTCGGCGGGGCGCTCGTAGGTGAATTCGACAGCGCATCGCACGGCGCCGTGGCCGTCGCCGTCACCGCCGTTTTCGATCTCCAGATGGTTGTCCCGCTGCAGCTTCTCGATGAACGTCAAACCGTCATAGCCGACGATCGTGTCGGCGCCGCTTTCCACGTGATGCACGCGGGTGCCCGGCGGCATCAGCTTGCCGTCCGCCTCACGCAAAATGATCGAAGCCGCGCTGTAACGCGACATGCGGAAGCTCGCCAGCACCCCCGCGTGCGACTTCGGCACCAGATCCATCGAAACGGAAGCAATGCGCGCGTCGGCGGGAAGATTCATGCTGTCGATCGCGACCTGGTTGTGCTGGTACGCGTTCAGATCAGGAATCAGCAAATGCCCCCCGCTGTCGGTCGTGCCGATTACGCGGTTTTCGTGCAGCACCGGCACGTTCGGGACGCCGTCGGTGGACACCAGCGCAAAGCCGTCGTCGATCCGGCGGGCCGGCTGCACGGTACCGTCCATGAACACCACGGCGCCGCTCATGTCGAGCGACGCGCTCGCCTGCCGGTCGATGTCCTGCGCGATGGCTGTCACCTCGCCGTATTTGCCGAGATATTGCCCTTGCGCCTGCCGGTACGGTATCGCGCCCGTTCCGCCTGCCTGCACGCCCCAGCCCCAGCCGCCCGCGTAATCGGGTGGCCGCTGCGCATTGAGGTTGTAGGTGGACTGGCCGTTCTGCCGGCCCACGCTCGTGTTGATCGCGGTGTTGTTGCCGAGGCCGAAGCTCGCGGTCAGAAACACGCCTTGCGAATCGTGCTGGAGAAAATCCTTGTAGGTGCTCAACGTCAGCGACGCGAGGTTGCCGAAGTTCACCGTGTACGACAGGGAGCCGATCCGCGAAGAAGGAATGCCCGGAAAGCGGTAGCCGATGTAGCTGAGCGAGACCGTCTGACGGCTGAAGAAAGGCAGCGCCAGCGTCACCCGGTCGGTGGCGGTGGGCACGGGGGTGCCGTCGCGCGCGCCGAGGTCGCCGTAGTTGCCGTAGGCGCGCAAGGTCTGCGCATCGATCGAGAAGTGCGGCTCGATCAGTTGATAGCCGATGCCGACCTGGGTGCCGTTCAGCTTGCCCGCGCTCCCCGACACCGAACCGCTGACCACGCCCGCCATGCCCATCCGCACCAGCCCGCCCGCGCCCGCGTTGACGAGTCCGCCGGTGGCTTCGGCGTGGCCTTCCAGCGTCAGCGAATCGGTGACGCCGCGCCGCGCGGTGACGCTCACCGCCGGACGCGGATCGTACGAAAACGAATCGACACCGTAATTGCGGCGCAGGAAACCCGCTTCGAACGAATAGCTCGACAGACCTGCAGCCAGCATGCGGGTGTCGACATAGAGCGGCAGCGTGGTCGAAATCGTGCGGCCTAGCGCGTCGTGCGTGATCACCGTCGCTTCGCCCGCGCCGGTGATGCCCGGCACGTTGTTGACGATGAACGGTCCGCTCGGCACGTTGCCGGTGAATTGCCGCACGTTGTTGATATACAGATCCACCGCCGACGGCACCACAGCGGTCCCCGACAGTGACTGCAGCGGGAAGGTCACGAGGTCGGGGCGCAGCGCGAAGTTGCTGCGCCACTGGAAACCGGCGATCCGAAACGAGCGGGTCCAGTCGAGCGACGACGAGATGGTGTCGCCGATCTGCGTGGTGCTGAGCGTCGCGGGGTTGGACATGCTCCACGACGTGTCGTAGCGGACGTAGCGGTGCAGGTCGCTGTACAGGTACGCGATGCCGGTGTTGCTCAGCACGCCGGTCGGGTCGAAGTAGCGTTCTTCGCTCCACAGCGCGAGTTGCGCATTGGATTGAGTCTGGGCAAACGCGTCGTAGTTGATCAGAAAGCCGCGCGACGAGGTCGCGTTCGGCGTCTGCGTCAGCTCGCGCGTGTCGAACGTGTACGGCTTGCGGATCGCGTCGGGCACCACCAGGTCGATGCTTTGCGCGGCTGCGTCGTAGTGGTAGCGCAGGCCCGCGATCTGGTCGAGTTCGAGCGATGCGCTGTCGGCGGCGCCGAGCTTGTCGGTGGCGATGCCGATGTCGCTTAGATCTTTCGCGTTCGCGCTGAGCTTGCCGTCCTGCTCGCGAAAGCGTGAGATCAACGAAGTGCGCTGGCCGTTGAGCATGACTTCGAGATACAGGTCACGGCCCGCTACGGCGCGTGCTGAGGTTTTGATTGGGGCGGGTTGGGTGCTGGGTCCGCCGAGGTCAATGCCTGCCGGGACGCCTGCTGCAGCACTCGCCGCGACAACCGCTCCCGCTGTAACACCCGCCGCGACGCGCGCATCGACGCCGGTATCCGCGAATTGCAACGGGGCTTGCGCGGCGGCCCGCTGCGCACCCAGCAGATAAAGCAGTGTCGCGAGCGCAATGGCATGCGGCCTCCATCCATGACGTTTTTGCCGTCGTGTCATTCTCATTGGTTTCGTGGCGCTGCATCGTGTCCGTTCCTATGGGCGCGGCGCGGTCGAATTCCGCAGCCGGCCTCGCCTGACGACGGGCGAGGAGGCCAGCCGGTGTCGGGCGCGTACTCACTCGACTGCCACGGCGGCTTCGGCCGGCAGCGAGTTGACTGCTGCCCGCACCTTCAGCGGACCGCTCTGCGCGACGTTGTCCGGCAGCGTGACCTGCCAGTGCCGTTCGCGTCCGGCGAGCGCGTAGCCGAGCAGGCCCTTGTTGATCGGATAGGCGTTGCCGGCGTGATCGATCAGCTGCACGGCGGCGATCTGCGCGCGCTTGCCGCCCGCGTTGTCGACGCGCAGCGTCCAGTGCTGGGCGTCGCGCGACAGATGCCAGGACAGCCGGGGCTGACCGGTATCGACGGCGGGTTCGACGAACACCGGCACCGAGTAGCGCAAGCGGATCGTCACGCCGCTGGTCGGCGCGGTGTCCGGTTCGGGCAACTCGTCGATCAGCACGCGATACCCCTGCTCGGCGGAGGTGGGCGCGGGCATGGTGCGGACCAGCCGTACCAGTTGATCGGCATGCGCGGCGATCTGGATCAGCGGCGGGCTGGCGACGAGCTCCTGGGTGGGCGTGAGCGTGTCCTCACCGTCCGCCTGATCCCAGCGGAACACGCGCACCTGGCCGAACAAAGGCTTCTCGCCAGGATTCTTCAGCGTGATGCCGGTCGCGTTCGCCTCGGCCGGCAGATCGACCATTACCGGCGAGATCTGCAGCGTCGCGGCGTGGGCGGACAGCAAGCCCAGACTCCACGCACACGCACCTGCACACACACTGGCGACGAGTCGCCGGCGTAGCGCCCTCTGGTTCCGCGTCGCGCTCATGGCGCTCGCGCGGCCCGTCAAAAGTAGACCGTGGCGGTGACGGTGGTCTGATAGGTATCAGGCTTCGGGGTGGATTGCGCGGGCACCTGACCGTACACGGTGATTGGCTGCGCCGTGCCGCTGCCCGTGCCGCTGACCGTGTTGGTGCCCTGCGTGTTGCCCCACAGCACCGTGTGGCCGGCGTCCTGGTAAAGCCCGAAGCCCACGGTGGTAGTGGTGTTGCCGGTGGCCGTGCCGGCCATCAGCCGGGCGGTCACCGACGAACCGGTGACCGTGCCCGCGTCGAGCCCGACGTTGTACGGCGTGGTGTTGGTGCAGGTGACCGAGACCGTGGTCTGCTGGTTGATGGCGGTGGCGAGCACGCCGTTGCTGCCGAAGTTCAGCGGCGTGGCGGCGATCGAGCAGTTCGCGTTGAGCGTGAGTGTGACGGTGAAGGTGGCGATCGCCGTGCCGTTGGAGTACGTCGCGGCGCTCGCGAGCTGCAACGGCAAACCGAACGTCAATGCGACGATCAGTCCGGATGACAGCAATTTTCGTTTCATTGTGCAACCTCTCTCAGGCTCCCGGAACACCGGTTTTCCATTTTCATGGTCATCCTGAATCGGGTCGCCGGACAGCGCGCTCAATTGCGGACGATTTCCATGCTGGATAATTGAATTGTGATTGGTGCTATTTGGTTTTATTGCGATTACTGAAATCAGTCTACACACACTTTTTGGTTCATACAAATTATTGCGCGTCGTCATTGAGGCGCGAGGGCCATGCGGGATATAGGGTTGACACCGATTCAGCAACGCGGAGGGGTAAATGTTTCTTAATCACCGTCATGCGAAAATACCTGAGTCAAGGTAATTTTTTCTAAACGGCATGAGTGCCGGATATCGAAAGACCGTTTAATTAATGGGTAAATATGCGATTGGAATGGCTATTAAAATGCGGAATGACTTGATTCGCGATATTGAAAAGGGCGTTTGAATGGCGAGTGGCGGAGTCTGCCGCTTTTAATGAAGAACTACAGATAAAACAGAGACGCTGTCATTTTCCGGGCGGCATTGCGTGCCTGCGTCGCAACAGCATTGAGCCGACTGTCACCGCCATGCCGATGCCGCCCATCGTCAGCGCAAGTCCCACGATCAGCGGGCCGGTTTGCGTGCGAGCCGGAAACAGCGTGACCAGCAAGCCGGCGAGCGGCTGCGTGAGGTTGTTCAGCAGGATCACTACGCCGGTCGTCTTGCCGAAGTCCTGCGGCGGAATAATCCGCTGACGCGCGCTGCGGATGTAGACGTTGAACATCTTGTCGAAGCCGACGATCAGCAGAAAGCCGAGCGCGTAACCCCACGGCGCGGCACTCGCCCCGGCGATCACGCCGCCCACGCAGATCGACACGAAGGCGACGCGGCCGAGCGTGCGTGCCGGCCACGCGGTGCGCGCGATGGTCAGCAGAATCAGCACCGTGGCGACCGCGCCCGCAGTTTGCAACACCGCGTAGTAGCGGTTCGACTGCGCGTGGAAGCCGGTGACCATCGCGGCCGAGGTGGCGAGTGTCACGCCGATCACCAGATTTTCAGCCGCCGCGAGCAGCACGATCTTTTTGAGGCCGGGCAGCATCGCCACGTGGCGCAGCGCGATGCGCAATGGCAGGCTCCAGTGTCCTGCGGGGCCGGGCGGCAGCCGGTTGCCGGTGAAGCCGCTCGCGCGTTGCCACAGGAACAGCGCGCCGTCGGCGAGAAGAAACAGCAGGCCGGTTGCCGCGACCACCCATGGCCAGCGCCACAGGCCGAGCAGCATCGCGGCCAGCATCGGACCGAGCACGAAGCCCAACTGGTCGGCGAGTTGTGAGTAGGCGAGTACGCGTTGAAACTGTTGCGTGCTGAAGATTTGCGGCAGCATGACTTCGCGCGCGACAAGCCCCTGGCTCGTCAGCACGCCAGCTATCGCCGACAGCGCGATCAGCCAGCCGATCCCGCCGAACAGTGCATAGCCGAGCATCCCGCCGAAACACACGAGCGCGCGCACGGTCTGACTGACCCGCATCAGCCGAAGCGGCGAGACGCGGTCGCACAAAGCGCCGAAGAAGGGGAACACCAGGTAGCGCGGCAGCGTTTCGATGAAGAACGCCAGGCCCGACCACGAGACCTGGCGTGTCGTCTGGAATACGACTAGCGGGACGAGAAAGAGCAGGATCTGATCGGCGAGACGCGCGACAAACAGCGAGCAGAAAAAGGCCTGATGGTTGACGCGCACCGTGAATGTCCCGCCGCTGATGGATAGAAATGAGCCCGACTACGGGCCGAGACCGATCCTATCAAAGTTGGCTGCCTGAACAGGAAGGCCGGACCGGCTCGCCTATTCACCCCGATACGCACGCTCCAGTTGCGCGAGATCGAGCTTGACCATCTTCATCATCGCTGCCATCACACGGCTCGCTTTGGCGTCGTCCGGGTCGCGCAGCATGTCGCCGAGCGAGTCGGGCACGATCTGCCAGGAAATGCCGAAGCGGTCCTTCAACCAGCCGCATTGCCACGGCGAACCGCCGCCTTCGGTGAGCTTCGTCCAGTATCGGTCGACCTCTTCCTGCGACGCGCAATGCACGAACAGCGAAATGGCGGGCGTGAAGGTAAATTGCGGACCGCCGTTTAGCGCCATGAACTCCTGACCCTCGATCTCGAACGTGATGGCGAGCACCTTGCCCTTGGGCCCCGGACCCGCTTCCGGGTAATGCATCGTGGTGACGATTCGCGAAGCGGAAAACACCGACATATAGAACTCTGCAGCCTCTTCGGCATTGCCGTTGAACCACAGACACGGCGCAATCTTTTGCATGACGTTCCTCCTGCGGACCGGCGCATGGGCTGCACCGGTCCGCGAGTTATTTCATCGCCGAGGCCATGGCCTGCTGGATTTCGTCCGGGCTCATGTCGCGCGTGTGGGTGGCGAGCGACCAGCGATGGCCGAACGGGTCCAGCAACTGGCCGTAGCGGTCGCCCCAGAACATGTCGGTGACGGGCAGCGTGACGGTCGCGCCGGCATCGACGGCCTGTTTGAAACTTGCGTCGACGTCCTGCACATAGTGGTGGATCGTGACCGGCGTGCCCTTCAGCGTGGCCGGGCCGAACGCCTGGTGCTCGGGCCATTCGTCGGTCAGCATCAGCATGGAGTCGCCGATTTTCAGGCACGCGTGCATCACCTTGCCGCCGGGACCGGGCAGACGGAACTGTTCGACGGCGTTGAAGGCTTTCGTGTAGAACGCGATGGCTTCTGCGGCGTTCGCGCAGATCAGGTACGGCGTGAGCGAATGCATCCCGTCCGGGATCGGTTTGACAGCGGGGCTGGTCATGACGGCGACTCCTTGAAGTAGCAGATTCACAAGTTAAAGACTGGCTGCGTGAGGTGAGTCAGTGGCGCGCCAGGCCTTCAACATTACGACGACTACATGACCGGTGAATCGACATTCCGGAAAAAATATTTTCCGGAGCGCGCCGGTTTTGCGAGCCGCGACCCGCGTCCGCTTCAGCCCGCCGGGTTGTCCTCGTCGGATGGCGCGGCGGACGGCGCCGTCGGCGCACCGTCCGGCGTGCCGAGAATGCTGATCTGGAAGATCGGAGTGGCCGCCAGCGATTGCAGCGTGGCGTCCTCGGGAATGTGTTCGAACAGCGGCAGGATCACCGAGCCGCCGATCACCGCGCGCCGGCTGTCGTCGGCGGGCCGCAGGCCCCACACGTCCTGATACACGACCGGCACTGCGACGCCATTGCGGGTCGTGTTGCCGATATACAGCATCACGTGGCCGCCGATATAGATCAGCGTGCGCAGCGGCACGCCGTGTTGCGCGAGGTAGTCGAGCCGTTGCGCGGGCGTCGACGCAGACAGATCGGTCATGCTGCCCGCGTTCATCTGCGTCGACGAATGGCGCGGCAGCCACACGCCGAACACCGCGAAAATGCTTTGCAGTTCCGACGAACAGTCGTTGTAGAACCCGCTGTTGCCCCAGCCGTACGGGCGGCCGATCAGCGTTTTCATCAGCATGGCGAGGTGACGCGGCGTGGCGGCGAGCGGCATCGGCGCGATTTGCGTGTCGTTCAGCGTTGCACTGCGGATGATCGCGTGGCCGTCGACGTCGCGAGCGGGGACAAGCACGGCGAGCGGGACGTCTGTATTGTCCGCCGACGCCTGCTGCGGTTCGCCCTTGACGGAGGACAGCGGCAACATCGTCCCGGCGGGCGCGTCGAAGCGGAACACGCCACGGCTGTCGCGCACCGGCGCCGAAGCCACGGTCACCGCGCCGAGCGATCGGGCCGTCGCCGCGCGCCACGTGTCGACGAAGCGGTCGTCCGCGAGCGCGACGTTTTCGCTGCGCACCCAGCCCTGCACATCGGGCGTCTGCACGTAGGACCATGCGCCGTCGACGCTGCCGCCCAGCACATACAGCGGCGTGCCCGGCCGCACCGCCGAAATCTGCAGATTGTCGAACGGGTAGCCTTCGCCGGCCAGACGGTGATCGTAGAACGACGGGTCGAGGGTCGGCAGTTCGCGCACCAGCAGGTTGCCTGAGGCGATGGCGCGCCGCTCGGGCTGATAGACCGCGTTCTGCGTAAATTGCCCGACGTTCATGTTGCGCGCGATCGTGTCGATCCACGCCTTGTCGTGCGGACGGAAATTCTCGCCGTAGCCGAGCGCCGCGCCGCTCTTGCCGCTGTTGTCGAATCGCTCGATGCGCCGCTGCTGCAGCGCGGCAATGTCGGCCCCTTGTTGCCGGAAGACGCGCATCGTCACGTAAGCGGCATTCCACGGCGACGCCGCAGTCGTGCCGGTGCCGAAATAGCGCGCGTACAACGCCAGGAAGTGCGCCTGCTGATCGGCGGGACTCAGGAACGGACGATCGTAGGCCGGGCTGTCGGGGTCGATCCAGTGGTCGACGTTCTGGTCGTAACCGGCGATCGGGAACAGCGAGACGGTATCGACGGGAACGTGCGCATCGCGCGTCGGCGACGGGTTGCCGCACGCGGCGAGGGTCGCGAGGGCGCCGCCCAGCACGGCGGCGCGGCAGATATGCGCCCACCGCACGGACGCAGCAAACGACGCAGACGACGCAACTAAAAAGGCAAGACGGCGGGACAGGGCGGCGACGGACATGACGTATGACGTTAGGCGAAGTAGTTCCAGGGGCACGATGATACGGTGTCCGCACACCGGAGACGTGTTGCGCGGATGCCGCGTAATGAACCTATAGATACAACGTTTATATGGTTTCATCGGGGTTCGTCGAATTTTCACAACAGCGGCCGCACGCTCGTGCCGGACCGCCCAGCCCGCCAGATCGGGATCAACCAGGAGCACACCATGCAAACCAGCGCACGCAACCAATTCGCCGGCGAAGTCACCGAAGTCAAACACGGCGCCGTGAACGACGAAATCACGCTTCGCACTCAGGACGGTCTCGAGATCGTCGCGATCATCACGCACGGCAGCGCGACGTCGCTCGGACTCGCTGCGGGCAAGAAGGCGTTTGCGCTGGTCAAGGCGTCGTCGGTGATCGTGATGGTCGATGTCGCGGCGCATCAGGTGTCGGCGCGCAATTGCGTTGCGGGAACCGTCTCGACGGTGACGAAGGGCGCGGTGAACGCCGAGGTCACGATCAGCGCGGGCGGCGCGCAGATCGCGGCGATCATCACGAACGAGAGCGTCGAGCGTTTGGGCCTGGCGAACGGCAAACCGGCGACCGCGATTTTCAAGGCGTCGAGCGTGATCATCGGCGTGGATTGAGGTCGATCGAGCTTCGGGAAACGGCGGGGCGGTTTGTCGTTAGCGTGGTCCGCAGCTGATGACACGCGTGGATAAAGGCACGCGTAACTGGCGTTTCCCGCAGGAAAGAGGACGGCATGCGCGATTTTGATCCGCGTGAACGAAACCGGCGCTTGCTTTAAACTGCACGCCTCGCTGTTCCTCTTTCCGCTTTCATCACGGACACCGTCATGTTCGAAGTTTCCTCTGCCTCGCATCTGTCCAAAGCCGCTCAATACGAAGAACTGGTCGCCCAGGCGCGCTCGCTGCTCGCCGGTGAAACCGACTGGATCGCCAACGCCGCGAATTTCTCCGCGTTCGTATTCCATTCGCTGAGCGACCTGAACTGGGCCGGTTTCTATTTTCACGACGGCCGCGAACTGGTCGTCGGCCCGTTCCAGGGCAAGCCCGCGTGTGTGCGCATTCCGCTCGGCAAGGGCGTGTGCGGCACGGCCGCGCAAACCCGCGAAACCCAGGTCGTGCGCGACGTGCACGAGTTCCCCGGACACATCGCGTGTGATTCGGCGTCGCAATCGGAAATCGTCGTGCCGCTGGTTGCACCGGATGGCACGCTGATCGGCGTGTGGGACGTGGACAGCCCGGTCGTCGCGCGTTTCGACGACGAAGACGCGAAGGGCATGGAAGCGCTGTGCGCGGTGTTCATCGAAGCGGCGTTGCCGCGCGGTGCGTCGGCGGCGTAAGGGTTTGTGTTGGGGCGTCCCAGAAGGGCGTCCCAACGACACTCGTCGCGCAATTGGCGTACACCTAAACGGCGCCAATGCACGTTCATACATAGACTAGATGCCGTTCAGGGGATGGGTCGGCGGACCTCATCCCGTTATCGTTTCTCCACGCGCTCGGCCCACCCGATGAGCGCGACAAACCCCACAGGTTCTGGAGACACGCATGAGTTCCGCCACTGCATCTGCCACCGCGACCACCGCCGCAACAAGCTCCCCCGGCAACACCTCGCCGCTGACCTTCCAGCGCTCCCCCGCGTTACCCCGCAACTGCACGTTCGAAAGCCACGACTGGGAGATTCTTAGCCGCTACTGGCATCCGGTCGCGTTCGCCGCCGACGTCGCGGATAAACCCATTAGCGTGACGCTGCTCGACGAACCGCTCGTCGTGTTCCGCTCGAACGGCGAACTGGTGAGCGCGCGCGATATCTGCCCGCATCGCGGCGCGCCGCTGAGTCAGGGATGGGTCGAGCAGGGCAACATCGTGTGCCCGTATCACGGCCTGGCCTACGGCAGCGACGGCAAGTGCAAACACATTCCGTCGCAAACGGGCGGCCCGATTCCCGAGCGCCTGCATCTTGTCACTTACGCGACCCAGGAAGCCTACGGGCTCGTGTGGGTGTCGCTCGGCGGCGGCACGGAGCCGCTGCCCAGCTTTCCTGACTGGGACGACCCCGCGTTCCAGCAGATCCTGCCGCCGTCGATCGACATCAACGCATCGGCCGGACGTCAGACCGAAGGCTTTATCGACGTCGCGCATTTCGCGTGGATTCACCACGACAGTTTCGCGGATCGTCACAACCCGGTGGTGCCGCAATATTCGGTCGAGCGGCGCGACGGCGGCATGCGCGCGGAGTACGTGAGCACCGTCAGCAACTTCCCGAAGTCGATGCAGCATCGCGCGCCTGACGGCTTCTTGTGGCGTCGCCATTTCGAGGTGGACGTGCCGTTCTTCGCGCGTCTGACCGTGCAGTTTCCAGAAAACGGCCGTCTGTCGATTCTGAATGCCGCGAGCCCGGTGTCCGCGCGCAAGACGCGTCTGTTCGTGCCGATCGTGCGCAACTTCGACAAGGATCTGCCGCTCGACGACGTCTACGCATTCAACCGCCAGGTGTTCGAGGAAGATCGCGCGATCGTCGAGCAGCAGCGGCCTGAAGACTTGCCGATCGACCGCACGGCCGAAGCGCCGATCCTCGCGGACCGCTCGTCGGGCGCTTACCGCCGCGCGCTGGCCGAGATCGGTCTCGGCCAGGCGTATGTGCGCTGAATCTGCGCGACCATTCTGGAGAGATGCGATGAGAGTATGGGAATGTGTGATCTGCGGCTTTCGCTATGACGAAGCGCTAGGGTTGCCCGAAGCGGGCATTGCGCCGGGCACGCGCTGGGAAGATGTGCCGGACGACTGGTTGTGTCCCGACTGCGCCACCGGCAAACACGACTTCGATATGCAGGTGATCGCATGACGGCCGTCATCGAGAAGGAAACGCAGCAGCCGGTGGTGATCGTCGGCACCGGCATGGCCGGTTACACGGTCGCGCGCGAACTGCGCAAGCTCGACAGCCAGGTGCCGATCGTGATGATCAGCCGCGACAACGGCAGTTTTTATTCGAAGCCGATGTTGTCGAACGCGCTCGCGATGAAGAAAGAGCCGCATATGCTGGCCACGTTCGATGCGATGGCGATGGCCTCGCAACTCGGCGCGTGGATTCGCGTGCGTCAGAACGTCGAGCGAATCGTGCCGGACGAGCACATGCTGGTCGTCGAGAACGCGTTGCTCGGCTACAGCAAACTGGTGCTCGCCACGGGAGCCGACCCGCGCCGCCTGCAGGTGCCGGGCGACGGCGCCGCCGATGTGCTGTCGATCAACGATCTCGACGATTACGCGCGGTTCCGGCTGGCGCTCACGCGTTGCCGCTCGGTGACGATTCTCGGCGCAGGGCTGATCGGCTGCGAGTTCGCCAACGATCTGGCGGTCGCCGGTTACGCGGTGAATCTGATCGATCCCGCGCCCACGCCGCTGGTGCGTCTGTTGCCGCAGCAGGTCGGCGAAATCTTCGCGCATGCGCTCGATCAGGGTGGCATTCGCTTTCACGCCGGCCGCAGCGTGCAGCGGATCGACCGCACGTCGGACGGCTACCGATTGAGTTTCGCCGATGGCGAGCCGATCGACGCCGACCTGGTCGTGTCGGCGATCGGACTGGCGCCGCGTACGTCGCTGGCGGCAGCGGCTGGTCTCGACATCGAGCAGGGCATCCGCACCGATGCGTGGTGCCGCACCAGTGCGCCGGATATTTACGCGTTGGGCGATTGCGCGGCGATCGACGGCAAAGTGCAGCCGTACGTGCTGCCGATCATGCACGCGGCCCGCGCGCTGGCGCGTACGTTGACGGGCGAGCCGACGCGTGTCGCGTTCCCGGTGATGCCGGTCACGGTGAAGACGCCCGCGAGTCCGGCGGTGGTCGTCACGCCCGAAGCCGAGGGCGCGTGGTCGATCGAAACCGGCGACGTCGCCGCAGCGCATGCTGCACGTGCGGTGTGCCGCGATGCCGCGAGCGAACGGCCGTTGGGTTTTGCGCTGCTCGGCGCGGCAATCGAAGGCAAGGCTGCGCTCGTCAAAGCGATGACGGCAGTAGAAACGAACCCGCTATAAACAACGGCTCCCGGTGATCACGACAACTTCCGTCTGACCGACCTCACCGTGTAATCGTTCGACGCCTGAGAGGGCCTGTCACCTCGAAGAAATCCGATGATTGCGTTCACGCCGCAAGCTCCGCGCTTGCGGCTTTTTTATCGCCAGCGAAAAAATCGATCAGGATGCCAGATCTTTCGCAACAGTCGCGATCAGCCGGCGCAGCCAGATCGCCGCGACGCTGCGATGCGTGCGATCGTGCCAGAGCTGATAGTAGGTGAGCGCGCGCGGTTCGCCCGGAACCGGCTCGATCCGCAGCGGCAACAGCTTCGTGTAGTGCGTGGCCAGCGCGCGCGTGGTCGTGAACAGCAGGTCGGAGCGCGCCAGCACATAGGGCGCCATGCCGAAGTAGGGCAGCGTCGTCGTGACCGTGCGCGACAGGCCGTTGCGCGCGAGTTCGACATCGATCGTGCCCCATGCTGTCGTGTTGCACGTCGTCACTGCGAGGTGATCGGCCTCTTCATAAACGGGCTTGCTGAGCCGCCCCGCTTTGACCGGATGACCGTTGCGCATCACGCACACCAGTTCGTCCTTGCACAGCGGCTGCAAATGCAGATGCTCGGGCGGCGTGCTCCAGTTGCCGATCACGAGATCGAGAAAGCCGCTTTCGAGTCCGTGCTCGTAGCCGCCATCCACCATCATCAGATGACGGAATTCGAGTTTCGCGTGCGGAGCGTCGCGATGAAACGCATCGACGACGGCCGGCACGAAGAACGCGTCGAGATAATCCGGCGAGCCGATCCGGAAAGTCTGGCTGGTAGTGGCCGGATTGAACGACGCCGTGGGATGCAGGATCGATTCGATGCTGTTCAGCGCCTGCGCGGCGGGTTCGATCAACGTCGTCGCGTGCGCGGTCAGCACCATGCGGCTGCCGCTGCGCACCAGCAGCGGATCGCCCGTCATCTCCCGAAGCTTGCGCAACGCGACGCTGACCGTGGGCTGCGATTGTCCGAGCAGGCTCGCGGTGCGCGAGACGCTCGATTCGGTCAGCAGCGTATGCAGCACCTTCAGCAGATGCGAGTCGATGACTTCCCTGGACATGAAATGCGGGACTCTGTGCCGCGCGGTCCACGTAATAGGAACGGCGCTTTTATCGGAGAAACTGCGGGCGAACAGCAGCGGAAACGTGCTCGAAATATATGTACGGATATAGCGGTCGTCAATCCGGCGCGGCCCCGTGAAGGGTTTCTGATCGGATGTCGAAAGGGTGTCGAACAGGCATCCAGCCTCGGTGCGGATTGACTTATTCCTCGTGGAATATTCCCGCCATAGTGTGCACGTTATGGCGCGCGTGACCGGATTGGGATCGGCTTAAACCAATCGGGAATAACACCAGGCGAAACGATTGGCGCAACATGTGCCCGAGCAATGCGGCCGAATGGCGCGTGAAAGCCGCTATCATATGAGCGATAGGACCGTTGGTACCGCCGTCAGGGATTGTTGAGCGGAAATTTCCAGGCTGTTTGCCGCGTGCGCTTCGAGTATCAGGATCACGCATAAACGCTCTCAAAACTCAGGAAAATTAAAGGCTGGCGCGATGCAAGACCCTCAATACGCCGAAGCGCAAAAGCGCGCTGCCGCGCTTGCCGCAGCGCCCTACGGCATGTTCATCTGCAGCGCGGACGGCATCTTCGAGGCCGTCAATACCGCTTTCGAAAAGCTGACAGGGTTGACAGCTGACGAAATGGTTGGGCTTCGTACCTTCGAGTCGCTGCACGATCCCGCCGAACTCGCGAAGCGCCGCGCCGAATTGCCGTCGCTGGCAACGATCTGTTCGCGCTATGAAGGCGAGTGGACCTATATGCGGCGCAATAGCGCGCCGATTCGCGTGGTGCTCGCACTGGCTCCCGTCGTCGGCGATGGTTCACCAGCCTGCACGCCAGGCAGTCGGCCCGAACGCTATGTCGGTATTGCAATCGACATGACGCGTTATGCGCAATCCGAAGCACGCCTCTGGTACGTCGCTCATCACGACGGCGTGACGCGTCTGCCGAATCAGACGCTGTTCACCGAACGTCTCGAACTGATGATCGCGCGTTGCGAGCGCAGCAGTAGCGGCTTTACGGTGCTGATCGCGGAACTCGACCACCTGCGCAAACTGCGCGATGCGCTCGGACTGCACGCTGCCGAACTCGTGCTGCAGATCGTCGGCGAACGGCTGCGCGGACTGTTTCCCCACGACGGCACGATTGCGTCGATCGGCGGCACGCAATTCGCGCTGCTGATCAACGATTGCGGCCCGCACGCCGACGCTTTCGCAGACGAGGCATTGGACCGCATAGCCGAATCGATCGATTATGGCGGCACGCCGCTGAGCATTACCGCGAGCATCGGCATCGTCGCGTATCCGGCCGACGGCCTCGATGCGCCCACGCTGATGCGTCGCGCGGGCGTGGCGTTGTCGGCGGCGTCGGCGGTCAGCGGCAATGCGGTGAAACGCTTTTCCGCCGCGCTCGAAGGTCAGGCCGCGCGCCGCTTCGAACTGGAAACGATGCTGCACGAAGCGCTCGAACGTCAGCAATTGCATCTGGTTTATCAGCCGCAGGTCACGCTCGCGACGGGCCGTATCGCACAGGTCGAAACGTTGCTGCGCTGGAATCATCCGCAACGTGGTTTGATCAGCCCGGTCGAGTTCGTGCCGGTTGCGGAAGAGTCGGGCCTGATCGAGCAGATCGGCGAATGGGTGATCCGCACCGCGTGTCGTGATGCCGGCAAATTGCTGCGGCAGGCGGGCACGTTGCCGCGTTTCGCGGTGAACGTGTCGCCACAGCAGTTCCGGCGGCGCGATCTGTTCGAAATGATTCGTGAAGCGCTGGAAGATGCCGCGCTCGATCCTTCTTATCTTGAAGTCGAAATCACTGAGGGTGCGCTGCTGGGGGATACCGAGCAGGCGCTGAAAACGCTGCACGCGTTGCGCGAATTGGGCGTGGAAGTCGCTGTCGACGATTTCGGCACCGGTTATTCGAGCCTCGCGTATTTGACGCGCTTTCCGTTGAATCGCCTTAAAATCGATCGCTCGTTTGTGACGGGCATGACGACCGATCCGCAGAGCGGGGCGCTGGTCGGGGCCATCATCGCGATGGCGCATGCGCTCAAGTTACGGGTGACGGCCGAGGGTGTCGAAACAGCGGAGCAGGCCGCGGCACTCGAAGCGTTGAGTTGTGACGAAGCGCAAGGGTTCTGGTTTTCGCGGCCCATCACGATTACGGCCTTGCTGAATGTTTTAAAACCTTTAGGCGCTGTTTGACAGGCAGTCGTTGCATCCGTTTTGACGTGATTAGCGATCCGTATCAAAGTGCTACTGTTTGAAAAGCCGTCTGCCATGCGGGCGGTCCGCGTTTTTCTTTCCTATCCCCGTTTTCCTACACCGCGCCAATTTTTCCGCTTCCCGCTGCGAGCAGGTAGAAATGACGTGTGCCTGACCATCTGCTTCGGCCCTGCACGCCACACGCCCTATATTTCTTCCAGCAGCGGTCGGGAACATATCCTGCTGCTCCGTCCTTCAACGGAACTCTTTCCGCAACGGAACGAAGACTCGCGATGAACGATCTCCTTGCCCGCATTGTGCATTTTCAACCGTCGGTGCTTGTCACGATGACGCACGACGCCCTTCATATCGTCCTGGCGCTGTTGATCCTTGTGGTCGGCTGGTGGCTGTCGAACCGGGTCGGCGCGCTGTTCGCGAAGGCGCTCGCGCGCACCCACGCGGACCCGACGCTCGCGCCGATGCTTGCCGCCATGGGTACGTGGGCAGTGCGCGTGCTCGTCTTCATCGCGGCGCTCGGCGAGGTCGGCATCGCGACCGCCAGCGTGCTCGCGGTGCTCGGCGCAGCGGGTCTCGCGATCGGTCTCGCGTTGCAAGGCACGTTGCAGAATATCGCTGCCGGCATGATGTTATTGCTGCTGCGCCCGTTTCGTGTCGGCGACGTGATCGAAGGCAGCGGCGCGGCCGCCGGGATCGTGCGCGAGGTCGGTTTGTTCACCACGCGCATCGAGCGCGGCGACGGCAACGCGGTGTTCGTGCCGAATAGCCAGATATGGAGTAATCCGGTGATCAACTACAGCAGCGGCGGCACGCAACGAATCGAGGTCGAAGTCGAGCTGGCGCAGCGCAAGGATGTCGACGCCGCGATCGGCGAATTGAAAAAACTGGTTGCCGACGAGCCGCGTGTATTGAGTGGCTCGACGCTCGCGCCGATGGTGACGGTCTCGGATTATCCCGACGATGGCGGTGCGAAGTTGCGCATTGCCGCGTGGGTGCGCACGCCGGACGCATCGCTTGCCACCGACGATCTGCACGAGCACGCGCAGGCCGCGCTCGAACAGGCGGGTTGTCCGGTGGCGGCCTGATCTGCGGCTTGTCGTCAACACAGGCTGACGCCCGACGAGACGGAAAAACGCGCCCATCCCATCATAAAAGCTCTTCGCGCGCGACGCGATCCTTGCAAATCCCTTGTCGCGCCGATAAACGGGCACCTCTATAATCGGACTCTGCTCATTCATGTTGAACCGGACTCACTTGATCGACACATCTGAATCCGCTGGCCGCTCATCGAGCGAAAAAGACAGCACGCCTGGTGTGATCGCCGCGTTGCGCGACGCCACAGCCGAGCGGCATGAATTGCTCCACGAAATCATGCCGCTGTCGGTCGATAGCGTTGCATTGCGCGATTACCTCGCTCACCTGGCAATCTTGCGCGACTGGCTCGAACCGCTCGACGCATGGCTGCAGACTTTCAACGACGGCCCGCAGTCGCCGGCACTCCCTGCAAGCATGAACCGGCTCGCATTGATCGACGCCGATCTCGCGAATGCGTCGGTGAGTCCGCGCGATCTTGCCGGGATCGACGAGATTGCATCGGCGGGCCGAGCGCGTCGCTGGAGCGGGCCGCAGAGCGCCGCTTATCGCTGGGGCGTCTGCTATGTGATCGAAGGTTCGCAGTTGGGCGGCGCAGTCCTGTACGCGCGTCTGAAGGAGCGCCTCGCACCGCATCCGCTCGGCTATCTCGACGCGGGCCGCGACACGCTCGGTCCGCGCTGGCGAGCTTTTACGCACGCGATGGCCGCCGAAGTGCATACCCCCGTTTCGATTGACGAAGCGTGCCGCGGCGCGGCCGACGCCTTCGACCGTCTGATCGAACTCGCGCAGCGTCCCGCCGGGGCTGCCTGCACGAGCCTCGCCTGAGCGTTCCGGGATTCCGTTCATGGATAGCTTCCGCCAGAATCCTCCCGCGTCCACGTTTGCGCTCGACGCCGCCGCCGTCTTCGATCTGCTGCCTGAAGCCTATGTGATCCTGAATCGCCGTTATGAGATCGTGCTCGCCAACGCGCGTTATCTCGATCTGACCGGACAGTCGCTGATTGATCTGCAGGGCAAATCGATTCTCGATACCAATCAGTTCGGCACCGCCGAACAGCGCGACGCTCGCCGTACGTGGCTGACTACCGCGTTGCGCGAACTGTCGGGCGCGCAACCGAATTGGTCGCCGCTGTTTCGCTACGAGATGCCCGTGCATCAGGACGACGGAGCCGGTGAAGAAGATAGCGCCGGGCAGCGGGTGCCGCGCTACTGGAAGGTCAAGGCGAGCCTGCTCGCCGCATCGCCGGGTCAGGGCGAACCGGGGAACCTGAGCGGTCACATCGTGCTGCGTGTCAGCGAAGTCACCACACAAATCTCCGACTACGAACGCGACCAGCGCGAGCGTGCAAAGCTGCGCTCGCAGGCGCAGTTACGCCTGCTGCTCGCCGACGAAGCCCGCGCGCAGTTGCGCGAACATCAGGAACGCTTTCAGCTCGCGATGGCGTTTTCGCAACTCGGCGCGTGGGAACTCGACCCGGCCACCGGCGTGATCGAATGCACCGATCAATGCAAGACCAATCTCGGCCTGGGTCCGACGTCGGCTTTGTCCGAGCAGCGTCTGTTCGAGCAGATCGTGCATCCCGAAGACCGGGATCGTCTGCGCGCGGCAATGAATCAGGCGCTGGCCGCGCACGAACATTTCGAAGTCGACTACCGGATCGGCTGGGCGAGCGGGGCGATACGCTGGATCCTGGTGCGCGGTACAGGCCGCTTTCTGCCGGACGGCACGTTGAGTTCGGTGATCGGCTTCACGCTCGACATCACGTCGCGCAAGGAAGCGGAACTTGAGCAGCGCGAGATCGCCGCGAGCGAGAAGCGGGCGCGCGAACACAGCGAACGGCTAGCGATGGCGATGGATCATTTCGTCACGACCGTCAGCCACGAGTTGCGCTCGCCGCTGTCGGCGATCATGTCGTGGACCGATTTGTTGCAACGTTCCGCCGACCCCTCGCATGTGACGCGCGCGACCGGCGTGATCAGCCGCAATGCGCGGCAGCTTTCGCATATGGTCGACGACCTGCTCGACAGCGGCGCGATCGTCACCGGAAAACTGTCGGTGACTCTGCAACCGGTTGATCTCGGCGCACTCGCCGGGATCGTTGCCGAAGACATGCGCATGCATGCCGAAGCCAAGGGGCTGACGCTGATCGCCGACGATCTCGCGTCCGTGATGGTGCTCGCCGACGAGAACCGGATGAAGCAGGTGGTGTGGAATCTGGTGTCGAACGCAGTGAAGTTCAGCGCGAACGGCACGATCAGTCTGTCGGTGCGGGCCGTGGGCGAGCGCGTTGAACTGGCGGTGCACGATACAGGTGCGGGTCTCGATGGCGACTCGCTGGAGCGCATTTTCGAGCGCTTTCAGCAGTTCAGCGCGAACGGGTCGGGGCGTATCGCCGGTTTGGGCTTGGGGCTGTGGCTCGTGAAGAATCTGCTGGATCTGCACGGCGGGACGATTTGCGCCGAGAGTCCGGGTGTGGGGCAGGGCTCGACGTTCAGGGTCACGCTGCCGGTGTATCGCTGATCGAAC
This sequence comes from Paraburkholderia sp. GAS333, assembly GCF_050435665.1. Taxonomy (NCBI): domain Bacteria; kingdom Pseudomonadati; phylum Pseudomonadota; class Betaproteobacteria; order Burkholderiales; family Burkholderiaceae; genus Paraburkholderia; species Paraburkholderia sp. GAS333. Next base: position 1,399,207 of record NZ_JBNDKS010000002.1, read on the forward strand.
CGCTTTTTGAGCGGCGCAAGCATCAGGAAGGAAGGCTGACAGCGCCTGCGCTTCCCGGCGCCGACGCGCGCCGGATCAACGCGGGTACGGCGGCGGTTCGTTCAACACCGCCCAGAACATGCCGAGGTCGTTGATCGCGGCCATGAAGTCGTCGAACGCGACGGGCTTCACCACATACGCATTCACGCCGAGATCGTAACTGCGCAGCAAATCGCTTTCTTCTCGCGACGACGTGAGCATCACCACCGGAATGCGCTTGAGGCCGTCATCGCCGCGTACTGCCTTCAGCACTTCGTGACCGTCGATTTTCGGCAGTTTCTTGTCGAGCAGAATCACTGCCGGATTTTCATCCGCACGATCCGCCCATTGTCCTTCGCGGCGCAGATACTGCAGCGCCTCTTCGCCGTCCCGCAGCGACACGACCGGATTCGCGAGGCGCGTTTTTTCGAGCGCGATCAGCGTTAATTCCACGTCGTTCGGATTGTCTTCCACCAGCAGGATCGGTCTTAACACGTTGTTTCCTTCATTTTGATTCATCTTTTGAGTCCTTCGGCACGGGGCGGAAACGCTTGCCCGGTGACAACGCAGTCAGTCGCGCCACGGCCGCCGCCGCGGATTCCTCGCCGTCGCTCGGGTCGGCGACGAACACATGCGGAAGAGAAAAATATACCGCCGTGCCCTGGTCGATTTCACCGGTTGCCCAGGTTTTACCGCCATGCCTTTCAATGATGCGTTTGACACCAGCAAGGCCGATGCCCGTCCCCTCGAATTCTTCCACGCGATGCAGGCGCTGGAACACGCCGAACAGTTTATCGACGTAGCGCATGTCGAAACCCACGCCATTGTCCCTGACGAAAAACACGTGCTGGCCGGCAAGTTCGCCTGTGCCCGCCTGGCGGCCGATTTCGATCACCGCATGCTCGCGGGTCGAGGTGAATTTTACAGCGTTCTCGATCAGATTCCGGAGCACCACGTGCATCAGCACGGCGTCTGCGTTGACGTGGCCGAGTTCGTCGATACGCCACGTAATCGAGCGCGCGGGCGCGTCCTTGATCTCGTCGACGGCGAGCGCTTCGGCCATCGTTTTCAGATCGACCGATTGCGGACGCAGCGCCGCGCGACCCATCTGCGAGAACGCGAGCAGGTCGTCGACGAGTTTGCCACCGAACCGCGCCGACGAAATGATTCGCTCGACGAAATGACTGCCGCGTTCGCTCAGTCGTTCGCTTTCCAGTTCACGCAACAGATCGGCGAAACCGACGATGTGCCGCAACGGTGCGCGCAAATCGTGCGACACCGTGTACGAAAAGCCTTCGAGTTCCTTGTTCGCGCGACCGAGTTCGAGCGCCAGTTGCGCGAGTTCCTCGGCGCGGCGCAGCACGATCCCGAGCAACGCCGTGCGGAATTCGACGGCGATTTCGAGTTCGGCCGGACGCCACGCGAGCGAGCGGCCGCGCACCGTGTCGGTCCACACATCGAAACTCTTGCGCGGCGACAGCGAATCGGCCAGGCCCGCAAGCTTTACGCGCGGGTCGCCGGCCCATTTGATGGTCTGCACGACTTCCTCGCGGAACCACAGCACGTAATTGCGGAACAGCTTCGAAATCGACACCGCGAGCAGCCCCGCGTAGTCAGGATGCGGCGGCAGGACGGTACAGGCGGTGGCGAGCGTGTCGGTGTCGAAGGTTTCGTCCACTTGCGTGTCGAGCCATTCGACCAGCTTCGTCACCTCCGCTTCGTGCGGCGTCGTGCCGACCAGCAGAATGCGGCCGTCGAACACAATCGCCGCGCCGGTCGATGCGGTCAGCCCAAGCAGTTCCTTCGGATCGTTGGCGAGCGCGTCGGTGAAGCTCTCGCTATTGGCCATGGTCGCGAGCAGCCGCGCGAGCGTGCGGCGCAATTCGAGCCGGTACTCGGCCTGCGCGTGATCTTCTTTCGCTTCGATCTGCAACGACAGCACCTGTGCGATGTGCTCGCACGCGGTACGCACTTCGAACGGCGGCACGCGCGCGCTGTCGTGATGACACGAAATCAGCCCCCACAATTTGCCGCGTACCACGATCGACATCGACATCGACGAAAACGTGCCCATGTTCTTCATGTACTGCACGTGGACCGGCGAGACGCTGCGCAGCGACGCGTAAGTGAGATCGGTGAGCTTGCCCGTCGACGGATGCAGCGGCGGCACCAGCGGCGTGGGCTGGTAGTCGGCATCCGCAATCAGACGGATGCGGTTGCGCACGTAGAGCGCGCGCGCCTGCGCCGGGATGTCCGAGGCCGGGAAGTGCTGGCCGTCGTACGACGCGTAACCCGGCTCGATATGTTCCGCGATCACCTGGCCGCTGCCCGTGTTGTCGAAGTTGTAGACCAGCGTGCGGCCATAACCGGTGATGCGCTGCACTTCGTCGGCGGCGAGTTGAGCGAGACCCTCGACCGTTTCGATGTCCTGCAGACGGTTGATGAACGTGCGCACCAGCGGATACATCGACGCGAACACGTCGCTCGTGCCGCGCGCGGGCTCCAGTTCGACGAACGCGATTCCCTGGTGCCGATGCACGATGACCGCGAACGGCTTGACGCGCGCAGCGGCGCCGTTCGCGCGCGGGTCGTCCATCGAGCCGATGTAGAGGGGGATGCCTTCTTCCAGATGCGAGGCCAGCGCTTCGACAACGCGTGCCGCCCATTCGTCGCCGACAATGTGAGCAATCGGCTGGCCCAGCGCGTGTTCTGCGGGCGAACCGGTGAGGGCCGCGACATTCGCGCTGACCTGCAGCAATGTGCCGTCTTCGGCGATGCTGAACAAAAAGCCGTGCGGCTGGATGCCGCCGGGAATGTGGATGGGCTCTCTCGCGCAGTCAGCTTCGACTGCCGAAGACGCGGAAGATGTCAGGTCTGCCATGCGTGCTCCAGGAACAGTACGCTGCATTTTCGCATAGGGGGCCGGGGCGTGTTCTGGCGGCGTTGCGGTTGGGGCAGCGGAAGTTCGCGGGCAGCGACGTGGGCGTGATGTCACGCCTTTGTTTTTTTGTCGCCGCGTGGGTGCCGTGTTAGCTGCTCTTATGGTGCGTTTATCTCGCAAGTAGCTTCGCGCGGTCGCCGTGCTTCGACCTTGGTATTGCACGCCTGCGTTGGCCGCGAGCCTCACTCCCCGCGCGGATGCTCAAGAAAAAATCGCAGCATTTCCGCCGATGCATCCGGGCCCGCCGGGTCCGTGTACGTGCCGCGCTGGCTGCCGCCGGACCATGCGTGGCCCGCACCGTGGATCGTCCAGTTTTCCGCTTCGACACCGTTCGACGCGACGAGCTTTTGCACCGAGGCATTGTGTGCGCCGCGTGCCGTTGACGATGGCGCGGAGACCGTCGCGGTGCCTGCATCGAACGATGCGAGAAGCTGCGCTGCATTCGACGGATGAACCGTTTTGTCCGCGTCGCCGTGAAACACGATCAGCGGACGCTGTGGCGCTACGTTTGCACGATGACGAGGCGTCTTGCCGCCCTTCATCGCGGCGAGCGCCGAGGGCAGGTCCTTCGCGCTTCCGTATGCGAGTCCCGAATGGACACCGGCCGCCGCGTACAGATCGGGCGAGGTTTTCAGCATGACGTCCGCCATCGCGCCGCCCGCCGACAAACCCGCCACATAGACGCGCGCCGGATCGATCCGGTAGTGCGCCATGACTTCACGCGTGATGCCCGCAATCAACGACGGCTCGCCGTGATCACGCTGCTGATCCGCGGGCTTGAACCAGTTCCAGCATTTCGAATGATTGGCCGATTGCGGCTGAACCGGATACGCGACGATGAACCGCTGCCGCTCGGCCAGTTCGTTCATGCGGGTGCCGGCCGCGAAGTCATCGGCGTTCTGCGTGCAGCCGTGCAGCATCACGATGAGCGGTACGGGTTCGTCTTTGTAGCCGGTCGGCACGTACAGCTTGTATTGACGCTGGCCCGCGCTATTGGTGAAGGTGTGCGTGCTGAAGGTGCCGGGCGATTCGGCGTCGATGGTGTAGGGGTCGTCGGTGTGCGGGCCGGGCTTCGTGTGGTTTTGCGCTTCGGTCCACGCGTGCGCCCAGTTGCTCGCGGACGGCGGGGTGAACGGCGGCGGCTGCGTCTGAGTGTGGACCGGTGGGACATGAGCGCCGCCTAGCGCGCGTTGAACGGCGGCGGTCGCTTCATGAGGGCCTTTCGTGCGCAATAGCTCGAAGGCGTCCTTCATCGATTTCAGGAAATCTTTGTTCATGGGGAGGTTCGTGTCCGTGGTGTTGGTTTGCGTCGGCGAGGCGGCGGTGGTGGCGTGCGCGTTGGGCTTCTGCTTCAGCGGATGCGCCCCTTGAGCGCCGCCTTGACCGCAGGCGACGCGTGAAACGCGCCGAGTACCACCACTGATGCAATCGTCGCAACGGCGAGTTCGGGCGATACGTCGGCGGCGATGCTGGCCAGCCCCAGCACATGGACGTCGAACTGCTCGTTCGCGGCCTGGGCCGCTTCGAGGTCGCGTCGTGAGAAATGCTGTAGGCCGAGCACCATCGCGCGCCGCGTCACGGTTTCGGTGACGACCTGCGCGTGTACCGCAAGCTGATTGCGGATCGCGGTTCGGATCAGGTCGGTTCGGGTTGAGTAAAAGCCTTCTTCGACTAGCAGATCGATCTGACCGAGGTCGATCGGGCCGAGGTTGATGGTGATTTTTTCGGTCTCGCCGCCTTTGGGGCGGGAGGTGTCGACGAGATTGAGTTTGGGCATTTTTTCGAGAGATAGATAGCTTGGCGCCATCCAATTAACATCCAATGGGATGGTTATACGCCTCTCGTGGGATGGCCGTCAAAGGGAAAATTTGGGGTCGGGAGGGGCGAGGCGAGGGTAATTGACACGGATGTGCAGGCGCCGCGTCACCGGGCGCGAGCGGCTTGACGTTTGTTGAAACCTGTTGAACCCCTACCTGGGACACGCTCAATGACCATGTCCACCGTGACCGCCGCCGTGGCCTCCGCCATGGCCGCCGTAGTAGCCACCAAAGCCGATGCCGACGCCGACATCGATTGACGGCGCGGCGTAATAGCCCGGATAGCCCGGAGGGTAACCGTAGTAACCTGGAGCGGTCTGATAGACGGGCCCGGGATCGTAGCCGTAGCCATACGGTGGTGCGACGACGCAGCCAGCGAGACTGGCCGATATGACGACGATGCTGATCAATCGGATCATTTTCCCTCTCCCGTTATGACGGAGCGTCGCTCTGAGCACGCTTATCAGACAGGAGAGCAAAGGGCGGTCCTGAAGAGCGGCGTAGGCGAGCTGCGTGAATTTCTTGTCGTCCTCGCCGCCTGCTTCTGCTCTGTCGTGAGAAAGTCGCGCCCACTTTGATACGCGTCTTTGCGGTACATCATCCAACGTTGCGATGCGTCTGTTTTCAGTTCAGTACCGCGCATTACCTGGTCCCGTATCTAGCGAAGGGGTCAACCTGACAGATCGTTGAGTGCAGTTGTTTTTGGAATACGCGAGCTACGCGATTTGGATCGAAGCAAATGAAAAAGCCGACCCATTCGGGTCGGCTTCATGTGGAGGAAACCTCATTAACTTAATTCTGGAAACGATCGGCACTAAAGCCTGCCAGTCATTTCATATGAACGTGGCTAGTCGTCAATCAAGCTACATCAGCACAATGTCGTACTGCTCCTGACTCAAATTCGACTCCACCTGCAACGACACCGGCTTGCCGATAAAGTCGATCAACATCGCCAGATGCTGCGACTCTTCTTCGAGGAACAGATCGATCACCTGCTGCGAAGCCACCACCCGGAATTCACGCGGATTAAACTGCCGCGACTCGCGCAGAATCTCACGCAGCACGTCGTAGCAAACCGTTCGCGGCGTCTTGACCTGGCCCTTCCCCTGACACACCGGGCAAGGCTCGCACAACACATGCGCGAGCGACTCACGCGTGCGCTTACGGGTCATCTCCACCAGCCCCAACTGCGAAAAACCATTCACAGTTACTCGCGTCCGGTCACGAGACAGCGCCTTCTTCAATTCTCCCAATACCTGGTCGCGATGCTCGACGTTTTCCATATCGATGAAGTCGATAATGATCACGCCGCCCAGATTCCGCAGCCGCAATTGCCGGGCAATCGTATGCGCTGCTTCAAGGTTGGTTTTGAAGATCGTGTCGTCGAAATTGCGTGCGCCGACATAGCCGCCGGTATTCACGTCGATGGTGGTCATCGCCTCGGTCTGATCGATCACGAGATAGCCGCCCGACTTCAGATCGACCCGGCGCGACAACGCGCGCTGAATTTCCGCCTCGATGTTGTACAGATCGAATAACGGCCGCTCGCCCGTGTAGTGATGCAGCTTCGACGACACCGCCGGCGTAAATTCAGCCGCAAAATCGGCGAGCATCTGATACGTCTCGCGCGAGTCGACCTGAATGCGCGATGTTTCGTCGTTGACGAAATCGCGCAGCACGCGTTGCGCCAGATTCAGATCCTGATAGAGCAGGCTGGTGGGCGGCATGCGCTGACCTTGCGCAACGATCGTCGCCCACGTCTTGCGTAAATACGCGACGTCGCCGGCCAGTTCTTCGCTGGTCGCATCTTCAGCAATCGTACGAACGATGTAGCCGCCTTTCTCGTCGGCGGGCAACACGGCGGTCAGACGCTTGCGCACGGCGTCGCGCTCGGCTTCGCTCTCGATCTTCTGCGAGATGCCGATATGCGGCTCCTGCGGCAGATACACCAGCGTGCGCCCGGCAATGCTCACTTGCGTGGACAGCCGCGCGCCCTTCGTGCCGATCGGGTCCTTGACGACCTGGACCATCAACGTCTGACCTTCGAAGACGATCTTTTCGATCGGCTGATGCGGTGCCTGATGTGCAGGTTCACCAGCAATACGTGGATGCCAGATATCGGCGACGTGAAGAAACGCGGCGCGTTCGAGGCCGATGTCGATAAAAGCGGATTGCATGCCCGGCAGAACACGAACGACCTTGCCGAGATAGACATTGCCGACGCGCCCGCGCGACAGCGTTCGTTCGACGTGAAGTTCCTGGACGGCGCCTTGCTGGACCAGCGCGACGCGCGTTTCCTGCGGCGTGACATTGATCAGGATTTCTTCATTCATGATGTTATTTTAGAAGTCGATGCGCGCTGCACGCAGGAGGGCAGCGGTTTCAAAAAGCGGCAAACCCATGATACCTGAATAGGACCCGTCGATATGACCGATAAACTCGGCTGCGCGTCCCTGCACGCCGTAAGCGCCCGCTTTGCCGAGGGGTTCGCCGCTTGCCACATAGCGACGGATCGCATCTGCGTGCAGTGCAGCAAAACGCACCTTCGACACCGATAACGCGGCGGGCAGCAACGAGCCTTGCGCATCGACCACCGCGACGGCGGTCAGCACTTCGTGATCGCGGCCCGCGAGGCGCGTGAGCATCGCGATGGCGTCGTCGGCATCGACGGGCTTGCCGAGAATCGCGTCGTCGATCGTGACGGTTGTGTCTGCAACCAGGATTGGCCGCGCAGCGTGGCCGCCTGCGACGAGCCGCTCGCGCGCCGCGTGGGCCTTCGCGATGCACACCCGCTGCACGTAGTCGTGTGCGCGTTCGCCGGGCAACTCAGCTTCGAGCGCTTCGGCATCTTCATCGGGACGCGGCAGCAGCAGTTCATAACGCACGCCGAGCTGTTGCAGCAACTCCTGGCGGCGGGGGCTTTGCGAAGCGAGGTAGACGAACGGATGCAGCGAGTCGGCGGACGTGGGCATGAACGGGTCTCGATAGATGGGTGGGTTGCGTGAGCGCGCGTGTCAGCGCATGAAGGGCGCGCGAGGTGTCGGCGATGAGCGTGTGCCAGGTACGATGGATGCGAAGGTGCGCAATCCATCGCACCGGTCAGGCGTCGATCGGCGCGACGGAGAGGATCAACACGGAGATCGACGCCGGAGATCGGCGCAAAACAGCGACACGCGCGTCGGTGCGGCGTCAGCAGCAAAACTGGAAACGCCTGGCCAACGCCACGCTTTTTCAGCCTCGCCGCGTGATCCGCTCACACGCGATGATAGGGGTGATTTTGCGTGATGGTCCACGCGCGGTAAAGCTGTTCGGCGAGCAGGACGCGGACCATCGCGTGCGGCAGCGTGAGGCTCGACACGCGCAGCAGCATGTCGGCACGCGACTTCAGGTCAGGATCGAGCCCGTCGGCACCGCCGATCAGGAACGCGACGTCGCGGCCGTCCTGCTGCCAGCCGGGCAACGCGGTCGCGAGCTGCATCGTGGTCCAGTCCTTGCCGCGTTCGTCGAGCGCGACGATGCGCGCGTTCTTCGGCAACGCGGCTTCGATCTTCACACGCTCGGCGGCCATCACGCTCTCCGCCGACCGCCCCGACGAGCGCTGCTCGGGCTTGATTTCGCGCAGCTCGATGCGCAGTTCGGGCGGCATACGCTTCGCGTATTCGTCGAAGCCGGTGGCGATCCAGTCGGGCATCTTGTGGCCGACGGCGAGGATGTGCAGTTTCATCAGCGATGCAATGAAGGAGGGAGCCGCGATCTTTACGGGCGATAGCCGGCCCGCAAAGTCCGCTGATCTGGGCTTACTTGCGCTTGGCCGCAGTCTTGCGCGCCGGCTTCTTCGCAGCAGCTGCTTCGCCGTCTTCGTCCTCTTCCTCGTCGTCGGGCTCGCTCGAACGCGCGCCGCCGAACGGATCGGGCGTGGACAATTTCAGGCGCACCGGCTTGTCACCCCAGATTTCTTCGAGGTTGTAGTACTGGCGCAGCGCCGGTTGCAGGATGTGGACGACTGCGTCGCCGCAGTCCACCAGCACCCATTCGCCGACGTCGTCGCCTTCGGTGCTGATGACGTCGCCGCCTGCTTCTTTCACGCTGTCGCGCACGTTCGAAGCCAGCGCCTTGGTTTGCCGGTTCGACGTGCCGCTCGCGACGATCACGCGATCGAACAGCGAGGTCAGGTGGCTGGTGTTGAACACCTTGATGTCTTGCGCCTTGACGTCTTCGAGAGCGTCGACGATCACGCGTTGTAGTTTGCGAATATCCATGGGGTTACCGGTGGTACAGATGATGTTGAAGAATATAGTCCCACACCGCAGTGGGGACATGGCTCGCCGCCTGGTCTTGCTGTTCGCCGCCCGCGAGGGCTAGTTGCTGGCTCACCTGTTCGCGCAGATGCGCGCGAATTTCGGTGGCCGAGACGTTGAACGCAAGCGTCGTATCGATCAGCAAGTGGCCGCAGGGCGTAGCTTGCAGAACGTCGACGCGGGCACGGCGCGCGTCGATTTCTTGAGCGACCACCGGAGGTATCGACGCAAGATCGAAACCGGGCCGGGTGGCCGCGCAGATGTGGGCGAAGTCGAACAGATGCTTCCAGTCGCGCCATGTGTCGAGGTGCACGAGCTGATCCGCGCCCATCAACAGCGCGATCGAGGCATCGTCGCCTTCGCGTTCACGCCAGAGCTTCAGCGTGTCGAGTGTGTAAGTCGGGCCGTCGTGATCGATTTCGTCGGTCGCGACCCGCACCGTGACGCCCGGCAGCACGAGCGACGTAGCCGCCGCGCGCGTCATCGCCAGACGATGCACGGCGGCCGTCACGTCCGATTTCTGCCACGGCTGGCCGGCCGGCAGCAGCACCAGTTCGGTCAGTTGCAGCACGTCGGCGAAACGCCGCGCGAGCGCCAGATGGCCGTCGTGGATCGGGTCGAAAGTGCCGCCTAGCAGACCGATCCGGCGAGGCAGGGCAACAGGGTGAGCGTTCGGCTTCAGGTGAAGATCCTTTGTCGTGGCCACGGTGAGCAGGCTGCGGGCGAACCGCGCCTTGTTACACCCACTCGCGCGGCACGAGAAAATCGCTATAAAGACGCGCTTCCGGCGTGCCCGGCTCGGGCTGCCAGTTGTAGCGCCAGTTCACCACAGGCGGCATCGACATCAGGATCGATTCCGTGCGGCCGCCGCTCTGCAATCCAAACAGTGTGCCACGGTCGAAGACCAGATTGAACTCGACGTAGCGGCCGCGCCGGTATGCCTGGAAGTCGCGCTCGGCCTCGCCATACGGAATGTTGCGGCGCTTTTCGATGATCGGCAGGTACGCTTTGAGGAATCCTTCGCCGACGCTTTTGAGCATCGCGAACGATTGATCGAAGCCCGGCGCGGAGAAGTCGTCGAAGAAAATTCCGCCGATTCCGCGTGGTTCGTTACGGTGCTTGAGGAAGAAATACTCGTCGCACCAGCGCTTGAACTCAGGGTACAGGTCCGCGCCGTACGGTTGCAACGCGTCGCGGCAGGTGCGGTGAAAGTGCTGCGCGTCTTCCTCGTAGCCGTAGTACGGCGTCAGGTCCATGCCGCCGCCGAACCAGAACACCGGCTCTTCGCCGGCCTTGGTCGCGATCAGCAGACGCACATTCATGTGCACGGTCGGGCAGTGCGGATTGTGCGGATGCAGCACGAGCGACACCCCCATCGCCTCAAAACCACGCCCGGCCAGTTGCGGCCGGGCCGCGCTGGCCGAACCCGGCAATGCGTCGCCGGCGACATCCGAGAAACCGATGCCCGCGCGCTCGAAGAAGTTGCCGCCTTCGAGAATCCGCGTGCAGCCGCCGCCGCGCAACTTCTCGTCGGGGGCGCGCTGCCAGGCGTCGGTTGCGAACGGCTGGCCGTCGAACGCGCCGAGCGTGTCCGCGATTTGCGTTTGCAGGCCTTGCAGCCAACTGCGCACAGCCTGTGCGTCGTAGCTCGAATCGGTCATGAATGCAGATGCTGAGGGCGTCACGCTGAACGTGTCGCGGGTTCTTCGTGAAGGGCGACGGCCGGGTCTTCGTCAGCGAGGATTGGCGAAGACGGGGCCGTACGGTGTTTCGCGCGGGCCTGCGTGGTGCTTGCTGCGGGCCTGGGACCTGGCCGCACCGGCGAACCCGCGGTGTCACCGGCTATAACCCGCGGTCGCAACCCGGCGCGAAAACCCGCAGTGTAGCGCCGTTGACGCGACACGCGGGTGAGCGGGGTGTTGGCTTACTGCTTGCCTTCGGTCTTCGCGTCGTGCTTGCGGCCGATCGCGCGGTAGCCGATGTCGCGGCGATACTGCATGCCGTCGAACGAGATCTGGTTGATCGTTTCGTACGCGACCGATTGCGCGGTACGTACCGAATCCGCCAGACCGACTACGCACAGCACGCGGCCGCCGGAGGTGGTCAGCTTGCCGTCGGCGAGCGTGGTGCCGGCGTGGAACGTGACCGAATCGGCCGTCTCAGCCGGAATGCCGTTGATGCGGTCGCCCTTGCGCGGCGTGTCCGGGTAGTTGTGCGCGGCGAGCACGACGCCCAGCGCGGTACGCCGGTCCCATTCGAGTTCGACCGTGTCGAGCGTGCCGGCAATCGCCTGCTCGACGACCTTCGAATAGTCGCCCTTCAGACGCGCCATGATCGGCTGCGTTTCGGGGTCGCCCATACGGCAGTTGAATTCGAGCGTTTTCGGGTTGCCTTGCGCGTCGATCATCAAGCCGGCGTACAGGTAGCCGGTAAAGCGGATGCCTTCCTTCTCCATGCCGCGCACCGTCGGCAGGATGATTTCGCGCATCACGCGGGCGTGCAGTTGCGGCGTGACGATCGGCGCGGGCGAGTAAGCGCCCATGCCGCCGGTGTTCGGGCCCTGGTCGGCGTCGAGCAGGCGCTTGTGGTCCTGGCTCGAAGCGAGCGGCAGCACATGCTTGCCGTCGACCATCACGATGAAGCTGGCTTCTTCGCCCGCGAGGAATTCTTCGATCACGACACGCGCGCCGGCGTCGCCGAGCTTGTTGTCGGACAGCATCATGTCGACCGCGGCGTGCGCTTCTTCCAGCGTTTGCGCGACCACCACGCCCTTGCCGGCGGCAAGGCCGTCGGCCTTGATCACGATCGGAGCGCCCTTGGCGTCCAGATACGCGTGCGCGGCGGCGACGTCGGCGAAGGTTTCGTATTCGGCGGTCGGGATCGCGTGGCGCTTCATGAAGGCCTTCGCGAAATCTTTCGAGCTTTCGAGCTGGGCGGCTTCCTTCGTCGGTCCGAAAATCTTCAGACCGCGCGAGCGGAACAGGTTGACGATGCCGGCTGCCAGCGGACCTTCCGGGCCGACCAGCGTGAAAGCGATCTGTTCCTGTTCGACGAAATCGGCGAGCGCGGCCGGCTCGGTGATGTCGATGTTGCGCAGACGCTCGTCCTGGGCGGTGCCGCCGTTGCCCGGAGCAACGTAGACGAGCTGAACCCGCGGCGATTGCGCGAGCTTCCATGCGAGTGCATGTTCGCGACCGCCGGAACCGACGACGAGTAACTTCATGTGAATCCCCGAGACTTAAAAACCATAAACGGCTGAAGCGCGAAGCTCAGCCGTGCAATGAACAGCGATAACGCGTGAAAGCAGCAGGCAGGCAATCATGCAGGCAATCAGGCAGCAGAGCAGCAAAATTCGCGCTAGCTTCACCCGCACTGGCTAACCGGCGGACGCAGCCCGGACCAACCTTGATGGATGCTGCGAGGGGTTCGCGCAGCAGCGCGGCAACCCATTCTGCAACGCCCGCTCTGCAACGACGCGAGGGCCAACCGGCCTGCATGGCGCGGTTCAATGCGAACCCGCGCGCCACGCCTGGCCGGAGCACGCTCACTCGTCGGCGATCGCGGCGTTTGTATAGACTTCCTGCACGTCGTCCAGATTTTCCAGCGCGTCGAGCAGTTTCTGCATTTTCACCGCGTCGTCGCCGGTGAATTCGACTTCCGTCTGAGGTTTCATCGTCACCTCGGCTAGCTCGGCCTTGAAGCCCGCAGCTTCGAGCGCGGTCTTCACCTTCGGGAAATCGTTCGGCGGACACAGCACTTCGATACTGCCGTCTTCATTCGTGACGACGTCGTCGGCGCCGGCTTCGAGCGCGGCTTCCATCAGCTTGTCTTCGGCGGTGCCGGGCGCGAACAGGAACTGGCCGACGTGATCGAACATGAACGACACCGAGCCGTCCGTGCCCATGTTGCCGCCGTTCTTCGAGAACGCGTGACGCACTTCCGCGACCGTGCGGGTGCGGTTGTCGGTCATCGTGTCGACGATCACCGCCGCGCCGCCGATGCCGTAGCCTTCGTAGCGGATTTCTTCGTAGCTCGCGCCGTCGACACCGCCCACGCCGCGCTGGATCGCGCGGTTGACGTTGTCTTTCGGCATGTTGGCGTCGTACGACTTTTCGACGGCGAGCCGCAGACGCGGGTTCGAGTCGATTTCGCCGCCGCCCATGCGGGCCGCGACCTGAATTTCCTTGATGAGCCGCGTCCAGACCTTGCCGCGCTTGGCGTCGGCCGCTGCTTTCTTATGCTTGATGTTGGCCCATTTCGAATGACCCGCCATACATTTCTCCGTCGCGCGCGCCCGCAGGGCGCACGCATAGTGCAATTGTCGTTGCGATGTCGGGCGCTCGCGTTTTATGCGATTCCGCGCGCCTCGATGTCAAAACCGTCTCTTGATGAAGCCGCCTGTGAGACTGTCCGGTTGCCGCCGATTTGCAGGGCCTTTCCCAGGCGCCGGTGAGATCCAGGCCGGTGCTGCCCGTACAGCCCTCAAGCCCGCGCGCTTGCCTGAACGGGTCCCAGCCAACGGAACCGGCAGTCGCTGGCGCGGTGAGCCGGGCGGCTCGCATGCGGCGAACACGGCGCTGGCCGGACAGGCCCCGGGTTGGCGCGTAACGCGCAACGCGGTGATGGGCGGCGGAGCGAACGGTTCTGGGACCGGTGGTGCCGAGGGCTTGCCAACGAGGCAGCCGTACGTGCTGCAACAGAAGCAAAAAGGGTGCAAAAAGCTGCGGTTGAAACCGGTAAAGCTATGGCGGTGCCAATCAAGCCGCTTCTGGAGCGGATTCGAATTTTATCACGCCGAAGGGGGGCGGCAGAGGGGAACGTAGCGGGAAACAACGCGGAAAGTGTGCGGAGAGAATCCGGACGATGGCCGCCCGGCCGCCTTCGAAGCATTTCGCCAGCCCGTTTCGGGCTGTAGTCGGGATCGCGCCAGCAGGCGCGATCCCGGCCGGGCCGGTCGGCCCAACCTCAGTTTTTCGTGCCGAACAGGCGGTCGCCGGCGTCGCCGAGACCCGGCACGATGTACGCGTGCTCGTTCAGGTGCGAATCGAGCGACGCCACGTACAGCTTGACGTCCGGATGCGCGTCCTGGAACACCTGCACGCCTTCGGGCGCCGCCACCAGCGCGAGGAACATGATGTTCTCGCCGGCCACGTTGCGGCGCTTGAGCACGTCGACGGCGTGCACGGCCGAGTAGCCGGTCGCGACCATCGGATCGCACAGGATGAACACGCGGTCTTCGAGATCCGGCAGACGCACCAGATATTCGACCGGCCGGTGGTCGTCGGCGCGATATACGCCGATGTGGCCCACCCGCGCCGACGGCACCAGTTCCAGCAGGCCGTCCGACATGCCGATACCGGCGCGCAGCACCGGCACGATCGCGAGCTTCTTGCCGGCGATCACCGGCGCGTCGATATCGACCAGCGGCGTGGTGATCGGGCGCGTGGTCATCGGCAGATTGCGGGTGATTTCGTAGCCCATCAGCAGCGTGATTTCGCGCAGCAGTTCACGGAACGTGCGGGTCGAGGTGTCCCGGTCGCGCATATGTGACAGCTTGTGCTGGATCAGCGGGTGATCGAGGATGAAAAGATTGGGAAAACGGCTGTCCTGGGTCATGGCGGGGGCGCAAGCTGCGCAAGAGGGATCATCGGATTCGGTTCGGCGTGCCGCCCGGCCCGCCAAGCGGCTGGCTGGCGGACGCGCCACGGCGCAAGTTTACCGAAAGAGTGCAGTCCGAAGATACCGGAGATTGAAGCGGCCCGGCGCAGTCCGGCACCGATTCTTCTAGAATCGGGGGAAACTTTGCCACCCAGGCGCGTCAATGCGCCGGAACACCGCCTCGAGGACACACACAATGGACATGGGAATCGCAGGACGCACCGCGCTGGTTTGCGCGGCCAGCAAGGGCTTGGGACGCGGTTGCGCGGAAGCGCTCGCCGCCGAGGGCGTCAACCTGACGATCGTCGCGCGCACCGCCGAGACGCTGGAAGCGACCGCCGAGGAAATCCGCAAGCAGAGCGGCGTGGAAGTCAAAACCGTCGCGTGCGACATCACTACGCCCGAAGGCCGGGCCGCGGCGCTCGCCGCCTGTCCGCAGCCGGACATCCTCGTGAATAACGCGGGCGGGCCGCCGCCGGGCGATTTCCGCGATTTCTCGCACGAGGACTGGATCCGCGCGCTGGAAAGCAACATGCTGACGCCGATCGAGCTGATCCGCGCGACCATCGACACGATGAGCGCGCGCGGCTATGGCCGTATCGTCAACATTACGAGTTCGGCGGTGAAGGCGCCGATCGACGTGCTGGGTCTGTCGAACGGGGCGCGCTCGGGGCTGACCGGCTTCGTCGCGGGGCTGGCTCGCAAGGTCGCGCCGACCGGCGTGACGATCAACAACCTGCTGCCGGGCCTGTTCGACACCGACCGCATCGCGGTCACGTTCGAGGCGCAGGCGCGCAACCAGAACATTTCCGTCGACGACGCTCGCAAGCAGCGCATGAAGACGATTCCCGCCGGGCGCTTCGGCAACCGCGACGAGTTCGGCCGCGCGTGCGCGTTCCTGTGCAGCACGCATGCCGGGTATATCACCGGGCAGAACTGGCTGATCGACGGCGGCGCCTATCCGGGCACGTTCTGACGCGACGCGCCTGAACGGATGCGGTCCGGCGCGGCGATAGAGCAGCGGCGGGCAGCTAGAGGCGTTCAGGCGCATTCGTCGTGCGCGCGCAAAATCACGCGTGCGAAAAAAGGCGGCGCTAAAAAGCGCGGCCGGCAGCAATTAGTAGAAGCAGCTTCACGGCATCACCACAACAACGACAATCACACAGGTTCCAGGAGTCTTACGTCATGACCACCCGCATTGCGCTGATTGCGCACGATCACAAGAAGGACGACATCGTCAAACTGGCCGGCGAATACGTCGATACGCTCCGGCGCTGCGACATCCTCGCGACCGGCACGACCGGCGGACGCATCGCCGACGCGCATGGCCTGACAGTCGAGCGCATGTTGTCGGGCCCGCATGGCGGCGATTTGCAGATTGGCGCGCAGCTCGCGGAAGGGCGCGTGGACATGGTGATCTTTTTACGCGATCCGATGACGCCGCAGCCGCACGAACCGGACATCAACGCGCTGGTGCGCGCGTGCGACGTGCACAACATTCCGTGCGCGACGAATATCTCGACCGCGCGCATGGTGCTCGACGTGCTGACGCTGCGTTTGAGCGAGCAGGTCTGACCCGACGGCGCGGGTTCGCTGCGCGTCCGGGCGCACATCTGAACAACACAATCCGAACGACACCTCACATCAAGGAGACATGATGACGAAAGCAATCCGATTCGATAAGCCCGGCGGCCCCGAGGTGATGAAATGGGTCGAAGTCGAAGTGGGCGAACCCGGCGCGGGCGAGATTCGCATCCGGCAAACGGCGGTCGGGCTGAACTACATCGACGTGTATTTCCGCACCGGTCTGTATCCGCTGCCGCTGCCCGGCGGGCTCGGCATGGAAGCGGCGGGTGAAGTGACCGCCGTGGGCGAGGGCGTCACCGGTTTGAAAACGGGCGACCGCGTGGCCTATGTCGCGCGTCCGCCGGGCGCGTATGCGCAGGAGCGTGTGCTGCCGGCGCTGCAGGCCGTCAAGGTGCCGGACGCCTTGAGCGACGAGCAGGCCGCCTCGGTGATGCTGCAAGGTCTCACCGCGCAATATCTGCTGCGCCGCACGTATCCGGTGAAAGCGGGCGACACGATCCTGATTCAGGCTGCGGCGGGCGGCGTCGGTCTGCTGGTGTGCCAGTGGGCCAAGGCGCTGGGCGCGACGGTGATCGGCACGGTCGGTTCCGACGAGAAAGCCGAGATCGCGAAGGCCCATGGCTGTGACCATGCAATCGTCTACACGCGCGAGAACTTCACGAAGCGCGTGCGCGAGATCACCGACGGCGCGGGCGTGCCGGTGGTGTACGACTCGATCGGCAAGGACACGTTTACGGGCTCGCTCGACTGCCTCGCGCCGCTCGGCATGTTCGTGAGCTTCGGCAATGCATCGGGTCGTTTGCCGCCGATCGATTCGTCGGAATTCGCCGGACGGGGCTCGCTGTTCTTTACACGCCCCACGCTGTTCACGTACATCGCAAAACGCAGCGACTACGAGGCGATGTCGGCGGAACTGTTCGACGTGCTGGTGTCGGGCAAGGTGAAGACGAGCGTGAATCAGCGTTATGCACTGGCGGATGTCGGACAGGCACATGCCGATCTCGAAGGCCGCAAGACGACGGGTTCGACGGTGTTGATGCCATAAAAACAGGCCGATGGCGCCGGCGCGATCTTCAACCTCCTGATAAGTCGCGGGCACGGTAACGCGATGCGCGAATGGCGGGCGCCACCCGCACAGCCAGCACCACGAGCCGCCCACGCCAGGCTTTAAGTTCCTGCTAGCACATCCCAAGGCCGTTCCATCTCCGATGGAACGGCCTTCTTCGTTTACGCGATTTTTACGCGCGCCCCCCGTTCTTTGACCAGCCCTTTAGACGCTTCGGCATACCGTTCCATTTATCCAAAGTCCGTCAATGGAGAACAAAAATGGATGTGCTGTATGTCGGGGGGCTCGTGCTGTTTGCCGCGCTGACCTTTGCGTTGATCGCCGGCTGCGAGAAGTTGATGCAGTTCCGTCGTGGCCAGGGAGCACGGTCATGAACTGGATTCTATGGTTGTCCGGCGCGGCCACCGCGCTGTTGTTTGCCTATCTGGTCTATGCGCTGCTGCGCGCGGAGGACATTGAATGAACTCGAACAATGTCCTCCAGGCGGGGCTTTTCATCGTCGTGCTGCTGGCCGCCGCCGTGCCGGTGGCCCGCTATCTGAGTGCGGTGATGGATGGCAGCTCGCGCGTGGTCCGCTTCGGCGGCCCGCTCGAACGTTTGCTGTATCGCGTCGCGGGAGTCGATCCATCGCAGGAAATGGGCTGGAAGCACTACGCGATCGCCACTATCGCGTTCAACGTGATCGGCGTGCTGTTTCTTTACGTGCTGTTGCGCGTGCAAGGCTGGCTGCCCGCCAATCCGCAGCAATTCGGCCCGATGACGGTCGACGGCGCTTTCAACACCGCGATCAGTTTCGTCGCCAATACCAACTGGCAGGACTACACACCCGAGCAGACTGTCAGCTATCTGACGCAGATGCTCGGCCTGACCGTGCAGAACTTCTTGTCCGCCGCCACCGGTATCGTGGTGGTGATCGCGCTGATTCGCGGCTTCGGGCGGCACACCGCGCAAACCATCGGCAACTTCTGGGTCGACATCACGCGGGTGACGCTTTACGTGTTGCTGCCGATGTCGATGATCGTCGCGGCTCTGTTGATGAGCCAGGGCGTGATCCAGAACTTCAAGTCCTATCAGGACGTCCCGACGCTGCAAACCACCAGCTACGCCGCGCCGAAACTCGACGCGCAAGGCAATCCGGTGAAGGACGCGAAGGGCAACGCGGTCACGGTCGATACGCCCGTCAAAACGCAGACCATCGCGATGGGCCCGGTCGCCTCGCAGGAAGCGATCAAGATGCTCGGCACCAACGGCGGCGGCTTCTTTAACGGCAACTCGGCGCATCCGTTCGAAAACCCGACGCCGTTCTCGAACTTCCTGGAAATCTTCTCGATCCTGATCATTCCGGCCGCGCTCGCACTGGTGTTCGGACGCATGATCGGCGACCGCAAGCAGGGCGTCGCCGTGCTCGCGGCGATGACGATTGCGTTCGGCGTCTGCGTGTTCGGGGAAATCAGCGCGGAGCAAAGCGGCAATCCCGCGCTGACCGCGTTGAACGTCGATCAATCGGCGAATGCATTGCAGTCGGGCGGCAATGCGGAAGGCAAGGAAACGCGCTTCGGCATCGCGCAATCAGGCATCTTCACGGTCGCGACCACGGCGGCTTCGTGCGGTGCGGTCGCGAATACGCACGACTCGCTGACGCCGATCGGCGGCCTCTACCCGATGCTGTTGATGCAACTCGGCGAAGTGATCTTCGGCGGCGTGGGCTCCGGGATGTACGGGATGCTCGTGTTCGCGTTGCTCGCCGTGTTCGTCGCGGGGCTGATGATCGGCCGCACGCCCGAATACGTTGGCAAGAAGATCGAAGCGTACGAAATGAAGATGGTATCGATCGTCGTGTTGCTGACGCCGCTGCTGGTGCTGGTCGGCACGTCGATCGCGGTGCTCACCGACGCGGGCAAGGCCGGTATCGCGAACCCCGGCGCGCATGGTTTCTCCGAAATCCTCTACGCGTTCAGCTCGGCCGCGAACAACAACGGCAGCGCGTTTGCGGGGCTGTCCGTGAATACGCCGTTCTACAACTGGCTCACTGGCATCGCGATGTGGTTCGGCCGCTTCGGCACGATCATTCCGGTGCTTGCAATCGCCGGCTCGCTCGCCGCGAAGAAGCGCATCGGCGTGACCGGCGGCACGTTGCCGACGCATGGTCCGCTGTTCGTCGTGCTGTTGCTCGGCACGGTGCTGCTGGTGGGTGCGCTGACGTATGTGCCTGCGCTCGCGCTCGGCCCGGGTGTCGAACATCTGATGATGATGGGTGCGCATTGATGCTGCCCAGACGGCCCATGGTTGAAAACGCGGTTGAAAAGCGCAAACGGGATATTCGAGGATTCAATGACTGAACATAATGCAACCAGGTCCATGTTCGACCCGGCGCTGCTGCGCCCGGCGATCGTGGACTCCTTCAAGAAACTCACGCCGCGCACGCAGTTCCGCAATCCGGTGATGTTCTGCGTGTACATCGGCAGCATTCTGACGACCATTCTGTGGGTCGCCGCGCTCGGCGGCCAGGCCGAGGCGCCCGCCGGTTTCATTCTGGCGGTGACGTTGTGGCTGTGGTTCACGGTGCTGTTCGCGAACTTCGCGGAAGCGCTCGCCGAAGGGCGCTCGAAAGCGCAGGCGGCATCGCTGCGAAGCGCGAAAAAAGACGTGATGGCGAAGAAGCTCAACGAGCCGCATCCGAAGTCGCCGATCCGCATTCTGACGGCTTCCGATCTGCGTAAAGGCGACGTCGTGCTGGTCGAAACCGGCGACGTGATTCCCGCCGACGGCGAAGTGATCGACGGCGTTGCGTCGGTCGACGAATCGGCGATCACAGGCGAATCCGCGCCGGTGATCCGCGAGTCGGGCGGCGACTTCTCGTCGGTGACGGGCGGCACGCGCGTGCTGTCGGACTGGATCGTGGTGCGCGTCACCGCGAATCCGGGCGAGGCGTTTCTCGACCGGATGATCGCGATGGTCGAAGGCGCGAAGCGTCAGAAGACGCCGAACGAAATCGCGCTGACGATTCTGCTGGTCGCGTTGACCATCGTGATGCTGCTGGCCACCGCCACGCTGTTGCCGTTCTCGATGTTCTCCGTCGAAGCCGAAAAAGCAGGACATGTGGTGACGATTACCGCGCTAGTCGCGCTGCTCGTGTGTCTGATTCCGACCACCATCGGCGGATTGTTGTCGGCGATCGGCGTGGCCGGCATGAGCCGGATGATGCAGGCCAACGTGATCGCGACGTCGGGCCGGGCGGTCGAAGCGGCCGGTGACGTGGACGTGCTGCTGCTCGACAAGACCGGCACGATCACGCTCGGCAACCGTCAGGCTTCGCAGTTCGTGCCGGCGCCTGGCGTGACCGAAGAAGCGCTCGCGGATGCCGCGCAGTTGTCGTCGCTGGCGGACGAAACGCCGGAAGGCCGCAGCATCGTCGTGCTGGCGAAGCAGCGTTTCAATATCCGTCAACGCGATATGGCAACGCTGCACGCCGTGTTCCTCGCCTTCACCGCGCAGACGCGGATGAGCGGCGTCGATCTCCCCAACCGCGAAATCCGCAAGGGTGCAACCGACGCCGTGAAGCACTACGTCGAAGCCAACGGCGGCCGCTTCCCGACCGAAGTCAGCAACGCAGTCGCCGAAGTCGCACGACGCGGCAGCACGCCGCTCGTAGTCGCCGAGAAAGTCGAGCAGGGCGCGCGCGTGCTCGGCGTGATCGAGTTGAAGGACGTGGTGAAGGGCGGCATCAAGGAGCGCTTTGCCGAGTTGCGCAAGATGGGCATCAAGACGGTGATGGTGACCGGCGACAACCGCCTGACCGCAGCGGCCATCGCGGCTGAAGCCGGGGTCGACGATTTCCTCGCCGAAGCCACGCCCGAAGCGAAGCTCGCCACCATTCGCGCGCATCAGGCCGAAGGCCGTCTCGTCGCGATGACCGGCGACGGCACCAACGACGCCCCAGCACTTGCGCAGGCCGACGTCGCGGTAGCGATGAACACCGGCACGCAAGCCGCGAAAGAAGCCGGCAACATGGTCGATCTCGATTCGAATCCGACCAAGCTGATCGAGATCGTCGAGATCGGCAAGCAGATGCTGATGACGCGCGGCTCGCTCACCACGTTCTCGATTGCGAACGATATCGCCAAATACTTCGCGATCATTCCGGCCGCGTTCGCGACGACGTATCCGGCATTGAATGCGCTGAACGTGATGCATCTGGCGACGCCTGCGTCCGCGATCATGTCGGCGGTGATTTTCAACGCGCTGATCATCGTGCTGCTGATTCCGCTGGCGCTCAAAGGCGTGCGCTATCGCGCGCTCGGCGCGGCGATCCTGCTGCGCCGCAATCTGCTGATTTACGGCCTGGGCGGGATCGTCGTGCCGTTCATCGGCATCAAGCTGATCGATATGGTGCTGGCCGCGTTCGGCTGGGTCTAACCGCACTGGAATCAAAGGGAACTACCCATCATGAAAAATCTGTTCCGTCCGTTGATCGTGATCTTCGCGGTGCTCACCGCCGTCACCGGACTCGCTTATCCCGCCGTGATGACGGCAGTCGGTCAGGTGGCTTTCCGCGATCAGG
Organism: Paraburkholderia sp. GAS333; assembly: GCF_050435665.1. Classification (NCBI taxonomy): domain Bacteria; kingdom Pseudomonadati; phylum Pseudomonadota; class Betaproteobacteria; order Burkholderiales; family Burkholderiaceae; genus Paraburkholderia; species Paraburkholderia sp. GAS333. Next base: position 1,421,153 of record NZ_JBNDKS010000002.1, read on the forward strand.
CCAACGGCAGCCTGCTCGAACAGGACGGCAAGGTGGTCGGCTCGCAACTGATCGGCCAGCAGTTCGACGCGCCGCAGTACTTCTGGGGACGTCTGTCGGCAAGCAGCCCGATGCCGTATAACGCGCTCGGTTCGGGCGGCTCGAATCTCGGGCCGACCAACCCGGCGTTGCTCGATGAAGTGAAAGGCCGGCTCGACGCGTTGAAGGCCGCCGGGACCGATATGTCGAAGCCCGTTCCCGTCGATCTGGTGACGTCGTCCGGCAGCGGTCTCGATCCCGAGATCAGTCCGGCTGCGGCCGCGTATCAGATCGAACGCGTGGCGAAAGCGCGGCAGCTTGCGCCGAACGACGTGCAGGCGCTGGTCGACCGGTATACGACCGGCCGTCAGTTCGGCCTTCTCGGCGAACCGCGCGTGAACGTGCTGAAGCTGAATCTCGCGCTGGATGAGATGAAGCGCGGTTGAACGTCGAAGCTCGTGAAAGGCGGTGTCTGCGTGATGCCGCCTTTGCTTTTTGGCCGCTTACCCTGCACGGCAGCATCGCTACACGAACCCGCACAGCACGCTATTTGCGAGGCGGCGTTCGCCGTGCCACCATGCACACACCGCCGCCCGCTCGCCTATGACAACCATCCAGCATGAACCGCCCCGATCCTGACGAACTGCTCGACAAGCTGCAACGTGACGAAGAAAAGCGTCAGCGCGGCAGGCTGAAGATTTTCTTCGGCGCGTCGGCGGGCGTGGGCAAGACCTACGCGATGTTGCAGGCCGCGCGCCGCCGTCACGACGAAGGCGCGGACGTGCTGATCGGCATCGCAGAAACGCATGGCCGCAGCGAAACCGCTGCGCTGCTCGACGGGCTCGACGTGCTGCCGCTCGCGCATATCGACTATCGCGGCCGCAAGCTCGGCGAGTTCGATCTCGACGCCGCGCTCGAGCGCAAGCCGCAACTGATTCTCGTCGACGAACTCGCGCATTCGAACGTGCCCGGCGCGCGGCATCTGAAGCGCTGGCAGGACGTGTATGAACTGCTCGACGCGGGCATCGACGTTTATACGACGGTCAACGTCCAGCATCTGGAAAGCCTGAACGACGTGGTCGGCCAGATCACCGGTATTCGCGTGTGGGAGACGGTGCCCGACCGCGTGTTCGATCACGCCGACGAAGTCACGCTGGTCGATCTGCCCGCTGAAGAACTGCTCGACCGGATGCGCGACGGCAAGGTGTATTTGCCGCAGCAGGCCGAACGCGCGGTGCGCAATTTCTTCCGCAAGGGCAATCTGATTGCGCTGCGCGAACTGGCATTGCGCCGCACGGCGGATCGCGTCGATGCGCAGATGCGCGAGTATCGCGCCGACCGTTCCATTCAACGTATCTGGCAGGCGCGCGAGCGTTTGCTGGTGTGCGTCGGCCCTGGGCCCGAGGCGCCCGCGCTGGTGCGCGCGGCAGCGCGGCTTGCCGCGAGTCTCAAGGCCGACTGGCTCGCCGTCTATGTCGAAACGCCCGCGCTGCAGCGTCTGCCCGACGCGCGCCGCGAACGCACGCTGAACGCATTGAAGCTCGCCGCCGAACTCGGCGCCGAAACCGCGACGCTCGCGGCTGCCGATGCGCTTACCGCGCTGATCGGCTATGCGCAGGCGCGCAACGTGTCGAAGCTGGTGGCGGGCGCGTCGTCGCGAACCGGGGTGCGGCGCTGGCTGCGCAAGCCGCTTGGCGAGCGCATCGCGGAGCAGACCGGCGACCTCGATCTCACGCTGATCCGCACGTCGTCGTTACGCGCCGACGGCGAGCATCGGCAGTTGCTGAACACCACCGCGAACGCCTGGCGCGAGGCGCTGAGCGCGGCGCGCGAACGCCGTTCGCCGCCGCGCGCGTATGGCATCGCGCTGGCGATCTGCGCAGGCATTACGGTGCTGGCGAGCCGCCTGATCGACCACATCGATCTGGCGAACCTCGTGATGCTGTATCTGCTCGGCGTGATTTTTACCGCAGTGAAACTGGGCAGAGGACCGGGCGTCGTGCTGTCGTTTCTCAGCGTCGCTGCGTTCGATTTTTTCTTTGTGCCGCCGCGCATGTCGCTGTCGGTGTCCGACACGCAGTATCTGCTGACTTTTTTTGGCATGCTGCTGACCTCGCTCGTGATCAGCCATCTGACGTCGAGCCTGCGCCGCGAGGCGAGTGTCGCGCGACGCCGCGAGCAGCGCACCGGCGCGATGTACGCGATGGCGCGCGAACTGGCGGCGGCGCTGACCACCGAGCAGATCGTCGGGATCGGCAGCCGGCACGTGAGCGAAGTGTTCGGCGCGCGCGTCGCGATCCTGTTGCCCGACAGCGCGGATCAGGTCAAACAGAAAATCGAGGACCCGGACGCGGCGATCACGCTCGAAGGCGAACTGCTCGATAGCGACGTCGGCCAGTGGGTCTACGATCAGCAGAAGCCTGCCGGGCGCGGCACCGACACGTTGCCCGCCGCGAGCGCGCTGTATCTGCCGCTGAAGGCGCCGATGCGCACGCGTGGTGTGCTCGCCGTCGTGCTGCGCGACGAGCGCGAACTGGACGTGCCCGAGCGGCAGCGCATGCTCGACGCGTTCGCCGCGCAGATCGCGCTGGCGCTGGAACGCGTGCATTACGTCGATATCGCGCGCGACGCGCTCGTCAATATGGAATCGGAGCGGCTGCGCAACTCGCTGCTGTCCGCGATCTCGCACGATCTGCGCACGCCGTTGACGACTATCGTCGGTTTTTCGTCGATGCTGGCGCAATCGCGCGAGGCTCACCCCGGCGCGCAACCGGGCGACGACCTGGTCGAAGCGATTCACGAAGAAGCTTTACGGATGACGGGCATCGTCACGAATCTGCTCGATATGGCGCGGCTGCAGGCAGGCAGTCTGCAACTGAATCAGCAGTGGACGCTGCTCGAAGAAACCGTCGGCGCCGCGTTGCGCGCGTGCAGGCGCGTGCTGGCGGGTCATCCGGTGCAGGTGAAATTGCCCGCCGATCTGCCGCTGCTGCATCTCGACGCGGTGTTGATGGAGCGGCTCTTTTCAAACCTGTTCGAAAACGCCGCCAAATACACCGCGCCGGATTCGCCGTTGACGATCGGCGCGCAACGGCTGGACGCGGACGGCCGCGCGCTGGTCCGCGTGACGGTCGACGATAACGGCCCAGGTTTGCCCGCTGGCATGGAAGCACGCGTGTTCGAGAAATTTACGCGCGGCGAGAAGGAATCGGCGAAGCCGGGCATCGGTCTCGGCCTCGCTATCTGCCGCGCGATTGTCGAAGCGCACGGCGGTACAATCGGCGCGCTCAACCGGATCGCCGCGGATGGCCGCGTGGAAGGCGCGCGCTTCTGGTTCACGCTGCCGGTCGACACGCCGCCCGATGCCCCAGAGCCGCTGGAAGACGAAGCGATGGAGCCGCTGGTTCATACTGAACTGGGCGCCGTGATGCGCACCGATGCCGATGCCGCGCAACCTGCGGCTTCCGGCCACACCTCACCCCACAACCCGCTTTCCAAGCCTACCCATGAGTGACCCGAGCATCACGGTCGTCCTGATCGAAGACGAAAAGCAGATTCGCCGCTTCGTGCGCACGGCGCTGGAAGGCGAGGGCATCGTTGTGCACGACGCCGAAACCGGCAAGCAGGGTCTCGTCGAAGCCGCGACGCGCAAGCCCGACCTGGTGATCGTCGATCTCGGCCTGCCCGACACCGACGGACTCGACGTGATCCGCGAATTGCGGGGCTGGAGTGAGTTGCCGGTGATCGTGCTGTCGGCGCGGACCCAGGAAAGCGAAAAAGTCGCCGCACTCGATGCCGGCGCGGACGACTATCTGACCAAACCGTTTGGCGTCTCCGAGTTGCTGGCGCGAATCCGTGCGCATATGCGCCGGCGCAACCAGGGCGGCGCGAACGAATCGCCGCAGGTGCATTTCGGCGCGGTCACGGTCGACCTCGCTTTGAGGCAAGTGACGCGCGACGGCGCGGCGATCCATCTGACGCCGATTGAATACCGGCTGCTTGCGACGCTCGTGCGTCATGCGGGCCGCGTGCTGACGCACCGGCAGTTGTTGCGCGACGTGTGGGGGCCGTCGCATGTCGAGAGTTCTCACTATCTGCGCATTTACATGGCGCATTTGCGCGGCAAGCTGGAGCGCGATCCGGCGCAACCGGAGCATATCGTCACGGAGACGGGAGTCGGTTACCGGCTGGTGGGCGCGGCTTAATGGCGTTTAACGGCGCTTCAACACCGATTTAACCGCTGCGATATAGCGGATTCCCGCGCCAATTCAGCACACATTTCATTTTGATATAATTACATTTCGTAAGGACGACCTTGCGCATCTGCCACAAACGGGGACGGCCCCATTTTCATTCTGGAGCGGTCTCATGTCCTGGTTTCTGCTGCTGATTGCCGGTTTGCTCGAAGTCGCGTGGGCGGCCGGCCTCAAAACTTCCGAAGGTTTCACCCGCTTGTGGCCGTCCGTGTTCACGGTCGTGACCGCGCTCGGCAGCTTCGCGCTGCTCGCCGTCGCGATGCGCCAGTTGCCGCTCGGCACGGCCTACGCCGTGTGGACGGGGATCGGCGCGGTCGGCGCGTTCATCTTCGGCATCGTGATGATGGGCGAAGCGTTGACGGTAGCGCGGGTCGCCAGCGCGGCGCTGATCGTGATCGGTCTGATCGGATTGAAGCTGTCGTCGGGACACTAGGTTTTAGTATTTGCCTGATCGGACAAATCGATTAATCCCAGGAAAATACAACTGGCATGCCAATCGGTATGTCGGTTGTATGCCGATTTAACCGCGCTACTTGAAGCCACCAATTAATTACTCGCTGCGGCCGGTGAATTAACGTGGCTATAATGAGATGGAATACATCTGACGTTGCCCGCGGCCACTTTGGCGCGGCCGGCTTGGCGCGGGTCTGACGACTTCGACGCGGGCTTTATCCGACCCGCCCGTCGAAGCGCCCGGCACGCACAGCGCGCCTGGAGGCGGCCATGCTTGAATCACTTTCGCTCGCTGCGGGTCTCTCATGGGGCAGCGGCCTGCGCCTCTATCTGACGGTCCTGCTGGCCGGCGTGTTCGAACGCCTCGGCCTCATCCATCTTCCCGATACGCTGTCCGCGCTGTCGTCGCCGTGGGTGATCGGCGTGGCGGCGGTGCTGACCGTCACCGAATTTCTCGCCGATAAAATTCCCGCGTTCGATTCGTTATGGGATGCGGTTCATACGTTCATTCGCATTCCGGCGGGCGCGGTGCTGGCCGCCGGTGCGCTCGGTCACGCCGATCCGGCTCTGCTGACGGTTGCCGCGCTCGCGGGCGGTACGCTGGCGGGCACCGCGCATCTGGCGAAAGCGGGCACGCGCGCGCTGATCAATCTGTCGCCGGAACCGGTGTCGAATGTCGTGACATCGACCGCTGAAGACGGTCTCGTGGTTGGCGGCATGCTGCTGGCGCTGTTCGTGCCGCTGATCTTTCTGGTTTTGATGGTGGGCTTCCTGATGCTGGCCGGCTGGGCGTTGCCCCGGCTCTGGCGCGGCGTGCAGGGCGGTTTTCGCGGCATGGCGACCCATATGGTGTCGCGTTTTGCCAGGAGCAGGCACGATTGAGCGATACGGTACGGGGTTCCACGGCGCGCGCTAACGCGGGGTCGAAAGCGGCGCGTCGTTTTGGCGGCATGGATCTGTTGCGCCAGGCTATCCGCATGACGGCGCGCGACTGGCGCGCGGGCGAGTTGACGATGCTGCTGCTGGCGCTGGTGCTGGCCGTCGCGGCGTTGTCGAGTGTCGGCTTTCTGGCCGACCGCTTGCATCAGGGGCTGGAGCGCGACGCGCGGCGCATGATCGGCGCCGATTTCATCGTCCGGGGGGATCATCCTGTCGATCCCGTGTTCGCCGGACAAGCCAAAGCGCTGGGCCTGAACACGGCCAGTACGGCGATCTTTCCCAGCATGATCAACTCGACCGGCGCGCAGCCGGTGTCGCGGCTGGCCGCAGTGAAGGCGGTGTCGGACGGCTATCCGCTGCGCGGCGCATTGCGGATCACGTCCGCGCCCGGTTCGGCGGATCATCCCGCGCAATCGATTCCGTCGCCCGGCACCGTGTGGGCCGACCAGGCGTTGCTCGACGCGTTGAAACTGCATGTCGGCGATCCAGTGAAGGTCGGCAATCGCAGCTTCACGATCGGCGCGGTGATTACGCGCGAACTCGATCGCGGCTTTTCGTTCGTCAACTTCTCGCCACGTCTGATGCTGCGTGCCGACGAAGTCCAGTCGACCGGGCTGATCACGTTCGGCAGCCGCGTGACCTACCGTTTGCTGGTGGCGGGCACGGACGAATCAGTGGCGCGCTTTGCGCAGTTCGCGCACGACAAGGTGGACGGCGGCAAGATGCGCGGCGTCGCGCTCGAATCGTTGCAGGACGGCCAGCCGCAAGTGCGTCAGACGCTCGATCGCGCGAGTCATTTCCTCACACTTGTGTCGTTGCTGACCGCGCTGCTGGCGGCGGTCGCGATTGCGATGGCCGCGCATCGGTATATGCGTCGTCATCTCGACGGATGTGCGGCGATGCGCTGTCTCGGCGTCAGCCAGGCGGCGCTGCGCTCGCTGTTCACGCTGGAATTCGTCGGGCTCGGTTTGATCGGCGGCGCGCTGGGTGTGGCGCTCGGTTTCCTCGGCCATCTCGCGTTGCTGACCTGGCTTGGTTCGCTGATCGACGTCGCGCTGCCGTACCCGACCGCGTGGCCCGCGCTCGAAGGCATCGCCGCCGGCCTCGTGCTGCTGCTCGGCTTCGCGTTGCCGCCGCTGTTGCCGCTCACGCGTGTGCCGCCGGTGCGCGTGCTGCGTCGTGAGTGGGGCGAAGCGGGGCGCACCGCATGGGCCGCGTACGCGCTCGGCATTGTGCTGTTCGCCGCGCTGCTGATCGTCGCGGCGGGTGAGTTGAAGCTCGGCGGAATCGTCGCGGGCGGCTTTGCGGGCGGGCTGCTGGTGTTCGCGTGCATCGCGCGGCTGGCGCTGTGGGGCGCGGCGCGTTTCGTGCGCAGCGAGCGCGTGAATGCGGGGATCGGCTGGCGTTACGCGCTGGCGTCGCTCGAACGGCGCAGCAGTGCCAGCGCGTTGCAGATCACCGCGCTCGGCATCGGCCTGATGTGTCTGCTGCTGATCGCGATGACGCGCGACGACCTGGTCGCCGGCTGGCGCAAATCGACGCCGCCCGATGCGCCAAATGAATTCATCATCGACATTCAGCCGGATCAGCGTGACGCGGTTACGCATTTTCTCGACGCGCACGGCGTGCCCGGCACGGTGCTCGCGCCGATGGTGCGCGGGCGTTTGACGGCGATCAACGGCAAGCCGGTCAATCCCGATTCGTTCAAGGGCGACGACGCGAAGCGTCTGGTGGACCGCGAATTCAATCTGTCGTACACGACGGAATTGCCCGACGACAACCGGATCGCGGGCGGAACCTGGTACGGCGATACAAGCACGCCGCAGATTTCGATCGAGCAGGGGCTCGCGAAGCTGATCAACGTGAAGCCCGGCGACACGCTGCGCTTCGACGTGACCGGCATGCAGATCGACGCGCCCGTGACGAGTGTGCGCAAGCTCGACTGGGGCTCGTTCAGGGTCAACTTTTTCGTGCTGATGCCGCCCGCCGCGTTGCAGGATTTTCCGGCGACGTTCATCACGAGTTTTCATCTGCCGCCGGAAAAGCAGTCGACCATCGACGGCCTGATCGCCGCTTATCCGAATCTCACGGCCATCGACACCGGTCCTATCCTCGCGCAGATTCAGCGCGTGTTGCAGCAGGTGATCGGCGCGGTGCAGTTCCTGTTCGCGTTCACGCTAGCGGCGGGCGTGCTGGTGCTGTACGCGGCACTGGCCGGCACGCGCGATGAGCGTATGCGAGAATCCGCGCTGCTGCGGGCGTTGGGCGCGTCGCACCGGCAGATCCGGGCGGTGCAGATTGCCGAGTTCGTCGCGGTCGGCGCGCTGGCCGGTTTGATGGCGGCGGTCGGTGCGCAGATTATCGGCTGGGTGCTGGCGACGCGCGTGTTCGAGTTTTATCTGAGCTTCGATCCGTGGATGCTGCCGGTTGGGATTGCGGCCGGCGTCGCGTGTGCGGGTGTCGGCGGGTGGATGAGCTTGCGGCATGTGCTGGCGCGGCCCGCGTTGCAATCGTTGCGGGATGCGTGATACGTGACGGGTTTGACGGGATGCGCGAAGGCTGCTGGCCAGCTTGCATGACGTGGTTGCGTAGATTTTCTTTCTGGTTGTTTTTAGGTTGACGAGCAGGTTATGAGCGATTTGAACGACGAAGTGACCACGGCAAAGCCGACGGCCTTCGATCTGGTGGGCGGCGAGGCGCGCGTGCGCGAACTGGTCGACCGTTTTTACGACCTGATGGATCTGGAAGCGGATTTCGCCGGAATTCGCGCGTTGCATCCTGAATCGCTCGACGGTTCGCGCGACAAATTCTTCTGGTTTCTATGCGGCTGGATGGGCGGGCCGGATCACTACATCAGCCGGTTTGGTCATCCGCGATTGCGCGCGCGGCATATGCCGTTTCCGATTGCTTCGAGCGAGCGCGATCAGTGGCTGCGCTGCATGGCGTGGGCGATGGAAGACATCGGTCTCGACGAGCCGCTGCGAGAACGTCTGCTGGCCTCGTTCTTCGAAACCGCCGACTGGATGCGCAATCGCAATGGCTGAACCGGAGCCGGAGTCGGGCGATGCGTGTCATGCGATGTCGGCGGAGTATGCCGTGCTCGCCCCGGACGCACGCGCGGTTCTGGATTGCTGGTTCGGCGAGCCGGGTTCGCCGGGCTTCGGCGAAGAGCGCAAGCTCTGGTTTTCGCGCAATAACGCGTTCGATGCGATGTTGCGGGAGCGTTTTGGTGCGCTGATCGACGTGGCGAACGAGGTGGAAAGCGTCCCTACGAAAGCCTCGACGCTCGACCACTGGCAAGCCACACCACTCGGTGCGTTGGCGCTGATCATCGTGCTGGATCAATTCTCGCGAAACTGTCACCGCAATACGCCGCGCGCGTTCGCCGCCGATCACCGTGCATTGCAGGTCGCGCAACGGTTGATCGCGAGCGGCGGCGACCGGTTATTGCCCAGCGCGCACCATCGTGCGTTTGCTTATCTGCCGTTCGAACACGACGAAACGTTGGGCAGCCAGCACGAATCGCTGCGATTGTTCAGGCAGCTGGAAGCGGAGCCGGGCGGCAAATCGTACTACCGGTTCGCCGAGCGGCACGCGGCGGTCATCGAACGCTTTGGACGTTTTCCACATCGCAATGCGGTCCTTGGGCGGGTATCGACCGATGAAGAGATCGCTTTTTTGCGCAAGCCCGGATCGTCGTTCTAGCGTTGCCCGCATGATCCGTTAAAACGGATCGATTCTCTGCGTTCCGATTAATCGTTGCCCGTGTCCGTCGTGCTGTCCGGCGTACGCACGAACACCCGCAATAGCTCGTCAGTGTCGCCAGGACGCGCGCCGGACCAGAAAAGACGCCACTCGCCTGCCGGTGCCTTTGTCGTGCCACGGTGGCTTTCCACGATCAGCCAGGTACACGCGGTACTGCGAGTATCCGCAGTCGGCTGATGCTCGATGCCGGTGTAGTAGTAAAGCATCGGCGCTTCGGATTCGCCCAGGCCGGAACTGGCCATACAGTCGCCGTCGTTCCATTCAATATCGGTTTTCGCGGCCAATTCCCTGAACACCGAGCGATAGCTCTTCGCGTAATCGAGCCAGGGCAACAGCAGCGTGCTGACCAGCCCCCACGCCAGCATCGCGCCCGCGCACCAGCTCAACGCGCCGCGCCATTTGCCCGTGAATCTGAAAACCGGCAGGAGCCACAGCCAGCCGAACGTCATCAGCAACGCGGCGGCGAGCAGGCCGGGTCTGACCGGCGACACCCAATCCAGCGGCAACCAGCGGCCGAGCAGATGCAGCGGCGCATGCGTATTCGCCGGACTGCTGACGATCGACCAGATGATCCACGCGAGCGCGGCCACGCTGCCGAAGAACACGCGGCTCGTCATGTCCCAGATCGTATGCAGACGCTGTGGCAGTCGCTCGATACCTTCCGTGGCCAGCAGCGCAAGCGGCGCGATAAACGGCAGGATGTAGAGTTCGCGCACTGTCGCCGAGCTTTGCAGCACGGCGAAACCGATGCCCGCGAAGATCGCCGGTAACGCCACGCGCGGATCGCGCCAGCGCCGCCGCGCTCCACCAGCCAATGCAGCCAGCGCGAGCGGTACCACCGGGAAACCGACGCTCAGCACAGTGCGCAACACAAACAGCCGGCTCTCGTTTTCCGACCCGAGTTCGGCGACCGAAAAGCCGAAGAAGCGTCCAACGTTGTTGTCCCACAGCCAGACCTTGAAGAGCGTCTCCGAGCGCAGATAGAAGCAGACCGGCCAGATCAGCGCGAGCGGCGCGCAGACCAGCGCGGCGACACCGAGCGCTCCGGCAAAGCTACGGCTGCGGCAAGCCGGATACAACGCGATCACGGCGACGGTGGTCGCGCCGAACACGAGCGGCACGAACAGACCCTTGGCGAGCAGCGACACGCCCACGCCTGCGCCGAACATCGTGGCGGCACTGAGGAGCGCGTGGCGTCGTCTGAATGGGGCAGGGAAAGCGCGTGTGGCGTCCGCGTTCGCGGTGTCGTGCAGATGCACGAGCACCAGTTCGAATAGTCCGCAGAAGCCGAGCGCGGCACCGGCCATCAGCGCGACGTCGGTCATCATGTCGTGCGCGTGTTTGACGACGACGAGCGTTCCGCCGAACAGCGCGAGCGTGCCGATCACCCGCAGGTCGAACCAGCTCGACGCGGCCACGGCGCGGCGGGCGACGCGTGCCGTGTAGTAGACGGCAAGGCCGGCGAACAGCGCACTCGCTAGACGTGCCGCATCGTGTAACGGCAGGTAGCGGCCGAACATCCACGCGAGGCCGGCGGCGACCCAATCGTAGAGCGGCGGTTTTTCGACGAACGGTTGACCCGCGTTGGTCGGCACGACCAGGTCGCCGGTATCGAGCATGTGCTGGACGATGCCGAACGTGTACGTCTCATCCTGTTTCCATGGCTCGTGGCCCAGCGTGCCGGGCAACAGCCACGCGCACAGGACCGCCAGCACGACGAACCACTTCAACGGACGCCATGTTGCGAGTGCGCGCCAGCGGCGCGCGCCTCGCGTGTCCGAATCGACTGGGGTGGCTGGCGCGGCGGGAGCGGGGGAAGGAGCCGGCGCAGGTGCCATCGCCGCCGTGTAAGCGCCGATGTTGTCCGTGCCCTGGCCGGCTTTCGGCGCAGGAAGGCCGTGCGCTGCACCGTGCGTATTGCCGGCAGTGACTGCCTGTGCGGATGGGGTTGCCGCAGCGTGGCTCGCTAGCCACGGCGCGGACGGCTTTTCTTGCATGGGAGACATCTCTGATTTCTGTGCGCGGCGGCATGAGCCGCGTACTTTGTTCTGATCTTTTATCGCGAGCGATCCGCCCTGATTCGCCGCGATTGTAGCCTCCAATTATTACCGTTGATTACAGAAAATGTGCTGCATATCGACGCTATAGGCGTGCGTGCGCACGCTCCTCGTCAGCTAGACGGGAAATCGTAGTGCGGAGCGGGGAATGCGCGGCGGCTGGACGCGCGAAAGAACTGTTGCGGAGTGGTGTGTGAGGGGTGTGCCTAGCGCCCACCCGCGACGTCGAGTATTGCGCCCGTGACGTACGAAGCCGCATCGCTCAGCAGCCACACAATCGACTGCGCGACTTCATCTGCGCTGCCGGGACGGCCCAGCGGCGTCGATGCGCCAAGCTGCGCCGCGCGATCCGGCTTGCCGCCGCTCGCGTGAATTTCCGTGTCGATCAGCCCGGGACGCACCGCATTCACGCGTACGCCGCGTGGACCCAACTCTTTAGCGAGCCCGAGCGTCATCGTGTCGATTGCGCCTTTTGAACCGGCGTAGTCGACGTATTCGTTCGGTGAGCCCAACCGCGCTGCCGCCGACGACACATTGACGATCACGCCACCCGCACCGCCACGATCCGTCGACATACGACGCGCCGCTTCGCGCGCGCAGAGGTACGCGCCGAGCACGTTGACGTCGAATACGCGTTTCAGCCGCGCGAGGTCCATATCGGCAAGCTGACTCGACGGCGCGACGATTCCGGCGTTGTTGACGAGCGCATCGACCCGGCCGAACGTCTGCTGAACTGTGTCGAACATCGCGAGCACGTCGGCTTCGTTCGCGACGTCGCCCGGAATCGGCAGTGCGCGGCCACCGGCTCGCTCCACTTCGGCGACGGTTTCCTGCGCGGCGGCGCGATTCTGCGCGTAGTTCACGCCGACCGACCAGCCCTGCGCGCCGAGCAGACGTGCGCACGAGCGGCCAATGCCGCGACTTCCACCGGTGATCAGAACGGCTTTCGTCATCGCTACCTCGTTGTTGGGAAGGGGCTTGCGGTTTGTGCGGACTGCGCAGTGCAGCTTGCCTGCGGTCGAACTCGGCGAGTGAGAATAAGCGCCGCTCGTAATACGGCTCGCGACAGGGTTGAGAGCCGTATTGCGATCAACTCACGCGAGGTCTGAAGCGCTCATGTTTCGCGCGAGATAAGGCAGATCAAGACATCACACGTCGACTATGTCGCATCAAACCGCGTCGCGCTTGATCGCCCATTTGTCTGCTGCGGGTGGCTGATAACCTTGCAGCTTGCCGATCAGCGCGGCAGGGTCTGCGTCGACCTGAAGGATGTCGAAATACGCCTTGCGCATGAAGCCTTCGTCGACCGTGTGCTGGAGCAGGTTGATCAGCGGATCGTAGAAATTGTCGATGTTCAGCAGCGCCACCGGCTTCTGGTGATAGCCGAGTTGCGCCCACGTGTACACCTCGAAAAACTCTTCGAGCGTGCCCACGCCGCCGGGCATCGCGACGAACGCGTCGGACAGATCCGCCATCATCTTCTTGCGGTGATGCATGTCCGGCACGACGTGCAACTCGGTCAGCCCGTTATGGCCGACTTCCTTGTTGACCAGCAACTCGGGGATCACGCCGATCGCGCGGCCGCCCTCGGCCATGACCGTGTCGGCGATCACGCCCATCAAGCCGACCTTGCCGCCGCCGTAGACCAGCGCGAGATCGGCTTCGACCAGCGCGCGGCCGAACGCGCGCGCGGCTTCCGTATAAAGAGGCTTGGCCCCGTTCGCGGAGCCGCAATACACACATACCGCCTTCATGCTCAACTGTCCTTGGGTTCGTTGCGGGGCGCGGCGCCTTCCTTGGGCGGCAGGTAGTCGTAAAACTCGCGCTTGGGCAGCTTGCCGGACACGAGGTCGTCGAAAAGCTGCCGCGAGCGGCCGCGCAGATAAGGCGCCATCAGCGACACGATCTGCACGCTCACCTGATGCAGCTCCGCGCGAATCGCTTCCTGCTCGTTGTATTTGCGCGGATTCATCACGAACTGATACGACAGCCAGTACGTGCCGATCACGCCGACGTTGGTCGCGATAACCTGCATTTCTTCGGGCGTGACGACCATTTCGCCGTCGGCGATGAGCTGCTCGCAGAACTGGCTCGCAAAGCGCACCTTGTGGCTGATGATCTGCTTGAAGTGCGTTTCGAGCGTGCGGTTGCGCGCGAGCAGGTCGTTCAGGTCGCGATACAGGAAACGGTAACGCCAGGTGAAGTCGACCATGTACTGCAGATACGACCACATTTCGTCGATGGTCGCGCGATGGTCGTCCGGGAAACGCAGACGCTTTTCAATCTCCTGCTCGAACTGGCTGAAGATGCTGTTGATGATGTCGTCTTTATTGCGGAAGTGGTAGTACAGGTTGCCTGGACTGATTTCCATTTCCTCGGCGATGGTCGTCGTCGTGACGTTCGGCTCGCCGATTTCGTTGAACAGCTTCAACGAGAGTTCGAGAATCCGTTCGCGCGTGCGGCGGGGAGGTTTGGCTTCCATGTCGTCCGGCCCTGGTTACGCCGGGCTGTGCGCGTGGCGGCATGCCGCTACTGCGTGATCCGCCCGGACGCGGTTGGTATATAGGTCTGTCGGACGATTATAAACCGAGCGTTCTGATACTCAGGGTTTTCGTGCGCCGAATAAATTTGGGCGAGACGAAGCCGCGCGGGCATGCGCTTCTGGGACTTTTCTGAGCGTGCGATTGCGAACCGATGTGCGCGGCAGGCGGCGTGGTTCGATGATCAAACCTCGGCCAGATCGCGCAGGGCACCCCTCAGAACCACGCGCCGACCCAGCGCACCACGAGCGGTCCGACGATCAATCCCCACGTCATCAGACACATGCCGAGCGCTACCATCACCGCCGCGCTGCCGAGGTCTTTCGCGCGGCGCGACAGTTCGTGACGTTCGAGCGAAATGCGGTCGATCGCTGCTTCCACGCTCGAATTCAGCAACTCGACGATCAGCACCAGCAGCACCGAGCCGAGCAGCAGCACGCGCGATACCGGCTCGACCGGAACCAGCACGCCGCACGGAATCAGGATCGCGGCGAGCGTGAGCTCCTGGCGAAACGCGCTCTCCTCGCGGATCGCCACCTGGAATCCGGCGAGCGAGTTTTTCATCGCGTGCCACGCGCGGGTGAGGCCGCGATTGCCCTTGTACGGATTGAAGGGCAGCGGGGCGAGGGGATCGTCGGGGCTGAGCGGTTCGTGCTGGGTGTCGGTGGCGTGGTCTTGACCTTGACCTTGACCTTGCCCCTGACCCTGCGAATCGCCGTTGGCCTTGTGCGCGGCATGAGCGATGCCCGCGCCGTTGATGCCGTTTATCCCGTGCGCATGTTCTGCATGAACGGCACGCTCGGGCGCGCCGGCTTCGCTGACATCGTCGAACGGCTCGATGCTGGCGGTCTCGACGCCAGCGCGGCCGGCGCGTCTCACTGTGGATGAGTTGCTTCGCATGGACGGCTGCGCGCGCCGCGTCATGCGGCGGCGCTTTCCTCGCGATACGACGCATGCGGCAGCGGCTTCAGATGTGCGGCGAATTGCGCCGATGCCGCCGCCCAAGAGAATCGCTCCGCCCACGCGCGTGCATGTTCGCGGTCGATCTTCAGTGCTTCGAGACAGGCTTCGCGCAAGTCTTCGTTCATCGCGCCCGCACCGCCGTTTTCGAGCACGTCGATCGGACCCGTGACCGGATAAGCCGCGACCGGCGTGCCGCACGCGAGCGCTTCGAGCAGCACGAGGCCGAACGTATCGGTGCGGCTCGGGAACACGAACACATCCGCGGCCGCATACACCTTCGCCAGTTCGGCCTGCGTCAGCACGCCCAGATAGTTGACCTGCGGATAACGCGACTTCAGTTCGGCGAGCGCCGGACCTTCACCCGCCACCCACTTCGAGCCCGGCAAATCGAGCTTCAGAAATGCCTCGACGTTTTTCTCGACCGCTACCCGCCCCACGTACAAAAAGATCGGACGCGCGGAGTTGAGCACCTTCGAGTCCATCGGATGAAAAATTTCGAGGTCGACGCCGCGCGTCCACAGCACCACGTTCGTGAAGCCGAATTTTTCGAGATCCTGCTTGACCACCGGAGTCGGCGCCATCACGGCCAGCGACGGCTTGTGGAACCAGTGCAAAAACTTGTACGTCGCCGACAGCGGCATGCCGAAGCGCGCCTGCACATATTCCGGAAAACGCGTGTGATACGCGGTCGTGAACGGCAGCTTGTGACGGATCGCATAAGCGCGGGCGGCCATGCCGAGCGGGCCTTCGGTGGCGATATGCAAAGCGTCGGGCGCGAATTCGTCGATCCGTGCGCGCAGCTTGCGCCCCGGCAGCAGCGACAGACGAATCTCAGGATAAGTCGGGCACGGAATCGTTTTGAATTCGAGCGGCGTCAGCAACTCCACCCGATGACCCAGCGCGATCAACTCGCGCGTGGTGTTTTTCAGCGTACGCACGACGCCGTTGACCTGCGGTTCCCATGCATCGGTGACGATCATGATCTTCATCGGTTTCGGCCCATTCAGTTTTAGGTGGAACTACGCAGTCACTCGGGCCTTTTGCGCGCCGGCTTCGGGGGAGCGCATCACGGTCCAGTAAATCACTTTGAGTTCGCCTTCGTACGTCTCGACGAGCGCCGACAGACTTTCGACCCAATCCCCGTCGTTGCAATACAGCACGCCGTCGATGTCGCGCATCTCGGCTTTATGAATGTGTCCGCAGACCACGCCGTCGCAACCGCGGCGGCGCGCTTCGTCGGTCATCACGGTCTCGAACGACGAGATGAAGTTCACCGCGTTCTTCACCTGATGCTTCAGGTATTGCGACAGCGACCAGTACGGGAAACCGAGCCGGTTGCGGATCCGGTTAAACCAGCGGTTCAGCACCAGGATCATCGTGTAGAGCGTGTCGCCGAGGTAGGCAAGCCACTTCGCATGCTGGATCACGCCGTCGAACAGATCGCCGTGCACGATCCACAGGCGCTTGCCGGCGAGCGTCGTGTGAAACGCTTCGCCGCGCACGTGGATGTCGCCGAACGCGAGGTCGCAGAACTGGCGCGCGGCTTCGTCGTGATTGCCGGGCACGTAGATCACCTGGGTGCCTTTGCGCGCTTTGCGCAGCACCTTCTGCACGACGTCGTTGTGCGCCTGCGGCCAGTACCAGCCTTTTTTCAACTGCCATCCGTCGATGATGTCGCCGACGAGATACAGATATTCCGACTCGTTATGACGCAGGAAATCGAGCAGATAGTTCGCCTGGCAACCGCTCGATCCGAGATGGATGTCGGACAGCCAGATCGTGCGGTAACGATGTGGATCGGCGTGTTCGTCTTCGGGATGACTGGCGTTGGCGTCTAGCGGCGGCGTCACCGGCAACGGCAAGCCGTGACTGGGGGAGGGTTCCGGGAGGAACGCGACGGAGTCGACGCTCGGGCCGGTCTGGCGGAACAGGGAAGTCGCGGACGTTTTGGGGTCCATGGCTCACGCGTCGAGTTGCAGTGCCCGTATTGAGCCAAGCGCGCGTGACTGCGCCGTGACAGTCATGAGAAGTTCTTATTACTGTCGGCCGGGTGGTCGACGAAAAGGAGGACTCAGCGATTGACGCTGACGATGCGGGTACCGGCGAGGCGGTCGTGCAGGAATTGACGTTGCGGATCGAAGCGGCCGGTGGCGGCCCACAGCACGAACCAGATGCCGGCGATCACCAGCGTTTGCGGCAGCCGCAGACCGAGCAAGGGATGCAGCGCGAGCGGCGGCAGGAACCACAACCACGCAAGCACGTAGCGGGCGATTGCCCGGGTGGTGGAGAGTGGCGAGCCGTCGGCGGCGACTACCCGCAGGCGCCAGGTTTTCATCGGCAGGGTCTGGCCGCTGTGGGTCCAGAACCACACGAAATACACGCCGACCACCAGGCCGATCCACGCCGCGAGCAGGTTGTGATGGGTGAGTCCGTTGCGTTGCTGCGTCAGCGTGCTGAACAGATAACCGGCGATAAACACCACGCCGAACAGGATCAACGCTTCGTAGAGCAGCGATGCAAGCCGCCGCCGAACGGTCGGGGCGATGCCGGACGGATCGGCGGGCAGGGTCGAGGTCGTAAGAGGCTGGGACAAGATGGCGGCCCGCTCAGGAGCCTTTGAAAATCGACGGCGCCTCGGCAGGCGAAACCGGCGTGGGCGTAGCGGGAACGAAGCTGCCGGGGGCAGCCGTGGCCGGCACGCCCGAGGCCGCGTTCTGCGAGGACTCGGCCGCTGCTGCGGCGCTGGCGGCTGCAACGCCGCTCGCGCCTGCGCCATGCTCGCGCGCGTTGACGATCCGGTCGAGCCCCTTGATTTCGTTATGGCCCGACGGCGGCGCGCTGACGACGCTCGGCCGCCGCTTGTGCTCGCTGGCGGCCAGCTTTTCCTTCTGTTCCGGCGACAACTGCTGGTACGCCTTCCACGCGTTCTGGCGGGCCTCGCGCGGCAATTCCTTCGACACCTGATAGTTTTCACGCGCAACACGGCGTTGATCGGGCGTCATGCGCACCCATTCGCTCATCCGGTCATGCAGGCGCTTTTGCGCATCCGGCGACATCTTCGGATAACGCGATGCGATCTTGATCCATTTGCGTTTGCGCTCGTCGCTGAACGAATCCCACTGCGCCTCGAAAGGCGCAAGCGCGATATGTTCGGCCGACGTCAGGCGCGACCATGCCAGCGGACTATTGCTGCCAGGCAGGCCGGGTAATTCGACGGCGAGAGTGGGGGCGGGCGCCTTGGCCGTGGCATTGCTGCCGGCCGTGGCGCCGCTGGCGGGTGACAGATTCGGATAAAAGCGCGGATACGTCGCGGCGAACGACACCAGGGCCGCGATCGTGCATCCGAATACAACGGCCAGGCCGCGCTTGTAACTCACCCGAAGAATCTCCCGCTCAGTGGGCGCGTGAAAGGTACGCGTTGAAACCGTGGTCGAGATAGGCATTGAGCGGCAGGTCGTCGCTAAGCATGGCGGCATCGATATCGGCGAGTTCGGCGGTGCGCTGCTGGTCTTCCCAGTACGCAATGCCGATCAGACTCACCACCAGAGCGGCGAGCGGCCACGCAAGCGCGAAACGGCCCAGCTTCGAGCGGCGACGCTGCGGGAGTTCCGGTTGCGACAGCCCGGTCGGCATGCCGACGCCGGCAAAAGCGGGCACGAACGCCGGTGCGGCGACCGTTTCGGGCTTCTTGCGGGCGAGCGCAGCACGGCGCGCCGCAGCGAGCCGGTCGACGGTGGCGGGAGTCATGCTGGCGGCGTTTTCGTCGAGTGCGCGGCGCACCTGGCGGGCGAACTCAAGTTCTTTGGTTTCGAGGGAGCTCATAGCGTGATTCCTTTGGCCTTGAGCGCTTGCGCCAGCGTGTGGGTAGCTCGCGAACAGTGCGTTTTCACACTGCCTTCGGAGCAGCCCATCGCGGCGGCAGTCTCGGCGACATCCATATCTTCCCAATAACGCATGAGAAACGCCTCCCGTTGACGTGCCGGCAATTTTTGGATCTCGTCGTCGATCAGTTGCAACACCTGTTCGCGTTCGAGTTTTTGCTCATTGCTCTCGGCGCCCGCCGAGCCTTGCTGGGCTTCGAATGTTTCCAGCGGATCGAATTCGTCGTCGTCGGCGTTGCCCAGCGACGAAAACAGACTCACCCAAGTATTGCGTACTTTCGCACGACGGAAATAGTCGTGCATCGCATTCTGCAGAATACGCTGAAACAGCAGCGGAAGCTCGGCTGGCGGACGATCGCCGTATTTTTCGGCGAGCTTGATCATCGCGTCCTGCACGATGTCCAGCGAGGCGTCGTCGTCCCGCACGGCGTAGACCGTCTGCTTGAATGCGCGCCTTTCGACGCCCGCCAGAAAGTCGGCGAGTTCCTTGTCTGATGCCATCCGTTGGGGGTCGGCGCAGCGAGCGTGCGCGTAATCGGTCGAAAAATGTCGTAAAGCTCGCGGATGCTAACAAACTTTTGTAACCCTTGGGGCGAAACATGTCCTGGCTTGCATTTGCATAACAGGATTGCGCCGGAATTACAGCCAGGGAGGATTCGGGGGCAGGGCGCCGAGGCAATATTTGCTTGACCGCGCGCCCATCTGCAGATATCTTCGCTGGTTCGCAACATAAGTGAGTTGTCTCAATTGAGGTGTGGCCCAAGAAGCTCACCTGTCAACTGGACGCGCCGCTTGAACCCGAGTCACGAGCCCGGCAGAGAGCACCCGATCAATTTTTTGCCGAAAATTCGAAAGGTGAATAAATGAATATGCCCAGCGCGGAATTCTCCACGTCGGATACGACCCCCCAACACGAAGCTGACTCTATCGGCGCCACCGTGCTCATGAAGGCACTGGCCGACGAAGACGTCGAATTCATCTGGGGCTATCCCGGCGGCTCGGTACTCTACATTTACGACGAGCTGTACAAGCAGGACAAATTCCAGCACGTCCTCGTGCGCCACGAACAGGCCGCGGTCCACGCAGCCGACGCCTACGCGCGTTCCACCGGCAATGTCGGTGTGTGTCTCGTGACCTCCGGCCCCGGCGTCACCAATGCGGTGACCGGCATCGCCACCGCCTACATGGATTCGATTCCGATGGTGGTGATCAGCGGCCAGGTGCCGACTGCCGCGATCGGTCAGGATGCGTTCCAGGAGTGCGATACGGTCGGCATCACGCGTCCCTGTGTGAAGCACAACTTCCTCGTGAAGGACGTGCGCGACCTCGCCGCTACCGTCAAGAAAGCGTTTTACATTGCCCGTACCGGTCGTCCCGGCCCGGTGCTGATCGACATTCCGAAAGACGTGTCGAAAGCGCCTTGCCAATACGAGCCGGTCAAGAGCGTGACGCTGCGTTCGTACAACCCGGTTACCAAAGGCCACTCCGGTCAGATCCGCAAGGCGGTTTCGCTGCTGCTGTCGGCGAAGCGCCCGTATATCTACACCGGCGGCGGCATCATTCTCGCGGACGCATCGCGCGAACTGAACCAGTTCGCCGACCTGCTTGGCTACCCGATCACCAACACGTTGATGGGTCTGGGCGGCTACCGCGCGAGCGACAAGAAATTCCTCGGCATGCTCGGCATGCACGGTACCTACGAAGCCAACATGGCAATGCAGCACTGCGACGTGCTGATCGCCATCGGTGCGCGCTTCGACGACCGCGTGATCGGCGACCCGGCGCACTTCGCGTCGCGTCCGCGCAAGATCATCCATATCGACATCGATCCTTCCTCTATTTCCAAGCGCGTCAAGGTCGACATTCCTATTGTCGGCGACGTGAAGGAAGTGCTGAAAGAGCTGATCGAGCAGTTGCAGACGGCCGAACATGGCCCGGACACGGCGGCATTGGCCGACTGGTGGAAGGACATCGAAGCCTGGCGCGCGAAAGACTGCCTGAAGTTCGATCGCAAGAGCGACATCATCAAGCCGCAGTACGTGGTGGAAAAGGCGTGGGAACTGACCGACGGCAATGCCTTCGTGTGTTCCGACGTCGGCCAGCACCAGATGTGGGCTGCCCAGTTCTATCGCTTCAACAAGCCGCGTCGCTGGATCAACTCCGGCGGTCTCGGCACGATGGGCTTCGGTCTGCCGGCGGCGATGGGCGTGAAGATGGCGCACCCGGACGACGACGTGCTCTGTATCACGGGCGAAGGCTCGATCCAGATGTGTATCCAGGAGCTCTCGACCTGCAAGCAGTACGAGACGCCCATCAAGATCATTTCGCTGAACAACCGCTATCTGGGCATGGTGCGCCAGTGGCAGCAGATCGAATACAGCAAGCGTTATTCGCATTCGTACATGGATGCATTGCCTGATTTCGTGAAGCTCGCCGAAGCGTACGGCCACGTCGGCATGCGTATCGAACGCACGGCCGATGTCGAGCCGGCGCTCAAGGAAGCACTGCGCCTGAAAGATCGCACTGTGTTTCTCGATTTCCAGACCGATCCGACCGAAAACGTCTGGCCGATGGTTCAGGCCGGCAAGGGCATCACCGAGATGCTCATGGGTTCGGAAGATCTATAACGGCAGTTCGCACGGGCTTATTCAGTTAAGCCCAGCGCCGGCTTCGTCACGCACGTCTTCAAAAAAGGCGTAGGCGAACGAAGCGGCGCCGAACCACTCGCGGATATCGACAAAACATCTGGAAGAAGCGAAACATGAGACACATCATTTCAGTCCTGCTGGAAAACGAACCGGGCGCGTTATCACGCGTGGTTGGTCTCTTCTCGGCACGCGGCTACAACATTGAAACCTTGACGGTGGCTCCGACCGAAGACCGTTCGCTGTCGCGCATGACCATCGTCTCCATTGGCTCGGACGACGTGATCGAACAGATCACGAAGCATCTGAACCGCCTTATCGAGGTGGTGAAAGTGGTCGACCTTACCGAGGGCGCCCACATCGAACGCGAGTTGATGTTGATCAAGGTGAGGGCGGTCGGCAAGGAACGTGAGGAGATGAAGCGGATGTCGGACATTTTCCGCGGCCGCATCATCGACGTCACCGAAAAGACCTACACGATCGAACTGACGGGCGCGGCCGACAAGCTCGACGCCTTCATCGAAGGGCTCGATTCCACGGCCATTCTCGAAACGGTCCGTACGGGCAGTTCGGGCATCGGACGCGGCGAGCGCATTCTGAAGGTCTGACGCGCGTCACGATCGGACGGCCGGGCAATGCCTGCAGCAACCCGATAAGCCCGGCCAGCAACACACCATTCGCAGTATTTGAATTTCACTGAATCATCGAATTTAGCCAAGGAACTGACATGAAAGTTTTCTACGACAAGGACGCCGACCTCTCCCTCATCAAGGGCAAGCAAGTCACCATCATCGGCTACGGCTCGCAAGGCCATGCTCACGCGCTGAACCTGAAGGAAAGCGGCGTGAACATCACCGTTGGCCTGCGTAAGGGCGGCGCATCGTGGAGCAAGGCTGAGAACGCCGGCCTGCAAGTCAAGGAAGTGGCAGAAGCCGTCAAGGGCGCAGACGTCGTCATGATGCTGTTGCCGGACGAGCAGATCGCAGAAGTCTACGCAAAGGAAGTGCACGCTAACGCCAAGCAAGGCGCAGCGCTGGCATTCGCGCACGGCTTCAACGTTCACTACGGTCAGGTGATTCCGCGTGCCGACCTCGACGTGATCATGATCGCGCCGAAGGCACCGGGCCATACGGTTCGCGGCACCTACTCGCAAGGTGGCGGCGTGCCCCACCTGATCGCTGTTGCGCAAGACAAGTCGGGCGCAGCACGTGACATCGCTCTGTCGTACGCTGCGGCGAACGGCGGCGGCCGTGCCGGCATCATCGAAACGAACTTCCGTGAAGAAACGGAAACCGACCTGTTCGGCGAACAGGCTGTTCTGTGTGGCGGTACGGTCGACCTGATCAAGGCTGGTTTCGAAACGCTGGTTGAAGCGGGCTACGCGCCGGAAATGGCGTATTTCGAATGCCTGCACGAACTGAAGCTGATTGTCGACCTGATCTACGAAGGCGGCATCGCGAACATGAACTACTCGATCTCGAACAACGCCGAATACGGCGAGTACGTGACGGGTCCGCGTATCGTGACGGCTGAAACGAAGAAGGCGATGAAGGCTGTGCTGACCGACATCCAGACGGGCGAGTACGCAAAGAGCTTCATCATCGAAAACAAGGCTGGCGCACCGACGCTGCAATCGCGTCGCCGTCTGACGGCTGAACACCAGATCGAAACGGTCGGTGCAAAGCTGCGTTCGATGATGCCGTGGATCGCTGCGAACAAGCTGGTCGACCAGTCGAAGAACTAAGCATTGATTGCTGAAGTCCGGCGCATGATGTGCTGCTAACGCAGCGCCGTCACCCCCGGAAAGATCAAAAAGCCGCCCAGGAGTGCTGAACCCTGGGCGGCTTTTGCTATCCTACGGTTTTACAAAAATACAGAAGCCATCCATGAATTACCCTCATCCGATCATCGCGCGAGAAGGCTGGCCGTTCATCGCCATCGCTGCCGTTGTTGCATTACTGGTTCACGCCTTCGCGGGGTTCGGTTTTGCGTGGCTCTTCTGGCTGATCCTGATCTTCGTCGTGCAGTTCTTCCGCGACCCGGCCCGGCCGATCCCGACCCAGGCGAACGCCGTGCTGTGCCCGGCCGATGGCCGCATCGTCGCAGTCGAAACCGCGCATGATCCGTACGCCAACCGTGAAGCGCTGAAGATCAGCGTGTTCATGAATGTTTTCAACGTTCACTCGCAACGTTCGCCGGTAGACGGCGCGATCTCCAAGGTCGAATACTTCCCGGGTGCGTATCTGAATGCAGCGGTGGACAAAGCGTCGACCGAAAACGAACGCAATGCGGTCGTGATCGAAATGGCGGGCGGTCAGACGGTGACGTCGGTGCAGATCGCCGGTTTGATCGCGCGGCGCATTCTTTGCTACGTACGCGCAGGTGAGCCGCTTACCCGTGGCCAGCGTTACGGATTCATCCGGTTCGGCTCGCGCGTCGACGTGTATCTGCCACTGGGCAGCCGTCCGCGTGTGTCGATCGGCGAGAAGGTCTCCGCGTCGTCTACGATCCTCGCTGAACTCTAAAGCGGCATACAGGAGGTTTCCGAATGGCCGCATTCAAACCGCGTCGACCCCGTAACAGCGGACAGCTGCCGCGTCCGTTCCGCCGTAACAAGCCGATCGTGGCGGAGTCGTCGGCTGTCGATAGCCGGCGCGCGCAGCGTCAGCAGTTCCTGAGAAAGCGCGGCATTTATCTGCTGCCGAATGCGTTCACCACGGCCGCGCTGTTCTGCGGTTTCTTCGCGGTCGTGCAGGCCATGAACGTGCGCTTCGAAATCGCGGCGATCGCGATTTTCGTGGCGATGGTGCTCGACGGCATGGACGGTCGCGTCGCTCGCATGACGCATACGCAAAGCGCGTTCGGCGAGCAGTTCGACAGTCTGTCGGACATGGTGTCGTTCGGCGTGGCGCCTGCGCTGGTGATGTACGAGTGGATCCTGAAAGATCTCGGCCGCTGGGGCTGGCTCGCGGCGTTCGTCTACTGTTCGGGCGCGGCTTTGCGGCTCGCGCGCTTCAATACGAACATCGGCGTGGTCGACAAACGGTTCTTCCAGGGCATGCCGAGTCCGGCTGCGGCGGCGTTGATCGCCGGTTTCGTATGGCTCGCTACCGACAATCGCGTGCCGCTCAAGCTGGTGTGGCTGCCGTGGGTCGCCTTTGTGCTAACCATCTACGCAGGTGTGACGATGGTGTCGAACGCGCCGTTCTACAGCGGCAAGGCGCTCGATGTCCGGCATCGCGTGCCGTTCGGCGTGATTCTGCTGGTGGTGGTCGCGTTCGTGCTGGTGTCGTCCGATCCGCCGCTGATGCTGTTCGGCCTGTTCGTGCTGTACGGTCTGTCGGGCTACGTATTCTGGGGTTATCAGGCGTTGCGGGGCAGGGCAAATCCGGCGCGTTCGATCGCGCACGACCGGTAGCCGCGCACGCAGCGTCTACTGTTCCCGTAGTAAGAAACGGCAGCCTTCGGGCTGCCGTTTTTCGTTTGGATTCGGTCGAAAAAGCCCTTTCAGCGCTCTTTTCACGCGGGATCGACGCTAATTGCACGGTGTTGGGAATGCCGTTATAGTCGTTTGAGGTGTTTGTGCAGGCTCCCGCTTGGGCCTTGTTGCAAGCCTCGCGGCAAGTGTCCAGGAGCCGATTGACCTCAGCAAGCCGAGCCAGTGCCGGTGCCGACGCGTGGGCACGCAGTTGCATGATGCGCGTCCGCGCTGTGCCGGGCACCACGTCGACTGCCGTGCCTGTCCTGATGCTCGCCATTTGCCATCCGCCTGCTACATTCGCGGACGGGCGTCGCCGGTGGTTATGTGAATCGCCAGGCTCCAAAATCCGCTCCCTACAATCGAACGGCTCCCCAGGAGTTCCGACATGTCCGACAAACTGATCATATTCGACACCACGTTGCGTGACGGCGAGCAATCGCCCGGCGCATCGATGACGAAAGAGGAAAAAATCCGTATCGCGAAGCAGCTCGAACGGATGAAGGTCGACGTGATCGAAGCCGGCTTCGCGGCCAGTTCGAACGGCGACTTCGACGCGATCCAGACCATCGCAGGTCTCGTGAAGGACAGCACGGTCTGTTCACTGGCCCGCGCGAACGACAAAGACATCCAGCGCGCAGCCGACGCGCTCAAGCCCGCCGATCATTTCCGTATCCACACATTCATCGCGACGTCGCCGCTGCATATGGAGAAGAAGCTGCGCATGACGCCGGATCAGGTGTTCGAGCAGGCGAGGCTGGCGGTGCGTTTTGCCCGCAAGTTCACCGACGACGTCGAGTTTTCCCCGGAAGACGGCAGCCGCTCCGACATGGACTTTCTGTGCCGCGTGCTGGAAGCGGTAATCGCCGAGGGCGCGACCACCATCAACATCGCGGATACGGTCGGTTACGGCGTGCCCGAACTCTATGGCCAGCTCGTGAAAACGCTGCGTGAGCGTATTCCGAACTCGCACAAGGCGGTGTTCTCAGTGCATTGCCATAACGACCTCGGCATGGCGGTCGCGAACTCGCTGGCCGGGGTGCAGATTGGCGGCGCGCGGCAGGTCGAGTGCACGATCAACGGGCTCGGCGAGCGCGCGGGCAACACGTCGCTCGAAGAAATCGTGATGGCGGTGAAAACGCGCAAGGATTACTTCGGCCTCGATATCGGACTCGACACGACGCAAATCGTGCCCGCGTCGAAGCTGGTATCGCAGATCACCGGTTTCGTCGTGCAGCCGAATAAGGCGGTGGTCGGCGCGAACGCGTTTGCGCATGCGTCCGGCATTCACCAGGACGGCGTGCTGAAGGCGCGCGACACCTACGAAATCATGCGTGCCGAAGACGTCGGCTGGAGCGCGAACAAGATCGTGCTCGGCAAGCTGTCGGGCCGCAACGCGTTCAAACAACGCCTGCAGGAACTTGGCATCGCGCTGGATAGCGAGGCGGAACTGAACTCGGCGTTCGCGCGCTTCAAGGAACTGGCTGACCGCAAGTCGGAAATTTTCGACGAAGACATCATCGCGATCGTCACGGAGGAATCGGCTGAGGCGCAGCAGAAAGAGCACTACAAGTTTCTGTCGCTGTCGCAGCATTCGGAAACCGGCGAGCAACCGCACGCGAAGATCGTGTTTTCGGTGGAGGGCAAGGAGATCACCGGCGAAGCGCGCGGTAACGGTCCGGTCGACGCCACGCTCAACGCAATCGAAACGGAAGTGGGCAGCGGTTCGGAACTGCTGTTGTACTCGGTGAACGCGATCACCACTGGCACGCAGGCGCAGGGCGAAGTGACGGTGCGCTTGTCGAAGAGCGGGAGAATCGTCAATGGAGTAGGAACGGACCCGGATATCGTCGCTGCTTCGGCGAAGGCGTATATCTCGGCGTTGAACAAGCTTTATTCGAACGTCGACAAGCTGAATCCGCAACGCTCGGAGTGATGCATCCGCCGTGCGCGATGTGACTGCGATGCGCTGAATGTGAAAAGCCCCGCGCCGGTCAAGGCGCGGGGCTTTTTGCTTTGCCGCATCGGTCGGTGTCGGGTTGGAGCAAACGCTCAGAACAACGCTCGCCGATCCGGATCGTGCAGCGGATCAGGCGTTTTCTGCGTCAGCCGAACAATGCCCTGTTCGTCGAAATAGAAGCTGTACATCATGTACCAGACGTTGTCTTCGAGATAGCGGTAAGTCCAGACCTCACGCTTCATCAGCGGAAAATACGCTGTTTCGACCGGACGGCCGAAGTTGACGAGCACGTCGCTCTTGGTCCATTTGCCGATTTCCGCCCGGTAAAACTCATTGGGCTGCAGCACCTGGCGCACATTCACGATCTTGCCGGCTGCATCGATATCGGCGGCGGTGGTGGTTTCGCCCATTGGCTGGGTCGGCCACATCAGACGCTTGCCGCCATTCGGCAGGTCGTAAGTTTCGCGCGGCGGCCCGAGGCGCGCGACGATCGTCGATGCGTCGGCGCCTTGCTGGTATTGCTGCCAGGGCTGGGCGCAGCCCGCAAGCGTCAATGCGCTCAGGCAGACGAGCGCCGCGCGGCGCAGGCGTCCGAAGGCAGGCGCCTTGGTCGAGCCCGCCGGGAAGGGGTGGCGGTTGAACATATATTCCTCCGATGGCATCCAGGCCGCAGTTTTTATCATCGAGACGCATTATTTTGACACGCGCTGCGGCAAAAGAGCCGCGCTTCGTACAGGCTGGCCGCAAAGTACGGTAACGGATGCGGCGGCTTGCTTATTCCGTCCGGGTCGTCCTATGATCCGCGCTTTGGCGATTCCAGCGGGGCAGTGACGATGACGAAGTGGCAACAGGCGGCAGCAGCGGCGCTGGTGGCGATTTCAATGGGCGGGGTGGCGCACGCGGCAGCGGGGGCGGCGGCAAATTCGCCTGCAAGCGAGGCTGCGAAGCCATCCGTCTCAGGCAAGCCCGGCGGCAAACCCACGGGAACACCGATCCAGCTGGCGTTGATCGAAGGCATGTCCGGCCCGTTCGCGAACGCGGGCGCGGCGGTTGAGCGCAATCTGCGGTTCGGCGTGGAACAGGTGAACGCGCAGGGCGGCGTGAAGCTCGCCGACGGCGCGCATCCGTTCGAACTGGTCGTGCTCGACAGCAAAGGCAGCACCGAAGAGGCGCTCACACAACTGCGCGCGGCTGCCGACCGCCATATCGGCTACATCATGCAGGGCAACAGTTCAGCGGTGGCCGCCGCGCTGATCGGCGCGATCGACAAGCAGAACAGCCGCGAGCCGGGCAATCGCGAGCTGTTCCTCAACTATTCCGCCGACGACCCCGCGCTGACCAACGCCAGTTGCAGCTTCTGGCATTTCCGTTTCGACGCACACGCGGGCATGCGGATGGACGCACTGGTCGACGTGATCCAGCGCGATAAAGCGGTGAAGAAGGTGTATCTGCTGAACCAGGACTACAGCTTTGGTCATGACGTCAGCAGCCTTGCGCGGTCGACGCTGGCGACGAAGCGCCCCGATATTGCGGTGGTCGGCGACGAATTCCATCCGATTGGCCGCGTAAAGGATTTCGCGCCCTATATCGCGAAGATTCGTGCTAGCGGGGCGGACGCCGTGATCACCGGCAACTGGGGCAACGACCTGACGCTGCTGGTCAAAGCGGCGCGCGAGCAGGGGCTGGACACGAAGTTCTACACGTTCTACGGCAACAGCCTGGGCGCGCCGGCTGCCTTGGGAGACGCGGGCGTCGGCCATGTGATTGCGGTTGCCGACTGGCATCCGAATGCGGGCGGCGCAGCCTCCGACGCCTGGTACGCCGCGTTCCGGGCCCGTTTCCCGGCTGCGCAGGACGACTACCCGGTGTTGCGCATGCCGCTGATGATCGAGACGCTCGCCGCGGCAATGAGCCGCGCCGGCAGCGCGGACCCGACGGCAGTGGCGCGCGCGCTCGAAGGCATTCGCTTCGACAACGGCTTCCACGCTTCGTGGATGCGCGCCGACGACCATCAACTGATTCAACCCCTTTACGTGATGCAGATGGACAAAGCCGGCACGCCCGGCGTGCATTTCGATAATGAAGGCTCAGGCTACGGCTTCCGCACGGTGCTGGCTTTGCCGGCCGATCGCACTGTTTTGCCGACCGTCTGCAAGATGCAGCGTCCCTGACGCGCGTGGCACGCAGGTGCCTCGCACGATCCGGCCAGCGGGGTTCGCGGCCGGATCGTGCTGTGCTACAATACGCGTCCCGTTGTAAGGCAGTGTCGTCTCGATGTGAGGCTCGCTGGCTGGCAAACGGGGTAATCCACGGCACGGCCTTTCTTCCGTGACCGCCTGTCTAGTTCTTAAGGAAATCGACATGTCCGCAGTTGAAACAAGCAAGAAGTCCGAAGTCGTTGCGCAATTCGCACGCGCAGCTAACGACACCGGCAGCCCCGAAGTTCAGGTCGCGCTGCTCACGACCCGCATCAACGAACTGACCGTTCACTTCAAGGCTCACTCGAAGGATCACCACAGCCGCCGCGGTCTGCTGCGCATGGTGAGCCGCCGTCGTAAGCTGCTCGACTACCTGAAGGGTAAGGACGCGGATCGTTACCGCACCCTGATCGAGAAGCTGGGTCTGCGTAAGTAATCGGCCAGTCGTTCAGCAAGATGCCTGTGTCAGTTCCACTGATACAGGCATTTTGTTTTTGCGCGGTGCGCTTCATGTGACGCGCATTGCCTGCCATTCGCAGTAGCGTGCCGGTTCATGCGGCGGGGGCAGGAAAAAGCAGGGCAGGCAGTAGAAAAAAGCAGTAGAAAAAGCAGCAAAACAAGCAATACGGCCGGGCTTCAGGGGCGGAGCTTTGTGTCATTCCAGCGGTTCGCGCGCGTACTCGACGTAGGGCGTGGTTCTCTGGAATGGCATAACACTACTCTTCCCATGTGGCGCCGGTCCTGGCGTTGCCGCGCCGCTTCTGGTTCGCGCGGCACTACGATGAGGAAAAGCAATGACTATGTTCAATAAGATCGTCAAAGAGTTCAAGTGGGGACAACACAACGTTCGCCTCGAAACCGGTGAAGTCGCCCGTCAGGCGAGCGGTGCGGTGATCGTCGACATCGAAGACACCGTCGTGCTGGCAACCGTGGTCGGCGCTAAAACGGCCAAGCCGGGTCAGGATTTCTTCCCGCTGACCGTCGATTACCTCGAAAAAACCTACGCAGCCGGCAAGATCCCGGGTGGCTTCTTCCGCCGCGAAGGCCGTCCGTCGGAAGGAGAAACGCTGACCTCGCGCCTGATCGACCGTCCGCTGCGCCCGCTGTTCCCGGAAGGCTTCTACAACGAAGTCCAGGTCGTGATCCACGTCCTGTCGCTGAACCCGGAAATCCCCGCTGACATCCCCGCGCTGATCGGCGCGTCGGCGGCACTCGCCGTGTCCGGTCTGCCGTTCAACGGCCCGGTCGGCGCAGCACGCGTGGCCTACATCAACAACGAATACGTGTTGAACCCGACGCGTCCGCAAATGAAGGAATCGGCGCTCGACCTGATCGTCGCCGGTACGGAACGCGCAGTGCTGATGGTGGAATCGGAAGCGCAGCAACTGAGCGAAGAAGTGATGCTCGGCGGCGTCGTGTTCGGTCACGAGCAAATGCAGATCGCGATCGACGCGATCCACGAACTCGTCCGTGAAGGCGGCAAGCCGGAATGGGATTGGCAGCCGGCAGCGAAGAACGAGCCGCTGATCGCACGCGTGGGCGAACTGGCACAAGCCGATCTGCTCGCGGCTTACCAGATCCGCGACAAGCAGGCACGTTCGGCCAAGCTGAAGGAAGTCTACGCAGCGACGTCGAAGAAGCTGGAAGAAGACGCAGCCGCAAGCGGCACGGTAGCAGCGGACAAGGCGACCGTCGGCAATGTGCTGTTCGACATCGAAGCGAAGATCGTCCGTACGCAGATCCTGAACGGCGAGCCGCGTATCGACGGCCGCGACACGCGCACGGTTCGCCCGATCGAAATCCGTACCGGCGTGCTGCCGCGTACCCACGGTTCGGCACTGTTCACGCGCGGCGAAACGCAGGCGCTGGTGGTGGCCACGCTGGGCACGAAGGGCGACGAGCAGAACATCGACGCGCTCGAAGGCGAGTACCGCGAACGCTTCATGCTCCACTACAACATGCCTCCGTTCGCAACCGGCGAAACGGGCCGCGTCGGTTCGCCGAAGCGCCGTGAAATCGGTCACGGCCGTCTGGCCAAGCGCGCACTGGCTGCATGCCTGCCGAGCGCCGACGAATTCGGCTACTCGATTCGCGTTGTGTCGGAAATCACGGAATCGAATGGTTCGTCGTCGATGGCTTCGGTGTGCGGCGGCTGCCTCGCACTGATGGACGCCGGCGTGCCGATGAAGGCGCACGTCGCCGGCATCGCGATGGGCCTGATCCTGGAAGGTAACCGCTTTGCAGTTCTGACCGACATCCTCGGCGACGAAGATCACCTCGGCGACATGGACTTCAAGGTGGCGGGTACGGAACAAGGCGTGACCGCGCTGCAGATGGACATCAAGATCCAGGGCATCACGAAGGAAATCATGCAGGTCGCCCTCGCGCAAGCGAAGGAAGGCCGTATGCACATCCTCGGCAAGATGACCTCGGCGGTGTCGGGCGCGAACACGGTGCTGTCGGACTACGCACCGCGCATGATCACCATCAAGATCAATCCGGAAAAGATCCGCGACGTGATCGGCAAGGGTGGTTCGGTGATCCGCGCGCTGACCGAAGAAACCGGCACGACGATCGATATTTCGGACGACGGCGTCGTCACCATCGCCAGCACGAGCAGCGAAGGGATGGCCGAAGCGAAGAAGCGTATCGAGAACATCACGCTGGAAGTCGAAGTGGGCCAGGTGTACGAAGGCACCGTGCTCAAGCTGCTCGATTTCGGCGCGATCGTGAACATCCTGCCGGGCAAGGACGGTCTGCTGCACATCTCCGAGATCGCCAACGAGCGTATCAAGGACATCAACGACTACCTGAAGGACGGCCAGCAAGTGAAGGTCAAGGTCATCCAGACGGACGAAAAGGGCCGCGTGCGTTTGTCGGCCAAGGCGTTGCTGAACGACGCGCCGCAAGGCGAGCCGACGCCGCAGTAATGCGGTAGCGGGACAACGGCCGGCAGCGTGCATACGCGCCGGCCGTTTTTTATGCAGGGTGGATTGCGTTGCAGACGCGTGCGAATGGAGACAAGCGGGTACTCTATTTGTATGGAGCGCGTTGTCGAAGGTTAGACGATTGCGCTTCGTGATCGGCAGGCCGCGAACGTGCGACGGGTGTGCAACGCAATCCAATCTTGGAGTTGACGCAGATGAAAGCGATCGAAATCACCGAATTCGGTGCGCCGGACGTCCTCAAGCTTGCCGAGCGGCCCACGCCGCAGTTGAAGGCGGGCGAGGTGCTGATCAAGGTGGCGGCTTCCGGTATAAACCGTCCGGACGTGTTCCAGCGCAAGGGCGGTTATGCGCCGCCGCCCGGTGCATCGGATCTGCCTGGCCTGGAGGTGGCGGGTGAGATTGTCGGCGGCACGATCGACGAGAAGAACAATCCGTTCGGTCTGAAGATCGGCGATCGCGTCTGCGCGCTGATGTCCGGTGGCGGTTACGCGGAATATGCGAGCGCGCCGTTGCTGCAATGCTTGCCGGTGCCGGCGGGTTTGTCGGATATCGAGGCGGCTTCTTTGCCCGAGACGTTCTTCACGGTGTGGAGCAATGTGTTCGACCGCGCTCAGCTCGGCAAGGGCGAAGGCGCGCCGAACGAAACGCTGCTGGTGCAGGGCGGCTCGAGCGGCATCGGCGTGACGGCGATCCAGATCGCGCATGCGCTGGGTTTTCGGGTGTTCGCGACTGCAGGGTCGGACGAAAAATGCCGCGCCTGTGAGGCGCTGGGTGCCGAGCGGGCGATCAACTACAAGACTGAAGATTTCGTCGAAGTCATCAAGTCGCTGACCAACGATCGCGGTGTCGACGTGGTGCTCGACATGGTCGCGGGCAGCTACGTGCCGCGCGAACTCACGGCGTTGGCTGACGGCGGCCGCATCGTGGTGATTGCGTTGCTCGGCGGTGCGAAAGCGGAATTGAATCTGAACGACATCTTGCGTCGCCGTCTGACGGTGACCGGTTCGACGCTGCGTCCGCGGCCGATCGAATTCAAGGCAAAAATTGCCGCGCAATTGAAAGAGCAGGTATGGCCGCATCTCGAAGCGGGCCGCATCAAGCCGGTGATCCATCGCGTGTTTCCCGCTGCGCAGGCCGCCGAAGCGCATGCATTGATGGAAAGCAGCATGCACGTCGGCAAGATCGTGCTCGCTTGGGGTCAGGATAGTTGACACGGGCGGTTTGACCCGATCCACCCCACGCAGTAAAATTGCGCGTTTTGCGCACGCCGAATGAATCCGAAAGGCGGACTGTAAGCGCAAACAAAGTCCGCCGCCAAGACAAGACGAGACGATGTCGAAACAACAACGAGCCAAGCTGGTAGTCGGTAACTGGAAAATGCACGGGCGTCTCGCCGCCAATGCCACGCTGTTGCAGGCTGTATCGCAAGGCGCGGGCGAATTGCCGGCCGACGTGCGCGTCGGCGTGTGTGTGCCGAGCCTTTATCTGGCGCAAACCCAGTCGTTGCTGGAAGGTGGTCGTGTCGCGTGGGGCGTGCAGGACGTGTCTGCGTTCACGCACGGCGCCTATACCGGTGAAGTGGCTGCGCCGATGGTCGTGGATTTCGGCGCTACGCTCGCGATTGTCGGGCACTCGGAACGTCGCGCCTATCATCGCGAAAGCGCTGAGCTGGTGGCGGTGAAAACGCAGCGCGCGCTGGAAGCGGGTTTGACGCCGATCGTCTGCGTCGGTGAAACGCTCGAAGAGCGCGAAGCCGGATCGACCGAGCAGGTAGTTGGTTCGCAACTCGACGAAGTGCTGGCGAAATTGTCGGTGCAGGAAGCGGCCCGCCTGGTCGTCGCGTACGAGCCGGTCTGGGCGATCGGCACGGGCAAGAGTGCATCGTCGGAGCAGGCTCAGGCCGTTCACGCGTTCCTGCGTGCGCGCCTGGTGGCGAAGGGCGAGGCGGTAGCGGATGTGCCGTTGTTGTACGGCGGCAGCGTGAAGCCGGAGAACGCGGAAGAGCTGTTCCGTCAACCGGATATCGATGGCGGCCTGATTGGCGGCGCGTCGTTGAAAGACCAGGATTTCCTGGCGATCTGCAAGGCGGCGGCCGCAACGAGCGTCGCCGGTTAAGCAGGGCGCTTTGGTGGTGACTCCATCCCGTGCAACACAGCGTGTCGCGCGGTTAAATAAAGACTCAGGTGAGTGTGATGCTGTATTTGAAAACATTGATTATCGTCGTTCAGCTGTTGTCGGCACTTGGGGTCATCGGCCTTGTCTTGCTGCAACACGGCAAAGGCGCCGATATGGGCGCTGCTTTTGGTAGCGGCGCATCGGGCAGTCTGTTCGGTGCGACTGGCTCGGCAAACTTTTTGTCGCGTACAACCGCAGTGCTCGCAGCGGTATTTTTTGTCACGACGCTGACGTTGACGTACCTCGGCGCATATCGGTCGAAGCCTTCGGCAGGCTTGCTGGGCGCGGCAGTGACGGCTCCGGTTGCGGCCTCGGCAGCACCGTCGGCCTCTGCGCCGGTCGCAGGTTCGGCTGCCCTGCCGGCATCGCCTGCATCGGTCCCGGCTACCGACGTACCGAAATAAATTTCGCGGCAATTTGTCTCTTGTGCGTTGAACAATCTGTTTAAACAAGTTACAATCTAAGTCTTGAAGCGATTCGCGGGTTACAAGTTGTTTTCCCGGATTGCATGCAGTGCCGACGTGGTGAAATTGGTAGACACGCTATCTTGAGGGGGTAGTGGCGAAAGCTGTGCGAGTTCGAGTCTCGCCGTCGGCACCAAAATGTTATCTAAATGCCAGCCGCTTGCTTCAGCTTCGGCTGGCATTTTTCACTTCTGGGCACGGCTTAAGTAGGGCTTGTGGCATGTGCGTTTCGGAAGTGATTTCGCGGCAGGAGTGCTATGCTCCTGTCGGCACTCAGAACCGAACCAACCGATTGAGGATTGTCTTGAACCTCGCAGCCTATTTCCCCGTCTTGTTGTTCCTCATCGTAGGCACCGGTTTAGGCGTAGCGCTGGTCAGTATCGGTAAGATTCTTGGTCCCAACAAGCCCGATACAGAGAAGAACGCACCGTACGAGTGCGGCTTCGAAGCATTCGAAGATGCGCGCATGAAGTTCGATGTTCGCTATTACCTCGTCGCCATTCTCTTCATCATTTTCGACCTTGAAACCGCATTCCTTTTTCCGTGGGGCGTAGCTCTGCGCGACATCGGCTGGCCTGGCTTCATGGCAATGATGATTTTCCTGCTCGAATTCCTGCTGGGCTTCGCCTACATCTGGAAGAAGGGCGGCCTCGACTGGGAATGATGGATTAATCGCCGGTTTGCGTGGGTGGCCAAGGCTTGCCGCCCCGTCTGGAGTGGAAAGCAAATGAGTATCGAAGGGGTCTTGAAGGAAGGGTTTGTCACCACGACGGCTGACAAACTGATCAACTGGACGCGCACTGGCTCCCTGTGGCCTATGACGTTTGGTTTGGCGTGTTGTGCGGTCGAGATGATGCATGCGGGCGCTGCCCGTTATGACCTTGACCGCTTCGGCGTGGTGTTTCGTCCGAGTCCGCGTCAGTCGGACGTGATGATCGTCGCCGGCACGCTGTGCAACAAGATGGCGCCCGCTCTGCGCAAGGTCTACGACCAGATGGCTGAGCCGCGCTGGGTAATCTCGATGGGCTCGTGTGCGAACGGCGGCGGCTATTACCACTACTCGTATTCGGTAGTGCGTGGCTGCGACCGGATCGTTCCGGTTGACGTTTATGTGCCGGGTTGTCCGCCGACTGCGGAAGCGCTGGTGTACGGCGTGATCCAGTTGCAGGCCAAGATTCGCCGCACCAACACAATCGCCCGTCAATAAGGCCAACGCCTCCCCCACAATATGGCAAGCAAACTCGAGACCCTGAAAGCGAACCTCGAGGCGGCCTTTGGCGGCCTCCTGTTGAGCATCAACGAAGCAATCGGTGAAGTGACGATCGTCGTGAAGGCGGCCGACTACCTCAACGTTGCAACCCGTCTGCGCGACGACCGTTCGCTCGGTTTCGAGCAATGCGTCGACCTTTGCGGCGTCGACTATCAGACCTACGCCGACGGCGCTTACGACGGCCCGCGTTTCGCGGCCGTTCTCCATTTGTTGTCGGTGCAGAACAACTGGCGTTTGCGTCTGCGCGTGTTCGCACCCGATGACGAAGTGCCGATCCTGCCGTCCGTCGTTGAAATCTGGAATTCGGTCAACTGGTACGAGCGCGAAGCATTCGACCTGTACGGTATCGTCTTCGAAGGTCACCCGGATCTGCGCCGCATCCTGACCGACTACGGTTTCATTGGTCACCCGTTCCGTAAAGATTTCCCTGTCTCCGGTTACGTCGAAATGCGTTACGACCCGGAAGAAAAGCGCGTCGTCTATCAGCCTGTGACGATCGAGCCGCGGGAAATTACGCCGCGCGTGATCCGCGAGGATCGCTATGGCGGTCTGAAACACTAAGAGAACGCCATGGCAGAGATCAAGAACTACACGCTCAACTTCGGTCCTCAGCATCCGGCTGCGCACGGTGTGTTGCGCCTCGTGCTGGAACTCGACGGTGAAGTCATCCAGCGCGCCGATCCGCACATCGGCCTGCTGCATCGCGCGACCGAAAAGCTCGCCGAAACCAAAACATTTATCCAGTCCGTGCCGTACATGGACCGTCTCGACTACGTGTCGATGATGGTCAATGAGCACGGCTACGTGATGGCGATTGAGAAGCTGCTCGGCATCGAAGTGCCGGTGCGCGCGCAATACATCCGCGTGATGTTCGACGAAATCACGCGCGTGCTGAACCACTTGATGTGGATCGGCGCGCACGCGCTCGACGTCGGCGCGATGGCGGTGTTTCTGTACGCGTTCCGCGAGCGCGAAGACCTGATGGACGTGTACGAAGCAGTATCCGGCGCACGGATGCACGCGGCCTACTACCGTCCGGGCGGGGTCTATCGCGACCTGCCGGATGCGATGCCGCAATACAAGGCATCGAAGATCCGCAATGTGAAGGCATTGTCGAAGATGAACGAGAACCGCCAAGGTTCGCTGCTCGACTTCATCGACGACTTCTTCACGCGCTTTCCGAAATGCGTCGACGAATACGAAACGCTGCTGACCGACAACCGGATCTGGAAGCAACGTCTGGTCGGTATCGGCGTGGTGAGCCCGGAACGCGCGCTGCAACTCGGCATGACCGGTGCAATGCTGCGCGGCTCGGGTATCGAGTGGGATCTGCGCAAGAAGCAGCCGTACGAAGTCTATGACAAGATGGATTTCGACATTCCGGTCGGCGTAAATGGCGATTGCTATGACCGCTATCTGGTTCGCGTCGAAGAAATGCGCCAATCCACGCGAATCGTGAAACAGTGCATTGAGTGGCTGCGTAAGAATCCTGGCCCCGTAATGGTCGACAATCATAAGGTTGCGCCGCCGTCGCGCGTCGGTATGAAGTCGAACATGGAAGAGTTGATCCACCATTTCAAGCTCTTCACCGAAGGCTTCCACGTTCCGGAAGGCGAGGCATACGCGGCGGTCGAGCATCCGAAGGGCGAGTTCGGTATCTATCTGATCTCGGACGGCGCGAACAAGCCGTATCGCCTGAAGATCCGCGCGCCGGGTTATGCGCACCTGTCCTCGCTGGATGAAATGGCGCGCGGTCACATGATCGCCGACGCCGTGACGATCATCGGCACGCAGGACATCGTGTTCGGCGAAGTGGATCGCTAGGACGTATTCAGCGGTGCGTGTTTCGGATTGAGTCGAAGCGCGTGTCAAGCAAAGGAACGCCGGGTCTGTCGCAGCTTGAAGTAAGCGACGGGTTTTCGTTCGGTAGGAATTGAAAGAGTCGTGTCTGAAAATGATCTCAGCTGAAGGCCTGAAAGAAATCGATCGCGCGATCGGGAAATACCCCGCCGATCAGAAACAGTCCGCCGTGATGTCGGCGCTGGCCGTTGCTCAGGAAGAGCATGGCTGGCTGTCGCCCGACGTCATGCAGTTCGTCGCGGACTATCTCGGCATGCCGGCAGTCGCCGTGCAGGAGGTAGCTACCTTCTACACGATGTACGAGACCTCGCCGGTCGGCAAATACAAGATCACGCTCTGCACAAACCTGCCGTGCCAGCTCGGCCCGGACGGCGGTGCCGAAGGCGCCGCGGAATATCTGAAGCAGAAGCTCGGCATCGACTTCGGCGAAACCACGCCCGACGGCAAGTTCACCCTGAAAGAAGGTGAGTGCATGGGTTCGTGCGGCGACGCGCCGGTGATGCTGGTGAACAACCATCGCATGTGCAGCTTCATGAGCCGCGCGAAGATCGACCAGCTGCTCGAGGAACTTTCGAAATGACGGCTTTACACGATCGTCACATCAAACCGCTGATTCTCGCCGGCCTGAACGGCGACAACTGGCATCTCGAAGACTATGTGGCGCGCGGCGGTTACGCCCAGCTGCGACGCATTCTGGAAGAGAAGATTCCGCCGGAACAGGTGATCGCCGACGTCAAGGCGTCGGGTCTGCGTGGCCGGGGCGGTGCAGGCTTCCCGACCGGTCTGAAGTGGAGCTTCATGCCGCGTCAGTTCCCTGGTCAGAAATATCTCGTCTGTAATTCGGACGAAGGCGAACCGGGCACGTTCAAAGACCGCGACATTCTGCGCTTCAATCCGCATGCGCTGATTGAAGGCATGGCCATTGGTGCGTATGCAATGGGCATCACGGTCGGATACAACTATATACACGGCGAAATTTTTGAAGTCTACCGTCGCTTTGAGCAGGCGCTGGACGAAGCTCGCCGCGCCGGGTTCCTCGGCGAAAACATCATGGGCTCGGGTTTCTCGTTCGAGCTGCATGCGCACCACGGTTACGGCGCCTACATCTGCGGCGAAGAAACCGCGCTGCTCGAGTCGCTGGAAGGCAAGAAAGGCCAGCCGCGCTTCAAGCCGCCATTCCCGGCGAGCTTTGGCGTGTACGGCAAGCCGACCACGATCAACAACACCGAGACGTTTGCCGCAGTGCCGTTCCTGCTGGCAGTCGGTCCGCAGAATTACCTTGAAATCGGCAAGCCGAACAATGGCGGCACCAAGATTTTCTCGGTATCGGGCGACGTCGAACGTCCGGGCAATTATGAAGTTCCGCTCGGTACGCCGTTCGCGACGTTGCTGGATCTCGCCGGCGGCATGCGCGGCGGCAAGAAGATCAAGGCTGTGATTCCTGGCGGTTCGTCGGCTCCGGTGATTCCGGGCGAGATGATGATGAACACCGACATGGACTACGACTCGATCGCCAAGGCTGGCTCGATGCTTGGTTCGGGCGCGGTCATCGTGATGGACGAAACGCGTTGCATGGTGCGTTCGCTGTTGCGTCTGTCGTACTTCTATTACGAAGAGTCGTGTGGTCAATGCACGCCTTGCCGCGAAGGCACGGGCTGGCTGTACCGCGTCGTCCATCGTATCGAGCATGGGCTCGGCCGTCCTGAAGATCTGGATCTGCTGAACTCGGTCGCGGAAAACATCATGGGCCGCACGATTTGCGCGCTCGGCGATGCAGCGGCCATGCCGGTTCGCGGCATGCTCAAGCACTACTGGGATGAGTTCGAATACCACGTCGCGCACAAGCATTGCCTGACCGGCGATCATGCCGGGCACGCAGCGGCGTCGGAAACAGTGGCTGCCTGACTGAGTAGACAAGCACCAGACGAACTACGTCAACCGCGGGATTCATCGGCTTAAACGGGCGATGAACGGGGCGAACGATTGAGCGGTAACAGGTTAAGGAAGATTGACCATCATGGTTGAACTTGAAATAGACGGCAAGAAAGTAGAGGTGCCCGAAGGCAGCATGGTGATCCAGGCTGCGCATAAGGTCGACACGTATATCCCTCACTTCTGCTATCACAAGAAGCTGTCGATTGCGGCCAACTGCCGGATGTGTCTGGTCGATGTCGAAAAGATGCCGAAGGCTGTGCCGGCATGCGCAACGCCGGTGTCGGCGGGCATGATCGTGCGCACCAAGTCGGACAAGGCGGTGAAGGGCCAGCAAGCCGTGATGGAATTCCTGCTGATCAACCACCCGCTGGATTGCCCGATCTGTGACCAGGGCGGCGAGTGCCAGTTGCAGGATCTGGCCGTCGGTTACGGCAAGTCAGGTTCGCGTTATAGCGAAGAAAAGCGCGTGGTGTTCCACAAGAACGTCGGCCCGCTGATCTCGATGGAAGAAATGTCGCGTTGTATCCACTGCACGCGTTGCGTCCGTTTCGGCCAGGAAGTGGCCGGCGTGATGGAACTCGGCATGCTGGGCCGCGGCGAGCATTCGGAAATCACGTCGTTCGTCGGCAAGACGGTCGACTCCGAAATGTCGGGCAACATGATCGATCTGTGCCCGGTCGGCGCGTTGACCAGCAAGCCGTTCCGCTACAGCGCCCGGACGTGGGAACTGTCGCGCCGCAAGTCGGTGAGCCCGCACGATTCCGTCGGCGCGAACCTCGTGGTGCAGGTGAAGAACAATCGCGTGATGCGCGTTCTGCCGTTCGAAAACGAATCCATCAACGAATGCTG
Organism: Paraburkholderia sp. GAS333; assembly: GCF_050435665.1. Lineage (NCBI taxonomy): Bacteria > Pseudomonadati > Pseudomonadota > Betaproteobacteria > Burkholderiales > Burkholderiaceae > Paraburkholderia > Paraburkholderia sp. GAS333. The sequence goes on from NZ_JBNDKS010000002.1 coordinate 1,461,807, forward strand.
GATTTCGGACAAGGACCGCTTCTCGTACGAAGGTCTCAATAGCCCGGAACGTCTCACACAGCCGATGCTCAAGCAGGACGGCAAGTGGATCGAGACCGACTGGCAGACCGCCCTTGAATATGTGGTCAAGGGTCTGAAGGGCATCAAGGGCGATCATGGCGCGACTGCGCTGGCCGCTCTCGGCAGCGCTCATAGCACGGTCGAAGAACTGTTCCTGCTGAAGCAACTCGCGCAAGCGGTCGGCACGCCTAACGTCGACTTTCGTCTGCGCCAGTCGGATTTCTCGGCACCGGCCAACGGCGCCCCGTGGCTCGGCGCGGCGATCGCCGAACTGTCGAACGTCGACGCAGCGCTGGTGATCGGCTCCGATCTGCGTCGCGATCATCCGTTGCTCGCAGCACGTCTGCGTCAGGCCGCCAAGAACGGCGCGAAGCTCACGCTGGTGCAGGCTAGCGGCGACGACGCATTGATTCCGCAAGCGCAACGCGTGGTCGCAGCGCCGTCAGCATGGCTCGACGCACTGGCGGGTATTGCTGGCGCGGTGTCGGAAGCGAACGGCGTTGCGTTGCCCGAAGCTTTCGGCGGCACGCAGCCGACGGACGCTCACAAGCAGGTTGCCAAGTCGCTCGCCTCGGGCCAAAGCCGTTTCGTGCTGCTGGGCAACGGTGCGGTCCGTCATCCGGACTTCGCGGTCATTCATGCAGCGGCGCAATGGATTGCAGAGACCACCGGCGCGACGCTCGGTTTCCTCCCGGAAGCGGCCAATACGGTTGGCGCACACCTCGTGAATGCGCTGCCGGGCGAAGGCGGTTTGAATGCTCGCGAAGTGTTCGAACAGCCGCGCAAGGGCTATGTTTTGCTGAACTTCGAGCCGGAGTTCGATACGGCCAATCCGGCGCAGGCTTTGGCCGCACTGAAGCAAGCCGAAATGGTCGTGGTGATGTCGCCGTTCCAGACGGGCGCCGACTACGCCGATGTGCTGTTGCCGATCGCTCCGTTCACGGAAACGGCCGGTACTTTCGTCAACGCCGAAGGCACCGTTCAGACGTTCAACGGCGTCGTGCGTCCGCTGGGCGACACGCGTCCGGCATGGAAAGTATTGCGTGTGCTGGGTAGCCTGCTGGGCGTGCCGGGCTTCGAATTCGACACGTCGGAAGAAGTGCGCAATGCCGCACTCGGCAACGGCGAACTGACATCGCGTCTGTCGAACAAAACGGGCGTCGCAGTTGCGCGCGGCAAGTCGGTCAAGGCGGCTGAAGGCAAGTTCGAGCGTATCGCGAACGTGCCGATCTACCACGCCGACGCACTGGTGCGCCGTGCCGATTCGCTGCATCTGACCGCAGCGGCGCGCGCCGCGAACACCGTCGGCCTTCCGGCTGCGCTGTTCGACCAACTGGGTTTGAAGGAAGGCGACGCAGTGCGCGTGCGCCAGGGCGAGCAATCGGTGCAGTTGCCGGCCGTGCGCGACGCGAATCTTGCGGAGACGGTCGTCCGCGTATCGGCGGCTACGCCTGCCGGTGCAGCGCTGGGCAGCCTGTTCGGTGAACTGGTGGTGGAGAAGGCGTAAATGAGCTTGTTCGATACGATCAACTCGGGCGGCACCCAGATCCTTGGTGTGGCATGGCCTACGGTGTGGGCACTGGTGCGCATCCTGGTGGTAGCCGTCGTGATCCTGCTGTGCGTGGCTTACCTGATTCTGTGGGAACGTAAGCTGATCGGCTGGATGCACGTGCGTATTGGCCCGAACCGCGTCGGTCCTGCGGGTTTGCTGCAGCCAATCGCCGACGTGCTGAAGCTGTTGCTGAAAGAAGTGATTCAGCCGGCTCAAGCTAGCCGCTGGACCTATCTGATTGCGCCGATCATGGTGGTGGTCCCGGCCTTCGCGGTCTGGGCGGTGATTCCGTTCCAGGCGGGCGCTGTGCTCGGCGACATCAACGCGGGTCTGCTGTACGCGATGGCGATTTCGTCGATCGGCGTGTACGGCGTGATTCTGGCCGGCTGGGCGTCGAACTCGAAATACGCGTTCCTCGGCGCGATGCGTGCGGCAGCACAAATGGTCTCGTACGAAATCTCGATGGGCTTCGCGCTCGTCGTCGTGCTGATGACCGCTGGCACGCTGAACCTGTCGGGTATCGTCGGTTCGCAGGAACATGGCTTCTTCGCGTCGCACGGCCTGAACTTCCTGTCGTGGAACTGGCTGCCGCTGCTGCCGATGTTCGTCGTCTACTTCATCTCGGGCATCGCCGAAACGAACCGCCATCCGTTCGACGTGGTGGAAGGGGAGTCGGAAATTGTCGCGGGTCACATGATCGATTACTCGGGTATGGCGTTCGCGCTGTTCTTCCTCGCCGAGTACATCAACATGATCGTGATCTCGGCGTTGGCTGCAACACTGTTCCTTGGTGGCTGGAGCGCTCCGTTCGGGTTCCTGTCGTTTATCCCGGGCATCTTCTGGCTCGTCCTCAAGGTCTTCTTGCTGTTGTCGGTGTTCATCTGGGCGCGCGCCACGTTTCCGCGCTACCGCTATGACCAGATCATGCGTCTGGGCTGGAAGGTTTTCATTCCGGTCTGCGTGGTGTGGCTGGTGGTGGTCGGCTTCTGGATCATGTCGCCGTTGAACATCTGGAAATAAAGGGCGGATGAACCCATGACCGCAATCCAAAACTTTTTCAAAACCTTCTTCCTGACGGAACTGCTCAAAGGCCTCGCGCTGACCGGACGTTATACGTTCCAGCGCAAGGTGACGGTGCAGTTCCCCGAAGAAAAGACCCCGATGTCGCCGCGTTTTCGCGGTCTGCATGCGCTGCGCCGCTATGAAAACGGCGAAGAGCGCTGCATCGCTTGCAAGCTGTGCGAAGCAGTGTGCCCAGCGCTCGCGATCACGATTGAATCGGACCCCCGCGCGGACAACACGCGCCGTACGACGCGCTATGACATCGACCTGACCAAGTGCATCTTCTGCGGTTTCTGCGAAGAAAGCTGCCCGGTCGATTCGATCGTCGAAACGCACATTCTCGAGTATCACGGCGAGAAGCGCGGCGATCTGTACTTCACGAAAGAGATGCTGCTGGCCGTTGGCGATCGCTACGAAGCGGAAATCGCTGCGAATAAAGCGGCAGATGCACCGTATCGTTGAAGCGCCTGCCTGTTGAAGTCGTAAAAAGCAGCAGTAAAAATACGGCAGTAAAAGCAGCAAATACGGCCTGTTGTCGGGCCGGAAGCCGCGGGTTGAACTCCGCGGCTCGGCGGACCTGTGCGGCTGTTCTGGCGAAAATCGCCAGATGCACGTGCCAAAGAACAATGCCTGACAATGGCCTAACGATGAACCGGTAATCATGGAATTCACGACCGTACTGTTCTACATCTTCGCGCTGCTCCTGGTTGTGTCAGGGCTGAAGGTGATCACCTCGCGCAACCCGGTGGCGTCCGCACTGTTTCTGGTGCTGGCTTTCTTCAACGCAGCCGCTATCTGGATGCTGCTCGAAGCCGAGTTCCTCGCAATCCTGCTGGTGCTGGTCTACGTCGGCGCGGTGATGGTGCTGTTCCTGTTCGTCGTGATGATGCTGGACATCAACATGGACGTGCTACGCAAGGATTTCAAGCGCTTCGTGCCGATGGCGACCCTGGTGGGCGCGATCATCGTGATCGAAACTGCGCTGATCCTGTGGCACGGCTACGGCGCGACCGCCACGGCGTTGCGTGACACGACGGCTGTCGCGAACGGCATGGGCGACTGGTCGAACACCCGCCTGATCGGCAAGATCATCTACACCGATTACATCTTCGCGTTCGAAGTTGCCGGCCTTGTGCTGCTGGTGGCAATCATCGCCGCGATTGCTCTGACCACGAGCCATAAGAAGGACAGCAAACGCCAGAACGTGAGCGAGCAGGTCAAGGTTCGCGCTCAGGACCGTGTGCGCGTCGTGAAGATGGCATCGGAAAAGACCGCGGCGACCGTCGCGGCAGAAGAAGCCGAAGCAGCAGCGCAAGCAGCGGCGGCAGCGGCCGACTCGGCACCAGCTAAAAATAGCTGAGCGGACAGGAGATAGAAATCATGTTGACCCTAGCCCATTACCTTGTCCTTGGCGCGATCCTGTTTGCGATCAGCGTCGTCGGCATTTTCCTGAACCGCCGCAACGTCATCATCATCCTGATGGCGATTGAACTGATGCTGCTCGCGGTGAACACCAATTTCGTCGCCTTCTCGCATTACCTGGGCGACGTGCATGGCCAGATCTTCGTTTTCTTCGTGCTGACGGTAGCAGCGGCGGAAGCGGCGATCGGCCTCGCGATTCTGGTGACCCTGTTCCGTAGCCTCGACACGATCAATGTCGAGGATCTCGATCAGCTCAAAGGTTAACTTCAGGGAAAGTGGTTATGTCTACGATACTCAATGAAAACCTGCTGTTGGCAATTCCTTTGGCACCGCTCGCCGGTTCCTTGATTGCGGGGCTGTTCGGTAAGGCGGTAGGGCGAGCGGGCGCGCACTCGGTCACTATCCTCGGCGTGGCGATTTCGCTCGTCCTGTCGGCCATCGTCTTCTTCCAGGTGCTGAACGGCGCGAGTTTCAACGCGACGGTTTATCAGTGGATGGCGATCGGCAAGACGCAGTTCGAAGTCGGCTTCCTGGTCGACTCGCTGACGGCGATGATGATGGTCGTCGTGACCTTCGTGTCGCTGATGGTGCACATCTACACGATCGGCTACATGGCTGACGATGACGGTTACCAGCGCTTCTTCTCGTACATTTCGCTGTTCACGTTCTCGATGTTGATGCTCGTGATGAGCAACAACTTCCTGCAACTGTTCTTCGGCTGGGAAGCGGTGGGTCTGGTCTCGTACCTGCTGATCGGTTTCTACTTCACGCGCCCGACCGCGATCTACGCGAACATGAAGGCGTTTATCGTGAACCGCGTCGGCGACTTCGGCTTCCTGCTGGGTATCGGTCTGCTGTTCGCGTTCGCCGGTTCGATGAACTACGGCGACGTGTTCGCGAAGCGCACCGAACTCGCGGCTTTGAGCTTCCCGGGTACGGACTGGGGTTTGTTGACGGTGGCGTGTATCTGCCTGTTCATCGGCGCGATGGGTAAGTCGGCGCAGTTCCCGCTGCACGTGTGGCTGCCCGATTCGATGGAAGGCCCGACGCCGATCTCCGCGCTGATTCACGCAGCAACCATGGTGACGGCCGGCATCTTCATGGTCACGCGCATGTCGCCGTTGTTCGAACTGTCGGATACGGCGCTGTCGTTCGTGATGATCATCGGCGCAATTACCGCGCTGTTCATGGGCTTCCTCGGCATCATCCAGAACGACATCAAGCGTGTGGTGGCTTATTCCACGCTGTCGCAACTCGGTTACATGACGGTCGCGCTCGGCGCTTCGGCTTACTCGGTCGCCGTGTTCCACCTGATGACGCACGCGTTCTTCAAGGCGCTGCTGTTCCTCGGCGCGGGGTCGGTGATCATCGGCATGCACCACGATCAGGACATCCGCAACATGGGCGGCCTGCGCAAGTACATGCCGATCACGTGGATCACGTCGCTGATCGGTTCGCTGGCGCTGATCGGCACGCCGTTCTTCTCCGGCTTCTATTCGAAAGACTCGATCATCGACGCGGTGAAGCTGTCGCATCTGCCGGGCTCGGGCTTCGCGTATTTTGCCGTCGTGGCGAGCGTGTTCGTTACTGCGCTTTATTCGTTCCGTATGTACTTCATGGTGTTCCATGGCAAGGAGCGTTTCCGCGGTCCGAAGCACCCGGAATCGCCGATGGGCATCGAGGCTGCGGCGCATGCGCATGACGGTCATGGTCACGGCCATGACGCACACGGCCACGGTCACGACGACCACGCTCACGAGCCGCATGAAACGCCGTGGGTTGTCTGGCTGCCGCTGGTGCTGCTGGCGATTCCGTCGGTCGTGATCGGCGCGATCGGTATCGGCCCGATGCTGTACGGCGACTTCTTCCAGCACGGCGTCGCGTTCGACAAGGTGATCTTCATTGGCGCGAACCATCCGGCGGTGGCGGAGATGGCCGAAGAGTTCCACGGCTGGGTGTCGATGGGTTTCCATTCGGTTAGCGGTCTGCCGGTATGGCTGGCGCTGGCCGGTGTGGTGGTTGCGTGGTTCCTGTATCTGGTTCGCCCCGATCTGCCGGCTGTCATCAAGCGCGCGTTCGGCCCGATCTACACGTTGCTCGATAACAAGTACTACATGGACAAGATCAACGAAGTGGTGTTTGCACGCGGCGCAGTGGCCATCGGCCGTGGTCTGTGGAAGGAAGGCGACGTCGTCGTGATCGACGGCATCGTGAACGGCAGTGCACGCTTTATCGGCTGGTTTGCCGGCGTGATCCGCTTCCTGCAATCGGGCTACATCTATCACTACGCATTTGCCATGATCATCGGCATGCTGGGGCTCCTGACCCTTTTTGTAACGCTGGGCGGCAAATAAGGCGAGGGGACACTAACTAATGCACGCTTATCCGATTCTCAGTATCGCGATCTGGTTACCGATCCTCGTCGGCCTCGTCGTTCTGGCTATCGGTTCGGACCGGAACCCGGCTCCCGCGCGTTGGATTGCGCTGATCGGCTCGGTCGTCAGCTTTATCGTGACGATCCCGCTGATCACGGGTTTCGATTCGAGCTCCGCCGATCTGCAATTCGTCGAGCAGGCAAGCTGGATTGAGCGCTTTCACATTTCGTATCACCTGGGTGTCGACGGCATCTCGATGTGGTTCGTTGTGTTGACTGCGTTGATCACGGTGATCGTCGTGATCGCCGCGTGGGAAGTGATTACGAAGAACGTGGCGCAGTATCTGGCTGCGTTCCTGATCCTGTCGGGCATCATGGTCGGCGTGTTCAGTTCGGCCGACGGCATGTTGTTCTACGTGTTCTTCGAAGCGACGCTGATTCCGATGTACATCATCATCGGCGTGTGGGGTGGGGCGAACCGCGTGTACGCGGCGTTCAAGTTCTTCCTGTACACGCTGATGGGCTCGCTGCTGATGCTGGTCGCGCTGATCTATCTGTACGTCGAGACCGGTACGTTCGATCTCGCTACATGGCAGCATGCGCCGCTCGCGATGACGCCACAGGTGCTGATCTTCATAGCATTCTTCATGGCGTTCGCCGTGAAGGTGCCGATGTGGCCGGTGCACACATGGTTGCCCGATGCGCACGTCGAAGCGCCGACCGGCGGCTCGGTTGTGCTGGCCGCGATCATGCTGAAGCTGGGTGCATACGGTTTCCTGCGCTTCTCGTTGCCTATCGCGCCTGATGCGAGCCATTTTCTGGCGCCGGTCGTCATTACGCTGTCGCTGGTTGCGGTGATCTACATCGGCCTGGTCGCGATGGTCCAGGCCGACATGAAGAAGCTGGTTGCGTATTCGTCGATCGCGCACATGGGCTTCGTCACGCTGGGCTTCTTCATCTTCAACCAGCTCGGTATGGAAGGCGCGATCATTCAGATGATCTCGCACGGTTTCGTGTCGGGCGCGATGTTCCTCGCGATCGGCGTGTTGTACGACCGTATGCATTCGCGTCAGATCGCCGATTACGGCGGTGTCGTCAACGTGATGCCCAAGTTCGCGGCGTTCGCGATGCTGTTCGCGATGGCCAATTGCGGCTTGCCGGGCACGTCCGGTTTTGTCGGTGAGTTCATGGTGATTCTGGCGGCAGTCCAGTACAACTTCTGGATCGCCGGCGGTGCGGCAGTCACGCTGATTCTCGGCGCGGCCTACACACTGTGGATGTACAAGCGGGTGTACTTCGGCGCGATCGCCAACGATCACGTGAAGACTCTCCTCGACATCAACCGTCGCGAATTTTTCATGCTGGCAGTGCTTGCTGCACTGACGCTGTTCATGGGCTTGTATCCGAAGCCTTTTACCGATGTGATGCACGTATCCGTGGAAAACCTCCTCTCCCACGTTGCGCAGTCAAAGCTGCCGTTGCCTCAGTAACGCCGAGCGGAGGAATTTAAAGACCATGCAAAACGCCCCTATGACTGCTCTGTTGCCCGACGCACTGGTGATGTTCGCCGTTGTGCTCGCGTGGCTCAACGACACTTTCGTCGGCCAGGCCGGTCGCCGTACCACGTACTTTATTGCGTTCTTCTCGACGCTGATCGCCGGCATCTGGTTTGCGATGAATGCGTTCGACCCGCAAGTGCGCTACTTCTTTGGCCACATGTATGTGGTGGACCCGTTCGCCAGCGCGATGAAGGCGGTCGTGACCCTCGGCTATGCCGTGTCGATCGTCTATTCGCGCCGTTATCTCGAAGAACGTAATCTGTTCCGCGGCGAGTTCTTCCTGTTGGGCATGTTCTCGTTGCTCGGCCAACTGGTGATGATCTCCGGCAACAACTTCCTGACGCTGTATCTCGGTCTGGAACTGATGTCGCTGTCGCTGTATGCAGTGATCGCGCTGCGTCGTGAAGTGCCGCAATCGAACGAAGCGGCGATGAAGTACTACGTGCTCGGCGCGCTGGCTTCGGGTTTCCTGCTGTACGGCATCTCGATGCTGTACGGTGCGACCGGCTCGCTCGACCTGAACGAAGTGTTCAAGGCGATCGGTACGAGCCACTACGATCCGAGCGTGCTGCTGTTCGGCGTGATCTTCATCGTGGCGGGCGTGGCGTTCAAGATGGGCGCGGTGCCGTTCCACATGTGGGTGCCTGACGTGTACCAGGGCGCGCCGACGGCGATGTCGCTGATCGTCGGCGGTGGTCCGAAGGTCGCTGCATTTGCGTGGGGCTTCCGTTTCCTCGTGATGGGTCTGCTGCCGCTGGCAGTCGAATGGCAACAGATGCTGGTGATTCTCGCGGCGCTGTCGCTGATCGTCGGCAATATCACGGGTATCGTGCAACGCAATGTGAAGCGGATGCTCGCGTACTCGGCGATCTCGAACATGGGCTTCGTGCTGCTCGGCCTGCTGGCCGGCGTGGTCGACCAGAAGACCGCGGGCGCAGCCAACGCGTACGGCTCGGCAATGTTCTACAGCATCGTCTACCTGATCACGACGCTGGGCACCTTCGGTGTGATCATGCTGCTGGCTCGCCGCGATTTCGAAGCCGACACGCTCGAAGACTTCAAGGGCCTGAATCAACGCAGCCCGGTGTTCGCGTTCGTGATGATGATCATGATGTTCTCGCTCGCGGGCATTCCGCCGGCAGTGGGCTTCTACGCGAAACTCGCGGTGCTGCAGGCCACGATGAACGCCGGTTTGACGTGGCTGACCGTGCTGGCCGTGATCACGTCGCTGTTCGGTGCGTTCTACTACCTGCGTATCGTCAAGCTGATGTATTTCGACGAACCGCAAGACAAGTCGCCGATCGCCGCCGACAGCAGCACGCGTGCTCTGTTGGCCCTCAATGGCGTTGCCGTGCTGGTGCTCGGTATCGTGCCGGATCCGCTGTTGAAAGCTTGCCTGCAGGCTATCCAGCACACGCTGCTGTTCTGATGTCCGCTGCAGGCTGGTTTATCGTGTTGTTGGCGCTGGTCGGCGCCAACCTGCCGTTCCTGAATCAACGCCTCTTCGCCGCCGTTCCGTTGAAAGCGGCGAAGAAGAATGCGTGGATCCGGATCGCCGAATTGATCGTGCTGTACTTCGTGGTCGGCGCGTTCGGCTTTCTGCTTGAGGCGCGAGCAGGGAACCGCTTCGAACAGGGCTGGCAGTTTTATGCCATCACGTTCGCGCTGTTCATCGTGTTCGCGTTCCCCGGTTTTACCTTCCAATATCTCGTCAAACGCCGCTGACGGCGTCTCGCCGTCGCGCACCACGCTGTCCTGAGGTCCGCATATGGCTGAACTTCCCGATCACGACGCCGCGCTTACCGAGACCTGTGTCGACAGCAAGCAGGTCTACAAAGGGCCGTTCATGACGGTCAAGTGCGACACCGTTCGTTTGCCGGACGGCAAACAGGCAACCCGTGAATATGTTCAGCACCCGGGCGCCGTGATGGTGATTCCATTGTTCGACGATGGCCGCGTGCTGCTGGAAAGCCAGTATCGGTATCCGATGGGCAAGGTCATGGTCGAATATCCGGCCGGTAAGCTCGATCCGAACGAAGGTGCGCTGGCGTGCGCTAAACGTGAGTTGCGCGAGGAGACCGGCTATACCGCGCGTGAATATGTTTATTTGACGCGCATTCACCCGATCATTTCGTATTCGACTGAGTTCATCGACATCTATCTCGCGCGCGGTTTGACGGCGGGCGAGCGCAAGCTCGACGAAGGCGAGTTCCTCGAGTTGTTCACGGCGACTGTCGACGAAGTGTCCGAGTGGGTGCGTACCGGCAAGATCACGGACGTGAAGACGATCATTGGCACGTTCTGGCTCGAGAAAGTGTTGTCGGGTGCATGGCCGACGGCTGAGCCGCAATAACGCAGCGCTTCAGGCGCGCTAGTCTGAAGCTTGTGAACAGCCCCTGCTGGTCTTTGACCAGCAGGGGCTTTGTCATTGTGGCCGTTGAAATCGCTTCGATGGCGCTTCTATACCGTATCCCATTTCTCAGAAATATCTCGTTTTCTTATGACTTCTGGCCGTCTCGCTCGACGATTGCCGGCGCGCTAGCATGAACCTCCATTTACGACAGTGGCTTTTTCTTTTGCCAGGGATAACCAATGTTCTGAGATGGATTGAATTCGGGTGACTGGATAAGGTTGTCACTTGACAACCTTATCCGCGCTCGCTAAATTGGAGGGTGTCGATGGTTCGAGCAAATCACGCTAAGAAAGAGGTCGAGGCTGCGTTGGCGCATGCGGAGAAAAGCGGCTGGCGCGTGCAGAGCGGTGGGCGGGGTCACGCTTGGGGGAAGATGTATTGCCCTTACAAAGACGCTGAATGTCGCTGCGGTGAGTTTTGTATATCGAGTATCTGGAGTACGCCGAAGAATCCAGATAATCATGCAAAGCATTTGCGCCGCATCGTCGACAACTGCACGGCTCGCCGGTAGCAGGTAGTTTTGAATAGCAAAGGTTTAGGGTTGAAGGAGGCGGAAGTAGCGTATGGAATATGTGTTCACCTTGAAATACCGGCTCTCGGCAGAAGACTGCGATCTGGACGCGATTGTCGAGCGTTTGGGCGAAGCCGGGTGCGACGATGCAACCGTTGGCGTGGGCCAGGCGGGCCGCCTCGCGTTGCTCTTTTCCCGCGAAGGCGAGTCTGCATTCGCAGCGCTGGTCAGCGCGCTTAAAGATGTGAAACAGGTGGTGCCGTCTGCCCGCCTCGTCGAGGCAGGGCCCGACTTCGTCGGACTCACCGACGTCGCCGAAGTCGCAGGGGTATCGCGGCAAAACATGCGTAAGCTGATGCTAAGTCACGCCATCGACTTTCCGCCGCCTGTGCATGAGGGAAGTGCGTCCGTCTGGCATCTTTCGGACATTCTCGATTGGCTGAACGAGCGCGGCGGATACAACATCAGCGCGGACGTGGCGGATGTCGCGAAATCGGCCAAGCAGATCAATCTTGCAAAGGAAGTGCGAGGACTCGAGCCGCGCTTTAATCGCCAACTCGAGAGGCTGGTTGTATAGCAGGTGGTAACGAGGTACGCAGATGGTTGCCCTAATCCGATTGGCCGGGTGGCTGCTTCACTCGGCCCCTCAAGACACCCTCGGCAGTCGTTGACGCAAAGCGTTAAAATCGCCCACCGCGTTCGTTTTGTGAGCGACGGCTGGCATCGGCGAGTCGTCCGTAATAATTTACGAACGACCGTTCACAAATTTTGATTTTGCGCTAAACTGGCACGCAAGCCCTGATTCCACATGAAGGTCCTCGATTTACAGTGTCCGCATGGCCATCGGTTCGAAGGTTGGTTTGCTTCGGCTGATGACTTCGAGTCGCAGCAATCCCGCAAGCTGATCGAATGTCCGATTTGCGGGGCGAACGAAGTAAGCCGCTTGCCGTCGGCACCGCGTCTGAACCTGTCAGGCGCGACCGAAACGAAGCCGCAGGCGGAGGCTGGCGACATGCAGGCGCGCGTGATGCGTGCTCTGCGTGAGGTACTGGAAAAGACCGAGAACGTGGGCGACCGCTTCGCCGAGGAAGCACGGCGCATTCACTACAACGAAGCGCCGGCTCGCAATATTCGCGGGGTCACGACACCGGAAGATGCGCGAGCCTTGGTCGAAGAAGGCATCGAAGTGATGCCGCTGCCAGTTCCGGCCGCTTTGAAGGAACCGCTGCAATAGCGCAGTAGTTCCCTGGCGGCAGGTGGTTGCGGCCAGGAGACACTACGCATGAATCTGGACTATTCCCCCGCTGACGACGCATTCCGCGCCGACATCCGCGCCTGGCTCGAAGCGAATCTGCCTCGCGAGCTGAGCGACAAAGTACTCAACCACAAGCGTCTCGCCCGCGAAGATTTCGCAGACTGGCACAAGCTGCTCGGCACGCGCGGCTGGTCGGTGATCGCGTGGCCGAAAGAATATGGCGGTCCAGGCTGGGACGCGACCCAGCGGCATATCTGGGAAGAGGAGTGCGCGCGCATTGGTGCGCCGTCGGTGCTGCCCTTCGGAGTATCGATGGTGGCGCCCGTGCTGATGAAGTACGGCAGCGAAGCGCAGAAACGCCATTATTTGCCGCGTATTCTCGACGGCACCGACTGGTGGTGCCAAGGCTATTCCGAGCCGGGCTCCGGCTCCGATCTGGCGTCGTTGCGCACACGTGCCGAGCGGGTCGGCGACCACTACATCGTCAACGGCCAGAAGACCTGGACCACGCTTGGCCAGTATGCCGACATGATGTTCTGCCTCGTGCGCACCGACAGCGGCGCAAAAAAGCAGGAGGGCATCTCTTTCCTGCTGATCGATATGAAAACGCCGGGTATCACCGTGCGCCCGATCATCACGCTCGACGAAGATCACGAAGTCAACGAAGTGTTTTTCGAAGACGTGAAGGTGCCGGTTGGGAATCTGGTCGGCGAAGAGAATCGCGGCTGGACTTACGCGAAATATCTGCTCGGCCATGAGCGCACTGGCATCGCGCGCGTCGGCAACTCGAAGCGCGAACTCGCATTCCTGAAGCGCCTCGCTCTGAATCAGAAGAAGAACGGCAAACCGCTGTTGCAGGATCCGGTATTCGCATCGAAAGTCGCGAGCCTTGAGATCGAGTTGATGGCGCTGGAAGTGACCGTGCAACGCGTCGTGGCCAATGAAGCCGGCGGACGTGGCCCCGGACCGGAGGCGTCGATGCTGAAGATCAAGGGCACGGAAGTACAGCAGGCACTGACCGAACTCATGTTCGAGACCGTCGGCCCGCTCGCCGCACCGTTCGACGTACCGTTCCTCGAAGGCGAACGCGAGCACAGCCTGGCCGGCGACGACGATGCTGCGCCGCTCGCCGCGTACTACTTCAATTACCGCAAGACGTCGATTTACGGCGGTTCGAACGAAATTCAAAAGAACATCATCGCGCAGATGATTCTCGGACTTTGAGGAGCGGCGCATGGACTTCACTTTCAACGACGAACAACAGCAATTTGCCGACGCGCTGCGCCGCTATCTGGACAGGAGCTACGGCTTCGAAGCGCGTCAGGCGATCGTGCGCTCGGAACCCGGCGTGTCGGAATCACATTGGGCAGCGTTCACCGAATTGGGCCTGACGGCATTGCCGGTTCCCGAGGCTCAGGGCGGTTTCAATGGCGGCCCGATCGACATGCTGGTGGTCATGCAGGAGCTTGGCCGGGCGTTGGTGATTGAGCCGTACTGGGCAACGGCGGTGGGCATCGAGGCGCTGCGCATGGCGGGTTCGGGCGATGGCGAAGACGCCGCATTGCTGGAGCGCGTGGCTCAAGGCGAAATAAAACTGGCAGTGGCATTTCACGAGCCGCATGCGCGTTACGACCTGTTCGAAGTCGCGACGGTCGCGAACGAGCAGCGTGATCAGAGTGGGCGTCAGGCGCTCACCGGCGCGAAATCGGTTGTGCTGCACGGCGCTCAAGCCGATCACTGGATCGTGCCGGCGCGCCTGAATGGTGAGATCGCGCTCTTTGTTGTGGCGCGCGATGCAGCGGGCGTCAAAGTTACGGACTACCGCACAATCGACGGCCAACGCGCTGCGACCATTGAGTTCAGCGGTACGCCGGCACGCCGGCTCGGCGGCAAGCATGCGGGCGCGGCCGCCCTCGAACATATCGCTGACTACGGCACGCTGCTCCTGTGCGCGGAAGCCATCGGCGCATTAGACGCACTGAACCTCGCCACCGTCGACTACACCAAAACGCGTCAGCAGTTCGGTCAGCCGATTGCGCGCTTCCAGGCGCTTCAGCATCGTATGGTCGAGATGTTGATTCATGCCGAGCAGGCGCGTTCGGTCACCTATCTGGCCGCCATGCGCTACACGAGCGAAGATGCGGACGAGCGTCGTCGCGCAATTTCCGCGGCAAAGGTCAGAGTCGGGCAGGCCGCCCGTTTTGTCGGTCAGCAGGCGGTACAGTTGCACGGCGGCATGGGCGTCACGAACGAAGTGGCGGCGGCGCATCTGTTCAAGCGTTTGGCGATCATCGAGACAACCTTGGGCGATGTCGATCACCATCTCGCGCGGTTTGCCGCGCTGCCGGGCTTCACCACTGTCGAAGCCTGATCGGGCTGTCCAACCAGATAAGCAGGAGATACGACCATGGGCTTGAGTTTCGAAGACCTGATAGTCGGCACGAGTACCGAAATCGGCAAGCACACATTCACGCGTGAAGAAATTGTCGAGTTCGCGGTGAAGTTCGATCCGCAGCCGTTTCATCTGGACGAAGCCGCGGCGGAAAAATCGCCGTTTCGCGGACTGGTGGCGAGCGGCTGGCATACCTGCTCGGTCATGATGGGCATGCTGGTGCGCAACGCGTTCGCAGGTTCGACTTCGATGGGTTCGCCGGGTATCGACGAGATTCGCTGGTTGAAGCCGGTGCGGGTCGGCGACACCATCACGATGATGAATGTCGTGCTCGACAAACGCGTTTCGGAGAGCAAGCCGGATCGCGGCATCGTGTCGACGCGCTGGGAAGGGTTCAATCAGCACGGCGAGATGGTGATCACGGTCAGTTCGAAGGGACTGTTCGGGCTGCGCAATCCTGGAGCGGCGTCATGACGATCGGTGCGGCGTCCGCCGCGACGTTTGACGATGCAGAAGCGCTGCGTGCGCAAGTCGGCGCAGAGCCGCTAGTCAGCGAGTGGATGACGGTCGATCAGGCGCGCGTCGATCTGTTCGCCGAAGCTACCGGCGATCATCAGTGGATTCACATCGACCCGGAGCGGGCGAAGCGCGAATCGCCGTTTGGTGGTCCGGTTGCGCATGGCTTCCTGACGCTGTCGTTGATTCCGGCTTTGCTGGGTAAGACGATTGCGATCAAACAGCGCATGGGCGTCAACTATGGGTTGAATCGTGTGCGGTTCACGTCGCCGGTTCTGGTCGGCTCGCAGTTGCGTGCGAAATTCGTCGTGGAGTCCGTGACTGAGGTCGACAGCAATGGGGTGCAGGCTGTGTGGAATGTGACGTTGGAACGGCAGGGCAGTGAGCGGCCGGTGTGTGTCGCCGAGTTCATCACGCGGCATTACTTTTAGCGGTTGTGCATCGTTTCGATACGGAACGATGAACATGCATGCAACGTAAAAAAGGCGCGAACCAGGTTCGCGCCTTTTTTCATCCCAATGGGTCGCGCAAAGAAGAATGCGGCTTCGTTCCACTTGTGGCGAGGCGCCGGCCTTTAGAACTTCACAAGCACCGGTCGCCACTCATCCCGGATCGAACTCAAACCCGCGTAACCGGCATCTCCACTTTGGCTGCCGCGCTCGCATCCATATGACGCGCGAGTTCGAGCTTGGCGATCGCATTGCGATGTACTTCGTCGGGACCGTCGGCAAAACGCAGCGTTCTCGCCGACGCATATGCATAAGCCAGCGGGAAGTCGTCGCTGACGCCACCGCCGCCGTGCGCCTGAATCGCCCAGTCGATCACCTGACACGCCATGTTCGGCGCGACCACCTTGATCATCGCGATCTCGCCGCGCGCGCCCTTGTTGCCGACCGTGTCCATCATGTACGCAGTTTTCAGCGTGAGCAGACGCGCCTGTTCGATCATGCAGCGCGCCTCGGCAAGACGTTCCAGCGTGACGCCTTGTGCCGCGACCGGTTTGCCGAACGCGACGCGTTGCAGCGAGCGTTTCGCCATCAATTCGATTGCGCGCTCGGCGAGGCCGATCAGACGCATGCAGTGGTGGATGCGTCCCGGTCCGAGGCGGCCTTGTGCGATCTCGAAGCCGCGACCTTCACCGAGCAGCATGTTGGTGGCGGGCACGCGTACGTTGTCGAGCGTGATTTCCATGTGGCCGTGTGGCGCGTCGTCGTAACCGAATACGGTCAGCGGACGATGCACGGTGATGCCGGTGGCGTCGGCGGGAACGAGGATCATCGACTGCTGCTGGTGGCGCGGCGCGTCGGGATCGGTCTTGCCCATCACGATATACACCTTGCAGCGCGGATCGCCCGCACCGGACGACCACCACTTGTGACCGTTGATCACGTAGTAGTCGCCATCGCGCACGATGCTGGTCTGGATATTGGTCGCATCCGACGATGCCACTTCGGGTTCCGTCATCAGAAATGCCGAGCGGATCTGGCCTTTGAGCAGAGGTTCGAGCCATTCGCGCTTATTGTCCTCGCTGCCGTAACGCTCGATCGTCTCCATGTTGCCGGTGTCGGGCGCGCTGCAGTTGAACACTTCGGGTGCCCAAGGCACGCGGCCCATGATTTCGCACAGCGGCGCGTATTCGAGGTTCGTCAGCCCGGCGCCGCGTGCGGATTCTGGCAGGAACAGATTCCACAGGCCGGCGTCGCGCGCCTTGTGTTTGAGTTGCTCGATCAGTTCGGTCGGCAGCCACGCGTTGCCGTTCTGGCGATTACGCGAAATCTCCGCATAGAATTCGTGTTCATTCGGATAGATGTGCTCATCGAAGAAAGCGAGCAGCTTTTCGCGCAATGCCTGAACCTTCGGGGTGTAATCGAAATTCATGTGTGACCTCGCGATAACAAATGGCGGATGAGGGTCTTTCTGCGCGCGCTGATTCAACGCGCGTATTCATTCGGTGGGCCGGATGTTCGACGCACCCAGCTAGCGCACCTTTTGCGCGTAATGCCACGCAAGTTCGGCCATCGGCTTTGCGCGACGACCGGCATCAAGCGCTTGCGCACTGGCCGCAGTGCCGTCGACGACGCGCTTCATGATCCCTTGCAGAATCGCGGCGATGCGGAACATGTTGTATGCGAGATAAAAATTCCAGTCGCCGTGAATCTCGAAGCCGGTGCGTTTGCAATAGCGCTCGACGTACTGGTTTTCGTCGGGAATGCCGAGGGCTGCCCAATCCAGGCCCGCGATGCCGCGGAATTTCGCCGGATCGACGTGCCACGCCATGCAGTGATACGCGAAGTCGGCGAGCGGGTCGCCGAGCGTCGACAGCTCCCAATCGAGCACGGCCAGCACTCGCGGCTCATGCGGATGAAAGATCAGATTGTCGAGCCGGAAATCTCCGTGTACGACCGACGCGCGCTCGCCAGTTTCAGCGGGCATGTGTTGCGGCAGCCAGTCGATCAACCGCTGCATCGCGTCGATCGGCTCGGTTTCGGACGCGATGTACTGCTTGCTCCAGCGACCGATTTGCCGTGCGAAGTAATTGCCGGGTTTGCCGTAGTCGGCGAGACCGGCTGCCTCTACGTTCACGCTATGCAGCGCCGCGATCACGCGATTCATTTCGTCGTAGATCGCCGCGCGTTCGGCGGGCGTCATGCCGGGCAGCGACTGATCCCACAACACGCGGCCTTCGACAAACTCCATCACGTAGAACGCACGCCCAATCACGCTTTCGTCGTCGCACAGCGCCAGCATTTGCGCGACTGGCACGTCGGTGCCGGCCAGCGCATGCATCACGCGATATTCACGTTCGACGGCATGCGCGGATGGCAGCAGCTTCGCCGCAGGCCCAGGCTTCGCGCGCATCACATACGAGCGCGACGGCGTGACCAGCTTGAAAGTGGGGTTGGACTGGCCACCGGCGAATTGCTCCAGCGTAAGCGGGCCGGAAAATCCGTCGACGTGGCGGGTCAGCCATGCGGCAAGCGCTTCGGCGTCGAAACGCTGCCGCTCGTTGACGGGCCGCGTGCCCTCGAAAGCCGAGTAATCCGGTTTGTGTTCTGGTTCGCCGGTCTGTGTGGCTTGCGCCATATGTCTCCTCCAGTTCGGGTTCAGCTACGCTTGTATTGAATGAATTGTGCGTAGAGCATTTCCATCGTGGTATTGCGAACGTCGCGATGCAGCGGCGACGGCGGGGAATAGTTGAGCATGCGGAGTACCCAGTCGCGCGCCGCGGTGCCGACATCGAGCGCATTGATACAGCCCGTGGCCTGCGACAGATGTCCGAAGAACGTGCGGCCCCCGGCGGTCAATGCATGCGACAGAATCGCGCGATTCACGCCGCCATGCAGGACCAGCAGCGCGGTGTCCCACGAAGTGTCCTCGCGCAACGCAGCCACGGCCGGCAACACGCGATCAAACAACGCGCCGATGGTCTCGCCGTCGAGAAAGCGCGTGCTTTCCGGCACGATGCCGTCGAACACGCCGAGAAAAGCCGCTTCGATATCCTGGGCCGGAATACTGCCCAGTCTGCCGCCGCGAATCTCTTGCCACGCGGGTTCGATCTCGAGTTCGATCTGCTGGCCTGTTTCGGCCAGCACACGCGTGGCGGTTTCGACGGTACGCGGCAAGCCGCTGACGATCACCCGATCGAAGCGGACCTGCTGTTCGGCAAACACGCGGCCCGCCGCGCTTGCCTGTTCGCGGCCATTGGCGTTCAGCGGCACGGTTTCAGGATCGATCGCGCGGCCGGAGTCGTCGAAGTAGGTGACGTCGCCGTGGCGCATCAGAAAGATGCGGCGGCGTTTGGGCAGTTGATAGTCAGGCATGGTCTCTCTCGTTTCGCTCCTGCTTCACGGGTTCATTTGTAGACCGGCGCGCGCTTTTCGAGGAACGCGGAAATTCCTTCGAGCCCGTCGCGATGATGCAGCGACGCGACGAAGCTATCGCGCTCCGCCACCAGATGCTCCGCGAGCGGTTGTGCGCCGGCAGCGCCAATCAGACCTTTGATGCGTGCTACCGAATTCGGCGAAATCTTGCCGAGTTCGTCGGCCCAGGCGACGGCGGTGTCGCGCGCGTGGCCAGGTTTGGCCAGTTTGTTGACGACGCCGAGTGCCTGCAGGCGCGCCGCACCGATCGGCTTGCCTTCGATCAGCACCTCGGTGGCCAGCTGGCGCGGCAGCGCTTGCGCGAGGAACCACGAGCCGCCGCCATCGGGCGTCAGGCCCACGCGGGCGTACGACATGACGAATTTGGCGTCGTCGCCGGCGACGATCAGATCGCAGGCGAGCGCGAGCGAAAAGCCGGCACCGGCAGCGGCGCCGTCGACGGCGGCAATCACTGGTTTCGACGACAGACGCAAAGCCGAAATCCACTGACCGAGCATGTCGATGCTTTCGGCCTGAACCGACGGATCTTTCGCGCGATTCTCAAGCAGGCGGTTCAGATTACCGCCCGCGCAGAAGAAGTTGTCGGCGCCGGTAATCACGACGGCGCGAATCGACGGATCGCGCTCCACTGAATCGAGCGCCTCAATTCCGGCTGCATACATATCCGGATGCAGCGCGTTGCGCGCACCGGGGTTCGACAGCGTGAGGACTAGTGTCGATTCGCTTTCGGTCGGACGCGAGGTCAGCAGTTCGGCGCTCATTGTTGGGTCTCCGGTTGGATGTCGGCGGCGTCGCGTTGGGTCAGCGACAGGCCGAGTTGCGCTCGACGTGCGAGCCAGGGCGACGGACGGTAACGTGGATCGCCGAGCACGCTGAACATATTGCGCAGGATCGTGAGGATGGTGGCTGCGCCGAGCGCATCGCCAAGCGCGAGCGGGCCGCGCGGATAGCCGAGACCGAGCGTGACGGCGAGGTCGATATCGTCGGGCGTGGCGATCTGTTTCTGCGCGATGTCGCAGCCAATGTTGACGATGGTCGCCACCACGCGTTGCGCGACGAAGCCGGTCGAGTCGCGGATCACGGTGACGGGCACGCCGTCGGACGCGAATAGCGCATGCGCGGCGTCCCTCGCGGCGCGGGTTGTAGCAGGCGTGGTCATCAGCGTGCGGCGTTGCGCGCCGATGAGCGGGAAGAGGGCGTCGATCGCGACGACGCGGGTTGCGTCCAGTGCTTCGTCGACTGCGGCGGTGGTTGCATCGTGCCCGAACGGGGTGACGACGATCAGCGAATCCGCAGCGGGCACGGCGCCCTCGTCGAGCATCACGCTGCTTGCCTCGCCGATGAGTTTGACGACCGCCTCGTGCGCCTGCGGATGGCGCTTGCTGACCCACACGCTTTTCGGCAACTGCGTCGGCGCGGGCGCTTCGGCAGGCACCTGCTGCTTGCCGTCCACGTAACGATAAAAGCCTTCACCCGTTTTGCGGCCGATCAATCCGCCCGCGAGCCGCGTGCCTGTAATTGGCGACGGCGTGAAACGCGGCTCTTCATAGAACTGGTGATAGATCGACTCCATCACCGGATGCGACACGTCCAGCGCGGTCAGGTCGAGCAACTCGAACGGCCCGAGGCGAAAACCCGCCTGCTCGCGCATGATCCGGTCGATGTCCGCGAAACTCGCGACGCCTTCGCCTGCCACCCGCAAGCCTTCGGTATTCATCCCCCGGCCCGCGTGATTGACGATGAAGCCGGGCATGTCTTTCGCGCGCACCGGTGTGTGACCCATGCGGCGCGCGAGAACCATTAGCGCGTCGCCCGCCGCGGGGTCGCTGCGCAAGCCGTCGATCACCTCGACGACTTTCATCAACGGAACGGGATTGAAGAAGTGGTAGCCGGCCACGCGCGACGGGTCGGTGCAAGCGGCGGCAATGGCGGTAATGGACAGCGACGACGTGTTCGACGCCAGCACGCAACGGCCGCTTACCACGGTTTCGAGTTCGCGAAAGAGCGCTTGTTTCACGTCGAGTTTTTCGACAATCGCTTCGATCACGAGGTCGCAATCGGCCAGCTCGCCGATCGCATGCGCGCCGCTTACGTTAGCCAACGCCGCGAGCGAACGCGCCTGGTCGAGCTTGCCTTTGGCCGTCAATTTGGCGAAAGTCTCGGCGAGGTAGTCGCGCGCCGCGCCGATCGCAGCGGGGTTGGTGTCGTACAGACGAACCTTCAGGCCCGCCAACGCGGCGATCTGGGCGATGCCGCGACCCATTGCACCGGTTCCGACAATGCCGATAGTCTCGATACTGAAATGGCGAGAGGTCATTGTGATGCTCGACTCCATGGTTATTTTAGAATAGCACGATCGTGCAATTTACTGGATGATTGTTCGATGGCCGCTGCGTCGATGTGCGTTTTGACTCAGACGAGCGGTCTTACACAACCCGAAAAAAGGAGACACCGGATGCTCAAGCTGTGCGGTTTCGCGCTCTCTAACTACTACAACAAAGTGAAGTTCGTGCTTCTCGAACACGGCATTCCGTTCGAAGAAGTGTTCGTGACGCCGAGTCAGGACGAGGCCGTGCTCGAGCATTCTCCGCTCGGCAAGGTGCCTTATCTGCAGACTGAAGACGGCGATTTGTGCGAGTCGCAATGCATCGTCGAGTATCTGGCGGCGCGCTTTCCCGACAAGGCGATTTTTTCTGCCGACCCTTGGGAAGCCGCGAAGGAGCGCGAACTGATCATGTTCGTCGACGTGCATCTCGAACTGACCGCGCGCAATCTGTACAAGGAAGCGTTCTTCGGCGGCACCGTGACCGACGCGACGAAGGGGCGTATCGAGAAGCTGCTCGCACATCACATTGCGGGCTTCAAACGGATCGCAAAGTTCGGGCCGTATCTGGGCGGCGAGCGCTTCAGCGTCGCGGACACAGCCGGTTATGTGAGCTTGCCGCTGGTCGGCATGGCGACGCAGACCATCTACGGTCGCGATTTTCTGCTCGACGCGGGCCTCGACTGGAAAAGCTACGTGAAGGAGATCAACGCGCGACCGGCAGCGCAACGTGTGACCGACGACCGCAAGGCGTATATCGCGGCGTCGCGTCCCGCTTGAAGGGATGTAATGCGGGTGCTGCAGGTTCTTCGAGCAGGGAAGCATGCTGAGGCGCGCGGCGCACGCCTCAGCCGCTGCGCGCGATAGCGAGGAACGGAGGTTCGTTCGAAGCGTCGCGCGGAGCATTTTTTATAGCCGCGCCAACCGTTCGAGCGCGGTGGCGAGGGTGCTTTCCTGTTTGGCGAAGCAGAAGCGCACCACGCCCGATTCATGCGCCTCGTGATAGAACGCCGACACCGGAATGGCCGCGACGCCGATCTCGCCGGTCAGCCATTGTGCGAATTCGGCTTCGGGTAAATCGCTGATTGCCGAGTAGTCGACGCACTGAAAGTAGGTGCCCGTGCAGGGCAGCAACTTGAAGCGCGAGTTGGCAAGCCCGGCGCGGAAGAAGTCGCGCTTCTTCTGATAGAACGTCGGCAGGTCGAGATAGGGCGCCGGGTCTTTCATGTACTCGGCGAGACCGATCTGCATCGGTGTATTCACCGTGAACACGTTGAACTGATGCACCTTGCGGAATTCGGCGGTGAGCGCGGCGGGTGCCGCCACGTAGCCGACTTTCCAGCCCGTCACGTGATAGGTCTTGCCGAAGCTCGACACGACGAAACTGCGCTGCGCCAGTTCCGGGTAACGCGCAACGCTTTCGTGCGGCGCGCCGTCGTAGACCATGTGTTCGTACACTTCGTCGGAAAGGATCAGCACATTGGTGCCGCGCACGATCTCTTCGAGCTTGCGCATGTCTTCCGCGCGCCAGACCGTGCCGGTCGGATTGTGCGGCGTGTTGATCAGCAGCAGCCGCGTTTTCGGCGTGATGGCGGCGGCGAGCTTGTCGAACGGGATCGCGTAGTCGGGTGCGTCGAGCGTGACGAAAACCGGCTTGCCGCCAGCGAGTTCGATCGACGGCAGGTAGCTGTCGTAAGTCGGCTCGATCACCACCACTTCGTCGCCCGGATGAACGGCGCACAGAATCGCGGTCAGCAACGCCTGGGTCGCGCCCGCAGTCACCGTGATTTCATTCGTGGCGTCGTAGCGGCGGCCATACAGGTTTGCAATCTTGTCGGAGATAGCCTGACGCAGCGGCGCGACGCCGGCCATCGGCGGGTACTGGTTGTGGCCGTCGCGCATTGCGTTCGAGACCGCATCGACAATGCGCGGATCGCAATTGAAATCGGGGAAGCCCTGGCCCAGGTTGACCGCGCCTTTTTCGGCGGCGAGCGCGCTCATCACGGTGAAAATCGTCGTGCCGACATTCGGCAGGCGCGAAGGAAACGAGGGACTCATGGGCGTGTCGTGCAGTGCATTCATGGCGCTATCCGAAGCGTTGGCAAGAGAGTTGGCGAATTGGGCGAAGCGCGTCGTCGGGCAAGGACGAAGCCTGATTGTAGGGAATCGCGGCGGCGTGTGGGCGCCGCGAGGCCTTCGTTAGCCGTTCGGCCAAGGCCAGCACAGCGGGAATCACGCGGGAGCGGGCTCGTCGGCGTCGCTCAGCGAAGTGCTGATCGCGGCGACGAACGGCGCGGGCTGCGCAATCTGGAAACCGAAATCGCGCGCGATCCGCTTTGCAAGCTTCAATACCGCGCGGTCTTTCGACACCAGCCAGTCGGCTTTCGCGGCGTGCGCGAGTTCGAGAAACTTCTGGTCGTCGCGATCCTTGCATTTGGGCAGCGGCTTCGCGTCTTCGGCGGGCTGTGCGGGTTCGACCAGTTGCGCGAGTCGCGCGACGACAGCCAGCGCGGCCGCTTTATCCACGTTTCGATGCACGAATTGCGGATAGTCGAGTACGTAAGTGAGTTCGGCGAGACACCGCGCGTCGATCAGCGCGGCAAGCGTGCCGCTTTCGAGCGCGGCCGCGATGGGCCGCGTGTGCGGGTCGTCGAACACGAGAATATCGATCCACACATTGGAATCGAGGACGACGCGCAAGGCGTCGTGTGAGGCATGGGAACCGGGCATTCGTTACAATCTGGCTTTCGTCTTTGACCGCCAGGCACGGCGTGCCTGCAAGCCTCTATGATAATCGTTCTGTCGCCGGCGAAATCGCTCGACTACGAAACCCCCCCGCACGTCAAAAAGCACACGATCCCCGATTTTGTCGATGACGCCGCCGAATTGATCGGCGGATTGCGCCGTTTGTCGCCGCAGCAGATCGCCTCGTTGATGGATATTTCCGATCAACTCGCGCACCTGAATTTTCAGCGCTACGCCGAATGGTCGCCGAAATTCGACACGCACAATGCGAAGCAGGCGGTGCTTGCGTTCAATGGCGACGTGTATGAGGGCTTCAACGCGAAGACGTTGTCGCCGGCGGATCTGGACTATGCGCAGAACCATGTGCGCGTGCTGTCCGGTCTCTACGGGTTGCTGCGTCCGCTCGATCTGCTGCAACCGTACCGGCTCGAAATGGGCACGCGGTTCGCCAATCCGCGCGGCAAGGATCTGTACGCGTTCTGGGGCGAGCGCATCACGCAGGCTCTGAATGCGCAGTTGAAGAAGAACGCCACGGCTTCGCGCGTGCTGGTGAATTGCGCGTCGACCGAGTACTTCAAATCGGTCAAGCCGAAGCTGCTCGACGCGCCCGTCATCACGCCCGTTTTCGAAGACTGGAAGGGCGGGCGCTACAAGATCATCAGCTTCCACGCCAAACGCGCGCGCGGCCTGATGGCGCGCTACGCGGTCGAAAACCGTGTCGACCAGCCCGAGAAGCTGAAAGAGTTCGACTCCGAAGGCTATGCGTTCGACGCAGAAGCATCGAACGATTCCACTTACGTATTCCGCCGCCGCGTCGCCGATTAAGCGTTTTGTCGCGTGTGCAACATCATCGAGCAGGGAAGGACATCATGACGATATCGATTACGAGCAATTTCGACGCGGGCGCGATCGAGGTGCTGTCCTGCGAGGACGCCGGTAACATCCGTCTGCGCGTGCGGCCGGACAGCCATGCCGAGTTCGCACAGTGGTTTTATTTTCGCGTGTCGGGTGCGGCGGGCGAGCGCTGCGTGATGACCTTCGAGAACGCCGCCGCGTGTGCGTTCGCCGAGGGCTGGCGCGACTATCAGGCGGTCGCGAGCTATGACCGGGTGAACTGGTTTCGCGTGCCGACCTCGTACGACGGCCGCGTTCTGACTATCGATCACACACCGGATTTCGACCGCATTTACTACGCGTATTTCGAGCCGTATAGCGAAGAGCGTCATTCGGAGTTTCTCGGCGCGGTTCAGCAACTGCCGCAGGCATCGCTGACCGAACTGGGCACGACGGTCGAAGGTCGGCCCATGTCGCTGCTCACGCTCGGCACGCCGCAAACCGGCGACACGCCCAAGAAGAAGATCTGGCTGATCGCGCGCCAGCATCCCGGCGAAACGATGGCCGAATGGTTTATCGAAGGGCTGGTGAAGCGCCTCGCGGGCTGGGGCGATTGGGCCGGCGACCCGGTCGCGCGAAAGCTCTACGATCACGCGGTGTTCTACATCGTGCCGAACATGAATCCGGACGGCAGCGTGCACGGCAATCTGCGCACGAACGCGGCGGGCGCGAATCTGAACCGCGAATGGATGGAGCCGGACGCCGCGCGTAGCCCCGAGGTTCTGGTGGTGCGCGACGCGATTCACGCGACCGGTTGCGATCTGTTCTTCGATATCCACGGCGATGAAGCGTTGCCTTACGTGTTCGTGGCCGGTTCTGAAATGCTGCCGGGTTTCACCGAGCGGCAAGGACAGGAACAGAAGGCGTTCATCGAGGCATTCAAGCAGGCGAGTCCTGATTTCCAGGACAAATACGGCTATGCCGCGAGCAAGTATCGCGAGGATGCGCTGAAGCTGGCGTCGAAGTACATCGGCAATGAATTCGGCTGCCTGTCGTTGACGCTGGAAATGCCGTTCAAGGACAACGCCAATTTGCCTGACGAGCGCGTCGGCTGGAACGGCGATCGCAGCGCATCACTGGGCGCGGCGATGTTGCAGGCGGTGTTGCATCACGTGGAGACGTTCGCCTGAAGCGTTGAACAAACGCTGCTGGATAAAAAAAAACGCGGCACACACGTGAGAGTGTGTGCCGCGTTTTTTTGCGTGTGCAGGCAGGCGGCGATTGACGATCGCCGCCTGAAGCAATCACTGAGTCTTCTTTTTGGTCGATGTCTTCTTCGTGGCCGATTTGCTCGACGGCGTTCGCGACGATTTGCCCCCGCCGCTCTTCGACGATTTCTTCGTAGCTTTGGTGCCGCTGGCCGAGTGCTTGCCCTTCGAGTTCTTATGTTTGCCCGACGAAGGTTCGCTACGTGCACGCGCCGGAGGCACAGGATCGTTCCAGCTGAACGCCAGCATCTGTGCACCGACGTAACCGCAGCGAAATTTCAGATCGGCCGGATCGCCGTTTCCGTTCTGACGGACGCCAAGTCCTTCGACTGTGACGATGTTGTCTACCTTGACGCGCTGTTTGCCTTCGTCGAACGAATCGTTCCACGGTGTGACCGACGCGTGCGCGCTGTCGAATGAGCTGGGTGGAAACTCGACGTGATCGAAGGCAGTGGAGGTGCTTGCAACAAAGTCGCCATGAGCAGCGCAGTCCGCAACGAGCGGATCCGCATGCAGGTCATTGACGAATTTGTTGACGAGGTCGTTGTGCTGTTCGAGTTGATCGGCGAAGGCGGGCGCGGCACAGATGAGCGAGAGACTCGCAGCAAGTGTTGCCAACCGGCCGACCAGCCGCAGCAATCGGCGCGGTGTGTTGGTGCGATCCATCAAGTTCTTTAGACGCTAATGGGACATGAGGTTCGTAAGATGCCCGGCGAGCGGATGGAGTTCAATCCTGACACAAATATTTTGATGTGTCGTGAAGCGCGGGTCCGGTTCAAACAGCAGCGGGCGCCTGTCACATGCGACGTTTAAAACGCGATGTTTTAAGGATACGTGCGAGGTGCCCAACTGGATGCAGTTCAATCTCAGGTGCGTGGACCGCCCAGTCGATATCTGCGCACATCATACGTGGTCACCCACGCTGGACGATAGACGGCGATCAGTGCAGTCGACATGCCCGTGAACCACGCCTCGCCGGTGGCAAGCAGAAGCACGCTGAACGCGTAACCGGCTGGCACCACGGTCGTCGATCCATCCGCGAGAGCGATATGAAGACCGAGCGCCGCAGCGGCAGTGAGCGACACGGCGATAGCGGGCGAAACAAAGCCCTGGCCGAAGATGAACATAAAGAGGTTGCGCGGCAGCCACGCGATGCTGATGCGCTGGAGCAGGGTCGAAATGCCGACAGGCAGTGCGCCGTACACAAGGAAAGTGAGCGCGATGCCCTGCCACGGGGCATCGAACACAACGGCCGCAAGACCGGTGACCACCGCCATGGCGATTAGCGCCAGCGCCCAGTCGAATAACGTGACGAATAACGTGGCGCCGAGCAGGTGCATCACAGTGCCGTCGTCGAGCCAGGCATTACTCGCCCACAGCACCGACACTGCGACGATGATCGCAAGCCAGACGTGCTGTAGCGTGCTGTCCTGAAGTCGTTTGAAAGGATTTTTCCACAGCGCGAGCGCGACCACTATCGCAGTGGCGATCCAGCCACCGACAGCGACCCAGAACGGAAGCGGTGTGTAGAGGAAACCCATGTATCTCATATTACTCGTTGGACGAGAAAAAGTGGGAGCGGATTCCATGCCAGGTAGCGCAAACGCCTCAAGAAAATGCTTGTCGGACTTGGGTGTGCCCAGCGACGACCAGCATGCCTAGTCCTGCTCCACGGGTTCAGGCTCCGGCCCGGCGGGCGGCGCGTCGCCGTATGGCGTCGCGGGTTCGGCAGCCATCGGCAATGGCGCGTTCGTGTCGTCGGCCTGCAACGGATACTGGAAGCGCCGCCGCGCAGCGCGCTTCGAAGGGGCCGCGCTGGTTTGTTCTACGACGGGACGAGCCGCGCCGTCGCTGTTATTGCGGAGAACCTGCAGATGACTCGACATCCAGCCGTTATAGAGCGCGACCGCGGCGGCGCGATTGGACGCTCCGAGTTGCTGAAATATGCAGGTCAAATGGATCTTGACGGTGCCCTCGCTGATGCCGAGGGTGCGCGCGATCATCTTGTTGGTGCTGCCCATGTGCACGCAGCGCATGATCTGCTCCTGCCGGGGCGACAGTCCGCTCGACAATCTGGCGCGACGTGGCGGCGGATTTTTCTCGTCGAATACCCGGATGGTGGTGTCCGGCGGCAACGGAGGATCTAGCGCCACCGCGCCGGGCGGCACGTAGTGGCCGCCGAGCAGCACCATTTCAAAGGCACGCACGATCAGGCACGGATCAGTTGCGCGCGGCACGACACCGAGTACGCCTTCGTCCATGAGTTCCCGAACTTTGCCCGGAGAAGTCTGGTCCGTCATCACGGCAACGCGTAAATCGGGATAGTGGCTGAGCAGATGGCGGACTTCTTCCATCGACATCCAGTCCTGCCAGTCGATTACCAACAGGTCGGGCCGGTGACGCTTGAACGTGCGCTCAATCTGACGCCAATCCTGTGCTTCGGTGAAGCGTGCAAGCCGGTCGATCTGACGCAGCAATGCCTTGAGCCCATCACGTCGTTCTGCGTTTGAGTTGAGTATTGAGAATCGCATGCACATGTCTCCAGGTGGATCTGACGAAAGGGCGGGTGGCGCATCGCATCCCCGGCAAATGACCGGGGTGAGCCTCGATGCGTCGCCGTGACTATCATGACAAATTCCCTTCGATTTGACGGCCTGTCCAGAAGGCATAGGAAGAATGAGTAAGAGCGCCTGTGAAGGCGTTGACCTCGCTTGGGCGAGGTCTTTTCTGGCGGGCAAAGACGTGCGAAAGGGCGGCTGGCTGGCATCGCCCTGAAATGAAAAATGCCGCTCAGTTCTTAAAACTGAGCGGCATTCTTTTGGAGGCTGCGTTGCTTCTGCGACATTTCTACAACAGCGTGCGACGGCGTACGCGCCAAGGTTCAGTGGAAGTGAGGCTGCGCCGGTTCCGCGTCTTCAGGCATTTCGGCATGAACGATCTCGCCAAGCGGGTCTGCATAAAGCGGCACGCCGCAGTCGTCGCAATATTCCGGCTCGAAGCGCCCTGCGTGACGCCGCACTTCGGTCACACCGGTTTCCTTCAGCAACGCGACGATTTCTTCAAGCGGATCGTCCGATGCCGCGGTTTCCTGCGGTTCTTCATCGATACCCGGCTCGCCGTTCTCACGGCCGTAGAGCGGCCACACGACGCCGTAAATCACGTCGTTGCTGCCCCGGCGCGTGAAGCCAACCCGGTATTCGTCGATACGGCGTTCGCCGAAACCGGCGACCACCGCTCGCAACTCCTGGGGCGCCGCGCCAATTGTGTCGAATAGATAACGCACGGCGGTCCGCACCGTGTGAGGGCGTACGCTTTCGTCGGCATCGCGGCATGCCGAGTAGTACGCGTCCGGCAACAGACACTCGAATTCGCAACCGGGCAGCGCCAGCGACAGGTTGGCACCTCCTTGCGTGGACCACTGCTCAAGACATTGGCCGCGCTCGATCCGGTTGCCGTGCTCCTCTTCCTGCCAGCGGAATGCCGGCTCGCCCACCGGCGCAGCCACGACGGCCAGCAGGAAGCGCGGGTCGGCCAGAATAGGTGAGGTTTCCGGCAGTTCGCCGAAATTGAGTTTGATGTTGCCGCCGGCCAAGGCCGCCTGCGTGAGTTGCTGCGCGATCCGCCACGTTTCGACGTGATGGCGCGGCAACTGGTCGATGCTGTACAGGAACGGCGCCATCGCGACGCGCGTATTTGCGGCCAGCACGTGGGCTTGCAGGTGCGCGCGCAGCGCGTCGGCAGCGTCGGTCTTGAGCGGGCCCGACGGGATCACGTAGCGGGTCCACGCGAGCACGGGCGCGGCGATCAGCAGCGCCTCATAAGGCACGCCGTCATGCTCGACGATGAATGACTCGCTGTGGGTTTCCGCCATGTCGGCGAGCGCGCCATAAGCGTCAGGATGATTCTGCTGCAGATGATCGAGCGCCGCGTCCAGCGTAGTCTGGTTGGCGTTGCGGACGATCTTGGTCAGCAGCGCGTCGAGTTTCGCTTCCCAGAAGCGGTCCTCGGTGCGGCTGCCCGACGCGAAAAGCGCGAGCGAGAGACCGACGAGCTTGTCGGCATCGGGGGGGAGACGTTTGGCGATTCGCGAGCGCATAAATCCAGAATTTGGGGGGCACAGAACCTTATATTCTAGTCGTTTCTATGCCGCCATATTGTTTGGCCGGCAGAGCCGGATGAATTAGGGCGTTTCTGCACGAAAATTCAGCCTGTTGCGTGTGGCTTCTGAGCCTGCTCCACGAGGCCTTGAGCGAATGATATAAGAGGCTCCCCGAGGGCGCCCCCCGCTTCTATACTGACGGCGTTCAGTGGCCGCCTGACTGGCATATGTCAATTCGTCGCCGTGGTCTGGCGCAATAGGAGATTCATCGTGAAATCGGACCAACTGATCGAGCGTCTAGCCGCGGTTTTTGCGCTGATCATTCTCGTGGGCGGCTCGTTGCTGGTGCTGGCGCCTTTTACGACCGCGTTATTGTGGGGCGCCATTCTCAGCTACAGCTCGTGGGGTCTCTACCGGAGGCTGACTGCAGCGGTCGGTGGCCGGCGCAAATGGGCCGCCACGTTGATCGTGCTCATCATTCTGATTGTCGTGCTCGGGCCGTTTGTCTATGCGGGCTTTGCATTCGGTGCGCATGTCCATGACATCGTTGCGCTGGTGCAGAGGCTTTTTGAAGCCGGTTTGCCTGATTTGCCGCCTTGGGTCGATGGGATTCCGGTGGTTGGTTCGAGCATCGTGGCCTTCTGGGCACGTCTGACGAGCAGTAATTCGGAACTTATCGCTCAGTTGCACACGCTTGCGGCGCCGGCCGGCAAGTGGATTCTGGCAGCGGGGCTTGCCGTCACACACGGCTTGGGGCTGCTGGCGTTGAGTATCATCCTTGCGTTCTTCTTTTACACGGGCGGGGAAGGGGCGGCGGCGTGGCTGAATGCCGGCATGCGGCGTATTGCTGGCGAGCGTGCTGATTATTTGCTGGCGCTGGCGGGCAGCACGGTAAAAGGCGTCGTCTACGGGATTCTCGGCACGGCCCTCGTACAGGGGATTCTTGCTGGTTTTGGTTGCTGGATCGCCGGCGTGCCTGCGCCGGCGCTGCTTGGGCTGGCGACGTTTTTCTTGTCGGTGGTGCCGGGTGGGCCGGTGATCGTCTGGTTACCCGCAGCGATCTGGCTGTATCACGGCGACGCAACTGGCTGGGCGATCTTCCTGGTGGTGTGGGGCGTGCTGGTTGTCGGCATGTCCGACAACGTCATCAAGCCGATCCTGATTGGCAAGAATAGCGACATGCCTTTGATCCTGGTGATGCTGGGTATCCTCGGCGGCGCGTTAGCCTTCGGCTTCCTTGGCGTTTTCATCGGGCCGACTTTGTTGGCGGTCGCTTATACCGTACTGCATGACTGGACAATCGGTGCGCCGGGCGGCCGTGCGTTAGCGCCCGATCTCCAGGTACCCCTCCCAGATGATGCCGCCCGCGTAGAAAAGACACCTTGAATAAACTTCAGATAACGCTTGCAACTGCCTGCGTGGCTCGCTAGAATCTCGCTCTTTCGTGCTTCGGATACCGGAGCACGGGGAAGCGGGAAAGCCAGCAGTGGCAAGGCTTCCAGCGAAGTAGGCAGGTTTGGGAAGTAATAAAAACCTGTTGACGGCGCTGCGAAAGTTCTTCATAATCTCGTTTCTCTGCTGCAGACGCAGCGACGCAGAACGAAGCGGTGCCGGGTGGTTGAAGTGGGCGCGGTTTTGTGAGCGGATCGATC